>CAVXJO010000001.1:0-398607 GCA_963762125.1 uncultured Thermoleophilia bacterium
GCGCGTGCTCCCAGCCGATGACGACACGCACGTCGCCGGCCTCGAGCAGCTCGCGGGCGATGCGGCGGAGGTCCTCGACGCCGGTGTACACGGGGACGACGTCGATCATGATGCGGCCTCCGTCGTCGCGGCCGCCGACTTGGCGCCGCCGTCCTCCGGCGCCAGCGCCCGGTAGGCCTCGAAGGGGCCGAGCTCGCGTACGTTGCCCACGGCCTCGTCGACGACGTCCTTCCACTTGGCGCCCTCGCTGGCGGAGACCCAGCTGAAGGTCATCCGCCGGGAGTCGACACCGATGAACTCCATGATGTCGTGGAACACGGCGAATCGCCGCCGGGCGTGGTAGTTGCCCGAGGTGTAGTGGCAGTCTGCTGGATGGCAGCCGCTGACGATGACGCCGTCGGCACCGCGTTCGAAGGCTTTGATGATGAACAGCGGGTCGATGCGCCCCGTGCAGGGCAGGCGGATGATGCGCACGTTGCTCGCCATGTGCAGGCGGCTGGTGCCGGCCAGGTCGGCGCCGGTGTAGGTGCACCAGTTGCAGACGAAGGCGGTGATGCGCGGTTCGAAGTCGTCGTTCATGTCACTCCCACGCGCAGAGCGCGTTGATCTCGCTGAAGATCTGCTCGTCGGTGAACGTCTCGAGCTCGACGCTCTTGCTCAGGCACACGGCCTGGCAGGTGCCGCAGCCCTGGCAGACGCCCGGGTTCACGAAGGCCGTGTGGCCGCAGACGTGGCCGTCGACCGTGCAGACCTCACGCTGCTCGATGGCCCCGTAGGGACAAACCAGCTCGCAGCGCATGCAGCCGATGCAGGTCTGCTCGTTGACCACCGCCACGGCCGGTTCGCGCTCGAGCTCGTCCGAGCTGAACAGCGCGAGCACCTTGGCGCCGGTGGCGCTCGCCATGGCGACGCTGTCCGGGATGTCCCGCGGCGCCTGGCAGGCGCCGGCGATGAACACACCGGCGGTGTTGGTCTCCACGGGACGAAGCTTCGGGTGCGCCTCGTTGATGAAGCCGTCGGCGTCGACGCTGACGCTGAGCTTCTGTGCCAGCTCCTTCACGCTGTCCTGGGGGCGCACGGCCGTGGCGAGCACCACCATGTCGGCGTCGATCACGACCTGCTCGCCGCTCAGCGTGTCGAAGCCCCAGACCTTGACCTTGTCGCCGTCGCGGAAGATGCGGCTGACGCGGCCGCGGATGTATTCCGCATGGTCCTCTTCGATGGCTCGCCGGCTGAACTCGTCGTAGCCTTTGCCGGCTGCGCGGATGTCCATGTAGAACGCGACGGCCCGGCCGTCGTGCACCTTGTGCTTGTAGAGCATCGCGTGCTTCGCGTTGTACATGCAGCAGATCTTGCTGCAGTAGCTCATGCCCTTCTCGGGGTCGCGAGAGCCGACGCAGTGGACGAAGACCACCGTCTTCGGTTCCGTCCCGTCTGACGGCCTGAGGATCGCGCCCGCAGTGGGCCCGCTGGCGGACGCCAGGCGCTCGAACTGCAGGCCGTCGATGACGTCGGGCACCTCGCCGTAGCCGTACTCGCCGTAGCCCTTGAGGCCCTCGGGCTGGTCGCGCCCGATGTCGTAGAGCTTGAAGCCGGTCGCGACCACGATCGCCCCGACCTCCTCGGTCACGAAGGCGTCCTCGGTGTCGTAGTCGATGGCGCCCTTGAGGCACGCCTCCTGGCACTTGCCGCAGGCGTCCTTGGCGAGGCCTTTGCGGCGGCCCTTGAAGAGGGTGCAGTTCTGGCGGTCGAGCACAGGGATGTTGGGGACGGCCTGAGGGAACGGCACGTAGATCGCCGTCCGGTTGCCAAGCCCGGCCTCGAACTCGCTGGGGATCTTCTTGGCCGGGCACACGCCCTGGCAGTCGCCGCAGCCGTTGCAGAGGTCCTCGTCGACCGAGCGTGCCTTCTTGCGCACGGTGACCTCGAAGTTGCCGATGTAGCCGTCGACCTTCTCCACCTCGCTCCAGGTGTGGAGCTTGATGTTGGGGTGTTGGTAGGCCTCTACCATGCGTGGGGTGAGGATGCACTGCGAACAGTCGAGCGTGGGGAACGTCTCGCTCAACTGGCTCATGTGGCCGCCGATGGACGCCTCCTTCTCGACGAGGATGACCTCGTGGCCGCCGTCGGCGATGTCGAGCGCCGCCTGGATGCCGGCGATGCCGCCACCGACGACCATGGCGCGCTTCGTCACCGGGATCTTGATCGTCTCGAGCGGCCGGTTGTGCTTGACCTTCTCGATGATCGTGCGGCCGATGTCGATCGCCTTGGCGGTGGCCTCGTCCTTGTCCTCATGGATCCAGGAGCAGTGTTCGCGGATGTTGGCCATCTCGCACATGAACTTGTTGAGCCCGGCTTGGTCGACGGCGCGGCGGAACGTCTTCTCGTGCATGTGCGGCGAGCAGGCGGCCACGACGACTCCGGTCAGGTCGTGGTCCTCGATGGCCTTCTTGACGAGCTGCTGGCCCGGGTCCGAGCACATGTACTTGTAGTCCTCGGCATACGCCACGCCGGGATGGTCTTTGAGCGTCTCGGCGACCTTGGCGCAGTCGACGGTGCGGCTGATGTTCTCGCCGCAGTGGCAGACGAAGACGCCGATGCGGCTCATGCGTCGCCTCCGGCGTCGGGCGCGGCGTTCCGCTCGCCCGGAGCGGCTGTGGCGCCGGCCTCTGCCGCCTTGGCGGCTTCGGCTGCGGCGCGCTTTGCCGCGCGCGCGGCAGCCTTGGCCTCCGCCTCGGCCTGCTGACGCTTCTCCTCCTCGGCGCGCTTGCCGGCGCGGATGACGAGCTCCCGCACGAACGGCGCCGTGGCCACGAAGTGCCGGTTCAGACCGAGGGACTCGGCCGGCAGGCCGAGCGCGAGGCCCACGACCTGCGTGATGAAGAGGATCGGCAGCGGCTGCTCGCCGCGCGCCGTCATCGCCTTCTGGCGCAGGTCGAGGTTGCTGTGGCAGAGCGGGCAGGCGACGACGATCGCCTCGGCGCCGTTGCGCCGCGCATCCTCGATGATGGAGCGGCCGAGCCGCACGACGGAGCTGGTGCGGCTGACGCTGAAGGCACCGCCGCAGCACTCGACCTTCATGTTCCAGTCGACGGCCTCGGCGCCGCAGGCGCGAAGGACGTCGTCCATCTGGGTCGGCTGCTCAGAGTCGTCGCCGCCGCTGAGTTCCGGCGGACGAACGAGCAAGCAGCCGTAGTAAGCGGCGAGCTTGACGCCGTTGAGCGGGTTGGCCTCGCTCGGAGCCGCCGCCGTCCTTTCCTTGAGGGTCGCCGCCGCAGCGTGCAGAAGCTGCACAGCATTGAAGACCTCGACGCTGTTCGCGAAGGGGCGGCCGAGGATCTCGGGCATCCGCTCCGCAAGACCATCCTCGGTCGCGATCGCGAGATGCGCTCCGGAGAGGCGACTGTAGCAGGCGGCGCAGGGCGCCAGCACGCGGTCGAAGCCCTGTGCCTCGGCGAGGGCCAGGTTACGGGCCGGCAGCGCCACGCCGAGCAGGTGGTCGGTGGTGTGACCGCTGCTCGCGCCGCAGCAGTTCCAGTCGGGGATCTCGGCGAGCCCGATGCCGAGCTCGGCGACGACGGCGCGCAGGCTCTCGTCGAACTCCGGAGAAGTGCCGTGCAACGAGCAGCCGGGATAGTAGGCGACGCCGCGAGCCGTCTTCGCCCGCGCGTCGTCCTCCGCGCTCAGGGCCGCCACGTCCCGGGTCAGCGTGCTCATGGGGTCACCCCGCACTGCTCGAAGATGCGTTTGACCTCGGCGACGCCGTCGATCTTGTCGGCGAGCAGGTGGAGCTTGCCGCGCGCGAGCATGCCCGGCGCGTTGGTGACGTCCTTCATGAAGTCGCCGGTCTTGAGCTTGTAGTCCATCACCAGCCCGACCTCGTGGAGGCGGCCGTTGGTGCGGATCTGTTCCAGGAACGCCTTGTGGAACGCCCCGATGCCGCGCGGCATCCGTGCCTGCTCGGACTCGAAGGCGATCTCGCGCACGGCGTCGATGACGCGTGCCGGGTCGCAGCCGTTGGGGCAGCGGGCGCTGCAGGTCTCGCACGTGAGGCAGAGCCAGATCGACTCGTCCTGGAGGGCCCGCTCGCGTGAGCCGTACACCACGCGGCGCATGACTTGGTGCGGGCGGAGATCAGATTCGGAGGCCATCGGGCACCCTGCGGAGCACTTGCCGCACTGGTAGCACGTCGCGGGGTTGATGCCGGTGGCGTCCTCGATCTCGGCGGCGAGGGTGGGGGTGCTGCTCGTCATCGTGGCGATCGATCCTTCTGTCGAGGCGGGGCGCTGCAGTGGCTGCGCGCCCCATCCGTCGTGCCGGTGGCTTGAATACCGTGTCGTTTGAGTGTAGGGGCACAAGCGCGCGCGGGCAACTCCAATCTCAACTGCGGACGGCGCACCTCGGCCGCGCCGTCAAAGTCCCTCCTCGCTGTCGCCGGGATCGGGTGGCGCAGGTCGTCGGCGCGGGGGGCGGTGACTCCATCGCGGCCCGGTCCATGCCATGGAACGCGCTGTGCCGCCGGCCGGAATGGAGCAGGGTCTGACGGGCCGGCCGCGGTCCGCGAGGGTCGGCGGGAACTCGCCCGGACCGCGCGCGAGACCTGCTCGGCGCGGCTCCGCCGAGGCGCATGCCGTCGTCATCGCCTCCGCTCGGGCACATCGGGCTTCGCGGGCCCTCGTCCCGCTCGTGCTCCGGGAGGCGGGTCGTTGCGAGCAGCGCCTCGATCTCGCCCAGCAGGTGCCGGCGGAGCTGGGGGACGGCGCGCTCGAGCTCCGGGCTGAGGCGCTCGCCGAACGACAGGTTCCCGCGCACTTCGACGGCGAAGACGTGGATGTCGGCCTCCGCGGGGATGTGCATCCCCATCCGGCGGCCGAGCTCCATCGCGGTCGCGAAGTCGGCGCCGTGGACGCGGCGACGGCGTCCCCGGTCCCGCCTCGCGTCATTGAGACGGCGATGTCTGCAGCGACGCGGCGGCTTCGGGCGCCCACACCGGGGAGAGTGCGTCCTCGACGAGCCTGGTCGAATCGCCGCCGCCTGCCGGCAGAAGGTGGATGGTGCCCGTCTGGTACTTCTCCTGGTCGTACTCGGCCCAGGCGATCGACGTGCCGTCGGGTGACCAGGAGAGCTCCTGGACCATGGTGTCCGGGTAGCGTGCGAGTACCTGCGTGGAGCCGGCCTCGGTGTCGTAGACCCAGAAGATCGCCGGCCCGACGCCGCTCTCGGTGGCGGCCGGCTTGAGGGAATGACCTGTGAAGACGACCTTCGTCCCGGCCGGGTCCCAAGCGTAGCCGGCCGGGAACTGCGTCTCCCGAGAGGGCATGAGCGTGGTGCCGTCGGCGGCGATCACCGTATAGCTGGTCCCTACGTCGCTGCCGGCGCGACGATAGATGAGCGCCTCGCCGTTCGGCGAGATGAGAGGCTCGTCGAAGGCGCGCGCATCGACGCCGAACAGCGTTTCGTGCGCGCTGAGTAGTGTCACCACGCCCGTGGCGCGGTCGAGCAGCTCGAGCCGCTCCTTGGCGGTCGCCATGCCGTACTTGTCGGTCTTGCGGTCCGTGTAGGTGATGAAGGCGACTCTGTCGCCTTCTCGGGAGGCGCTGACGCAGACGCCGCGCAGCGGGACCCCAGCGGCGTCGAGCAGCGCCGAGAAGCCGCGCGTGGCGATGTCGTACACGAGCAACACCGCGTTCTGCCCGGTGGCCCCGGGTGTCTCCGCGTGCCCGGCCACCAGGAGCCGGCCCTCAGAGAGCCAGGCGATGCTGTCGACGGCGACGATGTCGCGTGCCTCGGCCGGCGCCTGCCGGGCGTCCCCGGTCGCGGCGGAGAAGAGCCAGAGCTCGCTGCGCTTGTAGGTGCCGGCGATGCAGGCCAGCCACTTTCCGTCCGGGGAGTAGGCGATCTGCCAGATCTGCTCACCGCTGAAGCTCGTGATGGGCCTGACCGTGCCGTCGCCTGCTATTGCGGCGAGCTGATCGGCCTTCGGCCCGACGGCACCGGCGAGGTAGTGGCTCAGCGCGGGCGAAGGCGAAGCGCCGACGGTGGCGCCCGCCGACGGCGCCGGCGGCTTCTGGCCGTCGGTCTTGCCGCCACCGCGGGGCACGAGGACGAAGACGAGTACGGACGCGAGCGCGACCACTGCTATGGAGATCAGCGTCACGAGCCACCAGGGCGCAGACTTGCCACGTCGCGGCGGCCTGCCTGCGGGTGGACCGGCCCCGGGCCTCGGCGGCGGCTCTGCCGGCGCCGGTGCGGCGCCTGGGCCTGTGACCGCGGCGAGCGCGGCGCCGCACCCCTGGCAGAAGCTCGCGTCGACGTCGTTGGCGCGCCCGCAGGTCGCGCAGACTCGGCCCATGTCCCCCTCCAGAGCTGGTCGGCCGTCTACCCTCGGAATCGTAGCGGCTGCAGGGCCTCCGGGACAGGGGTGACACCGTCGGCGCGCCGCTGCTTCTGCCCGGCCGCTCGGGCGGAGATCAGGCGGCGTGCGCGGGCTGCTCGGCGGCGAGCGCACGGCGCACACGGCCGCGGCCGGCGAGCATGAGCGCCGCCGCGGCGAGCGCCGCCGCGGCTCCGTAGACGAACGTCGCCCACGAGCCCCATGCGCTCCACAGCAGCCCGCCGACGGTGCTGGCGGCGAAAGCGGCGAGACCCGTCGCCGTGTAGTACAGGCCGAGCGCCGAGGCGCGCTCCCCCGTGGGGATCGCACGCCCGATCAGCGCCTTGCTGGTGCCTTCCGTCGCCGCGATGTAGAGGCCGTAAGCGGCGAAGAGGGCTGCGAGCGTCAGTCCGGTCCCGGCGGCGGCGAAGCCTACGTACACCGCCGCGAACACCACATAGCCGGCGATCACGAGCGGGTACTGGCCGACGCGGTCGCTCAGCCCGCCGAGCGGGAGCGATCCGGCTGCGTACACGAGGTTGTAGAGAACGTACAACAGGATCACGGCCGCCGTGGTCATCCCGACGTCCTTGGCCTTGAGGAGGATGAACGTGTCGCTGGAGTTGCCGACGGCGAACAGCAGCGAGCCGACGAGCAGCCAGCGGAAGGCGGGCGAACCGGGGAGCGAGAGCCTGAAGGCGCGACGTTGTGGCGCTTCGCGGTGTTCGCGCACGAGGAAGACGATGGCCACCACGCTGAGCAGGCCGGGGATGACGGCGATGGCGAAGATCCAGCGCAGCGAGACATGAGCCTCGACGAGCGCGAGGGCGACGAGCGGACCGAGCACCGCACCCATGGTGTCCATTGTCCGGTGCAGGCCGAAGGCGAGACCCTGCTGACCGGGGTGCGTGTTCGCCGCGATGAGGTCGTCGCGCGACGCCGTTCGCATCCCCTTGCCGAAGCGGTCAGTGAACCGGCCGGCCAGGGCCATGCCCCACCCTGGGGCCAAGGCGATGACAAGCTTGCCGAGCGCGCCGAAGGTGTAACCGGCGAGCACGAACGGCTTGCGGCGGCCGGTGTAGTCGGCGGCCTGCCCGAACGGGTACTTGGTGATGCTCGCCGTCGCCTCTGCGATGCCCTCGATCAGCCCGAGCAACGCGACCGGGGCGCCCAGCACGGTGGTCACGAAGATCGGGAACAGCGGGTAGGCGATCTCCGAGCCGAGGTCGGCCAGCAGGCTGACGAAGCCGAGCGTGCGCACGTTCGGGTCGAGCGAACGCAGGCGCGAGAGCCAGCCACGCCTCGCCGTCGTGGTGGTCTGATCGCTCGGGGGGTCCATGATGGGTCGATACTACCCGCACCGTGGCCGGTACGGACGACGCCTGTCGCTCACCCGGCCCGGCCCCGCGCCGATACAGACGGCATGAAGAGAGGCCGCTCACAGGCGCCAAGCGTGCAGAAGGTGCTTCGCTCGCCGGTGGCGGGCGGGGGCGGGCGCCGACGCCGGGCAGCGGCCGCCGCGCTCGCCAGCGTGCTCGCGGCATCGGGGCCTCAAGAAGTACGGGATGATGGTCGCGGACAACGGCGCCGACTGGGACGTGAGCGGGGCGCCGGACTCGCACTGGGACGACGAGGCGCTGCACACGCTGGATGGCGTGACCGGCGCCGACTTCGAGGTGGTCGACTCACGCGCGCTCCTTCCGGGCGCGTTCTTCGTCAGCCTGCCGGCGACGGCGAGCGCGCGTGAGGGCGTTCGCTGGACGCGTCCAGGCGGTCTTTACGACGGCGCCAGCTGGAGCGCGACCGTCGACTACGCCGCGCGCGTCGGCGACGAGGCCCTGCCGCTCACCGCCGGCGCGGGTCAGAGCGGCGCCTTCTCGCTGAGCCACACCTGGTCCGACGACGGGCGCCGCACCGTGCGGGTCGCCGTGGCGAATGAGGTGGCGCGCACGGCGTCTGCGACCATTGCGGTCACCGTGCGCAACGTCGCTCCGAAGGTGGCCGGTGGCCGGGACGTGAGCGTCCGCGCCGGCGCGCGCCTCACGCGGAAGTGCTCGTTGCGCGATCCCGGTGCGGACGTCTGGAAGGGCTGGGTCAGCTACGGCGACGGAACGCCGCGGCGGACGCTGCGCCTCCGCGCCGACAAGACGTTCCG
Source organism: uncultured Thermoleophilia bacterium (assembly GCA_963762125.1). Lineage (GTDB taxonomy): Bacteria > Actinomycetota > Thermoleophilia > UBA2241 > UBA2241 > CAIXSE01. The sequence continues at coordinate 8,529 of CAVXJO010000001.1, forward strand.
GCTGTCACACCGCATTGCGGGGCCGCGCGGCCGCCGCTGTACCGTCACGCTGTGCGTGACGGACGGCGACGGCGGCCGCGGCGTCGACCGCTTCCGCGTGACGGTCCGCTGACCACGACGCGCGTCTGGGCTGCGCTGCCCGCTGCTCCGCTCAGAACCCGCCCGGCCCGATGTACGCGGTGAGACCGGCTTCAGCCTCTTCGTAGATCCCCCACACCTTCTTCACCGGGGTCAGGTTCCTCCAGTAGCCCTCGCTGCCCCTGGGTGTGATCACGATGTCGCCGGGGCCGGCCACGTACCGCTCGCCGTCGTCATCGGTGAGCTCGACCTCGCCCTCGATGATGTAGGCCACCTCGTGGTATGGGCGCTCGAAGTGGCGCCGCTGCGCGTCACGCTTCCAGAGCCCGAAGCTGAACTTGTCGTCCATCGACACCGCGGCCGTGTACTCCTGGCCTGGCGGATCGGTCTCCTCGGGACTGGTCATCGCCTCTTCCCAGAGCACCTCATCGGCCTTGATGACGCGGATCTTGCTTTCGCTCAGGTCGCCCATTGCCCCCTCCTGATCGTCTGCGGCGTCGTAGGATCGCGGCGTCGCTCCGGCGCTGCGATTGTATGCCCGCAGCACCGTACTGTCTGTCGACGAGCCGCGTTCCTCTCCGGATCCGGCGCCATCGATTTCGACGCCTGGGTGAGCTGCCGCGGCACGGTGACGCCGACGATCACCGTGGCCGGCCGAGCCGGGCATGCCGAGATGCCGCAGCCGCACTGGCGGGACGGCGGCGCCGTGAACGCCATCGAGAAGCTCGTCGCCGTCGTCGACGGGATGGGAGCGCTGCGGGAGGAGGAGAAGGCGCGCCCCGACCACATCCACCCTCTCCTCGCTCCCGGCGACATCGTCCCGACGATCGTCCACGGCGGCACCTGGACGCCGCCAACGAGCGCGCCAGCGTCGGCGGGCTGGTGGATTTCAGCGCCGCCGTCGCCTTGACGTTGATGCGCTGGTGCGGCGCGACATAGGAGGGCTGTCCGATGCCGTGCCGGACGGGCGCCCCGCGCTGTAGGCTAAGCCGCGAGCGAGAAGGGGGTCACTGTGGAGGGTCTGGCCGACAAAGTGGTTCTGGTCACAGGCGGGTCGTCCGGCATCGGTGAGGCCTGCGCGCGGCGCCTCGCCGGGGAGGGCTGCGCGGTCGTGGTGGCCGGACGGGACGAGGTGAAGACGAAGGCCGTCGCCGCGAGCCTGTCGCCGGCCGGCAAGCACGGCTGGGCGACCGGCGACGTGCGCCGGCCCGGAGACTGCCAGGCGATCGTCACCACGACGATGGAGCGTTACGGCCAGCTCGATGTGCTCGTTCACTGCGCCGGCGTCTGGGACGAGCGTCCGACCCTGGACGTGACCGAGGACGACTGGGACGGCGTTCTCGAGACCAACCTCAAGGGCGCCTTCTTCACCATGCAAGCCGCGCTCGCGCCGATGATCGAGGCCGGCGGCGGTGTGATCGTCGTCATCGCCAGCGACTCGGGCTACCACGCGGAGCCCGGTGCGGCGGCATACGCGGCGTCCAAGGCCGGCGTGATCAGCCTCGTGCGCACGCTCGCCCACGACCACGGGCCCGAGGGCGTGCGGGTGGTCGCTGTCTCGCCGGGCGTCGTCGAGACGCCGATGCTCGCCCAGGCGATCGCCGACGCCTCCGACCCGGAGGCGTACGCGGCCGTGCAGGCCGACGGCTACCCCGTCGGCAGAGTCGGCCGCGCCGAGGAGGTCGCCGCCGTGGTGGCCTTCCTTGCGAGTGACGAGGCGAGCTTCGTCAGCGGCGACTCGTGGCTTGTGGACGGCGGCTTCAGCGCGTGACTGAGCCGGCCGTCGCCCCGCCTGGAGGGCTGTCGCCAGGGGCCGGCGGACCGCCGCCTCCGTACCGAGACCGGCGCCGTACGCTGCTCGCCGATGGAGCGCTGCTCAGCGTGGCCATCGTCTGGGGCCTCAACTTCGCCGTCATCAAGGACGTTATCGCCGGCACCGGCCCGATGACGTACCTTCTGTGGCGGCACATCGTGGCGGCGATCGTGCTTGCGGCCGTTATGCCGCGCACCGCTCTGCAGACTCGGCGCCGCGACTGGCTGTACGGCGCGGTGCTCGGGCTGTTCCTATTCACCGCCTTCGCTACGCAGACGATCGGCCTGCAGTGGACGACCCCCGGCAAGAGCGGCTTCATCACCAGCCTGTACATCGTGATGGTGCCGTTCCTCTACTGGGTCGTCACCCGTCGTTCGCCGGGGTGGACGCAGATCATCGGCGCCGTCATCGCCACCGCCGGGCTCGGGTTCCTCAGCTTCCGTGGCGGGCTCGGGATGTCAAAGGGCGACCTCCTCACGCTGGTCAGCGCGCTCGCGTTCGCCGCCCAGATCGCCGCCATGGGGCTCTTCGCGCCGCGAACCAAGCCGGCGGTCCTGGCGCTGACACAGATCATCGCGGCGGCGGCGCTGTTCATCGTCGTCACGCCGTTCGTGGAGCACGTCACCTGGGACTTCGGCCGGCAGGCGTGGGCCGCGGTCGTCTGGACGGCGTTGTCCGGCACCGTCTTCGGGTTCGTGATCCAGGCTTGGGCGCAGAAGTCCACGACCTCGATGCGGGCCGCCGTGATCCTCGGTCTGGAGGGTCTCTTCGCGGCTGTCTTCGGCTTGCTTTTCGGCCTCGACGTCCTGAGCTGGCGGTTCGTCGCGGGTGCGGCGCTGATCCTCGCCGGCGTGATCGTCATCGAGACCTTGCCGGGTCACCGCGGCGCGCCCAACCCGGCTGACGTGCTGCCGCGCGCGGACTGAGCCCGGGAGGCCGGCCGGGCCTCCTCCTCTGGCGCGACGCGCTGCCTCTGGTACTCTTGACCCGTAGGGCTGGGCCATATCGAGGTCGGAGACCGCGTGGACTGGGACTGGGAAGACAGGCCGCCGCGAGACACCCCACCGCCTCGGCGCGCCGACGATGAGCCGGACGACGAGCGAGACCTCGCGCAGTCCGGGCCCGCAGAGCCCCGATCTCCACTCGAGTCCGCGGCCCGGAGGCCCGAGCTCGAGCGCCCGGAGGATGAATCTCCCTTCGAGGAGCCCCCGCCTCTGGACTCCGCGCCCGAGTACGTGATGCCCGAGCGTTCCGACGGTCCGGGCGGCGGCGCTCCGCTCCGCCCCGAGTTCGAGCTGCCCCGGATGGGGACGATCGAAGCGGCCGAGCGTGCCGCGGTCACCGGCGCCGGGCGACCTGACGACGGGCGCCGGCCGCGCTCGTCGCAGGACCGCGCGGCGGCGCGTGAGCAGCGCAGCCGTCAGCTTCGCCGTCGGCGGCTCATCGCCCTGGCCGTGGTCGTGGCGATCGTCGCCCTGCTCGTGGTCCTCGTGATCCGGGGGTGCGGTGGTTCTGATGCCGCCGCCGCTGCCTTCGCTGTGCTCGTCCTCGACAGACGCTTCCTGGCGGCTCCGGAGCGAGAGTGAGGCCGTCGCGGGCCCTGGCGGCGCTGGCGCTCGCGGCGGCGCTCGCTGTGCCGGCGATCTTCGCCGGCTGCGGCAGTAGTGTGACGGCGGCCCCGGAGCACCCTTTCGGCGCTCCCCCGGCGCCCGCCCCCGGCGTGCGCGCTTGGGCCGCCGGAGAGACCGGCGCCCTCCTCGCCACGACCGACGGCGGCGCCAGTTGGAAGCGTCAGAAGTTCTTCCTGCCCCAGCGCGGCGTCGACGTGGCCTTCCCCGACGCACAGACCGGCTGGCTCGTCACCGACGCCGGCACGGTGCTCGCGACTGCCGACGGCGGCGCCGGCTGGAGCGTCGTGGAGAAGGTGAAGCTCGACGTGAAGGCGATCGCCGCGACCGACGCGGAGGACGCCTGGCTCGCCGGTGACTCGGGCGCCGACGCCGGGCCCGGATCATCCGCCGTGCTGCGCACGACCGACGGCGGCGCGACCTGGAAGAAGACGCCGTTCGGCGACGTCCTCCTCACCGACATCGCTTTTTCCGATGCGCGCCACGGCGTGCTGGTCGCGCTGGACCGGATCTGGAGCACGCGCGACGGCGGCCGTACCTGGCGCCTGCGCAAGCGGGCCCCCATGACCGTGCTGACGAGCGTAGCCGCCGGCGACGCACTGCGCGCCTGGGTCGTCGGCTGGGGTACCCAGGACGGGGCGCCGCTCGTGTATGCCACCCGCGACGGCGGCATCACCTGGCGCCGACTCCGCATCGATGTGTCGGCGCCCGAGCCCGACGCCCTGCAGCCGAAGCAGATCGCCTGCGCCGGCGAGTCGAGGCTTTGGGTGACCTGCAACGGAGGCGTGCTCGCCACGACCGACGGCGGTCAGACCTGGCAGCTGCAGACGGTCGCTGCCGGTCAGCCGCAGTCCATCGCGGCTGCGGACGAGCAGCACGTCCTGGCGACCACGCAGGACCAGGCGATCCTTGCGACGAGCGACGGCGGCGCCACCTGGCCGGCGTTCGGCCGGGACGGCTTCCTGACGCAGCCACTCGTCTCCATCGCCGCTCTGGCCGGGCCGACGCAGTAGGAGTGCCCGAGCGGCTGCGGCCGGAGGGCGGCAGCGGGCGGCGTCGGCCCCGCCCGGTGTCCGATAAGATGGCCGGAATGGCGACGCCCCTCGGCAGCACGCACGTTTCGCGCCGCAAGGCGCTCGTCGCCGATGTGCTGCTCTTCAGCGTCGCCATCTTCTGGGGCAGCAACTTCGTCTTCATCAAGGACGTCGTCGAGCGCACCACGGATCTGGCCGCCGGCAGCATCGTCGGCGGCACGATGCTGTACCTCGTGCTCCGCTACGTCGTCGCGACGGGCATCTTCGCCGCTGTGCAGCCCCGCAGTTGGCTCAGCTCGTCGCGTGGCGACTGGGCCCGCGGCGGTCTGCTCGGCGTCTTCTACCTGACCGCGCTCATCCTGCAGACGGTCGGCTTGCAGCGCACCTCTCCCGGGGTGAGTGGCTTCATCACCGGGATGAGCGTCGCCATGGTCCCGTTCCTGTACTGGGTGGTCGCGCGCCGCTCGCCGGGCCGCTGGCAGATCATCGGCGCCGTCGTCGCTACCGTCGGCCTCGGCGCGCTCAGTCTGCAGGGCGATTTCTCGATCAAGTGGGGCGACGCCATCACCCTCCTCGGCTCCCTGTTCTACGCGCTGCACATCATGACCACCGGCTTCTTCGCGCCCAAGGTGAGACCGACCACGCTGGCGATGACCCAGATGGCCGTTTCCACGATCATCCTCGTCGTCGCCACGCCGTTCGTCGTGCGCATCACGCTGGACCTGTCGTGGCAGGTGTGGGCGGCCGTCGTCTGGACGGCGGTCAGCGGCACGATCTATGCGTTCTTCATCCAGAGCTGGGCGCAGCGCTACACGACATCGACGCACGCCGCCATCCTTCTCGGTTTCGAGAGCGTGTTCGCAGTCATCGCAGGCATGATCGCGGGAATGGACTCGATGACGGCACGGCTGCTGATCGGCGGCTCGCTCATGCTCACCGGTGTGTTCATCGTGGAACTGCTGCCCTCGAGCCGGGGTGTGGTGGAGGAGATCGAGGCGGAGGAAGGCTCGGCCGGGTGACCACCCACGACCCGGCCGAGTCGGCGCCTGACGCCTGTGGGCGGCCCGTCCTCTGGGCGCCGACCGCGGCGGGTCAGTCGTCCGTACGGGGCGCCCGGCTCAATGCGAGACGCGCCGCAGGACGTGCCGTTCGCCGGTGCCGGGCCGGGTGATGAGCAGCGCGTCCGCGCCCTTGTCGTAGGTCACGATCCAGACGACATCCTTGGTGTTCTCGCCCCAGACGACGATCTTGTCCCCGTCCAGGCGGGCCGGGGACGGGGTCGAGCCGGAGTTCGCCCCGGACACCCAGTACCCGGTCGCGCCGGCCTGCTTCGGGGCGGCGCTGACGGTGACGCGAAGCGGCTGTGACGCCGTTTGCTCCTGCCAGACCCCGAGCGCCTGGGTCTCGATCGTTGGCCCCGCAGCGACTTGCCGCCAGATGGCCGCGGTGAGCACTGTGACGCAGACCGCCACGGCCACTGCGATCGCGACGCCGACAGCTCTTTTGGACACTGATGCACCCCTTCGGGTCAGGGCCGAAGGCCGTCCGGCCCCGATGCCGGCAGCGGTCGACGCGACGGCCGCGGGAGGCTCCATCGGCATCCCATGGCCGTATCCGCGACGGCTGGCCCGGCTATTTCTCTTCCCGCCGCCGACCTCCGAACATGCGCGTGAGCAGGAACATGACCACGAGCAGGACGATCATGCCGCCGAGTCCCGCCGCCAGCCAGCCCCAGTTGACGAGGGGCTGCTCCACCTTCTCGGCCGGGGTCGGACTCGACGCGGCGGCGGCTTGCGCAGCGCCTGCCACAGCCGCGGCCACCAGCAGGACGAGCAGGGTCATCGCTGCCTTGATGAGCAGGCTAGCCGGCCGGGTGCGAATCGTCATGCGGTCCCCCTGGTGCGGATGGAGCGGCGTCGCCAGGCGCAGCTTCCGTGTGGGCAGACGATAGGGACCGGCCGGGCGAGCGTCAAGGGACGGCTGGTAGACTGAGGCGGGTGGGGCCCGGAGGGCCGGTCCCGCCTCAGTCGCGCCACTCCACGGGAGGCACCATGCCCGACATGCCATACGAAGACGTCCAGATCGAGGGTCACCTCATCGATTCGCTCATGATGCCGCACATCATGGACCAGGTGATGGACCTCGACGGCGAGTTCGAGATGCTCACCTTCGATGTCGGACGTATGAAGGACGACCCGTCGCACGCGGTCATGCGCATCTTCGGCCGTGACGCGGGTCACCTGGACGAGATCCTCACGGCGATCACCGAGTTCGGCGTCGTCGCCGTGCAGCCGCAGGACGTCTTCCTCGAGGCGGCCGACATGGACGGCGTCTTCCCCGAGCGCTTCTACTCCACGACCAACCTGACCACGTTCGTGCGTGTCGGCGGCGAGTGGGTGCGTGTCGAGCACCCCGAGATGGACTGCGGCATCCGCGTCGATCCCGAAGAGGTCTCAGCCGAGACGGTGGCGATGAGCGACGTGCAGGCCGGCGACCTCTTCGTCACCGGCCACAAGGGCATCCGCGTGTTGCCGCTCGAGCGGTCGCGGGAGAGCCAGCCGTTCGAGTTCATGGCCAGCGCCGTCAGCAGCGAGAAGCCCAAGGCGCAGATCGTGCACGAGGTCGCGCACATCCTGCGCCAGGTCAAGGAGGAGGGTCGGCTGACGATCGCAGTGGTCGGTCCTGCGGTGGTGCACACAGGGGCGGCGCCGCAGCTGGCCCGCCTCATCGAGGCCGGCTACGTGGGCTGCGTGTTCGGCGGCAACGCCGTCGCCACCCACGACATCGAGAGCAACCTCTACGGCACGTCGCTCGGCATCAACCTGAAGTCGGGCGCAGCGGTGCCGGGCGGACACGAGCACCACCTGCGCGCCATCAACACCATCCGGCGCGCCGGGAGCATCAGCGCCGCCGTCGATCAGGGCATCTTGCGGGACGGCCTCATGTACACGCTCACCAAGACCGCCACACCCTTCGTGCTCGCCGGCAGCATCCGCGACGACGGGCCCATGCCCGAGGTGATCACCGACGTGATGGTGGCGCAGCGCGAGATGCGCCGCTACGCGCAGCACGCCGGCGCCTGCCTCATGCTGAGCACCATGCTGCACAGCATCGCCGTGGGCAACATGCTGCCGGCCAGCGTGCGCACCGTCTGCGCCGACATCAACCCCGCCGTCGTCACCAAGCTGGCTGACCGCGGCTCGTTCCAGGCGATCGGCATCGTCACCGACGTCGGCCTCTTCGTCGAGCAGCTGGCCGACGAGCTGACGCGCTAGGCGGCGGGCTGGAGCGGCGTCCCGGGGCGGCCCCCTCGAAGCCCTACGTCGATGTCCTCGGGCCTCTTCGCCACGTGGTCGTCGCATCGCCGGGACCCTCGTCGGCCAGTGTCTCCGCGATCGCCTTCACGAGGCGAGCGCGCAGGTTCTTCGTGGTCAGGCGTTTGCCCCCGTACATGTGGCAGCGGCAGTGTGCCTTGTCGAACGGCAGGTGGCCCGCGTCGGGCGCGACCAGGATCGGCTGATGACCCGCGGCCTCCGCCAGGCCGAGCTCGTAGAAGACGTTGGCGTTCTTGCCCGTGCAGACGGCGATCACGAGGTCGGCGCCGACGATCGCCTCCCGGATCTGGTCGATGACGACGCCACTTCTGAAGATGTTGTCGGCGCGCCGCAACTCGACGCCCGCATCCTTGCAGGCGTCACGGACGGCGCGCTGTACGGCGCGGTAGGTGGCCGGCTTCTCACCGCCGGCGGCGGCGGCGCTGAACGGCGTGAGCAGGAAGGCTGCGGGCATACGGGTCCCTTCTTCGCCCGGAGGATACGCCGCCGTCCGGACGTAGCCCGGGTGCGCATGAGCCTTTCGGCCCGGAACCGTCGGGGCCGGCTTCTGCTCACGCGGTCCTCGGCGCGCCGCGTCGAGGGAGCGTCAGGGTGACGACGGCGGATCCGCCCGAGACCGTCGCCGCCCTCCGCCTGCCGCCGTGTCCAACGGTCTTGCCGATCTTCCGCCACCTGATCCGTTGCTGCGGCGCGGCGCTGGTCCGCCCGTGGTTATACTGCGGGGGACGAGACCGCACAGCACGACCTCACGCGAGGTGACCATGAAGCCACGTACGATCCGTGAGAACGTCCACCTCATCGGCGCCGTCGACTGGGACCGCCGTCTGTTCGACGCGCTCATCCCCCTTCCCCACGGTACCAGCTACAACGCGTACTTCGTCGTCGGCAGCGAGAAGAAGGCCTTGTTCGACACGGTCGACCCCGCGCGCTGCGCGACGCTCATGGCGCAGCTCGACGAGCTGCCCGTGCCCGACTACCTGGTCATCCACCATGTGGAGCAGGACCACTCCGGCTGCACCCCGTTGCTGCTGGAGCGCTACCCGGAACTCACGATCGTCTGCAACGAGAAGGCCAAGGCGATGCTGATCGACCACCTGCACGTGGACGACGCGCGCTTCCAGGTGGTCACCGACGGAGAGACGCTCAGCCTCGGCGACAAGACGCTGACGTTCCTGTTCACGCCGTGGGTGCACTGGCCGGAGACCATGAGCACCTGGCTCGAGGAGGACAGGATCCTCTTCAGCTGCGACTTCTTCGGCTCCCACTACGCCACCAGCGACGTCTTCGCCGACAAGCACGCTGTGTACGATGGCGCCAAGCGCTACTACGCCGAGATCATGATGCCGTTTGGCGGACAGGTGCTCAAGAACGTGGAGAAGGTCACGCAGTACCCGATCTCCTTCATTGCTCCCAGCCACGGGCCGGTGTACGACGAGCCGGCGTTCATCATCGAGGCATACCGCGACTGGGCCGGCGGCGAGCCCCAGAACATCGTCTGTCTGCCGTACGTGACCATGCACGACAGCACACGGCTGATGGTCGATCACCTCACGGCGGCGCTCACCGACCGCGGAGTGGCGGTCGAGCGCTTCGACCTGACCACGCTGGACGCCGGCGAGCTGGCCAGCTCGCTGGTCCACGCCGGTACGATCGTCCTCGGCACGCCGACGGTGCTCGCCGGCCCGCACCCTCTGGCCGCCTACGCGGCCATCCTCGCGAACGCGCTCAAGCCGCGGACCAAGTATGCGACCGTGATCGGCAGCTACGGCTGGGCCGGGAAGACGGTCGAGATGCTGGCGGGGATGATGCCCAAGCTCAAGGTCGAGTTCCTCGAGCCGGTGCTCGCCAAGGGCATGCCCCGCGAGGCCGACTACGCTGCTCTCGACGCGCTCGCCGACGCCATCGCCGAGAGGCACCGAGGCCTGGCGCCGCGCAACTTCGCCGACTTCACCGTCTGCACGACCGACCGCTGACGGACGCTGGGGCGCCCCGGCCGCAGGCCAGGCGCGCCGAGGGTCGAGTAGAGTACGCGCATGCTCACCGTCGTCTTCGGCTTGGGCTCAGCGCTCGGCTACGCCCTGCATGACTTCCTCATGGTCAAGGTCGTGCGCGCGGCGGCCGTCTGGACGGCGCTCGCCTGGTCGATGGGTGTGGGGCTCGCGATCCTCCTGCCGCTCGCGCTGCTGTCAGACGGCCCGCCCAGCGGCTCCGCCGAGTGGCGGGCCGTCGGCTTCGCCGTCGTCAGCGGCCTGTGTGAGGCTGCGGGGCTGGCGTGTCTGCTGCGCGGCCTCGTCACCGGCAACCTCTCGATTGTGACTCCGCTGGCCTCGCTCGCCGGCGGCTTCGTCGCCGTCGTCGCCATCGCCGGCGGCGAGTCGCTGCCGACCCTGGCGCTGATCGGCCTGCCGCTCGCCGTGGCCGGCGGTCTCATGGCGTCGGTGGAGAAGGCGCCCAAGTCAGAGGTCTTCGGGCCCGACGCGTCGGGCTCCGCGGAGCCCGACGCGGGTGGCGCGGACCGCGCCGCGAAGAGCGCCGCGGTCCGCCGGACCCGTGCCACGGCCGGCGCCGGATGGGCTCTGCTCTCGTCGGGACTGTTCGCGATCACCGTGTTCCTCCTGGCGCAGGCTACGGCTCTGCATCCTGTCGCGCTCGCCGCCTACGGTCGGTTCGGGACGGTGCTGGTGCTCGTCCCGGGGGCCTTGCTGCTGGCGGGCCTGCGGCTGCCGCGTCCTCTGGCTCGCCGCTGCGCGTATGCCGGCGTCTTCGATGCCGCAGCGTTCGTCGCCCTGGCTGCGGCGATCACCGTCGGGCCGCTCGCCGTCGCGTCGGTGGTCATCGCGCAGGGCGGGACCGTGGCGGTGCTGCTGGGGTACGTCTTCCTGCACGAACGGCTGTCGCGCGTCCAGTACTTGGGGGTGGCGCTCACCTGCATCGCGGTGACACTGTTCGCGGTGAGCTGAGGCCGCCCCCGCCGGGCGCCTTCAGTCGCCGTGCCCGCGCAAGTAGCCCTCGGCGATCTCGCGTAGCCGGGCTTGGTCGAAAGGCCACCCGTGGCCCGGGTACACCACGTCCACGTCCAGCCGGCGCAGGACCTCCATCGTTCCGAGATAGCTCTCCACGTCGGACTCGGGCAGCGTGTCGATCAGCCCGCCGTCGTAGATGGCGTCGCCGGAAATGAGGGCGCGCTCCTCGTGGTCGATCAGCCCGATGCTGCCCGGCGTGTGTCCGGGCAACTCGACCACCGTCAGGCGCCGGTCACCGAGGTCGATCTCGTCGCCGCCCCGGACGAGGTGGGTGGGCGCAGCTCGTTGGGGTCGGAAGGTCAGCGGATCGAACCCGGGATAGGGGATGGCGTCGACGAGGACGGGAGGCGGGATGAACCCGCTCTCAGCGAGCCGGGCAAGGATCTCTGCAGACCACAGCGCCGGCGCCAGAGGCGCGCTGTTGCGGACATGTGTCGCTGGCTCCTGCTCCTCCCCGTGCAGCAGCCGCCGCTCGAACTCGTGGAAGCCGCCGATGTGGTCGACGTGCGCATGCGTGCAAAGGCAGATGACCTCCCGCGGGCGCCCGACGCGCGCCAGACGGGCGAGCACGGGCGCCAGCGCCCCGACGCCGTTGCCGGTGTCCACGAGAAGGTCGCGCTCACGCCCGCGCAGGTACCAGAGTCCGGCGCGCAGAAGCTCGTCCACGTGCGGCTCCGTGAGCAGAGCCGTCCGTCCTGTCACCCAAGTGAGACTGAACCAGTCTGCGACGACGGGAAGCTGGGGCGCGGCGTGCATGACGTCATCCTCCCCGGCGGGCGCGGAGGGATGCAACCGCCGCTCGTCGGGCCCCGCGCCGGCCTCGACGAAGCTGTCCAGCCGTACGGATGCCCTCTGCACGCCGCTCCGCGGCGGGGCGCTCGGATAGACTGAGCCGCGTGCTCACCGTGCTCACAGGCCTGCTGACCTCCCTCTCCTACGCGACCAGCGACATGTTCTCGCAGCGCGTCGCACGCGGCACGCGGCCTCTTACGCAGATGGTCTGGGTGCTCGTCACGGGCGCGCTGATCATCGTACCGGTGGCGCTCCTCGTGGACGGGCTCCCGCAGGGCGACGAGTGGCGCGGCGCCGGATTGGCGGCGCTCGCCGGGGCTCTCTACTTCGGCGCCTTCTTCTGTCTGCTGCATGGACTCCAGATCGGCGACCTTGGCCTCGTATCTGCGCTCACCGCACTGCAGGGGGCATACGTGGCGGTTGCGGTGATCCTGCTGGGCGCCCCTGTCACCGGGCCGCTGGCGGTCGCCCTCGGCCTGTGCGCCTTCGGGGCGGTGTTCACATCGTTCGAGGGCCGCACCCGGTCGGCGCGCGGTGCGTCCTGGGCGCTCGCCGCCGGCGCCCTCTTCGCCGGCGCCATGCTGTGCTACGCCTACGGCGACATCTCCTGGCTTTCGCAGGTGGCCATCTCGCGCTCGGTGTCTCTGCTGATCACTCTCCCCGTCGCGTTGCTCACCGGCAGTGTCGCGGTGCCGCGCGACTTGCGTGTCCGCGCCGTGGGAGCGGCCATCCTCGAGTTGTCTGGCGTCCTCTTGCTCACGATCACGTTCTCGCTCGGCCCGCCGACGGTCGCCGGTGTGACCACTACGCAGTTCGGCACCTTCGCCGTGATCCTCGGCTTCGTGCTCCTTCACGAGCGCCCCAAGCCCAACCAGTGGGTCGGCATCGCGTGCACGATCGTCGGCGTGAGCCTGCTGGCCGCCGTCGTCTGAGCGGCTCTGGCTGCGGCGGGCACGGCGTCGCCCGCCGCCCCCGGCCGACATTCACCGGGACGCCGGCATCCGGTAGACTTGTCCGACCTTCCGGGGACCCGCCCCACACAGGTGGGAGCCGCGCCGCGCCCGGCCGTTCCAAGGAGACCACGCCCGATGGCAGACAACCTCATCGACGACAGTCGACTCAAGAAGACCCAGGAGATGTTCGCCAAGTGCCAGGAGGTCATCTCCGGCGGCGAGTCCAGCTACGCGCGCCTCATCGGCACGCGCCCGATCGTCATGGAGCGCGGCGAGGGCGCCTACTTCTACGACGTCGACGGCAACGCGTACGTGGACTGGTGCATCGGCTACGGCCCCATGATCTTCGGCCACCGCCCCAAGCCCATCCTCGACTCGATCGTCGCCCAGATCACCCAGGGCGGCATGTTGTACACCTTCCCGCACGAACTCGACTACGAGGTCGGGCGCAAGATCGTGCAGGCGGTGCCGGGCATCGACCAGGTGCGCTTCGCCAACTCCGGCAGCGAGGCGACGCAGGCGGCCATCCGACTCGCCCGCGCCTACACCGGCAAGGACAAGATCATGAAGTGGGAGGGGAGCTACAACGGCTTCCTGGACTGCCACGCCTTCTCCCATGTGCCGGCGCTCGAGGCCGCGGGCAGCGAGAAGTTCCCGCGTACGCTGCCGTCCCAGGAGGGCATCCCCAAGGCCGTCGCGGACACCGTCGTCATCTCGCCGTTCAACGACATCGACGCGGTCGAGGTGCTCATCAAGCGCAACCGCGACCAGCTGGCCTGCGTGCTGGCTGAGCCGATCCTCGGGGACGCCGGCATCATCCCGCCGGTACCCGGCTTCCTCGAGGGCCTGCGCCGCATCTGCGACGAGAACGACGTGGTGCTGATCTTCGACGAGATCATCACCGGCTTCCGTGTCTCACTGGGCGGCGCCCAGGAGCTGTACGGAGTCATCCCCGACATCACCTGCGTGGCCAAGGCCGTCGGCGGCGGCACGCCGGGCGCGGCCGCGTTCGGCGGCAAGAAGGAGATCATGCAGCTGGAGGCCGATGGCGTCGTGCTCCACGGCGGCACCTACAGCGGCAACCCTATGACCCTGGCGGGCATGAACGCCGCGCTCGACATCCTGATCAACGACCGCGAGCGCGTGTACGGGCACCTCAACACGATCGCCAACGCGATGGTCCAGGGCATGCGCGGCATCTTCGCCGAGAACGGCGTGCCGGCGTACATCAGCCAGGTCGGCCCGATGTGGCAGGTGTTCTTCGGCCACGAGGAGCCGGTGACGAAGTACCGTCAGGCGCGCGCCAGCGACACGCGGTTCTTCGGCATGGTGCAGACCGAGTGCCAGATGCGCGGTGTGTACTTCCACAACTTCAACTTCGAGCGCTTCTTCGCCAGCACCGCGCACACCAAGTCCGAGGTCGACCGCAGCCTCGAGGTGATCGCCGAGGCGACGAAGATCGTCAAGACGCGGCTCAGCACGCTGCCCGAAGGGGTCTGAGGCGCGCTCGTGCTTCGCGTCTGGGGCGCCCGGCCCGCCGTAGTTGGGGCCGGGCGCCCTTGTCGTTCTCGCAGGCGGACGGGTAGCCTCCGCGCTCGTTCCGGCCGGCATCGTGGGCCGACCACCACCGGCGAGACTCAGCGCAGGCTCAGCACCCAGAAGACCTGGTAGGCGACGACGGCGGCGAGCACCACGGTCAGCAAGGCCGCCGCGAGCGTCGCGACGCGGTACACCCGCAGGCGCCAGAGCAGGAGGGCGCCGACGGTGACGATGCCGACCTTGAATGCGAGGGCCGGTACCGTGCCGGCACGCAGGAAGTAGTCCATGACCCCGTTCGACTCGGTCGCGAAGCCGAGCCACAGGGAGTAGCGGGTGAGGGCGAGGTCGGCGACGTTGAGCGCCCACAGTTCGACGAGAAGGAGAAGCAGCAGCCGATCGCGTGACTCGCTTGGGAGGGCCTTCGTCCTGCGCCGCATGGGGATGCTCATCGCGCCAGCTTCTGGACCACGATGCTGTCCGCGCCGGCGGACCGGCGGATCCAGCAGACAGTGTCGCCGCTGACGGCGACCTCGGGAACGGCGCCGTCGACTGCGGCTACCGGGAACGCGCTGCCCCCGGGGCGTCGCGCCATGACGCGGGCGCCGCTCGCGGTCGTCTCCGCCCAGATGACCGTCCGCCCGTCATAGGCGGGACCGGAGAGACCGGTGAGGCCGGTGGCCAGCATCGTGGTCCCCCCGCCATCGACATCCGTGCTGGCCACCACGCCCTCACCGGGCCGGCCGGAGCTCTGTCCCCAAACGAGGGTGCGACCGGCCAAGGCGATGCTGGTGAGCCGGCCGCGGCCGAGGCCTGCCGCGACCGGCCAGGTCGCCCCACCGGCGACGTCGCCGGCGACAAAGGGTCCGGCCAGGCTCGTGGCCCAGACCGCGAGTCCACCAGATACCACCGGCGAGCCCGTCCCGGCGGCGATGTCGAGGGTCTCGCCGCTCCCGATGCGGACTCCGTTGATCGACGGAGAGCCGAGCGTCAGCGCCGAGCACCAGACGGCGACGTCGCCGGAGATGGCGGGGTAGGAGTGGATGGAACCGGCGACGGCCACCGTCCAGCGCCTGCCGGTCTGCATGTCGTAAGCGACGGCCTGGGCCGCGACGCTCGCCTGCCGCTCCGCCTCGAACCAGATCGCATAGCGTGGGCCGACGGCGGGATCCCAAGTGGTGCGCATCCCGGGGCCGGGACCAAGGAGGTGGATGGACCCGTCACCGAGGTCGGCGTACTCGATCGACGCTCCGTCCTGCCAGAGGAGACGCGGGCCGTCCAGAGCCAGACCGCTGAACTCACGGCCGTGATGCCCGGTGATCGTCCACCCGGCTCCCGTCCTCTCAAGCGCCGGCGGCTGGATGGAATGCGCGCGCTCGAAGCGGTAGCCGGCGCCGCCGAGCGCCGCGCCGGCGACGACGATCGCGAGCGAGATGAGCGCGGCGCGGAACCAGGAGGGCCGGCGGGGCGGGCGTGAAGCGGCGGCGTCCACCGGCGCAGCCGGAACAAGCGGCGCCGGCGTGGCGACCGCACCCGCCACCGGACCCGGCTGGCCTGTCAGCTCGTTCGGCACAGGTGCAGCAGGTCCGCATACACGCCGTACGCCGTCTGCGGTACGAGGGCGTGCCGCTCGCTGACCAGCACGTCGGCCATGAGGTCCGTGTGGAGCAGGGCGCCGAGAGACTCGCCGCCAACGGCGGCCAGCGGGTGCTCGATGTCG
Source organism: uncultured Thermoleophilia bacterium (assembly GCA_963762125.1). GTDB lineage: Bacteria > Actinomycetota > Thermoleophilia > UBA2241 > UBA2241 > CAIXSE01. The sequence continues at coordinate 24,441 of CAVXJO010000001.1, forward strand.
AGCTCCTCCGCGCGCAGGCGGGCGCGCACCGGGCCGACCGCCGCGGCTCCGTTCCGTCCGGACCTCGCAGCGCCGCCCGGCCCGGCGCCCTCCTCGCGCCAGACGCTCGAGATCAGGCGCAGGCGTCCGCCCTGCTCACGCGCCCGCAGTATGCGCTCGAGCGTGACCTCTCGGAGGCTCTCGCGCTGGACGTCCGCCGGAGTGATGCCGGCGTCCATGGCGACGTTGGCGAGCGCCGCAGCCTTGCTGGCCGCATCCCAGCCGTCGACGTCGTTGCTCGGGTCCGCCTCCGCGTAGCCCTCCGCTTGCACCTGCGCAAGGGCGTCCTCGTAGCTCCGCCCCGTCCCCATCGCGTCGATGATGAAGTTGGTCGTGGCGTTGAAGACCGCCTCGAAGCCGCGCAACGCGCAGTCCGGAAGCGCGTACTCGAGGAGGCTGAACACTGGCAGGCCGTCCATGACGGTGCTCTCGAAGCGGATGCGGCGCCCGGCCGTGGAGGCGGCTGCCGCGACCTCCGGCCAGTTCCAGGCGATGGGCCCCTTGTTGGCGGTGACGACGTCCATGCCGAGGCGGAACGCCTCGAGGACGTGGCCGGTCGCCGCCGGCGTGTACGACGGGGCGCCGGCGGCGACTCCCGAGAGGTCTCCCATCACGGTGAGCTCGACGAGCACGTCCGCTCCCGAGGCGGCGAGGAGCTCGGGAGCCGGCCGGGCCGCCTGCGGCGGAGCCGGCCTGCCAGCGACCGCAGCGAGCACCTCCGCCGGCGTCATGCCGGCCGGGTCGAGCAGGCTCCCGTGTCGCGTTCCGGCCGCGGTGATGAGGACGCGCAGGCGGTGCCGCTTCGCGAGCAAACGCTCCTGGGCGGCGAGCAACTCGCAGAGAGCCCGCGCGACGCTGCCGAAGCCGAGCAGGCAGAGCCGCACCTCTCGCGGGCGAGCCGCCTCCTCTCCGGAGCCGAACAGCGACATTCTGACGTCCCGGGGGGTGCCGGCCGGCGTAGCGGGGCCGGCGGTCATCGCATCGAGCGCGCAAGGTCGCCGACGGCCGCGACGAGCCGTTCGAGCTCGCTCTGGATGGTGTACGGAGCGAGTCCCACGCGCACGAGGCCGCCGCGATCCTTCAGACCGAGGCGCTCGATCAGCCGTTGGGCGTAGAAGTCCCCATCCCAGGTGAAGAGGCCGCGCGCGCCCAGCGCTCGGCACACTTCACCGGCTTGGAAGCCGTCCAGCGTGAACGACACCGTCGAGGTGCGCGGACTGCCCTCCGGCGGGCCGTAGATCGTGACGCCGGGGATGGCGGCGAGCTGCTCGCGCAGCCACTTTGCGAGCGGCTGCTCGTAGGCCTCGCCGGCCAGCATGCCGGCGACCACCGCCCGTCTGCGGCCCTGCAGGCCTGCGGGGAGGTGGCGCTCCACCATCTTGACGTGCCGCTCGCCGAGGTCGGCGATGAAGTCGACTGCCGCAGTGGTACCGGCCATGCCCTCGTGGTTCAGCGTGCCCGTCTGCCACACGAACGGCGGGCCGGGGTCCTGCGTGCACAGCCGGACCGGCTCGAGCATCTCCGTCGCTTCGCGACGCGCGTACAGGAGACCCACGTGGGGACCGAAGAACTTGTACGCCGAGCAGAGCAGGAAGTCACAGCCGATGGCCCTGACGTCGATCGGCCCGTGGAGCGCGTAGTGGACGGCGTCGATGACGCTGAAGGCGCCGGCCGCGCGCGCCAACGAAGACGCGCGCGCGACGTCGTTCACGGTGCCCACGGCGTTCGAGGCGTAGCCGACGGCGACGACCTTCGTCTTGCCGGGCTTGACGAGCCGTTCGAAGGCATCCCAGTCAAGGGTGCAGGTCTCGAGGTCGACGGGCACCTCGCGGACCACTGCGCCGCGCTCGGCCAGCCGCAGCCACGGGCCACGATTGGCCTCGTGGTCGAGTTCCGTGACCACCACCTCGTCGCCGGGACGGATGTCGCGCGCGATCGCGTCGCTGAGCAGGAAGGCGAGCGTCGTCATGTTGGCGCCGTAGCCCACCTCGTCCCAGTCGCAGCCGAGCAGGTCGGCGCCGGCGTCCTGAGCGCCCTGGATCACGGCGTCCGTTTCTTCAGAGGTGACGAAAGCGCCGTGGATGTTGCAGTTGTGGTTGGCGAGGTAGTCGATCACCGCGTCGAGCACCCGCTGCGGCGTCTGTGTGCCGCCGGGCCCGTCCAGATAGGCCGCGGGCCGACCGTCGACCACCCGCTTGAGCGCGGGGAACTGGCTACGGACGTACGCGACGTCGAACGGGGACATGGGCTCTCCTCGGGGCCGGTCTTGGCAGGAAGACAAGTGTACCGTCCCGGTGCAGGAAAGGCGCGCCTGGGGCAGGATGGTAGGACGATGCGGACGAGCGGCGACAAGGCCACCATGAGACAAAGCGAACCCGCGCGCGAGCGGAAGCTGCAACGCGCGCTCGACCGTGAGTTCTCCGTCATCTGTTTCGCGTGGGACGGCACGGCCGTGGCCCACCGCGAGGCGGATGCCTCGGCGGTGCGCAGCCGCGTGGAGCGGCTCGCGGCCCTCGGCGTCGACATCGCCGTCATCAGCAGCGCCGACGTCGCGGATGTGGACGAGCAGCTGCGGGCGCGTCCCGGCGTCGAGGGCCGCCTCTTTCTCTACCTCTCGCGCGGCTCGGAGGTCTACGTGGTCGGCCCGGCCGGCCCGCGTCTCCTGGAGCGGCGCCAGGCCACGTCGCTCGAGGAGGAGCAGCTGGCCGCGACGGCCGAAGCCCTGCGCGACCGGCTGCTGGCCGCGGGACTCGACGTCGCGCTCGTTCAGGACCACCTGAACCGACAGTCCGTGGATCTGGTCCCCGGATGGCCGGAACCGCCGGGAACGGCGGTCGGCGACCTGCAGCGGCAGGTCGCCACGCGCCTGCGCGATGCCGGGTTCGACAGCGGGCTGCATGAGTGCATGGAGCTCGCGCGCGAACTGGGCCGCGGGGCCGGCCTCGCGTACCCGGCCGTCACGAGCGACGTCAGGTACATCGACATCGGCCTGACCGGCAAGAGCGATGCCATGCACGCAGTCACGCGCGCGCTCGTGACGGGGCGCGGCCGCCAGCCGAACGACCTGCTCGTGCTCGGCGACACCTTCGGGCCAGTCGCGGACGGGCAGGGTACCGATTCGGCCATGCTCATCCCCGAATTGCGCCGAGCCGTCTACGTCAGCGTCGGCCAGGAGCCGGCCGGCCTGCCGCCGCAGGTGCTGCATGCCGGCGGCGGCCCAGTCGAGTTCCTCAAGATCCTGCACGACCAGCTCGAGATGCGCGAGATCGTCGCCCTGCAGAGCTTCCCCGAGCCGAACCCCGACCCCGCCTGGCGGTTCGAGGTCAAGGGCTTCGACCCGTTCCGCGAGCGCGAAGTCGAGACGTGGCTCACGGTGGCCAACGGCGAGACCGGCACCCGCGGGGCGCTGGCGGAGGGCTCGGCGATCTCGACGCCGGCCACGTTCGTCGCCGGCATCTACGGTGACGGGACGGGCGACCCGTCCTTCCGCCAGCCGGTCACCGCGCCGGACTGGGCGGGCCTCCGGCTCATGGTGGCCGGCTCGGCGATGACGCTCTCGAACGGCGAGATCATCGACCACGAGCGCGTGCTCGACCTGCGCCACGGCCTCGTCTTCCGTCTGTGGCGCCAGCGACTGCGCAGCGGCCGCAGTGTCCGCGTCCGCACGGCGCGGTTCGCCTCGCTCGACGACCGTCAGGTGATGGCCGCGCGCGCCGAGGCCATGCCGGAGGACTTCTCCGGGTCAATCGTCTGGCAGAGCGCCATCGGGGTCTCGCACGCCGGCGGGCCGACCAAAGAGACGCAGTTCGAAGTGCTCGACGACCCTCCGGGGCTGATCGCGAGGACCCGCGGCCGCAACGGCGGCGGGCACGTCCTCGCGGTGACGACCAACCCGGCGCCCGGGTCGCCCGTCGCGCGCACTCCGCAGCAGGCGCGCGACGTCATCGGCGGGCGTCTCGAGCCTGGGGATCCGGCCACGGTGGACCGGCTGGCCACGATCTCCTCCGCCCGCACCAAGGTACCGTCGCCGGAGGTCGCCCGTCGCGCCCTCCAGCGCGCCCGGGACGTCGGCTTCGACGAGTTGCTGCGGCGACACCGGGCGGCGTGGGACGCCGCCTGGGACGCCGCCGACCTGCGCGTCGACGGCGATGCCGACGACCAGCACGCGCTGCGCTTCGCCATCTACCACATGATCAGCACGGCGCACCCCAGCAAGGACACGGTCTCGGTCGGCGCCCGCGGCCTGGGTGGCATGTCCTACTTCCTGCACGTCTTCTGGGACACCGAGATCTTCTTGCTGCCGTTCTTCATCTACACGCTGCCGGAGACGGCCCGGACGCTGCTCAGGTACCGCTACCGCAACCTGCCTGGTGCGCGGCAGAAGGCGGCGCAGATGGGCTTCCGCGGCGCGCTCTACCCGTGGGAGTCGGCGGACAAGGGCACCGAGACGACACCGCCCTACGGGTACGGACCGAGCGGCGAGCAGGTGCCCATTCTTTCTGGTCTCATGGAGCACCACATCTCGGCTGACGTGGCTTGGGCCACGTGGGAGTACTGGAAGGCGACCGGCGACGATGCGTTCATGGCGAGCATGGGCGTCGAGATGATGCTGGAGACGGCGAGGTTCTGGGTCTCGCGAGCCATAGACGACGACGAGGGGCGGTACCACGTGCGCGTCGTCGTGGGCCCGGACGAATACCACGAGGGCGTGGACGACAACGCCTACACCAACGTCCTCGCCCGGTGGAACATCAAGCGGGCCCTTGAAGCACTCGTCTGGCTGGAGACGGTCGATGATGCGTACGCCGAGGAGCTCAAGAAGCGGCTCGAGCTCACCGGCACGGAGCTGTTCGGCTGGCGCAAAGTCATGGACGGCTATGTGGACGGGTATGACCCGGAGACCCTGCTCTACGAGCAGTTCGCCGGGTTCTACGACATGGCCGACGTGCCGATCGAGAAGCTCAGGCCGCGGCCGATGGCGGCTGATCTTCTGCTGAGCCGTGACGTGACGCTCGTCAGCAAGGTGGTCAAACAGGCGGACGTCGTGATGCTGTGCCATGTGCTCGCCGACGAGATCGACGAGAAGACGACGCGCGCCAACTACGACTACTACGAGCCGATCACCTGCCACGGCAGTTCGCTCAGTCCGGGCATCCACGCGGCCGTGGCGGCCAGGCTGCACGACGTGCCCGAGGCGACGACATACTTCAAGATGGCGGCGGCGATCGACCTCGCCGACAACATGGGCAACGCCGCCGCCGGTCTGCACATGGCCACCATGGGCGGCCTGTGGCAGGCGGCTGTCATGGGCTTCTGCGGCGTGATGCGCCGCGGAGAGGCGCTGCGGCTCGACCCGCAGCTGCCGGATGCCTGGGAGCGCGTCCGCATGCACCTGAGGTTCCGGGGCTCGCACCTGCACCTCGACCTTCGCGCCAGGAAGGGAGGCGTCGAGGTGGGTATAACCGTCGAGAAGGCGCCGGTCACCCTGCAGTTGGACGGCCAGGAGCGGGAGTTCAGGCCTGGCCGTCACCGGCTGCGGCGCCGCAGCGGACGACCTTGGCAGGTGGACGCCGAATGACCCTCCTCGTAGCCGTAGCAGACGCCGCCGCCGATCGGGAGCTGATCGTGTCGGCTCGCGCGCTCGCGGCTGCCGCCCGCTGGGATGTCTTGGGCGTGCACGTGCGCGAGCCCGGTCTGCCGGAGCCCGGGAGCGCCGACCTCGACGGCCTCGAGCTCACGGCCATCGACGGCGATCCCGTCGAGGCGCTCACCAGGCTCGTCGGCGGATCCGCCGTCGACGCCTTCGCCTTCGGCCTGAGCTGCTCCTGTGGTTCCGGCTCCGCCGCCGGGATGGGCCATGTCGCACAGGCGCTCCTCAACGGCCACGTCGCCCCGGTCCTGCTGGTGCGGGCCGGCATGCGTCCGGTAGCAGGACTGAAGCGCCTCTACGTGCCGCTCGAAGGCAGCCCGTCCACCTCAGCGGCCATGCGTGCCGCGGACGACGCGCTGTGTGCTCGCGGCCGTGAGATCGTCATGCTGCACGTGGTCACCGGGGACACGCCGGCGGAGACGGGCAGCCTGCCGGCGCCGCGCATCATGGATCAGGAGCACTACGAGTGGCGGGCCTGGCAGGATGAATTCACGATGCGCTTCTCGACGTGTCCCGAGGGCGGCCGCCACCGCGTGGCCGTCCGCGTCGGCGATCCCGCCGGGATCATCGCCGAAGAGGCCGGCAAGACCGAGGCCGAGCTCATCGTGCTGTCGTGGAGCGGAAGCTTCGAGAGCGGTCACGGCGCCGTGATCAAGGAGCTTCTGCAGACGGCGCCCTGCCCGCTGCTCCTCGTGCCGAGCCACGCCCCGGCCGACGCTCCCTGACCCTGTGCTCCGGAGTCCTCTCGAGGACGGGATCTCCCGGCCCTTCGCCTCACGCGCGTCCGAGGCGCTCCGAGCGCCTGGTTTGACAGCGCTCAGCGCTCATTGACAGACTCCGGGCATGGGGCGCTCGGCGATAGGGTTCGGGAGGGGCGTACTCGCCGGGGGCGGGCTCGTAGTCCTCGTCGTCTACTCACTGCTCTGTGTCGGGGCCACGCCCCAGGCGCGTGCGTTGGAGCTGCCCATCCGCATCGACACCGCGTCCACCCTCCACGAGCAGTACGGCTACTCTCCGGACTACCCCCTGAACATCCCTTCGTTCGACTGGCGGAACCGCCCCCTTGTCCGCAGCCGGACTTCTTCGCAGGACTTCACGCGGTCGGTGTTCGGTCTCGACCATGGCCGTTGGGTAGCCTCATCGCTCATCAAGGCCGTGCGCAAGGCGTTCCCGACGTTCACGAACACCGTCAACGCCGGCGGCTACGTGAGCGAGCGTGTCGAGACTGACCTCCACGGTCGCGCCTACACCTTGATCGAGATCAGGGTGCGCGGCGGCCGCTTCTACAACGTCTTGCTGTACTCGCTGGACGGCTGCCGCAGCTGGAAGCTCGTGAAGCTGCCGTTCGGCGGCAAGCGCAAGCTCTACGACGGGCGCGACAACGGGACGGCGGAGATGGAGCAGTACGCGGGCTGGAACGTGGGCTCGAGGCCGCCTCTCGTCGCGCTGTGGCGGCCGGTGGGGGACTGGCGCGGCAGCCGCGCCTCGCGCAACCTGCTGTACGTGATCAAGCCCTACTTCGCCGGGCGGCGGCTGAGGCTTCGAGAGCCGACGCTGGTGAGCAAGCGCTTCATCGGACAGACGTACGGTTCGGGCGGTTCCTCGTTCGCGGCCTCGACGAGCAGGCAGTCCTACATCGTCTGGCCCGAGGTGGCTCGCAGGGGCGAGCTCGGTACGCCCACGTACGTCTGCGCATTCGACCACGCCTCACGGACCATCAGCAAGCCGGTGCTGCTCGCCATGGCGAGGCCGCGCAACAACGATCACGACGACCCGGGGATCGTCCGCGACGGTGACGGTTACCTGCATGTGGTCACGGGGGCGCACAACGCACCCTTCCTCTACGCGCACAGCCTGGCGCCGTTCGACGTGAGTGCCTGGACGACTCCGGAGGAGCTCATGACCGGCGGCTACGTTACTGACGGCGTGGAGCCACCGGGGACCACGCGACAGACCTATCTGTCGCTGGCGTGCCTGCCCGACAACAGCCTCGTGACCGTGTTCCGCCAGACGCGCCGCGGCGTAGACCCGGACTTTGACGGTGCGCCGTACGACGCCCTGTCCTGCCAGCGCCGGTCGGCGGCGGGCGAGTGGGGCGAGGCCGAGCGCCTGGTGCGCAGCGCCGACCGCCCCGGCTACGCCAACTACCATCAGAAGCTGACGGTGGACCGGCTGGGGCGCCTCTATCTCTCGCTCAGCTACTACAGTCCGCTGGACTACCCCAGCAGCGAACGCGCGGCCAACCGGTTCCGCCACCGCATGGTGCTGATCTCGAAAGACGGCGGCGTCGATTGGGACTTCGCCACGAACCAGGACTTCATCGAAGGCGTCGCGGCGGCGAAGGCCAAGTAGGCCGAGGCGCCGTCGGCGCCGCATACGCCGCCGGGCCCACCTCACGCGCCGACGGCGGCTACGAGGCTCGCGCCGCCCGTCTTGCTTCTGGCCGGCTCGGCCGCGCCGCCGCTCCGGCCAGCACCGCCGACCTCTTGCCGTATACGGCGATGAGCACCACACCGACGACGACGCTCACGATGCTCACCCACTGCGGCTGCGTGAGGTGCCAGAACCAGATGGGGTTGCGGCGCACGAACTCCACCAGGATGCGTTCCACGCCGGAGAGGACGAGGAACCAGCCGAACGTCCACCAGCCGGACTTGTCGTAGCGCGTCGCCAGGCGCCAGAGGATCCAGACCACGAAGCTCATGGCGATGATCTCGTAGATGGGCGTGGGCTGGACGCGCACGCCGGGCGGAGTGGGCACCGTGCCGTTGGGATAGCCCATCGCCCAGGGCAGCGTGCTGACCTTGCCGTAGTCGCCGTCGCCGGCGAGCTGGCAGCCGATGCGGCCGATGGCGTACCCCATCGCGGTGGCCGGAGCCATGGCGTTGGCGATCACGTCGAGCGGGAAGCGCCGGATGAGCGTCCACCCGACCACGCCGATGAACCCGCCGATGAGCCCGCCATACCAGACGAAACCGGCGCCGCTGAAGGCGACGTGCCAGAAGTCGGCCTTGATGGCGGCGTAGTTCTCGATGAGGTAGTAGATGCGGGCGCAGACGAACCCGCCGATACCGGCGGCGATGATGAGCTCGTAGGCGAACTCCTCCGGCACGCCGCGACGACGCACCAACGGTCGCACGATGGTGAGGCCGGGCACGATGAGCGCCAGCGCGGCCATGAGACCGAAGCTGTAGAAGCGGAAGTCACCGATCTGGAAGAGGATGGGGCGCATCTGGGCTCAGTGTAGGCGTTCCCGCACGAGGCAGCCAGCCGACAGGCGAGCCGGAGGAGCGTCTCAGGCGGGCGGGCCTGCGTAAGCGTCGCCCGCCAGCTCCGCGGCCAAGGTCGGGTCCACGTCGCCGTTGTACGGCGAGACGGCGTTGGCCGCGCCGGCGGCTGCCGCCAGGCGCAGCGCGGCGGCCGGGTCGTGGCCGCGCTGCAGCGCGTACGTCAGCCCGGCGGCGAAGCAGTCGCCGGACCCTACCGGGTTCACCGCCTTTACTTGGCGCGTGGACGCGCGCCACTCCGCGCCGGCGAGCACAGCGACGGCGCCGGCCGCGCCCAGCGTGAGAGCCGCGCCGGCAGCGCCCGCTTCGACCAGCCTCCGGGAGAGCTCGAGGCCTTCGCTCGCCAACAGGTCCGCAGTGGCCTTCTTTTCGTCGTCACAGGGCATCTCGCGGGCGCCGACCGCCGAGCAGGCCTCCTCGAGGTTCACCTTGACGAGGTCCGGACGCTCGGTCAGCACGCCGCTGAGCTGCTCGCCGGTGGCGTCGACCAAGGTCAGGTAGCCGGCGGCCCGGGTGGCGCCGACGAGGGATCCGTAGAATCCGGGCGAGACGCCCGGAGGCGCCGCCCCGGTGATGACCGCCCACTCGCCGGCAGCGGCCGGCCGGCTGCCGGCGAGCTCCAGCAGTTCCCGCTCGCCGGCCGGCGTGATCTCCGGCCCGAACTCGTACAGGCGGGTGACGGACCCGCCGTCGCCGAGGACGACGGTCGAGACTCGCGCCTCCCCGTCGGTCACGACCGCCTCGAGCTCGAGGCCCTCGCCTTGGGCAAGCTCGGCGATGAGCCGGCCGCCGCGGCCGGCGGCGAAGCCGATGAGCAGCGCTTCGCCGCCCAGCGCCCTGGTGGCTCGCGCGACGTTCGCCCCTTTGCCGCCCGCCTGCGCGCGCAGCGCCCGGCAGCGCGTCGTGCCGCCGGGGCGCACGTGGTCGGCGGCCAGCATGCGGTCGAGGGCGAGATTGGGACAGATGACGAGGGTCATGACCCTCCCGGGCAGGCGGACATGGGCGCCGCCGCAGCGCCTGAGGTGCACGTACCCCTCGCCGGCGCAGGGCCTGACGTTGGTGTCGAGCGCCGCGGAGAAGCCCTCCAAGCTCGGGTTCGAGCTGCCGACGACGGGGCGTCCCCAGCGCTGTACACGGTGCAGGGTCCGGTGTCTTCGGGCGGGGTGCTCATCGGTTTCACATGGTACACGCGTCACCCCGGCGGCGCGTTCTCGAGGATCCCGCCGCCTCCCCTGCCCGCTTCAGGAGATGGCGCCGATGGGCGATAGGATGACAGGGGGTCGTCATCGGCACCGGGGGTCACGTGCCCGCAGCGCGGCGCATCGGCAGGATCTTCGCCGTCACGGCGGCGGCTGCGCTGTGCCTCGCCGCAGCAGGCTGCGGGTCCGTCACCGATCCCGGTGGCCGCTCCGACGGGGCGCGCACGCTGGAACTTGCGCGCGAGCAGTTCTCAAGGGCAGCCGCAGCGCTGCTCGCCGGCGACCCCTCGGCCTTCGCGGCAAGCCTTCCCCTCGACGAGGGGGCTTCCTCCGGAGATGTGCGCAAGGGCCTCGACGAGGTCTTCGCCACGCTCTCGCGCCTGCCGTGGCGCACATTCTCCTTCGAGGTGACGCCAGCCGGCTCGACCGAGGGTGTCTACCGGGTCCGAGGCATCGGACAACTGGGCGACGCCGGCCCACCCGACAGGATCGCCGTCGTCCGCTATCTCAAGCTGGTGGGCGCAGCCGACGGTGTGTCCATCGTGGCCGACGAGACGCCGGGCGACGTGCGCCGCCGGTATCTGATGGCGCTGCATGACCCCGTCGTGCTGCAGCGCCCGGGCCTCATCGTGCTCGCCGACCGCTGGGCACGGGGCCGTGGCGCGGCGGTACTGGCCGCGGCCGAGCGGGCACGGCCGCGGCTGGCGGCACTCGGCATCGGGACGCGACCGACCGTCCTCGTCACGGTCTACGGCTCGGTCGAGGACGTGCGCGACGCCCTGGGAGTCGACGCCGCCGCGGTGCGCCTAGCCTTCTTCGCACACTCCTCTCTCCGTGCCGCCGACGCGTCGTGGCCGATCCTCGACGTCGCGGTCATGGGCCCCTGGCTTCGCGACCGCGGCGCCTCGATGGACGACACGCTCGCCCACGAACTCGCGCACGCGTACACGGTGCAGTGGTTCGACGCGGTCGACGATCCGCCGTCGCTTCTGCTTGAGGGGATCGCCCAGGCGGCCGAGGGCTCCGGGCAGTCACCCTCGCTGCGCGAGGAGGTCGTCTCCGGGGGGCAGCTGTGGCCGCTGCCGGAGTCGTTCGCGGTCGCCGACGTGTGGGAGGGGGCCGACGCGGAGGGCGTCGGCCTCGGCTACGACGTCGGCGGGTCGCTCGTCTCCTACGTGGTCGCGCGCTGGGGGCCGGGCAAGGTACGCCCGTTCGTCCAGGCGGTCGCCGCCGCGGAGCCCACAGAGGCCGGCATGGACGAGGTGCTGGGCGGCGTCCTGGGCGTGACCTGGACCCAGTTCCACGACGGCTGGCGCCGTTACGTCCTCCGCGGGGGCTGACGGCCGACCCGGGACCGCTCGTCAAGGTGACGCGCCGTGGAGCCGCAGCGCGAAGCCGGACGTACAATCGCCGCATGACTCCCGTGTCTCGCAAGGCGATCCGCCGCATCCTGTTCCTCGCCGGAACTGCGCTCGTCGTGGCCGTCGTGGCGCTCCTGGTCTTCGGCGCCCTGCTGCCCCTGCTCACTGAGGACAAGGCTGATACCCGTCCGGTCGCCCGGGCGGTGACGAAGACCGACGTCGACGCCGCCGTCTCGCGCGCGTCGCAGGCGCTCGACGCGAGAGACCGCAAGTCATGGGACGAAGCGTTGCCCACCGCCGGCGAGGAGGCCCGCAGCGCCGTCGACACCCTGTATCGTCACCTCGTGCGCCTGCCGTGGACCAGCGTGCGGCTGGTCGCCGAGCAGGTTGGCGGCCACCCCGGCCGCTTCTACATCGGCGCGGTCGGCGAGGTCGGTGGGGCCGACCCGGCCGACCGCATCATGGCGCGCCGCGTCTTCGACGTCGCGCTGCGCGGCGGCCGGATCGTGCTCCTCGACGACGTCACGCCACGCGACGTGCGCGGCCAGGCGATCATGGCCTTCGAGCGTCCGATCGCTGTGCGCCGCAATGGACTCGTCGTGATCGCCGACAAGAGCGAGCGTGCCGGAGCCGAGGCACTGGCCAGGGCAGGTGGCCCGGCCCGCGAGCGCCTCTCGCTGCTCGGCATCACCTCGCGCAGGCCCGTACTGGTGTACTACTACTCCTCGCGAGGCCAGCTGGTGCGCTCGCTCGGTGAAGATCCCGCCGAGCCCCGCATCCGCTTCTTCTCGCACGCTCCGGACCACCTGAGCGAGAGCCCGACGTGGACGCGTGACGTCGGCGTGCTCGGTCCGGCGCTGGCGGGCAAGGAGTCCTGGACGCCCCAGATGCTGGCGCACGAGCTGACGCACGCGTACACGGCGCGCTGGTTCGAGGGGACGAAGCATGCGCCCTCGCTGCTCGCCGAGGGTCTGGCGACGGCGGTCGAAGGCGGACGCTCGTTCCAGCCGCTGCGTACCGACTTGGCCGCCGGTCGCTCCGCCTTCCCGATCGAGAAGGCGCTGCGGGTGAGGAACCTCTGGAAGGGCAATCGCATCGCCAAAGTGCGGCTCGCCTATCTTGAGGGAGCTTCGCTGGTGCTGTACGTCATGGACCGCTGGGGTCTGCGCGGGCTGAGGAACTTCGTCACCGCGGTGAGCGACTCCGACCTGAGCGCCGAGGGACTGGACCAGGCGTCCCGGCGGAGCGTGGGCGTGAGCTGGGACCAGTTGCGCTCGGGCTGGGCGACGTTCGTGCAGACGCTCCCCTAGGCAGCGGACTCGACGGATCGCGGACTGGGAGGGATCCCCGCCGCGGCGGGGATCCGGGCAACGCCGGTCAGAGCGGTATGACAATGAGCGTACCCAGAGCGCCGTGCGTACCTGCGTAAGGTTGCGGCCCCGGCCGCCGGGGGGTACACCCTACGTAGCAGCACTGTTGCGGAAGGAGACTCCATGCGGTCAAGAGCCCTGATCCTCGCCTCGCTCGTCGCCTTGGCGGCGATCGTCCTGGTGATCGGCGTTGCGGTGGCCGGCGCCGGCCAATCCGATCCGTTGCCCGGCATCTCGGCTCCCGATCTGCTCGCCAAGATGGCGCAGGCCAAGGACGTGACCGCCGTCAGTGGCGATGTTGCGTGGCACAACGGCCTCTTCGGCGACCTGGGCTCCGCGGCTGCCGGTGGCATGGCGCAACTCCCCGCCCAGTCGCCACTCACGAGCGACGGCTCCGGGCGCATCTGGGCGAGCGACGCCGGCGTCAAGGTGGAGTCGCAGGGCGCCGGTGGGGACCAGGTGGTCGTCGTGAGCAAGGCGGAGCGCACCGCTTGGGTGTACGACTACGCGCAGAACACCGTCAAGCAGGTCGTCGTCACGGGCAAGGCGGCGGCGGAGACTCCGTCTCCGGCGCCCTCCGCGATGCTGGTGACTCCCGCGGCCATCACGCTGTACCTGCAGCAGATCGCCCGCTTCGCCACCGTCGAAGTGGGCGGCCAGACCAAGGTCGCCGGCCAGGACGCCTACCTGCTGAGGATGACGCCGGCGGCCACGGACACCGCCCTCGGCTACGTCCAGGCGGCCGTCGACGGCAAGACCATGCTGCCGCTCCAGCTCGAGGTGTACGCGAAGGGCGGCGCCACGCCCGTCATCAAGGTCGGCTTCAGCAGCGTGAGCTACGACTCCATCGATCCGGCGACGTTCAGCTTCACGCCGCCCGCCGGCGCTACTGTCACCACGAAGACGATCGACGCCGCGGTGATGCGCACCCGGCTCGAGAAGGCCCACCGGTCCGCCGGCAAGGATCAGCCGACCGAGGCCCAGAAGGCCGAGGCCATGCAGCAGGTCCAGGGCGCGTTGCTCACTCGCGGCCAGGTCGCGAACCTGGTCCCATACCAGCTTGCGTGGGCGCGTGACTACACGGCGCGGCCCTACCAGTGGGGCTACGTGTTCGGCAAGGGCGGCCCGCTCACGGCCTCGGGAACGCCGCTGCTGCAGGCTCTCGCCGCGGCGACCGGCATGGACGTCGGTCAGGCAGCGATGCCGCAGGCCGGGCAGTCCGAGTCGCAAGCGGCGACCACGGGGCCGAGCAGCGTCCTGCTCTACGGCCAGGGCTTCGGCACCATCGCCCTGGCGCAGACGCGGACCACCCCCGACCTCGCGAAGCAGCTCAAGTCCCTGCAGAAGACCTCGCAGATCCTCGGCACCACCACGATCGGCGCCGCCAAGGCCATGGAAGTCGGCACGCCTCTCGGCGGCATCATCGTCTGGCAGCAGGGCGGCACGACGCTCGTCGCCGGCGGCATGGTGCCCATGAGCGATCTGGAGGCGTTCGCAAGCTCCGTTCGTTGACGTGGGATCCAGCGAGACGCAAGACGTCGCGGATGCGCAGACGCTGAGTGAACCGGAGGGGGCGCGGCGCGAGCAGCACGGCTGCGGCGGCCGCGCCCCCATCCTTGCCACTCACGCGCTCACCAAACAGTTCGGCAGCCTGCGCGCGGTCGACGGCCTCGACATGGAGGTCTGCAAGGGCGACATCTTCGGCTTTCTCGGCCCCAACGGCGCCGGCAAGACGACGGTCATCCGGCTCGTCCTGGGGCTGATCCATCCGACGAGCGGGTACGCGGAGGTCTGCGGCCACCGCGTACCCGGCGAGTTGCAGGGCGCGCTCCGTCACGTCGGCGGCTTCGTCGACGATCCGACGTTCTACCCGCTGATGAGCGCGCGCCGGAACCTGCGCTTGCTGGGCAGCATGACCGGCCCGGTGAGCGAACAGCGCATCGACGAGGTGCTCGAGATCGTCGCGCTCAGCGACCGGGCCGAGGACCGCGTCGGCGGCTTCAGCCACGGCATGAAGCAGCGCCTCGGCATCGCCCAGGCGCTGCTCCACAGCCCCGAGCTCATCGTCCTCGACGAGCCCACCAGCGGCCTCGACCCGCGCGGCATGAAGGACGTCCGCGAGCTGATCCGCGAGCTCGGCGCGGCCGGTACCACCGTCTTCCTGAGCTCGCACCTGCTGCACGAGGTGGAGCAGGTGTGCACGCGCGCGGTGATCATCAACAGGGGCCGGGTCGTGGTGCAGGGGCCAGTCAGCGAGCTGCGGCCCCAGAATGACGCGATCAAGGTGCTCACCGGCGACCAGGGCCGCGCCGGCGAAGTGCTGCGCGGTCAGTTCGGCGCCGCCGGCGTCGTCGAGGACGAGGGGTTCCTCGTCGTGGAGGCCGACGAGGACGCCGTCCCCGAGATGGTCCGCCGCCTGGTCGCGGACGGCGTGGAGGTGCGTGCCGTGGTGCCGGCGTCGGAGCAGGGCCTCGAGGACTTCTTCCTCGAGCTCACCTACGACGCCGGCGAGCCGTCGCGTGGCAAGCGCCGCGCCGGGCTCGCCCGCCTGCTCCCCGGGGGCCGGCGATGAGCCCCGGCGGGGGCTGCCCGCCCGCCGGCTCGCCCGACCCCAAGGGTCCGGGACCGGTTCCCCTTGCCGGCGGCCCGGCGAACAGGACGACGCCCGGTGAGCCGATCTGGGGCCCCGGAGAGGGCCCGAAGGGCGCGGCGGTCACTCTCGCTTCCTCCGGTGCGGCCCCGCCGGGCGCCGCGCCATCCGGGTCCGCCGCGCCGCCGGCCCACGCCCACGGCAGCACCGCCGGGGACATGGGCGGCCACGCCTGGGGCGCCCTCCGCCGCGAGTGGATCAAGCTGCTGTTCCAGCGCCGCAGCTATCTCATCTGGGCCGGCGCCTTCGCCATCCCGTTCTTGATCTCGCTCGCCTTCTACCTCGCGCGCCACAACCCCGAGCGTGGCGGTGGCGGTCCCCCGTTCGTCGAGCGCATCACCAGTAACGGCATGTTCGTCACGCTGGCCGCGCTCTTCTTTCTCATCAGCTTCCTGCTGCCGTTGGCCGCGGCGATGGTGGCCGGCTACATGATCGCCGGCGAGGCCGAGCTGGGCACGCTGCGCATCGTCCTGCTGCGCCCCGTCCGGCGTGGCTCGTTCGTCCTCGCCAAATGGACGATGGCCATGGTGTACCTCGGCGTCGGCTTCCTGCTGATGTTCGCGTCCGGGCTGCTGTTCGGCGGCATCTTCTTCGGCCTGCACCCCATCGTGACGTTCTCGGGCACCACCGCAAGCGTCCCACGCGGCCTCGTGCTCATCGCGCTGTCCATGCTCTACGGTCTGGCGGCGATGTCCTGCATCGTCTCGATGTCGCTGCTCTTCAGCACCATCACGGACTCGAGCCTCACGGCCTTGATCGCGACGATCGTCATCTACATCGTCATCACGGTGCTCATCCAGTTCAGCTACTTCGACTGGCTGCGACCATGGGTGTTTCCCTACTACCTGCAGGACTTCACCAACTTCTTCCGCGATCCGATCTACTGGCGGCCCGTTCTCAAGGGGCTCGGCATCTTCGCCCTGTGGAGCGTCGTGCTGACGGGCGCCGCGTATCTGGTCTTCCGGCGCAAGGATGTGCTGTCGTAGGGTAGAAGACCGGTATGGCCCCACTCGCGAAAGCCAGCGTGGTGCTCTTTTTGGCGGCGGAGGTCCTCATCTTCGCCACCATCGGGCCGGACGCGCTCTTTCTCGCCGCCGCGTGGGCGGTCGTGGCGGCGGTGGTCGGCGCCGTCGCCCGCTTCGTGCACGGCGCCGTCGCCCGCGTCTCGCTGGCGGCTATGCTTCTGGCGGCGTGCGTCCTGTTCGCCACAGAACTCGGCCTCTTCTTCGCGCCGTCCGCCGCGCTGCTGCTTGGCGCGGCGGTGTCCGACCAGCGACAGCACAGGCTGCTGCACGGGGGTGGGTGAGTGACGTGGCAGAGGCGACCGGCAGACCTATGACCATGCGCGCGATGCTGCTGGAGGCGCCTGCTCCCGTGGCGGAGGCGCCGCTGCGGTCCGTCGAGCTCCCGGTACCCGAGCCGGGTCCCGGCCAGGTGCTCTTGCGGGTGCTGGCCTGCGGCGTCTGCCGCACCGACCTGCACATCCTCGAGGGAGAGCTGCCGCCGCACCGCGCGCCCGTCGTGCCCGGCCACCAGATCGTCGCCGAGGTCGTCGCCATGGGGCCGGGCGCCGAGCTCGTCGCACCCGGCGGCGAGCCGGGCGCCGCACCGCTCGCCGCGGGCGACCGCGTCGGCGTGCCTTGGCTGCATCAGACCGACGAGACGTGCCGCTTCTGCCGGAGTGGCCGGGAGAACCTCTGCGAGCACGCGCTGTTCACCGGCTGGGACGTGGACGGCGGCTTCGCCGAGTACACGGTAGCGCCCGCCGGGTTCGTCTACCGTCTGCCGGCCGGCATGTCGGCGATGGCGGCTGCTCCGCTGCTCTGCGCCGGCATCATCGGCTACCGCTGCCTGAGGCTGGTCGGGATCGTCGGTGACGACGCCGGACTGCCGGGGGTCACCGGCCCGGCTGCCGGTGCGGCGGGATCGGGTCGCCCCGCCGGGCCGAGGCGCCTCGCCATCTACGGCTTCGGCTCCGCCGCCTCGCTCTGCACTCAGGTCGCCATCTGGCGCGGCTGGGAGGTGTACGGCATCGCTCGCGACGAAGAGCACCGGGCGATGGCACGGGAGCTCGGAGCCGTCTGGGCCGGAGAGGCGGACGATGATCCGGGAGTCGTCTACGACGCGGCGATCGTCTTCGCGCCGGCCGGCGAGCTCGCGGTCGACGCCCTGCGCCGGCTCGACAAGGGCGGCATCGTGGCGCTGGGCGGGATCTATTCGTCGCCCATTCCCTCGATCGACTATCCCTGGATCTACCAGGAGCGGGTCGTGCGCAGCGTCGCCAACTCCACGCGGCGGGACGCGCGCGAGCTGCTGCGCGACGCGGCCGCCATCCCCATCGTCAGCCGCGTGCAGGAGTACCGGCTCGGGCAGGCCAACGAGGCTCTGCTCGACCTCAAGGAGGACCGGGTCCGCGGCTCGGCGGTGCTCAAGGTCGCGGAGGACTACTGATGGGCATCCCGGTCGAGATCCTCCACTCGCAGGGTTGTGGAAGCTGGCAGCCGGCGCGGCAGGCGCTGTTCCTCGCCGCGGAGACTGCCGGCGTGCAGGTGGACGTGAGCGACGTCCTCGTCACCGACCAGCAGATGGCGGTGCGCCTGCGGTTTCCCGGCTCGCCGACGATCCGCGTCCGCGGGCGGGACGTCGAGCCCGGTGGTGACGAGCGCCCCGACTTCGGCCTCGGCTGACGCTCCTACCGTCCGCCCGCCGGGTCCGGCGGGGTGCCGTCTCAGGAGCTCATCATCGCGGCGCTCGCGACCGACCGCGGCTGAGCCGCCGGGCCCGACGGCGCCCGGCGAAGCGGGCTCGCGGCACTCGCGTCGGCCCCTGGACGGTTGATCCCAGCTAGCCGCCGCCCCCACTGAATGCGTCCGCTCGGGTCACGCCCGCGCCGTCAGTAGCCTCATATGCAGTCGAAGAGCGAGTAGTCGTCGGCGCCGGCGGAGGACTGACCGCCGCAGGCGCCGGCGGCGACGCAGTCAGCGTCGGCCGGGGCGGTGCTCTCGAGCCCGGCGGCGAGCTCCTCGAGCATCGGTCGCACCAGCTCGCAGTATGGGAAAGGCGCGGCGTAGCCGGCGGCTTCGCCGCGCGCCCGGGCTGCATAGTGCGCCTGTACCCAGCACTCTCCGCCGCAGGCGTCGGCGACCGGGCAGGCGAGGCACTCGGCCCGGTCGCGGGCGTGCGCCGCGCGCAGCAGCCGCAGGCTGCTGGACGTGCGCCAGATCTGGTCGAGGGGCTGCTCGCGCAGCGAGCCGGCGATGAACGCAGGGTCGCCGGCCGTGATGACGCAGGCGTGCACGAGGCCGGCCGGATCGACGGACAGATCGCGGCAACCGGCGGCGCAGAGGTCGTTGCGCCTGCCCACCCGGCGTCGCCAGCTGGAGAGGTTGTCGACGGTGAGGCCGACCTCCCGAGCGACTGTGAGCAGCCCGCGCATGGCGGCCAGCAGTTCCTCGCCGGTCGGTACGAGGCTGGGTCCGAAAGCCGGGTCGCCGGCGCCCGCGCACTCCGTCGGCGGCGACGTCATGCCCCGCTGGTGTGGGAGGATCAGGTGCAGCCGGTCGACCCCGGCCTCGCGCAGTTCGTGTGCGAGCTCCGCGAGGCCGGACAGCGCCGGCCGCACGAGTACCGTGTTCGCGACGGGGTCCAAGCCGGCCCCGAGCAGGGCGGCGATCGAGGACATCACATCGTCGTGGCTCCCGGCACCGCGCAGGGCGTCGTTGACCCCGCGGGGCCCGTCGATGCTCACGAGCGGGGTCAGCAAGCCTCTACCGACGCGGCTCAGCTCGCCGGCCAGCGCCACGTCGATCCGGCTGTTGAAGAAGAACCGCGCTCTGGCCTCGTGCACGCCGGTGACGTGGTCGACCAGATCGACGAAGTCGTCGCGGATCAGCGGGTCGCCGCCGATGAAGACGAAGCTGCGCGCGCCGAGCGCGGCGCACTGGTCGATCACGTCGCTCCACTCGCTGGTGCTCAGTTCGTCGCCGGCGGGTGAGGCCGAGTCGTAGCAGTGACGGCAGGCGCGGCCGCAGCGGTGCGTGAGGTGGAGGTAGACCTCGCGCAGGCCGCTGAGCGGCTCGCCGCGCAGCGGGGCGTCGCCTGTGAGGCGCTCGAGCACGCCCAGGTCGGCCGGCTCGTCCACGTCCACCCAGAGCGGCAGCTGCGCGACCTGCAGGCCTGAGGCCCGTGCCCCGCGCAGCGTGTCACCGAGGAGTCGCGTACTGCTCATGGGGGAGCCCGTCAGCAGCTTCGTGAGCGAGTCGGCGCCGGTGTCCCAGGTCTCCCGGCCGGCGCCGATGAGGTAGTAGCCGCCATCCGCAGCCGGACCGAGGACGATCCGGCCGGGGGCGAGGTCGGCGAAGGCCTGCTCCAGGTACTCCGACGGGAGCGCAGGGCTGTCGCTGTTGACGACGACCACGGCTCCGGCGCCGGCGGCGAAAAGGTCCGCGAAGACCTCGGCGAGCCGCTCGCCGAGGTCGCCGCCCCGCTGCTCCAGTCTGGACCAGCGATCGCGGCCGGCGAGCGCGTCGGCGGCCGCGGTGGCCTCTCCTGCGAGCGGCGTCTCGGCCAGGACCAGCGCCACATCCGGCACGCGCTCGGCGCTGGCGAGCGTGCCTCGAAGCAGGCGCTCGTACACGGCGAGGGCGCCATCCTCGCCGAGCGCTTGCCCGAGACGGGTCTTGACGGCGCCCTGCACGAGCGGGCGCGCCATCACCGCGATCGTCCGGCCCATCATTCTCTTGTCCACCTGCTCATCGCTTCAGTATGGCGAGCGTCCGGTGGAGCGACAACACGAGACCGGCTCTGACGCCGCCCTCGGCCGCCGTCAGACGCCGCGCACGGGCCAGCCAGTCCGCCAGGGGCAGCGACTCGGGGAGGGGTGCGACCGTGCCCAGCAGGAGCGGCAGCCAGAGTCCGGCGGCGAGGCCCAGGGCAAGCGGGGTGAGCCAGTACCACGCGTGGACCACGGGCAGGCAGAAGATGAGCAGCGTGAACGTCCAGGAGAAAGCCTCCGCGGTGTTCTCGCGCCCGCGGAAGCTGCCTGCGATCCACAGCGCCCCGCCGACGAAGAGCGCCAGCGTGAGCCAGCGCGCGATGTGGGCCGAGGTGAGCTGTGCGAGCATCACGAACACGAGCGAGGCGCCAGTCCAGCCGGTCCCGCTCTGGAACAGCGAGCCGAACGAACCACCGGTGACCAGGTAGGGAACGTAGGGGATGACGAACACCGGGACGAAGCCGGCGAGGAAGCGGGTGGGTGACGCGCGCCCGCCGAGGAGCGCTGGTATGAGCAGCCCGAGCGGCGTGACCTTGAAGGCGGCCGCAAGACCCAGCGCGATGCCCGCCCAGCCGTCGCGACGGCGCAGGAGCAGAGCGGCGGCGAGCACGCAGAACAGGACGGCCGCCGCCTCGGCGTGCGCCGACTCCCACGTCTGGACGATCACCGCCGGACAAAGCAGATAAAGTACCGTCGCCTGCAGCCGGAGCTTGCGCGCCGCCAGGAACCAGACTGCCGCGCCCGTGGCCAGGTCGAACGCCCCGAAAACCAGCTTGAAGAGGATCACGTCGGTGCGGGGCGTCGCGGCGTCCGCTTGGCCCAGGGCCCGGGTCACCGCTTCGACGCCCAGAAACACCGTCTGCGTAAGCGGCGGGTAGATGCTCTTGAGTTCGTCGTGGTTGATGCGATCACGGCCGGAGTAGCGGACGCGGTCGAGCGCGTGTTCGTACGGCCGGTACTTGTAGGGATTGATCCCGGCCAGTTGCACGCGCCCGTCCCAGACATAGCGGTGGTAGTCGTTGCTGAGACTGGGCATCGCCGGCAGGAAGATGAGCCGGAGGACGACGGCGGCGACGATGGCGCCGCGCAGCGGCAGGCTCGTCGCCGCCGTCGCCAGGAGGGCGAACCCGGCGCCGGCGAGTACGTAGAATGAGCCGAAGCGCAAGGAGTGGGCCAGGAGGTCGCCGGACAGCGCGAGCCCGATCAGTCCGGCGGCCAGGACGGCGAGGCCGAGGTAGGCACGCACACGTGGAGTCTTCAGCAGTCTCATCCGCGCCAGACTACTTCATCGTCGTACCGGTGCTCGACGAGGCCGAGGCCCTGCCGGCGCTCCTGACGGAGCTTGGGGGCCTTGGGCTGCTCGAACACACGCTCTTCGTCGACAACGGCTCCGCCGATGGCGGGCCCGAACTGATCCGCGCCGCCGGCGCGACGCTGCTGCGCGAGTCGCGCCGGGGCTACGGCTACCCATGCCTGATGGGCGCCCGCGCCGCCGCGGCGGCGGGCGCCCGCGCCGTGGTCTTCATGGAGGCCGACGGCACCGACGACCCGGCCCAGGCACGGTACCTCGTCGGCCCCGTGCTCGCCGGCGTCGCCGACCTCGTCATCGGGTCGCGGCGACGCGCCGTGCGCGGGGCCGCCGCCGGACGCATGCCGCTGCACCAGCGGCTGGGCAACGACTGGCTCGCGGCGAACCTGTGGGTGTTCTTCGGCCTGCGCCTGAGCGACGACGGCCCGTTCCGCGCCATCCGCAGCGACCTCCTCGAGAGCCTGCGACTGGAGGAGCGCGCCTACGCCTTCCCGACGGAGATGGCCGTCAAGGCCCAGCTTGTCGGCGCGCGCATCGTCGTCCGCGACACCGACTATCGCGCGCGCGCCGGCGCCTCCAAGATCGCCGGCACGTGGCGGGGCTCCGCGCTCGCGGTGCGCGACATCTTCTGGTGCCTGCTGCGGCTGGGGCTGCTCGGGTTCGAGGCCGGCGTGCCAGCCTGCCGTCAGTAGACCGGCAGCCGCGGGTGCGGGTCCCCGCGTGCCAGCCGGGCGTCCAGCCCAAGGGTCCGGCCGGCCTGGGAGAAGCTGATCGCGAGCAGCAGCAGGAACATGATGATGTAGGTGCCGGGCCAGTCCGTGGTCCCCGACGTCGCGACCAGCAGGTTCAGTTGGAACAGCGCCGCGAGCAGAGCCGCGACGGGTGTGAAGAGGCCCAGCACCAGGAAGACGCCGAAGACCACGAACTCGGTCGCGAACTGGCCATAAGCGAACACAGCCGAGTGGGGGATCATGACGGAGTTCAGCAGGTCGGCGTAGAGACCCACCTTGGTCGTGTCGGCGTAGTGCTGCACGAAGTCGGCCCAGCCGCCGGGTGAGTAGAAGCCCTTGCTGAGGTTGTCCGACCAGACCGCCAGGAAGACGGCGCCCATCACCACGCGAAGGCACGCCATCAGCAACTCTGCGCGCGTTTCGCGCGCCGCCCACAACTTCACAGCGTCCCTCCTCGGTCGTCAGAGGCACCGTACCCGCCAAGGGCCGGCGCGACGCACCGCGCCGCGACTCGGCGGGCTCATGACGCCTTTCGAGAGAGGCCCGAGGGCGTCGGCGAACTGCTGCAACTGGGCGCCGCGGGCGAAGTCGAGGATCTGGCCCGACCGTCCCGCCCGCTCGACCGCGGTCTCAGCCGCCGGCGACCGGCAGCAGGAGGTCGAGCCGGTCGCCGGCCGAGAGGTCGGTTCCCTTGACCTGACTCGGCGGCAGGTGTCGTCCGTTCAGCGTGACGACGACCAGCAGGCGATCGCCGTAGAAGATGCGCTGCTCATACTGGGGCGCCCGCCCGACGACTACACGCAGCGCCTCCAGCACAGTGGAGGCCTCGCAGGTGAAGTCGCGTGCGGGCTGCGGCGAGGTGAGCGCGGCCGGCAAGCCGACGGTGATCGCGGGCACGGGTCTCCTCCCGTCGTCGTTGGTGCCGTCGGGCGGATTATGCCACGTCGGCCGCTTCGCCCGGGAGGATTCCCGATAAAACATATCGGGAATGGTGCAAATCACTGCTTGGACTTGGTCCTTGTCCTTGTCGCGGAGTCACATGAAGGTCTCGTCGAAGAGTAGATATGCCCTCATGGCGCTGGTGGAGCTGGACCTGCGAACGCGGGGCGGCGGAAGACCGGTGCGGATCTCCGATCTCGCGCGCGAACGCGATATCCCCGAGCAGTTCCTCGAGCAGCTCTTCGCAGGCCTTCGCCGCGCCGGACTGTTGAGCGGCCATCGTGGCGTGGGTGGCGGCTTCGCCTTCGCGCGTCGCCCCGACCAGCTGACGGTGCTCGACGTCGTGCAGGCGCTGGACGGTGCGGTCGACGGCGGCTGGAGCTCTGGCGCGAGGAACGCGGAGGAGCGCGCCGTAGCCGGCGCCCTGTGGCAGGCGGCGGGCGATGCGTACCGGGGGGTGCTTGCCCGCACGACCGTGAGCGACCTCGCGGAGCGCGAACGCCAACTGGACGCCGGCGGACCCATGTTCGAGATCTGAAGGTCGAGATCTGAAGGCGACGCCGAGAGGAGTACACCAAGTGAAGATCGCGGACGACATCACCGCCCTGATCGGCGGTACGCCACTGGTCAGGCTGCGAGGCGTCTCGGAGCGGTCCGGCGCGACGATCGTCGGCAAGCTCGAGTCGTTCAACCCCGGCGGCAGCGTCAAGGACCGCATCGGCCTCTCGATGATCGACGCCGCCGAAGCGGCCGGAACGATCTCGCCGGACACGACGACCATCGTCGAGCCGACCAGCGGCAACACCGGGATCGCGCTTGCCATGGTCGCCGCCGGGCGCGGCTACCGCGTCGTCCTGACGATGCCGGAGACGATGAGCGTGGAGCGCCGGACTCTGCTGCGCGCGTACGGCGCCGAGCTCGTGCTGACGCCGGGCGCGACTGGCATGAAGGGCGCGATCGCCAAAGCCGAAGAGCTCAGCCGGGAGATCGAGGGCGCCTACGTGCCACAGCAGTTCGAGAACCCCGCCAACCCTGAGGTCCACCGTCGTACCACCGCCGAGGAGATCTGGCACGACACCGACGGCACCGTGGACATGTTCGTCGCCGGCGTCGGCACCGGCGGCACCGTGACCGGTGTCGGCGAGGTGCTCAGGGAGCGCAAGCCCGGCGTGAGGATCGTCGCCGTGGAACCCACGGACTCGCCGGTGCTCAGCGGCGGTCAGCCCGGCCCGCACAAGATCCAGGGCATGGGTGCCGGGTTCGTGCCCGAGGTGCTGAACACGTCTGTCTACGACGAGGTCGTGCAAGTCACCAACGAGCAGGCGTTCGAGGCTGCCCGCGAGCTCGCATCAGAGGGCATCCTCGTCGGCATCTCCGCCGGGGCCAACGCCTACGCCGCATACCTGGTCGGGAGCCGCCCCGAGAACAGGGGCAAGCTGATCGTCACCGTGATGTGCGACACCGGCGAGCGGTATCTCTCGACGGTCCTGTTCGCAGAGCCAGAGTCTGCGGAGGCGAGCGCGAGCATCTGACGCGAAGCTCCGCCGACGAGTCGTCGCCGCAGTCTGTCAGGCCAGCATCCGCTCCACGGCTCGGAGGGCCTTGAGCCGCGTCTGCTCCGGGACGACGACCTCGTGCTCGAGCACGTCGTCCCACTCCTCGCCCAGCGTGGCCACGCACTTGTCGAGCGTAGTGAGCTTCATGTTCGGACAGACTGCCTTGCGCGATGCCGGGATGAACTTCTTGTCGGGGTAGAGCTGCCCCAGGCGATAGAGCAGCCCGGTCTCGGTGGCGACGACGAAGGTCTTCGCCTCGCTCGTCTCCGGGAAGCGCAGCATGCCGGAGGTGCTGGTGACGACGTCGGCGATCTCCAGCACCTCGCGCCGGCTCTCCGGGTGGGCCATGAGCACGCTGCCCGGGTTGGCGGCGCGGATCTCTTCGATCTCGGCGGCGCGGAACTCGTCGTGCACGTGGCACCAGCCCTGCCAGAGGATCATCGTCTCCTCGCGGCCGGTCTGGCGGGCGACGTAGTCACCGAGGTTCCTGTCCGGCACGAAGATGATCTTCTGGTCCTTGGGGAGGCGTTCGACGATCTGGACCGCGTTGGCGCTCGTGCAGCACACGTCGGTTTCGGCCTTGATGTCCGCCGAGGTGTTGACGTAGGCGACCACGACGGCGTCCGGGTGTTCCGTCTTGAGCTTGCGCAGACCGGCGACGGTGACCATGTCGGCCATCGGGCAGCCGGCGCGCTTGTCCGGCATGAGCACCGTCTTCTTCGGCGAGAGGATGTAGGCGGTCTCAGCCATGAAGTGCACGCCGCAGAAGAGGATCACCTGGTGCGGATCCTTCTGCGCGATGCGGGAGAGCTCAAGGGAGTCGCCCGTGAAGTCCGCGGCGTCCTGCACCTCGGGGCGCTGGTAGTTGTGGGCGAGGATCACGACGTCGCGCTCGGCGGCGAGGCGACGGAGTTCCTGCTGGAGGGCGGAGAAGTCGGGCATGTGTCACCGGGATCTGCGGCGGGCGGCGGGCGCTCGCCGATTGGCGTGGACCCCGATTATACGCTCGCGGTCTCGTCGGGGCGCTCCGCCTCCGTCGGGCTCCCGCGCCGCCGCTGTTCCAGCTCACGGTTGAGCTCCGCGCCGATGAGCAGGGCGAGGTTCATGAGCCAGGCCCACACGAGGAACGCGACTGCAGCTCCCAGCGTGCCGTACACGCGGTTGTACGAGCTGAAGTGGCTGAGGTAGAGGCTGAAGCCGGCGGACGCGGCGATCCACAGGGCGACGCCGACGGTGGCGCCGGGGAGCAGCCACCAGAGGGAGGGCTGGCGCCGGCTCGGCGTGTACTTGTACAGCAGCGTGAAGAGCAGCAGCCCGAGTGCGATGAGCAGCGGCCACTTCATCCACGTCCAGAGGTGGAGCGGCCCAGAGCCGACGCTGCTCACGTCCATGACCCAGCGGGCGAAGGGTCCGACCAGCGCGATGGCCGCCGCAGTCACCGAGAGCAGGACCAGGAGCAACAACGCCAGGCCCACGCGCAGCGGAAGGCTCTTCCAGAACGGCAGCCGGGTGGCGACCTCGTAGATTCGGTCGGAGGCGGACATGAAGGAACCGACGTACGCCGACGCGGCCCAGAGCGCGGTTGCCAGGCTGAGGACCAGGACGATCCCGGAGTGCTGTGACGAGAGCACTGAGTCCAGGACGTCCGACACCGCCTGCGCGGCCCAGGGAGACCCGAGCTCTCCGAGCGTGTCCAGTAGCGTGTGGACGGTGTCGGAGGAGAGGCCGACGAGCCCGAGGAGCGAGACCACGACGATGAGCGCCGGGAGCAGCGAGAGCACGGTGTAATAGGTGAGGGCGGCGGCGAGCTGGGTGATGTCGTGACCCAGGACGGCAGCAACGAGCGCGACCGCCTCGTGCCGCGCCTGCGCACCTGCCCGCGGCCGCTTCTCCACCGCTTCCTCCCCACTCGACTGCACGCCTCAGCCTATCGCACGCTGGGGCTCGCGCAGGGCTCACGCGAGTGGACGCCCCACGGCGCGGGTACCACTCTCGGGACCGTCTCGGGGGGCGAGGTGGAGCGATAGGGATGGAGGAGCACGTGAGTCCGGACCGGCAGAACGGAGTGCCGGCGGATCGGGAGATCGCGTACTCGCGCCTGGAGCGCTTGGGCAGAGCCAGTTGGTGGGCGCTTGGCTTGGTGCTGCTGGTCGCACTGGCCTTCTACCTGCTGCAGCGATTCGGGAGTTTCATCCTGCCCTCGCTGATCGGTATCGTGCTGGCGACGACACTGAGTCCCATCGTCACCTGGATGGAACGGCACCGCGTGCCGCGGCTGCTCGGCGCGATCATCGTCAGCCTCCTGGTGGTCCTGGTGCTCCTCGCGCTCGCCTGGGCCGCGGTCGTCATCGTCGTCGACCAGAGCGCGCAGCTCTGGCACACGCTCACGGAGGCATCTGCCCAGATCGACCGCTGGCTCGGCGGCTCGGGGACGACGACCGACACCCTGGCCAAGGTGCAGAAGGTCATCGCGGGACTGCGGCGGGGGGCAGCCGGCGGAGTGCTGCCACTAGCGCTCCAGGGAGTCCGCCAGCTGTACGATCTCGTCGTCGCGGTCTTCCTCGCCGGCGGCTTCAGCTTCTTCTTCCTCTGGGAGGGCCCGCTGGTGAGGCGCTGGGTCGCGGGGCGCCTGACTTTGCCGAAGGATGTGGGCCTGCGCATCACCGGCAGTCTGGTGCGCACCACCCGCCGCTACGTCGCTGGCCTCTCGGCGATCGGCGCTATGGAAGCGGTCATCGTCGGCGCCACGGCGGCGATCGCCGGGGAGGGCGCCTGGCTGCTCATCGCTGTGACGATCTTCGTCGGCAACTACATCCCGTACGTCGGCGGGTTCGTGGCCGGCGTGTTCGCCGTGCTGCTGACGCTCGGCGACCTGGGGGTGGAGCCCGCCATCGCCGTGCTCATCGCGATCATCATCGCGTTCTTCGCCGGCTCGCACATCGGCGCGTTCTTCATCGGCGGCGCGCTGCGCCTGCCGGTGACGGCCGTGTTCGTGCTCACGATGGCGGGCGCCGCGCTGGCCGGGCTCTTCGGCGCCGCCGCGGCGGCGCCGCTGGCCCGGCTCATCATCGACGCACGCGACATCATCGGGGAGCAGCGTGCCGATGAGGCCGGCGGAGCCGGAGCGTCTGGGGGAGCCGACGACGGCGGACGCGGAACAGGGGGTGGCCCAGGGCCGGCGACGGCTGAGCCGCCGCCGCAACCGGACGGGCGGCCCCCTACTTGAGGAACTCTCGCGCCTTCGCCCTGACGGCGGTGATCACGCGGTTCGAGTTGCGGCGCGTGATGTGCACGCCGTCGTAGAACCACTCCGCCCTGCCGTTGAAGCTGCCGATCGTCGTGAAGTCGAGCACCTTCACGTTCAGGGTCTCGGAGAGTCCTGCAAGGTACTCGCGGAGCTGCCGCCGCTCGGCGCCCATGTCGTGCGCCTTCATGACGCGCAGCACGCGAGGGTGGATCGGCATGAGCACGATCACCGGCGTCGCGCCGTGGTCGTTGAGCAGTTGCAGGGTCTTCTCGAAGTACTGGCGCGCGCGCGTGTCCGGTGCGGACGATCTGGCGCCGGTGTGGAGCATGCGCGCGATGTAGGCATCGAGCGCCTTGCGCAGCGTGTAGCCTTGGGTCAAGCGCTGGTCGTACCGGTTCCACAGCAGCATGCCGCGCGCCGAGTAGCGGTTGCGCATGAATCCGTAGCGTGGCGGCATCTTGGCCTTCGAGCGGGGCAGGTAGGCACGCTGCTGCGCCAGCAAGTCGTCCGGGAAGTATCGATAGAACCGTGGATCCTGCAGCAGCGCGGGGTCGAGGTCGCGGTCCCGCAGCATGCCGGATTGCATTCCCCATACGAAGCGCAGCTTGGCATCCGGCCAGCGCCGATAGAACCAGTTGAGGTAGGCCCATGCTGCCTCCGGACGGGCGCAGCTGAGAGAGATGTTGACGGCGCGCAGGCCGGTGCGCCGGCGCGCGAACACGGGATCGAAGCGCTGGCTGCGGGAGCCGCCGAAGAAGACCAGCTGCGGCGCCCGGTCGAGGTTGCGCCGGATGAGGTCGGCCTTGAGGCGCAGCTCGGACTTGACGATGAGCGACGAGGGATACGGGGGGGACGGCGCGGTCGCGGCGAGCGGAGCGGGACCGGCGGCGGCGCCGGCTGCAGGGGCGGGCACGGCGCTGGAGCCGACCGCAACGAGGACGGCCGCACAGGCCAGGACGAGCAAGTGGACGCGCCCCTTCATGATCGCGGACCCCTCCGTCGACGGCCGGACGAACCGCGCGCATCGAGCAGGTCGCGCGGCGCATCCGAGTATATAGGCTGAGAGCGATCTCGGGCCGCGCGGTAGTAGAGTCCTCGCGCCAGCGACCGAGACCACCTCACCAAGGGAGCGCCAATGCGGGGCAGAGCCGCCAACGTGGCGTTGACGCTCCTCTGGGTGGTCGGCATCTACATGGTGGTGCTCGGCGCCTTCTCGCCCAGGCGGTCCCGACCGGCGTCTCCCGGCCGGCTCAGCTCTCGCCTGCGGTCTCGCCACGCACGGCTGCGAGTCTCTCCTTGAAGCCGGTCGCCTCGAAGATCGTCCGGACCTCCCGGACCACGGCGTCGGGTGGGAACAGGTCACCGAGCCCCAGCTCCTCGCGGACCTCGAGCAGGCGATCCATGTAGTCCTTCCACTTCCCGCCCCAGGCCTCGCCGATGGCAGGGAACATGAGGTGCGGGTCGCCGCCCATGCCCTTCTCGTAGAAGTTGCCGCACCACTCGGCGAACATCTCGACGTGCGGGCGGCCGCGGCCGTTCTCGACCTGCATGCCGCGCACCACCTGGTTGATCACCGCGACGCTGTTGTGGCGCGGGCAGCGGCTCTGGCACGTGTAGCAGTAGTAGCAGCGCCAGACGCTGTCGTCCTCGAGCAGCGTCACGTCGCCGTCGAGGGCGCGGCGCGCCGTCTCGCGTGGCGAGTAGTCGGTGAAGCGCGCCGCCGGGCAGCCGGACGTGCAGACGCCGCACTGGATGCAGCTCTGGAAGCCGTCCTTGTGGTCGTGCATGCGCGGGTCCTCGAGGATGCGCCGGACGAGCTCGGGGTCGCGTCGCGGAGCGGCGGCGAACGTGTCGTCCGCGATGTGTGCGTACGGGTTGTCCCTGGCATCAGTCATCGGTGCGCTCCTCGGAGGCGTCGGGTACGGCCCGGAAGAACTCGGGCCAGAAGTGGACGGGGACGTCGAGCGTGAGCTCGCGCGCGGCCGAGCGGAGGTTGTCGCGGCAGAGCACGCAGGTCGTCACGACGGGCGCGTGCTGTCGCAAGGCGAACTCCAGAAGCCGCGCACTGGACTTGGTGGCGCCCCGGTACATGCCTCCGAGGGCGCCGCAGCAGCCGTTGTGGAGCGTCGGGTAGTCGACCGTCATCTCGGCGCCGCCCTGCGCGGCGGCGTCGCCGAGTGAGGCCAGGGCGGCGTCCCGGTCGGCCAGACAGCCGACGTAGGGGACGAAGCGCTCGGTGGCCGCGGTGAGCGAGATCGACGAGGTGCGAGCGGCGCGCTCGGTGAGCGCGCCCCAGAGCGGGACCGCCTCAAGGCCCGTCTCCTCGAGGCTGGCGTCGCAGGCGGGGCAGGCGGTGTAGACGCGCTGGTCGGTCTCAAACAGGCTGGCGACGGCGCCGCGGCTCGGATGGCCGCAGCAGCCGGCGTCCGTCGCTTCGTCGAGGCGGACGCCGAAGCCGGCGGCCACCTCGTGGATCACGGCGTGCAGCTCGTGGTCCTGTGGGATCGCGCAGCCGCCGTAGAACGGCAGCGTGACGGCGTCCGCCGGCGGGGCTTCGCGGCCCGGCGGCTTCGTGCCGCGCGGCAGCAGCTGCTTGGCCAGCTTCCGGCCCATCGCGGCGGCCGCGACTTTGTCCTTGGGCACGTAGCCCTTGGAGACCATGGCCGCGCCGAAGCGCAGGTTGTCGATGCGCGGCCGCTTCTTCAGCTGTGTCGTCGCGACGTCTGCGGCGGTGCGCTCGGCGCAGTGGATGCCGCCGTGCTGGCGCTCCAGCCGGCGCAGGCTCTGCAGGATCGCGGCCACGTCGATGTCCATCCGGCATACCGCCGAGCAGGTGCCGCACTCGGTGCAGCGCCAGAGGTCGTCGCTCTTGAGGACGGCGTCGATCTCACCGGCGAGGATGAGCCGGACGATGCGTCGCGGCCCGCGATACAGCTCACGGCCGCTGGGGCAGCTCGAGGTGCACGTGCCACACTGGTAACAGATGGCGCACTTCTCCGCGAGGCGCGCGAACTCGTCCATCACGGCCTGGGGATACTCGTGCGTGTCAGCGACCGCAGCCACAGCGCTCACCTCCCGTGCAGCCGGCGCCGCCTCCGGCTGAGGCGCCGATCAGGTCCATCTCCTGGGCGACGAGCTCGTCGGAGAACTCGTCGCCGACGGCTCTGGCATGGAAGAGGCGGATGCGCCGACCGACGCTGCGACGGTCGACGGCGCACAGGTGCCAGAGCTCGAGCGGCAGCGGCGTGCCGCCCTCGGCCAGCACCTCCCCGGCGATCGTCATCTGTTCGAGCGCGCTCCTGTCGCCGCTGCGGTACTGGCAGCGGCCCTCCGCGCAGCCGGCGAGGAACACGCCGGCGGCGCCCAAGCGGGCCGCCTCTACGATGTGCAGCGCGCTCACTCGCCCGAGGCACGGCAGTTCGATGAGCCGTACGTCCTCCGGGTACTTGTCGCGCCGCTGACCGGCAAGGCCGATGGCGGCGCCGGCGCACTCCTTGCAGTAGAAGCCGACGACGGACTTGTCGACGCCCTGTGTCATGGTCGCGATGCGACCGAACAGGGCGTCGTCACTGAGGTTGTGCGCGATCGCGACCTCGGGGCAGTTGGCGGCGCAGACGCCGCAGGCGCGGCAGCTCTCGGCGTCGATGACGGCAAGCTTGCCG
Source organism: uncultured Thermoleophilia bacterium (assembly GCA_963762125.1). Classification (GTDB taxonomy): domain Bacteria; phylum Actinomycetota; class Thermoleophilia; order UBA2241; family UBA2241; genus CAIXSE01. Next base: position 56,215 of record CAVXJO010000001.1, read on the forward strand.
TCATGCTTCACCTCATCCGGCCGCGCCTCCCACTCCGGCCGGTCGACCAGCGTGATGGCGTCGAAGGGACACATGGTCGAGCAGGTGTCGCAGCCCACGCACTGGGAGGCGTCGACCCGCGATGCGGCGGTGCCGCGACGCCCGGCCGACGTGAGGAAGTTGTGGATCTCGCTGGCCACCGCCGAGGCCTCCGTATTGACCTCGATGAGAGCCTTGGGGCCTGCGGCGGAGCCGCAGACGAAGACGCCTTCGCCGCTCGTCTCGGTGGCCCGGTTCTTGCGGTCGAGGATCTCGACGAAGCCGTCCTTGTCGCGGTCGACGCCGAGGCTCTGCGTGAACGCGTCGGTGCCCTCGGCCGGCACCATCCCGGTGCTGAGCACCACGAGGTCTGGCCGCAGCACGCGCTTGCGCGCCGCGGTGACGTCCTCGACCTCGATCACCGGTCGGCCGGCGGCGTCGAACTGCACCTCGGGTGGCGTGCCGCGCAGGAACTCGACGCCGGCGCGGCGCGCGTCCAGGAACCAGTTCTCGTAGCCCACGCCGGCCGTCCGCATCTCGAGGTAGCAGATCGTTACCTTCATCGCCGGGAACAGCGCCTTGAGGCGGAGCGCGTGCTTGAGCGCGATCATGCAGCAGAGGCGCGAGCAGTGCGGCAGGTGCCGCTGGTCGCGTGAGCCGGCGCACTGGATCATGACGAGCTCCTCGACCGGCATGCGGCCCAGCGAAGCCTGCGCCGCCCAGTCATCGAGCATCTCCGCCAGTTCGACTTGGGTGACGACGCCGTCGCGGCCGTAGCCCAGGTAGTCAAAGTACTTCTCCGGCGCCGGCTCGCAGCCGGTGGCCGCCAGGATGGCGCCGGCGTGGACCGTCGTGCGCCGGGGTGACTGGGCGAAGTCGATCGCCTCCACGGGGCACTCTCCGGCGCACTTGCCGCAGAAGGTACAGGTCTCGAGGTCGACGGTGCGGATCACGCGACCGTCGTAGAACTCCGTGAAGATCGCCTTCTTGCCGGGCTCGGACGACTCGACCGCGCACACGGTCTCGCACGTGCCGCAGTTGATGCACGCGTCGGTGACGATGTTGGGCAGCGTGCGGACGCTCACCTGGAAGTCGCCGGGGTGGCCGGTGACCGACTCGACGGTGGAGCGGCGGTGGATGCTGAGATCCGGATGGTCGATGGCGACGTTGCGGTGGAAGCACTTGCGCGTGCCGGCCTGCGCGTCGGTCGTCGGCAGGCATTGGCCACAGTCGTTCGTGGGGAACACGGTGCCGATGCGAGCGGCCCGGCCGCCGAGGAACGGCCGCCGCTCCACCAGCTCGACGTGGTGGCCCATCTGGGCGAGCTCGGCGGCGGCCTGCGTGCCGGCGACGCCGCCGCCGACGACCACGACCGTGTCGTGGCGTTCTGCGTAGCTCATCGCCACTGCGGGTGCGTCGGGGTAGGCGACCGACGAGTCGATGATGCGGGCGGCCTTGTCGGTGACCGCATCCATGTCGTCGCCGTGCACCCAGCTGCAGCCCTCACGGATGTCGGCGATCTCGAGCTGGAGGCCGCGCGCAAGGAGCTTCTGGAAGCGGCGCGCGGCGAAGTCCGCAGAACAGCCGGCGAAGACGAGCTGCCGTCTGGTCTCGCCGCCGACCTCGCCGCCGGCTCCAGCGTCCATGAGCTCGAGCATCTGCGCCTGCCCGACGCGGCTGCACCAGTGGGTGCCGCGAGCGACGTCGGCGTGCAGGCCGGCGTACTGCTCGAGTCGGTCGAAGTCGATGTTGGTGAGCGTGCCGGCGCACTCGCAGAGGAGCACCAGCGGCCGCACCGCGCCGTTGCCGTTCGAGGCGGAGAGCGGCGCCCCTCCTTCGCCCCGCTCGACGGCGTGCCTTCGGCGGCTGTTCATGTCGGCGCCCCCGCAGTCGCGGCCGGATGGGCCGGCGCGGCGTCAGCCTTCGGTGGCCGCGCCTCGATCGCGTCGGCGGGACAGCCGCGCGCGCAGGTGCCACAGCCAAGGCACTTGTCGTCGTCGTAGATGATGGTGCGGTAGACGGTGACGCGCTGCGGCACTTCGACGCGGCCGTCGGGCTCGTGCTGCATGAGGCGCCGCAGCGCCGCGCCGAGCTCGCCGCGGCGGCTGCCTTCGGGCGCGGCCAGGAGTTGGTCCACGTCGAAGAAGTCGCCGCGCTCCGAGGCGCCGCTGGGGCAGTTCCTGGCGCAGGTGCCGCAGCCGACGCAGAGTTCCTCGTGTCGGACGATCTCGCAGCCGACGCCGATGGTGCTCTGCAGGGAGCCCCCGGGCACGCGGCTCAGGATCTCACGGCCGCGGTGGGTGAGCGGCATCAGGCAGCCCCCTTTTCCGAGCTCATCAGTCCCTCTGCGAGTGCGGCGCCGGGCGCTGCGCCGGCCCCGACGCGCGGCGCCCGGCTTTCGCCGTCACCGGACCGCGGCAAGGGCGGCAAGCCGCTGATGACGCGGTCCATCTCGCGCACGGCGGCCACGAACTTGGGCGGCTCGCCGGCGCTCATCGTGAACATGCGGCAACGCTCGGGCTCGACGCCGACGCTCTTCAGCAGGCGCTGCACGAACGCGACGCGGTCGACGGCGTTGAAGTTGCCCTCGCGGTAGTGGCACTGGCCGAGCAGGCAGCCGGCGACCATGACCCCGTCGGCGCCTTCGGCCAGCGCGCTCAGCAGGTGCAGCGGACTGACGCGCCCGGTGCAGGGCATGAGCACGAGGCGGACCGTCGGCGGCAGCGGCGTGCGTGCGTTGGCGCTCGCGTCGGCCGCCGCGTAGGCGCACTCGCGGCAGCAGAAGGCGACGATCGTGCGGTCGGCGCTCGTCGCGCCGGCCGGTGTCACGGACACCGCCATCAGACCGTCGCCTCCGCCAGCACCTCGGCGTCGCTGAAGCCGCCGAGCTGCATCGCTCCCGTGGGGCACTCGGCGGCGCAGATGCCGCAGCCGCGGCAGATGTTGGGGTCGACGAACGAGTGCGCGTCGGGGCCGACGGTGATGGTGATCGCCGTCTGCGGACAGGCGCTCTCGCAGACAGCGCAGGCGACGCACACGTCCACGTCGCTCGAGGCGACCTGGGCGGGCGTCATCGCGAAGCCCGTGCTCAGCATGCTGATGGCACGGGCCGCCGCTGCCTTCGCCTGGGCTATCGACTCGGGGATCGTCTTGGGGCCTTGGGCGGTGCCGCAGAGGAACATGCCGGTCCGCTGCGTGTCGACCGGAGCCAGTTTGGGGTGGAACTCGCGGATGAAGCCGGCCGCTGCCGTCTGGACGCCGGCGACGCGGGCGATGTCCCGGGTCCCTTGGGAGCCCTCCAGGCCGGCCGAGAGCACGACGAGGTCGTAGGAGTCTTCGCTCTTGGCGCCGGTCATCGTGTTCTCCATGCGCACCGTGAGCGTGCCGTCCTGCTCCTCAAGGAGCTCGCCGACGCGGCCGCGCACATAGCGCACGCCGCGCTCCTGGACGAGGCGGTAGTACTCCTCGTGCGCCTTGCCCGGCGTGCGCATGTCGGTGTAGCCGATGGTGATCTCGGCGTCCGGATAGTGCTGTTTGATCAGGGAACTGTGCAGCGTCGCGAACAGGCAGCAGATGGCCGAGCAGTGCTCGTTGCCGCTGCTGGTGCAGTCGCGAGAGCCGACGCACTGGAGCATGAAGATGCGCTTGGGTATCTCGCCGTCCGAGGGGCGCTTGAGCTCGCCCGCGGTCGGCCCCGAGGCCGACAGGAGGCGAGCCAGCTGGCTCTGAGTAAGGACGTTCTTGAAGCGGCCGTAGCCGAGCGGCAGTTTGCGCGCGGCCTCGAACTCCTGGTGGCCGGTCGCCAGGATGATCGCGCCGACGGTGAGGTCCTCGTCCCAGGGCTGCTGGTCGAAGTCGATGGCGTTGGCGGGGCACGCCGCGATGCACGACCTGCAGTCGGAGCACACGGCGCAGTCGAGGCAGCGCTCGGCCTCGGCGCGCACGTCCTCCTCGCTGAAGCCAAGGCGGACCTCCTCCCAGGTTGTGCGGCGCGCCACGCCGTCCAGCGTCTTCATGATGCGGCGCGCCTGCGGCTCGAGCGGATCGAGCTCGGTGTGCGGGATCTTGACCTTGTCCGCCTCGGAGTCCCACACCGGCACGAGCTGCTCGCCGCGCAGGAAGTCGTGGATGGCGCGGGCGCCGCGACGGCCGGCGGCGATCGCCTCGATCGCCGTCCAGGGACCCATCGCGGCCGCGTCGCCGCCGGCGAAGACGCCGGGGCGGCCGGTCATCATCGTATCGGGGTCGACCTGGATCTGGCCGCGCTCGACGGCGACGCCGCCGGCTCCGGTGAGGAAGTCGGCGACGATCGCCTGGCCGACGGCGAAGATCACCGTGTCGGCCGCGAGCTCGACGAACTCGCCCGCCACGGGCACCGGCGGGCGCCAGCCGCGCTCGTTGGGCTCGCCCAGGGTGCAGCGCTGGAACTTCACGCCTGTGGCGACGCCGCTCTTACCGAGGATCTCGACCGGGACCAGCGAGTACTCGACGTGGACCTGCTCTTCCTCGCCCTCTTCGATCTCCTCGGATGAGGCCGGCGCCGTGCGCTCATCCTCGATGCAGGCGAGCGTGACCTCGTCGGCGCCGCAGCGGAACGCGGTGCGGCCGGCGTCGTAGGCGACGTCGCCGCCGCCGACCACGACCACGCGCTTGCCGGTCGTGGGGCTCTCCCCAAGCGCCTGACCGCGCAGGAATTCGACGGCGCGCAGCACGCCCTGCTGCTCGAGGCCGTCGAGCGGCAGATCCTTGCTCTGGTGCAGGCCGGTCGCCAGGAACACTGCCCTGTAGCCGTCGGCGAAGAGCGAGTCGACGGTGAAATCGGCGCCGCAGCGGACACCCGTCTTGAGCTCGACGCCCAGGGCGAGGATGCGTGCGATCTCGCCCTGCAGCGCCGGGCGCGGCAGGCGGTACTCGGGGATGCCGACGCGCAGCATGCCGCCCGCCACCGGGAGCGCTTCGAAGACCGCCGCTTTGTAGCCGAACTGCGCGAGCTCGCGGGCGGCGCTGAGGCCTGCGGGGCCGCCGCCGACGATGGCGACCGGTTCGTCGTAGAAGACCGGCAGCGGCGCGGGAAGCTCCGCCGGCGCACCGTGGTCGGCGACGAAGCGCTTGATGCCGGCGATGGCGACAGGGTCCTCGACGTCGCCGCGCGTGCACTCGGTCTCGCACACGTGCGTGCAGACGCGGCCGCAGACGCTGGGGAAGGGATTGGGCTCGCTGGCGACCCGATAGGCTTCCTCGTAGCGGCCCTTGGCGACCAGCGCCACGTAGCCGTGAGCGGAGGTGTGCACGGGACAGGCCGTTTTGCACGGGCTCCAGCCCTTGCGGTCGACGGCGAACGTCGCGGGGACGGCGTTTGCGAACGGTCGCGAGATCGCCGTACGTTCGCTGACGCCGAAGTCGAACTCGTTGGGGTACGTCACCGGGCACACCGCGGCGCACTCGCCGCAGCCGACGCACTTCTCGTTCACGTAACGCGCCCTGTGCCGGACGGTCACGTTGAACTCGCCGGGCGGGCCGGTGACCGAGGTGACGTCCGATAGCGCGTGGATGTGGACGCGACTGTCGGTGGCCGCGCCGGTCAGCCGCGGCGCGAGACTGCACATCGCGCAGTCCTCGGTCGGGAACGTCTTGCTGAGCCGGGACATGTAGCCGCCGATGCTCTGCTGGCGCTCGACGAGATGGACCTCGATGCCCGCGGCGGCGAGCTCCTCGGCGGCGGAGATGCCGGCGATGCCGCCGCCGACCACGAGCACCGAGCGGTTGAGGAAGGTGCGCCGGCGCGGCAGGTCGCTCATGTGCCGCAGGCGAGCGACGGCGCCCTCGACGATCTTCCTGGCTTTGACCTGCGCCCGTTCCGGCTCCTGCGCGTGCACGTAGGAGCAGCCCTCGCGGATGTTGCCGAAGGCCACGGAGTTCTCGCCCAGCTTGAGCTCCCGGGCGATGCGTTCGAAGGTGGGGCCCTGGAAGCGCGGCGAGCACGAGGCGATGACGAAGTGGTCGAGGCCGCGCTCTTCGACGGCCTGCTCGATCATCGCGCGGCCCTCGGTGCCGCACATGAACTGGTTGATGTCGACCTCGACGACCCCGTCGAGCGCGCGAGCGTGCTCGGCGAGCGGCTCGAGGTCGACGACGCCGCTGATGTTGCCGCCGCACTGGCAGAGAAAGACCCCGGCCCTCATCCCACGACCTCCTTGGTCCGGGCGCCGATGCGCTCGAGGAACGGCTCGACATCCTGAGAGTGCGACTGGATGCCGACCACCTTCTCGGGGTCGGCGCCCAGTGCCAGCGCCAGGAGTTGCTGCACGTGCAGGTGCACGAAGGGGAACTCTTCGCCGGTGCTCGCCGAGATGATGTCGTTGTAGCGGTCGAACTGGACATGGCAGTTGGGGCACATGTGCACGAGGACGTCGATCTTCTCCTCGGCCAGCCGGTGCAGCTTCTTCTGCGTCACCCCAACGGAGATCGACGGGTTGACGAAACGGTTGCGGAAGCCGGCCCCGCAGTGCGTCTGCTTCTCGTTGTAGGCGCCGGTGGGAATCACTCCGGCGGGGATCAGCAGCTCCTCCGGCACCATGAAGTTCTCGTTGTTGCCCAGCGTCTCGTCCGGGAAGACCTTGCAGTAGTGGCAGGCGGGATGCGTCGCGACCTTGATGCCGTCGAGACGGCGGCGGACGAGTTCTGGGACGCTGTCGTGGGCGCCCCACAGGATCTCGAGTGTGTGCTTGTGCTGGACGGAGCTTGCGATACGGTCGTCGTACTCGCGGCCGATCAAACCAAGCACCTCATTGGTCTCGGCGCGATAGGCGGGGACGTCGAGGATGTTGCGTGCCTTCTTGTTGATCGCGTAGCAGGTGGAGCAGAGGTAGCTCATCACCGGGTGCGCGTCGTCGACGACGACGCAGGCGTTGCGCGCCGCGATCCCGACGGTGGTCTGGATGGGCATGAGGTCGGAGTAATAGCCGAGGCCGGTGCAGCACGTCTGGTCCTCGTTGACCGTGTACTCGATGCCGAGGCGCTCGAAGAGCCATTTGGTCGACGCCTCGACGCCCGGGTACTCGGCCGAGACGAGGCAGCTGCGGAAGATCGTGACTCCCGCGTCGACGCGGGACACGTCGGGAGTAGATGTGAACCGTTTAGCCATGGACCACCCTCACGGTTGCTGACGACTCACCCATTGTCCATAAGTAATAGTGTTCTTGCAAATAAGGTCAATCTTATATATGACGGAGCCGTCATAAGGAGCACCGGCCGCCGCGCGCGTCGTATGCGTGATCCGGCGACGGCCGCGCTGTCCGGGCGGCGTGCGGCCGCGAAAAAGGGCGAGGGCCGGGGCTGCTCCCGCAGCCCCGGCCCTCGCCGTCGTTCGCGCCTCCGGCGCGCCATGTCGTCTCAGAGCAGCGTCAGCGCACGCGGATCTTCTGCGTCGATGTGTAGCCGCGGAAGTACCAGTCGTCGCCGGGGTAGCGCACGACCAGCGCGAGCGTCTTGAGCGGCTTGAAGTAGGGCGTCGTGTAGGCGCCCTTGCCGTTGGCGCGCACGGAGACCACCTTGACCCAGCCCTTGCTCTTCGGGTTCCACTTGGTCGGTACGCCGGCGGTGCCCTTGTGCGCGTAGAGGGTCACCGTCTTCTTGAGGCCGGTCTGGTCGCCCCAATGCCCGGCCGTCGGGATGACGCCCTTGACGCGGATCTTCGCGCCCTTCCTGATGGAGGTCTTGGAGGCCCTCATCGTGCAGACCTGGAACGGTGTCTCGAGATAGAGGGTGCCGAGGCCGTTCTTGTGCTCGAGACCTATCCAGTACTGGTAGCCCGGTGTGGCCTTGCTCGGGACCTTGACGCTCAGAGATTGCCTGGATGCGCCGGACGAAGTCTTGTCGTCGTAGGTCCAGGTCGTGTTGAGGGCCGGATTGTCGCTGTACCCGGTGACCGCGTTGACCCAGCCTTCCGGATAGTTGTCGCGTACCAGCCTCACGGTCGTGCCCGGCTTACCGGAGGCCCAGTATGGCGAGGTCAACCAGATGCGCTGGGCGTCCGCCTCGTTGACCGACACGCCGGCGGACGACTGGGCGCCGGAGGGCACGACGATGGACCCGGAGAACTCCACGCCCTCGTCGTAGAAGAACTTGGCGCTCCCGCGGTCGTACGTGCCCTGGAGGACGTCGATGAGCGCCGCCGGCGTGTCTGTTCCGTTCGCCGGTATCTCCCCGCGCGAGAACTGTGATCGCGCGCTGTTCCAGACCCGCACCGCGAGGTAATCGAAGGCACCGGCCCAAGATCCACCCAGCGTGGCTCCGGCGTACACCCGTCCCGGATACAGGAGACGAGAGTAGGAGCCGCCGTCCGACCAGCTGTCCGAGAACGCGAACGCCGTGCTCTCGTCTGGATAGGCCCAGAGCTCGCCGTTGTCGCTCGGCACGACGGCGTCGCTGAAGTAGCCGCTGCTGTCGGTGGTCGACGTGCCCCAATACACGTATGGGTCGATGTAGGAATCCCACTCGATGGTCGCGCCCGCGGTGGGAGAGCCGTCGGAGCGATAGAGATGGCCGTCGACCGTCGCCGTAGCAGCGGCGAGTCGCGCGCCTAACGGCGTGTGGTGTGCTTTGCCGAGGTCGTCGCTAGCGCTGAGTGAGGGCGGGTCCCCGGCGCGGGCCTCATGGTGGCCGTCGCCGAGGTGGGCCGGCGGCGCAGCTCCCACTGCCGGCGCGGCGAGACACAGGATCGCGGCGCACAGCGCCCCCACGGTGGACAGACGTCTCATGCCAATCTCCTCCTTGCTGCGGACCGGGGAGGCCCGCGTGCCCTGCGGTCATACTACTGTGAGCACGTGGGGGGCGCCATGGTCGGCGTGGATGAAGCGTCACTGCCCGTGGCAACGCCGGCGAAGCGGTGGAGCGTTATTGCACGGCCGTTTTGGGGCAGGTTGTCCGTATGCCGCACGACTTGCCGGCCCCCGTGCGGGACGTTGCGGCACACCCCGAGGGGAGGACTCAATGGGCCAGGTCCACCCGATGCCGATCCAGTCGGATGATGGTGCCGTGGCGGCAGATGAGCAGTGCGCCACCATACGCTCCATCGACAGCGCCCACTGCGGTCTGTGCGGCGCCAAGCTCAGCGCCCGGTCGCTCAGCTACCACGTCGTCTCGCCGCAGAGCTGCGAAGCGCAGATCACGGTGTGCCACACGTGCCGCAAGGCGGCGCTGAGCGAAGGGTACAGGCCGACCGAGTGAACCGGCGCCGGCCTGCGTCCTCTCCGACGACGGGAGCCCGCGGGCTCCCGTTTGCTACAATCACCGTCCCTGCAAGCCTGACCCGCCTACCTAGGTGATGCCCATGCGCCTTCTCGATGCCTGCGCCCGCAAGCCCGTCGACGCGACGCCCGTCTGGCTCATGCGCCAGGCCGGCCGCTACCTTCCCGAATACCGCGCCATCCGCGAGAAGATGAGCTTCGTGGAGATGTGCCGGCGCCCCGACGTGGCGGCGGAGGTCACGCTGCAGCCACTGCGCCGCTTCGAACTGGATGCGGCCATCGTGTTCGCCGACATCCTGCTGCCGCTGGAGCCCATGGGGATCGGGTTCCACTTCAGCAAGGACGACGGCCCCGTCATCGAGCGGCCCATCCGCGGCGCGCGCGATCTGACGGGCGTGCATACCATCGACGCCGCGTCCGACCTGCAGTACGTGATGGACACCATCAAGCTCGTGCGCCACGAGCTCGACCCTGCCATCCCGCTCATCGGCTTCTCCGGGGCCCCGTTCACCCTCGCGAGCTACATCGTCGAGGGCGGCCACTCGCGCAACTACGCGCACGTCAAGAAGCTGATGTACGAGGACCCGGTGACGTTCGCGCGCCTCATGAGCGTGATCTCCGAGGTCGTTGTCGACTACCTCAAGGCGCAGATCGCCGCCGGCGCCCAGGTGGTACAGCTCTTCGACTCCTGGGTCGGCTGGCTGAGCCCCTTCGACTACGAGCTGCTCGTGCTGCCGCATGTGCGCTTCGTGGTGGACGAGGTCAAGGGTCTGGGGGCGCCGGTCATCTACTTCGGCAACGGCGCCTCGGCCATGCTCGACCTGGTCGGCAAGGCCGGCAGCGAGGTCTACGGTGTGGACTGGCGCATCGAGCTCGACCGCGCCTGGGACCAGCTCGGCGACGTCGCCGTGCAGGGCAACCTCGATCCCATCACGCTCCTCGGACCGCCCAAGGCGATCGAGGCGCGCGTGGCGGACGTGCTGCGCCGCGCCGGCGGCCGCCCCGGACACATCTTCAACCTCGGGCACGGGCTCGTGCCGCAGGTGCCGCCGGACAACGTCAAGTATCTGGTCGACGCCGTGCACCGGCTCTCGGCCGCCCCGATCTGAGCGCCGGGGATGACGGCATGACCGAGAGCCTCGTCGACGTCGCCCTGCTGGCCTACGGCGGACCTGAGAGTCCTGAGCAGATCGTGCCGTTCCTCGAACGGCTCATGGGACGCAGCCCCGATCCGGGGACGGTCGCCGCCGTGCAGGAGCGCTATGCGCTCATCGGCGGCGCCTCGCCACTCCCGGCCATCACCGTGCGCCAGACTCTGGCGCTGCAGGCCAGACTCGTCCAGGAGCTCGCGTACCCCGTCCGCGTCCGCCCGGGGTTTCTCTACACCGAGCCGAGCGTCGTCGACTGCGTCCGCTCGCTGGACGCGCACCGGATCGTGGCTCTGCCGATGAGCCCCTTCGCCTCGCGGCTGACGAGCGGCAAGTACCGTGCGCAGCTGGCCGCGGCTGAGGACCCCGCGAGCGGCGGCCACGGGCGCGACATCCCGCTCCTGGAGGGCTGGCACGCGAGCCAGGGCTTCGTGCGCACTATCAGCCGCCGCGTCGCCGAGGCGTTCGACGGCTGCGACGTGAGCGAGTGGGCCGTGCTCTTCACCGCGCACAGCGTGCCGTCGGAGACGATCGCGGAGGGCGACCCCTACGTGGACCAGCTGCAGGAGACCATCGCCCAGCTGATCCCGCAGATCGTGCCGGGCGACTGGCGGTTCGGGTTCCAAAGTAAAGGCCGCGGCGGCGGTGAGTGGATGGGACCTGAGGCAGACGACGCCGTGCGCGTCCTTGCTCGGGAGGGCTGGAAGAAGATCCTCGTCGTGCCGGTCGGGTTCGTCAGCGACAACGTCGAGACGCTGTACGACCTCGACATCCTGCTCCGCGGCCAGATCGAGGACCTCGGCATAGAGTACCGGCGCGCGCACGCGCCCAACGACTCGCCGTTCTTCATCGAGGTGCTTGCCGATGTCGTCAAGGACTACCTCGCACACCGTCCGGTCGAGCACGCTCCCTACCGGCCCGGCGGGCCGCACACGCTCAGGTGATCCCCAGTGCCTGACGGTCAAGCAGCCTCGCGCGACGCGGCCGGACAGGCCGGCGGCGCAGCGACCCGGCCCTGCCGGATCGCCGTCGTCGGCGGCGGCATGGCCGGGCTGGGGGCGGCGCGCGTGCTCGAGGCGGCGCGCGCGCAGGACCCTGCGATCGACTGGCAGCTGTACGAGCAGGACCCGCGCCTTGGCGGCAAGGTCCACACGATCCGCCGCGACGGATTCGTCGTCGAGGGCGGCCCGGACTCGGCCATCATCGAGAAGCACTGGCCGATCACGGCCGCCCGTGAGGTCGGCATCGGCGACCGCTTCCTCGACTGCAACGAGGACATCCGCAAGAGCTTCGTCTACACGCGCGGACGTCTGCACGAACTGCCCGAGGGGATCATCCTCATGGTCCCGACGCGCATGGTCCCGTTCGCGATGAGCGGACTGATGAGCTGGCCGGGCAAGGTCCGCATGGGCCTGGACCTGCTGCTCCCGCGCGGCGGCGCGGCGACCGGAGGGCCGGCGGGGGCCATCGGTTCGGCCATGGACGAGAGCCTCGGCGACTTCGTCCGCCGGCGCCTCGGCAAGGAGGCCTTGCAGCGCATCGCGGAACCCATCGTCGCCGGCATCCACGCCGGCGACCCCGAGCAGATGAGCGTGCGCGCGACCTTCCCGATGTTCCTGGACATGGAGCGCGAGCACCGCAGCCTGATCCTCGCCATGCTGAAGCGCCGTAAGGCGCGCCAGAAGGCCGCCGCGGCACGCGGCGGCTCGAGCGCGCCCGGCGCCGGCGCTCCTGGCTCCGCCGGCGCCGCCGGCACGACGCCGCCCGGGCCGAGGTCCTACTTCTACTCGTTCAAGGGCGGGCTGCAGGACCTGAGCGACGCCATCGTCGCGACCTTGCCGGCCGAGCGCCTGCACATCGGCACCGGCGTGAAGACGATGGCCGGGTGCGACGCCGACTGCGAAACCCGCGCCGGGACGGGCGCCTACGCGCTCCAGCTGAGCGACGGCTCCCGCGTGGTGGCCGACGCGGTCGTCCTCGCCACCCCGGCCTGGGCGAGCGGCGACCTGTTGCGCCCGGTCGCGCCGCTGGCCGCCGCCGACCTCTCGTCGATCGAGTACGTGACGACGGCCACGGCGTCCGTCGCCTTCCGGGCGGACCAGGTGGGGCATGACCTCAAGGGCTTCGGCTTCGTCGTGCCCCGCTCCGAGGTCCGCCCCGTCATGGCGACCACCTGGAGCTCGAGCAAGTTCGACGAACGCGCGCCCGCCGGCCACGTGCTGCTGCGCAGCTTCCTCGGGCGCGCCGGCAGGGAGGCCGCGGCCCAGCTGGACGACGACGAGATGGCCGCCGTGGTCCGCACCGAGCTGCGCGAGATCATGGGCATCACCGCCGAGCCGGAGTTCGTGCAGATCTTCCGCTGGCCGCGCGGGATGCCGCAGTACCGCGTCGGCCACGTCGAGCTCGTCGGACACATCGAGGCCGCGGTCGCAGCCGTTGCCGGCATCGAGCTCGCCGGCGGCGCCTACCACGGCATCGGCATCGGCGACTGCCTGCGCGAGGGCGCGGCTGCCGCGGAGCGCGCCCTCGAGCACGTCCGCGGCCTGCCTGAGGACGAGATCCCGCCGCAGCCGCCGGACCTCCCCGCCGCCGACGGCCTGATCGACTGACATCTCGCCCTACAAGCGGCGCGCCTGGCATGTGGCCGTCTTCCCGGCGAGCCTGAGGGGATCGGGTCACCTCGCCCGGCGGCCGGCAAGCATGGTTCCGCGCGCGGACGGGGTAGACCTACCCTGAGCAGCCGCGCCGCCGCCGGCGGCCGCACGTCGAGGAGGCGATCGCATGACTTGGGTAGTCGGCGCGACGATCTGGTTCATCATCTGGGTGATCTGTCTGTGGCTCGTGTGGCGCATGGTCGACCGCAAGGACCTGAACAGGGCTCTTTGGATCATCCTCTGCATCTTCTTCCCTATCGTCATCCTCATCATCGTGGCGATCCTGCCGCCCAGACAGCGGTCGACGCCGCCTGAGACCATGCGCTGATCTCGCGACCCCCCGGGGCGGCGGGCGCCGGGAGGCGGCCGCCGCCCTTCCTGCGTACGGCGGCGGGGGTGGCGGCGAGAACGGACGCGGCGGGAGGCCGGAAGGGCCTCCCGCCGCGTCCGCGTGTGACTGACGGACTGGACGAGGAGTCCCGGTCACCGCTCGCGCGGGACCGGGCTCGCCGGCTCAGTACTTGCCGACGAGCTTCCAGATCCACCGATGCGGAGCGTGCATGCTCATGCCCGGCTTGTTGTACATCACGGCGCAGTGGCCGGTGATGACCTTGAGCCCGCGCTGCTCGGCCTCCGCCAGCGCCTCGGGCGTGTCGGTCATCTGGTGGATCCAGATCTGCTGCACGCCGGCGTCGGCGGCCTTGGCCACCCAAGCGGCCGTCTCCTCCTTGGGGAGCTCCAGGACGGCGGCCTCGACGGGCGCCGGCAGCGCGGAGAAGTCCGCATACGCGGCGTCGCCCTCGACGGTCCCCCCGTCGGGGTCCAGCGGGTAAACGGTGGCGCCGCGCTCCTTCAGCGCTCCGTAGGTGATCTTGGGATACGGCTTCTTGCTGGCCTGGTGACCCACGACCGCGTAGCTGCCGGCCTCCCAGAAGCGTTCGCATTCAGACGGCATGGTCTTCCCCCTCCTTGGGTTCGTTCTCGGCGTAGCACTGGCCCGGCGCGACCACCGCGGGGAAGCGGCCGGCGCGGCGCAGCGCAACGCGGACTTCGTAGCACAGGTGACATTCATCGGCGTACAGCGCGCGCTCCGGCACGTGGCCGACGCCCTGGGCGAGGGCCCACGGGCCGCCGGCGAGGATCTCGCGGACGACGGGGCGGGTGTGAGGGTCGTAGGCGTCGAGCACGGCGCGCAGGCCGTCCACGCGTGCTGCAGCCAGGGCCTCGGGCGCCGGGGGGCCGTCGTCTCCGGCGAAGACGTTGCCGGCGCTGATGCCCTGGCACACCTGCAGCTCGCCGTCCGGGCCGACGTGAGCGCGGCCCGGGTCGGTGAAGTCCTCGAAGGGGCAGGTGGTGAGCGTCTCGGGTGGACGGGATGCCCGCTCGGGCGCGAGCGCGACGGCCGCCCGCCCCTTGTGCATCACCTCGCCGACGTCGCCGGAGCAGGCGCCGGGCACGCCGATATCCGCCGGCGCTCCTACCTCGAGGACGCTGACGGGGATGCCGAGCTGCTGCGCCGCCAGCACCGCGTCACGCAGCTGTTCCTCGTTCGCGTCCTCCACGAAATAGGCGTAGGAGGATAGCGAGAGATCGGCCAGACCGACCTCCGCGAACGGCGCGAGCCACACCTTGGCGTCGTCCACCGACGTCGCCCAGAAGCAGTTGCTGACGATGCCGGCATCCAGGCCGCGCTCGCGGGCGTGCTTCGCCGCCGCGAGCACGATCGGGTAGGCGAGCGTGGGCTCGCCGCCCTCGAAGTAGACGTCGGTGAGCCCCAGTCCCGCGCCCTGGTCGATGACGCTCGCGAGCTGCGCCAGTGTCATCGTCCCGTCCGCATGTGGCGATCCCCACACGAAGCAGTGGTCGCACGCGTAGGTACACCGGTAGGTGACCAGGAAGTGGATGCCGTCGAGCCGGAGAGCCATGGCGTCAGTGTACGCCCGGCGTGAGTGGCTGCGAAGTCCCGCGATGTCGCGGGCGGTATGCTCCCGCTTCGTCACGCGGGCGTGCGAGAGGCCCCCGCAGCAGCCGTTCGCACACGATGTAGACTCTCGCCAAACAGAGCGGGAGCATGCATGAGGATCCTCATCGCCGTGAGTGACGCGGACATCGCCGGTTGCTACCCGGCGATGCGGGAGCTGCGACCACATATCGCTGCGGTCGACTTCGTCTCACGGGTGCGGAGTCAGGAGCGCGCCGGCTATCGGCTGGCCTTCGTGCACGAGGGGTCCGAGGTGGTCGCGGTGGCGGGGTTCCGCATCGGCGAGAACCTGGCGTGGGGGCGCTATCTCTACGTCGATGACCTGGTGACGCTTCCCGGACGCCGCTCCCGAGGATACGGGGCCCTGCTGCTGGCGTGGCTCAGAGATCACGCGGCCGGGGCGGGCTGCTCGGAGTTGCATCTCGATTCCGGGCTCGCGCGAGAAGCGGCACACCGCTTCTACGAGCGCGAGGGCATGACCAAGGCGGCGTACCATCTGGTCGCGGGCGTGGAGCTGAAGGAGGCTTCGCCGTCGGTCTAGCTGGCTGCCTCGCCGCCCGGTCAGGCGGCGCGGCCCGGTCACCGGACGTTGCGCAGCCGTCTTCGTCGGTCCGTCCGAGTCAGATCCGCCGGCGGAAGACCTTGACCTCGGCGGAGTACCAGTCGCCGGCCGCGTTCTTGGCGCCGGTGTAATCCTTGAAGAAGTGCGAGTCGTTGGCCATCGCGTGGCCGACGATGTCGGTGTTCTTGATGCCGAACCGCGCCTTGAGGTAGCGCACCAGCTTGAGCCCGGCGGTCACCTGCTTGGGACGGTTCAGGATCTGCCGGTCCATCCAGTGGCCGCCCTTGCCCGATCTCGTCTCCTGGACGAACTCGATACCGAACGACTTCCAATTCATGCCGATGCAATGGCGGGCGCGGTAGTTGAGCGGCATCAACTGGTAGATGGTGCCGTTCTTGTCGATGATGAACTGCGCGGAGACGCCGGGCTTCTCCTTGTTGTAGGCGCTGTTGCCGTCGAACGTGTACCAGGCGCTCCGCCAAGAGGCCCCGGCCGTGTGGTGGAGGACGATGGCCTTGGGGTTCGTCAGCACGTAGGTGTGCTGCTTGTAGTGACGTTTGCTGTAGTCGGCCATCTGCGCTTTGCGGCCGGCGCCGTAGCGGATGTACTTCTTGACGATCGGCGGCCTTGGAGCCGAGGTCGCGGCTAACGCGGGGGCCGCGATGATGGCGATCGCCGCGATGATGCCGGCGACGACCAGCGCGACGATGCTGATAGTGCGGATGCGCATGGCTCTCAAGTATACGACGTGAACGGCGGGCGGACCTCCGGGGGCCGCTGTTCGGCGCAGCCCGAGGGGGCGTCGAGCCACTTCGCCAAGGACTTCGACTGCAGGTGGGACTACGCCGCCGTCCGCCGCCTCGCCGTCCGATCAGGTCGGGTTCTCGATCTCGACCGGCTCGATCTCATCGGCCGGCGTGAACCCCCACACGCGGCCGTAGAAGTACAGCTCCGCCTCCTCGGCGCGGATGATGCTCTCCGCCTTGCGGAAGCCGTGCTGCTCGCCCTCGAAGCCGAGGTAGGCGAACGGCAGACCCTTGCGCCGAAGCGCCTCCACGATGACGTCCGCCTGCGCCGGCGGCACGATCACATCCTCAAGTCCCTGAAGCAAGATGACCGGGCAATCGATGTCGTCGACGTGGTGTATGGGAGAGCGCTCGCGATAGACGTCCTGCCGCTCCGGGTAGGGGCCAAGCAGGCTGTCCAGGTACTGCGACTCGAATTTGTGCGTGCCGCCGGTGGCGAACGCCTCCAGGTCGGCGAGGCCGAACAGGCTGGCGCCGGCGCTGAAGACGTCGAAGCGCGTGAGCGCGTTGAGCGTGGTGTAGCCGCCTGCGCTGCCGCCGCGGACGCCGATGCGCGCCGGGTCGGCGTCGCCGCGAGCGATGAGGTAGCGCGCGGCGTTGATGGAGTCGACGGTATCGACGACTCCCCACTCGCCGCGCAGCCGCTCCCGGTACTCGCGGCCGTAGCCGGTCGACCCGCCATAGTTGACGTCGACTACGGCGATGCCGCGCGAGGTCCAGTACTGGATGTCGAGGTCGAGCCTCGCCTCATGCGACGAGGTGGGGCCGCCGTGCACGTTGACGAGCAACGGCGGCAGTTCGCCCTCCGGCGCGGCGAAGTCCGGGTTCGCCGGTGGGTAGTAGTTGGCGTGCGCGCTGAGGCCGCCCTCCGTCGGGAACGTGATCGCCTCCGGGCGACTGATGTAGGCCGGGTCGATGGGGACCGTGCGGCCCCGGCGAACGACCTCACGGTCGCCGGTCCGCGGCTCGACGATGGCGACCTGCAAGCCCTCCGTGTGCGTTGCGGCGATCAGGCCGAGTCGGTCGCCGAGCGGCGCGAGCGAGAACACGACCGTGTACGGCGAGTCGAGCTCGCGAAGCGCCGAAGCCTCGTGCTGCGTGGCTTGTCCCCTCGCCGGTGCGTCGAGGACGGCGAGGTGATCGCGGCCGTCCTCCGTGTAGCCGACGGCCAGTGTCCCGTCGGCGAGGAAGACGAAGTGCTGCAGGCCGAAGACCCACGGGACTTTGGCGAACTCGGCCTCGCGAGTGACCAGCGGGCACGGCTCCGGCGCGCCGTCCGCGGCGTCGAGCGCGACCGCGTACAGGTTCCACCATCCGGTGCGGTCGCTGGCGAACCACAGCTCGCCGCCGGGGCTCCAGAGCGGCTGCAGGATCGACTCCTGCGGACCGCCGGCGGCCAGCCGCTCGCCGCTGATGGCGCCGTCTTCGGTGAGCTCCGCCGTCCACAGCTGAGTGCCGTCCCACGGCATCCGCGGGTGGTCCCAGCTGAGCCAGGCAAGACGCCGGCCGTCCGGGCTGAGCCTCGGGGCGGCGAAGAAGTCGTGCCCTGAGGCGATCACTCGGGGCGCGGCCGAGCCGTCTGTGAGCACGCTGACGAGCTCGTTGACCACCTCTCCACCGGCCTCGTGCCGCTCACGCACGGTCACGAGCAGACGCGCCGTCCGGGGTCACGCGCCCGTCGGCGTAGCGGTGGGCGCGCTCTGCCGGCGGCGGCGCGGTGATCGGCCGCGGCGCCGTCCAGGAGGCCGGCCGGGCTTCGCCGGCCGGCCGCAGGTCCTGCCGGTACAGCCGCTGGTCGGCCTGGTCGCTGAAGATGACGCTCTCGCCGACCGCGCCGAGGAAGGCGACGTACATGCCGCCCCCGTATTCGTGCACGAGCGTGCGGGCGCTCACGCCGGGCGGCGTGACGTCGGCGATCTCGCCGTCCGGCGCTCCGCGCACTACCACGTAGCGGCCGTCTTCGAGCGGCCGCAGCTCGGTCCAGTACAGAGACTCACCGGCGCTCTGCGGCCACATCGTGCTCACGCCGCCCTCGGCGATGAGCTTCGCCGTCACCGGGGATCGCCAGGAGCCGTAGGGAGCCACCTCTCTAGGGCCGGGGGTAATCGCGCCTAGGCCGTCAGTCCGTTCAAGCATCGTCGCCCACTCTCCCTCTCTCCACGACGGCAGGGCTCGTCCCGCCGTGTGTCAGGCGCTTGCTACCCGGGCTGCGGCTGCGGCAATCGTCGCGCGGCGCAGATATGGCGGCAGGATCGGAGCGCTGGAAGTGGCGCGGACGCAGCTGGGCGCCGAGCGCATGCTCCGCCTGCGCGCTGCAGGCGGGGCCGGTCAGCGGGCGGGCTGCTCGACGCGGAAGACGTGGTGGCGGTTGGCGCCGCGTTCACAGTCGAAGGCGAGGGTCGCGCGCGAAAGGTCCTTGACATCGAGGCCGCGGAGCTCGGCGTGGTCGAGACGGAAGTTCCGCAGGTTGGTCGCGAAGAGGAGCGTCCCGCCCGGGGCCAGCAGGCGCCGGACGGTGAGGCGGATGAGGTCGGCGTGGTCACGCTGGACGTCGAAGGTGGCGCGGCCCATGCGCTTGGAGTTGCTGAAGGTCGGTGGGTCGAGCCAGATGAGGTCGAACTGGCCGCCCGCCTCAGCGACCCAGCGCAGGCAGTCGGCCTGGACGAGGGTGTGCGGCGCGGAGGCCCCCGTGCCCGGTCCGCCCGGCGCCGAGGCTTCCGCCTTGCCGGGCCCCGGCGACCAGGTCTCGCTCGCGGCTGAGAACCCGTTGGCGCCGAGGTTGCTCGCGGCCCAGGTCAGGTAGGTGGCAGAGAGATCGACCGTGGTGGATGCCGGTGACCCTCCGGCGAGGGCGTTCACCGTCATCGTGCCGGTGTAGGCGAAGAGGTTGAGGAAGCGCCGGCCGCCGGCCAGCCGGCGGACCAGGCGGCGGGTGAGCCGCTGGTCGATGAAGAAGCCGGTGTCCAGGTAGGTGTTCAGGTCGACGAGATAGGAGAGGTCGTCCTCGCTCACCTCGAGGCGTCCGCCCGCGTCGCCGCGGCGCTCGTACTGCGCCGCGCCGCGCTGACGGCGGCGCTCCTTGAGCACCACGCGGTCGGGCGGGGTCCCGAGGACGGCGCCGATGACTTCGACCGCCTCGGCGAGACGGCGCTGGGCCTTGCCGGGATCGATCTCGGGTGGCGCCGCGTATTCCTGGACGTGCACCCACTCGCCGTACACATCGACGACCAGGTTGTACTCGGGCAGGTCGGCGTCGTAGAGGCGGTAGCAGGTGATGTCTTGGCGCTGCAGTCGCCGGGCCAGCCGGCGCTGGTTCTTGCGCAGCCGGTTGGCCAGGTACTCGGCGCCGCCGCCGAGCATGCTCCGCGGACCGACGACCTGAGGTTCAGCCTGCGGTGTGCCGGGCGGCTGCTTATCGGCGACTGCGGTCGGCGGCTCGGTCGGCGTCGTCTTGCGGGAGGAAGAGCGCGCCTCGGCACGCGCCGTGCGTGGCGCGGCTGCTCCAGTGGGGGTCGCGCCCGCCTCGAAGTAGGCGAGCACGCACTCCAAGGGGCCGTTGCGCAGGTCCGTCTCTCGTTTGGGCGCAAGGCCGACGGCTTTGAGCTGCCGGTGGTCGCCGGCGAGGACGACTGCGCTCCACCCCGGGAACGCGTCCCGGAGACGCTCGCCGAGCTGGCGGTAGACGGCCTCTGTGTCGGCGACCTCCAGGCGCTCGCCGTAGGGCGCGTTGGTGGCGAGCAGGCCGCGCTCCGCAGGCGCGGCGACCGACTCAAGCTGGGCGTGCTCGATCGTCACCAACCCGTGCAGGCCTGCCCGCTTGACGAAGTCGCGCGCGACCTTCACGGCGCGCTGGTCCCTGTCCGAGCCGCGGATGGCGACGCCGGGTCGCGCGGCCGCGAGTCGTTTGATGCCGACGCCGCGCCGCTCCCGCGCCTCGAGCAGCAGCGCGTTCCAGAGGTCGGCGTCGTGCCGGCGCCAGTGGAGGAACCCGAACGCCGGCGCCGCCCCAGGCTTGAGTTCCGCCTCGGCGCGCAGCAGGCCGGGCGCGACGTCGGCCGCCATGAGCGCCGCCTCGATCGGCAGCGTGCCCGACCCACAGAGCGGGTCCAGCAGGCTCGCGCCGGCGGCGGCCTCGTGCGGCCAGGCCGCGTACAACAGGAGTCCGGCGGCGAGGTTCTCCTTGAGCGGCGCCTCGACCTGCACCTTGTCGGCGCGGTAGCCGCGCCGGTGCAGACTCTGCCCGCTGAGATCGATCGAGATGGCCACGCGCGTGCCGGCCAGGTGCGCGTTGACGCGCACGTCGGGCGCGCGCGCATCGACAGAGGGGCGCTTGCCGCCGGAGGTGGCGCGGAACTGGTCGACGATGGCGTCCTTGATGCGCACGGCGCCGAAGCGGGTGTCCCTGATCCTGTCGTTGACGCCGGTGAAGTCGACCGCCAGCGTGTCGTCCACAGCGAGGTGCCGGGACCAGTCAACCGCCTGCGCGGTCTTGTAGAGGTCGTCGCCGTCGCCGGCCGTCCCGTTCGCCACGGGAAGCAGGATCCGGCCCGCGAGCCGCGACCACAGGCAGGCGCGGTAGGCCGTCTCGAGCGAGCCCGAGAAGGAGACGCCGGCGCGCACCTGTTTGACGTGCGCCGCGCCCAGGCCGCGCAGTTCGCCGGCGAGCAAGGACTCGAGTCCGCGCGGGACGGTCGCGAAGAGGGAGAGGTCGGTCACCACGCAAGGCTACCACGCGGCTGCCGCCGGCCTGCAGGCCGATCGCCCGCGCAGGCATTCAAGAACAGGCTTAGAATCGTCGAGGTAGTACGCAGACTGTCTCTGCGCTTCGTAAACCTGCTCGCGTCGCGCGTCGTGGGAGGGGCCATGTTCCGTCATCTGCTGATCATCATCGCCGCATTCGGGCTGGCGCTGCCGGGCATCGTGAGCGTGACGGCCGCCGTGACCGACGCGCCCGCCTCGCCCCTCGGGCCTTCGTCGCCGCCCGCCGTCCCGGTCGCGCCGCCGAGCGTCGTCCCCAGTGCCTCGCCCTCACCGGGCGACGTCACGCCGCCGGTGACCACCGCGAGCGGCATGGGGTCGCGCTGGCGCAATGACGCGGCGACGGTCAAGTTCACCGCGACCGACAGCGAGTCGGGCGTCGCGGAGACCTTCTACCAGGTGGACGGCGGGACGTGGAAGGCCGGCGATCAGGTCGTGGTGCGAGCTCCCAAGGACCACTCCAACGACGGCGAGCACAGCATCGCGTTCTACTCCGTGGACAACGCTCTCATCCAGGAGGCGATCAAAACGGTGACCGTGAAGATCGATACGCGGCCGCCGCACTTGGCGTGGAAGAGCGTGACTCCCGGGATCATCCGCCGCGTCGAGCCGGTGACGCTGCGCTTCAGTCTGGTCGAGCGCAACGGCCCGGTGAAGGTGTCCTACAAGGTCACGGACCAGTACGGCTACCTGGCCGTGAGCAAGGCGGGGCTCGAACGCAAGGCCGGCGCGCGCAGTATCCAACTGATTCCTCGCTACCCGAACCACAAGGGTCTCGTGCCCGGCGTGTACCGCGTGCAGCTCACCGTCCGGGACGAGGCCGGCAACGTGACCGTGTCCAACCGCCGCACGTTCCGCGATCTCCGCGCCGTGAGCGGCGGTGTGTGGCGCCGTATCAAGGGTGCCGGCAGGATGGTCGCGTTGACCTTCGACGACGGCAACAACAGCGCCTGGGCGAGCATCCTCGGGACGCTCAAACGGTACAAGGCGCACGCGACGTTCTTCCCACTGGGCTCTTACGTGGCCTCCAGCCCGTCGCTGGCCCGCCGCACGGTGCGGGACGGGAACGCGATCGGTACGCACGGCTGGACGCACTCGATGATGACGCGTCAGAGCGTGAGGCAGATCCAGAGTGAGTGGATGCGCGCGGCGGCGCCGTGGTGGAGCGCCACCGGCTACTCGCCGGTGCCCTACTGCCGGCCGCCCTACGGCGACATGGCCTCCGCCACGACCGCGGCCTCCGCCGCCATCGGCTTCTACCGCGTCATCCTCTGGGACGTGGACCCGCGCGACTGGAGCCAGCCCGGCGCGGGGGCGATCACGTCGCGGGTGCTCTCCCACGTGCATCCCGGCGCGATCGTGTGCATGCACCTCACGCCGCAGACGGCGCAGGCCTTGCCCTCGATCCTTAGCGGGCTGAAGGCGCGCGGCTACAGGGCCGCGAGTCTGCCCGAGATGTTCCACGCCGCCGGGCTGCGTTAGCGCCGGCGTCGCGCCGGGCCGCTGAGGGACCGCCGGCGCGGCGGCCGCCGGCTAGACGAGCGTGCCGGGGGCCGAGCCGCCGGAGGCCCGCTCGGTGATCAGCGCCAGGAACGCGTCACCGTACCGCTCGAGCTTGGCTTGGCCGACGCCGTTCACCTCGAGCAGTTCCGCATGCGTGGCCGGCCGCCGCGCCGCCATCTCGGCCAGCGTCGCGTCGCTGAACACCACGTACGCCGGCACGTTCTGCTCGTCGGCCAGACGCTTGCGCAGCCCGCGCAGCGCCTCGAAGAGCGCCTCGTCGACCGGCATCCCGGCAAGCTCGGCCGCGCGGCCGGCACGGTCCGTGCGCAGCCGCTGCTTCTTGGTCGGCACGCGGACCCGCGGCTTGGCCATGATGAGCGTCTCGTCGCCGCGCAGGAGCGGGCGGGCCGCGTCCGTGAGCCGCAGAGCCGAGAACCGCGCGATGTCCTGGGTGAGGTAGCCGCGATGGATGAGCTGGCGGATGAGGCTCTGCCAGTGGTCGCGGCTGAGCTCGGCACCGATGCCGTAGGTGCTCAAGCCGTCGTGACCGCGACTGAGGATCTTGTCGTTCTCCGACCCGCGCAGGACGTCGATGACGTAACCGACGCCGTAGCCGAACCCGTCGCGCTCCCAAAGCCGGTACACGCAGCTGAGAGCCATGCGCGCCTGCTCGGTGGCGTCGAAGGTCTCCGGCGGTTCGAGGCAGATGTCGCAGTTGCCGCACGGCGCCTGGTAGGGCTCGCCGAAGTAGCCGAGGAGCGCCTCGCGCCGACAGCTCAGGCCGTCGGCATAGCCCACCATGACGTTGAGCTTGTGGATCTCGATGCGCACCCGTTCCGGGTCGCGCTGTACCTCCTCCTCACTCCTTCCGCCGCGGCCGCCCTCGATGAGACTGCGCACGACGGCGGCGTCGCCGAGGCCGAAGAGCAGCAGGGCCTCGGCAGGCAGCCCGTCGCGGCCGGAGCGGCCCGTCTCCTGGTAGTAGCTCTCCACGGTCTTGGGAAGGTCGTGGTGCACGACGAAGCGCACGTCGCTCTTGTCGATGCCCATGCCGAAGGCGACGGTGGCGACGACGATGTGGACTTCGTCGCGTGCGAACGCGTCCTGGACGCGCCGCCGCTCGTCCGCCGACAGGCCGGCGTGGTAGGCGGCGGCGTTGACGCCGTGGGCGCGCAGCTTGCCGGCGACCTCCTCTGTGCGCTTGCGCGAGAGGCAGTAGACGATGCCGGACTCGCCCTCATGGCCGGCGAGGAACTGTGTGAGCTGGTGCAGTGGCTCGCGCTTCTCGACCACGGTGTAGCGGATGTTGGGCCTGTCGAAGCCGGTGACGTAGACGGCGGCGTCGGCGAGCCCCAGGCGCAGGCGTACGTCGTCGCGCGTCTCGGGGTCGGCGGTGGCCGTGCAGGCCATGATGGGGACGCCGGGGAACAGGCCGCGCAGCTGCCCGAGCCGGACGTACTCGGGACGGAAGTCGTGGCCCCACTGGCTGACGCAGTGAGCCTCGTCGATGGCGAACAGGGCGACACCGGGCAGGCCGCGGCCCGTCCCCTCGCTGTCGCCTGCCGCGCCGAGACTGCGCAGCCGCTCCAGGAAGCCCTCCGTCATGAGCGTCTCGGGGGCGACGTAGAGAAGGTCGAGCTCGCCGGCGTGCAGGGCGCGCAGCGCGCCGCGCGCCTCATCCGCCTCGAGCGACGAGTTGTAGGCGGCGGCGCTGACGCCGGCCGCCCGCAGCGCGTCGACCTGGTCCTTCATGAGCGAGATGAGCGGTGAGACGACGATGCCCGTGCCCGGCCTGACCATAGCGGGCAGCTGGTAGCACAGCGACTTGCCGCCGCCGGTGGGCATGAGCACGAAGGCGTCGCCTCCGGCCACGAGGTGGTCGACGACGTCCTGCTGGTGCGGCCGGTACTCGGCGAAGCCGAAGACCTCGCGCAGCAGGTCGCGAGCGGAGCGCGGCGCAGCCGCGGAGCCGGTGGAGGGGGAGGCTGGAGTCACGCGTCCGAGTCTAGCAAGGTTGACGGACGGGAGCGGCTGCGGCGACGAGCGGTGGCGAGAACGAGGTGGCGTCAGTCCGCCGCCGCCGTGACGGCTGGGCCGGCGGGCCGGGCACAAGCCCCGCCGGCCCAGCTCTTGTCTACTTGACGGTCCTGGTCGCCCAGGCGCTCACGGCGTTCGTGGAGCCGCCGCCGAAGCGCGCGCGGACGCCGGTGACGCCCGCGGCGGAGACGGTCGTCCTGGCCTTCCCCCCGGCGAGTGTGGCCGCGCCCGCGGCCACCCAGCGGCCGTGCACGCGGCGCTGGAACCTGATCTTCCCGTCGGCGTCCTTGGGCGAGACGCGAGCCGTGAGCACGAGCCGTCGGCCGCGGTGCGTGACCGCCAGCCGGGTCGCGGCGCGGACCTTGACGGTCAGCTGGTCGGCGCCCGGCAGCGTGTCGTCGGTCAGTGCGCCGACCTCGGCCGTGATGAGGACGTTGTGTCTGAAGCCCGGCAGCACGGCGGCGAACAGCGCCAGCCCGTCGCCGCCGTTGGCGGTCACGGTGAGCGTGGGCTTCGCCGGCTCCGGCTTGCCGGCCTCCCGGCAGTAGATCGCGACCGGCACCTCGTGAGTCGCGCGTCGCACGGAGCCGGTCAGGCGGATGGGCTCGCCCAAGTCGGCCTTGGTCCTGGCTCGCGCGGTCACCGTCGCCGTCTGCTTCTCCACGCCGCCGCTGAACACCCAGTCCCCGGAGATGATGGCCTCGGCCGCCGGCTCCGGTCCGTAGGAGTCTTCTTCATCCGACGGATCCGGGATGAAGGCGACGACGACGTCCCCGTTCGCGGGCAGGCCGTCGACGAGCGCCTTCGTGTCCGCCAGCGTCAGCGGGCCGCTCGCGGACCCGTCATCCTCGGAATCGCTGGAGTATGCGCTCCAGCTCGCGGCCGGCATCACGTCCAGGTAGCCGCTGAGGACGGTCCCCGCGGGGACGTCCAGCGTGGCGTGCAGTGTCTGCGGCTCACTCGAGCCGCTGTGATAGTAGGTCACGTCGACCTCGTTCGTCCCTGTGCGGATGGCGCGCGGGATCGTCGCGTCGCTGATCCCTGCGTAGCGGCGCGTGGACGCGAAATCGGCGGTCACGTCCACCGACTTCACGCGCACGTCGCGGACGCCGTAGGGGTCGTCCAGGACCTTACCCATGATGGTGGTCACGTCGCCGGCGGCTGCGTCTGCCAGACCCTGCCCGCTGTCGTCAGCGTTGTTGTCCCAGACGTTGTCGCGGGTGATCGTGTAGTCGCTCTTCCCGTCGCTCACGACGACCGTCGTGGTCGTGGTCGCGCTGCCCGCGAGCGGGTCGCTGTCGAGGGCGTGGTAGAGCCCGGCCGCGGCGGTGTACGTGGTGACGCCCGCATAGTCACCCCAAGGGTCGGCGATCTCCGGGTAGTACACGGTCGCGAACCACTGGCCGAGGTCGGTCACGTCGGCCACCGGCGCGCCGCCGTCCACGGACCCGTGCGTGGTCACCGGGAACGTGAGCATGGCGCCGCCGAGCCGCGCGACGACTCCCGCGGAGCGGTCCTGGACGGCGACGCCCTTGGCGTCGGCCGGCGTCATCATCTTGTAGGGCGTGTACGTGGACGGCCACACGGCGTCGACGGTGGCTCCGGTGAGCCTGCCCTCCACGGGCCCGAGCCCGAGGTCGAGACCCGAGTACCCGCCGAGGATCGGGTGGCCGAAGAGCAGCGCGGAGTCGCCGTCGACGTAGGTCACCGTGCCCAGGACGCTGAGCGCGTAGTGACCGGTGGAGAAGACGACCCCACAGGGCGACCCCGCCTCCAGTGCCGGAGTCGCGCCGGCACCGGCCGTCGCCTCGCCGGGGAGCACCGTCAGGCCGCCGCCCTCAAGCCTGGTCGCCAGCTTGCGGTAGGCCGTGCTTCCGCTCGAGAGTCCAGTGATGCGCGCTACGGCGAGCGGATGCATGACCACCGTGTCGGTGCCGGCCGTGGTCCCCGCCGTCCCGAGGATGAGTCTCTTGACGGGGCCGGCGGCCGTCGCCACCGGCCGGTCGAGCTTGACGGCGGCGGCCTGCGTGCCCTGCGCCGCCGCCGCCGCATACTGATCCTGCAACGACGTCATGTACTCTATGGGCGTGGCGAGACCGGTGCCGCGCAACGTGAACCAGTCGCCGTACGACACGGCGCCGACGATACGGTCAGTGCCGTCCACGTTCGCGTACACGGGGCTTCCGCTCATGCCGGCGGCGATGCCGCCGATGTCGGTGATCGCCGGGTCGGTCGATTCGAACATGATGAGCTTGCCCCAGTAGAAACCGTCCACGATCGCGAGGATCCGGACCGGGATGTTGGAGACCGTGGTGCCCGACATGCTCGTCTTCATGAAGCCGTCGACGCTGCCGTGGGCGGTGAGCTCGGCCTGCAGACCGTCGAGGCCGAGCGTCAATGGCGGCGTCGCAGAGGCCGGCGCGGCGACTGCGAGCAGAGCTCCGACGACCGCGATGAGCACAAGGCTCCACCACCTTCCGTGCCGCGCGCGCGAACCTGCAGAGTGTGTGCCCATGTGCCCCCCATTCGTTGACCACCGGCCGAAACGGCCCCGTGCCGGTGAACCTGACTCTATCGTCGCGCGGCGTCCGCGTCGGGCGCAGGAGGCCCTCAAATGAAGTACAGCTCAGCCCAACTCGGCCGCGCCCTCGTCATTCGCCTCGAGGACGGGGATGTCGTCCACGAGTGTATCGAGGAGGCCGCCCTGGCGGAAGGCATCGCGCGCGCCGCGGTCGTCCTGCTCGGCAGCGCCGGCGGCGGCAGCCGCATCATCGTCGGTCCAGAGGACGGGGACGCGCGGCCGGTCGTGCCCATGGAGCGTGTCCTGCATGACGTGCACGAGATGGCCGGGGCCGGGACGATCTTCCCCGACGAGGGCGGCCGGCCGGTGCTGCATCTGCACGCGGCCTTCGGCCGCGATGACAAGGTGACCGCCGGCTGCATCCGTACGGGCGTCAAGACGTGGGTCGTCGTCGAGGCCGTGGTGATCGAGCTCACCGGCAGCGAGGCGACGCGGCGCATCGACCCGGCCACCGGCTTCGAGCTGCTCGACGCCTGAGACGCGGGACGCTGTCGGACGAGAAGAAGCCGGGGTGGGACCCTGAGGTCCCGCCCCGGCTTTCTCGCTCGGAGTCGGTGTCCGGCGCCGGCGCGATCCCGAGGGATCCGCCAGGTCCGTCGCCGCGTCCGAGAAACCGGTGATCGGCGGCCGGCCGCCGATTCGGGGCATTCTACACGCTTTGTCGACAGAGGCAATCCCTTTTGTCGATTGTGACGAGTCGCACATGATCGGTCCTGTCCCAAGGCCGCACAGGAGGCGCCGACGCGTGTATCCTTCGGCCATGGGCGGACCGCGGAGAACTCGCTCGCTACGGCGTGGTGTCGCGCTGCTCGCCGGCTTCGGCGTGCTCGCCGTCGCCGCAGCGGCGCTGCCGCCGTCGGTCGCCGCCGCTCCCTGGAGCAGCCGCACCTACCCCAAGAAGTACGACCTGCGCACACGGGACCGCGTCACTCGCGTCGGCCTGCAGGACCACCACAGCACCTGCTGGATCTTCGCCGCCACCGGCTCGCTCGAGTCCCGTCTTCTGCCCGGAGCCAGGCTTGACCTGTCGGAGAACCATATGGCTGACTTCCAAGGGTCGCGCCTGCGCTTCGAGGGACGCGCCCCGAGCACCATCTCGACGGCCTACGTCGCCCGCTGGGAGGGCCCCGTGCTGGAGCGCGACGACCCGTATCCGCACCCCGGTGCGTCTCGAGAAGGGCTGCGCGCCGTGCGCCACGTGCAGGAGGTGCTGTTCCTGCCGCCCCACAGCGACCCGCGCGCCAACGCGGCGATCAAGTGGGCGGTGATGAAGTACGGCGCGGTCGACGCCACGATGGCCTACGAGCACAAGGACTTCAACGCCGCCACGGGCGCTTACTACTCGCGCGGCAGCGACCTGGACCACCACGTCTGCATCGTCGGCTGGAACGATGCCTACCCGGCCGGGCGCTTTCTGCGCCGGCCTCCCGGCCCCGGCGCGTTCCTCATCAAGAACAGCTGGGGGACCAGCTACGGTCAGGGCGGCTACTTCTGGATCTCCTACTACGACCGGTCGCTGGGCACGACGCTCACGGTGTTCGACGGCGTCGAGGGCGTAGCCAACCACGACGCCATCTACCAGCACGACGCGCTCGGCTGGTCGAAGAGCATCGGCTACCAGAGCACGACGGCGTGGTTCGCCGCCCGGTACACGAGCGGCGGCGACGGCAGTGTGACCGCCGTGAGCCTCTACACGGCGAAGCCTGGCGCGACCTACGAGGTCCGCGTCGCGCCGGCGCTGGCCGCCGTCCCGGGGGCGCCGGTGGCCGCCAGTGGCACACTCGCCGTCGGCGGGTATCACACCATCGACCTGACCACCTCGGTGGCGGTGACGGACGGCGCCGACTTCGTGGTCGCCGTCCGCCTGACCACGCCGGGCTCCCGTGCGCCTATCCCCGTCGAGCACCCGACCAAGCTGCTGGCGCCCCGGGCCGCAGCCGCGCGCTCCTTCATCAGCCGCGACGGCGAGACGTGGCAGGACCTCCGGACCAAGCCGGGCTTCGCCACCTCCGACGTCTGCCTCAAGGCGTTCGTCGACTCGGCCGGCGCCCGCGACTCGGCGGCCCCGCGTGTGCGGCTCGAGCCGGCGACGGCTCATCCCGGCGCCGGCACGCGCATCCGCTTCACGCTCACCGACCCGGCGTTCTCGAGCGGCAGCGCCGTGGTGAAGCTCTGGTTGCGGGACTCGAGCGGACGCGTGCTGCGCCGGCTGCGCATCCCCGCGGTGACGGTGAACGAGCGCGACACGTGGCGGTTCGCCGCGCCGGCCAGGCGCGGCGTCTACAGGATCGTCGCCCGCGCCTGGGACGTGGCCGGCCACCGCTCAGTGCTCACGCGCACCGATCTGCGGGTGCGCTAGCGAAGCCGCCCGTCATGCCTCCGCCGGCGCACGCGGCTGGCCGACGCGAACGCCATCTGGCTCTACGATCACGCGCCGCTCGGGACCCCGGTCGGGAACGTGCGCCGAACCCGGGCCCTCGTGGCTTGAGTGATGCGCCGCGCCGGACGCGGGGCGGCACGTGAAGAGGGCGGGGAGTGCACGCACTCCCCGCCCTCAGGCGCTCCGGGCCTGGGCTCGCTGGCCGGCGTGCCCTGCCCGGGGCGCCGGGTCAGACGTCGGTCTGACCCGTTTCTGCGCTCGCGCGCGACTCAGATGCCGAGCGCCTCGCGCTTGCCCTCTATCCACGCCAGCATCGCGGCGACGGCTTCCTTTGCGTCGGTCTCTACCGCTAGTTTGCCGCCGGTGACGCCTGGCAGGTCCTGCGTCACGAGCTTGACAAGGTTCGGCGCGCCGGTGACGAAGGGCACCGGGTTCACGTGCGTGTACAGGCCGAAGGCCAGCGCGGCCATGGCGTCGATGGTGGCCTTCTGCTCCATGTACTCGGGGGCGGTGGCGACCACCGGCAGATCGCAGGTGTCGACGCCGAGGGCGTCGGCGATGGCGCCGACCAGCAGCAGGATGCGGCCGGTGTCTGTGCAGGTGCCGAAGCTGAGCACCGGCGGGATGCCGAGCAGCTCGCAGACCGCGGTGAGGCCGGGGCCGGCGTACTTCTTGGCCTCCGCCGTCTCGAGTCCGGCGACCTGGAGGCCGGCGTTGCCGCAGCCCATGGCCAGCACCAGCACGTCGTTCTTGATGAGCTCTTTGGCGATGGCGACGGTGTGGCTGTCCTGGTCGGAGTCGCGCAATGTGGTGCAACTCACGAGGCCACAGACGCCCTTGAGCGTGCCGTTCTTGATCACGTCGAGCAGCGGGTCGAGGCTGCCGCCGAGAGCGCCGAGGATGCTCTCGGTGCTGAAGCCGGCCACGGCGTCGCCGGTGCGCAGGTCGGGCGTGACCTGACCCAGCGCCTGACGCAGGGGGAAGTTGGCGATGGCGAGGTCGATGAGCTGCTTCGCCTGGTCACCGGCGGTCGCGGCGTCGAAGACGATCGGCGTCTCGGCGCCGTCGACGCCGACGAGGTCGCTCACCGGGACGAGGAGGGTGCCGTGCGCGGCGCAGGTGGCGCCCAGAGTCGGCACGACGCAGTTCATGTCGGCGGCGAAGACGTCGAGGCCGCCCGTGGCCACCGCGAGCTCCTCGGTCAGCCAGTTGCCGGTGAGCCCGACGAAGACGTCGTCGACCTCGAAGCGCTGCACCAGCTCCTGGCCGGTCTCGATGGAGCCGACGATGCGCAGTCCTTTGGCGCCGGCGGCCTTCGCCTTCTGCTGAGCGGCGGGCTCGTGAGCGGCGTCGATCAGCGCCGCGCCGATCATCGGCTCGTGGCCGTTCACGGCGATGTTGACGTACTCGGGGTCGATGATGCCGAGGTCCACCTTGATCGCGTGCGGCGCCGGCGTGCCCCAGAGCGCGTCCTGGGCGAGCTCGAGCGGGATCTGCGCGCCGTAGGCGGTGGCGATGCCGAGGCGCAGGCCCTTGAGGGCGAGGCTCACGTAGCTGCCGTCGACGTTGGTCAGGCAACTGGAAGTGGCGAACATGTTCTCGTGGAGGACGCCACCCGGCATGATGCCGAGCTCCTTCCACTTCGCGACGCGCTTGGCAGGGGCCATCTTCTCGACGAACGGCGAGGGGCTCTGGTGGTCGCGGTTGAACTCCGCGAGGATCGCGTCGGCGACGCGCTTGGGCAGCGTGTCGCGCGGCTCTGCGGCCTCGCCGACGACGCCGGCGAGCAGTTCGAGTTTGCTCCAATCCTTGATCTCGTAGGTGCCGCCGGGCTTCGCCTGCGCGAGGGTCTTCATCACCTCGACGGCGTGGTAGGTGTAGGTGGCGGTGCCCATCGTGTTCTGCAGCAGGAAGTTGCGCATCGCCATGCCGTCGGCGTCGATGCCGCAGACGCCGCGCGGTGACTTCTCGGTGAGGCGGCAGGGACCCTGCGAGCACAACGAGCAGCGGATGCCCTGCTCGCAGAACCTGCAGCGCGTGCCCATGTCGTCCATGCGGTCGAACGAGGTGCTCTCGCCGGCCTCCCTGGACTCCTCGAGCATGGTGTGTACGGACGCGTGATAGCTGTCTGCCATGGATCCCTCCTGGGGATGGATGTCAGGCGCCGGAGGCGCCGTGATGACTGTGGCTGTGAGGAAGGCGCGCCCGCCAGCGGCCGCGCGCCCGGTGTGCTCGCGAGCCGGCGTCAGCCGTGGATGAGCGCCGGCAGGCACTTGACGCAGACCCAGGTGCTCTCGCCCTTGGTGCGGGCGGGGAACAGGATGGCGTCGTTCTCGCTGCGGCCGCAGTTCATGCACTTCTGCTCGATGGTGACGTGAGCGGCAAGCTTCTCCGCCACCTTCTCGGCGGCGGCATCTTCGTCGAACGCTGGGGCGTCACGCTTCTCCACGGTGAGGGCTCCTTCGGGGCAGACGGCGAGGCAGAAGCCGGCGCCGTCGCACAGCTCCTCTTTGACGACCTTGGCCTTGCCGTCGATGATCTCGATCGCGCCTTCGGCGCACGGGGTGACGCAGACGCCACACCCGGTACAGAGGTCTTCGTCGATCTTCACGATGCTGCGGACTGCCATGCACTGCTCGCTTTCGCGTGGTTTTCACGATAGTGACAGTGTCAAAGGTAGCGCGGACAAGCCTTCGGTACCATTGACCTGCGTCAAGGGCACGGTGGCGAGCTCGACTGGTGCTAGCCGGGAGGGGCCTTGACCCGCCGCGCCGTCTCCTCCACGCGATGCGCCCTGGTCTCTGGCCGTTTGGCCTCGAGGATCCAGTCGATGTACTCGCGACGATGCGACGGCGGCAGCGCCGCGAAGGCCGCCGCCGCCTCGGGGTCGTCGTGCAGTTCGATCTGCAGGTCGTGGGGGACGGGGATCTCAGCACGCGGCGTTGCGTGGTCCTGATCTTCTTCGCTCACACGACCTCCTGATGGTCATGCGGCTTTCGCGTCGCTGGTCTCCCCTCCGATCCGCTCACGGATGTCGTGCACGGTCGCGTTGGCGCGCTGCGCCGTCTGGTCGGCGACCCGCATCATGCTCCGCCGGCTGCGCGGCCAGGCGAGCGCGATGCCGATGCCGATCGAGCTGATGAGCAGCCCTGTGCCGATCACGGCCATGCGCAGGAAGCTGCGCGGCCGGACGTCGGCGCGCACGCGGCCGGCGCCGCTCTGGGCCGACGTGAGCATGCGCTGGACGTCACGCCGGAGGCGCTGGTCGGAGCGGATGTGGCTCATGAGGTTGTTGGCCGAGCGGATGAAGTCGCCGGCGTCGTCGCGCAACTCGTCATCCGTCGCCAGCCGCCGGACGTAAGGGGCCGTGGTCGCCGCCACGCCGGTCACTCGCCCGATGGTCCGCAATCTGCTGATGCTTGCCATGGTGACCCACCGTCCTCCCATGAGGTCGGATTTCCGCTGATACATGGGATGTTCCCGATCCGCCGGGACGGGTCACGGTGGGGCGTCAACGTCTGCCGGCGGCGTGGAACAGCTCCGGCAGGCTGACGGACGTGTATCCGCGGGCGCGCAGGCCGTGCAGGATCGCCGGCAGCGCCGCCATGGTCGTCGTGCGCACGTGCAGGCCGATGATCGCGCCCGAGTGCACGTGAGAGAGTGTGTTGGCGGCGATGGTGCTCGCGCCGTAACCGCGCCAGTCGCCCGGGTCCACATCCCACATGATCACGTGCTTGAAGCCGGCGGAGCCCGCCGCGGCCACGGTGGTCTGGTTGCGGTCGCCGTAGGGCGGCCTCATCCAGCCGACCGGCGTGGCCTTGGCGGCGCGCCACCACGGCGCCTCGCTTGAGATGAGCTCCCGGCGCACGCCGTCGTAGCCCTGGGTCGTCATCGGCGCGTGCGTCCAGCCGTGCGAGCCGATGCCGTGTCCCTCTCGCACCGCGCGTCGCGCCACGCGGGGCGCGGCGGAGACGTAGGGGCCCAGGATGAAGAACGTGGCGTGCATGCGGTACTTCTTCAATGTGTCGAGCATGCGCGCCCACACCCAAGCGGGGCCGCCGTCGTCGAACGTGAGCGCGACGCGTTTCCCGGCGCCCTTGACGTTGTGGGTGACCGAGGCGCGCACGGGGTGGTAGTCGCGAACGACGAGAGGCCGGGTGACTGTGCGGTTGCCGGCCTGGTCGGTGAACGTGAGCGTGATGCGGAAGAGCCCGGGGACGAAGGCCTTGCCGTTGCCGTAGCGATCAGGGACGGTGATGGTCCGGGAGCCCTCGCCGACGCTGAGGCCGCGCCCGCGACGGGCCGGGTACCCGTACTGGTCGACTACCGTGTAGGAGAGCCGGGCGCCGCCCGAGATGTCGGTGAGGGTGAAGCGGATGCCGACCGGTTGTACGCGGCGCAGCACCTCCGCGCGCAGCCTCAGCTTGGCGATCACCGGCGGCCGCGTGTCGATCTTGACCGCCACCGTCTGCGCCGTCTCCATGCGGCCCTCGGCGTCCACCGACCAGAAGGTGAGGACGTGCTCGCCGTCGTTGGCGTGGGTGCTCGGCGCCTCGATGACCACCTCGGTGGTCGCCGCCGGGGCGCCGCCGTCGATCTGCACGAAGGTGTCGGCCACCGCCGCGACGGAGCTCTCGGCGGTGAACCTGACGGAGACGGCGTCGTTGTGCCAGCGTGCGTCCACACCGTGCGCGACGGTCACGGGCGGCGGCCCCTCCAGCGCAACCGGGGAGGGTGACGGCGGACGGACGTCGGAGTCTCCGGGCCCGGCCGCCGCCGCCGCGGCTGCGGTCGCCAACACCACCAGCAGCACACAGACGAGAACCAGCGCGCGCGCTACGATCTCTCCCTCCCGTTCTCGGATCAGGCCGGCGCGATCACGCAGCAGCGCTCCACCGGCACGCCTCCTGTAGGGTACTCCAGTGGGCCCAGCCTACTCCTGTGCCAGTCGGTGCAGCTGCTCGAAGCTCAG
Source organism: uncultured Thermoleophilia bacterium (assembly GCA_963762125.1). Lineage (GTDB taxonomy): Bacteria > Actinomycetota > Thermoleophilia > UBA2241 > UBA2241 > CAIXSE01. The sequence goes on from CAVXJO010000001.1 coordinate 90,863, forward strand.
GATCTCGATGAGCCGGTGGTCGCCACTCATGCGGATGACCCCGGCCCGCTTGAGACGGTCGAAGGTGCGGCTGAGTGTCTCCGGCACGGTGCCGAGGCGCGCGGCGAGCTCTCGCTTGCTCACCGGGAGGTGGATGACCCGCGGCACGTCCGGGACCTCGCCGGCGCCCTCAGCCGGCTCGAGCTGCTCGTCGGCGCGCGCCAGCAGGTACCTGGCGAGGCGCGCCGTCACCGGCAGCAGCAGCTCCTCCACGCGACGGTTAAGCAGTCCGAGCAGGTGTGCCATCGCCGCCAGCAAGTTGATGGCGAGCTGTGGCTCGGCCAGCAAGAGCGCAAGCGTCTGCTCCTTGTCGAAGCGATAGAGCAGACACTCGGTCATCGTCTCGGTGCTTGACGGATAGACCTCCTGGAACAGGGCGGCCTCCGCGAAGGTCTGTCCCGGATCCACGTGCCGGACGGTGGCCGTGCGCCCGTCGCGCAGCAACTTGAAGACCTTGAGCCGCCCCTCGGAGAGGAGGTAGAAGGCGTCGGCGGCGTCTCCCTGCAGGAACAGGGTCTCGTCCGCGCCGAGGCGCCGCGGCTGGGCGAGGCCCGCGAGCCGCTCGAGCTGGTCCTCATCCAAGGCCCTGAACAGGGCGCCGGCGCGCAGGTCGGTCAGGATGCGGTCGCCACTCATGTCGCGAGTATAGCCGCCGTTCAGCTCTGTGAGGCAGTGCCCGCGGCGAGCGTCGTGGAGGCCGGCACGACGACGATCGCGGCACGTCCTTCTAGCGGGCATTTGTACTCACAGATGCCGCAGCCGATGCAGCGGTCCGCGGCCACCCGCGGGCGCACGACCACGGCCGTGCTGCCGTCCGCGCGCGTGACCTCACGCTCGGGCCCGAGGACGACGGCCTTCTCAGGTACCGGGCACATCTCCTCGCAGACGATGCAGGGGGTGTCGGCTGCCCAGGGCAGACAGCGGTCCCTGTCGATGACCGCGACGCCGAGCACCTGAAGCGTCTCGTCCGCCCACTGCACGATGCCGACTGTCGGAGCCCAAGTCATCCCCGTCCGCTCCATTGTGTCCGCGAGGTAGACGAATCCGGGGACGACCGACGTCGTCATCGTCCGGGTGAGGAGCGACAGCGGGTCGAGGACGAGGAACGTCAGGTTGGACAGCGCGGCCAGCACGATGATCGCACCCAGGAGGACGTACTTGACGCTGCGGAGGCCCGTGGGCATGCGCCCGGCGAGCCGTCGCGCCGGGCGGAGACGCAGCCAGCCCAGCAGCGTTCCCAAAGGACAGATCCAGCCACACCAGATGCGACCGAGCACAAGGGTCAGTCCCAAGGTGATGAGGGCGAGCGCGAAGGGCGCCAGCCAGGCGCGGGCGGCGAGCATCGTCGCCAGTCCGGCGAGAGGGTCCAAGCGGAAGAAGACGTTGGCGGATGGGACCGGTTCGAGCCGCTGCAGTCCGGCGAAGAGCAGCGAGACGAAGACGACGAAGGCCGCCACCTGGACGGCGCGCCGCGCCCAACGGGCGGCTCTCCAGCGGCCCGTCCCGCGGCGGACCGGACCGGCCTTGCCCCTCTGTAGCGGCATCACACACCTCGTCACCGGAGGCGGTGACGCCATGGTACTCGATGGGCGCCTGACGCGAGGCGGACGGCGCCCCCTTCTTCATCACGCGCCGTGCTCGCATCCCGAGCGACGCCGGTATGGCGTGCGGCGGCTTGACCGAGCCACGGCGCGTCGTCTAGCATCCGCGGCACTTGGAGGTGCCCGCGAGGGCCACCAGAGGGAAGCCGGTGCAAGTCCGGCGCGGACCCGCCGCTGTGACCGGGGACGAAGGCTGCGAGAAGCCACTGCCAGCTCGCTGGCGGGAAGGTGCGGCCCGAGGACGATCCGGGAGCCAGAAGACCTGCCTCCAGAGAGTGTGCCGACGCGTCCCGCGTGGTGAACGGGATGGCGGCGGCGCATGCTGTGGCCTCGAACACGGGGGGCCCGGGCCAGACGAAGTGTCGGCCCGGGCTTTGTCGTCTTCGTGACCGGGAGGCAGGCGTGCGAGCAGGAGCGACAGCGGGCGGCCGAGGGCGCCGCTTCTCCGCAGGCCGGCTGCGCGCGCCGAACGGCACCTCGTCTCGCTCGTCGGCAGTTCCGACGGTGCTCGGCCTGCTGCTGGCGCTCACGGTCGGCGCCGAGCTGGTCGTGCGCGCCCTGCACGTCGCCCCCTACGTCTTCCCGCCGCCGTCAGCCGTGCTGGTGGAGCTGGCGGCGGAGCCCACGCTCTTCGTCCGCGCTGCACTGGTCACGATCTCCGAGGCCGTCGCCGGCTTCTTGGTGGGGGCGGCGGCCGCGTTCGCGTTCGCTGCCGCGGCGACGTACTCGCGCCGCCTCGACGAACTGCTCACCCCGCTGGTGGTCGCATCGCAGACGGTGCCGGTCATCGCCTTGGCTCCTCTGCTCGTGCTCTGGATGGGCTACGGCTCGCCGCCCAAGATCGTCGTCTGCGCACTGATCGCCTTCTTCCCCATGGCGGTCACGGCTCGCGAGGGACTCCGCGCTACAGACCCGCAACTGCTGCTGCTCATGCGGTCCGTGGGCGCGAGCCGCCGGGTCATCTTCTGGCGTGTGCGCGTGCCCTTCGCGCTGCCGTATCTCGCCGCCGGCGCGAGGACCGGCATCACGCTCAGCCTCGTCGGCGCCGTCGTCGCCGAGTGGACCGGGGCCGACAGCGGTCTCGGCTACCTGGTGCTCTCCGCGAACGCTCGCCTGGCGACCGCGCAGGCGTTCGCCGCCATCGTCGTCATCACCGCCATCGGTCTGCTCGCCTACGCCGCCGCCGTGCTGCTCGAGCGTCGGCTCTGCTGGTGGACCCCCGCTCAGAAAGGATCCTCGTGAACCCCATGGCCCGACCCGGAGCGCGCGCGCTCCCATCCTCGCCTGCCGCCCGAAAGGCGCGACCGGCTCTCCTCGCGGCGCTGCTGGTGCTCGTCGCCGCCGCGGCGCTCTCCGGCTGCGGCGGCCGCGCCGATGCGGCGACGAGCGACCCCTCCGGCGCCGCGGCGCCCGACGTCTCCGAGGTGACGCTGATCATGGACTGGGTGCCCTGGGTCCTCGACATACCTCTCGACGTAGCCCAAGACAAGGGGTTCTACGCGGACCACGGCCTGACGGTGAAGCAGACGCTGCCGGCCGGCGCGACGGACGTGGCCAAGTTCGTCTCCACCGGCAAGGCGCAGTTCGGCCTGTACTACGCGCCCGACACGCTGATGGGCGTGGCCGCGGGCGCTCCGCTGCTCTCGGTGGCCAGCCTCATGAGCCACGCGCCCGTCGGGATGGCGATGGCGCCGGGGGTGCACGCCCGGACCCCGGCGGACCTGGCGGGTACGACGGCCGGAGTGGTGATGATCCCCTCGACGCGCGCCTCGTTCGCGACCATGCTTGACGCCGGCGGCGTCGACCCTGCTGCCGTCAAGGTCGCCGATCCGGGCTTCGACCTGGTCGCGCCACTGCTCGCCGGCAGGTACGACTCGGTCGCGGTGACCGAGTTCGGCGAACTCGTCCAGGCCGATGCGACCGGCCAGCAGCTCGACTATCTCGACTTTCGCGACTGGGGCACGCCGGACTACGCGTTCCTCAACGTGCTGACCCAGAAGGGATTCGCCGCCGAACATCCGGCGACGGTCAAGGCTTTCGTGGCCGCCACGATGCAGGGTCTCGATTGGGCCGTGGCGCATCCCGACGAGGCGGTCGCCATCTACGTGGCCCGCCATCCCGAGCTCGAGCCCGGGCTGCTGCTGGCGCAGTGGCAGGCCGCGATCCCGTCGATGGCGACGGGGACGGGACACATATCTGGCTCCCAGGACGTCGCTGCGTGGGAGCGGCTGAACGAGTGGATGGTGACGACGGGTCAGCTCGAGAAGAGCGCCGACGTGACCGGCACGGTGAGCGACGACTACCTGCCGGCAGAATGACCGCCGCGGCGCTCACGGTGACGGCGGTCTCGGCCGGCTACGGCAGCGGCGAAGACGCCTCAGGCGGAGTGCTGGCCGGCGTCGACTTCGAGGTGCTCGCCGGTGAGTGTCTCGCCGTCGTCGGCCGCAGCGGCTGCGGCAAGAGCACGCTCCTCAATGTCCTTGCCGGCGTGCATGCACCGGCGGCCGGGGGCGTCCGCGTGGGCGGCGAGGTCGTCGCGGGGGGCGACTTGCGGGGCACGGGCTCGCCCGGCTGCACGTCGGGTCACGCCGCGTATCTGTTCCAGCAGGACCTTCTGCTGCCGTGGAAGGGAGCTCTCGCGAACGCCGTGTTCGCGGCGCGCGTGGCGGCTGGACGCGCCGCCCGCCGCGATCGACGCGGGCTCGAGCGGCGCGCCGAAGCGTTGCTCCGCGAGTTCGGTCTTGGTGACAGCCTGGAGCTACTGCCGCGCGAATTGTCCGGAGGCATGCGTCAGCGCGTGGCCCTGGCCCGGACCGTGCTCATGGACCGTGGGGTGATCCTTCTCGACGAGCCGTTCGGAAGTCTCGACGCGGTCACCCGCGCTGAGATGCGTCTCTGGCTGCTGGACGTGATGGCGGCGCACCCCGCGACCTGGGTGCTGGTCACCCATGACGTGGACGAGGCGGTGCTGCTCGGCGACCAGGTCGCCGTCTTGCGCGGCCGGCCGGCGCGGCTCGAGGGCCGGTCACCGGCCACGCTGAGCCGCGCCCGGCGCCGGCGGATCGCGGCCGTCGCCGCGGGGGAGCCGGCGGATGCCGCGGGGCACTCGCGCTCCGACCTGGAGGCTGCCGCTGCGGCCGCCGCCGGTCTGCGCCGCGCCTTGCTTGACGAGCGGCGGGCCTCGTGAGTGCGCCTGGGGAGAGAGGCCGCGCTCGATTGACCCTCGGCTGCGGCGGCTGTAGCCTTGCCGGGCATCTCTCAGCTGCTGGGAAGCCGGTGCAAGGCCGGCGCTGCCCCGCAACTGTAGGCGCCGACGAACGTCGCACGGAAGCCACTGCCCCGCGGGGTGGGAAGGCGCGGCAAGTAGGACGACGCGCAAGCCAGGAGACCGTGGCCGGGAGATCACTGCGACAACGCCTCGAGGGAGGGCCTGCGGTGGACACAGCAGACGACCAGTCCGGCCAGGGCCGGCTCATTCTCGTCACGGGCGGCGCCCGCAGCGGCAAGAGCACGTACGCGGAGCGGCTCGCGGCGCGGCTTGCCGAGCCGCGTGGCGGCCGGGTCACCTATATCGCCACGTCCGAGGCGCACGACGAGGAGATGGAGCAGCGCGTGAGCGCGCACCAGACTTCGCGGCCGGAGACGTGGACGACCGTCGAGTGCCCCATCGAGGCGCCGGCGGCTCTGCGCGCGGCCGCCGGCGCCGGACCCGCGCGGTCGCCCGGCGCCCCTCCCGTCGTCCTGCTCGACTGCGTCACCCTCTGGGTGACCAATCTGCTCTTCAGCGGCGGCGCGTTCGGCGGCAGCGAGCCGCCGGAAGACGGCTACAACTACGACAAGGACCTGCTGCCGCCGGCCGAGGAGCGCGCCGCCGCGGAGCGAGTCACGGCCGCGGTCACCGACCTGCTCGCGGCCGTCGCCGAGACCGGCGTCACGCTCGTGGCCGTCACCAACGAGGTCGGTCTCGGCGTCGTCCCGGAGTACCCGCTCGCCCGCCTCTACCGCGACCAGCTGGGCTGGGCCAACCAGCGCCTGGCCCGTGACGCCGACGGCCTCTACCTCCTCGTCTCCGGTTACGCGCTCGACGTCAAAGCGCTGGCTGCCGGCTCGCCTGCCGCTGTCGGCCCATCCCCCGCCCCGTCCATCGACGACCCTTCGTCACCGTCCAAGGAGCCCCAGTGACCGACCTCCTCGACCGCACCCTCGCCGCCATCGGCCCGCTCGATGCCGACGCCATGCGCGCCGCCGAGGCGCGCCAGCTTCAGCTCACCAAACCACCCAAGGCGCTCGGGCGCCTCGAGACACTGTCCATCCAGCTCGCCGGCATCCAAGGCCGGGAACAGCCGGTCATCGCGGACAAGGCGATCGCGGTGATGGCGGCCGACCATGGCGTCACCGCGGAGGGCGTGAGCGCGTTCCCCGCCGAGGTGACGCCGGCGATGGTCTTCAACATGGCCGCCGGCGGCGCCGGCATCAACGTGATCGGCCGCCACGTCGGCGCGCGCGTCGTCGTCACCGACGTCGGCGTCGACGCCGACCTCAGCGCCGCCGAAGGCGTGCGCCAGAAGAAGATCCGCATGGGCACCGCCAACATGGCCCAGGGTCCGGCGATGACCCGTGAAGAGGCCGTGCGCGCCGTCGAGATCGGCATCGAACTGGTCGAGGAGGAGCTGGCCAACGGCCTCGACATCATCGCCACGGGCGAGGTCGGCATCGGCAACACGACGGCCGCGTCGGCCGTCATCGCCGCCCTCACCGGCGAGCCGGCGGCGAGGGTCACCGGCCGGGGCACGGGGATCACCAAGGACGCGCTCGCCGGCAAAGTGGCGGTGATCGAGAAGGCGCTGGCGGTCAACTCGCCCGACGCCGCCGACCCGATCGACGTGCTCGCCAAAGTCGGCGGTCTCGACATCGCCGCCATGACCGGCGTGTTCCTCGGCGGCGCGGCGCACCGCATCCCGGTCGTCATGGACGGGTTCATCAGCGCCGCCGCGGCGCTCGCCGCCGTGCGCCTCTGCCACGAGTGCGTGGACTACATCCTGCCCAGCCACGTGAGCATCGAGGTCGGCCACCAGGTCGTGCTCGAGGAGCTCGACCTGGTGCCGCTCTTCGACCTCCAGATGCGCCTCGGCGAGGGCACCGGCGCGGCTCTCTCGATGAGCATCATCGAAGCCTCCGCGCGCGTCCTCAGCGAGATGGCGACCTTCGAGAGCGCCGGCGTCGCCGGGGACCCCAGTGAGGCCGATTCCGAGCTGACGCGATAAGGTCGGCGGCGACTCGAGAACGCAAGCTGGCTCAGGACTTCACGAGACGATGACGGACACCGACCAGACACAGGTGCAGGGACCAGACGCGACCCCGCCGCGGGACGGCTCGACCGGCGCCGGCTCCATCGGCCGCCGCCTGACGCTCGCCGTGACGTTCCTGACCGGCGTCCCGCTCGAGGTGGAGGGCGATGTGAGCCCCAGCGACCTGTGGGGGAGCATGGGCTGGTACCCGCTCGTCGGGCTGGCCATGGGCGTCGTCGCGTGGGCGGTCTACGCGGGGCTGATCTGGTTCCTCCCGGGCTTGGTCGCGGCGACGCTGGTCGTCATCCTGCTCGAGTTGCTCACGCGGGGCTTGCATCTCGATGGCCTGATGGACACGGCCGACGGGATCCTGAGCGGCGCGCCGCGCGAGCGGGCGCTCGAGATCATGAAGGACCACAACGTCGGCGCGATGGGCGTCGCGGCGGCGGTCCTTGTCCTGGTGCTCAAGATCGCGGCCCTGGGTGCGCTCGCGCGTGCAGACGCGGCCGCTCCGCTGCTCGCCGGCTGGTGCGCGGCGCGCACGCTTCCGGCGCTCAACGTCTACTGGTGGCCGTACGCCCGCCCGGTCGGGACCGGAGAGGCGTTCACCCGCGAGCACACTCCGGGGCCTCTGCAGCTGGCCGGCGGCCTGCTGCTGGCCGGCGTCGTCATCGCCGGCCTCGCCGGCCTCTGGATCGGCGCCGCCGGCTCGTGGTACGCCGGCCTCCTGACCGCCGTGGTCGCGATGGCTGTGGCGCTGGGCGTGCAGGCTGTCGTGGCGAAGCGCCTCGGCGGCCTCACCGGGGACGTCTACGGTATGGGCATCGAGCTTGCCGAAGCGGCAGCGCTGGTCGTCGGCTGCGCGATCGTGGGGCTGGCGACGTGAAGCTATACCTCGTCCGTCACGGCCAGTCTACGGGTAACATCGGCGGCACGCTGATGGGGCAGAGCGACCATCCGCTGACGCCGCTCGGTGAGAGACAGGCGCGGGCCGCGGCCGGACGCCTGGCGCCGTTCGGGCCCATGCCCGTGTACTCCAGCGACTTGCCGCGGGCCCGGGCGACGGCAGAGTACGTCGTCGGCGCCTGGACGGCGGCGGGCGGCGTGGTGGCGGCCGCCGGCAGGCCTGCCCGTCTGACGCTGGATCCGCGCCTTCGCGAGATCGCCCTGGGTGACTACGAAGGCCGCCCCTGGCAGGAGTTCGAGGCAGACACCGCGCTGACGGCTGCGTTCGCCGAAGATCCGTACCGTACCGCGCTACCGAACGGCGAGTCGCTGGAGCATCTGGAGGCCCGGGTCCATGCTGCCGTCCTCGATATCCTCGTGCCGTTCGGCGTCGACGACACGGGCGCGTACTGCGGCAACGCGGTGAGCCAGGGCGACGCCAGCGCCGGCGATCGCAATGGCTCGGACGTCGCTGCCATGAAGGCCGGGGCGGCGGCGGCCGCCGTTGACGGCGCGGCGACCGCTGGGGCAGGCGAGACAGGCCTGCCGGAGACCATGGACGCGAGCGTCGTCGCCACAGGTCTCGTGCCGGTGGAGGACGGCGGGTGCGCTTGTCTGGTCGCTCACGACGGCCCCATCCGGGCGATCCTCAACCACTATCTGGGCGTGCCGCCGGAGAAGTGGTGGACCCTGTCCACCACCCACGGCGGCGTTTCCCTGCTCGAGTTCGCCGGCGGCTGCGTCACGGTCCGCTTCGTGAATGGGACGGGTCATCTCGCCGGGCTCGAGCCGGACAAGTACGTGCCGTCCGACGACGACTGACCGGCGTTCCGCCCGCCCCCCTCGTGATCTTCGTCCCTCATGACTGGCGTCTCGCACTGGCCACGGTGCTGCTCGCGGGATTGATCGACGTGACGCTGGGCGAGCCACCGAACGCGCTGCATCCCGTCGTGTGGATGGGCCGGCTGATCGGCGCGCTGGAGCGGCGCCGGCCGCGGGGCCGACCCGGCGCCGAGTTCGCCTACGGTGTCCTCATCGTGGTCGTGACGGCTGGAGCGGCGTTCGCCGCTGGCCTGCTGCTCACCCTCGTGCTGGACCGCCTGCCCTTGTGGGGCGCGCTGCTCATCGGCGCCTGCGCGCTCAAGACGACCTTCTCGCTGCGGGGGCTGGTGCGCGCCGGCCGCGACGTCCAGCGCGCGCTGGCCTCCGACACCGCCGCGGCGCGCGCCTCTCTCGCTGCCCTGGTCAGTCGCTCGCCGGACCTCGATCCGCCGCTCATCGTCTCGGCGACCATCGAATCGCTGGCCGAGAACCTCACGGACAGCGTCGTCTCGCCGCTGCTCGCCTACGCCCTCTTCGGGCTGCCCGGCGCCTTGGCCTACAGGGCCGTCAACACGATGGACGCGATGCTGGGCTACCGCGACGAGCGCGAGTACGTGGGCAAGGCTGCGGCGCGCAGCGACGACGCGGCGAACTGGCTGCCGACGCGCATCACCGGCCTGCTGCTCGTAGCCGTCTCGGCGCTCAAGGGGACCGCCGGCCGCGCCTGGTGGGCGTTCCGCACGCAGCACCAGCCCGAGTACGGGCCCAACAAGACCCTGGCCATCGCTACCATGGCCGGCAGCCTGGGTGTGCAGCTGCAGAAGCCCGGGGCGTACGCGCTGGGAACGGCGGACCGTGCGCTGACGAGCCAGGTCATCGACGACGCCGTGTGGCGCGTGTGGGCGGCCGGCGGCGCGACGGTCGCGCTGGCCGCCGGCCTCGCCGCTCTGCTGACCTGGGCGGTGTGGGGATGACCGCGGGATCGCCGCACGGCGCCGCGCCGGCGGCGGAGTCACCTGCGCCGGCACGCCTGCGCCGGGTCGCGGCGTCCGTGCACGGCGCGGTCGACCCTTCGGCGCTGCGCGCCGAAGGCATCGATCCGGCCGACCATCGTCGACTTCAGCTCCAACCAGTCGCCGCTCGGAGCGGCGCCGGCGGTCGCCGCCGCCGTCGCCGGCGCGGTCGTCGACGCGTACCCGGACCCGCGTCGCGGCGGAGCTCACCGCGGCGCTTGCTCTTCGCCATGGCGTGACGCCGGCGCACGTGGTGTGCGGCAACGGCAGCACCGAGCTCATCCGGCTGCTGGCTCAGCTGGCGCTACGGCCGGGCGACGTCGCCCTGGCGCTCGCGCCCGTCTTCGGCGAGTGTGAAGTAGCGACCGCTCTCGCTCGAGCGCGCCTCGAGCGCGTCCCGCTCGCGTACGAAGAGGATGAGGCGGGCTTCTTCTGCGACGAGCCCGCCCTCCGCGAGGCGCTCCGCCAGCAGAGCCCCCGGCTCTGCTGGCTCTGCTCGCCGAACAACCCGACCGGGGCGGCGCTGCCCGCGGCGCTGGCCGCCGCCCTCGCCGCCGACCACCCGGCCACGCTCTTCGTCCTCGACGAGGCCTACTGCGACCTGCTGCCGGACCCACAGTGGAATCGGGCGCAGCTGCCGCCCGACCTCATCGTCCTACGCTCGATGACCAAGTACTGGGGTCTCGCCGGTCTGCGTCTCGGCTATGCCATCGCCGACCCCGCCGCGGCCGCGGCGCTACGCGCCGCGACCCCTCCGTGGAACGTCAATGCCTGTGCTCAGGCGGCCGGCCTGGCGGCGCTCGCCGATGGCCAGCACCATGACCGGGCGGTCGCGCTGCTCGTCGCCGAGCGCGACCGCCTCGTCGTCGGCCTGTGCTCGCTCGGCTGGATCAGCGAGCCGACCAGCGCCGGCTTCTTCCTCATCCGCGCCGGCGACGCCGGGGCCGTCCGCGGCGCACTGCTCGCCCGCGGCTGCCTCGTGCGCGACTGCACCTCTTTCGGCCTGCCCTCCCACGTCCGCGTCAGCCCGCGTCACCCCGGCCAGAACGACTTGCTCCTCGAGGCGTTCTCGTCGCTCGCGCCGCCCCCCGCGGCGGCTGCCGAGGCCCCGCGATGACCGTCGCTCGCGGCCGCGTCATCATGCTGCAGGGCACGGCCTCGCATGCCGGCAAGACCGTGCTGGCCGCGGCGCTGTGCCGCATCTACGCGCGCCGCGGCCTGCGCGTGGCGCCGTTCAAGGCGCAGAACCTGGCGCTCAACTCGTACGTGACGGAGGACGGCGGCGAGATGGGGCGCGCCCAGGTGTATCAGGCGCGCGCGGCCGGCCTCGAGCCGCAGGTGGACATGAACCCGGTGCTGCTCAAGCCCAGCTCCGACGCGACCAGCCAGGTCGTCGTCATGGGCAGGCCGGTCGGGCACATGACGGTGCCCGAGTATCAGGCCTATCAGGCGGAAGTCTGGCCCACCGTCACGGCAGCCTTCGAACGCCTGCGGACGTCACGCGACCTCATCGTCCTCGAGGGCGCCGGCAGCTCGGCGGAGGTGAACCTCCGGGGGCGGGACATCGTCAACATGCGCATGGCGCTGCACGCCCGATCACCGGTCCTTCTGGTCGGGGACATCGACCGCGGAGGTGTCTTCGCCAGCCTCCTCGGCCATGTGGAGCTGTTCACGCCCGAGGAGCGCGGGCTGGTGGCGGGGTTCGTCATCAACAAGATGCGCGGCGATGCGAGCCAGCTGGACTCCGGCATCGAGATCCTCGCCGAGCGCACCGGGGTCCCGACGCTCGGCGTCGTGCCCATGCTCGAGGGATGGAGCGGCGACGAAGAGGACTCGGTCGCGCTCGACGGCTGGCAGCGCCGGGAGAAGCAGGACGCGCCGCTGCGGATCGCCGTCGTCCGCCTGCCGTACCTCAGCAACTCGACCGACACGGACGCGCTGGCCGCGGAGCCGGATGTGGACGTGCGCTTCGTGAGCTCGCCCGACGAGCTCGCGGGGGCTGCGGCGATCGTGGTGCCCGGCACCAAGAGCACGATCGCCGACCTCGCCTGGCTGCGGCAACGCGGCCTTGACGACGCGGTGAAGGCGGCGGCCGCGGCCGGGACGCCGGTCGTCGGCATCTGCGGCGGCTACCAGATGCTCGGCCGCCGCATCGTCGATCCCGGGCACATCGAGTCCGCCGCCCTCGCCGTCGACGGCCTCGGCCTGCTCGACGTGGAGACGACCTTCGCCGCAGGCAAGCGGACGGTCCGCACCGAGGGTGAGCTGATCGGCCGGGACGCCGGACCGCTCGCCCCCGGCGCGCGCGTCTCCAGCGGCGGCCTTCTCGGCTCGCCCGGGACGCAGGTGCGCGGCTACGAGATCCACATGGGACGCACCGAGCTCGGGCCCGGCGCCGCGCCGCTGCTGCGACTGCACGGCGCCGGTGAGAGCGAGCACCTCGACGGCGCCGTCGCCGGCGCCGTCTGTGGCACCTACGTGCACGGGCTCTTCGACCATGCGGATCTGCGCACCGCGTTCCTGAACGGCTTGCGCGCGGCGCGCGGCCTGGCTCCCCGCCCGGCCTCGGTCCCGCAGGGCGACGACATCGACCGCCTCGCAGACCACGTCGAGGCGCACCTCGACACAGCCGCGCTCGACGCCGTCATCTGGGCCTGAGCGTCCGGCCACCCGAAAGGGCTCGCCGACGGCCGGGGGGATGTACCGTGGCGCCGGGATTCGGCCGCCGCGTGGCCGGGCACCGTCAAGAGCGTCGGCGGACGGTCCGCCGCAACGGCCCCAGGCGAGGTGATCATCGTGTGCAGGAACATCAAGACCCTGTACAACTTCGAGCCGCCCGCGACCGACACGGAGATCCGGGCGGCCGCCATGCAGTACGTGAGGAAGATCAGCGGCTTCACGAGTCCCTCGGCCGCGAACCGCGAGGCGTTCGACCGGGCGGTTGACCAGGTGGCACGGACATCAGCCGTGCTCCTCGAGGAACTGGTCACCACGGCGGCGCCGAAGGACCGCGAGATCGAGGCGGAGAGGGCGCACGCGCGCGCGGTCCGCAGGTTCGGGGCATGATCCTGCGATGAGGGTCCATCTCGTCGACGGGACCTACGAGCTCTTTCGCAGCCACTTCGGCGCGCCGCCGAGACGGGACGCCGAGGGTCGCGAGGTCGGCGCTGCGGTCGGCCTGCTGCACAGTCTGTGGCTGCTGCTCTCGACTCCGGGGGTGACGCACGTCGCCTGCGCCTTCGACCACGTCATCGAGTCCTTTCGCAACGAGCTGTACGCCGGCTACAAGACGAGCGCCGGCGTGGATCCCGACCTGCTGGCCCAGTTCGAGCTCGCCGAGCGGGCGGCGCGGGCTCTCGGCGTGGTGGTCTGGCCGATGGTGGAGTTCGAGGCCGACGACGCCATGGCTGCCGCGGCGGCCCGCTTCCGCGACGCGCAAGGCGTCGACCAGGTAGTGCTCTGTTCGCCGGACAAGGACCTCGCCCAGGCCGTCGTCGGCGAGCGCGTCGTCTGCTGGGATCGCCGCCGGGACCTGGTTCTGGACGCGCCCGGCGTGATCGGCAAGTTCGGCGTTGCGCCGGCCTCGATCCCCGACTGGCTGGCGTTGGTCGGCGACTCTGCGGACGGCTTCCCGGGGATCCCGGGCTGGGGAGCGAAGTCGGCTGCCGCGGTGCTGGCCCGGTTCGGGCACATCGACGCCATCCCGGACGATCCGGCGGAGCTCGGTCTTCCGGCGGCTCGCGCGGCCCGCCTCGTGGAGAGCCTGCGGGCGGGCCGCGCGGACGCTCGTCTGTTCCTTCGCCTCGCGACCTTACGTCTGGATGTGCCCCTGGACGAGGACGTCGCCGACCTCGAGTGGCGCGGCGTGAGGCCCGGCTTCGCCGAGCTTTGTGCCGAGCTCGGCGACGACGGTCTGGCACGACGAGTCGAGGAGGCGGGCCGGCTTCGCTGACGGGCTGCCGGCCGGCGCCTGCCGCGGTTCGCGGAACGCTACCTCGGGGACCATGCCGGTGACAGCTCATGTTGCGACGATCTGGAGGTCCCCATGCCCCCCTTGGATGACGAACTGGGCGCCCGGGCGACCACGGCCCGCGCGGAGCCGGGGCGCCTGACTGAGTACGGCCACTTCAGCTCGCCTTGGGCGGTGACGGCATGAAGCTGACCGTCACCACATTCGTGAGCCTGGACGGCGTGATGCAGGGTCCGGGCGGCCCGGACGAGGACCGCAGCGGCGGCTTCGACCGCGGCGGCTGGCTCGTGCCCTTCGCCGACGCCGACATGGGGGACGCGGTCACGCGCTGGTTCTCCGCCGCCGACGCGTTCTTGCTGGGGCGGCGCACCTACGAGATCTTCGCCGCCTACTGGCCGCTGGTCACCGACCCGCAGGATCCGGTGGCCTCGCGTCTCAACGGCCTTCCCAAGTACGTGGCGACGAAGACGCTGCGGAAGGCTGACTGGGACGGCACGACCTTGCTCAGCGGCGACGTCGTGGAGGAGGTGCGGCGTCTCAAGGAGCAGCCCGGCCGGGAACTTCAGGTCCACGGCAGCGGCGACCTGCTGCAGACGCTGATGGCGCACGACCTGATCGACGAGCACCGTCTGTTCGTGTACCCGGTGCTCGTCGGCGCCGGCAGACGCCTCTTCCGCGACGGTTCCGCCGCCAAGACGTTCGAGCTGACGGAATCCCGGATGACGCCGGCCGGCGTCGCGATCCTCGCCTACGCGCCGGCCGGGCCGCTCGTGGCCGGCAGCTTCGAGCTGCCGGCGCCCTGAGCGGCCACCGGTCCACCTCCGCTTGCGCGGTTCGTGCGTCACGGCGAGGATTCGGGCGTGAGCCGAGGACGTGAAGAACATCGCGCGGCGAGCGAGGCCCGCAAGGCCGAGAGACGTGCCGCGAAGGCGGACAGGAAGCGCGACACTGCGGCGGCGAACCTGTCCCTGCTGGCCGCGGGCGAGCCGTCTTCGCCGAAGGCCCGCGGCTTCGTCACCTGCCCCTGCCCCAAGGACTGTGCTCCACGGCGAGTGCCTGCCGTGCGCCGCCTTCCACGCCGGCCGCCGCGAGGAGCCACACTGTCGGCGATGAAGGCGAGGGCCCACGTCCTGTCGGCGCTGCGAGTCGCCGCGGCGAGCCGGCACTCGGCGCCCTCCACGCGAAGCCGTCTGGGCCGTCGGGTCGCCGCGGCTCTCCTCCTCAGCACGCGAAGCGCGTGCCATCCTTGCGGCGGCGCGTGCGCACCGCGTTGCGGCCCGACTGCGCGGCCGTTGAGCCGCCCCAGCTCTCCACCCACGCGCCGTCAAGTGCTGCTAGTCTTCTGCGGCCACGACAGGAGGGCAGACGTGAAGTACCTCGCCGATCTCTTCGCGCGCAATCAGGCCTGGGCCGCCGAGCGTGTCGCCGCCGACCCCGGCTACTTCTCACGGCTGGCTCACATCCAGCGTCCGGACCTGCTCTGGATCGGCTGCTCCGACAGCCGGGTCCCGGCCAACCAGATCGTCGGTCTGGAGCCCGGCGAGCTCTTCGTCCACCGCAACGTCGCCAACGTCGTGCCGGTGACCGACCTCAACGCCATGGGCGTGATCGAGTACGCCGTGTCCTCACTCGGCGTGCGCCACATCATCGTCTGCGGCCACTACCACTGCGGCGGGGTCCGCGCCGCGCTTGAGGGCCACCAGGCCGGCGCGGTGGCCCTGTGGCTGCAGCCCCTTCGGAACCTTGCGGACGCGCACCGAGAGGATCTTGACGCGCAGCCGTCCGACGAGGCGCGCTGGGACCGTCTCTGCGAGCTCAACGTCGCCGCGCAGGTGCAGGCGGTCGCGACCTCGGAGATCGTCCAGACCGCCTGGGAGCGCGGCGCGGAGCTCGCCGTCCACGGCTGGATCTACGATCTCGATGACGGTCTGCTGCGCGACCTCGAGGTCACCGTGGGCGGCGCTCCGCCGGGCCGCTGATGGCTGCCGAGCGCCTCGGCCGGCGGGACGTGGCACGGCGGCCGTGGGCCGCCGGGGCTTGTCCGCGCCGCGTGAGTGGGTAGGCTGCCGCTATGAAGAAGTCCGACCGCAACGCTGTCATCGCCGTCTTCGTCGTCGTGCTCATCGCCGCCCTGGTGGCTCTGGCCGGCAGCCAGGGCGGCTCAACGGTCGGCGGCTTCCCGGTCTTCGCGTTCTGCGTCATCGTCGTGTTCGCGATCCAGTGGCTCGCGTTCGTACCGGCGTACCTTCTGCAGACCGAGCGCTTCTTCGACCTGGTCGGCAGCCTCACGTACGTCGCAGTCGCGATCCTCGCCGTGGTGCTGTCGGGTGAGGTAGACACACGCTCGCTCCTGCTGCTGGCGATGGTCGTCGTCTGGGCGGTGCGTCTGGGATCGTACCTCGTCCTGCGCATCCGCAAGGCGGGCGCCGACTCGCGCTTCGACGCGATCAAGCCGTCGTTCCCGCGCTTCCTGAGCACATGGACCCTGCAGGGGCTTTGGGTGACGCTGACGCTCGCTGCCGCGCTCGCCGCGATCGCGACGACGGAGCGCGTGAGCATCGGCACGGTCACCGCCATTGGCATCGTCGTCTGGGTCGTGGGCATCGGCCTCGAGGCCACGGCCGATGCCCAGAAGAGCCGCTTCCGGGCCGATCCCGCCAACAAGGGGCGCTTCATCCAGGGCGGGCTGTGGTCGTGGTCGCGCCATCCGAACTACTTCGGCGAGATCGTGCTCTGGGTCGGCGTCGCGATCGTGGCGCTGCCGGCGCTGCGCGGTTGGCAGTGGGTGACGCTCATCTCACCCGTGTTCGTGTTCCTGCTGCTGACGCGCGTCAGCGGCGTGCCCCTGCTCGAGCGGAGCGCCGACGAGCGTTGGGGAGGCGAGCCGGAGTACGAGACGTACAAGGCGAGGACGTCGGTCCTTACCCCGCGCCCGCCCCGCTAGCCTTGCCGGAGGGTGGTCCTCGCAGACTATGATGACGGGCGGGACCGGGTCCGCCGTGCGGAGCAGTGGGAGGGACCTGCTGAGCGACTTCTCATCGATAGCGCGCATCTATCGCCAGACGGCGACGGCCCAGAAGTCCGCCGCGGAGCGGTTGTTCTGGATGCTGGGCATCGGGCGGACGGACGACGTCCTGGATCTCGGCTGCGGCACAGGGCATCTCTCCCAGGAGATCCGCCTGCTCACCGACGGCCGCGTCGTGGGCGTGGATCTGTCGCCGGAGATGATCGCCCTGGCGCGCGAGGCCACGCCGGACACCATCGAGTTCGTCACCGGCGATGCGGAGGCGCTCGGCATGACCGAGGAGTTTGACGCGATCCTCTGCAATTCGGCGTTCCAGTGGTTCGCCGACGAGCCGGGGGCGCTTGCTGGCTGCCACCGGGCGCTGCGGCCCGGCGGGCGCATGGCGATGCAAGCGCCGGCCCGGCAGGACTACTGCCCGACGTTTCTGCACGCGGTCGGCAAGCTCGCCGGCGACCCGCGGACCAGCGCCACGTGGGCGCGGTTCCGTACGCCCTGGACCTTCTACGAGACGGCCGACGAGTACGGACGGCTCTTCACAGGCGCCGGCTTCGCCCTCGTCGCGGCGGAGATCGAGGAGCTGAGAGAGCACGCGACGCCGGAGCGGGTCCTCGACATGTTCGAGTCGGGGGCGGCCGCGGGGTACCTGAACCCGGCCTGCTACGAGGGCGGCTTCGACGAAGCCTACGCCAAGGCAGCTCGCGAGCTCATCCTGCGCGACTTCGAGGCTCAGGCCGGGACGGACGGGCACATCGACCTACTGTTCCATCGTGTCTACGTGCTCGCGCGCCGGCCCTGATGGACGTTACCGGCTGCGTCGTCATCGACAGTGCGTCGTCCGGGATCGGCGCGTCGTTCGCGCGCCTGGCGGCGCGCGAGGGCGCCCGCCTCGTCCTCGCCGTGCGCCGCGCCGGGCGGCTCGTGGCGCTCGCCGCCGGACTGCCGTGCGCCTTGGCTGTGACGACGGACCTGCGGGCGCCGACCAGGTCCGCGGTATGGTCGACGCGGCTCTGGACCGCTTCGGCCGCGTCGACGTCCTCGCGAACAACGCCGGCCGGGGCCTCCACGTTCCGTTGGAGGAGGTCGTCCTGGACGACCTCCAAGCCGTCGTGGAGCTCAATCTGTACGCGCCGCTGCTCGCCATGCAGGCAGTGGTGCCGGTGATGCGCGCACAGGGCGGCGGCGCGATCGTCAACGTGAGCTCCGGCACGACGCGCATGATCCTGCCGGGCGTCGGGCCGTACTCCTCGACGAAGAGTGCGCTCAACCAGCTCTCGGCTACGGCGCGGGCCGAGTGGGCGGCGGACGGTATCGTCGTCTCCGTGGTCTACCCAGGCGTCACGGCGACGGAGTTCCACCAGTCACTGCGCGCGGGCTCCTTCGGCGGCGGCAGGATCGAACCTCGCCCGCCCGAGGTCGTCGCGGAGGCCATCCTCGCTGCCATCAGGACCGGTGAGGCCGAGGTCGTGCCGGGTCGGCCCACGCCCGCGGACCACTGACGCCCGTGTTCCTCAAGGGCAGTGACGATGGCTATCTGGACGCCACGCCGGGCATCCGGCGCAAGACCCTCAGCTACGGCGGCGCGACCCTGATGAGCGAGTTCCGTCTGCAGGCGGGTCACCCGCTACCCATCCACGAGCATCCTCAGGAGCAGACGGGCTACCTGATCAGCGGCCGCCTGCGGCTCACGATCGGAGCGGAGTCGCACGACGTCGCGGCCGGCGACAGCTGGTCGATCCCCGGAGGCGTCCGCCACGGTGCGGAGGTGCTCGAAGACGCCGTGGCGATCGAGGTCTTCTCGCCGCCACGCGAGGACTACCTGCCCGATCCCACATGAGTGAGCGACGCTTCACGGTCAGCGAGGAGGCCGCCCTTTGAGCCACGAGCCGGAACGGGGCAGAAGCACGCTGCGCGAGGCCGGCCAGGCCGACGTGCCGGAGCTGGTCGGCCTCATGTCCAGGTTCTACGCGGAATCCGGCTTCGTCCTGGACGAGGAGCGAGCGGCGGCCGGGTTCGAGGCGCTGCTGGCCGACACCCGCCTTGGACGAGTGTGGCTCATCGATCCCGACCCGCCGGCCGCCGGCTACATCGTGGTGACCTTCGTCTTCGCCATGGAGTACGGCGGCATGGCGGCGACGGTCGACGACTTCTTCATACGCCCGGAGACGCGAGGCAAGGGGTTCGGCAAGGCCGCCCTCGCCGAGGTCCGCCGGGTGTGCGCTGGGCTCAGGATGCGCGCGCTGCGGGTGGAGGTCGGGGTAGACAATCTCGTGGCCCGGGCCGTGTACCGGAGCGCGGGCTTCGAGACCCTGGCCGGCCACGGCGTCATGGCGGCGCCGCTGGCGCCGCCGACCCATCGGGAGTAACGCGAGAGAGACGGCGGCGGGCCGTCGACCCCCTCGCGCGCCACTCAGCCGGCCCTGCGTCCGTTCGCGGCGATCGCGTCGCGCACGTACTCGGCCATCCCGGGGCGGATCATCTCGTAGGTCGCGGTGAAGCGAGGGTCTTCCACGTACATCCGCCCGAGCTGCTCGTGCATCTCGTGCGAGCACGGGTAGAACCACGCGTCGATGAGCAGGCGGTGCCGTTCCACGGCGTCCATCGCCCGCGGGTCGTCCGCCGCCACGCCCTCCCCCATCAGCGTCGCGATCGCCTCGTTCACCGCATCGCTCTCGACCTTGAACCGCGCCCAGTCTTCCTTTGCGTACCGCCGCGTCCGCCGCGCCGACTCCTTGTATGCCTCCGTGTCACCCCAGCGCTTCTCCGTCTCCGCCGCGTGTTCCGTCGCGTCGAAGTCGCCGAAGACCTCGAACATGTCACTGCGTTCCATGGGTATTCCTTCCTCTATCGCGGCCAGCGTCTTGTCGACGAGGGCGAGCATGGCGTCGATGCGGGCGGACCGGCGCGCGAGCTGCTCGCTTTGCGCGCGCAGAGCCTCGCGCCGGTCGAAACCGGGTTCGGCGAGCAGGTCGCGGATCTCGCCGAGCCCAAACCCAAGCTCCTTGTGCAACAGCACGGTCTGCAGGCGCTCGAGGTCCTGGGCCGTGTACAGGCGGTAGCCGGCCTCGCTGCGCCCGGAGGGGTGCAGCAGCCCTATAGCGTCGTAGTGGTGCAGCGTGCGCACGCTCACGTGCGCCAGCTTCGCCACGCCGCCGATCCGCAGCGTCTCCTGTTTGGGCTCGTCGGTCATCACTCGTCCTCGCTTCCGAGGATAGACCCTGACGTAAGGTTAGGGTCAAGGCCTGACCAGCCGGTGCGACGACGGCGTGCCAGTGCCTCCGGCAATCGTTTCGTCACCGGGCAGGCGGAGACAACCCGAGCAGAGCGGCCAGACGACGATCGCCAGGCCGCTGACATCCGTGCCGGGAAGATGTCGACCCCGGCGACCGAGAACTTCAATTGTCCCGACAGCGTGCTCGGGCTTCCTGAAGCGGATCCCGCGGCTGCGTCAGCTGATCCGGGCCAAGGGTGTCCCCGGGCCGTGGTCGAATAGAGTCGAGGCGGCCACGCGCCGCGCGCCGCCTCGATTGGCGGAGGCCGGCGCTGCATGCCCGGACGATGCACCCGGATGCTTCTGCACCGATCGAACGACCGCAAGGCAGAAGAGGGTTGGCGACGACGGCTCGAGGAGTACATGACGGCATGAAGCAGATCCTGTGCTACGGCGATTCGAACACGTGGGGTGCGGACCCGGCGGACGACTCGCGGCGCTTTGAGTGGCCGGTCCGCTGGCCGGGAGTGCTGCAGAGGGAGCTGGGCAAGGACTTCCACATCGTCGAGGAGGGTCTTGGCGGGCGGACGACGGTCTACGACGATCCACTCCTTCCGGGCCGGAGCGGCAGGGATCTGATCGCCCCGGCGCTCGAGTGCCACGCCCCGCTCGACCTGGTCATCCTGATGCTGGCGACCAACGACATCAGCTATGCGCACATCTCGGCGGCGGCGGCCGCGGACGGGGCCGCCGAACTCGCTCATCTCGTGCAGCGCTGCGAGCTGGGACCGGGCGACGCCGCGCCGAAGCTCCTGCTCGTCTGTCCGCCGTCCGTGGGACCCTTTGTGAACAACTGGCGCCCGGAGCTGTGGACCGGGGCGGACGAGAAGTCGCGCGCGCTGCCGCGGGAGTTCGCGCGCGTCGCTGCTGTCCTTGGCGTCCCTTGGCTGGACGCGGGCCGGGTCGTCGCGACCAGCTCGCTCGACGGCTGGCACCTCGAGGCCTCGGAGCACGAGCGTCTCGGCGTCGCGTTGGCCGCCCGCGTCCGGGAACTGCTGGACTAGCCCGGATCCGCCGGGACACCGGGGATCGCTGGCGAGATGGACCTCAGAGTCTTCAGCATCGGTGCCGCCGACTCGCTGGTCCCCGTCGTCGCTGTCCTCGCCACCGTCGCGGCCGCCTGGCTGCTCTACCGGTACCGCCGGCGCATGGTGGAGATGCGCCCGCCCGGGGCGCCGCGGACCGTGAGCGTGGATCCGCAGCCGTTCGAGTACGTCCAGCTCAGGGAAGTAGTCATGGTCGCGGCGCTGGCGCTGGCGGTGTACGTGCTGATCCCGCAGCTCGCCGACGTGACCGGAGTGTGGTCGAGCATCAAGCACGCCGACTGGGCGTGGGCGCTGTGGGCGGTGGGCGCGTCGGCGCTCACCTTCGTGGCCGCCGCGATCGGCCTGATGGGGGCCGTCCCTCAACGCCTTCCTCTCCCTCTGACGACGGCCGCCCAGCTGGCCGGTGCCTTCGTCAACCGCATCGTCCCCGCCCGCATGGGCGGCATGGCGACCAACCTGCGCTACCTGCAGAAGCGGGGCGTGGGCCTCGCCGTCGCGACTGCGAGCATCGGCGTGCAGCAGGTGTCGGGGCTCCTCGTGCACGTCGCCCTCTCGGCTGTCCTTCTGGTCTGGGCCGGACGCAACGCCGGGGACGCACTGCAGGCGCTTCCCTCCGAACAGACCGTGCTGATCGGGCTCACCGTCCTCGGCGTCTTCTCAGGCCTGCTCTTCCTGCTGCCGTGGGGCCGGCGTCTCCTGCGCACGCGCGTCCTGCCGCCGCTGCAGCGATCTGGCAGCGGCGTCGCCGCCATCGCGCGCAGCCCGCTCAAGCTGCTGGAGTTGTTCGGGGGCGCGGTGTTCCTCACGCTCATGAACATCGCTGCGCTCGTCTTCTCGGTGTACGCGTTCGGAACGACCGACGTGAGCGTGGCCGTGATCGGCGTCGCCTTTCTCGTGGGCTCCGGCGTTGCGTCGGTCGCCCCGACGCCGGGCAATCTCGGCGCCGTCGAGGCGGCGCTCATCGCCGGCCTGACCACCGTGGGCGTGGACCCCGACGTCGCCGTTCCTGCGGTCTTCCTCTTCCGCATCGTCACCTTCTGGCTGCCGATCCTGCCGGGCTGGCTGACGCTCGTCCTTCTGCAGCGCCGGGGTGACCTCTGACTCGGGCGCTCGCCGGCAAAGCCTGAACACAGGCCGGCCGTGACCTACCCCGCCCGACCTGTCGCGCAGGTAGCGACTCTTCGTGAGCTCCGGCGACAGCGCCTCCGTGCCCACGTGGCGGAACGCCAGCGGGCGCTTCATCCTGCCGAACAAGGGCACGCCGTCCCCCAACAGGATCGGGACTCTGGTGATGATGAGCTCGTCGATCAGGTCCGAGTCCAGGAAGCTCTGGATGGTGCGGCCACCGTCCACGTAGAGGTTCAGGTAGCCGCGCCTCCGGAGTGCGGAGACGATGCTCTGCGGGTCGCCGCTCACGATCTCCGCCTTGTCCGCCACCGCCGCGGGCACCGCCTCCAGGCTCGTGCTCAGCACGAACACCGGTTTGCCGTATGGCCACTCGCCGAACGCCAGCACCGTCTCGAAGGTCCTCCGGCCCATCACGATCGCATCGACGCCGGAGAGGAACTCGGCGAAGCCGTAGTCGCTGCCTTCGGGGTTGGGCTGCTCGGTCAGCCACTCGAGGTCTCCGGCACGGTCCGCGATGAGACCATCCAGGCTCGTCGCCACATAGACGTAGTTGGGCATGGCGCCTCCCTTCGGTCGCGCTGACTGGAGACAGTATCGCCTTCCGATGCGCGACGCGATGCGGCGGTGCTCGCGCTATGCGCGCGCTGCCGGGGCCGAGAGCAGGGGGGCCGTGGCCACGGGAGCAGTCACACGAGTTGACGAACCGTCATCAGATTGATAGCTTTTCTCAACACTGTTGAGAACAGTTCTCAACTGGAGCTTGGGGAGCACGCGTGACCGACCCGCAGCCGGCGCACGACATCGAGGCCGTCTTCCATCAGAAGGGCATCCCGTTCACCCGGCAGCGCCGGCTGATCTGGGACT
Source organism: uncultured Thermoleophilia bacterium (assembly GCA_963762125.1). Classification (GTDB taxonomy): domain Bacteria; phylum Actinomycetota; class Thermoleophilia; order UBA2241; family UBA2241; genus CAIXSE01. Next base: position 113,872 of record CAVXJO010000001.1, read on the forward strand.
TCTTCGCCGGCGCCGACCGCGCCACCACCATCACGGAGGCGGCGGACGCTCTGCGCAGCGAGGGCGTCGGTCAGGCCACCGTGTACCGCACCGTGCAGCTTCTGAGCGACCTTGGTCTGCTCGCGCGGGTGCAGGATGGACGCGGCGAGATCTGCTTCATCGCGCCGCCGATCGGACACAGTCACCCGCTCATCTGCGGCGTCTGCCGCAAGGTGGTCCGCTTCGACGGCGATGGTGACGTCGCGGATCTCGAGGCGCGGCTCGCCGAGGCCACGGGCTTCACGATCTACGGCCACCACCTCGAGGTGTACGGCATCTGCCCCTCCTGTCGCGCCGCGAAGGAGGGCGACCATGGCGAGTGACGCGCCGCGGACCAGCGTTCCGTCCGCCAACGGCAGGTACGCCGGCGCGTCGCTCGCCGCTCGATCCGACCAGGAGACCGATGTGGATCAGGAACTGATCGCCGGCGCGAGCGGCGACGAACTCGCCGGCCGCCGCTTCTTCTGCTCGTGGAGCGGCGGCAAGGACGCCTATCTTGCGCTCCAGCGCGCCACACTGCGCCGCGGCGAGCCGGCCGCCCTCGTGTGCATGCTGCACGAGGACGGCCGCGTGAGTCGCGGCCACGGCCTGCCGCTCGCGCTGCTCGAGGAGCAGGCCGCCGCACTCGGCATACCGCTCATCGCGCGGGCCACCACGTGGGACGACTACGAGGCGACCTACGTCTCGCTCCTGCACGGACTGCGCGCAGAGGGTGTGGAGGCCGGCGTGTTCGGCGACATCGATCTCCAGGCGCATCGCGACTGGGTCGAGGGCGTCTGCGAGGTCGCCGGGCTCGGCTGCCACCTGCCGCTGTGGCAGGAGCCGCGGCGCCGGCTGCTGGACGAGTTCCTCGCCGGCGGCTCACGTGCCACCATCGTCGCCGTCGACTCGTCCAGGCTCGGCGCCGAGTTCCTCGGCCTCGAACTGGACGACGCCGTCATCGCCCGCCTCGAGGCCGCCGGCGTGGACGCCTGTGGTGAGGAGGGTGAGTACCACACCATGGTCACCCAGGCCCCGCTGTTCTCGCGTCCGGTCCCACTCGCATGGGATGGGACCGAGGAGCGCGAGGGTCACTACGTTCTCAGCTATGTCTAGCAAAGTCACGAAGGGAGTCACCACCGCCATGACTACTACTCGTACCGGCCGCCTCACCGCGGCGCTCCTCCTCGTCGCCGTGCTCGCCATCGGCGTCGTCGCCTTGAGCGCCTGCGGCTCGGGCTCCGACACCGCCGCCTCGAGTTCGCCGTCCGCCGCCGCGGCCGGCCCGATCACGGTCACCGACGACTCCGGCGCCGAGGTCACGCTCGACAAGGCCGCCGAGCGCATCGTCAGCCTCGCGCCCGCCGATACCGAGATCGCTTACGCCATCGGCGCCGGCGACAAGATGGTCGCCGGCACCAGCTACGACGACTATCCGGAAGAGGCGAAGGCGCTCCCCAAGATCGGCGACTTCAACAACCCGAACATCGAGAAGACCGCTTCGTTCTCGCCAGACCTCGTCCTGGCGGCCGGCGGCCTTCAGGCCAAGCTGCAGAGCAAGCTCGAGGCCCTCGGCATGACGGTCTATGTGGTCGACCCCAAGACCTACGACGACGTCATCAACACCATCGAGAACATCGGCAAGCTCACGGGCTCCGAGGAGGGCGCGGCGACGGTCGTAGCCACGATGACCGCCGCCCGGCAGGAGGTCCAGGCCGCTGTGGGCGACCTGCCCAAGACCACGACCTTCCTCGAGATCTACAGCAAGCCGCTGATGACCGCCGGCTCGGATACGTTCATCGACGACATGATCACCACCGCCGGCGGCGAGAACATCGGCGCCCAAGCCGGCAGCGGCTTCCCGACCTTCAGCACTGAGGTGCTGGTCAAGGACGACCCGCAGGTCTACATCGCCGACTCCGGCTCCATGAGCAAGCCCGGCGACATCAACGCCCGCGCTGGCTTCTCCGACCTCACCGCGGTCAAGGACGGCCACGTCTACGTGATCGAGGACAGCACGATCGCACGACCTGGCCCGCGGCTCGCCGAGGGCCTCAAGGCGCTGGCCGGCATGATCCATCCGGAGGCGTCGAGCGCGCAGTGAGCAAGCTCGCCCGCACAGGCGTGTGGCCGGGGATCCTCCTGGCCGCCGGCATCCTCGCCGTCTGCCTCGTGCTGGCGCTCGCCCTGGGACCGGCCTCGCTGTCGGTGGGACGGATATGGCACCTGCTCTTCGCGGGGCCGGTCCGGGGCGACCTCGACAACGCCATCTTCTGGCAGATCCGCATGCCGCGCGTCCTCACCGCCGCCCTCGTCGGTGCGGCGCTGGCCGTGGCCGGCGTGATCCTCCAGGACCTTTTCCTCAACCCGCTGACCGATCCGTACGTGACGGGCGTCTCGTCCGGCGCCGCGCTCGGCGCCACCATCGGCATCGTGCTGCACTTCGGCAACCTGCCCTGGATGACCGTGCTCGCCATCGTCGGTGGCCTCGGCACGCTGGTCATAGTGTGGATGGCGGCGCGCCGCCGCGGCCGCATCGACGTCTTCGTGCTCCTGCTCGCCGGCGTCACCATCTCCTACCTGGCCAGCGCCCTCGTCACCGTCCTCATGATCAAGGCGAACCAGGACATGACGGCGATCATCTACTGGCTCATGGGCAGCTTCTCCGGGCGGGGTTGGCCGGACGTGCGCATCGCGCTGGTCACGATCCCGTTCATGATCCTGCCGCTGTTCTTCGGCCGCGAGATGGACATCCTTCTGCAGGGTGAGAAGCGGGCGCTCGAGCTCGGCGTGGAAGTCGAGCGCACCAAGCGGATGCTGTTGGTGACGGCCGGGGTGCTCACCGCGCTGGCCGTCTCGGTGAGCGGCATCATCGGCTTCGTCGGCCTGGTGGTGCCCCACATCGTGCGGCTGCTGGTCGGGCCGGGACACCGTGGGCTGCTCCCGGTCTCGCTGCTGGTCGGCTCCTCGATGATGGTGATCGCCGACCTCCTGAGCCGCACGGTGATCTCGCCCAACGAGATCCCCGTCGGCGTGGTCACCACGTTCGTCGGCGCTCCCCTGTTCGTGTACCTGCTGCGGCACGGGAGACGGGCGTGACGGCCGCGCCACGCTCCCACCCTGGAGCTCCGGAGGCTGCCGCTCCACTCGTGGCCCTCAAGGACGTCGACTTCGCCTACGACGAGCGACCGGTGCTGCGGCGCATCGGCTTCACGCTCGAGTCCGGAGACTTCGTCGGCATCGTCGGTCCCAACGGGAGCGGCAAGTCGACGCTGGTCGATCTCATCGACGGCATTCACCAACCGGCCGCCGGCGAGGTGCTCATCAAGGGGCTGCCGACCGGGTCGTACAAGCGCAAGGCCATGGCCCGCGAGGTCGCGCTCGTGCCGCAGCATTTCGACCTCGACTTCGACCTCGCCGTCCGCGAGGTCGTGGAGATGGGCGGCTACTGCCGCGCCAAAGACCCGGCGGCGAGCGGCGACCCCGAGCTGACGCTGGCCCGCCTCGGGGTCGCCCACCTCGTGAACCGCCGCTTCTCGGAGCTATCCGGCGGCGAGAAGCAGCTCGTGGTGCTCGCTCAGGCGCTGATGCAGCGGGCGCCCCTGCTGCTGCTCGACGAGCCGGCCTCCGCGCTCGACGTGTCGCATCAGCTGCGGCTCTTCGACTTGCTCAGGGAGCTCAACGCCGACGGACTGACGGTGCTCTGCATCCTGCACGATCTCAACCTGGCGCTGCACTACTTCGACAAGCTGCTGGTGCTCAGCGACGGCGAGGTCGCGGCGTTCGGGCCGCCCGACGACGTGCTGCGGCCCGAGGTGGTCGAGGCCGTGTACGGCGTGCGCGCCTACCTGCATCGGCACGCCGGACGCACCTACCTGACATTCTCGCCGCGGTTGCGCGGCGAGCGCCGCGGGCGCGTGCATCTCATCTGCGGCGGGGGCACCGGCGCGGGGATGATGCGCGAGCTGGCGGACGCCGGGTACGAAGTCACCGCCGGCGTCCTCAACGCGCTTGACACCGACGAGGAGACCGGGCGCGAGCTCGGCCTCGAGATGGCCGTGGAGGCGCCCTTCTCGCCGGTCGGCGACGAGGCGCACGCGGAGAACCTGGAACTGCTGCGCGCCGCCGACCTCGTCGTCGTGAGCGCCATCCCGGTTAGCCACGGCAACGCGCGCAACATCGCCGCCGCCCGTGAGGCGCTGGCCGCCGGCATTCCCGTGTGGGCCGACGATGGCGTGCGCGCCAATGACTTCGCCGGCGCGGTCGACGAGCTGGCGGCGGCGGGCGCGCAATTCTTCGCCGGCGAGGAGGCGCTGCTCACGGCTGTGCGGGGCCGCAGCCTCTCCGGCTCCGGATCGGCGTCCGCGGTGGAGACCGCCTCCACGCGAGTCGCGGCTCCGCCGGAAGACGACTCGCCGGCCTCGGGGCCGGCGACGTAAGGGAGACGGAGCGGGCGGCGCGCCGCGTGGCGCCCGCTCCGTCTCCCTGCTCCACCCGGGCGCCAGACCCAGTACGCGCCCCGGCCCGCCGTCCTGTCGCGTCTCCGCCGCACGGCGCCGCGAGTCAGGCTAGCCGAGCCGCTCCCTGAGCTCGGCTGCGTACGCGCGGTCCTGCTGCGCGCTCTTGGCGAACAGGCGCGCCTGCAGTTCGAGCGCGTCCGCGCACTGCATCGCGAACTCCTCGTGGTAGCGCGCGGCGTCTTCCTCGGCCTGGATGAGCTGCTCGACGGCGGCGGGCCAGCTCGTCTCCGGTTCGGCGTCGAGCACCCCCAGGTAGGGGCCGCCCTTGAGCGAGCCGGCCGGGGCCGACGCTCTGGTGTCTGCCCCTGTCTGTTGCATCATCAGCTTCTGTACGCGGTCGTCGTGTGTGCAGACGACCTCTTCGAGCTTGTCCTGCCACTCCTGGTCCGGCGCCACGATACCGGCTGCGGCCGCGAAGTCGGCGCACGCCTGTTCTGCTTCGAGCGCGAAGCGGAGGGCGGATCCGTAGGCTGTGATCTCGGGGAACTCGTGGGCCACGTCGGTCTCCTTCCGGTCGTCGTGTTGCCGACGTTCCTACCCGGTCACGGCCGTTTCTACGTCGGCCGGGATCGTCCAAGGCGAAGGGGGCGGAAGGCAGGCGAGCCTGCCTTCCGCCTCCCAAAGGGCGGGGTGACGTCGGTCACCCCGCCCCAGCGACGGTCATGATCAGCGGGACCGGAGTCGCCGTGAGGCGGCCGCCGGAGGCGCTGTCACCACTGCTTGTTGACGGTACCCTCCCAGGTGCCGACCTTCTTCTCCTTCTTCTCCACTTCGGTGAACCAGCGCGAGGTGACGCACTTGCTCTCGGTGAAGAAGCGGATCCCGTCGAGGCCGAAGACGTGGCTCTCGCCGAAGAACGAGTCCTTGTGGCCGGCGAAGGGGAAGAAGCTGACCGGTACCGGGATGCCGACGTTGATGCCGACCATGCCGGCGTGCGTGCGCCTGGCGAACTCACGCGAGAAGTAGCCGCTCTCGGTGAAGATGCAGGAGCCGTTGGCGAAGCGGCTGTCGTTCATGATGGTGAGGCCCTCTTCGAAGTCCTCGACGCGCTTGATGGCGAGAACCGGCCCGAAGATCTCCTCGCGGCCGATCTCCATGTCCTCGGTCACGTTGTCGAAGATCGTGGGACCGACGAAGAAACCGTTCTCGTAGCCCGGCACGACCAGGTCGCGGCCGTCGAGGATGAGGTCGGCGCCTTCCTCGACGCCCTTGTCGATCCACTTCTTGACGGAGGCCTGGTGCTCGGCGGATGACGACCGGGCCGAGCTCGGTCTTGGGGTCGTAGGAGCAGCCGACGACGCGCTGCTTGGCGGACTCCATCATGTAGCCGATGAACTCGTCGGCGATCGCGTTCTCGACGACGATCACGGGCAGCGCCATGCAGCGCATGCCGGCGCAGCCGAAGGTCGAGTTGATGATGCCGGCGGCGGCGCGCTCGAGCGAGGCGTCGGCGAGCACGAGGCCGTGGTTCTTGGCCTCGGTCTGGGCCTGGACGCGCTTGCCGTGGGCGGCCGCGAGCGAGTAGACGTGCTTGCCGACGCTGGTCGAGCCGACGAAGCTGACGCCGCGCACCAGGGGGTGGGTCATCATGATCTCGGCCTCGACGCGCGAGCAGGTCACGACGTTGACGACGCCCTTGGGCAGGCCGGCCTCGTAGAGCAGTTCGAGCAGTCGCATGCCGGTGGTCGGGACCATGCTGGCCAGCTTCAGGACCAGGGTGTTGCCGGTGACGATGCAGAGCGGCAGCATCCAGCCGAAGGGGATCATGCCGGGGAAGTTGAAGGGCGCGATGCCGGCGAACACGCCGATCGGCTCGCGGTAGCTCACGGTGTCGTGCCCGGTGGACACGTTCATGAGCGACTCGCCCTTCATGGTCATCGGCGCGGAGACGCCGACCTCGCAACCCTCGATGATCTTGATGACCTCGCCGCGCGCCTCGTCGAGGTTCTTGCCGAGTTCGCGTGAGCAGAGGTAGGTGATCTCCTCGGCGTGCTCCTCGAGCAGGGCCTTCCAGCGATAGAGCACCTGGGTGCGCCTCTGGACCGGCGTGGTCGACCAGGTCTGAAACGCCTTGTGGGCGCTCTCGATGGCGCCCTCGACCTCGGCGGCCGTGCAGCACGGCGCCTTGGCGAACACCTCGCCGGTGCTCGAGTCGGTCACGTCCATGTACGTGTCGGTGGTCGACTCGCGCCACTCGCCGTCGACGCAGTACTTCAGCATCTGGACATCGGTCTTCTCGGCTGTCGCCATTCTGGGTCCTCTCATCGCGATCGCGGGGCTGCCAAGGGTTGATTGGTGCGGCTGGAAGGAGTCTAATCAATCAAGTGATTAACTTCAACTACCACGAGGGAAGCCGCTGTGGGTGACCCCGAGCCTGAAGCGAGCGTGGAATCGTCCTCCCGCGGCGCGGTCGGCGCGGCGACGGGCCGCCACGCGGTGCGCCGCGGCGGCGACGCCGCGCAGATCGGCGGCGACCCCAGGCGGGATATGTCGCCGCCTGCCCTCAACATTCTCGCCGCAGCCCAGCGCGTGCTCGTGGACAAGGGCTTCTCCGGGCTCACGCTGCGCGCCATCGCCCAGGAGTCGGGCGAGAACTCGGCGATGGTCCAGTACTACTTCGGGAACAAAGAAGGCCTCGTCAAGGCAATGATCGACTCTGTGTTCCGCGACGACCAGCAGGACGCGGCAGCCGCCATGAGCAGCGGCTCGAGCCGGGAGCGCTTGCCGAGGTTCGTCGATGGCCTGCGCACGATCAGCCTTTCGCGTTCCTTCCGCGTCTTCTTCGACATCCTTCCTTACTCGCTGCGCAACGAGGGGCTCAGGAGCCGCATGGCTCGCGCCTACGCCTCCTACCGACGCATCAAGCGCGACTGGCTGCGCGGCGAGGACCAGCCTTCGGCGTCCGAGCAGGAGGCTCTGCTCGGCGTCGCCGAGCTCGTGACGGCCGTGGTCGACGGCCTTGCCATCCAGGAGGCCATCGACGACCAGTTCGACATGCGCCGCGCGTACGCCGTGCTCGAGTTCATGTTGCAGCGGTCGCTGCCGGAACTGCTCGAGTCTGGTCTGCCCGGCGAGGTCGTCGCGGACTGACGGACCGCTAGATCACTTGGCTCCCGCCGTGACCCGCGTCGTCGCGGGCCAGGAGCAGGAGTGTCACGTCGTCCTCAAGCACGCCGTCTCGCCCCGCTTGGACGCCGTCGACGAGCGTCTGGAGGTCCGCGGCGCCGGTGGCGCGCCGCCGCCAGAGGTCGGCGACCGCGGGCAGAAATCCCGTCAGTCCCAGCCGCGCACCCGAACCGGGCGCCATGCGGGCCTCCACGATGCCGTCGCTGTACAGAAGGAGCCCCCACTCGTGCGGCAGGGTCACCTCGTGGGGCGCCCAGTCGCCGTACTGCTCCACCCCGAGCATCATGCCGGGGGTGTGCTCCAGCGGGACGACCTCCGGCCCCATGAGCAGGGGCATCGGGTGGCCGGCGTTGACGAAGCGGGCGCGCCGGCCGGCGGCGTCGATCTCGACCGCACAGACGGTGGCGAGCAGGCCGAGGCCGAGCTCCCCCTGCTCGGCCCTGTCGCTCTCGTCGAGCGTCAGGCTGTTGAGAGTCTTCATGTTCGCCTGCAGGGACGCGCCGCGGAGGGCCAGGGCGCGCCAGGCGGCGCGGAGGCTGGCGCCGAGCGCCGCGGCATCCGGGCCGTGGCCGGTGACGTCGCCGATCACCGCGGCGAGCGACCCGTTGGGCCGCGTCACCGCGTCGATGAAGTCCCCGCCGAGCAGCATGCGCCCCTCGCCGGGTCGATAGAAGGTCGCGACCTGGATGAACGGCGTCTCCACCGTGACCGCCGGCGAGAGGCTCGCCTGGAACCGGCGATAGAGTGCGGCCACGTCCTGCTGCGCCTGGGCGCGCTGCGCCTGGGCGAGCGCCACCGCGGCGTGCTCGGCGAAGCGCTGCACCACGCCGAGGTCGCCGCGCTCCGGCTCGGGCATCCGCCGCGTCCAGCTCAGAGCCAGCAGCGCGACCGGCTGCTCGTCGAGCAGCACCGGGGCGCGGATGGCCGAGACCTGTTCGGGGATCGGAGGTGATCGCGCGTGGCACGCGCGGCCCGAACGGTTCGCGTACGTCGTGGATGAACTGCGGCAGCAGGTTCTCTGCAAGCTCCTGCTGCAGTTCGAACGAGGGCTCCATGATCAGGCGCTCGCCGGTCTTGGCCAGGAAGGGCGAGCGGGCCAGCAGCCGCAGCCGCTCGGCTTCGATCGCGAACAGCGCGACGAGGTCGCAGTCGAAGGTCTCGAGGGCGACGTCGCAGATCGCCCGGGCCACGGCCGCTGGGCCGCCCCTGGCGTGGAACAGCGGCGTCGCCCCGACCACCCGGTCGAGCGCGTCGCGCGAGCGGTGCGCCTGGTCCAGCGCGCGCGCCACCTGCCCACGGTAGCGGTCGCCCAGCAGTCCCACACTCAACCCGGCGACGAGCCAGAGGGCGATGACCGCCGCGGACGTCGGGCTCAGCACGAGCCATCGGTCGCTGACGGCGAGGAGGTCATAGGCGACGCCGCCCACGATGGCCAGAGCCATGCCGACGCGGGGCCCGCCGGAGACCGCCCCCGCGACCACGGTGAGGGAGACGAGAGCCGCCGGGAGACCGATGAAGCGGTCCTGCCAGTTCATGTGCTGGAACGGTAGGAGGAACACGACGATGAGGATCGCGCCCGCGACGAACAGACGCAGGGGCCGCGCGCGCAGGTACTCGGCCACGGCGAGGAGCCGTGACCGAACGGGGCCGAACGTATCTGTCTGTCGGGAGCCGGCCATACGGTAGTCCCGGCGCCGGAGCGGCGGGTCAGATCAGCTGTACTTCACGCGCGGGTCGAGCCATGTGTAGGCAAGGTCTACTACGAAATTGCTCACTGTGACAAGCAGGGCGGCGAAAAGAACGGTCCCCATGATGAGCGGCAGGTCCTGCGTCTGGATCGCCTGGTAGGCCTGCCCGCCGATGCCGGGGATGCCGAACACGATCTCGATGATGAGGACGCCGCCGAGGAACCAGCCGACGTCCATGCCCAGCAGCGTGACGATCGGGCTCCAGGCATTGCGCATGATGTGCCGCCAGACGACGGTGCGCTCCGGGAGACCCTTGGCCCGGGCCGCCTTCACGTAGTCGGCGCCGAGGATGTCGAGCATGCTGCTGCGCAGCATCCTCGAGTACCAGGCGGCGCCGCCCAAGCCGATCGTGAGCCCGGGTAGCACACCATAGATGGGCGCCGTCCAGCCCTCGTAGCCGCCCAGCGGGAAGATCTGCCACTGGAAGGCGAAGAGGTACATGAGGATCATGCCGAGGAAGAACGCCGGCATGCTCAGGAAGAGCAGGCTGAGCACGGTGAAGGTGCGGTCGCGGATGCCGTACTGGCGCAGGGCGCTGGTCATGCCGATCGGGATGCCGATGAGCAGCTCGAAGAAGACGCCGAACAGCGCCACCAGTACGGTCGCGGGGAAGCGCTGGAGGATGGCGGTCGCCACCGGCAGCTGGGTCTCGTAGCTGTAGCCCATGTCGCCGTGCACGAGGTGCCACAGATAGAGGCTGTACTGTCTCCAGATGGGCTCGTCGAGCCCCAGGGTGTGGCGGATCCTCGCGAGGATCTCCGGCGTCGCGTGCGTGCCGGCGATACTCTTGGCGGGGTCGCCGGGCACGGCGAAGGCAAGCAGGAAGGTGATGAGGCTCACGAAGAAGAGCACCACCACCATCCAGAGCAGACGCCGGACGATGTACTTACTCATCGCGCCTCCTGCCCGCCCTGCGCCACGCCACGGTCATCGCCTCACTTGCCGTCGGTCTTCCAGTAGTCCTGGAAGGTGAAGATCCACACCGGACTGATGTAGTAGCCGCCGGTCGTCTTGCCGTACATGCCGTTCCACGTGGGCTGGTACAGCGGGGCCGTGGGCGCGTCGGCCATGATGATGTCCTGCATCTGCTGGAACATCCCGATGCGCGTGGCCGGGTCGAGCTCGCTTGCGGACTCCGCGTACAGCTTGTCGACCTCGGGGTTCTGATAGAAGCTCGAGTTCGCCCCGCCGTCGATCGGCTGCGTGAAGAGTGGCCCGATCCAGTCGCTCGGGTCGGGGAAGTCCTGGTACCAGTCGCTGAGACCGATGGCGGCGTGGGACTTCTTGAGGCTGATGTAGTCCCAGTAGGTGGCGCGGTCTATCTGTTTGATGTCCGCGTTGATGCCCACCGCTTTGAGGTCGGCCTGGATCGCCTGCGCCAGCTTGGGGAACGGGTCGACGTTATGGGTCACGAAGGTCGTCTTGAAGCCGCCTGGGAAGCCGGCCTCGGCGAGCAGCTGCTTCGCCTTCTCCGGGTCGTAGGAGAAGAACTGCGCGTCCGACTGATAGCCGGGCATGCCGTTGGGATAGACCTGGTTGAGCGCCTGCCCCTGGCCGGCGAGCAGCTTCTGGATCTTCGCCGTATCGATCGCGTAGTTGACCGCTTGCCGGACCTTCTGGTCGTCAAACGGCTTCTCGAGCACATTCATGAAGGTGTAGTACCAGGCTATCTGCGGAGCGCTCACGATGAACTTGCTCCATGTCGGGTCGTTCTTCGTGCGGACGAAGTCCGCACTGGGGATGGAGTCGCCGAGCACGTCGACTTCTCCCCGCTCGAGCCTGAGCAGCGCCGTGCTCGGGTTGGCGGTGAAGTCGAACTCCATGTCGTCGACCCACTGACCGGTGTCGCCGGTCCAGTTGGCGTTCTTCTCGGCGCTGATGGACTGGCCGGCGGTCCAGTCCGTGATCACGTAGGGGCCGGTGCCCAGCGGCTTGCGCTTGATGTCCTTGCCGACCTTCTTGACCCACTCCCTGGACAGCACCGAGGTGAAGGGCATGCTCACGGCCATCAGGAACGCGCCGTCGGGCTTCTCCAGGGTGATCTCGACGGTGTACGGGTCGACGACCTTGTAGCCGCTGATCTCCTTGGCCTTGCCGTCCATGAAGTCCTGGGCGCCGACGATGCCGGTGTAGAAGAACGTCGCCGGCGCCAGGGGCTCCTTCATCATGCGCTCGAAGCTCCACTTGAAGTCCGCCGCCGTGACCTCGGTGTCGATCGGCTGGCCGAACTTGACGCCCTGCTTGAGATGGAAGGTGTACGTGAGGCCGTCGGCGGAGATGCCGCCGTTGTCGGCCGAGGGCACCTCGGTGGCGAGATCGGGGACGAGCTCTGTGCCCGCCTCACCTGACTTGCTCGCGTACGTGAGGAACGTCTGATACGTCAGCCGCTCGATGCTCCACGACTCGACTTCCCACGCGATCGCCGGGTCGAGCTCCGTCGGCTCGCCCTGGAAGGTGACGGCGAGCGTGCCTCCCTTGACCGGCGTGTCGAGCGAGGCCGCTGTGCTGCCGCCGGCGTCGCCCGAGCCGCTCGAGCCGCCGCAGGCGGCGAACCCAAGAGCGAGGGCCAGCAGCGCGACGACCGCCACCGCCACCCATGTTGTCCCGCGTCTCCGCATGGTCGAGGTCCTTTCCTGCCCCACCCTCAGGTCGGAACGTGAGCGGCGGACGGTCTCCCGGCCGCCCGCCGCTGGTGATCAGTCCTTCCAGTACTGCGTCGGGTCGATCTCGTACACCGGGTGCAGGTAGAAGCCCCCCGTCGTCTCCGTGCACATGGTCGTCTGGATCGGCTGGTAGCAGGGAACGTACGGGGCCTGCGTGGCGATGTACTCCTGCATGGCGGTGAACTTGTCGATGCGCGCCTGGGGGTCGGTCATGGCCTGGGCATCGGTGAACATCTTCTCCAGCTCAGAGCTCCACCAGAAGCTCGAGTTCATGCCGCCGGGCACCGCCGCCGACTTGCTGAACAGGGGCGCGATCCAGTCGCTCGGGTCCGGGAAGTCCATCCACCAGCCGAAGCTCCCCGCGGTGAGCGTCTTGGGCGTGGACTGCTGCGAATAGTAGCTGTTGTTGCTCATCGTCTTGAGCTCGGCCTGCACGCCCACGGCCTGCAGGTCCGCCTGCACCGACGTCCAGAGCTTGGGGTTAGGGTCGACGTTGTCCGTGTACAGCATCGTCTTGAACCCGTTGGGATAGCCGGCGGCGGCGAGGAGCTGTTTGGCCTTGGCCGGGTCGTAGCCGTAGTAGACCTTGTCTTCCTGATAGCCCGGCATGCCCTTGGGGTAGAACTGCCAGAGGCTCATCGCCTGGCCTCCCTGGAGCTTGACGAGCTTGTCGCGGTCGATCGCCCAGCTGAGCGCCTGGCGCACCTTGACATCGTCGAAGGGCTTCATCCGCGCGTTCATGAACAGGTAGCTGATCGCGACCAGCGGCTGGGTGAAGATCTGCTGCTTCCACTTGGGGTCGGCCTTGACGCGCGCCAGGTCGGCTACCGGAATGCCGTCGCCGAGAACGTCCACCTCGCCGCGCTGGAGCTTGAGCAAGGCCGTGGACGGGCTGAACGAGAGCTGATAGTCGATCGTGTCGAGGTACGGCCTGCCCTGTTCCCAGTACTGCGGGTTGCGAGTGAGCACGATCTCGCGGCCGGGGGTCCATTTCTGGAATACGAACGGGCCGGTGCCCAGCGGGTGACGGTTGAACTGCTTGCCCCACTTCTCGACCCACTCCTTGGGCACGACGTCGCAGAAGTCCATGGTGACGGCGTTGAGGAAGGAGAGGTCGGGATTCTTGAGCGTGATCTCGATGGTGTAGTCGTCGACGGCCTTGAAGCCGGTGATCTCGGTGGCCTTGCCTTTCATGAACGCGTCGGCGCCGACGACTCCCATGTAGAAGGAAGTGGCCGGCGCACGCGGCTCGAGCATCATGCGCTCGAAGCTGTACTTGAAATCGGCCGCCGTCACCTCACGACTGACCGGCGGCTGGAACATGACGCCCTTGCGCAGGCGGAAGGTGTACGTCTTGCCGTCGGCCGAGATGCCGCCGTTGGCGCTGCTCGGCACTTCGCTGGCCAGGCACGGGACCAGTTCGGTGCCGGCCTGGCCGGGCTTTGACGCGTAGCGCAGGAAGCCCTGGTAGATATCGTGCTCGATCTGCCAGTCGATGACGTTCCAGGCCACCGCCGGATCGAGGCTCGAGGGCTCGGTCAGGTACGCCAGGGTGAGTGTGCCGCCCTGTTTGGGCTCATCCGACGACGAGGAAGGGGTGCTGCCCCCTCCGTTACCCGTCGTGGTGCCGCAGGCTGCCAGCCCGAGCGCCAGCACCAGGACGAGTCCCAGCACCGCGACGGTCGCGACGGCGCCTCCGCTGATCGAATGACGGTTCATACCTTCCTCCTTGGACGTTCCCATCCAGTATGTGTCGTGGTCATCGTCTGCGCTGCTGTGGGTCGAAGGCGTCGCGCAAGCCGTCGCCAACAAGATTGAACGCGAGCACCGTGATCATGATCGCGAGACCGGGATAGATCACGAGGTGAGGCGCTGACAGATAGTACGACTGCCCCTCGCTGATCATCTGGCCCCACGACGGCGTCGGCGGCTGCACGCCGAGGCCGATGTAGCTCAGCGTCGCCTCGAAGAGAATCGTCGTGGCGAGGCCGAGGCTGGTGTAGACGAGGATGACCGCGACGAGGTGCGGCAGGATGTGGCGGGAGAGGATGCGTGCGCTGCTGCAGCCGGTGAGCCGCGCCGCGTCCACGAACTCCTTCTCGCGGATGCTGAGCACCTCGCCGTGGATCACGCGCGTCATGGGCGTCCAGTACACGATGCCGATGACGAGGATCAGGATCCAGATACTCGGCTTGAGGACGCTCACCAGCGCCACGGCCAAGAGGATGATCGGAAACGCCATCATGACGTCTGTCGTGCGCATGAGTAAGGTCTCGACGCCGCCGCGGAAGTAGCCTGCGGTGAGGCCGAAGATCACGCCGAGCACGAGTGCGAAGCCGTTGGCGAGCACGCCGACGACGAGGCTGACGCGGGCACCGTACATGAGGCGGCTGAGCAGGTCGCGACCGAGCGTGTCGGTGCCGAGCGGGAACTGGCTGGACGACCCTACCGGCATACCCTCCATGGTCAGGCCCTCGTCGTACTGCTTGGTCGGGTCGTGCGGCGCGATCCAGGGCGCGAACACGGCGATGAGGACCAGACCGATGATGACGACGACGCCGACCATCGCGAACTTGTCGCGGCGGAAGCGCCGCCAGATCTCGCCCCAGAGCGAGCGATGCTCGATGAGCAGGGCATCGGGGCTCCACATGCCGGCGGCGCCGACGGCCCCGCCGATCTCGGCGGCGCCGGAGGCGCTCGAGCCGAGCCCGAGGTCGATCTCCGTCTCGGGCTCGAGGCCGCGGATCTCGTTGCCGCGTGGTGGGCGCAGGTCGTAGGTCATGCCGTCTCACCACCCGCGGCCACGACGGCGAGGTCGTCCTCGCCGGCGAGGATGCGCGGGTACCCGTTGCCGCTGATGAGGTGGCACGCGGCCCAGTGGCCGGGGCGCACTTCCCGGAGCGGCGGGTCCGTCGACGTCACACAGTTCGTCCTGTGCCGCCGGGCAGCGGGTGTGGAAGTGGCAGCCGCTCGGCGGCTCGACGGGGCTCGGCACGTCGCCGGTGAGCACCACTGGCGCGCCGCCGCTCCTCAGCCTCAGGGTCGGGGATGGGCACGGCGGAGAGCAGCGCCTGCGTGTACGGGTGCATCGGGCTCGCCGTAGAGCACCGCGTTGTCCGCGAGTTCAACAACGCGCCCGAGGTACATGACGGCGACCCGGTCCGAGATGTGCCGCACGACGCTGAGGTCGTGGGCGATGAACAGGTAGGTCAGCCCGAACTCGCGCTGCAGCTGCCGCAGCAGGTTGATGATCTGCGCCCGGATCGACACGTCCAGGGCGCTGATCGGCTCGTCGCAGACGATGAAGTTGGGCTCCACGGCCAGCGCCCGGGCGATGCCGATGCGCTGGCGCTGACCGCCGCTGAACTCGTGCGGATAGCGGTTCAGCGTGTTCGGGTTGATGCCCACGGTCTCGAGGAGCTCGCGCACCTTGGCCTTGCGCTCCACCTTGCTCCCCATCCTGTGGACCAGCAGGGGCTCGCCGATGATGTCGCCGATCGTCATGCGGCTGTTCAGGCTCGCGTATGGATCTTGGAAGATCATCTGCATGCGCTTGCGCTGCTCCTGCAGGCGGCCGCCCTTGAGATCGGCGAGGTCGCTGCCCTCGTACAACACGCGGCCCGTCGTCGGCCGGATGAGCTGCAGGATGGCGCGGCCTGTGGTGCTCTTGCCGCAGCCGCTCTCCCCCACGAGGCCAAGGGTCTCCCCGCGGCGCACGTCGAAGGTGAGGCCGTCCACGGCATGCACCGCGCCGACCCTGCGCTGGAAAACGACGCCGCTGGTGATGGGGAAGTGGACGCGCAGGTCCTCCACCCGCACCAGAGTGTCGCCGCTGGTCGTCGCGGCGGCGGTCACGGGATCCACCGCGGTGCTCATGCCGGCACCCCCGGCGCCTCGTCTGCGCGCAGCTGCTCGCGGTGGAAGCAGGCTGAGAGGCGGCCGACGTCGGTCGGCTCGAGCTCCGGCACGGCCGCCCAACACTCGTCGGTGGCCAGGTAGCACCGCGGCGCGAACGAGCAGCCCGGCGGCAGGTGCGCCAGGTCGGGCGGCAGGCCGGCGATGGTCTGCAGGGTCTCGCGCCGCGGCTCGTTCAGGCGGGGCACGCTCTTGAGCAGCCCCACGGTGTACGGGTGGTGCGGGCGCGCGAAGAGGTGTTTGGCAGAGCCGCTCTCGACGATGCGCCCGGCATACATGACGAGGATGCGCCGGCACATGCCGGCGACGACGCCGAGGTCGTGCGTGATGACGATCACCGCTGCCTCGTGCTCGCGCGAGAGCTTCTTCAGCAGGCGCAGGATCTGTGCCTGGATGGTCACGTCAAGCGCCGTCGTGGGCTCGTCGGCGAGCAGCAGCTTGGGGTTGCAGCTCAGTGCGATGGCGATCATCACGCGCTGGCGCATACCGCCGCTGAACTGGTGCGGGTAGTCCTTGATGCGGTTGGCCGCCTTGGGGATGCCGACCTCGCCGAGCAGCCCGATGGAACGCTTGATGGCGTCCGCATGGCTGAGACCGAGGTGGAGCTCGAGGCCTTCGGTCATGAGCCGCTCGATGCTGAGCACCGGGTTCAGGCTGGTGACCGGGTCCTGGAAGATCATTGAGATGTCGCGGCCGCGGACGGCGCGGATGTCGGACTCGGGGAGAGTGAGCAGGTCGCGGCCCATGAACTCGACGGCCCCGCTCACCGTGGCGTTGGGTACCATGCCGGTGAGCCCGATGATGGCGCTGGCGGTGACGCTCTTGCCGCAGCCGCTCTCGCCGACGAGCCCGACGAGTTCGCCCGGCGCCACCTCAAAGCTGACGCCGTGCACCGCCTGCACCGTGCCTTCCTGAGACGCGAAGTCCACGGTGAGGTCGGTAAGCCGGAGAAGCGTGTTGCCCACAGCACCCATGCCTCGCCAGTGTATAGCACGCATGTCGGCGAAATCGGGTGACGGCGGGCGGCCTCTTTGACGCGCGCGCGGCCGGCTGGTAGGCATGTGTCATGCATCCTGATCCGCGTTCACCGGTACGCGTCCCGTGCGCCCGGGGCTAATCGCTCTGCGGGCGAGCCCGCATGGCGCCGACGTCACCGCCGCCGACCGGCGGACGGCGTCCACTTCATCGGAGGGCGGCTTCCGCGTCGTCCGGGAAGGATGAGCACGATGGCCTTCGTCTCGACACGCCCCCTCGACCTTCGCACCGCCGCTCCGTTCGGCATCTCGCGCTGGACGAACAACGAGTTCACCCGCTTCGTGGTGGAGCTGCGCGATGGCGCCTTGGTGGGGATGGGGGAGGCCGCCCCGAACGCCCGCTACGGTGAGGCGCGCGCGCGCGACGTGGGCCTGCTGGTCGATCTCGCGCCGGACATCGCCGACCTCGAGGGCCCCGCCGCTGTCGAGGCATTCTGCGAGGGGTTGACGGCGGAGGGCGTGCCGGCTCTGCGGGCCGGCCTCAGCGCCGCCGCGTGGGACCTGGCCGGTAAGCAGGCCGGCGAGCCCGTCTGGCGGATGCTCGGCCTCGCTCGCCCGTCCGTGCGGACGTCGTACACGATCGCCATCGGCAAGCCTGAGGCGATGCTGGCGCAGGCGCGGGTCGCACGTGCGTTCGGCACCCTCAAGGTCAAACTGGGGTTCGACGGCGACATCGACCTGGCGCGCCGTCTCAAGCGGGAACTTCCGGAGACGAGGTTCCGCTACGACGTCAACGAAGGATGGGACCGCGAGCGGGCGGCTTCGGCGCTCGCGGTACTCGAGGATCTCGACGCCGAACTCGTCGAGCAGCCGCTCCCCGCCGCGGACATCGAGGGCGCGGCCTGGCTCAAGGAGCGCACGCATGTCCCCCTGCTCGCCGACGAGGCGGTGCTGACACTGGACGACCTCGACGCCGTGCACGACGCCTATGACGGCGTCGTGGTCAAGCTCGCCAAGGCCGGGGGCGTCGCCGCCGCTTTCGCCCTCCTCTCGGCCTGCACGGAGCTCGGTCTGCGGACGCTCATCGGCTGCATGGTGGAGTCCAGCCTCGGCATCGCCGCGGCGCTGCAGATCGCCGGACTGGCCGATCACGTCGACCTCGACGGGGCGCTCCTGCTCGCCGAGGACCCGTTCTCCGGCATCGCGGTGGACGGCGACAAGTTCACCGCGTCCGAGGAGCCCGGACTCGGAGTCCACCCGGTCGGCTGACGGGCGGAGTCACGCCGGCCGGCTCGCGTTGCGCGTCGGCGCCGCGGGCCCGGCCACGCCGAGCGCCTGCCCGGGGACCCTCGCAAGCGCCGCGCGCAGCGCAGGCCCGGTGCGCGCGGCCGGGCCGCGCTGCCTCCGCTCAGATCGTCGCGTGCGCCCCGGCGTCCACGTGCACGACCTCGCCCGTGATGGCGCGGCTGAGGTCGCTGAGCAGGAACACCGTCGCGTCCGCCACCTCGTCACTGGTCACGTTGCGGCGCAGCGGCGTGTGGCTCTCAAGGAGCTCGAGCATGCCGCTGAAGTCCTTGATCGTGCGCGCCGCCACGGTGGCGATGGGGCCTGCTGAGACCGCGTTGACGCGGATCCCGTCCGGCCCCAGGTCGGCCGCCAGATAGCGCACAGCGCTCTCGAGCGACGCCTTGGCTGGACCCATGACGTTGTAGTTGGGCACCACCCGCCAAGAGCCGGCGTACGTCATCGTGACGATCGCGCCGCCCCTCGTCATGAGGCGGCGCGCCTCGCGCGCGATCGCGATCAGCGAGTACGAGCTGATGTCGTTGGCCTGTGCGAACCCGTCGCGCGTTGTCTCGACGAAGTTGCCCTGCAAGTCGTGCGCCGGCGCCCAGGCGATGCTGTGCACGAGCCCATCGAGCGCCGGCATCTGCTCCTGGAGTTCATCGACGGCATGCTGCACCGCCTGGTCGCTGCCCACGTCGAGCTCGATCATCGGCGCGCCGCCCAGTTCGTCGGCGAGCTGCCCGACGCGCCGCTTCAAACGCTCCGCTTGGTACGTGAGCGCCACGGCGCCGCCGTGACGCCTCACCGCCTTGGCCACTGCCCAGGCGATCGACCGCGAGTTGGCCGCGCCCGTCACGAGGAAGTTCTTGCCGTCCAGCAGGAGAGGGTGCGCCGGGGCAACTCCCTCAGTCGACCCAGCTTCGCCGATCGATTCGGTCACGTTGCCTCCTGCGGTCGGATCAGTCCGGCTTGACGGCGAGCAGCAGGAACTGCCTCGCCCAGTAGTCGCGGAAGATGTACAGCGACAGGATGAGCGATGCCGTCCTGACAGCCCGGTAGCGGGTGAAGTACGGCTCGACGCGCAGCACGCGCAGGCCGGCGCTTCGGAGCAGACGGACCATGTCGCGTTTGGCGAAGAAGCGTACGTGGGTGCGGTCGAAGATCCCCGAGCTGCGCCGCGGCCAGGTCTTGAGCAGAAGCTGCGAGAAGACGTAGACGTTGGCGATGTTCGGGAGCGAGATGACGACGGCGCCGCCCGGGCGCAGCCGGGTCACTGCCCCGGCGAGCACGCCTTCGGCGTCATACAGGTGTTCGAGCACGTCGCTGGCGAGGATGGCGTCGAACGGCTCGTCGCCGAGAGCATCGGGGTCGAGTTCGGCAAGGTCGCACTCGACGACGCGGTCGAGGCGCCCGCGCGCCTCCCGTGCCGCCCCGGGGTCGCGCTCCACCCCCACGACCTCGCGCGCGCCGGCCTTCTTGAGGAGGGCGCCGTTGTGTCCGCCTCCGCAGCCGAGGTCGAGCACGCGCAGACCGCGCGGATCGATCAGCTGCAAGAACGCCGGCTTGGCGTCGCGGAAGTAACGCCGGGGGACGGCAGATCCCGAAGAAGCGGTGCCCTGGTCCATCGCCGCATCATACACGCGCCCGGTGGCCGGTCAGAGGCCTCCGCGGTCAGGGGATCGGCAGGGAGACGCTGTCCGGGTCGGTGCCGGCGTCGAGCTCGCGCACCATGGTCGGCTCCCCCCCGTAGGTGTACGCGACCGCCAGCGGCTTGCCGGGAAGGCCCTGCTCGCTCTTCGTCGCGCCGAGAGAGGGGATCGCCTCGGGCGAGCCGCTTGCGTCTTCGCTCGTCGCGACCGGGTCGAGCATGAGCAGGTGCAGCCTGCCCGTGTCGGCCGGCCGGTCGTCGACCTCGAGCTCCACCACGGCGGGAGCGTCGCCCTTGAAGATGCGCAGCACGGCGAAGGGTTGCAGGGCGCCGGTCGCCTGGCGCGCCCTGGCGAGCACGATGACGGCGAAGCGGTCGAGTTGCTCGGCCAGCCGTTGCGCAGGAGTATCCGGCGCCGCCTCAGTCCCGGCGTCCACCCCGTAGCTCTGACCGCCGACCGGCGACGTGACCTGCGCCGACGAGCCGCTCGAGGAGGACCCGCCGCCTCCGTTGACGGCGACGATGCCCACGACCAGTGCGAGGACGGCGAGCGCGGTCACGGGGGCGACGACCCGCCACCAGCGGCGGCGCGGCCTCGCCGGCGCAACCGGCGGCTCGAAGAACTCCTTGAGGCCGCTCCAGCGGTCGCCGGAGAGGTCGGCGTAGCCGGGGTCCGGCGTCGGGACCGCGGCATGGACCTGCGCGCCGATCAGGGCGACGTCGGCGCGCATCGCTGCCAGCCGCCTGGCCAGCTCGGCGTCTCCCTCCGCCGCGGCCAGCAGCGCGGGGTCGTCGCCGAGTCCGAGCGCGAGCGCCAGCAGGCGGTCGTCGTCGAATCCGCCCGCCGGCAGTACCCCGTTCTCGGCGCTTCTATCGGTCATCGTCGGTCACCAGTCTCATCGTCAGCTCTCGCGCACGTAGCCGCCCTCCTCGAGGGCGAGCTTCAGCTTCTTCGCCGCAGCGTGCAGGCGCGACTTCACCGTGCCCACGGGGATGTCCTGGGCCTTGGCGATCTCGTCCAGAGGGAGGTCGGCGAAGAACCGCAGCGCCACACACTCGCGCAGCTCGTCCGGCAGCGTCGCCAGCGCGTCGCGCAGCGCCGGGTCGGCCGGCTCCGACGGCGGGTCCGCCGAAGCTTCGGGTGCGATCTGCTGCAGCTTGTCCATCAGGCCGTAGCGCGTCTTGCGCCGCCGCCCGTGGTCGCGGCCGGTGTTGAGAATGACCCGGTAGAACCACGCGAGAAACGCTTCCTCGCGAGGGATCTCGGCCCGGTAGACCTTGATGAACACTTCCTGCACGGCGTCGTCGACCTCCTCACAGAACCCCTGGAGGTAGAGGATGCGCCGCACCTGGGGCGCGTACCGACGGAAGAGCTCGGCGCGCGCCTCGGGCTGCCCCCTTCGCAAGCGGTCGACGAGACCGTGCGGCAGTTCCTCTATTGCCTTCCTCCTGGGTGAGAGACGCTCGTGCCGCCGGGCGCGTTCGCACGCGCCGGACCCCAGAAGTATAGCGCGGCGGGCGGTCCTTTCGGCCGGTCGCGAGGGGACCGCCGTCAGGCGAAGCCGAGGCGGCGCACCTCTTCGGTGAGCTCGTAGCCGCTGGTCTCGCGCACGCGGCGGACCACCTCGGCTGCGAGCGCCGTGAGGTCCTCCGCCGTGGCGCCGGGCTCGGCGACGAGGAAGTTCGCGTGTTTCTCGCTCACGTGCGCGTGGCCGACCCGCAAGCCCTTGAGGCCGGCGTCCTCGATGAGGCGGGCCGCCGGCAGTTCGCGTGACGGGTTCTTGAAGTAGCTGCCGCAGCTGGCGTACTCGAGAGGATGCTTGCTTCTGCGCAGGGCGGCATCTTCGGCGATGCGCTGCTGGAGATCGTGACGGTGGCCGTGGTGGAGCTGGAACGAGGCGGAGAGGACGACGATGTCGCGTCGCGACTTGAGCACCGAGTTCCGATAGCCGAAGCCGAGACGGTCAGGCTCGACGACGTGCTCCTTGCCCTCCTCGAGCAGGTGGACGTCGAGGAGGCAGTCGCTCACCGACTCCCCGTAGGCGCCGGCGTTGCCGACGATCGCACCGCCGACCGACCCGGGGATGTTGGCGGCGAACGTGAGGCCGGCGAGTCCTTGTCCGGCCAGCGCGCCCACCAGGCCGGGGAGTTCCACCCCGGCCTCCGCGCGCAGGACGTTGCCGTGCAGCGTGGTGCCCTCGTTGCGGGCGAGCACAGTGAGCCCGGCGACGCCGGCGTCGCCGACGAGCACATTGGTGCAGCGGCCGAGCACCGTCACCGGCAGGCCGAGCTCGCGCGCCGTGAGCACGCTGTGCACGAGCACGCCGGTCGTCCCGGCGCGCAGCAGGTACTCGGACGGGCCGCCGACGCCGTAGGCGGTGAACGACGCGAGAGGGACGGCCTCTTCGAGGCCGGGCAGCTCGCGTCGCAGCACCTCTCCTACCCGACCGTCGGCGGACTGATAGGCGGGCGTCATCATGCCGGCCATCGTAACAGGCGCGCCGGTATGCCGCGTCCGGCACGAGGGAACAACCGGTCGAGTGACGTTTGACAAACGCCGTCCGCATTCATAAGGTCCTAAATCCTAGTTAGAAGTAGGAATTAACGTGTCGTCTTCAGGGGTCGTGTGATCCACCTGTCCACCAAGAGCGAGTATGCGATCAAAGCCCTCGTCCGGCTGGCGCTGGCCGACGGCTCGGCGCCGGTGACCGCGCGCGACATCGTCGCGTTCACCGGAGTACCGTCGAAGTTTCTCGAACAGGTCATGCATGACCTGCGCCAGTCCGGCCTCGTCGAGAGCCAGCGCGGCAAAGGCGGCGGGTATTTCATCGCCTGCGATCCGTCGAGCGTGAGCTTCGCCGACGTCATCGACCTCATCGACGGCCGGCGTGCCGATCCCGTCTCGGGGCGCACCGGCTCTCCCAGCTCCAACGGCGGGAAGGGGCGAATGCGCGGCGGCGACCAGGCGGACGCCCTGGTCGCCCCAGTCTGGCGAGAGGTGCGCGAGTGCACCCGCGCCATCCTCGGTTCGGCGACCATCGCCGACGCCGCCGCCAGGGCCGCCGAGGCCCCCATGTACTACATCTGACAGGAGAAGAGCAGACATGACCGACACCGACACGAGAGCGCAGGGGTTCGAGACCCTCGCTCTTCACGGGGGCCAGGACGCGGACCCGACCACCAATGCGCGGGCAGTCCCCATCTATCAGACGACTGCGTACACGTTCGACAGCTCCGACCACGCCGCCGACCTCTTCGGGCTGCGCGAGCCGGGCAACATCTACACGCGGATGATGAACCCGACCACCGACGTCTTCGAGAAGCGTGTCGCCGCGCTCGAGGGCGGCGTCGGTGCACTCGCCTTCGCCTCGGGCTCCTCGGCCGTGACGTTCAGCATCCTCAACCTCGCCGGCGCCGGAGACCACGTCGTGAGCGCGAACAGCCTGTACGGCGGCACGTACAACCTCTTCGTGCACACGCTGCCGCGCTTCGGCCTCGACATCGACCTGATCGACCCGGTCGATCCGGAGAACTTCCGCCGCGCCCTCAGGCCGGAGACCAAGCTGCTCTACGCGGAGACAGTGGGCAACCCCAAGCTCGACACGCTCGACATCGAGGCCGTGGCGGCGATCGCTCACGAAGCCGGTATCCCGCTGATCGTCGACAACACGATGGCGACTCCCTACCTCATCCGGCCCTTCGATCACGGCGCCGACATCGTCGTCCACTCGGCGACCAAGTTCATCGGCGGCCACGGCACGTCCATCGGCGGGGTGGTCGTCGACTCGGGGAACTTCGACTGGGCGGCGCATAACGACAAGTTCCCCGGCATCTGCGCACCGGACGCCAGCTACCACGGATTGACGTTCATCGACGCGCTCGGGCCCCTGGCATACATCGTGAAGCTTCGCGTGAGCCTGCTGCGAGACATCGGCGCCGCGTTGTCACCGTTCAACGCCTTCCTCTTCCTGCAAGGCCTCGAGACGCTGCCGCTGCGCATGGAGCGGCACAGCGTCAACGCCTACGGCGTGGCCGAGTTCCTCCAGGAGCATCCCAAGGTCACCTGGGTGAGCTACCCAGGTCTTGAGTGCCACACGACCCACGGGCTCGCGTGCAAGTACCACTACCGCGGGTTGTTCGGGGCGATGATCGGGTTCGGCGTCGCCGGCGGCCGCGAGGCGGGCCGGCGGTTCGTCGAAAGCACGGAGCTGCTCTCGCATGTGGCCAACATAGGCGACGCCAAGTCCCTGGTCATCCACCCTGCGACGACGACCCACTCTCAGCTGACCGCCGACGAGCAGTTGGCTTCCGGCGTCACCGACGACTTCGTACGCCTGAGCATCGGCATCGAGACGCTGGACGACATCGTGGCCGACATGGACCAGGCGCTGGCCAAGGCCTGACGGACGCGGGCGCGGCGAGGCGGGGGGCGGAGGCAGCGCCGCCCTGCCGCGCGCCCGCCCGCGGCGCGCCCGTCTTGGTTAGAATCATCGCAGCCATGCCTGAGAAGAAGCCCGCAGCACGCAAGGAGATCGGCGACGTTGCCATGGGCTACGACGACGACGCCGGCAACGCCGGCGTCGTCCGCACCCGTAAGGTGACGTTCGACCAGCCCGGCCAGGAGCTCGCCCTGGAGGGCGGCGGCACCCTGACGCCGTTCACGCTCGCCTACGAGACGTACGGCACGCTGAGCGAACGCAAGGACAACGCCGTCCTTGTCACACACGCGCTCTCGGGTGACGCCCACGTTGCAGGGCTCCACAGCGCCAACGACAAGCGCCCGGGCTGGTGGGACATGATGATCGGTCCCGGCAAGGGGCTGGACACCGACCGGTACTTCGTGATCTGCAGCAACGTCATCGGCGGTTGCAGTGGGAGCACCGGGCCGGCCTCGAAGAATCCCGCCACGGGCCGGCCCTACGGCACGGAGTTCCCGATCATCACCATCCGGGACATGGTCAATGCACAGATGATGCTGCTCGACCACCTGGGCATCGGCAGGCTGCTGGCCGCCGTCGGCGGCTCGATGGGCGGCATGCAGGTACTCGAGCTCGCGATCTCACATCCGGACCGCACTCACCTCTGCCTGCCGCTGGCCACTGCGGCGCGCCAGCCCACCCAGGCGATCGCCTTCAACGAGGTCGGCCGCCAGGCGATCATGGCCGACCCCAACTGGAGCGGCGGGCACTATTACGGCGGCAAGACGCCGGCCAAGGGTCTGAGCGTCGCCCGCATGGTCGGCCATATCACCTACCTGAGCGACGAGGCGATGGAAGAGAAGTTCGGCCGCCGCCTGCAGGACATCCACGACTACACCTTCACGTTCTCGGCCGACTTCGAGGTGGAGAGCTACCTGCGTCACCAGGGGCTGAGCTTCACCAACCGCTTCGATGCCAACACGTACCTCTACATCACGCGTGCGCTTGACTACTTCGACCTCACACGCCAGCACGGCACCCTCGTCAAGGCGTTCGCCGAGGTCAAGGCACGGTTCCTCGTCATGGGCTTCAGCAGCGACTGGCTGCACCCGCCGTACCAGCTCAAGGAGATCGTCAGCGCGCTGCGCGCGACCCACAAGCACGTGAGCTACTACGAGGTCGAGAGCCACTACGGCCACGACGCCTTCTTGCTAGAGCGCGAGAAGATGGAGGGCATCATCGCCGCGTTTCTCGCGAGCGGCGCCCGGACCTACGTGCCGCTCGCGCCGGCCGGCTGACGGCAACGTAGGATACGCACCGTGCGCCGCATCGACTACAAGCTGATCGAAGACCTCGTGCCCGAGGGCTCCACCGTCCTCGACCTGGCCTGCGGCGACGGCGACCTGCTCAGCGAGCTCATCAGCGAGAAGCACGTGCGCGGCAGTGGCGTCGAGATCGACCAGGCCGCGGTGCAGAAGTGCATCGGCCGCGGCCTGTCTGTGTTCCACGGCGACCTGGACGCCGGCCTCGCCGACTTCGACGACCAGTCGCACGACGTGGTGATCCTGAGCCTCAGCCTGCAGCAACTGCGGCGCCCGCGGATGATCATCCGCGAGATGGTCCGTGTCGGACGGCTCGCGATCGTGAGCTTCCCGAACTTCGCTCACTGGGTCCCGCGATCGCAGTTGGTCCTGCGCGGGCGCATGCCCGTCTCGCGCGACCTGCCGTACCAGTGGTGGGACACGCCCAACATCCACTTGTGCACGATCCAGGACTTCCGCGCGCTGTGCCGCGAGGAGGGCCTGTGTATCGAGCACGAGCAGTACCTGCGCTCCGTGGAGAAGCCGCCCCCGGCACGGATCATCGCGCCCAACCTGCTTGCGCGCATCGCCATCTTCGTGGTCACGCGCTGCTAGCGCAGACCTCCCGAAGCTCCGCGCCGCCGCGCCGCCGCGGCGCCACGGCGCCCGGCTTTCGAGGGTCCGAAAACGCGGGTACACTACCCGTACGCTCTGCGTCTCAGAGAACGACGCGAGCGGCACAAGGAGCGCATCTCGTCACACCACCGAGCACCGGCGTGACGCGCTTCAAGATCAAAAGGAGAAACAAAGTGCCTCAGGGTAAAGTCAAGTGGTTCTCGACCGAGAAGGCTTTCGGCTTCATCGAGCAGGAGAACGACAACGACATCTTCGTACACGTCACCGGTCTCGCCGACGGCGTGACTGCGATCGACAAGGACATGCTGGTCGAGTACGAGGTCGAGCAGGGCCGCAAGGGCCCCCAGGCCACGAACGTGAGGCCCGCGAGCGCGGCTGCTGCCCCGGCCGCCCCGACCGCCGAGGTCACTGAGGTCACTGAGGTCACCGAGGTCATCGAGGTCGAGGATGAGGCCGGCGACGTCGAGATCGTGGAGATCGACGAAGAGGTAGTGGCCGAGACTGAGGAAGTGGAAGAGGAAGAGGCCGAGTAAGGACTCTGAGTTGCTGACGGGCCGGTCACCGGAGGATCGCTCGGGATCCGGTGGCCGGCCCGTCGTGTTGTCGCCCCTCCCGGGGTAAGACCCCGGAACGGCGATCATCACGGGAGGCGCACGATGCTCGAGAACGTCCACTGGCTCGGTCACGACTCGTTCCGGCTCGACGGGAGCGTGACCGTCTACATCGATCCTTGGAAGCTGCCGGCGGGCCTGCCGACAGCCGACCTGGTCCTCGTCACTCACGACCACTTCGACCACTTGAGTCTCCCGGACATCCAGGCGATCGCCGGACCGGACACCGTGGTGGTAGGTCCGGCCTCCGTCACCGCGCAGGTCGGGGGCCTGGAGACCGTCACCGTCGCTCCCGGCGAGAGCATCGAGGTCCGGGGAGTCGGCATCGAAGCCGTCGCCGCGTACAACCTCGACAAGTTCCGCGCGCCGGGCCAGCCGTATCATCCCAAGGAGGCCGGCTACGTCGGCTACGTGGTCGCGCTCGATGGCGGGCGCTACTACCACGCCGGCGACACCGACGCCGTGCCCGAGATGTCCGGCGTACAGTGCGACGTGGCCCTGCTGCCGGTGGGCGGCACGTTCACGATGACCTGGGACGAAGCGGCCGCAGCCTGCGACCTGCTTCACACCACAGCTGCGGTGCCCATGCACTACGGGGAGGTCGTCGGCGACGCTGGCGACGCCGAGCGGTTTCGCGACCGCTGCGGCGTCGCCGTAACGATCCTGCCGCTCGAGCGCGGGCAAGTTTGACGCCACGGGAGCGGCGCGGACGCGCCGCAGGCATGACGCGCCCACGGACGCCCCGGGGGCATGGACTCACGCTGTGCGCCGTGGCCTGAGGTGATCTCGGAGAGGCCCATTGTTGGGGGCGAGTCCGCCGGCTGAGCGCAGGCGGCCACTCGATCCAGTCCGGGACCACGGGTCACGGGCGAGACCTCCAGGCAGACCTGCTCACTGGCGCGGCGCACGTGCACGGTTGCGGTCGGGGCTCACTCACAGCCTGGGCGCCATGAGCCGAGTCTGTCTGGGCGGGGTCCAGCGGCCCAGCGTCGTTTCGCCGCGCGTCGCCGGGGGCAAGCAGTGTGCCGAGGGGAGACCCGGCGCCGTCCCGGGCGCTGCGACCCGCGACCTCTGGGAGGGGCCTGATGCTCAAAGAAGGCGACAAGGCGCCGGCGGTGGCCGGCACCGCGTACGACGGTGCGACTTTCGATCTCGGCGCGCCCGGCAGACGGACAGTCCTCTTCTTCTATCCCAAGGCCAATACCGGGGGCTGAACCACCGAAGCCGTTGAGTTCAACGGCCTGCTGGACGAGTTCGCCGCCCTCGATGTGCAGGTGATCGGAGCGAGCGTCGACAAGCCTGCCGCCAACGAGCGCTGGGCGCGGAAGTACCAGCTCAAGATGCCGCTCATCAGCGACTACGGTGAGCACACAGTCACGGCAGCCTTCGACGTCGCGAGGCCGATGGTCGGCGTGGCCAAGCGCACGACCTGGCTCATCGATCCCGACGGCACGATACGCAAGGTGTATCCGGCCGTGAAGCCCCAGGGGCACGCGGCGCAGGTGCTGGCCGACTGCAGGGAGATCTGGGGCTAGTCTTCGCCGGGTTCGTCCCGCGGGCCCAGATAG
Organism: uncultured Thermoleophilia bacterium; assembly: GCA_963762125.1. Lineage (GTDB taxonomy): Bacteria > Actinomycetota > Thermoleophilia > UBA2241 > UBA2241 > CAIXSE01. The sequence goes on from CAVXJO010000001.1 coordinate 142,305, forward strand.
GCGGGCGCGTCGATCATGAAGATGCGGTTGGACCAGTGCTCGCCCGCGGGCGTGGTCGCCTCGGCGTCGTCGATGGCGCCGAGGCGCGCGGTCATGTCGTCGCAGTAGTGCACGATGATCGCTTCGCGCGTCTGCGGCACCACGGGGCTGCCCTTCTCGCGCATACCATGGTGGGCCACGATGATGTGGCGCAGCCGCTTGGCGGACTCGGGCGGGAAGTCAGAGTCCTCGTCGATGAGCTCCCGCACCATGTCGTGGCCCATGACGATCTCGCCGTGCAGGCGGCCCTCGTCGGTCATCTGCGGCGCGAGGCCGCCGCTGGTGTAGGCCTGCGTCTTGCCGATGTCGTGAAGCAGGCCGCCGGCGACCACGAGGTCGCGGTCGACGGAGGCGAACCGTGACGCCACTCCGCCGGCGGCCTCAGCCACGATGAGCGAGTGCTCGAGGAGGCCGTGCCGGTATGCGTGATGGTTCCGCACGGCCGCCGGTGCGACGGCGAACGTGGCGCCGGGCTGGCGGGAGCCGTCGAAGGCGCGTTCCAGCAGCGCCCGCACGTGTGGCTCCTCCACCGAATCGATGAGGGTGTGCAGGCGCTCGGCGAGTTCGGCGGTTCCGACCGGCGACACCTGCACGAGGTCACCGGCGTCGTACTCGTCGTCCTCGGCCGGGCGCAGGCGGCGGATCTGGACCTGCGCGCCGTACTGGGGGTGGACGCTGTAGGTGCCGCCGACGCAGACGACGTCGCCGGCGGTGACACCCAAGGCGTCGTCGGATGGATCGAAGTGGATGGCGGCCACCTCGCCGCTGGCGTCGCGCAGCTTGAGCCGCAGGTACGCCTTGCCGTTGCGGTCGGTGGCGGCGGTAAGTTCAGAGCAGGCGAAGACGCCGTCGACGGTCTGCCCGCTCTCGAGGTCGAGGATGGCGATGCGCGGGGTCGCGTCCGGGAAGCTGGCCTGGTCGGTCATGGGATCTCCTTGGTCCCCGACAGGGTACCAGACGGCTCGGACGCGGGCCCCCGAAGGGCGGTTCACGTTGGCCGGCGGCCCAAGGGCGCCCCAGCCGGGGGCTAGGAGCCGGCGGGGCGTTTCTTCCCGGCCGGGCGCGGGCGCGATGACGACGGCCGCGACGACTTCTTGGGGGTGGCTCCCGCCTTGGGCTGGCTTCGGGGCGTCGGGGCGGGCATCGCCTTGGGTGCGGCCTTCTTCGCGGGTGCCTTCTTGGCAGCGATCTTCTTGGTGGCCGGCTTCTTGCCCGCAGGCTTGCGCGCGGTCGCTTTGGCTGCGCTCGCGCGCGCCGTCGGCTTGGGCTTCTTCGCCGGGGCCCGTGCGGCCGGGGCTTCCGCCGCCTCCTCGCCCGCCGGCTCGTCCGGCGTGGCGGCGGGTACGGCCGCCGCCGCCTCTGTCTGAGAGTCCGTCGGAGCGAGCGCCGGGGTCTCCACGGGCCGCCGTGGCGCCTCGCCGCGCAGCGCGGCTATCTCGGCCTCCTTGGAGTGCACCTCAGCCGACGTCGCGCGCAGCCGCTCGACGGCAACTGCGAGCTCAGGGTGGTCGAGGTCGCCGCGCTTCGGCCAGGGCGAATGCGGCGTGGCCGAGCTCGCGCTCGGCCTTCTTGAGGTCGTTCTGCAGGACGACCAGGCGGGCTTGGGCGGCGGTCACCTTGCCGGCGCGCTGGGTGTCGGCTGCGAGGGCGCCGGCCTTGTCCTTGACTGCGTCGAAGAACCCCATCCCGCCCTCCTTGGCCGTCCTCCGGCGAGCGCCGGCTGTCACTGCCTCAGTGTCTCGCCTGCGCGGCCTTCCGTCCAGACCCGTGCCCGCCCGCTACGGCGTGCCGTCGCCGCGCGGGCAGCCACCGCGGCACGCGGCCGGCTCGCCGGTCGGGTGCTGGTAGCGCTTCCTCCCGTCTTGGGGAACACTGGAGGGGAGCCGCGGCCACGCCCGCGACGCATGACCTTCTTCCAGAGGAGACGATGAGGATGCAGCTCGGCGGCATGGCCTTGAGAGATGGAGTCCTACTGCAGAGCGACGGCTACTGGGCCGCCGCCGTGCGCGAAGAGAGTGGCGGCGTCAGGGTGGTCTCCGGAGCCAAGGTGCGGCTTCCGGGGAGGGAGGCGCTGCGGCAGGTCCCGATCTTACGAGGCGTCGTCCGGCTCGGCGAGGCGATGGCGGTGCTGCCGGCGGTGCGGCGCGCCACCGGCAAACCGGTTTTGCCGCAGGAGGACCCGCGCATGCTCGCGGCCACGGCCGCGAGTGCGGTCGCTACAGTGGCGCTGCGCGCATCGCGGCGCGGTTCCCCGGTGCTTCGCGAACTGGCCGTCGCAGGCGTCGGTCTCGCCCCGGTGCTCCTCGCGCTGCGCGACTCCCGGCTCTCGCATTATCACGGCGCCGAGCACAAGAGCGTCTCGGCCTATGAAACCGGCGGCGTCGCCGCCGCGGCGGACAAGGAACACGCCCGCTGCGGCTCCAACCTGATCGCGCCGATCGTCGTCACCAGCCTTGCCGCCAACCTGGTGCTGCGCGCCGCCGGTCGGGAACGGCAGCCGGTGGCGACGTTCCTCGCGGGCCTCGTCAGCATCGGCACCGCGATGGAGCTGTTCTCATGGATGTCGCGCCATCAGGACCACCCGCTGGCGCGGACGCTCGGGCGGCCCGGCATCGAGATGCAGCGCCTGTTCACGACCAGCGAGCCCTCCGAGGAACAGCTGGACGTGGCCGACATGGCCCTGCAGGAGCTGTTGCGGCTGGAGGGTGCTGGGGCCACCTGAGACGAGCGGCCGAGGGCCGCAAGGGGTCCGCCGCCCGCTCGGCCCGGAGCCGGCGGAGTCGCGGCGGCGGTCAGTCGGCGGGTTCGCGCTCGGCCAGCCGCTTGCGCCGTCGCTCCTGTGCCTCGGCGAGCCATTCCTTCTGCTGATCCGTCTGCGGCACCAGCTTGGGGACCGGGATCGTCTTGCCGCTGTCGCTCAGCGCCACGAACACCAAGTACGCGGAGTTGGTGTGGGTCGTGATCCCCGTCATCAGATCCTCGGCCTCGACGCGTACGCCGACCTCGACCGACTTCGTGCCCGCGAAGTTGACGTTGGCCTTGAAGCGGACGAGGTTGCCGACCCGTACGGGATGATGGAAGTCGATGCGGTCGATCGCCGCCGTGACGATGGTCGTGCGACAGAAGCGGAACGCGCATGCGCCGGCCGCCTCGTCGATGAGCTTCATGATGATACCGCCGTGGATGTTGCCCATGTAGTTGGCGTCGGCGGGCTGCGTGAGGTGGGTGAGGACGAGGCTCGTCTCGCTGCCGCGCGGCAGTGGTTCGTTCATGGGCTCACCTGGGGTGGGAGGGTCAGATGTCGAACGAGCCCGGAGCTCGCCGCCGTCGCCGGTCGCGGGTCTCACGGGCGCCGCCGCTGGAGCGGTCGGTGCGTCGCTCGCCCTGGCGGCGGTCCATGATGACCTTGACGTTCGGATTGTCCCGGTAGTGCTCCACGAGGCGCCGGTAGGCGTCCTCTCCGAGCTCCGGGGGTACCACGCAGTAGATCACAGCGGCCTCCCAAGGCTTGCGGCAACGGTAGCACATGGCCGCCGTCGCGGGCCAGAGTCCGCGGGCGACGTCGAGTCGCACTGAGGGCCGGGGCGTCGCTGGACGCACTGACTGGTGCACAGACAGAAGGGCCGGACCGGCGAACGGCGCCGGTCCGGCCCTCTGAAGGGGGTACCACTCTCTGTATCGGCAGCCGCTCGGAGACCTTGAGCATTTGGCGGCGGCCGGCCTGTGACCGTCTGGTAAGCTACGGCGACACGTTGAGTCGGCGTCGACTGGGGGTCACCGTGTTCCCGTGTTTCGGCGACATCGTGGCAGGCGTCCCGGCCCTCGAGCGGTACCTGACCTTGGGCGAGCTCGAGCAGTCCACCGAGCGTTTGGCCGCCGCGCATCCCGAGATCGAGGTGTGGTCCCCGGGCACGTCGCGCGCCGGGCACCCCCTTCGTTGCCTCGACATCCCCGGTGGCCCGCTGCAGGCGCTTCTCGTCGCCCTGCCTCATCCCGAGGAGCCGGTCGGCGCCCTGGCGCTCGAATACCTGCTGCCGCTGCTCGCCGACGGCCTGGCCGCCGAGCTCGGCTTCAACTTCTCCGTGATCAAAGCCGGCGACCCGGACGCGACGCTGCTCAACGAGCCCTGGTTCGACGAGCCGTACGACCTCACGGGCTTCCTGCTGCGCGCATACCGGCCGCCGCTCCACGACCAGTTCGAGTGGACGTTCCCTGTGAGGTACAAGCGCTACGCGTTCACGCGGCCGCTGCCGGAGGCGGCGGCCGTGATGAAGGTCATCGGCCGCCGCCCGCTCGACTTCTACATGCCGCTGCACAACAGCAACTTCAGCGGCGCCTACTTCTACATCTCGGAGGCGGACGAGCGACTGCAGCAGGAGCTTGCCGCCGTCATGGCGGCAGTGGGGCTGCCACCGCACTGCGGCGAACCTGAGGTACCGTACCTTCGCACGCTCGCCCCGGGCATCTTCCGCTCCTTCAGCCTCGCGGACGACTACGAGTTCTACGAGGCCTACGGCGTGGACCCGGCGGTCGTCCTCACCAGCGGCACGTCGAGCGACGCCTACGCGGAGGCCGTCTGGGACTGCTTCTCGTTGGTCAGCGAGGTGCCCTGCTTCACCAGTCCACGCATCGCCGACCAGGGCCCGGCCGGGCTCAGCCGCCGGGAGGCCAAACTGCGCGGCCTGGAGGCCCAGGAGCAGCTGTCGCGCTGGCTGCGCGAACGGTACGTGGAGGCCGCCTCCCGGCTCACCGGGGAGACGGCGTGGCAGCGCACGGTGCACGCGTACCTCGCCGAGGTCGAGGACGACATCGGCGCCGAGCGCGTGCAGGCGGAGTCGGAGCCGGGATTCGCGGACGAGGCGACGGTGGCTCAGCTGTTCGACCAGGTGTACCTCCGCGAGCTCGACACCCTCACGCGCGTGGGACAGTTCGCCGGCATGATCGCCGCCGAAGCCCGGCCGGACGCCCGGCTCCGCGCGCTGCACGACGAGGCCGTCGAGGAGGTGCGCGCCCGTGCGGAGCGGCTCGCCACCGCTGGCGGCATCGAGGCGCCGCCGATCCGCTCGCTCGTCCAGTGTCAGGTCGCGTCGCTCCTCTGCGCGCTCGTGGCGACGCGTGAGCGCTACCGCCAGGCCCGTCCGCGCCCTGCCGAGCCCCGGGCGGTGCGGTGAGACAGGTCACCGAGAGCGAGCGCTTCAGGCTGGCCGTCGAGGCGGGAGCCGACATCACACAGGCGCTCGTCCGCGACGACGCTCCGACGATCATCGCGCGCCGTGTCGCGGAGGTCCTCGACGCCTGGGAATGCGACCTCTACGAATACGACCCGGAGACGCGCACGCTCACAGCGGCGGCGATCTGGGCGCGGGAGCTCACCGAGAGGGACGAGGCCTGGGTCGGGACGGACGTGAGCCTCGACGAGCGCCCCGGCTTCCGGTCCATCATCGAGGAAGGCGCCTGCATCCTCTCGAGCGTCGATGACCCCGGCCTTGCTGCGGTCGATCGCGCGGCGATGCTCGATTGGGGCGAGATCGCCGCGCTGGCGGTGCCGCTGCACTTCCTCGACAAGGGCATCGTAGGTTGTCTCGCAGTGATCGAGAAGCGAGTGGGACGACGGTTCAACGACGAGGACTGTGAGCTCGTCACCCTGCTCGCCGGCCCGGCGGCGGTGGCCGTCCGCAATGCGCGCCTGTTTCGTCTGCAGCAGGCGCAGAACCGGTACCTCAGCTCCATGCTGGACAGCGCGCGGGCGATCACCTCCTCGGTCACGCTCGAGGATTCGCTGGCGCAGATCTGCCGCACGGCTGCCGGGACCCTCGACGCCGGGGAGTGCGTCGCCTATGAGTACGACGCCGCCCGGGACTCGATCGCTTTCCGCGCGTTCTTCGGGCGTGACGGCCAGCCGGCCGCGCTCGACGAGGCCGGCGTCTATGCGCTGGACGACTACCCCGCCGACCGGGAGCTTCTGAACCGCGGCGAGGTGCTGCAGGAGACGCTGTCCGACGAGGACCTCTCTCCGGACGTGCGTGACTCCATGGAGCAGTGGGGCGAGAAGGCGTGTCTCAACGTCCCGCTGGTCGTGGAAGGTGAGCCGCTGGGCATCCTGGTGGTCATCGAGACGGCGCGCGAGCGCGTCTTCACCTCCGCCGAAGTGGAGCTCGCGCGGGCGCTGGGTGAGCAGGCCGCGACGGCGATCCGTCACGCGCGGCTGTACCGGCGCGGCGAGCGCCAGAACCGGCGGCTCGTGGCGCTGCTCGAGACGAGCCGCGTCCTGGTCTCGTCTCTCGACGCCGGCGCCGTGCTCGGCGAGGTACGGCGCGAGGTCGCCGAGCTGTTCGATGTCCCCGGCGACGAGGTGACTCTTCTGGTGCGTCGGGGCGAGGCGTTCCTGCGCTTCGAGCCCGGCCTCACCGTAGGCGGGAGCGATGGACCGGCGGTGGTGGAGCTTGACGATCTCCGCCACCGGGCCGTCGCCGACCTGGCCCCGGCGATCGCCGAGGCCGCCGACGGCTCTCGTCTGGTCGTCCCCTTCGTCTCGGGGGGCGCTGCGGAGGGCTTGCTCGACGTCCGGACGGGCGCCGGAATCGCGACCGACGACGACGAGGTCGAGTTGCTGCAGATCCTCGCCAGCCAAGCCGCCGCGGCGCTGGCCAATGCCACGCTCTACCGCACGCTCGAGCGCCAGGCCATCACCGACGGGCTCACGGGGCTCGTGAATCACCGCTACTTCTACGAGCGACTCAATCAGGAGGTCGCGAGGGCGCAGCGGTACGGGCTCCCTCTCTCGCTGCTCATGATCGACATCGACGACTTCAAGCACTTCAACGACCGCTTCGGTCATCCGGCCGGCGATCTGGTGCTCACCGAGGTGGGCCGTATTTTGGGCGCGAACCTCCGCGCCGGCATCGACATCGCCGCGCGCTACGGCGGCGAGGAGTTCACCATCGTGCTGCCCAACACCGCCCGCGACGGCGCTCACGTGGTGGGCGCGCGCCTTGCCAGCCGGCTCTCCGCCTTGCCCGGCGCCCCGCAGCGCAACGATCAGGGTGCCGAAACGGTCAGCGAGCGCATTCGGGTCTCGGTGGCCGGGTCTTCGCTTCCGGGCATGGGCGACTACACCAGGATCACGGTGAGCGTCGGAGTCGCCTGCTTCCCGGGCGCGGCCGGCGGTCCAGGCGAGCTGGTGCGCAACGCGGACAAGGCGCTCTACGTCGCCAAGCGTCTCGGCAAGAACCGTGTGGAGGTGTTCGGTGACTGAAGCGTCGGCCGGCGCGCCGCCCCCCCGTGACCCGTACCGGACGGTCCTCGAGGTAGGCACGACGCTCGCCTCGTCGCTGGACGTCGAGGAGGTGATCCCCACGATCGCCCGTCAAGTGGGCCAGGCCCTTGACGTCCAATGGTGCGACATCAACGAGTACGATGCCGACGCACGCACGATGACCTACCTCGCCGTGTGGTCGCAGGAGCTGCGCGGGATCGATCTGGACTACGTCGGCACCGTGGTGAGCCTGGCGGATCGGCCGGCGCGCGACGCCGTCATCCGTAAGGGGGACCTCCTCGAGGCCTACGTCGACGATGACGACCTGGATCCGCTCGAGCGCGCCATCATGCTCGAGTATGACGAGCGGGCGGTCATGGAGGTCCCACTCGAGTTCGGCGGTGAGACGCTCGGCGTGCTCGGCGTCGTCGAGTCTCGCCGCGAGCGGCGCTTCACGGAGGAGGAGAAGGAGTTGCTGCGCCTGCTCGCGCGGCCGGCCGCCACGGCGCTGGGCAACGCTCGGCTGTTCCGGCAGCAGCAGGAGCAGGCGCGCCGCCTGGCCGCGCTGCTCGACGCCTCGCGGACACTCGCGGAGTCGGTGGACCTCAATGAGGTGCTGGCGGAAGTGGCGCGGCTGGCCGTCGAGGTGGTGGGAGCCTCTTACGCCACGGTCTACGAGTACCGGCCGCATCACGACGCCCTCGTCTGTCGCGCTGAGCACGCGCTCGAGCCTGCGCCGCCCGAGGTGAGGCACGATGCGCTCGGCAGCATGTACGCGCTCGCGGACCGTCCCGGTGAACGCGCGATCCTGGAAGCGGCGGAGGCCGTCCAGGAGCGCATCTCGGACGCCGGCCTGCCCGAGGACCGCCGCCGGACGATGGAGTCTTGGGGCCAGAAGACGTGCCTGAGCCTGCCGCTTCGCGCGAGTGGTGCGGCGCGGGGCATTTTGCGCATCACCACGCTCGACGCCGAGCGGCGATTCACGCCGGATGAGGTCGAGCTGGTCGAAGCTCTCTCCGAGTCGGCGAGCGCCGCCATCCAGAATGCCCGGCTCTTCCGCGCGCAGGGGGAGGAGAGCCAGCGCCTGCTCGAGCTCTTCGCGGTCAGCCGTCGTCTCAGCTCCTCGTTCGACCGCGACGCCGTCGTGGCGGCGCTCGAGGAGGGCGCCGGCAAGCTGCTGGCCGGGGCGCCCCGCGCGCGAGTGTGGCTGCGCGGCGTCCAGGGACGGGTCGCGCCGGCGACGCTGGACGGCTCGGAGGCCGCCGCCGACAAGCTTGTCTTGGAGGCGCTGGCGGACGGCCGGACGGCCGAGCATGTGTCCGCCGAGCGGTCCGGCATCGCCGTCCCGCTGGCCGTCAAGGACCAGGCCGAGGGCGCGATCGTGGTCGAGACCGAGGGCTATCGTCGCTTCTCCTCGGCCGAACGCGAGACGCTTCAGGTGCTCGCCAACCAAGCGGCAGCGGCGCTCGAGAACGAACGCCTGTACCGTCGTGCCGAGCAGGAGGCCATCCGCGACGGGCTCACCGGCCTCTACAATCATCGGCACTTCCAGGATCGGCTCCGTCAGGAGTGCCGTCGCGCTCACCGCTACGGCACCCCGCTCACCTTGCTCATGCTCGACCTCGACGACTTCAAGTCGTTCAACGACCGGTTCGGCCACCAGATCGGCGATGAGGCGCTGCGCGAGGTGGGCCAGATCCTGTTCGCAGTCACGCGCCGCGGCGTGGATCTTGCTGCCCGCTACGGCGGCGAGGAGTTCGCCGTGATCCTGCCGCACACGGCGGTCTCTCTGACGCCGCCCGTGGGCGAGGAAGCAGATGCAGCAGATGACGACGAGTCGCGGCCGCCGGCCGGCGCAGGGGCGCTGGTCGTGGCGGAGCGCATCCGCGCGGCCATCGGCGGACACGCGTTCGCGGGGCACGGCGGCCGCCGTGACGCGCGGACGGCCGTCACCGTGGGGGTGGCGGGACTGCGCGCTGACGAAGACCCTGCCGCGCTCATCGCGGCCGCCGACGCGGCCCTCTACGAGGGCAAGCACGGCGGCCGCGACAGGGTGGTCGCGCGTGTCCGATGAGCGCCCGCCAGAGGAGGCCCCCGACGCTGTGATGGAGCGTCGTGAGGGCGCCGACGCCTTCACCCTGGCATCCGACGTCAGTCGGGCGATCGCGGTGAGCCCTGATCTCGACGAGATGCTCTCCGCCGTCGCGCGCCGCGTGGCCGAGGCGCTCGACGTCTGGGAGTGCAACATCTATGAATACCGTCCGGACAGCGATTCGCTCGTGGCCACGGCCCTGTGGGCGCGCGAGATCAGTGAGGACGACCGCGCCTGGCTGGGCAGCGTCTATCCCATCGCCGACCGGCCCAGCTACCGGCACATGCTCGCCGAGCGTACCGTGCGGGAGCGTCAAGCCGATGACCCGCGCACGGCAGCCTCCGACAGGGCGCTGATGCGACGCTGGGGCGAGCACAGCGTCCTCTCCGTGCCTTTGGTGTTCCAGGACGAGGTCGTCGGTGCGCTCACCCTGGTCGAGAAGCGCGCCCCACGCCGGTTCACGCCGGACGACCGGCGCCTGCTCGATCTGATGGCTGTGCCCGCGGCTGTCGCTGTGCATACGGCGCGCATGTTCCGGCGGGAGGCGGAGCAGACGCGCCGGCTGGGAGCGTTGCTCACCGCCAGCCGGGCGATGTCCGCGACCATCGACCTCGACCGGCTGCTGGCGACGATCGCACACGAGGCGCGCGAGGCGCTGGACGCGGCCGAGTGCGCCATCGACACCTACGACTCCGAGACGGAGACCATGACTGTGGTCGCGTTCGAGCAGCGCGCTCCGGAGCCGGGCTGGGAACGCTGGGTGGGTCGTGCGTACTCCCTGGATGACTACTCGTGCGACCGCAAGATCCTCTACGGAGGCGCGGCGGTGGAGGAGCGGGTCTCGGACCCCGGCATGGACGAGCAGAACCGCGCCGACATGCTCAAGAACGGCGAGAAGAGTCTCCTGAGCGTGCCGCTCGTCTTCGAGGGGCGGCCTATCGGGCTCCTGGTGTTCATCGAGACCGAGCTGGAACGGCACTTCACCGACGAAGAGCGACAGCTGGCCGTCGCTCTCGGAGAGCAGGCGGCGGCGGCGGCGATCCACCACGCGCAGTTGCTGCGCCAGACCGAGACCCAGAACTGGCAGCTCGGTCTGCTCCTCGGGTCCACCCGCGCGGTCAGCTCGAGCGTCGACCTCGACGAGGTCCTGAACACGGTGGCGCACACCGCTGGGGAACTGCTCGGGAGCGCCGAGTGCCAGATCCAGGAATTCGACCCCGCGGCGAACACGGTGCGGCCCGTCGCGCTGTGGCAGCGCACGCTCGACGAGGGCGCGCGCGCGAGTCTCGGCGAACTGTTCTCGCTGGACGATGAGCCCGAGGAGCGCGAGTTCCTCGAGGCCGGCGAGGTCCTGGAGCAACGCTACTCAGACCCCGGCCTGCCGGCGACGACGCGGGCGCTGTTCGACAAGTACGGGGATCGCGCCTACCTCAACGTTCCGCTGGTCTTCAATGGGCGGCCGGTGGGCGTGCTCGTCCTTGTGGAGAAAGAGCTGGAGCGTCGTTGGACGCCGGACGAGGTGGCGCTCGCGATCGGGATCGCGGAGCAGGCCGCAGTCGCGATCGAGCACGCCCGCCTGTACAAGCGCGTCCAGGACCAGGCTGTGACCGACGGCCTCACCGGCCTGTACAACCACCGGCACTTCTACGAGCGTCTGGAGCACGAGATCGCCCGCGCGCGCCGCTACGGGACCCCCGTCTCGTTGCTCATGATCGATCTCGACGATTTCAAGGCGTTGAACGACCGCAACGGCCACCTCTCCGGTGACGCCGTGCTGCGGGGCGTCGCCGCCGTGCTCCAGTCCGAGCTGCGCCAGAGCCTGGATGTGGCGGCCCGGTACGGCGGTGAGGAGTTCGCCGTGATCCTGCCCAACACGCCGATGGTCGCGACCCGGGAGACCCAGCTTGAGATGGACCTCGCCGGCGAGCTTGCAGCGCGCGGGGGCGAGGAACCGCCGCCGCCGCCCGGCCACCTGGGCGGCGCCGGGCAGGTCGCCGAGCGCATCCGCGCGCGGGTGGCGGGCACGCGGTTCCTGGGCGCCGACGGCTCGGTGCTCCCGGCGATCACTGTGAGCATCGGGGTCGCCATGTTCCCGGTGCACACCGCGTCTCCGGAGGATCTGGTGGGGCACGCGGACGCCGCGCTCTACGCGGCCAAGCGGGCCGGCAAGGACAGGGTCGAGACCTATGGGTGACGCGCCGCGTCCGGGCGCTCTGGCGGCGCGCGACCCCAGCGCTCTGCTGCGCGCGGTGGTCGCCGAGGTCGGGCAGTCGCTGGACCTCTGGTCCGTCGACCTGTGGGCGTTCAGCGAGGACGCGGACACGCTCGAGTGCCGCGCGTACTGGTGCCGGGAACCGTCCGCCGTCCGGGCCAGTGACTGCGTGGGCACCGTCGTCGGTCTCGATCAGAGCCACGACCTGCGTCGTCTGGTGCTGGCCGCAGAGGTCGTGGAGCGGCACCTCGGTGACGACCTCTCGTCGGACGACACCGCGGCGCTGACCCAGGCCGGGTTCACCAGCAGGATCGACGTGCCGTTGCTGGCCGGCGCGGAAGTGCTCGGCGTCCTCAGCCTCGCGGAGACGCGCGCGGTGCGCCGGCTCTCTCCGGAGGAGCGCGCGCGCCTCGGGACGCTCGCGCGTCTCGCCGCCGCGGTGCTGCGCGCCGTGCGTCTGTACGAGGCCGAGACACAGCGGGCGGAGCGACTGACCACGCTGCTCGTCGCGGGCCACGGCCTCCCGGCCTCAGTCTCGGCGCAGGAGATCGTGGTCGCCGCGCGCGCGGAGGCGGCACGCCTCATCAGCGGAGTCGCCTGTGCCGCGGAGGTGGTGCTGCGCCAGGACGACGGCGCGTTCGTGCGCGTCGCGGCTTCCGGCGAGGCTTCCGGCGAAGGCTGGCGCGTCGACGCCCTCGCGCGGCAAGCGGTAGACCTCGGACGCCCCGAGCAGGCGCGGACTGCCGATGGGGGGGCGCGACTGCTGCTGCCGCTCGTCACGGTGGGACGTGCGGCCGGCTACCTCGAGCTTACGGCGCCTCTGCGGAGGCGGTTCCGGGAGTCTGAAGTGGGACTCGCCGCGTTGCTCGCCGGCCAGACCGCCGCCGCCCTGCACCGGGCGCGAGCCTACCGGTCGCTGCAGAGTCGATCGGCCACGGACACACTCACCGGCCTCTACAGCCGCTGGTACTTCTATGAGCGGGTGTACGCCGAGGTCGCCCGCGCCCGCCGCTACCATCAGCCGGTGGCGCTGATCGCCTGCGAGCTGGACGGCGAGGAGGGGCTTGCCCGATCGCGCGGCCCAGCGTTCCGTGACTCGGTGCTCGTCGCCGTGGCGCGCCTGCTGCTGACCAGCCTGCGCGACAAGGTCGATGTCGCCTACCGCTTGGGCGGTGGCCGGTTCGCGCTCCTGCTGCCGAGCACCGGACCCGGGCCGAACGCCGCGGGACTGGTCGCCGAACGCATCCGCGCCCGGGCGTCGGCGACACGTCTCTCAAGTGACGAATTCGGCCCGCTTGGCCGCTTCACCATGAGTCTCGGCGTCGCTGGGTTCCCCGACACCGCCGAGGACGCGGACGAGCTGGTGGGTGCGGCGGAGGAGCGGCTCGCAGCGGCACGGGCCGCCGGCGGCGACTGCATCGAGCCGCCGCAACCCGGGCGGCCAGTGGAGGATGCGCCGGACGACCCGTCGGCCTGACGACGGGCGCCGGGAGCGCACCTCATGCGGCGGACCCTCCAGGACCTCGACCCAGGAGCGCGATCTGTCGCGCCCAGCGCCTGCTTTCATGCGCGGTGCAGGGCCCCTGCTCGATGGACGCTCGGCAGCCCGGACTGAAGTCTCGGGCGGGTCGGTCTGTCAGCCGGACGCGAGCGTCGTGAGCGCGTCCAGCATGGACGGGTCGCCGCCCAGCACCTGGGCGGCGGCGCCCTCGATGCGCGCCGAGGCGGCGGCGACGAAGTACTCCGCCGCCAGCAGGCGGCGCGCGTCGCTCTGCGCCGCCCGCAGCAGCAGGTAGGCGCAGCTCACGTCGATCGCCATCTCGGTGAGGCGGCGGGCGTGGAAGTCGCGGTAGCGCACATCATCGAGCTGGCGCACGCGGGCGATCGCCTCCGCCAGGCGCGCGCGGGCGCGCCGGACGCGCGCCAGCAGCTCCGGCGTGGCTGAGAAGTCTTCGTCGTCGTACGCGTCCAGGCGCCCCGCGAGCGTGCCGCCCAGGATGCCGCCGATGGCGGCCACGACCTGCAACTGCGTCGTGCCCTCGTAGATGTTGGTGATCCGCGCGTCGCGCGCGTGGCGCTCGACGGCGAAGTCGCGCATGTAACCCGAGCCGCCGTGCACCTGCAGCGAGTCGTACGTGACCTGGTTGGCCATCTCGGTGCAGCAGGCCTTAGCGAGCGGCGTGTAGAGGGCGGCGAGCCGTGTGTAGGTCTTGAGCTCGCCGCGCAGCGTCTTGACGTCGGTGTCCGGGCCGGTCGGCGGAGCCTCGCCGGCCTTCTCGGCGGCCTGCAGCTGTGCGATGCGATGCTCGAGCACCTCTTTGGTGTCGACGATGAGCGCGGTCTCGTAGAGCAGTGCCCGCGCCGCTTCGACGCTCACCCTCATGTCGGCGAGCAGGCCCTTGACGGCGGTGAGCTCGCCGATGGGCGCGCCGAACTGGATGCGTTCGGTGGCATACTTGGCCGCCGCCCGGTACGCCGCCTCGGCGATGCCCTGTGCCTGCGCGGCGATGGCGAGACGGGCGCCGTTCATGAGGCTCATGACGTAGGTCGTGAGGCCACGCCGGCGCTCGCCGACGAGCAGCGCGGGCGCGTCGTCGAACTGCAACTCGCAGGTGGGCGAGCCGTGGATGCCGAGTTTGTCCTCAAGGCGGCGTATGCGCATGTGCTCGTCGCGCTCGTAGAGGAACATGCTGAGACCGCGGGCGTCGGTCGTGCCCTCCTCGGAGCGCGCCAGCACGAGGCTGATCTGGCCGCAGCCGTTGGTGATGAAGCGCTTCACGCCGTTCAGGCGCCAGGTGCCGTCCGGCTGTTCCGAGGCCTTGAGCTGGACGTTCTGCAGGTCGCTGCCGGCCTCGGGCTCGGTGAGCGCCATGCTGCCGGTGACCTCACCGCTGGCGAACCGTGGCAGGTAGGCGGCCTTCATCCCGTCGTCGGCGAACTTGTTCACAGTCTCGCTGATGTCCTGGAGCCCGAAGATGTTCATCAGCGCCGGGTCGGCGCGGCTGACCATCTCGACGATCATCACGCTGACGGAGACGGGGAAGTTGAGCCCGCCGTACTTGCGCGGCAGCGTCATGCCCATGAGGTCGGCCTGCTTGAGGCGCTCGAGTCCCTCGGCGATGCCGGGGGCGTAGCAGACTTCGCCCTGGATGAGCTCGCTGCCGGCGCGGTCGACGTCCTCGGCGCGCGGCTCGATGTACTCGCCGGCGAGGTCACCGACGATCTGAAGGGTGCGCGCGTATGAGTCGACCGCGTCCTCGAAGTCCCTGGGCGCGTAGGCGAAGTCGCGAGCCTGCGCGTAGTCGTCCTCGCGCAGGCGCACGATGCGCGCGAGGTCGAGGCTGAGCAGCGTCTGCTGGAGGTCCTGGTTGTCGCTGTAGAAGTTGCTCACGACGCACCTCCGTCGGCCGCGGCGGTCGCGGGAGCGGCTTCGCCGCCCGCGCCCTTGGTCTTGTACGCCTGGATCAGGAGCGGGATGACTTTGTGCAGGTCGCCGACCACGCCATAGTGGGCGACGCTGAAGATCGGCGCCAGCGGATCGTCGTTGATCGCCAGGATGCGCGCGCTCTGGTCCATGCCGGCGCGATGCTGCACGGAGCCGCTGATGCCGCAGGCGATGTACAGCTTGGGACGCACTGTGGTGCCGGTCTGCCCCACCTGGTGGTCGTGGGCGATCCAGCCCGCATCCACGGCGGCGCGGCTGGCGCCGACGACGCCGCCCACCGTGCGGGCCAGTTCCTCGACCAGCGCGAAGCCCTCTCGTGAGCCGACGCCGACGCCGCCGGAGACGACGATGCGCGCGCCTTTGAGGTCGACGCGCTTCTCCTCCTGCACGCGCTTGACGAGCTTGACCGCGAAGTCGGCGTCGCTGAGCACGACTCCGTCCCGGACCGCGATGCGCTCCGGCGTGCGGGTCACGGGCACGGCGATGATGCGGCCGTCGCGCCGCCGGTCCTCCTCGGGCATGACCATCACGCCTTCGCGGACCGTCGCCATCTGCGGCCGGTGCAGCGGGCTGATGATGGTAGCGATGATGTTGCCGCCGAACGCCGGCCGGATCTGGTAGAGCAGGTCCTTGTACTCCTCGCCCTTGAGCGAGTGGTCGCCGATGCGCAGGTCGGTGCAGTCGGCGGTGAGGCCGGTACGCAGAGCGCTGGCGACGCGAGGGGCCAGGTCACGGCCGGTGGTGGTGGCGCCGTAGAGGACGATCTGTGGCTCGTGCTCGCGGATCAGGCTGGTGACGATCTGCGTGTAGGGCTGCGCCAGGTACTGGGCGAGGTCACTGTGCGCGACGAAGTAGACCGTGTCGGCGCCGCGCGCCACGAGCGCCGTGGCGATGTCCTTGAGGGCGTTGCCTGCCCCGATGAGCACGGCGCCGACCTGCACGCCGAGCTGGTCGGCGAGCTCGCGGGCACGGCCGAGCAGTTCGAGACTGACCTCGGCTGCCACGCCGTCGTGCTGCTCCACGACGACCCAGACGTCTGCGCTGCGGGTGCCACCCGCCGGCTCAGCCAAGGATGTGCTCCCCGATCAGCTCGTGCACGAGCTCGGTGATGCCGGCCTCGTCGGGCTCGACCATGCGCGCCTCGCTCTGCGCGAGGACGACGCTTTCGATCTCCTTGACGCGTGTCGGCGAGCCGCGTAGGCCGAGGGCCTCGCGGTCGGCGGCCAACGCCTCGTGGTCCCACTGGACGACGCGGGCCCGGCAGACGGGCTTGCCGTCGCGTCCGATCATGCAGACCTCGGCGTCGTCGCTCTCCGGGTTCAGATAACTGTCGTCGTAGTCGGGCATGGCCTCGGCGGCGATGCCCTTGTAGGTCATGACCATCTTCACGCTCGCCGGCCGCGGGTCGTTGGCCTCGCCGGTGACGGTGAGCAGGCACGGCAGCGGGCTGGTGAGCGTCTCGAACCCGCCCTCGATGCTGCGCGTGGCGGTGATGGCGCCGGAGCCGGCTGCGCCGCCTGCCGCCGGCGCAGTCAGCTGGTCGATGCGGCTCACGCAGGTGATCTGCGGGTAGCCGAGCTTCTCGGCCGTCTGCGGGCCGACCTGCGCGGTATCGCCGTCGATAGCTTGGCGGCCGCAGAGCACGATGTCCGCTCCGCCGAGTTTCTCGACGGCCAGCGAGAGCGCGTAGCTGGTCGCGAGCGTGTCCGCGCCGGCGAACGCCTTGTCGGTGAGCAGGATGACCTCGTCGGCGCCCCGGTACAGCGACTCGCGCAGCACCTGCACGGCCGCCGGCGGGCCCATCGTCAGGACGGTGACGCGGGCGTCGTGGCGGTCCTTGAGCTTGAGCGCCTCTTCGAGCGCGTTCAGATCTTCGGGGTTGAACACGGCCGGCAGCGCCGCCCGGTTGATGGTGCCGTCCTCCTTCATGGCCTCACCAGTCACGTTGGCCGTGTCCGGGACCTGTTTGACGAGGACGACGATGCGCAACTGAGGCATGTCAGGTGTCCAGGGTAGAGGGGCCGGGAGTGTGGAAAAGCACGTTCACGAAGCCGGAAGGTTACCAGATGGCCATCGCGCGCGCACGTCTGGTACTGCTTCGAAGTCGACCGCCGAGTCCGCGACGTGCGACAATCGGCGCATGACACGGGGCCGTCATCACTTCGGAGTGGGACTCGTGGCCCTCATCGCGCTCGCCTCCGCGCTGCTGGGCGCGAGCGTGGCGCCGCCGGCGGCCGCAGGCGCCGCCGGCAACTCCAATGCGGCCGCCTCCGGACCCGTGCGGCCGGCGCCGCCGCTCCTGGACGACGTCATGGGGCGCGCGGCTGGGCAAGGCTGCGCCCAGTCTCCCCGTCGGGCTCGGAGCTCTTCCCGGCGCGCGCGAGACGGCCGCATTCGCCGCCGGCCGAGTCGCCGTCGCCGTCATCTTCCTGGAGAGCGACGGCAGCAAGATGAAGAGCACGGAGGACTGGTCTCGGCAAGACCCCCGGAACCTCGGCGACCGCCGGCAGCTCGTCCTGGGCAAGGTCCAGAACGCGCTCGATTGGTGGAACGCACAGTCTCCCGACGGCTCGCTGGACTTGTTCCTGCCGCCGGCGGGCTCCTACGGCTCGCCGCGCACCATCACGACCGGATACGAGCCCATCAGGATGAACGTCCGCTCCGGATGGAACGGTCACCGCGTGCTCTCCGACGCCGCCTGGCGCTGGCCGGCGATGAGGACGCTCGGCTTCGGCCACCACGTCCGCGACGACAAGCCGTATCCCGAGACCCTCTATGCGGACAAGGTCCGCCGCCGCAACGACGCCGACTGGGCGTTCGTCGTCTACGTGGTCGACAGCCTGCAGGACAAGGACGGCATGTTCCGTAATGGGGCGATCGCCTACACCGCCGACCTCTTCGGTCCCTACTGCATGCTCACCTACGACAACGACGGCTACGAGTTCGGCAACTTCGACGCCGTGCTCGCGCACGAGATGGGCCACGTGTTCGGCGCGCTGGACGAGTACGCGCCGCCGGCTCCCGGCTATCCGAGTAGCGGACGCTTGAGGTCGGGGTACCTCGGCGTGCGCAACAGCAACGCTGTGAGGGGTGGCACAACCGACCTGCCCTGCATCATGCGCGGATCGGACGCGACGCTGCGCGCGTTCGCCGCAGGGCAGCTGTGCCCCGCGACGATCGGCCAGACCGGGCTGCGCGACGGCGACGGCGATTCGCACCCCGATGTGGTGGACACGAGGCCGGCGTTCACGACCGGGCTGGAGGCCACGGACACGAGCGGCGCGGTAACGCTGCGGGGGAGCGTGGCCGAACGCCCGCGTCACCGCGGCCGCATCAGCACCGGCGTGTACTTCCGTCGGGACCTCAGCATCAAGGTCCCGCACGACCTGCAGTACCGCGTCGACGGTGGCGTATGGCAGCCGCTGACCGCGGTGGACGGCGCCTTCGACGAGCCCTCGGAGACCTGGACGCTGACCACCGAGTCGCTGACGCAGGGGCACCACGAACTCGAGCTCGTGGGGACCACCGGCGAGGCCGCCGGCCGGACCAGGGTTCTCTGGGCCGGTCCCACGCCGGTCACCCTCCAGCTCGCCACCGACGCCGCCTTCGCGAAGAAGACGGTGACGGTCGCCGCCGGCTCCACGGCGCGTGTCTACGTGCGCAGCACGAGCGGCGGCCTGCCCATCGCCCGCCTCGCGCCGCTCAGGCTCGTGAGGCTGGTCGACGGGAGAGTCATGCGCACGCTGACGACCGGCGAGAACGGCGTCTGGACCGGGACGATCCGCCCGGAGCGGACCCGCACCTACGTAGTCCTCATGCCCAGGAGAGTGGGCCAGTTCGAGGGGCCGGCCGCCTCAGCGCGGGTGACTGTCGCCGTCAAGTAGGCCGCGCCCGGAGGGCCCGCCTTCAGGATCCTGCGTCCGGTCCCAGCGCTTCGACCGAAGTGCCCGGCACCCAGCCCGATCGGCCCGACGTGGCGCGGCACAGGTACCACCCGCCGACCTCGTCCAGGACATCGACGATCTCGCCGCGTTCCACGGTGAGCTCGGTGGAGTCGTAGTCCCGCAGCGCCGTGGCCCTGCGGCCATCGTTGTCGGGCTGCAGGTACTCGTCGGGCACCCAGCCGGAACGGCCGGCCTGGTCGGTGGCCCAGACGTAGTGCGTCCAGACCTGGTCGTGGTGGCCCACGCCGAGGGTGTCTCCGGCCCGGAAGCGCACCGGATTCGGATCGCTGGTGATGTGCGACTGGATGACGCGGACCCGCTGCGGCAGATCTCGTGTGGTCACGATCCCTCCGCGGTCTCATTGGCGCACGATGCCGGCAGCCACCCGCAATGGCCTTCCTCCGCGGCGCTCCCGGAGAACGCGGGATGCTGGTTGCGGTGCCCGATCGCGAGGCCGTCGCCCGCCCGGACGCGGATCTCCAAGACCTGCTCGAGCGCGCAGGAGGCCGCCACGCGATCCAGCGAGCGCCGGGGGCCGGTGGTCATGACGCCGCCCCTCAGGAGTCGCCCGGGCCGGCGTCCTCGAGGATGCGCCGAGGGACCCAGCCCTGGATCCCGCTGTCGTTACGACAGAGCAGCCAGTCACCGACTTCGTCGAGCACCTCGAGCTTCTCATCTGCGATGACGGTGAGCTGCGAGGCGTCGAAGTCGCGCGTGACGATTGCCTCGGTAGGGCTCGTGTACTCGAGGTAGGACTCCGCCATCCAGCCGGAGTAGCCGCGCTCGGGCGTGCACCAGCGCAGCTGCGGGTACTGCTGGTTGCGGTGCCCCACGCCTACCATGTCGCCGACGTGCACGCTGAGGTTGCGGACGTGATCACGTGGCCGCGACTCGATGACTCGCACCCAGTGAGACGACGTCTCCATCCGGACATTGTAGTCCGTTTCCGACTGCTGAGAAGAAGTCGTCGCCCGTCTGGGCCCAGTGACGATGCGGTATCATGGGCGACCCATGACCGAGGATCGCCACATCCGCGTCCGCTTCGCCCCGTCGCCCACCGGCTATCTGCATCTGGGCAGCGCACGCACGGGTCTCTACAACTACATCTTCGCGCGTCGTCATGAGGGCGCGTTCATCCTTCGCATCGAGGACACCGACCTCACCCGGAGTACGGACGAGGCCATCGTCCAGATCATCGCGTCGATGAAGGAGATGGGCCTGAACTGGGACGAGGGGCCCGGCGTACCCGGACCGCACGGGCCGTACCGGCAGACGGAGCGTGAGGGCATCTACCACGAGCACGTCGCGCGCCTGCTCGAGAGCGGCCACCTCTACCCCTGCTTCTGCACGCCGGAGGAGCTCGAGGCAGAGCGGACGGCGGCGCAGCAGGAAGACAGGGCGTGGGCGTATTCGGGTAAGTGCCGGGGGTTGGAGCCGGGCGAGGTGCGGCGCCGCCAGGAGGCCGGAGAGCCGTACACGCTGCGCGTGCGTGTGCCCGAAGGCCGCACCGTCTTCCACGACATCCTTCGCGGCGAAGTCGCCTTCGAGAACGACACCATCGGCGACTTCATCGTGCAGCGCTCGGACGGCACCGCCACCTACAACCTGGCCGTCGTGGTCGACGACGTCACCATGGAGATCACCCACGTCATCCGCGGTGACGACCACATCAGCAACACGCCCAAACAGGTCGTGATCTACGAGGCGCTGGGCGCCGGCGTGCCGGAGTTCCTGCACATGCCACTGCTCTTCGGCACCGACAAGAAGAAGCTCAGCAAGCGGCACGGGGCGACCAAGCTCGAGCAACTCACGGCCGAGGGGTTCCTCGTCGAGGTGGTACGCAACTACCTGTGCTTCCTCAGCTCCGAGTTCGACGAGACCATGATCACCTGGTCGCTGGACGACCTCGTGGCCGACTTCGATGTGACCAAGCTGGGAACCAGCCCGAGCATCTTCGACCCCGAGAAGCTCCGCTGGATGAACGGCCGCTATGTGCGCGCCATGACCGACGAGTGGCTCGGCGGCCGCCTCGTCGAGTACCTCACGCGGGCGGGCTTCTACGGCGACCCGGCCGGCGTCGGCGAGCTGGCGACCCGGGGGCCGCAGACGCTCGCCGCCGTCGTCGAGAACGCCGAGACCGAGCGCCGCATGCCACCCACCGTCCCCGATGAGGAGCAGGAGGCGCTCACGCGCGCGGTCGCCCCGCTGGTGCACGAGAAGATCGAGGTGCTGGCCGACTTCATCCCCATGGCCGGCTGGTTCTTCCGGCCGCTCGCGTTCGCCCCGGAGGCGCTGGAGCGGTTCCAAGGCACGGCGGGTGCGGCCGAGACTCTCGCGACCGCCGCTTCCGGCCTCCGCGACCTGGCGGAGTGGGACGTGCCGGCGGTCGAGACGCTGGTCCGTGAGCTGCCGCAGCGTCTGGAACTCAAGCCCAAAGTCGTCTTCGCCGCTCTGCGCCTCGGCATGAGCGGCCAGAGCGTCACCCCCGGCCTGTTCGAGAGCCTCTGGGTGCTGGGCCGCGACCAGGCGGTCGCCCGGCTCGAGCAGGCGATCGCGCAGCTCTGACCCGCGGTCTGCACGCCCGCTGGCGACCCCTCGCCCTGCGCCACGCGGTCGGCTCAGGAGGCCGCCTTCTCCAGTGCGTTCCCGCGCCGCCTTCATGGTCGCCCTCTCAGTGAGACGCTCGCGTGAGGATGTTCCAGACGCAAGGGCCGTCAACATCCTTGGCTGGTTACTGAGCGGGAACAACTCCTGTATCGGAAGCAGTTCCCGTGAGCACAGAAGCGGGGTGAGGATCATGACGACCACGACAGGGCCGATCTACGTCGTCGGCGCCGCCGGACATCAGGGCGGGGCGGCCATCAGCCATCTGCGCGCGCTCGGCGTCGATGCGCATGCGCTGTTCGACGAGCACGACGGACGCCGGCTGCGTGACGAACGCTGGGCCGGTTCCGCTACGCGGCTCGTCCGTTTCGACGATCCCGGCGCGATCGAGGGTGCCCTACGCGGCGCAGGCGCGCTCGTCCTCGTCCTCGAGGACCCGGCGACCGGCCCGGCGGAGCGGCTGCGCCAGGGCCGGAACTTCATCGACGCGGCGGAGCGGGCCGGCGTCGGCCACGTCGTCTTCGCCGCCGCCACCGGGCCGGATCACCACCGGCTGTCTTGCGACGTCAGCTCTGAGACCGAGCGCTATTTGCGCAGCCTGGAGGTGCCGGCGACGGTCCTGCGGCCGGCCACCTTCATGGAGGAGGTGCCCTGGTACTGGCTCAGCCGCTTTGGACCGGATCTGTCGCTGGCCACACCGTTCGTGGCCGACGCGCACCTGCCCCTCGTGGCGCTGGACGACGTCGGCGCTCTGGCCGCCTTGGCGGTGACGCGCCCCGACGAGTTCGTCGGACGGGACCTCGACCTCGCCGGTGACACCCTGACGCCGCTCGACATCGCGGCTCAGCTGACGGCGGCGCTTGCTGAGCCGGTGCGGTACGAAGAAGTCCAGGTCGAGGGCGTGTTCGTCTACCAGGAGGCATCCACCCAGGTCCACGACGTGGAGTTTCTGCGCGGCGTCTACCCCCGGCTGCACACCTTTGCGAGCTGGCTGAAGGAGGGCGGTGGGCTGGAGCTCTGCCGCCACCACGTCGGGGCGCCCGGGCGCCGCGTGCGCCAGGCGGCCTGAGTCAGTCGACGAAGACGAGAACGAAGAAGAGGTACTGGACGTCCGCGACCGGTGTGGCTGCGTCTGCGCCGGGCTGCGCGGCGCGGCGGCACCGGTGGTCGGCTTGCGGCGCGTCCATGACTACCTCCCGTCTGGGGGGGCGGCGGGCGTCCCGATGACGGCCCCGGTCGCCGGCTCCGCCGGCACGACCGCCTCGTTCTGGCCGTGGATCGCCGTGGCGGCGGAGGCCGCGGAGTCCTCGGCGGCCGTCTCCGCGCGCAGGGCTTTGGATGCCGCTGCGGCCGCGGCAGACGCGGCGGCAGCGGCATCGGCTTGGCGCTGCTTGCGGGACCGCTTCTCCGGCTTGATGCCCGCGAGGCGGTCCACGGCCTCCGGCAGCTCCGTGAGCTTACGGATCACGGCGTCGGGTGGCTGCGCGCCATCCGGGAACCGACGCTTCGTCGGGTTGTACCAGATGGTCCTGATCCCGGCGCGCTGCGCGCCGGCGATGTCGTTGGTCGTGCCGTCGCCGACCATGACCACGCGGCGCGGGTCGAGAGGCAGACCGCGGTCGCCCTCGTGCAGCAGCGCGGCGCGGTAGAAGGCGTAGTTGGGCTTGTGGTCGCCGACGTCGGCGGAGGAGATGACGTCGTCGACGTACTCGGCGAGGCCGACGCGCGCCAGGGCGAGGAGTACGTCGGCGGCGGGTGAGTCGCCGGCGTTGGTGGCCACCACGAGGCGGTAGCGGGCGCGCAGGCGGAGCAGCGCCTCCTGGGCGCCGGCCTCTGCCTCGACCTTCTCCCAGTCCTTCATGGGGCCTTCGCGCATGCCGTGGTCGACCATGAGCGTGTTGCCCCAGTCGAGGAAGACCACGTCGATGGCGGGCAGGTCGCCCCCGGTCGCGCCTTCGGCCCCGGCGACCGTCGCCCTCACCGGCCCGCGTCCGCCCGGTGCCGACGCGGCCTCTCCATCTTCACCCTGCACGACCGCGGCTTCTTCGGCCGAAGGCCAGGGCATGGCCGCGCGGACGGCCATGGCGATGGTGAAGCCGAGCGCGAGGCCGCCGATCACGTCGGACGGCCAGTGGGCGCCGAGGTATACGCGCGAGACGGCCATAGTCACGGAGAAGACCGCCGCGACGGCGATTATCGGCCAGCGCCACCGCGTGGGCCAGGCGATCACCGCCAGCGTGGTGGCGACGGTGGTGGCCGTCGTCGTGTGGCCGCTCGGGAAGGCTGCGCTCGAGACGGTGACGAGGGCCTCGCCTGCTGGGCGCGGGCGTTCGAACGCGGCCTTGAGGAGAGGGTTGAGGACCAGAGCCACGGCGACGCTGACGCCCAGGTACAGGGCCTGCACCATCCGTCCCGACCACCAGAGGCCGCCGAGCAGGGCCGCGATGAGGATGGTCAGGAGCCACCAGGCATCGAGTTTGTCCAGCGTCTCGGCGACGGCGGTGAACGGCTGCCGGCGATGCTCCGCGAAGAGGTTGACGACCTTGGCGTCGAGCGAGTCCAAGGCGCCGCTGCGCATGAGGATCGCCACGGCGACGAAGACAGCGAGCCCGGCGGCCGCCGCGATCAGGAACAGCCGGCGCTGCCGGCTGAGGCGGAATCTGTGCTCAGCAGCCGGCACAGGTGAGACTCCCCAGCGCTTGCGGCAGCTCTTCGAAGTGGCGGACGAGCACGTCCCCAGTGGAGTGGGGGACGTCGGCGTTGTTGGCGCCGACGAAGTGGACGGCGGACATGCCGACGGCCTGCGCCCCGGCGATGTCTGTGCGCTGGATGTCGCCGACGTGGGCCGCTTCCGCGGGACGCACGCCGAGCTCCTCGAGGACGTGGAGGAACACGCGCGGGTCGGGCTTGCTCATGCCGTGCTCATTGGAGAAGTACGCGTACTCGAAGTTGCCGAGCAGGTCGTGGCGATCGAGCAGCTCGCGGAGCACCGCGCCGGGTGAGTAGCCCGTGTCGCAGATGATGGCGAGCCGGTAGCGCTTCGCCAGCTCCGGCATCGTGTAGACCGCCCCCGGCATCGGCTCGGGAGGGACGTCCAGGACGAGGCGCTCGAACCGGCCGACGAGCGCTTCGTGGAGCTGCGGCGGCAGCTGGGCGCTCAGCGAGGCGAGGATGGCGTCGACGAGCTCGGCGCAGAGCGGCGTGCGGTGCTCGCGGAGCCAGACGACGTCGAAGTAGTCCCAGCTGGCGCGCAGTGACTCGCCCAGCGCCTGCTGTGACGGCTGCAGGCCCGCGGCACGCAGCGTGTCCTCGAGGACACGGGCGCGTAGCGCCTCCCGCTTGGCGCCGCGAGTGTCCACGAACAGGGTGCTCCAGAAGTCGAACGTGACGGCCCTCAGCATGAGCCTAGCGTACCAGACGGTACGCGGACGCCGTGCCGAGCGCCGACCCGCGGCGCGCGGCTCTGGACCCAGGCCTCTCCTACGAGACCGGGGACTCGTCGCGCTTCCGCCGGTCCTCGGCGGGCGCTCCCT
This sequence comes from uncultured Thermoleophilia bacterium, assembly GCA_963762125.1. GTDB lineage: Bacteria > Actinomycetota > Thermoleophilia > UBA2241 > UBA2241 > CAIXSE01. Next base: position 167,429 of record CAVXJO010000001.1, read on the forward strand.
CACGGGCGGCCCAGATGGCAGGAGCCGGCCGGACGACGCTGATGAGGTTGAGGTCGATGCTGCCGCAAGCTGGACACATCAGGGACCGCGTGTCACGCGGCATTCCCTCCGGGGTGCGGAAGCGGTGGCGACACTCGCCACACTCGTACTCGCTGCTGCCAGGCATCGTGGTACTCCCTTCAAGAAGCCACGCCTGTCATCTTACTCCTTACGTACCCTTTTTGAAGTCGGGTGAAGACCCGGTCCCCACGGCACGTGCAGTAGACTGCCTCCATGGCGCAGGAATCGAAGAAGGCGGTGGTCGCCGCGATCATCGGCAACGTGGCCATCGCCGCTATCAAGTTCGTCGCCGGGGCCATGACCGGCAGCTCGGCGATGATCAGCGAGGGCATCCATTCCGTCGTCGACACAGGCAACGGCGGCCTCCTCTATTACGGGCTGAACCGGGGCGCCCAGCCGGCCGACGAGCACCATCCCTTCGGTCACGGCATGGAGGTCTACTTCTGGAGTCTCATCGTCGCCGTCAGCATCTTCGGCATCGGCGGGGGGATGTCCATCTACGAGGGCATCACGCACATCCAGCATCCGGCGCCGCTCGAGAGCCCGATCATCAACTACGTCGTCCTCGCGCTGGCCGCGCTCTTCGAAGGCCTCTCGTTCAGCGTCGCCTGGCGCACGTTCCGCGGGTCGCGCCACGGGCGCACCACCATCGCCGCCATCCATCACGGCAAAGACCCGAGCCTGTTCACCGTCCTCTTCGAGGACACGGCCGCGCTCCTCGGCCTCGTCGTCGCCTTCTTCGGGGTGCTCCTCAGCCACCAGCTCGATGCGCCGTGGCTCGACGGCACAGCCTCGATCGTCATCGGCTGCATTCTCGTGGTCGCGGCGCTCTGGCTCGCCTACGAGAGTCGGAGCCTGCTCGTGGGGGAAGCCGCGGATCCGGAGATGGTGGCAGACATCCGCAGCATCGTCCTGGGCGATCCGGCGGTGACCGGCCTCGGCGTGGTACTGACGATGCATCTTGGCCCGGACGACGTGCTGCTGAACATCGAAGTCAAGTTCACGCCCGGGCTGCCCGCCGAGGATATCCACGCCGCCGTCCACCGCATCGAGGAGCGCATCAACGAGCCCTACCCGCAGGTCAGCCGCATCTTCATCGAGGTTGAGGCGCTTGTCGGTGAGCCGGCTCAGAGCCCGCCGCTCCCTGATCCTTGAGGGCTTGGCCCTCGGGTCCGCCCCCGTCTTCACACCGGACGTTCGGGCGCAGATTCCCTCGGGACGGCCTGCGCCATCATCAGCAGCCCTTCCTGACGATCGTCGGGGCCGTCCCCGGTCGCGATGAGGAAGGCGTCGTGGGGCGCGGCTTGGGGCAGCCTGCGGGAGCGCCCGTCACCGCCGCGGCGAGCCTCCTTTCGCGAGTGCGCCCGCGCGAGTACGATGCCGCCATGACGACGAGTCTTGAAGCTGGGTCGGGTGGTCCTCCGCGCCCGCGCGAGCTCGCTCCGATCGCGTGGCTGCCCGTTGTCGGGGTCGCCGCCGCTGTCCTCGTCGTCCTGCTGCTGGTCGCGGGACGTTACGGCTATCACCGGGACGAGTTGTACTTCGTCGCCGCCTCGAAGCACATGGCCTGGGGGTACGTCGACCAGCCGCCGCTGAGCATCGCGCTCGTGTGGTTGGCGCGGCGGCTGTTCGGCGACTCGCTCTACGGTCTCCGGCTCTTTCCGGCTTTGGCGTTCGCGGCGGCAGTGGTCCTCTCGGGCCTCACGGCCCGCGAGCTGGGCGGCCGCCGCTTCGCCCAGACGCTGGCCGCGCTCCTCCTCGCCGTCTCGCCGTTCCTGATCCTGGCGCATCTGGCGGGGCCGACGGTCTACGACCTGGTCGGCTGGGCGCTCGTCGTGCTCGTCGTGCTGCGCATCCTGCGCACGGCCGACCAGCGCCTCTGGCTACTGGTCGGCCTCGTCGTCGGCGTGTCGCTGTATGCGAAGCACACGATCCTGCTTCTCGTCCTCGCGCTGCTCGTGGGCTTCATCGTCAACCGTCAATGGAAGGTGCTCAGCAGCCCGTATCTCTGGCTCGGCGCCGCCATCGCCATCCTGCTCTGGGTGCCCAACCTGCTGTGGCAGGCAGACCACGGCTGGCCCACCCTGGCGATGAGCGGGGCGCTGCGCGCGAAGCACTCGGGGGCTGGCTACAGCGTGACCTTCGTCATCCTGCAGTTCGTGCTCCCGGGGCTCTGGGCGGCTCCGGTCTGGCTCTCGGGGCTCTGGGCGCTCCTGCGCGAGCCGCGATTGCGCGTGTACCGCGGCTTCGCCGTGGCCTACGTGCTGCTTTTCGTCGTGCTCATGCTGGCCATGGGGGACCGGCCCTACTACTTGGGGCCGCTGTACCTGGTGCTGTTCGGCGCGGGGGCGGTCGTCACTGCCGGGGTGGTCGACGGGACGCGGTGCTTCTTCTCTGACGAGCCGCCCACCGTGCGCTCGCCCCGCTCGATGTGGCGTTCCCAGACCGCGGCGTACTTGTGGATCGTCGTCTTCGCTGTCGTCTTCCTCCCGCTCTCACTGCCGATCTTGCCGGCGCGTTGGCTGCACGCGGTCCCCCTCCAGAAGATCAACTACAACCTGGGCGAGGAGATCGGCTGGCCGGACCTCACGAAGACGGTCGCCGGCCTCTACGGCTCGCTGCCGCCCGGGGATCAGGCGCGGACGGTGATCGTGACAGGCAACTACGGTGAGGCAGGGGCGCTGCAGCGCTACGGGTCGGCCTTTGGCCTGCCGGCGGTCTACTCCGGCCAGAACAACTACTACCTCTGGGGACCGCCGCCGGCGGACGCGACGACCGTCATCGCTGTGGGCATGGGTGAGGACCCCGCGTGGCTTGAGCAGCACTTCGGACAGGTCGAACGCGTTGCCAGAATCGGCAATGGGGCGGGGGTGGACAACGAGGAGGATGGCCAGTCGATCTGGCTGTGCCGGCAGCCGCTGCGCCGCTGGCCGGAGATGTGGCCAGACTTCCAGCACTATGACTGAGGATGGAGGCGTCATGAAGCGTCTGGTGCCGCCCGCGATCGGGTGCGGCGTGGTGGGGGCCATCGCGATCGTCCTCGTGATCGTGGGGTGGAGTTGGAGCTGGTTCGCGCTCGCCAATGGGGACGTTCACGGCCCTGTTGCTGGTGCTGTTCCGCGGATCCGTGACCGGCGCCGACCCGGACCGGCCGCCCGGCGTCGCCCGCTCTTCCGCGGCTCGCGTCGCCGGGCCGTTTGACCCGGACGTGCTTGCGAGCCAGGAGGCGGGGCTCGAGCCGGACCACGTCGCCGCGGCCGCGGCCCGGGCCGAGGACGTGGAGACAGGCTTCTCCTTCCTGTGGACCGCCGTCGCGCCTGCGGCTGCGGCGGTCCTCGCCGTCGTCTTCTACTTGTGAGGTGGCCACCGGATCGGCCCAGGGTGGCCGGGTATCCTTGGTGACATGAACCCGTTCGCCGTGGTCGTCGCGCTCGCCGCCGTAGCCGGCATCGGCTGGCTGCTCACAGCCGGGGCCCGTCGCGTCCTCCGCCGCCATGGGATCCCGACCGACGAACCCCCGCCGGACGATGTCGATCGGACCTGAAGTACGTCCCTACGTCTGTATGCGTCCCCGCCAGGCCATCCCTCGGGTAGGTTGACGGCCTCTCGTCACCAGAGGGGGGCAGTGCTCGCCTGCGCGGCCGCCAGGCGGCGGCTGACCGGTCCCCGGGCCGGGCGGACCCGCCGTATTACCGTCCGGGAGCAGCCAGCTGCTCGCCGAGGACGCGCCGCTTGCAGACGTCGCACAGGTCGCCGGTCTTCGCGGGCAGCTCCGCGTCGGCGGCCATCGCCGCAGCCAGCGCCTGGGTCGTGAACGGCCGGCCACAACGCTCGCACCCGAGGAGCTCGAAGGTGCGGCCCCACATCGTCCGTGTGGTGGCCGTGTCCTCCATCGCGATGCAGTCGGTGGGGCAGACCTCGACGCAGGAGCCGCAGCCGACGCAGTCCACGGCCGCGGTCTGGCCGAAGGGTGGGCCGATGTGTTTGCGGTCGCCGCGGCCGATCGCCGCCAGGGCGTCGTAGCCCAGCGCTGAGCACACGCGCACGCAGAGCTCGCACAGGATGCAGTCGGCGAGCGGCTGGTCGGTGACGGGGGCGAACAGCGGCTCCGTCAGGCCGAGCTCTTCGCTCAGCAGCTTGAGCGCCGGCGCGTCCGGTGCGCGTCGCAGCAGCAGCTGCAGGTTCATGGCGCGGTGCTTGCGGATGCACGGCGAGTCCGTCACGACGACGAGGCCGGCGGACACGGGGTAGTCGCACGAGGTCGTCAGCTGCACCCAGTCGCGGCCCGGCCGGCGCACCTCCATGAGGCAGAGACGGCAGGAGGCGATGGCCGGCACAGCCTCGTGGTGGCAGAGCGCCGGGATGTCCACGCCGGCGCGGCGCGCGGCGTCGAGCACGCTCGCGCCCTCCGGGGCGGCGACCTGCGCCTTGTCGATGGTCAGTTCAACGTCCACAGCGGCCTCCTACTGACCGACGTAGCTGAGTCAACTGGCGGTGCGCCACGGGCACACCGACTACTGCACCAGCACGGCGTCGCGGTTGCAGACGTCTTTGCAGACGCCGCACTTGATGCAGAGCTCCTGCGTGATCGTGTGCGGCTGCTTCTTGTCGCCGACGACCGCGTCCTGAGGGCAGCGGACGGCGCACAGCGTGCAGCCGTTGCAGCGCTCGGCGTCGATGCTGAAGGCGATGAGCGCCTTGCACACCGCCGCGGGGCAGCGCTGCTCGTCCACGTGCGCGAGGTACTCCTCGCGGAAGTAACGCAGCGTGGAGCGCACCGGGTTGACCGCGCTCGTGCCGAGGGCGCAGAGAGACGTGGCCTCGACCGTGTCGGCGAGCTCCTCGACGAGGGCGATGGTCTTCCTCGTGCCGCGGCCCTCGGTGATGTCGCCGAGCAGGTCGTGCAGGATGGCGAGCCCGTCGCGGCAGGAGGTGCAGTTGCCGCATGACTCCGAGGTCAGGAAGCGCAGGAAGTACTTGGCCACGTCGACCATGCAGGTGTCCTCGTCCATGACGATCATGCCGCCGGACCCCATCATCGAGCCCTCTGCCTCGAGCGTATCGAAGTCCACCGGGACGTCGAGCTTGTCGGCGGGGAGGCAGCCGCCGGAGGGGCCACCGGTCTGGACGGCCTTGAACGCCTTGCCGTCTGGGACGCCGCCGCCGGCGTCGAAGACGATCTCGCGCAGGGTGGTGCCCATCGGCACCTCGACGAGGCCGGTGTTGCTCACCTTGCCGACGAGCGAGAAGATCTTGGTGCCCGTGGAGCCTGCGGTGCCGATGGACGAGAACCAGTCGGCGCCCCGCAGCACGATGTGCGGCACGTTGGCCCACGTCTCCACGTTGTTGAGGTTCGTGGGCCGTCCCCAGAGGCCGCGTTCGGAGAGGTGGATGAGGCGTCGGCGCGGCACGCCGCGCCGGCCCTCAAGCGAGGCCATCATGGCACTCGCTTCGCCGCACACGAAGGCGCCGCCGCCGCGGCTGACCTGCACGTCGAAGCACAGCTCGCTGCCGAGGATCGCCTTGCCCAGCAGGCCGAGCGCGCGCGCCTGCGAGATGGCGCGCGTGATGCGTTCGACGGCCACCGGGTACTCCTGGCGCACGTAGACGTGACCCTCGCGTGCGCCCATCGCGAGCGCGCCGATGATCATGCCCTCGAGAACGCTGTGCGGGTTGCCCTCGAGCAGCGCATCGTCCATGAACGCCCCTGGGTCGCCCTCGTCGGCGTTGCAGACCACGTACTTCAGATCCGCCTCGGCCGTGCGGCACGCCTCCCACTTGCGACCCGTCGGGAAGCCGGCGCCTCCGCGGCCGCGCAGGCCGGAGCGCTTGACCTCTTCGAGGACCGCCTCGGGCCCCATCTCCAGGGCCCGCGCCAGGGCGGCGTAGCCGCCGAGCGCGATGTAGGAGTCGATGGAGGTCGGGTCGAGGAGGCCGTTGTCGCGCAGCAGTACGCGCCGCTGAGGCCGGTAGAAGGGCAGTTCCTCCTCCCGGCGGCACTGCAGATCAGTCACGGGGTCCACGAAGAGCAGCCGCTCCACGAGCTCGCCGCCCAGCACCGTCTTCTCGACGATCTCGGGCACGTCCCCGACGTGCACGTGCTGGTAGACGACGCCTTCGGTGACCAGCAGCAGCAGGGGACCGCCCTGACAGAAGCCCTGGCAGCCTGTGGCGCGCGCCTCGACCTCGCGAGCGGCGCCGCGCGCTTCCACCTCGGCGCGCAGGGCCTCGTAGACCTCGAGCGCCCCGTTCGCGCGGCAGCCGGTGCCGACGCACACGGCGATGACTCCCCGGTCGCAGCTCGGGCCGGCGGCGAGCGCCTCGCGATACCGCGTCAGCGCTCCCGCATCGGCAAGTCCTCCGGTCATGCCGGCTCCTCCTCGCCCAGGAGTCTCGTGACCATGCGGGAGAGGTTGTCGGGCGTCATGTGACCGTGGGTGTCGCCGTCCACGATGACCAGCGGGCCGATGGCGCAGGCGCCCACGCAGCTGACCTCTTCGACGTTCAGCGACAGGTCCGGCGCCGTACCTCCCGCGGCGACTCCGGTGTCACGTTCCAGCTGCTCCAGGAGCCGCGTCGCGCCGCGCACGTGGCAGGCGGTGCCCATGCAGACGGTGCAGGTGTGCTCGCCGCGCGGCTCCGTGTGGAAGCCGTGGTAGAAGGTCGCCACCCCGTAGACCTGCGTGGCTGAGAGACCCAGGTGAGACGCGGTCTCCTGCAGCGCGTGCTCTGGCAGGTAGCGGAACTCGGCTTGCAGGTCGTGCAGGATGTTCACGAGGTCGCCGGGATCGTGCCCCGCATAGCGCTCGAGGACTGCCGCTGCGCGGCGGGCGTCGGCGGCCTTTGTCTCGCTCACGTTGGAACCCTCCTTCATCCGCCGGCCACCATGGGGAAGATCGAGACTTCGTCGTCTTCGGCCAGCGGGGCCTCAAGGCGTCCCGTGTACACGACGTTGCGTCCGTTCACCAGGATGATGATCTCGGGATTGAGCTCATCGCCGGCGAACACGGCGCGCCGGAACGGCCTGCCGTAGCGCGCCGCCAACGCCTCGAGCAGGGGCCCGAGCGTCGCCGGCGAATCGGCGACCCGCCGTTCGTTCTCGCCGGTGTAGGTGCGAACGGTCGCGAAGTACTTGACGATCATCGTGGGGCTCGACTGCGGTGATGCGCCCGGCGGCCGGAGTTGCTGCGCAGCTCCGGCCGCCGGGCGCCGTTTCCCGTCAGTGCAGCGTCAGCTCCTTCAGCTTCGCCTTGCTGGGCACGCCTTGCTCATCCCAGCCGCGGAGCTGGTAGTACTCGGGCAACATGTCACCCAAGTGGCTGATCTCGCCCTTCGCCGGTCCGGTCTTGATCGGCTCCGTGAGCAGGCGTTGTGGCAGCGTGTCGTCCGCCGTCGTGTAGCCCTGCTTCAGGTTCCAGAGTCGCTCCTGGTTCCAGATGCGCTCGCCGATCTTGAGGAACTCGTCGAGCGAGTACTCCACGCCCGTGAGCGCCGAGAGCATCTCCGCCAGCTCGGCGCCGCCGATCCCGAACGTCGCGAACAGGCAGGCGCCGCTGGAGTCGAGCGCCGCGGTGAGGTTCTGGAAGAGGATGTCCAGGCCCGCCTTGCCCTCAGTGACGCGCGGGTCCATCACGGCGCCGTTCTGCAGCACCTCGATGGCGATGGTGTATCCACGTACGTGGCAGCCGCCGCGGTTTCCGGTCGCGTAGTTGAGACCGATGCCTTGCACCCCGCGTGGGTCGTAGGCCGGCATCTCCTGTTTCTTGCACGTCATCGAGAGCTCGGGGTGGCCGTAGCTCTCGGCCAGACGGAAGGAGCCTTGGGCAAGCTTCGCGCCGAACCCCTCGCCTTTGCCGGTCTTGCGGACCATCTCGACCATGGCCGCGGCGTTGCCGAACGTGAGCTGCGCGCCGTCGGTGTCTTTGGCCGTGATGGCCCCCATCTCGAAGAGCTCCATAGCGCAGGCGATCGTCGAACCCATGGAGATGGTGTCGAGGCCGTATTCGTTGCAGAGGAAGTTGGCCTTGGTGATGGCGTCGAGGTTGTCGATGCCGCAGTCGGCGCCGAACGACCAGGCGGTCTCGTACTCCGGTCCTTCGCCGAAGCCCTTGTAGTCGGGATCGTCGACCTTGCTGACCCTGCCACAGCTGATGATGCAGCTGAAGCAGCCCTTGGGGCGCTGCAGTTGCTTCGCGGCCAGCGACTCTCCGCCGATCTTGTCCGCGGTGGGGAAGTAGCCGTCCTGGAAGTTGCGCGTGGGCAAGGCGCCAGTCTGGTTGAGGATGTTGACGAGCACGTTGGTGCCGTAGGCCTTGAGACCGGCGCCGCCGACGGGGTGGTCCTGGATGAGCTTCCGCGACTTCATGACGGCGGTCTTGAAGCGGACGGGATCGGCGACCTGCACGGACCCCGTACCGTAGACGGCGATCGCCTTGAGGTTCTTGGAGCCCATGACGGCGCCGACGCCGGTGCGGCCGGCGGCGCGGTGCATCTCGTTCATGATGTTGGCGATGAGCGAGAGATGCTCACCCGCCGGCCCGATGCATGCCACCTTGGCCTCTTCGTCGGTCTCGGCGCGCACCAGATCGGTCGTGTCCTGCGTGTCGTGGCCCCAGATGGACGCGGCGTCGCGGATCTCCACCTGATCGTCGCGGATCCACAGGTAGCTCGGCTTGGCCGCCTTGCCTTCGATGATGACGGCGTCGTAGCCGGCGTACTTGAGCTCGGGCCCGAAGGCGCCGCCAGAGTTGGACGCGGCGATGACGTTGTTGAGCGGGCCCTTGGTGACCACTTCGTAGCGCCCAGCCGAGGGTGCGAACGTCCCCGTGAACGGGCCGGGAGCGAAGATGAGCTTGTTGCCCGGGCTCAGCGCGTCGGTCTTGGGATCGAGTTCGTCGCGGATGATCTTGCCGCCGAGGCCGCGGGCTCCGATGTAGTCGTGAGCCGTCTTGACGTCGGTCGCCTCACGAGTGACCTTGCCCTTCGTGAGGTCGACGCGGAGGATGGTCCCAGTCCAGCCGTACATGTCAGTTCACCTCCTGGAACGCATCTCTGAACTTGGCCGCGTAGGCCTTCTTGCGTGAGCGCACGTGCTGCTCGTCGTCGACGAATTCGAGGGCGCCGTTGGGGCAGAAGGTCACGCACTCCGGTGCGCCCTGGCAGGTGTCGCACTTGAAGATGCTGCTCGAGGCGGCGTCGTAGCGCGCGTTGCCGAAGGGACACGCGATCGTGCACATCTTGCAGCGGATGCAGGTGCTCTCGTCCCAGTCCACCAGGTTCGCCATCGCCGTGCTGCGGTGCATGGCGCCGGTGGGACAGACGTTCACGCAGGCGGCGTCGTCGCACTGCTGGCACATCATCGGCACCGACATGCCCTCGCGCTCCCACGTGTACGCCTGCACGCGCGAGGCGCTGGGACGGAACTGGCCTTCGTGCTCGAACGAGCACGCCAGCTCGCAGTTCCGGCATCCCGTGCACTTGTCGGGATGGATCATCAGGACTTTGGCCATGGCATCCTCCTGGCTGGAGTATCGTTGCCGCCGGCGCGGCGGGCCTGGAGCGCCGCCGGGCGATGGCGGCGGACCGTTGCTCCGTAGGATGCGGCCTGCCGGAGGAGGCGTCGAGTCGTCCGGTGACCACTCTTCTCTCCGCGCGACTGGTCGCGTGCACAGGCGGGTCACAGGTGCGCCGAGTCGCGGGGTGCTGCGGTCCGGTGTGCGGCCGCGCTGCAGCCTGGAGGCGAGCTAGTCGACCGGCTCGCCCAAGAGTTCGGCCGCGTGCAGGCCGAGGCGCACGTCCACGATCGCGTCGAGGTCGCCGAGGTCGATACCCAGGAGCTGCTCCGCGTTCGCCAGCCGCTTCTGCAGGGTGTTGCGGTGGATGTGGAGAGCGTCCGCCGTCTCCTGCACCGCCAGGCGGTGCTCGAACAGCGTGCGGAGCGTCTTGTACAGACTCGCGCGGTGCTGCGAGTCGTACTCCAGGACGGGCCCGAAGGTGCGCTGGACGATGTCGCTCAGCTCCTCCTCGTCGAGCGTGTCCAGCAGGCGGAAGTGGCCGCTCAGCTCCTCGAAGATGCCGATGCCGCCGGGAGTCTTGTCGAGGCGTGCCGAGATGCAGGCGGCCTTGGCCTGCTGCAGGCCCCGGGCGGCGCCTGCGATCCCCGAGAGCGGCGACGAACACCCGGCGCAGACGCCCTGCGCAGAGACGCGTGCAGCGGCCTCGCAGAGCTCCGCGAGGAACGCGCGCGCGGTCGCTGTCTCTCCGTCGGGGAGCGCGGTGAGCACCACCGCGAGCGCACCCTTTGCGGACGTCAGATAGGGGAGGCGGCGCTCGCTCAGGGCGGTGTCGATGGCGCCGAGCGGGCTGGTCTCCCGTTGCTCGGCCGCTCGCTTCTCCGCCGCTCTCGGGTGGGGCGCCACCGGTTCGACGACGGCGATGCGGAGCACGCTCTCGTCGTCGAAACCCTGCGCCTGCAGCCGGATCCGGAGCTGGTCCGGCGCGTCGTCGCCGGCGAGCACGTCGCGGAGGAGGCCGCGCCGCAGCCGGCGCCGCATCCTGAGCTCGTCCTTGCTGCGCAGGAGGTCGAGCGTGACGAGCTGCTGGAGGAACAGCAGCGAAGCGCCGGCGAATTCGGTGGGTCGAAAGCGTGTCGCCACGGCGGCCAGCACGCGCTCGGCCCGCCCCATCACCAGCACGTCGCGGAACAGCACGCGCTCGCCGGCGTCCGTCACGGATCCGGCGGGGTCGGGGCCCCCGCGCGCGGCGCCGTACGCCTTCCAGAGTCGCGGCGCCAGGTCCGGGACGCCGGCCGCGCTCTGCGAGCACGAGACGACGCGGCCGCGGGTGTCGAAGAGCACGATCGGCATGTCGAGGATCGCCGCGACCCTCTCGATGAGCTCGCCCACGTCCTTCTGCTGGACGACGAGCTCGAGCAGCTGGATCTGGAGCGCCGCCGTACGGCGCAGCGTCTGCATGTCCCCGGGTGCGACCGTCCGGGAGTCGCCCGAGTCCGCCGTTCGTTCCAGCAGGGCGGTCTCGAGGGCCTCCGTGTGCAGCCGCACCTGGTCCTGGAGCATGATCGTCGTCTGGAACAGGCCGAAGTCGGAGCCTTGGACGTTCATGCTCGCCTCGGAGCGGTCCATGAGCGCGTCCACGACCTTGTTGAGCCGGACGATCTCGGCCTGGAGGGCGGTCACATCGCGCGCGTTCGCCGGCTCCCTGTCAGGCATGCCCTGCCTCCCGGGCCGAGCCGTGCGCGGCGGAGCCGAGGGCGACGGCCGTCAGCGTCTGGTTGACGTGTACGCCGCAGAACTGCTCTCCGTACGTGTTGAAGCCGATCGCGTTGTTGCGGCGGAGGATGTCGCTCACCGCGTCTTCGATCCCGCTCGCGGCGATCTCCAGCTTGCGGAGGATGCAGTCGAAGGTGAGGACGAGCAGCGGAGGGCCGATCTGAGCGCGCACCCTTGAGAACGCCGACTCCAGGTTGGCCACAAGGTCGTCGCTCTTGGCTACACGGAGGACGACGCCACGCTCGATGGCGCAGTAGAACTTGAGGCTGCCGTCGGGCTCCGCCTTCTGGATGGAGCGCACGTAGTTGGCGCCGTCGATGAGTACCACGACCGGCGAGGCTGCGAAGTGGACCGGGTCGAGCTCGCCCGCGTCGAGGCCGAGGATGCGCGCGTACTCCTCTGCCGCCGGCAGGCCGTTGATCTCCACGACGACCCGTTGGTCGGGGCGGGCATCTGTGACCACCAGTCTCTCGTCGGTGGGCACGAAGTGCTGGGTCTTGAACTCGGTGAACGGAAGCGGTGTGGTGAGCACGACGAGGACGGCTGCGTCGGAGGTGAAGCGGCCGTCCCAGTAGATGAACGTGCGCTCGAAGCTCAGGCTGTCGCCGGCCGAGCCGCCGACCAGCGGGATGTCCCCCAGGCCTTGCTGCAGTGCGTGGGCGAGCTGCTCCTCGTGCCCTGAGAGGCCGTCCACGAGCAAGAAGGCGAAGCTGTTCCCGGCCTCGTTGTCGCGAGCGCCTTCCTCCAGCCTGCGGCGCAGGTCCTGCGCGAACGCCACGCCGTCCGAGAGACGGAAGCCGCGCAGGTCCTCGAGATGACCGATCTCGGCGCTGCAGACCTCGGTGGCGAAGCTCACGCCGGCGACGCTGTGGTCGCGGCAGCCGAGCGGACCAATCTCCCCCGCCGTGGTGCAGCCGACCACCGGCACTCCGGCGAACCGGTGGGCCATCTCGGCGGCCAGCGCGTCGCGGTCGTACTCACTGGAGCAGAAGAAGAGGACGAGCGAGACGTCCGGCTGCCAGAGGCCGGCGTGAAGCGCCTCGACAGCGGCAGCGGGATCCTGTGTACACGATTGCGTGATGCGAACGGTCCGCTCATCGCCCATAAGCAGTCCCTTCTCGCCTCGGCGCGAGGGCGGGCCTCGCGCGTGGGTCTGGAATGCCATGATACTTCCCGGGGAGCAGCCGTGGCCGCACGCTGCTCGCCGCGGCCTCAGGTCGGGTCCCGGCCGAGCCCGAACGCCTGGGACCGCTCGTACAGGCGCGGCGCGGGAGACGCAGCGGCCACGTGCGTGTACACTAGAGCGGACCGCCCGGCCGGCGCAGCCCTGCCGGGCATTCGGGCGTCGGGCCGCAGCCGCTGGCCTCGCCTCCATCGCCAGCCACCCCGACAGAAAGACTGTGACCGTGCACGCCGCCGAACAGATCCGCAATCTGGCCATCATCGCCCACATCGATCACGGCAAGACGACCCTGATCGACAGCATCTTCCGTGCCGCTCACGTGTTCCGTGAGAGCGCGCACGTCGACGAGCGCGTGATGGACAGCAACGACCTCGAGCGCGAGCGCGGCATCACCATCCGCTCCAAGCACTGCACGGTGGAGTGGAAGGACTATCTCATCAACATCATCGACACGCCCGGCCACGCCGACTTCAGTGGCGAGGTCGAGCGCGTGCTCAGCATGGTCGATTCGGTGCTGCTGCTGGTGGACGCCAACGAGGGCCCGATGCCGCAGACACGCTACGTGCTCATGCGCGCGCTGGGGTTCGGGCTGCGGCCGATCGTCATCGTCAACAAGGCCGACCGGCCCAACGCCGACCCCTCCGGCGCGCTCGACAAGACCTTCGACCTCTTCGTCGAGCTCGGCGCGAACAACGAGCAGCTCGACTTCCCCGTCCTCTACGGCTCCGGGCTCGAGGGCTGGATCGTCAACGACCTGGACGAGTACCAGAAGGAAGAGCGTGAGCGCGAGGCGCACATCGCCGACGGCGGGACGCTCTCGCCGGCGCTGCTCAAGGAGCTCGCCGACGCCGCCATGAACGACCTCTTCGAGACGATCATCGCCAGCGTTCCGGCGCCGCGGGTCGACCAGGGGGCGCCGTTCCTCATGCAGGTGAGCACCCTGGCCTGGAGCGACTACATCGGCCGCATCGGCTGCGGGCGCGTGCTCGCCGGCGGGCTCAAGGTCGGTGACGAGGTGCAGCGCATCACGACGCGCCACCTCGAGATCGGCGATCCCGACGCCGGCTGGGAGTTCACCGGCGCCGACGCCGCGCGCATCACGCACCTCTGGGTCACGCGCGGGCTCGAGAACCGCGAGGTCGAGGAGGCGGTGGCCGGCGACATCGTCTGGCTCGCCGGCCCGGACGACATCACGCTGGGCGACACGCTGGCCTCACCTCAGCTGGAGGCGGCCGGCGCCGCCCTGCCGCCGCTCGAGATCGAGGAGCCGACGGTCAGCATGTTCTTCCTCGTCAACAACGGCCCGTTCGCCGGACAGGACGGGCGCCCGGTGACGCTGCGCCAGATCAAGGACCGGCTGGAGCGCGAGCTGCGCGTCAACGTCGCGCTCCGCGTCGAGGACCTCGGCCGCCCTGACGGCGTCAAGGTCTCCGGCCGTGGCGAGCTCCACCTCGCGATCCTCATCGAGGAGATGCGCCGCGAAGGTCTCGAACTCTGTGTCAGCCGCCCGGAGGTCATCACGCGCCGCGACTCCAAGGGCAGGCTGCTGGAGCCGATGGAGCAACTGATCATCGATGTCCCCGAGGAGTACCAGGGTACGGTGATCCAGGAGCTCAGCCTGCGCAAGGGCGAGCTGGTCGCCGTTGAGGCCACGGGCACCGGCCTCGTCCGCCTCGAGTTCACGATCTCGACACGCGGTCTGATCGGCTATCGCAACGACTTCCTGACCGAGACGCGCGGCCTCGGCGTCATGAGTTCGCGGTTCACCGGTTACGGTCCGTGGAAGGGCGACCTGCCCGGGCGCGAGCGCGGCTCGCTGGTCAGTCAGACCGGCGGCGAGGCTGCCGGCTACTCGCTCGAGAACCTGCAGAACCGCGCCGTTCTGTTCGTCGGCAACATGACCCCGGTCTACGAGGGGATGATCGTCGGCGAGAATTCACGCGCCGACGACATGCTCTGCAACCCCACGAAGCGCAAGGCGCTGGGCAACTACCGGCAGTCGACCAAAGAGATCGACACCGGCCTCAAGGTGCCGCGCGCGATCACCCTTGAGAGCGCCCTCGAGTGGATCGCCGACGACGAACTCGTCGAGGTCACGCCCAAGACCGTGCGCGTGCGCAAGCAGATCCTCAGCACTGAGCAGCGCAAGAAGTTCGAGAAGCGGGGAGTCGCGGAGGCCTGAGCCTCGGCCGCGGCGGTGTTTCTGTTCGCCGTCCCTCAGATCGACAGCAGCACGATCCCGGCGAACACGTTCACAAACCCGGCCCACTGCCGTGGCGCCAGCCGTTCGTGCAACAGCACCTGGGCGTAGGCGGTCACGACCACCGGTGAGAGCGACCCCAGGATGCTGGTGACGCTGAGGTACCCGTGGCCGGCCGCCACGATGAAGAGCACGTTGGCGGCCGCCAGCAGCACGCCGATGGCGGCGAGCACGGGAACGTTCTGTCCTTTGAGCGAGAGACCACGCCGCGTCAGCAGCACGTAGGCCGCCAGCACCACCGCGGACGTGATCCGCGTGTCGAACACGGCCCACATCGGGTTCTCCTTGCCCGTCGTGCCGTAGATCAGGAGCATGAATCCCCACGCGACTGCGGTGAGGACGGCGAGGATCACGGCCTTCTTGGCCACGTGGTCGCTCTGGCCGCGGCGCGCCCACGAGATGAGCACCACGCCGGCGATCGTGAGCACCATGCCCGCGTAGGCGTGCGGGCCGGGACGCTCGCCCAGGACGATCCCGGCCGTCACCGGGATCAGCACCTCCGCGGCGATGATCGGCGCGACGACACTCATCGTGCCGATCGCCAGCGCCCGGTAGAACATGACGAGGCCGGCCGCCGTGGCGACGCCGGTCACGATGAGCAGCAAGAAATCCGCCGTGCCCGGCGGGGGCTGCCTCGCGGCGAGGAGCGCGACGCCGGCCGCCCCCGCCGCCGCGATCTGGCTGAGCGCCGCGACGTGCCACACCGACCGGGTCCGGCTCTCGACTCCGGCAAGGTAGTTGGAGGTCCCCCACGAGAAGCTGGCGGCCAGGGCCAGGAGCGCGGCGAGCATCTATCCGTCTGTGTGGGGCATGGCGGCAAGCGTACAGCATTGGACTTCTGGAGCAGGTCGGGCGGATAGTATGCGCACGCTTGGCCACGCGGAGGAGAGTGAAATGCCGAAGTACCTGATCGTCGCCACCTATAGCTCGGACGGGATGAAGGGCGTGCTGCGGGAGGGTGGCAGCGAGCGCCGCAAGATGATCGCCGACATGGCGAAGAACCTGGACGGCGAGCTGGAGTCCTTCTACTACGCGTTCGGGTCCCACGACGTCTACAGCGTGGTGGACCTCCCCGACAACGTGACCGCGGCGGCGATGGGATCGCACATCACCGCGGGCGGCATGGTGCGCTGCGAGATCACCGTGCTGGTGACGCCGGAGGAGATGGACAGGGCCGCGCGCACCAAGATGTACTTCCGCCCGCCGGGCGACTGAGCGTCCCCGGCGGCCGACGAGTTGGAGGTCGAGTGACTGACGGAAGCAGGTTCTACATCGACGGGCGGTGGGTCAAGCCGGCCCACCCCGGGGACGAGATCGTCCTCGTGAATCCGGCGACGGAAGAGGAGGCGGCGCGGGTGGCGGCCGCCTCCTCTGCCGACGTCGAGTCGGCGGTGCAGGCGGCCCATCGGGCTTTCGCGGGCTACGCGCAGACGACGCGCGAGGAGCGCATCGAGTACCTCACGCGGCTGCGCGAGGCCTACAAGAAGCGCATCCCGCAGATCGCGGCCGCGATGACGACGGAGGTCGGCATCCCGCGTGGCCTCGCCGAGGGCGGCCAGGTGCTGGCCGGCGCGCGCCACCTGAAAGAGGCCATGGAGGCGCTCCGCGACTACCCGCTCGCCGAGGACTGGGGCTCGACGCGCATCGTGCGCGAGCCCGTGGGCGTCTGCGCTCTGCTCGCGCCGTGGAACTGGCCGATGAACCAGGTGACGGCCAAGGTCGGGCCGGCGCTGGCCGCCGGCTGCACCATGGTGCTCAAGCCGAGCCAGCTCTCGCCGCTCTCCGCCCTGCTCTTTGCCGAGGCGGCGGACGAGGCGGGCCTACCGCCGGGCGTGTTCAACATGGTGAACGGGGCCGGCGCGGCTCTCGGCGACGCGTTCTCCACCCACCCGCTTGTCGACATGGTGTCCATCACCGGTTCGACCGCCGTGGGCGGTTCCGTGGCCGCTGCGGCGGCTCCGACGATCAAGCGCGTCTCCCAGGAGCTCGGCGGCAAGTCGGCCAACATCGTGTTCGGCGACGTGAATGTCGCAAAGGTCGTCGCCTCCGGCACGCTGAGCTGCATGCACAACTCCGGCCAGACCTGCAACGCGCCCACGCGCATGCTCGTAGCCCACGAGGTCTACGACGAGGCGGTCGAGGTCGCGACTCGGGCCGCGGACGCCGTGGCCGTCGGTGACCCGCTCGACCAGACGACCTTCATGGGTCCAGTGGCGGGCCGTAAGCAGTTCGAGACCGTGCGCGGCTACATCCAGGTCGGCATCGACGAGGGTGCGCGACTGGTCGCCGGCGGGCTCGAGCGCCCCGACGGCCTCGACAAGGGCTTCTTCGTGCGGCCCACGGTCTTCGTCGACGTGGCACCGGACATGCGCATCTTCCAGGAGGAGATCTTCGGGCCGGTGCTCTGCATCACGCCGTTCCGCGACGAGGAGCACGCGATCGAGCTGGCCAACGCCACCGCGTTCGGTCTCTCGGGCTACGTGCAGTCGGCCGACGTGGAGCGGGCGCACCGCGTGGCCGGCCGCATGCGCACCGGCATGGTGCACATGAACGGCGCGCCGACAGACGGGCGCGCGCCCTTCGGCGGCTACCGGCAGTCGGGCAACGGACGCGAATGGGGCCGCTTCGGGCTCGAGGACTTCCTCGAGGTCAAGGCTGTGATGGGCTGGAGGCCGCGGGTGCGCTGAGGCGTCGGGGGCCGTGGCGCCGACCGGGTCCGCCCCTCCTCTACGGCCGTCTAGGCAAGGTCCGCGAGCACCAGGTCCACGTCCGCGCGCGTCGTCAGTGGGTTGACGAAGCAGAAGCGCAGGACCGTCTCGTCGGCGTGACGGGTCGGCATGAGCATGGCGACGCCGCGCGCGAGGGCTTCTTCGCACCACGCGACATAATCGTCCGCCGACCAGCCGAGCCGGCGCACCAGGAGCACGGTGAACGCCGGTTCGATCACGAGCTCGAGCGCCGGCGCCTCCGCGATCCGTGCCGCGGCGTAGCCGGCCATCTGGACGCAGTGGTCGACGGCCGCGCCGTAGGCGTCGGTGCCGTAGGCAAGGACCGACGCCCAGAGCGGCACACCGCGCACCCGCCGCGTGAGGTGCACGGCGAGGTCGGACGGGTTACCTGTCGCCGCGTCGCTGATGGGGTCGAGGTAGGCGGCGGTCTGGGTGAGCGAGCGCCGCGCCGCCGTGCAGTCGCGATAGACGAGCGCGGCGCAGTCGAAGGGCGTGTAGAGCATCTTGTGCGGGTCGACGATGAACGAGTCCGCGCGTTCGATGCCGTCCAGGAGCGGGCGCGTGCGCGGCGAGATCAGCGCCGCGCCGCCGTAGGCGCCGTCCACGTGCAGCCACAGGCCGTGGGCGGCGCAGACGTCTGCCACCCCAGCAAGGTCGTCGAAGGCGCCGGTGTTGGTCGCTCCGGCCGTGGCGACGACGGCGACGACCTCGGCCGGGTCGAGACCGGCGAGCGCCTCCCCGAGGACCGGCCCAGTCAGGCGCCCGTGCGCGTCGGCCGCGGGCGCCGTGGCCAGCCGGCAACCCATGATGTGGGCGGCGGCAGCGATCGAGGAGTGCGCCGAGGCGCCGGCGATGATGACGCTCCGTTCGTGCGCGTACTCGTCCCCGCCGCGCGCCGCCACTAGTGCGCTCAGGTTGGCGATGGAGCCGCCGCTGACGAACGTGCCGCCGGCGGATGCGGGGAACCCGGCGGCGTCCGCCAGCCAGCGCAGGGCGGCGTCCTCGGCCGCGACTGCGAGCCCGGCCTCGATGCGGCTGCCGCCGTAGATCATCGCTGCGGACAGCGCCATGTCGGTGAGAGCCGCGGCGACCGTCGGCGTCCCGGGCACGAACGCCAGGTAGCGGGGGTGGTCCGGGGGGATCGCCGTGGGGGCGACGAGCTCGCGGAACGTCGCCAGGGCCGCCGCCGTGCCGATCCCGTCCGTGCCCAGGGGCGGCAGCGGCCCCGACGCGGGGCGCGCTGGCAGGATGTCGCGGCGGTCGGCGAGACGCGCGAGCGCCCAGTCGAGCAACTCGCGCGCGGCGCCGGCGTCCTCGGGTGTGGGCTCGTGCATGCTCACCGCTACTTCCTCCCGCCGCTCATCGCATCCGTCCCTGCATCACAGCTCGCCGTCGTAGTAGTCGACCCCACTCTCGCGGCGCACGAGGAGGCCCTTCACGCCGTTCCCCGGCCACACGCCGAACTTCTCGCTGTCCGGGTAGTAGCTGATGTCCACTTCCGGCATCGTCGAGAGCATGAGGATGCGGACCGGTCCCGCGCTGCCGTTGGTGACCTTGTGCGCGCCGGAGGGACCGGGCGGGAAGCAGACGGTGTCGCCCGGCTCCAGGTCCTCCTCGAGCTCACCGCCATCGGCGGCCCGGCGCAGCGTCGGCCGCCCCTCGAGCACCAGCAGCCATTCCTCGGAGCCGAACTCGAAGTGATACGGACACACGGACTCGCCCGGCGCCAGCACGTAGACGCTTCCGCCGATCATAGCGGCCCCGATCATCGGGCCGAGCCTGGCGGCCTCCGCGCCGTAACCCGGCGGGTCTTCCGGGTCGATCTCGGTCTTGACGGTGAACACGTTGACGGGCTTCATCGCTCCTCCTCGCGGCCGCCTCGGTGTGGTCCTCGCGCCCCCTCGTGTCCCCGGCGGGTGACGAAGCCGGGCGCGGGGCATGTGTAGTCTATGACTCGCGACGAGCAGAAGCGTGCCGTCGCCGCGGCGGCGATGGCCTACGTGACGCCAGGCATGACGGTCGGGGTCGGGACCGGGAGCACGGCCGCGCGCTTCATCGAGGAACTGGCGGCGCGGTCAGATCTGGTCGCTGCCGCCGTGGCGAGTTCCGAGGCGTCAGCCGCCGCGCTGCGCGTGGCGGGCATCCGCGTGGTCGGGCTCGACGAGGCGCCGTCCCTGCCGCTGTACGTCGACGGCGCCGACCAGGTCGATCCCGAGCTGCGGCTGATCAAGGGCGCCGGAGGTGCGCTCGCCCGGGAGAAGGTCGTGGCGAGCGCGGCGGAGCTCTTCGTGTGCATCGTCGACGAGACCAAGCTGGTGGAGTGGCTCGGTGCGGCCGGTGATGCAGGCGCCCCACCGCCTGTCCCGCTGGCGGTGCTGCCGATGGCGGCGGCCACCGTGGCTGAGCGCGTACGCGCGCTCGGCGGCAGCCCCGCAGCCCGAGCCGACTACGTCGCCGACGACGGTCTCGCCATCCTCGACGTCGCCGGCCTCGACCTGAGCGACCCCGAACGCGTCGAGGCCGAGTTGCAGGCGATCCCGGGCGTCGTCGAGTGCGGGATCTTCGCGCGCCGGCGGGCGGACGTCGTCCTCGCCGGCGCTGGCGCCGGCGTGCGCACCATCGTGGCCGCCGCCTGAGGAGCGGCCATCCGACTACGGGGCGTTCGCCGCCTTGCAGGCGCAGTCCGCCTCGGCAGATGCACGCGGCCGCTCCCGGCGGTAGAGTGACGGCGGACGTGAGCCGCGATTTGGAGGGGGCATGACCGACGGGCATCGCCTGCCGCGGGCGCGGCTCCAGAGCGCGCTCACCGTGCTTGCCGCGGCGTTCGTCCTCTGGGTCTCGCTCGTGCCGGCGGCCGGCGCCCTGACCTTCAAGTCGTATCCCTACGCCGTGCGCGACCTGAATCCCGGCGCGCGGCCCTACGCCGTCTCGGCCGCGATCCCCCGCGTCGACTCCGGCGTGCACGACCGTCACGGCGTGCGCATGCGTCGCGCACACGGGGTGCTCTACGACTTCCCGCGCGGTCAGGCCACCTACGGCCTGCTCAATCTCAGCAGCTATGTGGCGACCGACGACGCCTTCTATCTCGACCGCGCGCTCGCCCAGGCGCGCCGCCTGCGCGCCACACGAGTCGCGGCCGGAGAGGCGTGGTTCTTCCCCAACCGGCCGTCCAAACATCGCCACGGCCGGCCGGGTGAGCCCATCGCCGCGCCCTACTACTCGGCGCTGGCGCAGGGCCGCGTGCTGATGTTCTTCTCGCGCCTCGCCGAGGTCACCGGCCTGGGTACGTGGCGCGACGCCGCCGACCACGCGTTCGCGAGCTTCCTGCGCGCCGGGCCGCGGTCCGGCCCCTACGTGGTGAACGTCGATTCGCGGGGCTGCCTCTGGCTGCAGGAGTGGCCGTGGCCGGGCATGCGTCCGGACGACACGTTCAACGGCCACAACTCGGCGGCGTTCGGCGTCTACGAGTACTGGCACCTGACGAAGGATGCGACGGCGCTGGAGGTCTTCCAAGGCGCGGCGACGACCTCGCAGCTGTACGCCGGCTTGTTCCGCAACGCGGGCTGGCTGAGCTCCTACTGCCTGGCCCACCACGTCGTCAATCCTTTCTACCACAACTTCCACGTGGGCCAGCTGCTGGAGTTCTACCGCATGACCGGCGCGGCAGCGTTCGCCCGCCGCGCCGACCAGTTCTCGTCGGACTATCCTCGGCCCGGGCTCGCCACGTCGATGACGGTGGAGCCGGGTAGCTACGTCGCGCTGCGCTTCGACGGCGCCGGTAACGTCGCAGGGCGGCGCACAGTCACCGCGCGGCGCGTCGTCAGGACACGCGTGACGCGCCGCCAGCGCATGGTCCGCGGCGGCGCGGTCTACCTGCGGGTCGCCGCTGCGCCGTGGGCCGGCTGGTGGCTGGCGGAGCGACCGGGCAAGGTGTACGCGGACGGGGCCGTCGTGGTCCGCTCCTATGACCCCACCCGCAAGGTGAACCTGCAGGCCGGGAGGGCCTACCGCGCCGTCCGGCTCGACGGGCGCGGAGCGGTCACGGACTCCGTCGCGCTGCGGCCTGACGTACCGCTCTCGCTGGTCGTCAACGCTGGAGGGACCGTTCTCGGCCGTCGCGCGGTGCGCCTCGCAGAGGGCGACCAGGCGAAGTACTGGCTGCTCCTGGGGAGCGGGGCGCGACTGCGCTGAAGGTCAGACCTGCTTGAAGATCATGATGCTGCCGCTGTAGCAGCACAGCCACACGCTCTTGGTCGGCGCGTCGTAGGTGATCCCGATGGGCAGTGAGTCGGTGCCCACGCTGTCGATGACCTTCATGTCGCTGGTGCGGACCTGGCTCATCGTGCTTGAGTTGTAGTTGACGACGAACAGCGACTTGCCGTCCGGGGCGATCGCCATGCTACGCGGCTCGGACCCCGTGTAGACCTTGTCGACGACCTGCTTGGTCTTCGGGTCGATCTTGGCGACGTTGCCCTCGCCGTTGAGGGTGGCGTACAGGTATTTGCCGTTGTCGGCCATGCACAGGTGCCGCGGGCCGCTGCCGACGCCGCTGATCCACGAGAGCGAGAAGTCGGTGAGGTCGACGACGGCGATGTTGGTGGTGCCCATGACGGCGACGTAAGCCGCCTTGGAGTCCGGCGAGACGGCGATGCCGCGCGGGTACGGGCCCAGAGAGACGCTCTTGACGACCTTGCTGGTGTGGATGTCGATCACGCTGAGGCTGTACGAGCACCAGTTGCTCACGAGCAGGTACTTCTGGTCAGGCGTGACGGCGAGGTACTTGGGGACTTCGCCGACCTTGATGACCTTGTCGATCTT
The DNA here is from genome assembly GCA_963762125.1 of uncultured Thermoleophilia bacterium. Taxonomy (GTDB): domain Bacteria; phylum Actinomycetota; class Thermoleophilia; order UBA2241; family UBA2241; genus CAIXSE01. The sequence goes on from CAVXJO010000001.1 coordinate 189,767, forward strand.
GAGGTCGGCGAGCGAGACCCGGTAGACGTAGCTGTCGGAGGCGCCGCCGGGCGAGCAGGTGTCGTGGCCCTCCACGAAGCCGCTGCCGTACATGGAGTACTGGGAGACGTAGGCGAAGCGCCCATCCGGCGTGAACGCGCACTCGACGGGCGCACCCCGGATCGTCTCGCCGTGGCCCCTGATGTGGAAGTCCGCCGCGTTGATCTCGTCCTGGATGGTCTCGACGAGCTTGGCGGTCTTGGAGTCGTACACGGTGATCGTGTGCTTGTACATCATGTTCTGTGCGAAGACGTACCCGGTGCCGGAGCTGACCACGGACTTGGGTGAGATCTGGGCGCTCACGATGGTCTTGCGCTGCTTGAGCTTGAGCGAAGAGGACGGCGGGCCGGTCCATGCCGTTGGGCTCGGCGAGGGGGCGAGTCCTGCCTGCTGGGCGGTGCCGCTCTTGTCGCCACCCGAGCCGGAGGAACCGGAGGAAGCGGATGCGGACGAGCCGGAGCCGCCGGTGGCGCTGCCGTTCGCGCCGCCGCAGCCGCCGACGGCTGCCCACATGACGCCCCCGAGCACGGCGAGGGCGATGACGGCGGCGATGAGCGCGAAGAGACGGCGGCGCCGGTAGACGCGCGCCTTGTGCGCGCGCCGGACGCGTCGGCCCGGTGGTCTGGCGCTGCGACTGGGGCTGCTCATCGACCGGGAGTGTAGCAAACGGCCCGGCACGACGACGGCCGGGCGGCTGCCGTCAGGCCAGGACGGTCGCGAGGCGCCGCAGCGCCTCGTCCAGCGTCTCCCGGCGGCAGCCGAAGTTGAGGCGAAGGAAGGCCGGCTCGCGGAAGGCCGCCCCGGCCGACAGCGCCACGCCGGCGGCCCGGCACGCCGCCGCCGGGTCGTCCAGCCGCAGTTCACGCACGTCGAGCCAGGCGAGATAGGTCGCCTCGACGTGCGTCATGTGCACGTGCGGAAGCTCGGCGGCGACGAACGTCTCGAGCGAGTCGCGATTGCCGCGCAGGTAATCCAGCAACTCAGCGTGCCATCCGCCACCGCCCAGGTAGGCGGCCTCGGCGGCGGCGATGGCGAGGCAGCCCGGGAACGGGAGCAGCCCTTTGCCGGGCCGCACGAAGCGCTGCCGCAGCGCCTCGTCGGGGACGACGGCGAAGGCGAAGTTGAGGCCGGGCAAGTTGAAGGTCTTGCTCGGGGACATGAGCGTGACGATGCGGTCCACGTCGCCGGGGCACGCGAGCGCCGCCGGCACGTGCGCGAGGTCGTCGAGGATGAGGTCGCAGTGGATCTCATCGCTGACCAGGACGAGGTCGTGGCGGCGGCAGAAGTCCACGACCGCCTCGACCTCGTCTCGGCGCCACACGCGTCCCAGCGGATTATGCGGGTGGCAGAAGAGCAGCACGCGCGCGTCTGGCGTCGCGGCCTTCTCCAGTCCGTCGAGTGGCAGCATCCACCTTCCGCCGCCGAGACCGGCCGGCACGGTCACCAGTCGCCGCTCGCGGTCGCCGGGCGCCTCGAGGAACGGCGGGTAGACCGGCGTGACGGTGAGCACGGCCTCGCCGGCTGCGGCGAACGCGTCGCAGGCGAGGTTGAGCCCGGGCACCACGCTCGGCAGCCAGACGATCCATTCGCCTTCGATGCGCCAGCCGTAGCGCCGCTCCAGGTGCGCGACGATCGCCTCCACCAGCGAGTCCGGGACGAGAGTGTAGCCCAGCACGCCGTGAGCGGCGCGGGCTTCGAGCGCCTCGACCACCGGCGGCGGCGAGGCGAAGTCCATGTCGGCGAGCCAGAGCGGCAGCACGCCGTCCCCGTAGAGGTCCCACTTGAAGCTGGCGGTGCCCCTGCGCTCGATCGGGGCGTCGAAGTCGAAGTCCACGCGCAAAGGCTAGCAGAAGCAGAGTGGCGGAGATGGGCTCCGCCCGCGCCGGCCCGGGCCGCTCAGAACCCCTCAGGCCGCGCGCCGGTCGCTCGTCTCCATGTGCAGGGCCTTCCTCACGGCCTTCTCCCGCGCCGCGAAGGCGTGCGACCGGCAGCGGGCGCTGCAGTACTTGCGCCGCGGGTTGGTGGTGACGAACGGCGCGCCGCAGTGGAAGCAGCGTCGCTCCACCTCTTCCGACTCGAGCCGGCGCAGACGGACCATGGCGATCCGGTGCTGATGGAGCGCGCACCGCGGCGACGGGTTGTACACCGAGAGGACCGTGGTACAGCTTGGTTCGGCGCACACCCTGCCTTCACTGTACGTCCGTACGCGGTCTCCCTTGCGGCCCGACACGGTGGGTGCCCAACTGCCTCTGGTATCGACGTCCATGTCCGCTCACCCTGTCTTGGTCGCTCGTCACGGTGGGGTATCTGGGGGCGATTCGCGGGGCGAAGGACGCCAGATGCCTCGTCACAAACAGGACTGTTCTTGTCGCCCTTTCTTCCCGCGGCCAGGATGAGCCCTAACCGTTATCGAGAATGCCCACGAAGGAGGGACCTGTGCGCCCGGCAGTCAAGCGCGGACTGATTCAGTCCGGTATGCTGGCCTAGTTGCGCTTTTCGTGAAATGCTCCAGACTTGTTCGACCCCTGAAGGACCCTCCGTGGTAAGGAAACGCCCAGAATGAAGATCCGTCTGATCGAACCCATCTCACCCAGCCGTCACCTCTGGTCCAAGTCGTACTTCGTGCGCCTCGGGCTTCCCATGATCGGCGCCGCGCTGGTCGAGGCCGGCCACGACGTGCGGATCTTCAACCCGCAGCTTTCGCCGATCGATTGGGCCGACGTGTACTCCTCCGACCTCGTCGGCCTCTCCAGCACCACCTCCACCATCGTCGAGGCCTACCGCATCGGCGACGACCTGCGTCGCCGCGGCATCCCGGTCATCATCGGTGGCTCCCATGTGACCTTCATGGAGAACGAGGCTCTGCAACATGCGGACTACGTTGCGCGCGGCGAGGCCGGCGAGACGATCATGGTGGAGCTAGCGGAGGCGCTGGCCGGCGACCGCGAGCTGGGCACCATCGCCGGCATCTCGTACTGGGGAGCGGACGGCCAGGCCGTCCACGCCCCACTGCACGAGCGCTGCGAGGACCTCGATACGCTGCCGTTTCCCGACATCACGCTGATCGACGGTCACGAACGCATCAGCAACACGCCGATCATGACCAGCTGGGGCTGTCCCTTCGACTGCACCTTCTGCTCGGTGACGGCGATGTTCGGCAAGAAGTACCGCTTCCGCAGCGCCGAGAACGTGGTCGCGGAGATCAAGGAGAAGAAGCCCGAGAAGATCTTCTTCTACGACGACAACATGGCCGCCAACAGGAAGCGCCTCAAGCGGCTCCTGCAGCTCATGATCGACGAAGGTATCACCGTGCCGTGGGGCGCGCAGGTGCGCACCGACGTCGTGCGCGACCAGGAACTGCTGGAGCTCATGCGGGCCTCGAAGTGTGATTTCGTCGCCCTCGGCCTCGAATCGGTCAACCAGGCGACGCTCGACAGCTTCGAGAAGTCGCAGACAGTGGGCGACATCGAGCACGCGATCAAGGTGCTGCACGACTACGGCATCCGCGCCCACGGCATGTTCGTCCTGGGCGCCGACCACGACACGCCGGACTCCGTGAGCGACACCGTCAAGTTCGCGAAGAAGAACAAGATCGACACGGTGATGCTCAACATCCTCACGCCGCTCCCCGGGACGCAGCAGTTCGAGGAGCTGGACGCCGAGGGCCGCATCCTCGAGCGCGACTGGTCGTTCTACGACGCCCAGCACGTCGTGTTCCGGCCCAAACAGATGACGCCGCTCCACCTCCTCCAGGAGACGATCAAGGCCAACAAGCGCTTCTACGCCACCTGGCGGCCGGTGTGGGCCTTCCACAAGTGGCTGTGGCAGCGGGACGACGTCCGGAAGAAGCGGACGTGGGACCGCATGCTCGAGTACGGCTGGCTCTGGTACTACTCGCGCACGTGGTGGACCGCCGCCAAGAACCGGGCGCAGCGCCGCCGGCTCAAGGAACTGAGCAAGCGGCCGGTTCCTCGCCCGGCCGCCACGGTGTGCGAGCCCGAGCAGCAGCGGGTCTGCGAGCCCGAGAAGCAGCGGGTCTGACCCGGGCCGGCCTCCCGGCCGGCCGTGCCACTGGGATCCGTCTTTCTCTGCCCGGGCGTGCCTCCGGCGCGCCCGGGGAACAGTCATGGTGCAGGGCGCGCCGCCGGGAGCGGCGCGCGCCACCACCGACGACAGGACGGACACATGGCCACCGCCACCTTCGCCGCCGGCTGTTTCTGGGGCGTCGAGCAGCGCTTCGCCGCGCTGCCGGGCGTCACCAGCACCGAGGTCGGCTACACCGGCGGAGCGACTTCGAGCCCCACCTACAAGCAGGTCTGCTCGCACACCACCGGCCACGCTGAGGCGGTGCGACTCGAGTACGACCCCGGCATGATCAGCTACGAGGAGCTCCTCGCCGCCTTCTTCGGCATGCACGACCCGACGCAGTGGAACAGGCAGGGGCCGGACATCGGAGACCAGTACCGCTCGGCGGTCTTCTTCCACACGCCCGAGCAGGAGAAGTCCGCGCGGGCCGCTGTGGAACAGCTCTCCGAGAGCGCCGTCTTCAAGCGACCCATCGTGACGCAGATCGTGCCTGCGGCCGAGTGGTGGCGCGCCGAGGAGTATCACCAGAAGTACTTCGAGAAGCACGCCAGCTTCAGCTGCCGGGTGAGTTGACGGCGCGTCGCTGCGGCCGCGCACTCTCAGGTGCGCCGGCGACGGGATGGCCGCGGCACGGGTCGAGGGTCGGGAGGGCCGTCGTGGCAGCCTGCCCGTCGCCGCGCGAGAGGCGCGTCAGCCGGCAGGCACGGGGGCCGGTGAGGGCGACGCCGAGGATGACTCCGAGGGGGATGGGCTCGGCGTCGGTGACGGCGGGGGCGTCGGCTTCGGCATGTGGTACTTCTTCAGCAGCCGGATCGTCTTGTCGGAGAGGATGCTCTGGAACTTGACGCGTCCCGGCTCGACGAGATGGAAGATGTCGAAGAAGTCGCGGTTGGCGAAGTGCGCCGAGGCGTTGAAGTGCAGCCAGGGGATGCTCCAGGCGCGCGCGAGTCTCGAGCAGCCGGCGTGGTAGCGGGAGACGGGACCGTTGAAGGAGGAGCCGATCGCCGGCAGGTCGCGGGGCAGGTCCAGCAGCGCGACCCGCAAGTGCCGCCGCCTGCATTCGCGGATGATCCTCTGCAGCATGCGGAGCTCGCTGCTGAAGTGGGCTCGGAACTCGGGGTAGCGGCGGGTCAGCCAGTACGAGACGTAGTAGCGCTTTCTTGCGTTGCTCTGGATGTGCTTGCGCGAGTAGACGTGCTGCCCATAGGAGGGCAGGGTGCGAGGCTGGGGCAGCGTGATCGAGGCGGAGCGGGCCGGGATGCAGAACCGGCCGAGGTTGACGCCGACGTAGACGATGGTGGGCACGTTGCGTGGCAGAAGCTTCACGAAGGCGAGATCCTGCGCGTACGAGCGGTGTTTGGAGCCGAGGTTGTAGGCGTCGACGACGTAGTCGCTACGCCGCGCGATCTGCCGCTCCCAGTTGTCGTCCAGCACCGTGCACTCGCGTGCGGACGAGCCGCCGAGCAGCACGACCAGCGGGCCTTCGGGAGGCTTGGCACGCAGGTTGGCGATCACCTGCACACAGTGCCGCCAATCCCAGCCGAAGTCGTTGCCCCGCGCCTCCTCGCCGAGCGGTGTGACAAGGTCCGGGCCGAAGGTCGCTAAGGGCGCCGAAGCGGAGCCTATGAGCGCGGTCACTGCTCCGTCGCCTTCGTCCTCGGCGCTCGCGGGAGCGGCGACGATGGTAAGCGCAGCGAGGCCGGCGGCCAGGAGGACGATCAGGGACAGCCTGGCTACTACCACCCGCACCGGGCGGCGGCTGAGGGTCTTACGAGCCGCCGTCATCGTAGCCGTACTGCTTGAGGAGCGCGGCCGTCTTGGCGCTCAGCAGCCTCTGCCACACGTTGCGACCCGGTTCGACCAGGTGCCAGAGGTCGTAGAAACTCGAGTTCGGCAGCTTCGCCGCCTTGACGAGGCTGACCCATGGAATCTTGTACTTTGCGGCCAGCTTCCGGCATCTGCCGCGGTACTTGGTGGTCGGCGCGTTCAGGGAGCTACCGATGACCGCGGTGTTGCGGGGCAACTCGAAGAGCACCGGCTTGTACCCGCGTGTCTGGCAGACCTTGATGAGTCTCTCGAGAACGCCGGCGCTCGTGGCGAAGTTTCTCTTGTAGACCGGGTACCGTTTGGCGAGCCAGGTCGTGAGCAGCGCCCTCTTCTTCGACTTCGAGAGGACGCCCTTCTTGACGCTGTACTGGTGGGGCTGGGAGAGCGACACCTGCGGCGCCGCAGTGGACGGCAGGGTGATGGAAGCCCTCTTCTGGGCCGAGGTGAACGAGCCCAGATTGATGCCGATGTAGACGATGGCACGGGTACCCCTGGGCAGGTTCTGCACGATGGCGACGTTCTGCGCCATGGTCCGGTTCCGCGAGCCCATGTTCCACGCGAGTGTCGCGGGGCCGCCCCTGGACACGATCTGCGCGCGCCAACTGGAGTCGCTGATGGTCGACTCTCGCGCCGCCGAGCCACCGAGCAGCAGCACGACTGGTGCGCTCGGCGGGTCCGCCTTCATGAAGGCGAGGATGTCGAGGACGCGCGCCCAGTCGGCGCCGGATGCGCCGCCCTTGGCGGCCCCGGCACCGGACGCTACAATCGTGCCCGCGTTGACGTCGCCCTGCGTGCCGCTCGGGCTCGGCGCGAGGGGACCGCCGGATCCAGCGGTGGCCTGTGCCGAGCATGCGGTGGCGAGCGCGACGAGAAGTACCAGTGTGACGATGAGTGCGACGGTGGCGTTGAAACGATGGCGTGCGTGGTCCATTGCCCCTCCCGGACGTGGACCCTGACTCTAGCATGGAACACGGCGGGTCCGCCCGCCGTGCGCGCCCGGCGCGGCGGATGGTAGGGTTGCGCTGCCCCGAGAGTCGCCCGGAGGTGACCGACGTGAAGTACCGCCGCATGCCGATCGAAGAGGAGTCCCCCGAGCAGTTCGGCTACGAGCGGATCCGCTGCAACCTCACCGAGAGCTCGGTCCGCGACCGCTCTCTGGCCGACCTCGGCATCGAGCTCCGCGATCTGCTGCTCTTCTACGGTGACCACGCCGGCAACGAGTCCTTTCGGGACCTCGTCGCGGACCAGAGCGGCGGCGCGGCGGGCGGCGTGACCCGTGACGACGTGCTCGTCACGGCCGGCGCCGCCCAGGCCCTGTTCATCATCGCCACGTCGCTTCTGGACAAGGGTGATCACCTCGTCGTCATCCGCCCCAACTACGCCACCAACATCGAGACGCCGCGAGCGATCGAGGCCGACGTCAGCTATCTCGACCTGACCTTCGAGGACGGCTTTCGCATCGATCCGGAGAAGCTCATGACGCTGGTGACGCCGCGAACGCAGGTACGTGAGCGTCACGCTGCCGCACAATCCGACCGGCGTGATGATGAGCGAGGCCGACCTGCGCGGTCTGATCAGCCGAGTCGAGAGCGCCGGCTGCCGCCTGCTCGTGGATGAGACCTACCGCGAGATGACCTTCGGCGGGCCGCTGCCCGTGGCCGCCACGCTGAGCGAGCGGGCGATCAGCGTCAGCTCGCTCAGCAAGACCTACGGCATCCCCGGCATCCGCAGCGGCTGGCTCGTCTGCCGTGACCCCGGACTGATGAGGACGTTCCTCGCCGCCAAGGAGCAGATCGGCATCTGCGGCAGCGTCGTCGACGAGGAGATCGCTGCGCGGGCGTTCGCGCAGCGTGAGGCGTGGCTCGCCGAACTGCGCCCGTTCATCGCCACCCGGCTCCAGGTTGTCAAGGACTGGATGGCCGGTGAAGAGATGATGGAGTGGGTCGAGCCGAGCGGGGGCGTGGTCTGCTTCCCTCGGATCAGGCCGGACGTGCCCGTGGACGTGGACGAGTTCTACCGCGTGCTCGGCGAGGTGCACGGCACGTACGTCGGGCCGGGCCACTGGTTCGAGCAGGACAGGCGCCATATGCGCATCGGCTACGCGTGGCCGCTGCCCGGAGAACTGGAGGGCGGCCTTGCGGCGGTCTCCGGGGCGATCCGCGCGGCGCTCACGATGTGACGTCATGAGCGCGGCTGAGGCCATGAAGGTCAAGCACACGTCGGATCAGATCATGGGGGCCGGCGAGCGCCTGCACCTGCAGGCGTGGCTTCCGGCCGGTCCGGATCTCGAGCAGACGCTGGAGGCGGAGGCCGTGATCGCCCTCGTCCACGGGTACGGCGATCACGGCGGCCGCCACACCTGGTTCGGGGAGCACATGGCTGCGCGCGGTTACGGCGTGTACGCCTACGACCTGCGCGGCCACGGCCAGTCGTCCGGCGTGCGCGGGCAGATCGACCGGTTCGACGACTACCTCGATGACACCGCTCTCTTCCTCGATGAGGTGCGTCGTCGCCAACAGGGCAAGCCGCTGGTGCTGCTCGGGCACAGCCTGGGCGGTCTCATCTGTGCCCGCTTCGCGGAGGAGCGCCCCTGCGACGTGCGAGCGCTCATCCTCTCCTCGCCCTTCTTCGCGCTGACCGTGCAGCCGGAGCCGATGAAACTCTTCGGGGCCAAGGTACTGTCTGCCGTCTGGCCCGGCAGGGACGTCGGCAACACCCTGATGGCCGAGGACCTCTCACACGACCAGTCGGTGGTGAAGGCTTACGTGACCGACCCGCTCGTGCATCACGTCGCCACGGCCCGTTGGGCGGCCGAGACCCTGGCCGCCCAGGACGCGGCCATGACCGGTGCGCCGCGGGTCACGCTGCCGCTGCTGCTGTTGTACGGCGAGGACGACGCGGTCGCCGATCCGGCGTTCGCGGAGGCTTTTTTCGCCACCGCTGGGTCGGCCGACAAAGAGCTCGTGCACTACGACGGCTTCTACCACGAACTGTTCAACGAGGTGGGCCGCGAACTGGTCTTCGCGCGACGTCGCGGCCTGGCTCGCCGAGCGTCTGCCGGCCGACGCGGGGCAGCCCTGAGACCTGCCGCGGGGCGCCCGCCCGGGGGCCGGCCTCAGCCGCCGGCCGGCCTGCCGGCGGTGCTCATGTAGACCACCGGCTCCAGGTCCGGGTCGACGCCGAGGATGCCGGCCGCCTCCTCGTCGAAGAAGGCGGCGATCTGGCAGGTCCCAAGGCCCAGCGCCGTCGCCGCCAGGGCGACGTTCTCGGCGATGTGGCCGGCGTCGAGCAGCACGTAGCGGAGAAAGCGCTCACCGTACTTCCAGCGCGAGCGCTCAAGCACCGCCGTCCACACGAACACGGCCTGCGCCTCGGCGGCGACGCGCTGGTCGAGGGCGGCGCGGGCGATCGGCAGCCGCAGGTCGCCGGCGTGCAGCCGCTCGAGCGCGCGGCCGAGCACGTCGTAGTGGTAGAGGCCCTGCTCGAGCTCCTCGACCTGGTTGGCGATCACGTAGTGCTCGATGGGGTAGAGGCCGCCGGCCGAGGGCGCGGTGCGGAAGGCGAAGCCCTCCTGCCGCTCCGTGACGCCGGCGGCCGCCCAGAGCAGCGCAGACAACTCGCCCAAGGCGAGCGGCTCGGACGAATACGCCCGCAGGCTCCTGCGGCGTGCGAGCGCGTCGAAGAGGCCGCTGTCGTCGAGCGCGAGGTCGGGCAGCTTCACGCGCTGGGCATCAGGATACGTCTTGAACCAATCCGGCTGGTGCGTCCAGTCCATGGTGCCGCCGACGAGGTGGACGCGGCTGTGCCGCGTCGCGCGCAAGTACTCGTGGCCGAGATCGTCGTCCACGCCGCCTCCGCAGTCGACCGGTGGCCGCCGCCCGTCGCGCCGCCCATCCGGTGATGGCTTATGTCCCCCCGGCTCCGTCTCGAATCTGCTGGCCGGGCGCCGTCACTCGTCCCGGGTGCCGTCACTCGTCTCGGTTGCGCGTCCGGTACGGCGTCGGGATGAACTCCACCGACGGCCGCCGCTGGCTGCGGCGCGGGTACAGAGCCATGAGTTCGTACACCGCGTCCGGCACCTCGTCGGACACCGGCAACCCGAGCGCCCGCGCCTCCTCGAGGCGGATCGGGTAATCGTGGGTCCAGCGTCCCGCACTCAACAGGGTCGCGAGCCGCTCCGCCTCGGCCTCGTCGACGCGGCTCTCCAGCAGTTCCTTCACCGTCGCGTGCACCTGGTCGATCGCCTTGCGCGCGACGTCGCCGAGGATCAGCGTCTCGTCGTCGCGATTCGGGTTGTCCTGCTCCAGCGCCTTCAGGATCGACGCCGCCGGCCACGACCCGCGCGGCAGACTGCCGAGCTGAGGGTCGACCGGTCCCAGCACGGCGTCGGGGTCCATCAGGATCTGGTCGGCGGCCAGCGCCACGAGGGTGCCGCCGGACATGGCGTAGTGCGGCACGATGACGGTGATCTTGCCGTCGTGCCGCTTGAGCGCGTACGCGATCTGATCACTCGCCAGCACCAGCCCGCCCGGCGTGTGCAGCAGCAGGTCGATCGGCATCTCGGGCGGAGTGAGTCGGATCGCGCGCAGCAGTTGCTCCGAGTCGTCGATGTCGATGTAGCGGCCGAACGCCATGCCGAAGAGCCCGAAGCCCTCCTGCCGGTGGATCAGGGTGATGACGCGGGAGCCGCGTTCCTGTTCGAGTCGCCGCAGCAGGTCGCGGCGGGCGCGGTCACGGCGCCAGCGGAAGACGCGCGGCAGCCCCCACAGGAGCGCCGCGGCGACGACGATCGCGAGCAGGATCCACGAGCCCATGGAACAGTAGTGCCCCTCGGGGGCGTGGGCGACACTCGCGCGGCTGCTTCAACCCGTCAGCGGCGCGCCGGTGCGCCGACGGGGGCCGGCCCTGGTGCGGCTTGGCCGTCGCCCTGCGCCTGCCCGTCGGCGTCCGCGGCCGGTCCGGACGGCGGGGTAGCGCCGCCTTCGCCGGAGGTCTCGCTCACCGCATCGGGCACGCCCTTGTGCACGAACACGGCGGCGACGACGGCGCCGGCCAGCAGGATCCCGGCCGACACCCAGAACGCCACGTGCATGCCCGAGACGAACGCGCTGTCGACGAGGGCGTGCAGCCGCTGCGCGTCGACGCCCGTCGGCAGGCTGCCTTGGGCCGTGCCGCCGCCATGGCCGGCCAAGGTGACGATCTGGCTCTTGACTCCGGCGGGGAGCGGCAGCTTCTCCAGGGAGCTGCGCAGCTCGGCGGCGAAGAAGTGCGTCACGATCGCGCCGAGCAGGGCGATGCCGAACACGCCGCCGACTTCGCGGCTCGCGTTCGAGGTGGCGGAGGCCATCCCGGCCCTCCGCCGCGGCACCGCGTTCATCACGGCGGCCGTCATCGGCGCCATCACCAGGCCCATGCCGATGCCCATCATGAGGAGGTTCCACCAGAGGGCGCTGTACGGCATGCCGGGCGTGATGCGCTGCATGAGCAGCATGCCGACGCCGACTGTCGCGAGGCCGACGGTCATGGGGATGCGCGGCCCGATACGGCCGGCGAGGTTCCCCGCGATCGGCGCCGTGAAGATGATCGCGCCGGTCATCGGCAGTGAGCGCAGGCCCATCTGGAAGGCCGAGTAGCCCTGCACGTTCTGCAGGAACAGCGTCAGGAAGAAGAACACGCCGAACATGCCGAAGCTGACGAGGCCGGCGACGGTGGCGGCGGCGGCGAAGGTCCGGTTGCGGAAGAAGCTGAGGTCGAGCATGGGGCTGGTGCTGCGCGACTCGACCCAGATGAACAGCGCCGTGGCGATCGCCGCCGTGGCGAACAGGCCGATGATCGGCGGCGAGGTCCAGCCATACGAGTTGCCTTCGATGAGCGCGTACGTCAGCGTCCCCAAGCCGATGATCGCGAGCGCCTGCCCGGGCAGGTCGAGGTGCCGGCCCTCGGGATTGCGCGACTCGCGCACGACGCGCTGGGCGACGATGAAGGCGACGATGCCGATGGGGATGTTGAGGAAGAAGACGCTCTGCCAGCCGAGACTGTCGACCAGCGCGCCGCCGACGATGGGACCGGCGGCGAGCGCCATGCCGGACACGCCGGCCCAGATGCCGATGGCCTGCGCGCGCTCCTTCGGGTCTGGGAACGCCTGGGTGAGGATCGACAGCGTGCCCGGAAGGAGTGCGGCCGCGCCCAAGCCTTGGATGGCGCGGCCGGCGATGAGCGCGTTCAAAGACGGCGCGAGGCCGGCCACGAGGGAGCCGGCCGTGAAGATGGTCAGTCCGACCAGGAAGATCCGCTTGCGCCCATAGAGGTCACCGAGGGTGCCGCCGGTCAGCATGAAGGCGGCGAACACCAGTGTGTAGGCGTCGATGATCCACTGCAGGCCGGAGACGCCGGAGCCGAAGTGGTCCTGGATGCTGGGCAAGGCCACGTTGACCACGGTGTTGTCGAGCATGGCCATGAAGAGGGCGAAACACATCGCCCCCAGAGTGAGGATCTTGGTGCGGCGATCGACGGCGAACATTCGTTCCTTCCCTTCAGCGGCGTCCATCTTCGGACGCGCCGCGCTTTCAGATTCTCTGGCTGCTTCCCCCTGACGCCGGGCGGCCGACCAGGACCTGCACGGCCCCGACGTCCGGGTCTGCGCGGCTCCACATCAGGCCCGGACGGCCGCTGCGCGCGGCCAGAGAGGACTTCAGCGCCTCGGCGACGGGACGGAGTCTACGTGAAGGGCGGCGAACTGGTTACGAAGCGCTGCCTGTGAGCGCAGCTCGCCCGTGGCGGCCAGGTTCTCCCGCCGCCGCCACAGGCGGCTTGCCTTGGTCTCCTGCGGCGGGCAGGGCGGCGAGGTACGTACTCCGACGACGCGGCCCTCGCGGTCCGTCACGATGGGGTCGAGCTCTGGGCGTCGGGTCCGGCTACGGTGGAACATGCTGCCAGTGTTCCCGGCCTTGCCCCCGGAGATGCACCGGCTTCGCCGTCCGTGAGCAGCGCGGCCGGGAGCCTCTAGAGAAGGTGGCTGAAGTTCCCCGTGCCCCAGGGTGAGGCGCCGACGGCCGCGGCGACGGCCGTGGCGTCGTTGCCGCGGCGCAGCGCCTCGATGATGCTGCCGTAGTAGCCGTTCTTCAGCGTGATGACGGTCGCCTGCAGGCCCTGCTTCCAGCTCGTGTACGCCTTGACGCCGACGGAGTTGAACACGGTGGCTCCAGGCATGCGCTGCGTCGTGTTCAGCGGGTTGTAGTAGGCGGTGTTGTACCAGTGTCCGCCCTCGGCCATCTCCCAAGCGGCGACGGCGGCGACGTTGTCGGCGGTCACCGGGAGACGCATCGCCACGAGGAGCGCCCTCGCCCACGTGAGCTGCGTGAACTGGCCGTTCTTGGCCATCGTCAAGCGCCGCTCCCAGCCCGCCGCTGGCGAGGATCTTCTTGATGCGCTTGGTCACGTCCTGGAGGATCGCGGTACGCTCGGCCAGCTTCTGGTCGAGCTCGATCTTCTGGTTCTGGACCTCTTGCGCCGCGGCCACTGCGGCCTCGTGATCCTGTTCCACCTGGCGCTCCAGCCGGCGTGACTCGCGCGCGAGCCGCTGCGCCTCGTTCTCGGAGCGGCGGTCCTGGTCGGCGATCGCCTGCTGCAGGGAGCGGATGGTGTCGATGTCGGCGAGACTCTGGATGCTGGAGATGATGTCGAACCAGTCGAGGTCGCCCGCCTTGTACATGGTGGCTGCTCGCCTGGCGAGGATCTTGCGCTGCAGGTCGAGTGCGTTCTCGGCACGCTTCAGGTCGATGCGCGAGCGCGTGAGACGTTGGTTGACCACGTCGAGCTTGGCCTGCGCATCGATCAGCTTCTGCTCGAAGCTCTGCAGGTCGCGCTGCAGGTTCTTCATGTCGGTCCGCGTGCGCTTGGCCTCCTTCTGCAGGTCGGAGAGGGAGGGTGCTGCGGCCGCACGCGGGGCCGTCGCGGCAGCAACGAAGAGCGCCGTCACGAGGAGGACGAGGAGGGCCGCGGCAACGTGCGCCAGGCGGCGCGGCCGCATCGCTTCTGGGGTGTCTCTTGAGGGGATGGACTCGTCTCCGACCATGTCGCTGCCCTGCGTGCTCACTGTTCGGGTATCGGCTCGGCTGGGCGCTTCTTGACCGCTGGACAGGCCGGCGCACGGCGCCGGCCTGTACCGGGACGTTCGCGCCGCCGGCGAGAATCCCTCCAGGGAGGGTAGCGGCGCGCCTGCCGCGGTGCCACCGCGCCGACCGCCTGCGCTCGCGGCGCGCGGCCGCGGACCGGCTTCGTTCGCCCTCCGTCGACGGCAGCGGCCGCCGTCAGACGGGTGAGGTGGCGGCCGCCTGCAGCGCCGCCCAGACGCCGGCGACGTGCTCGCGCTCGGTGGGCTGCGCGCCCACGGAGATGCGGATGATCAGCCGGCCCTTGAGCAGCGAGGTCCCGAAGTAATAGTCGCCGCCGGCGGTGGCGCGCTCGACGATCGCGGCGTTGTGCGCGGTGAGCGCCTTCTCGTCGCCGGCGAGCGCCGGCGGCACGTGCCGCAGGCTCACGGTCTGGAGCGGCGCCGGCGCCATCAGCCCCCAGTCCTGCGCCGCCACCACCTGCTCCGCCAGCCAGGCGGCGTTGTCGACGTCACGGCGGACGCGCGCCTGCAGCCCTTCGACCCCCTCCGAGCGCAGCAGGAACCACAGCTTGAGCGCACGGAAGCGGCGGCCGAGCGGGATGCCCCAGTCGCGCAGATTGCGCACGAGGCCGTCCTGGGCCGTGCGCAGGTAGCTCGGATCCGTGCTCATCACGCGTACCAGGTGCTCGGGGTCGCGGACGTAGTAGGCGGAGAGGTCGAACCCGGTCCCCATCCACTTGTGTGGGTTGAAGACGATGGAATCGGCCTTCTCCACGCCCTCCCACATCCAGCGGTACTCCGGGCAGATCATCGCCGTGCCGGCCAGCGCCGCGTCGACGTGCAGCCACAAGCCGAAGCGCTCGCAGAGGGCGGCGACGCCGGCCACCGGGTCGAGCGCCGTGGTCGCGGTCGTCCCGACCGCGGCGACCACGGCGCAGGGCCGCCGGCCGGCCGCGAGGTCGTCCTCGACGGCGCGCTCGAGCAGGTCGAGCCGGAGCGCGTGCTCGTCATCGGTCTCGATGAGGCGCAGGTGCTCCGCGCCGAAGCCGGCGAGGAGCGCGGCCTTGGGCACCGAGCTGTGCGCCTGGTCGCTCGCGTACACGACGAGCGGCGCGTCCTCGGCCTGCAGACCGCCGCGGTTCTGCGAGAACGCGGAGGTCCGCTCACGGGCGCAGAGCAAAGCCGTGAAGGTGGACGTGCTGGCCGTGTCCTCGATCACGCCGATGAACGTGTCCGGCAGCCCGACCATCTCGCGCAGCCACTCCATGACCACGTCCTCGACCTCGGTGGCCGCGGGGCTGGTCTGCCAGCTCATGCCTTGCGCACCGAGCCCGGAGGAGACCAGGTCGGCGAGCACCGACGAGAAGTCGCTGTTGCTGGGGAAGTAGTGCAGGAAGCCGGGGTGGTTCCAGTGGGTGATGCCCGGCATGACGACGCGGTCGAGGTCGGCGACGATGCCGCCGAGCCCCTCGGCGGTCTGTGGCGGCTCGGTGGGCAGCTGCGCCGCCACCTCGCCCGGACGCACCCGGCTCATCACGGGGTAGTCGGCGATCCGCTCGCGGTAGTCGGCGACCCAGTCGATCAGCTCGTGGCCCAGCTCGCGGAACTCGTTCGCATCCATCCCGTCTCTCCCTCGTCGACCGTGGAGGAAGCCTACACGTGCTCAGCGGCGGCGTGCGACCAAGACGTCCGAACTCAGGAACCAGTCGGTGACGGTGAACCCCGCCGCGAGGTCCCACTCCCGGCGGTCGAGCAGGGTGCTGAGCCGGAGCGGCCGACAGCCGCCGAGGAGGACCGGATCGAGGCGCCAGATCGCCTGCCAAAGACGGGTGACGAGGCGCGCCGGCCTTGTGCGGCCCGGGGTGAGGCTCGCCAGCGCGAGCAGGCCCCCGGGGCGCAGGACGCGGCGCGCCTCCGCGACGAACGCGGCCGCATCGGCGGGGCTGAGCAGGTCGAGGACGTAGGTGCTGACGACGCGGTCGCAGGAGGCATCGGGGACCGGGAAGTGCACGCTGCCGTCGGTGAGCTCGACGCGGGCGCGGCCCGCCCACGGCGCTACGGCCGCGCGCGCAAGACCGGCCATATGAGGACTCACGTCCAGCCCGACGTAGGTCGCGCCGTCCGGCAGCTGCTCGCGCAGCAGCCGGGCGGCGAACCGGCCGGTACCGCAGCCGAACTCCAGCACGGATGTGGCGCGCGTGAAGTCGCCGTGCGCCGCGAGCGCGTCGAGCGCGCGGCGTTCGCTCAACGGTCGCGCGTCCTGCCCGCGGCCGATGCGGTCGTAGAAACGCCGCGCCTGTTCGGGGGTGATGAACCGTGTCGGCATGCTGCGGACTATCCTACCCGCGCCCCGGCCTGGGCGTGGCTACCGGGCTCGCTTGCGTCGGCGTCTCCGACCGTACCTCGTGCCAGCAGATTGCCGCATGGCGGTCCTGCGCGCTCGCGGTCCAGGATGTGGCCGCGGCGCGGGCCGTCTACGATAGAGCGTGCGCCGCCGGACGCGGCGTAGAGCTGGCGTTCTGAGGAGGCCCCCGTGCACATCGATCCGTTCTTCGTCGAGCAGTGGATGAACGCCCACGAGACGACGGCCACCTGGAACATCGCCGAGACCTGCGTCCATTCGCTGACCTTCGACGAACTGCTCGAGATGAGCGGCGACGCCGACGGCGTGGTGCGTCGCCTCAGGGAGACCTGGCTCGGGTACGGAGACATCGTCGGTTCGCCGCGCCTGCGCGCCGCTATAGCGGCGCTCTACGGTGAGCGCATCACGCCCGACCACGTGCTCACGGCCAACGGCGCGATCGGCGCCAACTTCCTCGCCTTGTACGCGCTCGTCGAGCCGGGGAGCACCGTCGTCACCGTGCAGCCGACCTATCAGCAGCTCTTCTCCGTGCCGACGTCGCTCGGCGCGGAGGTGCGCGAGGTGCGGCTCCGCGAGGAGGACGGGTACCTGCCGGATCCCGACGCGATCCGCGCGCTCAGCGACGACCGGACTCGCCTCATCGTCTTGAACAACCCCAACAACCCGACCGGAGCGCTCATCGACGAGTCCCTGCTGCGAGAGATCGTGGAGGTGGCCCGGGAGCGCGACGCGTGGCTCTTCTGCGACGAGGTGTATCGCATGCTGGAGCACGCGCCGGGCTCGACGGCGCCGTCGGTCGCGGACCTGTACGAGAAAGGCGTCAGCAGCGGCAGCATGAGCAAGAGCTACTCGCTGGCAGGGCTGCGCACCGGCTGGGTCGCCGGGCCCCGTGAGGTCATCGAGCGCTGCCTGGACGTGCGTGACTACACCACCATCAGCGGCGGCGTGCTCGACGACGCCCTCGCCGCCGTGGCGCTCGAGAACAAGGACCGGGTGCTCCGGCGCAGTCTGGAGATCGTGCGCGGCAATCTGGCGGTCGTCGACGAGTGGATCGCGCGGGAGCCGCGGCTTCGCTACGTCCGCCCGCGCGCCGGCACCATCGCTCTCATCCGCTACGACTACGACCTGCCCTCGGTGGAGTTCTGCCAGGGCATGTTCGATCTCAACGGCGCCTTCGTCATGCCGGGCGCGGCCTTCGGCGAGGACCACGCCTTCCGCCTCGGCTACGCGTGCGCCCGCGATGTGCTCGAGGGCGGGCTGGCGGCCGCGTCCGCGTACCTGCGGACGCTCGAGAGCTGAGCCCTCCGCCGACGCCACACGCGCCGCGCGGCGCTCTTCTGCCGCCTCGCCTTGCCCCGGGGGACGGAGCGCGCGCCCATTGCGTCACCTTGGCCCCGCCGCCACTGCGCGTGGACTAGAATGCGGGCGAGATGGAGGAGCAGCGCAAAGTCGAAGAGCCCTTGATGGAGTCGGCGCCGCGGCGCACGTGGCTGGCCGCGGAGCGTACGTATCTCGCCTGGCTGCGCACCGCCCTCGGCGCCCTCGGTCTGGCACTCGCCGTCGGCAGGCTGCTGCCGGCGCTCATCGATGTCGATCACACCACCTTCGGCCTGCTCGGCGCGGGGTACGGCTTGCTTGGGGCCTTCGTGCTCTCCTTGGGGGCCTACCGTGCTCAGCGCATTCGCTCGGCCCTCGTCGCCGGGCGGCCGATGCCCGCCGACTTCTGGGAGATCTGGGCGCTCACCATCTTCAGCCTCGTGCTCGCCGTGGCGACCGTCGTCCTCGTCTTCGCCGAGGTGTGAACGTATGAGCCACTACGGCCCTTCGCGGGGGCTCGTCGTCGACGTCTGCCGGACGCTCCTCGAGCGCGGCTACCTCAAGGCGACCGAGGGTAACGTCTCCGTGCGCGTCCCCAGCGAAGACGCGTTCGCGATCACGCCGTCCAGCTACGACTACGGCAAGATGGAGCCCGGTGATATCTGCGTCCTCGGACTCGACGGGCGGCACATCACGGGCGTCAAGAAGGCGTCCATCGAGTCGTCGATGCACGCTGCCGTCTACGAGCGGCGTGACGACGTCAGCGTCATCATCCACACGCATCAGCCGTACGCGAGCGCCCTCGCGCTCATGGAGCGGCCGATCCCCGCCCTGTTCGACGAACAGGTGCGCTACCTCGGCCGCTCCGTCGAGCTCGTCTCGTACGCTCCGTCCGGGACCAGCTTCCTCAAGAAGAACGTGGCGAAGAAGATCACCAGTGGCGCCAACGCCTTCATCCTCGAGAACCACGGCGTGCTCGTTCTCGGCGGCGACGCCGAGCAGGCCGTGCACAACATGGCGCTGCTCGAGAAGGTCGCCCTGGACTACTTGCTGGCACTGCTCACCGACGGCCGCGCGGAGAAGGTGCCGCTGCCGATCCGCGAGATCGCCTTCCAGAGGCTGCGCAAGGACGAGAAGAAGCTGGCGGCGCAGGTCGAAGAGGCGCGGACCGCGCGCGCGGTCGCCGAGGCGCGCGCGAGCAGCGAGAAGGTCGCAGAAGAGGCGCGGGCGGCCGCAGGCGAGCCCGCACCCGCCGCAGCCCCAAGCGGGGCCGGTTCGCCTCCGGCGGCCGGCCCATCCGGCGCCCAGCTCGCCGGCTACGCGATCAGCCGCTATCCGGACGTCCCCGACGTCTATCGGCGGCTGAGCGACCTCGTCACCCAACCACTCCGGCCGCTGCGCCGCGACGTCATGGACCGGTATCTCAGGTACTTCGAAGACAAGTGCCGTCGCAGCAGGGAACTCACCGACGAGGCGATGGAGCTCATCCCCGGCGGCGTGCAGCACAACCTCGCCTTCAACTACCCGTTCCCGCTGGCGATCGAGAAGGCCACGGGCGCGCATCTCTGGGACGTCGACGGCAACGAGTACATCGACTTCCTGCAGGCGGGCGGCCCCACCGTGCTCGGCAGCAACTACGAGCCGGTGCGCCGCCAGGTCGCCGAGGTGGTCGAGCAGTCCGGCCCGGTCACGGGACTCTTTCACGAGTACGAGCTGAAGCTGGCGCAGCTCGTGAGCCGACTCATGCCTGCATGCGAGCAGTTCCGCATGCTCGGCTCCGGCACCGAGAGCGTGATGGCGGCCATCCGTGCCGCGCGCGCCTTCACCGGCAAGAAGTGGGTGCTCAAGGTCGGCGGCGCCTACCACGGCTGGAGCGACCAGATGGTCTACGGTCTGCACGTGCCCGGCACCTGGCGCTTCGAGGCCAAGGGCATCCCGTTCGGCGCGACGGCGCGCACGCGCGAGGTCTTCCCCAGCGATCTGGACGCGCTGCGCAAGAAGCTCAAGCAGAACCGGCTGCTGGGAGGGACGGCGGCGGTCATCGTCGAGCCGGTCGGGCCCGAGAGCGGCACGCGGCCGGTGTCGTTCGGCTTCAACGCCGCCGTACGCGAGCTGTGCGACGAGTTCGGCGCGCTGCTCATCTTCGACGAGGTCGTGAGCGGATTCCGCCTCGGGATGGGTGGGGCGCAGGGCTACTACGGAGTGCGCCCCGACCTCACCATCTTCGGCAAGTGCATCACCGGCGGCTACCCGATGGCCGGCGGTGTCGGCGGCCGCCGCGACGTCATGGCGAGCTTCGCCGGCGGTATCGGCGGCAAGAGCGGCGAGCGCGCCTACATCGGCGGCACGCTGAGCGCCAATCCGTTGAGCTGCGCTGCAGGGTACTTCGCGATCACCGAGATGGAGCGGACGAACGCGCCGGTGCTGGCGGGGATCGCCGGCGACAGGCTCACCGCCGGCCTCGGCCGCATCATCGACAAGTACGGGCTGCCGTTCGTCGCCTACAACACGGGCTCGATCGTCCACCTTGAGACCTCGGGTGTGATGCTCCTCGACCTCAAGCATCCGCTGCGCTTCGCGAAAGAGATGAAGCCGCGCAAGCACATGATGGAGGAGATGGGCGCGGCCTACACCGCGAACGGCGTGATCACGCTCGCCGGCTCGCGCATGTACACGTCGATGGCCGACACCGACGAGGTCATCGACGACGCGCTCGAGCGCTTCGAACGGGTGCTCTCGAACGTCGAGGGCGTCTGAGCGCCCGCGGCGCACGTCGGCAGTCGTAAGGCCGGCCCGCGTCCGATCCGCGCCGGGGGATGCTATCGCCGGCGCGCAGCCGTGCCGATGTCCCGCTGTGGACGCCGCACCAGAGCCATGCCCGCCTGTGACGGGCAGAGAGGGACCCGATGGACCCATCGACAGACGCGAGCGCGCACAAGATAGCCACGACGCTCGAGAGGACGATCGTGCCCGACCCCGTCTCCGCGGGCGCGGAGAAGATCCTCCCCTGCGAGCTGGCCAAGTACGAGGCGAACGGCTACGGCGCCTGGAGCTACGGCCCGGGTCTGGCTGCCGAACGACGGTTCGACCTCATGCCGGTCGGTCATGGCGGCACGGCCGCCGGCAGCGGCTCGAGGCTCCTTCGGTTCTTCGCCTTCACCGACATCCACGTCGCCGACGTGCAGTCGCCGGCCCAGGCGATCTTCTTCGGCTACAGGGGCTTTCTCTCGTCGGCCTACTCGGGCGTCATGCTCTACACGCACCACGTGCTCGACGCTGCCGTGCGGACCGTGAACGCCATGCATAGGGACGAGCCGATCGACTTCGGCATCTCGCTGGGCGACACGTGCAACAACACCCAGTACAACGAGCTGCGCTGGTACATCGACGTGCTCGACGGCAGGCACATCGACCCCGACTCGGGGGCCGGGGGCGGGGCGCCCGCGGGGCGCAAGGCGACGTTCCTCGAGAGCTACGCCGCCGCCGGGCTCGATGTGGACATCCCCTGGTACCAGGTGCGCGGCAACCACGACCAGTTCTGGACCGGCTTCCTCAGGGTGGATGACTACCTTCGCAAGGTCTACATCGGCGAGCAGATCCTCGACCTCGGCAACGTCTTCGAGGACCCCCTCGGCCCGGACAGCCGCGGCTTCTACATGGGCTGCATCGACGGGCGGACGCCCTACGGCGACATCTTCGGCGTCGGGCCGGTCGCCGGCTTCGCCGCGCCGCCGAAAGTCCTCGCCGCCGACCCTGACCGTCGCTCGCTCACGAAGAGTGAGTGGATGAGCGAGTTCTTCTCCACCGCCGCGGAACTGAAGGGACACGGCTTCGATGCGGGCACGGTCGACGCCGGGTTCGCCTGCTACGCGTTCGAGCCCAAAGCCGGTGTGCCGATCCGCGTGCTCGCGCTCGACGACACGCAGCGCGACGACGACCCCTACGACAACGGCTACGGGCACATCTCGCTGGACAAGGAGCGGCACGACTGGCTGATCCGTGAGCTGGACAGAGGCCAGGCCGACGGCGTGCTCATGATCATCGCCGCGCATTGCCCGGTCGGGGTCGAGAAGGCGCCCCATCCCATGTCGTGGAGTTCGAGTGCGTATGGATCGGAGGAGGAACTGCTCGCCAAGCTGCACGCCTATCCGAACCTGATCCTCTGGATCGCGGGGCACCGCCACTGCAATGCCGTCACCGCCTTCCCGTCGCCGGACGCCGACCGGCCCGAACTCGGCTTCTGGGAGGTGGAGACCTCGTCGCTCAGGGACTTCCCGCAGCAGCTACGCATGTTCGAGATCCTGCACGGCGGGGACGGCACCGTCTCGATCCTGGCGGTGGACGTCGATCCGGTGGTGGAGGACGGCTCGGCGGCCGCGATATCACGCACCTACGGCGTCGCGGCCCAGCAGATCTTCGACAACCCCATCGGTCGTCTGCCTACCGGCTCCTACAACGCCGAGCTCTTCGTACCGCTGAGCTCGGAGATGGCGGCGCGGCTGGGCTGATCGGGACACGACCGAGGCGCGAGAGCTGGGGCGGAGCAGAGCGATCGCCTCCGCACGGCCTGTCGAAGAGGCCTGGCGCCACCCGGTGCTATGCTGCCGCCATGGTCACCTCGAGTGCCTCCCGCCGCTTCCTCGCTGTCGACCTCGGCACATCCGGCGCCAAGGTGGCGCTCGTCGGGATCGACGGACGCGTCGCAGCCTGGGAGTTCGAACCGGTCGAGCTCGTCGTGCTGCCAGGCGGGGGCGCCGAGCAGCGGCCGGACGACTGGTGGCGCGCCGTCGTCGCCGCGTCGCGGCGACTGCTGGCGCGCCACGACGGCCCGGCCTCCGACGTCGCCGCCGTCTGCTGCAGCACCCAGAGTGAGGGCACCGTGCCGGTGGACGAGGCCGGCGCGCCGCTCACGGACTGCATCCTGTGGATGGACATGCGCGGCGCGCCGCACCTGCGGCGCCAGTTCGGCGGGCCGCTCAGCGTGCGAGGCATCAGCCTGCCGCGCATCCGCCGCTGGGTGAAGCTCACCGGCGGCATGCCCTCGCCGACCGGCAAGGACCCGGCTGCGCACATGCTCTACATCCGCGACGAGCTGCCGCAGGTGTACGAGCGCACGTACAAGTTCCTCAACGTGCCGGACTACTTGAACCTCAAGCTCACCGGCCGCATGGCCGCCAGCTACGACTCGATCATGACCAGCTGGGTGACGGACAACCGCGACGCCGACGACGTGAAGTACGATCCCGGCCTCGTGCGCGACTGTGGCATCGACAGTGAGAAGCTGCCGGAGATCGTGAAGTGCACCGAGGTGCTCGGCCGGCTGACGTCGACTGCGGCCGAGGAGCTCGGGCTGGCGCCGGAGACGCAGGTCGTCGCCGGCGCCATCGACACCACGGCCGCCGCCGTCGGCGCCGGCACGACCGACGACTTCGCCGTGCACCTGTACCTCGGCACGTCTTCGTGGCTGGCCGCGCACGTGCCGTTCAAGAAGACCGACGTGTTCGCCAGCCTCGCGTCGGTCCCCTGCGCGCTGCCCGGTCGCTGGCTGCTCACCGCGCTGCAGGCCACTGCCGGCGGCAACCTCACCTGGCTGCGCGACAACGTGCTCTATCACCAGGACGAGCTGCTCGCCGAAGAGGAGCAGCCGGACGTCTTCAAGATCTTCGACCAGATCGCGGCGCGCGTACCGCCCGGCAGCAACGGCGTGCTGTACGCGCCGTGGATCTGGGGGGAGCGCGCCCCGGTCGACGATGGTGCGCTGCGCGCCGGCCTCTACAACCTCTCGCTCGACAGCACGCGTGAGGACATCGTGCGCGCCTTCTTCGAGGGCGTCGCGCTCAACACGCGCTGGCTGTTGGGGCCGGTGCACAAGTTCCTCGGCCGGCCCGTGCAAGCCATCAACCTCGTGGGCGGTGGGGGCCAGTCAGACGTCTGGTGCCAGATCCTGGCCGACGTGCTCGCCGTGACGGTCCGCCGCGTTCGCGACCCCATCCAGGCGAACGCCCGGGGAGCGGCGTGGATCGCCGCCGCCGGGCTCGGCGAGATCGCCTTCGGCGATGTGCCCCGGCTGGTCGAGATCGACGGCGAGTTCGAGCCGGGCGCCGTGGCCCGCCAGGTATACGATGAGCGCTACCGGACCTTTCTCGAGATCCACAAACGCATGCGTCCGGTATATCGGCGCATCAATCGCGGCGTGGGGGGGCGACGTGAGCGGACGGGCTGAGGAGCGCGAACGGCTGGCCGCGGAGCGCGGCTACCGCGTGTACGGCTACCGCTGGGTCGTCCTCGGCGTCGTCATGGTCGTCAACTTCATGATCCAGGTCCTCTGGATCGGCTACGGATCCATCATCGCGGACGCCGCCGCCTACTACGACGTGTCGCACCAGTTGGTGACGCTCCTGGCGATGGTGTTCATGGTCGCCTTCATCCCGCTGTCGCTGCCGGCCGCCTGGGTGATCGACAGTCGCGGCTTCCGGGTCGCCGTCGGGTTCGGCGTCGTGGTGATGGGCGTCTTCGGCGTGCTGCGCGGGCTCGCCGGCAGCGACTACGCGTTGGTCCTCGTCTGCACCATCGGCATCGCCATCGCCCAGCCGTTCCTGCTCAACGCATGGACCAAGGTGCCGGCGAACTGGTTCGCGCCGGGCGAACGCGCGACGGCGGTCGGTCTGATCACGCTGGCGAGCATGCTCGGGGTCGGCGCCGGTCTTGCGCTCTCGCCGGTGCTCACCGGCGTCATGTCCATCGGTGCCATGCAACTGGTCTACGGCGCGGCGGCGGCCGTGAGTGCGGTCGCCTTTCTCGCGTTGGCGCGCGAGCACCCGGCGACCTCGCCCGGGCCAGCCGGGGAGGAGGCCCGCGCCCTCATGCTCGACGGCCTCAAGCACGCGCTGACCGTCAGGCCGTTCCTCGTCATCCTGGCGGTAGCGTTCGTGATCATGGGGGTTTTCAACGGCGTCACCAGCTGGATCGGCGACATCGTCCTGCCGCGGGGGTTCGGCGCCGACGACGCCGGACTGCTCGGGCTGGTGATGCTGGTGGCCGGCGTCATCGGCGCCGTCGTCCTCTCGGCGATGTCGGAC
This sequence comes from uncultured Thermoleophilia bacterium, assembly GCA_963762125.1. Lineage (GTDB taxonomy): Bacteria > Actinomycetota > Thermoleophilia > UBA2241 > UBA2241 > CAIXSE01. Next base: position 214,590 of record CAVXJO010000001.1, read on the forward strand.
CGCCGGCGCAAGCGGGTCCGCTACCTCGCGCTTACGTTGGCTCTGGCGGTCCCGAGCCTCATCGGCGTCGCCTTCGTCTCTACCAGCTGGCTGCTCTACGCGAGCTCGGCTGCGCTCGGCTTCTTCATCGTGGGTGCTCTCCCGATCGGCATGCAGTACGCGGCGGAGGTGACGTTCCCGACGCCGGAAGGCACGTCGAACGGACTCGTACAGCTCTGTGGTCAGTGTTCCGTCGTGTTCGTCTACATCATGGGCCCTCTGCGGACGGGGAGCGGCTCGTTCGCGGTGTCGCTGCTGCTGATGAGTGTGCTCCTGGCGGTGAGCGCCGTCGTCGTCTCCCGCCTCAGGGATGCGCCGCTCAGTGTCGGCGCGGCCGTGAGTCCGTCGCCCGCGGACGAGCGGCTCGCAGGCAGGCCCGGCGCGGCGGCGGGTGCGGCCCCCATGGGGCCGGATGCGCCGCGCCCGCCGGCTCCGGTAGGCTAGCGCGGTGGTACCGACGGGCGACCTGGGAGGGTCCGCGTGAGCATGACCACTCCAGACGCGCTGACCTCCGCAGCGAACGGCGCCGCAGGTGGCATGGGCTCAGGCCTCGTCGGCGACGCCGTCGAGGACGGCGGACCGGACACACCGGCACACCGCCCCGGTCCACGCGAGCGCCAGGCCGTCCTCCTCTGCGCCGCCGCCATCATCATCTACCTCGTTCTGGCGTACCTCGTCTTCGTCCGTCCCGGTGTCTCGCGCGCGGACCACCTCCTCGTCGTCCTTCTGCCGGCGGCCATCCTTGCCCTGTCCGCGGATCTCTGGCCGCGCCTGCAGGCCGGCCTACGAGCCTCGCTCGCGCTCCTCTTCGGCGTGTTTGCGTCCGTCACGGGCATCGTCTCCATCGACCGGCTGGGCCGAGAGGGTGTGTGCGTCTCGGGGCTGTGCGGCCTGTTGCCACTCGCGGCCGGCGTGGTGCTCATCGTGCTGGGGGTCTGGCTGCTCTGGGTGTCCCGCAAACGGGGCGGGTCCTGGTGGTGGACCATCGCGCGCCGCGCGCTGCTCCTGGTCGCAGCATTGTTCGTGGTCTACTGGGTCGTCCTCCCCGTGAGCATGGCCATCATCGCCACCGAGCGCCCGAGCGGGCCGGTCATGGCCGTCGACCTCGGACGACCACACGAAAGCGTCACCCTCACCACGAGCGACGGTCTCCGTCTCGCCGCCTGGTACGTGCCGTCGCAGAACCACGCGGCGATCGTCACCTTCCCGCGCGAATGGACGATCGAGCAGGCGCGCATGCTGGTGAAGAACGGGTACGGCGTGCTGCTGGTCGACCCGCGCGGCTACGGCGACAGCCAGGGCGACCCCGACGCCTACGGCTGGGGCTCGACCAAGGACATCAACGCCGCGGTGGCGTGGCTGCGCCGCCGTCCCGACGTGCAGCGCCGGCGCATCGGCGGTCTCGGCCTTTCGATGGGCGGCGAGCAGATGCTCGAGGCCGCCGCCCGCAAACGCGGCCTCAAGGCGGTGGTGAGCGAGGGCGCAGGAATCCGCTCAGTCCGCGAGGCGCTGCTGCGCCGCGGCCCCAGTCCGATCGAGCTGGCGCTGCAGTACCCGCAGGACGTGGTGCAGACCGTCTCGGTCTGGCTGCTTTCGGGCCAGAACGTCCCCATGTCGCTCAAGAACGCATCGCTGCTGATCGCCCCGCGTGCGGTGTTCTTCATCTACGGCGAGGACGGCCAGGAGGTCGAGAAGACGGTCAATCCCGTGTACTTCGACGCGGCGTTCGCGCCCAAGGCCATCTGGGAGGTGCCGGGTTCCGGTCACACCCAAGGCATCGAGACGCGACCCAAGGAGTACGAGCGCCGCGTCGTGCGGTTCTTCGACCGGGCACTGCTGGACGCGGAGTAGGCGCCGCCCTCCCTGATCCTACTGAGAGCGCAGCGCCAGGAGCCCGGAGACGGTCACGAAGCGGTAGCCGTCGGCGGCGAGAGCCTCGAGGATGCGCGGCAGGGCCGCACGCGAGGCGCCTCGGCCCTCGTGCATCACGTGCAGAAGGACGATGTCGCCGGGCCGGACGGCGTCGCGCACGTAGGCCACCATGGCATCCGCGTCGTCGGCGATGCCGGGGATGGAGTCCGGCTCGAGCGTCCAGGTGACGGTGGTGCGTCCGTGGCGCCACAGGTACCAGGGCGCGGCCAGCAGTCGCTTGCCGTTGGGCGGGCGCACGAGGATGGGCCCTCGGTACCCGGCGGCGCGGATCACTGCGTCGGTCCGCTCGATCTCTGCGGCGATGGTTCCCTGCGACATCGCCAGAAGGCGCGGATGCGCCCACGTGTGATTGCCGATCTCCTCGTCGGCCGCCACCAGGGCGCGGAGCGAGGTCGGTGACGCTGCGGAATCGCTTCCGATGACGAAGAAGGTGCCCTTGGCGTCGTGCGCGGCAAGCGTGTCGATCACGGCCTGTGTGTGTGCCGGCTGCGGGCCGTCGTCGAAGGTGAGCGCGACGACCTTCTCACTCGTGTCCACGTGGGTGACGATGTCACCGAGCAGTTGGACGCCGCGCGCTTTCGAGAGACGGAATGCGCCGTAGCCGGTGAGCGTCAGCGCGATGAGGACGACTGCCGCGAGGCGCAGAGCGGCGCGGGGCCGCGAGCCGGCCGCTCCGAACAGGCGGCGCTGGAGGAACCAGAGCGCCGCCCCCAAGGCGGCTGCGACGACGAGGATCGGGACGACGTCGAGCATGGACTGAGTCTATCAGGCCGCGCGCCCGCAGGCGCTCACGCGGAGAGCCTGCCCTCGAGCCGGCTGACCGCCCGGCGATCGCCCGCTGTCCTTCTCTGCGCCCGGCCGATGAGAATCGCGCCGCGGCCGGCAGTCAGGGATGGCTGGGCGAGTCCTGCAACTCCTCGACCTCGAACGTCAGATCGTCGGCGAAGCAGTACAGCCAATCTTCCCCGGACTCGAACGACTGCACGATCGCGTGACCCGTCTCTTCGAAGTGGCGGCGGGCGTGCTTGTTCGGTGACGAATCGCAGCAACCGATGTGGCCGCAGGCGGCGCAGCGGCGAAGGTGCAGCCACGTCCCTCCTGTCTCCAGGCACTCCTTGCAACCGTCCCCGCTCGGCTGCGCCTCCAGTTCGATCTGATCGAGGTGGGTACACTCATCATTCATCGGTCTCTCCTTCCGGGATCCCGTGCGTGGCAGTCCGTGCACGAGAGTCTTCCCCGGGAGGGAGACTCCAGTCCGAGCGGCCGAAGGGAATAGGGCAGATGCATGGACGACGACGGACGATGAGAGGGATGGCGACGACGGCCGTCGTGCTCGTCGCCGTGCTCGCGGGAGCCGCCCTGGCCGCCGGCTGCGGAGCGGCCGCGCCTCAAGGTCCCGACGAATCTTCGCCGCCGCCGAGCGCGATCGCGTCGCCGCCGGCCGCGTCGCCGTCACCCGGCGATGCCGTCGCGGCCGCCAGTCCGTCGGCCGTGCCCGCGACGCCGTCTCCCGAGCCGCCGCTCAAGCGGCCGACCAGGAAACATCCGCTGCGCATCTACTTCGGCGGCGACTCGCTCTCCGGCATGCCGGGCGTCATGCTCGGCCAGCTCACCGCGAAGAGCGGGCTCGCCAAGGTGAAGACGGACTATGTCGAGTCCTCGCGTCTCACCTACAGTCAGCCGGTGGACTGGCCGGCGCACCTCAAACAGCAGATGAGCGCCGGCCACTACGACGTCGGCGTCTTCATGATCGGCGCCAACGACAGCGGCATGCCGATGGTCGCCGGCGGCCAGTCGGTGATGTACCCGAAACGGAAGTGGCTGGACGAGTACGAGCGCCGCGCCAAGCAGATCGCCACCATCATGCTGCGTGGTGGCGTGCGGCGCGTGTACTGGGTCGGCATGCCGATCATGCCGGGCGGCGGCGAGTCCAAGAAGATGCGCGACCTCAATCGGGTCTTCCAGGACGTCGCCGCGAGCAGTCCCGACGTCGTGTATGTCGACAGCTACGACCTCTTGTCCACGAAGAGCGGCGCCCTCAATACGTCGCTGCGCAGCGGGGACGGCATCCACTACACGAACGAGGGCGCCATGGTCGTGGCCAAGGCGGTGTGGCAGGCGATCAAGGGAGATTGGGGCGCAACCTGAGCGGGCGCGCGCGGCGACTCCGATCTCCGCGCCCCGAGCGAACGCGCCCGGGTCACGATGGCGGGAGGACCGGCGGGCGCCGCTCGGCGGACGAGTCGCTCGGCGCCGGAGCCCCAGGCGGGCTGAGGCCGGGCGAGACCGGGAGCCACACGGTGAAGGCGGTCCCGACATCGGGGGTCGACGTCACTCCGGTTCTGCCGCCCATCGCCTGGGCGAGTTCCTGTACGAGCGCCAGTCCGAGTCCTGTCCCGACCGCCCGGTCTCTCTTGTGTCGATCGTAGAGAAAGAACCTGTCGAAGGCGTGCTCGAGGTCGTCGGCGCTCAGTCCCGGGCCGTTGTCGGCGACGGTCACAGAACCCGGACGGGTCTCGACGGTGACCACGCCGCCGGGCGGGCTCAGTCGAAGCGCGTTCTCGATGAGATTCGACGTCAGTTGCAGGACGCGGTCCGGATCGCCATAGGCGGGACACGGGGCCGCCGCCATGACGACGACCTGGGTCGTGAGCGAATCGGCCGCGGCGGCGCAGCGCGCGGCGGCGTCCTGGGCGATCCGGTGCAGGTCGAGCTCCTGGGGACGCACGTCGAAGCGGCCCGCCCCGACGCGCGCCAGGTCGAGCAGATCGCCGATGAGCCGCTCCAGTCGGAGGCTTTCGGCGACGATGAAGCCGGCGGCCTTCTCCGTGTCGATGACGCCTTCCTGTATACCTTCGGCGAACCCTTGCACGGCGGCGACGGGAGTGCGCAGCTCGTGGCTGACAGACAACAGGAACGAGCGCTCGGCGGCGCGCGCGCGCTCGAGGTCGGCGGACATCACGTTGAAGGATATCGTGAGCGAGCGCAGCTCCCGAGGTCCCTCGGGCGGGATGGACGAGGGGGTCTCGCCCAAGGCGAGCGCCCTGCTGGCGCTCGCGACCCGGTCGACGGGGCGCGCGATCTTCCGCGCCAGGATGAGGGAGACGACGATGGAGCACGAGGCGGCGAGCAAACCGCCGATGAGCACCTGGCCGAGCCACTGGCGCAGGTCGAGGACGGGAGTGTCGTAGGGTCGTCTGAGGAGCAGCACCTCGTCTCCGCTCCGGACGGCGGCGAAGATGACGTCCTCCGGCGCCAGCAGCCTGCCTTCGGCGAAGCCGGTGGTCTTCACTTCGGCGATGGCCGCGTCGGGCAGGATGCCCGCCAGAGCGTCGAGCGGCATGATGGAGAGCCGCCGGCCGACGCTCGCGACGGCATCCTGGATCGCGGCCCGCTGGCTGGGCGTCTCGTCGGCGATGATCGCGCCCAGCGTCCGCGCCTGCCTGCCCATGGCGCGGACGTCGGCGTTCTCGACGCTCCGCTGGATCAGGAGCGCCCCGAACAGCAAGAACACCGCCAGCGGTAGCACCGTCGCCAAGAAGACGGCCAGCCAGAGTCGCGACCAGACCCGGTCGAACACGGAGGCTACGGCCGCGGCGTCTTGTACCCGACGCCGTGGACCGTCTCGATGATGTCGGCGCGGCCCAGCTTACGGCGAAGCTGGGCCACGTGAACGTCCACGGTGCGGGTGCCGCCGGGATAGTCCAGACGCCAGGCGCGCTCGAGGAGCTCGTCCCGCGAATACACCACGCCCGGGTGGGACAGCAGCTGGACGAGCAGGTCGAACTCCTTATGGGTGAGCTGGACCGGGGACCCGGCGACGGTGACTTCGTGCGCGCGGAGGTCGACGTCGACGTCGCCCGCGTGAAGCGTGTCCGCATCGTCCACGGCGCCGGCGCGGCGCAGGACGGCCTTGACGCGCGCCATCAGCTCACGCGGCGAGAACGGCTTGGGGACGTAGTCGTCGGCGCCTATCTCGAGCCCTGCCACACGATCGGCCTCGTCGCCCCGGGCCGTGAGCATGATGATCGGCACGTCGCAGAAGGTCTTGAGCCTGCGGCAGACGTCGAATCCGTCGATATCCGGCAAGCCGATGTCGAGCAGGACGAGCGAGAACGGCCTCCTCCGCGCTTCAGCGAGCGCCTCGGCGCCGTTCCGCACCCAGACCACACGGTACTCGTCGTGAAGCAGGTAATCCTGGACGAGCGTTCCCATGCTGTAGTCATCTTCGACAAGCAGGATGGTGCCACGCATGCGCTCATCATACGTCGGCCCGGGGATGCCGCCCCCCTCGCCCCCGACTGCGGCGTCACGAGTCGCGCGGCCGTCGTGGGTCGAGGGGGTCATCTGTCTCTGCGGCGTCGGACGTGTGTGCCCGCCGTGCTCACTCCTCCATGGCTCGCGGCCGACGGCGCGACCACAGGACGAGCAGAGCCAGGGCGGCGACTGCGACCACGATGACGACGATCAGCACTATGGTCAGGGAGGAGGACCCTCCGGCATCGGCGGCCACCTCCTTGGGCTGGAGGTTGAGGTAGGTGTCGATGTTGCCGGCCGTGTAGAAGGCGGGACCGTTTCCGTCCATCACGCGCGTCCAGCCGGTCCACTTGGCGGTGTTGTAGGCCTCGAGGTGTTCGGGGTAGGTGAGCACGACCCACGGGGTCTGGTCGTACAGGATCTGCTGCATCTGCCAGATCAGGTCCTTGCGCGCCTGCGGGTCGAGCTGCGCCGCCTGCTCCACCGACAGCTTGTCGTACTCGGCGTTGGACCAGCAGGGCTCGTTCCAAGCCTCGATCTGAGCGGTCGTCAGCGTGGCCAGAGTCTGGCCCGGGTCATCGTAGCCGTCCCAGTCCCACAGGTAGAGGTCGAAGTCGGGCGCGTAGGTGTCGCCCTTGTAGTTCCAGAGACGGTCCTCGAGCGCTCCTTCGTCGATCACCTCGAAGGTGATCTTCAGCCCGACCTGCTGCAGCCAGCCGGTGATGAGCTTGCCCTCGCTCTGCCCGTGCACGTCACCGGCCAGAGCGTCGAGGCGCAGATTGATGTCCTTGCCTTGATACTCGCGGATGCCGTTGCCGTCGGTGTCCTTGTAGCCGGCGGCGTCGAGCATGGCGTTGGCCTTGGCCGTGTCGAACGTATACAGCTGGTCGGCCGGCGGCTGCCAGTGGTAATCGGGGTCGAACCATGTGTCCGGCGGCATGATCGTCGTGCCTGGGGCGGCGTTGCCGCTCCAGGCGATCGACACCAGGCGATCGCGGTCGATGGCGTAGTTGAGCGCCGTGCGGAAGGCCGGATCGCGCAACACCGGGTGGCCCAGGGACGCCTTGCCCTCGTAGCAGTTGATGTCCATGTAGTCCCAGTTGCGGTAGTTGTACGAGAGCGCCTGCAACCCGGGTGTGGACGCGATCTGCTTGCCCTGCGCCTGCGGCAGACCCCAGGCGGCGTCAAGAGTCCCCAGCTTGAGGTCCTGGGTCATCGTGTCCGGGTTCTGGTAGGTGAGGAAGAGGATCTCGTCGACCGTCGGCTGCTTGCCCCAATAGTCGGGGTTCTTCACCAGTCTCGTGTAGCGGCCCTTCTTGAACTCGACGACCTGGAAGGGGCCACTGCCGATGATCGGGGGCTTGTTTGCATACGAGCTCTCGACGATCTTGGGGCTGACCTTGGACCAGATGTGCTTCGGGAGGATGGGCAGCCAGAGCCGCTCCATGTCCGCCTTCGGCCGGGTGCAGATGATCTTCACCGTGTAGGGGTCGACGACCTCGACGTGATCGATGCCGATGGTCATGATGCCGAAGGCGTACAGCTCGTTCCCGATGCTGTAGTTGTAGGTGAAGGCGACGTCTTCTGCGGTGAGCGGCTGGCCGTCCTGCCACTTCACGCCCTGTCGGATCTTGATGGTCCAGACCTTGCCGTCGGGCGAGATGCCTCCGTTCTCCTTGGTCGGGAACTCGGCCGCCAGGTCAAGGGTAGGCTGTTCGTTCGCGCCGAAGCCGAAGAGGAAGTCGTACTGAAGGGCCCAGATCTCGAAGGAGGAGTTCTCCCAGCCGATGAAGGGGTTGAGGTTGTCGGCCTCTCTGGGCCAGCCGATGTGGAGGACGACTTTCGATGCCTGTCCCGCCGGGCTCGCGCTCGGACTCGCCTCGGCGAGGGTTCCCGCCGCCCCCGCCGCCCACGTACCCACAAGAATGGCGGCGAGTACCGCCACGCCTCGCAGCGTCCAACGTCCCATGATGGCTCCTCGGTCAAGCTTGGCGGGTCTGGGCAAAAGCGCGTTGCACCTGATGGACCCGGGACCCCGCTCCCTGAGTCCGCTTTCGCCCGGCCGCGAGCCGCTGGTGCGACCCAGCCCCACTCTCACCGCCGATGTGATGCAGATGTCAGGCGGTCATGTGGTGGATGTAAAGACTATCGCAGGCAGGTCAACGGCAGGAGTTCGGACGGGCGAGGGGAGCCGCCTCGTCCCGGCCTCAGGACGCCTCGTCCAGCGCCTCTTCGAACTGGCTGGCGTAGAGATCGTAGTAGAAGCCGCGCGCGGCCATGAGTTCCTCGTGGCTGCCCTGCTCGATGATCGCGCCCTTGTCCATGACGAGGATGATGTCGGCGCCGCGGATGGTGGAGAGCCGGTGGGCGATCACGAAGCTGGTGCGGTCCTTCATGAGCTCCGCCATCGCCTGCTGGATCAGGACCTCCGTGCGCGTGTCCACGGAGCTGGTCGCCTCGTCGAGGATGAGGATGTCGGGGTCTGCGAGGAAGGCGCGGGCGATGGTCAGCAGCTGCATCTCGCCTTGCGAGACGTTGGTCGCGTCGTCGTCGAGCACCGTGTCGTAGCCGTCGGGGAGAGCGCGCACGAAGTGGTCGACGCGAGCCGCCTTCGCGGCGTCGCGGATCTCGTCTTCGGTCGCGCCCTCTCGCCCATAGGCGACGTTATCGCGGATGGTGCCGCTGAACAGCCAAGCGTCCTGCAGGACCATGCCGAACAGGCGGCGGAGGTCACTGCGGCTGATGTCGCGTGTCTCCACGCCGTCGACCAGGATGCGTCCCTCGTCGATGTCGTAAAAGCGCAGCAGGAGGTTGACCAGCGTCGTCTTGCCGGCGCCGGTGGGGCCGACGATCGCCACCGTGTCGCCCGGCGCGACGTCGAGGGTCAGGTCCGTGATCAGGGGCGTATCGGGGATGTAGCGGAACGACACGTGATCGAGCTCGATGTGACCGCGAGTGTGCTCGAAGAGCACGCACTCGGCGGCGTCGGGTGTCTCCTCGGGCTCGTCCAGCAGTTCGAAGACGCGCTCGGCCGACGCTGCCGTGCTTTGCAGCACGTTCATGATGCTCGCCACCTGCGTGATGGGCATCGTGAACTGGCGCGAATACTGGATGAAGGCTTGGACGTCGCCCAGAGACATGCGGCCGCTCGCGACCATCACCCCGCCGATCACGGCGATGGCGACATAGTTGAGGTTCATGACGAAGTTCATGACCGGCATGATGATCCCGGAGATGAACTGGGCTTTGAAACTCGCCTGGTAGAGGTTCTCGTTCTGCTGGTCGAACGTGTCGATGGCGGCCTGCTGGCGGCCGAACACCTTGACCACGTTGTGTCCGGTGAACATCTCCTCGACGTGGCCGTTGAGGTCGCCGGTGGTCTCCCACTGCGCCGCGAACTGCCTCTGCGAGCGCTTGGCGATGAGCATCGTGATGACCACCGAGATGGGCACGACCAGCACCGAGATCAGCGCCAGCAGCCAGCTGATGCTGAGCATCATGATGAGCACACCGATGATGGTCAGCGTCGAGGTGATGATCTGCGTCAGGCTCTGCTGCAGCGACTGCGAGATGTTGTCGATGTCGTTGGTTATGCGACTGAGGACGTCGCCGCGAGGGTGGTCGTCGAAGTACCTGAGCGGCAGGCGCGCGAGCTTCTCGTCCGCCAGACGCCGCAGGCGGTAGATGGTACGCTGCGCCACCCCCGCCATCAGGTAGGCCTGCAGCCAGGCGAAGAGCGCACTGAGCGCGTACACCCCGACAAGCAGCAGCAGCGTGCGTCCCAGGGCGTTGAAGTCGATGCCATGACCGGGGTCCAGGGTCATGCCGGAGATCATGTCGGCGATGCGGCCCTCGCCCTTGGCACGCAGGCCGGCGATGGCCTGCGCTTTGGTCACACCGGCCGGGATCTGCTTGCTGATGACGCCGTTGAAGATGATGTTGGTGGCGTGCCCGAGGATCCTGGGTCCCACGACGGCGAACGCCACGCTGATCACCGCGAGCAGTACGACTGTGACGAGGAGCGCGCGCTCCGGCTTGAGCTGGCCGGCGAGTCGGCGCAGCGAGCCGCGGAGGTCCTTGGCCTTGGCCGTCGGAGTCACCAGGGCGTGCCCTCCCGGACCGCCCGGGCCCGGGCCCTGGGGGCCACGCGGGCGCGGCGGCACGGCGCCGGCCGCCGGCTGCTGCGCCTTGTTCTCCGAAGCGCGGAGCGGCGCTCCTCCGGCGTCCCGCTCGATCGCTTGCCTGCGGCGGTTGTTCATGCCACTCCCTCGGCGCCGAGCTGCGAAGTAACGATCTCGCGGTAGGTCTCACTCGTCTCGACCAGCTCCTCGTGCTTGCCGATGCCGGCGATGGTGCCGTCGTCGTCCAGCACGATGATCTGGTCGGCGTGCATGATCGTGCCGACGCGCTGGGCGACGATGATCACCGTCGCGTCCGCCGTCTGCTTGCGCAGCGCAGCGCGGAGCTTGGCGTCCGTCGTGAAGTCCAGCGCCGAGAAGCTGTCGTCGTAGATCTGGATCTTGGCCCGCTTGGCCAGCGCCCGGGCGATGGCGAGACGCTGGCGCTGCCCGCCGGAGACGCTGGCGCCGCCCTGGGCGATGTGTGTCTCGAGCTGCTCGGGCATCTCCTGGACGAAGTCGATGCCTTGGGCGATCTCGAGGTAGCGCCAGAGCTCTTCGTCGGCGGCCTCCTGGTCGCCGTGACGCAGGTTGTCGGCCACGCTGCCGCTGAAGAGGAACGACTTCTGCGGTACGAGTCCGATCCGCCTCCACAGGTCCTGCTGCGCCAGGTCGCGTACGTCCGCACCGTCCACGAGCACGCTGCCGCCAGTGACCTCGTAGAACCGGGGGATGAGGCTGATCAGCGTCGTCTTGCCGCTGCCGGTGCTGCCCACTATCGCGGTGGTCTTGCCGGGCCTCGCCATGAAGCTGATGCCGCTCAGCACCGGCTCTTCGGCGCCGGGGTAGCGGAACTCGACGTCGCGGAACTCGACGATGCCGGCCTCGGCCACGTCCGTCACGGGCTGTTGCGGGTCGACGATCGTCGGCTGCGTGTCCAACACTTCCATGATGCGCTGCGCCGAGACCGCGGCGCGCGGGACCATGACGAACATGATGGTGGCCATGAGCACCGCGAACAGGATCTGGATGATGTAAGTGAGGAAGGCGGTGAGATCGCCGATGGGCATGCTTCCGTCGGCGATCTGCTTGCCGCCGAACCACATGATCGCCACCGTCGAGAGGTTCAGGATGATGGTGATGGCCGGGAACATGAGCGCGAACAGGCGGCCGACCTTGAGCGTGGTCGTCGTGAGGTCGAGGTTGGCCACATCGAAGCGCTTCTCCTCATACACGGTGCGGTCGAAGGCACGGATGACGCGCACGCCACTCAGGAACTCACGAGTGACCTGGTTGATGCGGTCGATCTTCTTCTGCATCGACATGAAGAGCGGGATGGCTCTGGTCATCACCAGGCCGATGACGATGCCCATGACGGGGATCGCGACCAGGATCACCGCGGAGAGCGGCACGTTGAGGCGCAGCGCCATGATGATGCCGCCGATGGCGGTGATCGGCGCCGCCACGACGACGTTCAGCATCATCAGCACCACCATCTGGACCTGCTGCACGTCGTTGGTGGTGCGGGTGATGAGCGACGGCGGGCCGAACTTGTTGACTTCGCCCTGTGAGAAGCCCTGGATGCGGCGGAACAGGCTCCCGCGCGTATCGCGGCCAAGGGCCATCGAGGCCTTCGAGCCCCAGTAGACTGCGGCGATGGACGCGATCACGTAGATCAGCGTGACGCCGAGCATCAGGCCGCCGATCTTGATGATGTAGGCGATGTCCCCGGTGACCACGCCGTTGTTGATGATGTCGGCGTTCAGCGTCGGCAGGTAGAGGTTAGCGATCACCTGCACGAGCACCAGGACGCCCACGATGACGAGCTGCCACCGATACGGGCGCAGGCCGAGGCGCAGAAGACGTATCATCGGCCGCCCTCCGCCGCAGCCTCACGGATGGCGGCCGCGCGCTGGATGCTGGCGCCCAGCTCCTCGAGCAGCCGGGCCAGCTCGCGACGGTCGGCCTCGGTGAGCGTCGCGATGGTGGCGTTCACGTAGTCGGCCGCCGCCGCGTTCATCTTCTTCTCTTCGGCGCGCCCGGCATCAGTGAGCTCCACGCACGTCAGCCGGGCGTCCGCGACGTCGGCGCTTCGTCGTACGAGTCCGGCCTTCTCCATAGACTTCAGCATCCTGGTCACCGTAGGCGGCGCCACGTGCAGTGCGCCGGCAAGGTCGCGCTGCGTGATGCCGTCGTTGGCGCTGAGCAGCCGCAATGCCAGGGCCTGGCCGGGATGCAGGCCGTGATCTCCGAGCTCCTGCATCATCAGGCGCCCGTGCAGGCGCATCGTGGCGAGGAAGGCGCGGAAGGTCCGCGACGAGAGGTCGTCGACGCCCTCGAGGTTCTCAGGCAGCGCGGGAATGGTGGGGCGGTGCATCGGTCTCCGGTGTCGGTCGCGGCTCGCAGCCGGAGAAGGTTAGCACGCAAACCGTTAGCCTGCAAACGAAGTGGACGATGGGGGGCGTGGTCGGCATCGGGGCGCGATACCTTCCGGCCCGCTCGGGTAGGTACTTCTGAGAAGGGTCCTGCCGATCACCGAGGAATCCCGAGGTACACATCGATCCGATGACTGCTGCTGTGACGACAGACTGGGCCGAGGCCCGCGAGCGGCGCCGCCAAGCGGCGCGGCGCTTGGCGGTGCGCTACGCGCTGATCTACGCGCTGACGGCCGTGATCTGGATCATTCTCTCCGACAGGGTCTTGGGCTGGCTCGGCCTGGCGCACAACGTCGAGCTCGCGCTCGCGTCGGTCAAGGGGATCGTCTTCGTCGCTGTGACGGCCGCCCTGCTGCTGGCGTTGGGACGGCGCTATTTCGCCAGGCTCGAGACCTCACAGGAACGATACACGCGCCTGTTCGAGAACGCCGTGGAGGGGTTGACCCTGTTCAAGGTCGTGCGCGACCACGACGGCGTGCTGGCCGACCTCGAGCTGGTGGACATGAACCCGACTCAGCTGGAGCGCGCAGGTCTGACGCGAGAGGAGGTCGTCGGCAGGCGGCTGAGCGGCCCCGACGGCCTCGACGAGCGCACGCGCTCGTACCTGGAGGTCGTGGCGAGCGCCGCCGGGACCGGGACACCCGCTCGTTCGGAGCTCTACGTGGAGGGTGAGGACGCCTTCGAGCTGCTCGAGGCGTACCCCGTCGGGCACGACCGCTGGGCGCTCGCCGCGCTTGACATCAGCGGCGTACGCCACGCGGAGCGGGCCCTGCGGCGGCAGGAGGAGAACATCCGGCGGGCCTACGTCGACGTGCTCGACGCGGTCACCGGCGGCAAGCTCATCCTGCTCACGGACGAGGAGCTGGCAGGCCAGCTCGGCACGCCGCTGACGGAGCCGCAGCGGGTCGATGCGCCGCGAGAGCTCTCAAAGGCGCGCGGCGTGGTCGCTCACATCGCGGCTGGGCGCTTCCCGGATTGGGACCACCGCGTCGACGTCCGCACCCCGGTCTGCGAAGCGCTCGTCAACGCGCTGCGTCACGCCGGTGGCGGCACCTATCAGGTCTTCTCGCACGACGAGACACTCCAGGTGCTCATTCGCGACGAGGGCCCCGGCATCGACTTCCGCACGCTGCCGCGCGCGACGCTGCAGCGCGGGTTCTCGACCGCCTCGAGCCTGGGCATGGGCTTCACGATCATGTTGCAGGTGTGCGAACGCGTGCTACTGAGCACGCGGCCGGGCCGGACCTCGGTGGTCCTCGAGTTCACCGAGGCCCCTGTGCTGGGGGACCTGGACAGCGTAGGGGCCGAGGCGCCGTAGGCCGGCAGGCCCGAGCACTCAGCCCGGCTCGGTGACGTCCGCGACGAACGCCTCGAAGGCGACGACGTAGGCGGTGACGTCGTCGCTGGTCGCGGCCACCGACAGCGCCGGGCCGGCCGTGCTGATCGCCTCCCACACACTGCGGTTGGCGAGATACAGGCGCAGCAGCGCGTTGAGTTCCGGCTGCTCGTCGGCATCCGCCTCGGCTGCGTTGCGCGCGAGACGGCCGCTGAAGCTGATGCCGCTGCGTGGCCAAAGACGCTGTACCTTCCAGGGCAGCCCCGCCTCGTACACGACGCCCTCCAGGCGGTCGGCCAGCTCAGCGCCGAGAGCGGCGGCGTGCCCGTAGGCGTCCGGTGTGAGCACCTCGGTCAGCGCCGCCCGCGCAGCGGCCATGCTGAGCGCGTTGGCGAAGAGCGTGCCGCCCGTGGCGAGCTCTCCCGGCTCACCGGTCAGGCTTGAGCCGCGCTCGAAGGCGGCGGCCAGCCCCGCGCTCATACCGTAGGCGCCGAGCGGCAGGCCGCCGCCGATCGCCTTGCCGACGACGACCAGGTCGGGCTTCAGGCTCCACTTTTCCGTGAGTCCTCCGGGACCGCAGACGAGTGTGTGGGTCTCGTCCAGCAGGAGCAGGGCGCCGGCGGCGCGGGTCAGCCGGCGCAGCGCCTCGTGGAAGCCGGGCTCGGGCAGCACGACGCCCTCGTTGGTCAGCGCCGGCTCTGTGAACACGCACGCGTACTTCTCGCCCGCAAGGGCCTCTTCCAGCTCGCCGGCGTCGTTGAACTGGATCACGTCGAGGTCGCGGTCGGCGGCGGAGACGAGGCCCAGATAGGACAACCGGCCCTCGGCGGCGAAGGCGCTGAGCAGTTCGTCGCCGTGCCCTCCGTAGTTGCCCGTGAAGCTGAGGATCTTGTGGCGGCCTGTCGCGTGCCGAGCCAGGCGCAGCGCCTCGGTGTTCGCTTGTGAAGCGGAGAGCGTGAACTGCCAGGAGGGAAGGCCCCAGCGGCGCGCGAGTTCCTCCGCCACCACCAGAGAGTCCTCGGTCGGCAGCATGAACTGGGCGCCGGCGGCAGCGCGCCGCTGCACGGCGTCGACGACCGGAGCCGGGTCGATGCCGCCGAAGGTGCTCTTGTCGCCGATGTTGGTGTCCAGGAAGCGGCGCCCATCGACGCAGGTGAAGTGGGCGCCGTGGCCCTCGTCGATCCAGACGGGCGGATGGGCGAAGTAGCTCGCCATCCAGCTCATCGGGACGCCATGCGGCATGAGCGAGCGGGCGCGTTCCCGCAACGCCAGGCAGCGGGGGTGCTCGCGCTCGAAGCGCATGCTCTCCCGCTGCCACAACTCATCCACGCGCCGACGATCGACGCCCGCCCGCTCGTCCATGGCGTGCATGGTAGCAGCGACGGGTGTCCGGCGCAGGTCCTGCCCGGCGGGGTGCCCCTTGCGGCTGGCTGTCAGCTCGCGCGCATACGGTTGTTGCGCGCCGCGTGCTCGACCTCGGCGAGGCCGAGCACCTCGAGTACCGGCGGTACGTAGTTGGCGAACCTTCCGCGCAGCCCCTTCCTGAGGCCGTACCAGCCGCCGACCGGGTTGTCCGGCGAGCGGCCCCAGGCCTCCACAGTGCCCTCCCCGGCCGGCTTCTGCTCGTCGGCGCTGCCCAGCGGCACCCAGTCTCCCGCCGTCTCGAGCATGGCGTGCAGGTCCGCGATGCAGCGCAGGTGGTAGCGAAGTTCGGTCTTGCCGACGATCACGACGAGCGCCGGTGGATCGGCCGCCTCATCGCGGTAGGCCTGGTACTCGGACTTCCCCGGGGGGGTGGCGAGGGTCCACGGGTCTTCTTTGGTCCCCGATCCTCGCACGCTGGGTGCTGCCATGGCCGCTCCAGTCTTCGTGACGGCTCGGGTCTGGCGCCCTGCCCGTCTCACCCGATGTTCCCGCGGCGCCGCTCCGGCATGCGCCCTGGAGGGCCGCCGGCCTCGCGTCTCCCGATCTCGCAGGCAGGCGACGCTGGTCAAGTGCCGAATCCGGTTGTACGTTCCGCAGTGCCACTCACCGCGTCACACTTACGGAGGACCCCCATGACAAAGCCAAGGCTCCGGCCGGTATTCATCCTCGTCCTGCTCGTGGCGGTCCTTGCCGCCGCGGCCGGCCTGGGAGCCGCCGGCAACACGGCGCCCGCGGCGCAAGCCGGGCCGGCGAAGGCCGCGACCCACTGGTGCAACTTCGTTCTTGCCGGCAAGAACGCCACCGCCGACGGCTCCGTCCTCATGGGCTACAACAACGACTGGTCGGCCAACAACTACGTCTACCTCGAAGCCGTCCCCGGCGATGTCACGCATAACAAGTACGTCAAGCTGTACACGTGGGGCGGCGTGGCCGAGGGCGGTATCAACGAGCATCAGCTCGGCGCTCTCTACGGAACCGCGACCGACCTCGACCGGAGCGTGCTCGCCGCCGATCCCTATGTGAAGAAGGGCTACGGCGGGGAGATCTGGGACCTCATCCTGCAGCAGTGCTCCACCGCTCAAGAGGCGATCGACCTGCTGGAGCAGATGGCGCAGACCGGGTTCACCGCCGGCGCGGCCGGCAGCTTCGCCGTCGGCGATCCCGACGAGGCATGGCTCTTCGAGCTGCTCGGCGGCCACCACTGGGTCGCCCAGCGGGTGCCCGACAACGCCTTCCTCGCGCACCCGAACATGGTGACCGTCCGCCAGGTGGACCTCGCCGACCCCGCCGACTTCCGCGGATCGGCGGACCTGCAGTCCTTCGCCCAGAGCATCGGACGCTACAGCCCGCAAGACGGCCCCTTCGACGTCGCCTGGGCCTATGGTGACCGCGACGACCTGCAGAGCTACTACAACACCAACCGGCTGTGGGGCGCCTTCGACACGGTGGCTCCGTCGCTCGGGCTCACCCCGACGATGCCCTACGAGACGCGTCCCGTCTATGTGGTCCCCGACCAGCGAGTCACACGTCAGCAGATCCAGTCCATCTGCCGCTACCACTACGAGGGCACGGGCATCGACCAGACGCAGGACTATGCGCTGATGAGCCCCCACGACCAGACCAACAGACCTATCTGCCACGCGACCACCGACTACGGCGCCGTGTGGCAGCTGCGCTCGCGGCTGTCCGACGACATCGGCGGCGTCATGTGGGTCGCGCCGAGCCGCCCCTGCTCGAGCGCCTACGTCCCCTTCTACGACTCGGTGACGAGCGTGCCGGTTGCGTGGACGAACAAGACGGCCTTCAACGTCTTCCGCGCCGCCGCAGACAGTCTGGATAAGAACGGCACTGTCGGAGGCGAGCTGCGCTACAAGCACTACATCCCGCTGGTGCAGAGCACCTACGGCGCGTTCGAGACGGAGTGCACGGACGCGCAGACGAGCACGGAGCGGACGGCCTCCCATCTGAGCGAGTCCGCCCGCATCACCTACCTTACCGACTACTCGTCGCAGCGCGCGATGCAGGCCCAGGCCCTGGCCGCCGGCCTGCCGGCGCAGATGCCGTGAGCCGGGACGAGGCGACCGTGTGAACGGCGAAGGGGCGGGGCGACGACGCCCCGCCCCTTCGCGTCACTGACCGTGACCAGGGAGCGGACGTCCGCCGCGGCGGACGTCCGCCGCGTCAGAAGGAGATCTTGGTGAACGAGATCATTCGGCTGCTCGATGAGCGCTGTTCGACGCGTGCCTACGATCCAGCCCCGCCGAGCGACGAGGAGAAGCGCGCCGTGCTGCACGCGGCCATGCGTGCCCCGACCGCCGGCAACCTGATGCTCTACTCGATCCTCGAGATCGAGGACCAGGCGCTCAAGGATCGGCTGGCGGTGACTTGCGACGACCAGCCGTTCATCGCGCGGGCGCCCTGGGTGCTGCTGTTCGTCGCCGACTTCCAGAAGTGGATGGACTTGTTCGCGGCCTGTGGATGCGACGGACTGCCCGGCGTGCCCCACGGGGTGACGCCGGGGATCGGCGACCTGCTGATGGCCTGCAACGACGCCCTCATCGCGGCCCAGAACGCGGTAGTGGCGGCGGAGTCGCTCGGCATCGGCAGCTGCTACATCGGCGACGTCATGGAGCTCGGCGAGACGCACGCCGAGCTCCTTCACCTGCCGCGCTACACGTTCCCCGCCGCGATGCTCTGCCTCGGCCGCCCGAAGGTCCGGCCGCGGCGCACGGAGCGGTACGAGGACCACGTCGTGCACAAGGACCGGTATCGGCGGCTCACCGCATCCGAGTTGGGTGAAGTCTCTCGCGAGCTCGACGAACTCCACGGAGTCCGAGAGGCGCGCTCCGGCGTCGTCGGCTGCGTCCAAGACGTCTACGTGCGCAAGTTCACCGCGGACTACGCCGTCGAGATGAACCGCTCAGTGGCCTGGTGGCTCAGGCGCTGGAGCTCGGGCGATGGGGCCGCCGAGTGAGCCGGCGGCTCACCAGCCCCAGGTGCCGGAGGCGACGCACCACGCCGGCACGGCGAACGTCACGAGCGCTATCACGGCGACGAGCGTGATCGCCGTTCCGCGCCTCGTCATCCAGCTTTTGATCGTCACGGGGGACCTCCTCGGAAGCTCGTGCCACGCTTCAAGTGTACCCGACGCCAATCCTGATGGGCTGCGAGCGCGGACGTCAGGGCCCCGTCGTCAGCTGGCCGGTCGCAGGGTCCCAGAAGCGCCAGTGGTCGCTGCTCACGACCATCCATGTCCCGTCCACCTGCCTGAGCGCGTACTCGTCGACCAGGACGCCGGTCACCCAGTCCTTCCGGGGCACGGCGCGGCTCGCTTTGGCGTCCCACGTCACCACCTTGTAGCGCTTCTCGACGCCGGCGCGGACCACGAGGGCTCCGCCCGCGTCCCTGTGCCGGATGTCCCAGTAGACGATCCTGCCGGTGGTCCCGACGAGCTCGCGGGTGTCCCACTCGTCCTCGAGCAAGGCTCTGGCGTAGTCCCAGGTCCGCCACTGCGCGAGAGCCGGGCCGACGGAGAAGCGGCCGAGGCGGCGTAGGAATCTGGTCTGCAGTTCCGCCTTGTCCTCCGCCGTCAGTTTCTTCCCGATCATCCGCTGCGGCCGGGCCGAAGCCTTCGCCAGTTCGAATCCGACGACGGCCCGCTTGAGCTGCGTCTGCGTCGTCTGTGGGACGGGCGCCCAGCGCCTGGCGGTGAGCGCCCCGGCCGCGACCGCCATGAGGACCGCGGCGGCGAGCGCCGCTACGAGGAGTACCCTCCTCGGCCGGCGTCGCTTCGTGTGAAGTCCCGTGGACATCCGGTCCACTCCCCGTGCGCGGTGCGGAACCTCGCCATACTACCCCCTTCGCAACACGGACGAAGGACCTTCCCGGCGCCGGGCCGCCTCGTTCGAGTCGCCCGGCGTGCTCGCGGGTAGAGTCGTGACACTGTCACAGGATCGAGAGACGATGGACGAGGAGGCTTGGCCGCGGATCGGCGCGGTGAACGAACAGGAGGTGGCCTCCGCGGCTGCCGCCGTTGGAGCGCGTGCGACGCAAGCCCAGGTACCCGGGCGCATGCCGGCCGTCTATCTGGGCCACGGCGCGCCGCCGCTCCTTGACGATGCGCTCTGGGTGGCCGAGCTGTCGGCTTGGGCCGAGGCGCTGCCGCGGCCGACCGCGGTGCTCATGGCCTCGGCTCACTGGACGCAGGCGCCGCTCACGCTCGGCGCGACGGAAGCCGATGTGCCGCTCATCTACGACTTCTACGGCTTTCCGGACAGGTACTACCGGGTGCGGTACCCCGCGCCCCCGGCTCCTGAGCTTGCCGCGCGCGTCGCCGACCTGACCGGCGGCGAGCGAGCGGTGGCGCACGAGCCGAGCCGCGGTCTGGACCACGGAGCCTACGTGCCGCTCGTCGCCATGTATCCCGAGGCGGACGTCCCAGTGCTGCAGATGTCGCTCCCGACGCTGGACCCCGCGAGGCTGCTGGAGCTCGGCGAACGCCTGCGGCCGCTGCGCGACGAGGGCGTGTTCATCATCGGCAGCGGGTTCCTGACCCATGGCCTCCCCTTTCTGCGCGAGTTCGCCCTGGACGCGCCGCCGCCCGACTGGTCGAAGGACTTCGACCGATGGGTGGCGGCGGCGCTCGAACGCGGCGACTCGGCGGCGCTGACCGCGTTTCGCGAGGTGCCGTCCGCCCGGTACGCCCACCCGACGGTCGAGCACTTCGTCCCGCTCTTCGTGGCCCTGGGCGCCGCCGCACCGGGCGCGCCGATGGCGACGCCCATCTCTGGCTACTGGCTGGGGCTCTCCAAACGGTCGGTGCAGTTCGCCTGACGCACCCCGTCGACTGCTCGGATCGCGTGCGCTCGAACCGCCCATCGCCTCGCGGCGGGCGCGGCGCAGGCCGCGCAGCTGGGCATCGTGGACGGGCCCCCGGGGCGGACGGCGCCTTCGAGGCCACGGTCGGCCGCTGCCTGCTCTGCGCTATGGTCAAGAGGGCCGGCGCCGCCAGCCCGTGCCGGCTGTTCTGCCTCGACCCGATCGAGGGCATGATCAAAGGCGTCGCGCCCGGAGCCGCGTTCGACGTGCAGGATACCCTGTTCGAGGGCGGGCGCTGCCGAGTTCGGGTGAGCCGCTGACTTGCCCGTCGTCGCGCCAGGCGGCGGGGTCCGCCGCCTGGCCCGCAGGGGCGGGTCCCGGACGCTCTCCGCACGGTCCCGTGGTACCTGGCGTCCGCTGCCGCGGGTCCCGACTGCCCTGTGCTATTCTCGGCGCCGTGACTTCCGAGACACCATCTCCCGAGCGCGGCGACTTCATCCGCGAGATCGTCGCCGCCGACCTGCGCGAGGGGCGGCACCAGACCATCGTCACCCGCTTCCCGCCCGAGCCGAACGGCTATCTCCACATCGGCCACGCCAAGTCCATCGGCCTCAACTTCGGCATCCCGCGGGAGTTCGGCGGCCGTTGCCACCTGCGCTTCGACGACACCAACCCCATGAAGGAAGAACAGGAGTACATCGACTCCATCGAGGCCGACGTGCGCTGGCTGGGGTTCGACTGGGGCGAGCACCTGTACTTCGCCTCGGACTACTTCGAGCAGCTCTACCAATGGGCCGTCGACCTCATCAAGTCCGGCAAGGCCTACGTGGACGACCTCAGCGCCGACGAGATCCGTGAGCACCGCGGTACGTTCACCGAGGCCGGGCGAGAGAGCCCGTGGCGAGACCGCCCGGCCGAGGAGAGCCTCGATCTCTTCACGCGCATGCGCGCCGGCGAGTTCCCCGACGGAGCCCGGGTCCTGCGCGCGCGCATCGACATGGCCTCCCCGAACATCAACCTGCGCGACCCGGTCCTGTACCGGATCCTGCACGCCGAGCATCCGCGCACCGGCGATGCCTGGTGCGTCTACCCGACCTACGATTTCGCCCACGGGCAATCCGATGCGATCGAGGGCATCACGCACTCCCTCTGCACGCTGGAGTTCGAGGGCCACCGGCCGCTCTACGACTGGCTCATCGACAACCTGCCGGTACCGTCGCGGCCGCGCCAGATCGAGTTCGCCCGGCTCAACCTCACCCGCACCGTCCTCTCCAAGCGCGTCCTCCTGCGCCTGGTCAACGAGCGCCATGTGCGCGGCTGGGACGACCCCCGCATGCCCACCATGTCCGGTCTGCGCCGGCGCGGCTACCCCGCCGAGGGGATCCGCGACTTCGTGACCCTGGTCGGGGTCGCCAAGACCGACAGCGTCGTCGAGGTGGGCATGCTCGAGCACGCGGTGCGCGGCGTCCTCAACCGCACGGCGCCGCGCCGGTTCGCCGTGCTCGACCCCCTCAAAGTGGTCATCGTTGACTACCCGGAGGGGCGGGTCGAGGAGATGGAGGTGCCCAACAACCCGGAGGATCCGTCCGCCGGGAACCGCAGGGTGTCCTTCAGCCGCGAGCTCTGGATCGAGCGTGACGACTTCATGGAGGAGCCGGTGCGCAAGTTCTTCCGCCTGGCGCCCGGTCGCGAGGTGCGCCTGCGGTCCGCGTACTTCGTGACCTGCATCGAGGTCGTGAAGGACGATACCGGCAGGATCGTCGAACTGCGATGCACGCACGACCCGGCGACACGCGGCGGCGACGCGCCCGACGGCCGCCGCCCCAAGGCGACGCTCCACTGGCTATCGGCCGCTCACGCCGTTCCCGCCGAGGTCCGCCTCTACGACTACCTCTTCACGAGCCCGTATCCCGGCGCCGACGGCGCCGACCTCTTCGAAGACCTGAACCCGGAGTCGGAGACGGTGCTCCGGGACTGCCGGGTGGAGCCCTCGCTCGCCGAGGCGGCGCTCGGCCAGACCGTCCAGTTCGAGCGCCTCGGCTACTTCTGTCCGGATCCCGACTCGACTCCGGGTGCGCTCGTCTTCAACCGCACGCTCACGCTCAGGGACACTTGGGCGAAGCTGCAGGCCCACGGACGCCAGGACTGATGCACGCAAGGGCTAGCGAGCGGTCGGCGACCCGAAGGGCAGGCCGGCCGGACTAGCCTGCGCAGCTCCGCCGGCGAGCGGGCGGCGCGGCGGCACCGCTCACAAGCCGGGGCGCGTTTCGGTCCTGCCGCAGGCCCTCGCCGGCGTGATCTCCGCCCCGCGTGACGGTTGAGGGGGGTGCCGTCTCGGGGTACACTCTGCAGGCCCCTAGGGCACCGCTGGCGAGTGGCCTAATTGGCAAGGCACCTGACTCTGGATCAGGGGATTGAAGGTTCGAGTCCTTCCTCGCCAGCCATCCCTCCGCTTCCGTCACCGCTCGCTGCCGGTCCACTGTCTCATCGTCTTGGTGGGGCGCCTGCGGGCTCGCGCTCGACGCAGGCCAGACGGCATCGTAGGCTGGCGCGCAGGGGCCCCTTCAACCACGAGGAAGGACGCATGGACCTGCGAGTCTTGCTGGTCGAGGACGACCGCGACGACGCAGAGCTCATCCTGCGCAGCTTACGCAACGGTGGCTTCACGCCTCGCCACGACCGCGTCTTCAGCGAGGCCGGGCTCCGAGAAGCCCTGGCCGAAAGACTCTGGGACGTTGCGCTCGTCGACTTCAATCTGCCCGGCTTTGGCGGCCTCGGGGCTCTGCACGTACTCTCCGAGGTGGCGCCCGACGTCCCCGCCGTCACGGTGTCCGGAGCGATCAGTGACGAGACCGCCGTGGCGACCATCTCTGCCGGCGCCGTCGACTACGTGCTCAAGGACAACCTCACGCGCCTCGCTGCGGCCGTGGAGCGCGCCGTCGCCGGCGCAGAGTTGCGTCGTCGCGAGCGGCGAGCCGCCGAAGAGGCCCGGCAGAGCAAGTTCGCCGTGGACCACGCCTCACAGGCGATCGTCTACGTGAGCGAGGACGGCGTCATTCTCTACGCCAACGAGGCCGCCGGCCGCCTCGCGGGCGTCGCGCCCGAGGCGGCCATCGGCCAAGGGATCTGGGGCTGGTACCCGCGTCTCAGCCGAGAGGGCTGGTCCGAGCTGTGGCGCCGCGCCGTTCAAGGCCCCGTCGCGGACTTGGAGTCCGTATTGAGGCGTACGGGTGGCGAGGAGCGCACGATCTCGATGACGCTCGACTACATGGAGCGCGACGAGGGCGCCTTTGTGATCGCCTACGCGCGCGACGCGACCGAGCTGCGCGCCGCGGCGGACCGCGCCAGCGAGACCGAAGCGCGCTACGTGCGCCTTGCCGACAACCTGCCGGACATCGTGTTCCGCTACGACCTGTCGCCGGTGCCGCGCCTGACCTACATCAACCCCGCTGTCGAGGTCATCACGGGCTACTCGCCCGAGGAATGCTACGCGGATCCCCAGCTCATGCTCACGATGATCCACCCGGACGACGCTCCGGTGATGGCCGCCATGGTGCAGTCCCTCGACGTGCCCGATGAGCCCATGCTCATGCACTGGATCGGCAAGGACGGCGTCACCCGTTTGATGGAGACCCGACTGGTGGCGGTGCCGGATGCCGGCGGCGAGCTTCGGGCCGTCGAGGGCATCACGCGCGACGTCACCGAGAGCAAGCGCGTGGAGACCGAGCTTCGCTTCGCGCGGTTCGTCGTCGAGCACGCCGCCGATCCCATCTTCTGGATGGAGGCTGAGGGAGCCTTCAGGTATGCCAACCCGGCAGCCTGTGAGGTCCTCGGCTACACGCTCGACGAGCTCCGGGCGATGTCGATCAAGGACATCGACTCCCAGTTCGCGGAGAGCTGGCCCGAGCACATCCGCGCACTCAGGGAATCGGGCTCACTCACCTTCGAGACCCGTCACCGCAGACGCGACGGCACCTTCGTTCCGATGGAGGTGACGGCGGCCTACCTCGAATACGACGGTGTCGCCTACGACGTCGGATTCGCCCGGGACATCACCGAGCGCAAGCGCGCGGAGCAGGCGCTCGCGCACTCACGGGACCTGCTCGACTACGTCGTCGCCCACGCGAGGAGCGCGATCGCCATCCACGACCGCGATCTCAAGTACGTCTACGTCAGCCAGCGCTACCTTGACGACTACGGCATCAAGGAACGGGACGTCATCGGCAGGAACCACTACGACATCTTCCCCGACCTGCCCCAGAAGTGGAGGGACGTCCATCAGCGGGCGCTGGCCGGAGAAGTGTGCGGCGCCGACCGCGATCCGTTCCCTCGCGCCGACGGCGCGATGGAGTGGACGCGCTGGGAGTGCCGCCCTTGGTATGAGGCTGATGGGACGATCGGCGGGATCATCGTCTACACCGAGGTGATCACGGAGCGAGTCCGCGCTGAGGAAGCGCTGCGTGAGAGCGAGCGCCGTTTCATGGCCTTCGCCACGCGCCTGCCCGGGCGGCTGTGGATCCGCGATCGTGACCTGCGGTATCTGTACGTGAACCCCCAGCTGGCGGCCGACCTGGGCGGCGTCGAGAGCGACTTCCTGGGCAAGTCCCCGGAAGAGCTGTGGGACCCGGGGACCGCCGCCGACGCCCGGGACATGTGCCGGCGCGCCTTCGCCGGCGAGGTCGTGGACGTCACTGAACGCTGGCCCGACAGGGCCGGGTCCGGCTACTTCCGATCGCTGGTCTTCTCGCTTGGCGCCGGGGAAGGAGCGGGCATGCTGGGCGGGCTGATGTTCGACGTGACCGAACAGCACGCCGCCCAAGAGGAGGTGAGCCGCCAGGCCGAGCAACTCACGCACATCGTGGAGGAGGCCGTGCTGGCCATGAGCCAGATCGTGGAGTCGCGCGACCCCTACACGGCCGGACACGAGCGTCGCGTCTCCGAGCTGGCGGTCGCGATCGGCGCGGAGATGCACCTGTCCGCGGACGTTCTTGACGGGCTGCGCATGGCCGGCCTGATCCACGACGTGGGCAAGATCTCGGTGCCGGCGGAGATCCTCGCCAAGCCCGGCAGGCTGAGCACAGTGGAGTTCAATCTCATCAAACAGCACTCGCAGGCGAGCTACGACATCCTCGAGCCCATCGAGTTCCGGCAGCCGGTGGCGCAGATCGTGCTGCAGCACCATGAGCGACTCGACGGCTCCGGCTACCCACACGGCCACGGCGGAGCGGACATCCTGCCCGAGGCCCGGATCCTCGCCGTGGCCGACGTGGTCGAGGCGATGTCGTCACACCGGCCCTACCGTCCCTCGCTGGGCTTGGAGCCGGCGCTCGCCGAGATCCGCGATGGTGCCGGCGTCAGGTACGACGCCGACGTCGCGGCGGCGTGTGAGCGCGTGTTCGCCGCGGGGTTCGAGTTCGCCGTCTGAGGTAGTCGATACCGGCCCGGTCGATCGCGCCCAGGACTCCTCCCAGGCGTGCAGGTCGAACAGCAGCCGACATCCAGGTGTTTGCCGTTTCGCTCCGCGCTATCGAGAAGCGGATGCGGGCGTTGCCGAGAAGTCCTCGGCTTCGAAAAGGTCCCCTTTGTGTCTACGGAAGGCTTTGCGCCTGGCCTGACCCCGCACCAGCTCGAGCGACACTATCCTCCTCCGCAGAACCTGCGACGCCGGGCGGCGCGTTCCCATGGGCGGCGCACCGTTCACCCTCTCGTAAGGAGCGGGCAAGGTCGGTGCAAGATTCGCCGGGTACGGTGACTGCGTCATGCGGGGCGGTGACCACCAGGTCCGGTCACAGGTCCTCACGAGGCTTGGCCACACGGCTGAGCTTCGCACCCACGAATGAAGGAGGCGGGGGATGTCGACACGACATCACATGAAGCTCGGGATCTTGGTCGCAGTGACCGCGCTGGCCGTACTGATGGTGTTCGGGACGGCCAGCGCCCTGGCCGCCGCGCCGGACGTGGTCGGGCCGGGCAACGGCCCCTTCCTGTGCCCATCCGTGGGCCAGGGCGTCCTGAACCACAACCCCGATGCCGGCCAGCTGCCAAGCGGCGGCTACACGTTCCTCCCCGGCAACAATCAGGCGGGTGCGAACGCGAACGCCAACTCGCTGAACACCCTTCCCGCCGGTGAGTCCCCAGGTCCCGGCAACGGGAACAGTGACTGGTCACCGATCTGGCCGTACTGAGCGACGGCAACGCAGACGGAGTGTGATCGAGGAGCCGGCGACACCGTCGCCGGCTCCTCGCGCGTCTCCGGGCGCCGCACCCCGCATGCCACATGCAGACTGCGCAAGACGCAGCATCGTCGCCGCCCTGTCGCCGCCCTGTCGCGGCACTCCGGCCGGCACCGGGGGGCGACAGGGGCGACCTGGTGGCCGAGACTCGAGGCTGACCATCTCTCACGCCAAGGCGAAGTGCTATGGTCCCAAGAGGGAGCGGCAGCTGCGCCGGCCGACCAACCCAGACCGCATCGTGGTCGTCTCAGGACAAAGGAAGCGACATGGGCACACTCACATGGGGCGTTGTCGGGACGTCGCGAAAAGAGGATGAGCGACGTGTGCCGATCCATCCGGACCACCTGCCGCGCATCAGTCAACCGATTCGCCGCCAGCTGATATTCGAGGAGGGCTACGGAGCGCCATTCGGTATTGCTGACTCGGAGATCGCCGCTCAGACGGGTGGCGTTGCTTCACGCCACGAGCTACTGGCCGACCTGGGGACGGTCATCGTCTCCAAGCCCGTGGTGGCTGACCTTCAGGAACTCCGCGAAGGTGGGATCCTTTGGGGCTATGCCCATTGCGCACAGCAACGCGACATCACGCAGGCTGCGATCGATCGCAAGCTGACAGTCATCGCGTTCGAGGACATGTTCGTCTGGGGTCCCAACGGAGAGATCGGCCGCCATACCTTCTACAAGAACAACGAACTGGCGGGGTACTGCGGCGTCTTGCATGCCCTTCAGCTCAAGGGCATCGACGGGCACTACGGCAACCAGCGGAAGACGATCATATTCAGCTTCGGCGCCGTCAGCCGCGGCGCTATCTACGCCCTCAAGGCACGCGGGTTCAGAGACATCACGATCTGCATTCAGCGCCCCGACTACGAGGTGCGCGAAGAGGTCCTCGGCTGTCACTACGTGCGGATCCGGGAAGGCAATGAGGGCGAAGCGCGCATGTTGGTGGTCGAACACGATGGGACCGAGAGTCCCCTGAGTGATCTGATCAGCCGGTCAGACATCATCGTGAACGGCACCTTCCAGGATACCGATCATCCCATCGACTACGTGACCGAAGAGGAGGCGTCGTGCCTCAAGCCGGGCTGCCTGATCATCGACGTCAGTTGCGATGAGGGTATGGGATTCTTCTTTGCCAAGCCGACCACCTACGAGAACCCGATGCTCAAGATCGGAACGGTGGACTACTACGCCGTTGACCACACGCCGAGCTATCTCTGGGAAAGTGCCTCACGAGCCATCTCCGCCGCTCTCATCGTCTATCTACCGGCAGTCGTGGCGGGCCGTGATGGCTGGCAACAGAACGAGACCATTCGGCGGGCCGTGAACATCGACGAGGGCCTGATTCTCAAGCCGGCCGTTCTGTCGTTTCAGAACCGCCAGCCGGACTATCCCCACGCGCCCATCGCCGTGGCTTGAGCGCTTTCGTCGCTTCGATTGCCGCCGAGACGATCGCCGCCGCAGCCGAGGCGGATCGCCACCGGCGCCTGACCTAGACGACGATCTCTCGTCCCACAGCCACGTCGCGGTAGCGCTCGCCGAACGCGCCCTTGAAGGCCTCGACTGCCCAGTCACAGCTGTCGTGCGGCGACAGCGCGACCAGCGCCGGGTCCTTGGCCCGCAGGTAGTCGACCGTCGACTGCACGTCCGCTCGATTGACGAACTGCCATGGCGGTTTGCCGGTGCCGATGACACGCTGCATGCCGTACGGCATCCGCGAGCCCGTCACCGGAAAATGAAGACCCCCGATGACGCCATAGAGAGGCGCGCCGAAGAGCGCCTCCGTGCGCATGATCGCGCGCTCGAGTGTCTGGTGGCCGCACCCGATGACCAGCACGATACCCTTGCCCTCTACGTTCACCGCCAGCGCCTGCTCGCGCGTCAAGCCCATGAGCCAGAGGGATCTCGCAATCGGGCCGATGCTGAAGACCCCCGGGGCGAGCTCCAAGGGCTCGGCGACCACCCTGACCTGCGCCGAGGGATGGTTCATCTCCTCGGGGACGTAGGCCTCGACCGGCAGGGGTTCGCTGTCTGCCGGGGTGAGCTCGAACGTTCTCGCCTTCTGCGCCGCGAGGCCGCCGATGTGGTCCATGTGCCGGTGGGAGATGAAGACGAAGTCGACGTCTTCGCGCGACACTCCGAGGGCCTGCATGTTGTGGACGAGGGCGGACGGTGAGGTCTTCTTCTGGTTGAGGCCGATGTCGAAGAGGACAGTGGTGCCGCTCGCCCGCACCAGGTACGACACGCCCGGTTCGCCGACGAGGTCGTCGCTGGCGGTGTAGTAGTCGACGAGAGGCAGAACCGACAGCGAGGCGACAGAACTGGGGTCTTCGAAGCGCGGCGCTGCCGCCTCCGCCCAGAGCCGCTCCGCCTCGGTACGGTTGCGGTAGAATCTGGCGATCGTGGGCGCGGCCAAACCGGCGGCGACCAGGCCGCCAGCCAGCGGCACCAGGGTAGTCTTGCGCATGGCTCCTCCCGTTCCCGGGGGCCGGCCCAACTGCTTTGCGAGAAACATCCGCGCCCCTGTTGCGCCCTCCCTCGGCCCTACCTGTTCACGGCGGGCAGACCGTCAGCGCACGGCAGACGGTCTCAGCGCGAGCGTAGCATCAGAGCAGGGGGCTTGTCTTGGGCGATCCATCCCGCCTCTCGGCTCACCGCGAGCGGCTCGGAGACGCCTACGTCGACGTCCCTGCCGCGCGCCGGCGCCGCGTGAGCAGGGCGATCACGACGAGCGCACCCAAGAGGGCGAAGACGAGACCAGAGGCGGGAAGCAGCCATCCTGCCATCTCAGTCGTGGCCGGAACCGGCGACGCCGATCCAGGGAAGGTGATGGCTTGCTTCGCGTTTCGTTCCAGCAGCCCGCTGCGCAGCGTCAACTCCGCGTCCCAGGGGCCGTCGGGCACGCGCTCATCGAGTGCGATCGTCACCTGCCCGCTGCCACCGACGGCGAGCGTGGAACCGAGCGTGGCCAGAAACGGGCCTGCGCGAAGCCCTCCCGGGCCGTTCAGGAGCTCGAGTGAGCCCGACATGTCGAGCGCCCGGCTGCCGGTGTTGCGCACCGTGGCCACCACGGTGGGAAAGCCGTCGGGGGATCTCAGGGCCGTCAGGGACTCGATCTCGAAGTCGGCGGCCGGAGGTGCGCCTGACCCCACCGAGACATAGAGACGGATGCCCACGCGGTTGACCTGCACGATCCCGGTCTTGGCGCCGGTGCGGACCTCGGCCCACACCACCGCGTAGCGTTCGCCCCCCGCGGCATCCGCCGGTACGGTGATCGTCACGGTGACAGGCGCGCTGCCGCCGGCGGGGAGGTCCACGGTGGCGGGGAGCACGGAGCTCCACGCAGACAAGTCGTTGCCGGTGCGCCCGGCAGCCCCCAGGAACTGCCCGTCGCCGATCGTGGCGCCGGCGGCGTACAGCGATACGGTGGCAGGCTCCCGCGTGGTGTTGGTGACCTCGATCCGGCGACTGATCGTGGAACCCGGCGAGAGGTGGTCGACGATGTACAACTGCGCGCGAGGGTCCTTGCCCGCATCGGCAGGGGCATCAAGCAGCCGGACCCCGATGCCTCCGGGGTCGGCGGCTGCGGAGCTGGATGCCCCGGCCGGTGCGGGCGACGATACTTGCAGCACCGCGACCAGAGCCATGGTGGCGAGGATCGGCCAGCCAAGTCGACTCACCAGTCGCATGGACCACACTACCTACAGGACCGAATGGGTGATCGTCGCGGTGTACACGGCGGCGGCCATGCCTCCGGGAACGGCGATGTTGATCGTCGGGTTCCAGGCGGCCGAGTTGTCGCCGGTGATCCCCGTCGCCGTGACAGCCGGGCTGTCGCCGGTGAGGTTACCAGGATTGTTCGCGGTGTAGGTGGCGGTGCCGACCTTGGTGATCGCTCCGGCGGTGTAGCCGATGGCGCCGGCGGCGATCGTCGGTCCGGCCGGCGGCGTGAAGGCGCTCGAGATGACGCTGGCGACCCAGCCGGAGCCGGCGGCGGCGCTGCGGGCGTCGCTGACCTGGACCACGCCCAACTGCCCGCTGACGGTTCCGCCCTCTACGGTGTTGACGATGGTCCCGAGGACGACGGTGCCGGTGGGGGCGCTGATCTCCAGCGAACCACCGGTGATGGTGACCGTCGCGGTCGTCACCGCGAACGCGGGCGCGGCGACGAGCATGCCGAGAGCCAGCAGGCCGGCGATCGAGGCGATGAGTAGACGACGTGACAAAACGAGTCTGAGTGGTGGCATGCTTGACCTCTTCCGTTGAGTCAGAGGTCGCGTCGAGCCTAGGCGGCCGGGACCTGCGATGGTGTCCCTGTCCAAACCAGGCGTGCCCTCTGATGGGCTGTACTAATATTCTCGGCATCGCGCGGCCCGAACTTGAATCCCGGCCCGGAAGGCCGCCACCTGCGCGGCAGCGGGCCGAGCAGCGGGCCGCCCACATGCGCGGCAGCGGCCGCCCACCGCCAGCGGTCGACAAGCGCAAGCGACCGTGCGGCAGTCCCGAAGCGGTCGCCCCTTCCCCCACCATCTCGCGGCGCTCGTGATCAGGCAGCCCGAGTCCGGCCCTCAGTCGCGGAGGAGATCGCCTCGAGTATCAGTTCGGCGATCCGGCCGGGCTTCTCGTTGATCGTCAGATGCCCGGCCTCCTCGATGCTGGCCAGCGTCGTGCGGGGGCATACTTCGAGCTCACGCCTCTCACGGTCTGTGATCGCGACATCGTCGTGTTCACCGAAGGCGACGGACGCCGTCACGCCCGACGCGCAGAGGCGCTCGGCGAGCCCGGGGACGCCATCGAGATAGGTGAGATACGAGTGATACTGCCGGCGCAAGAAGTGCGGGTCGGTCTTCTTCATCTCCGCCACCAGGGCGTCGTGGCGTTGTTTGGGGATGTCGGCCTTGACCGCGCTGCCGATGATCTTCAGGGCGAGGCTCCAAGGGAGGGACCCAAGTACGCTGCCCAGGCGGTCCATTGCTCGAGGGAAGCTGGGTTCGTCCCCGCGCGAAAGGCTCGGCGAGAGCAGGATCACCGGACCCGCGAAGCCGGCGCCCGTCGCCATCTCGAGTGCGACGTTGGCTCCGGTGCTATGGCCCAGCGCGATGTCGCAACCGAGCGTGGCGGCGAGCTCGCGGGCCTGGCGCGCATAGCCCTCGATGCTGACGTCGCTCGTCGGCGCGGTGTCGCCGTATCCCGGTAGCGTCGTTGCCACGAGCCGTATCGATGATGCTCGGAGCTTCGGCTCGCCCATCAGTTCCTCGAAAAACGATGCCGTGCAAAGAGTCCCTGGCAGCAGGAGCACCGCGTGCTCGGCGCTTAGGGGACCTGACTCGAGATACTCCCAGCCGTTGTGGTGCTCGACGCTCATCTGGTCGCCTGCCTACTCCCGGATCATCTGCCGACGTGTGGCCGTGCATCTTCCGCATGCCACCAAAGGGGGGATCCCACGCCGTTCCATCTCACGGCGCCGCCGGCTGCGGGGTGGGGCAGTCAGCTGAGCGGGCCGTTCGATACGTCAACGGGGCCCCAGACTCTGAAGATGCGGGGTCATTTGCCCAAGAGGAGGACAAGTATGCCCGGCTGCAAGTTGGCGCCTGAGTCACGAACGCGCAGGTTGCCCGGCGCTGCGGTGGGCTCCTATGAAGACCGGGAAGAGGGCTCCGACGCAGCCGCTCGCGGGCGCCGTCTCCAGCAACCAAGGGCGGCTGCGGCCACCGGCGGACCGGGAGCTTGAAGGAGGAGGATCCTCGATGGCGCATGGGTCTTGGTTCGGATCGTCGTCCTTGAGGCGGGCCGCTGCCCTCGCCGTTTCGCTGCCCAGGGACGAGCCGGAGCGTGGGCATGTGCCCGCGAGGGTAGAAGCGCAGTAAGTCGGACCAATCCTCTCCAGAAAAGGGGAGTTGCCATGCGAACCCCACATCTTCTCGGCGTGATCGCCGTCCTCTTACTGATCCTCGCAATCTGGCTCGTGCCCATGGCGCTCGCGGCGGCCGGCGGCTCTACCACCCCGGACGGGTCAGCGGCGGCGTCACAGCCGTCAGGCACGCAGTGCCCATTCCTGCAGACCCACCCGTGGCTCGATCCCCATGGATCGGCCAGCGGCGCCGGCATGTCTACAGGGACCAACTCAGAGGTCCAGTACTACTGAGCGTGAGCACATCCAGCGAAGACGGCGGTCTGGAAGGTCCGCCACGCGAAGGGACGCGCTCTTCCAAGTAAGCTGGCGGCCCCCGAGGGGGCAAGTACGCCTCGGGAGCCCAGAGGCCCGTGTCGACTTGCGATTTAGTTCGTAGCGGAGCACACTGGGTGCACGGGCTCCCAGCCCCTCCCTGATGACGTCGGCCTTTCCCCATGGCGCTGTCTCGGCCCTGCTTTCCTGAGACGGTGACATGATGCAGCGCAGCTGCGCCACTTGGCGCGTACCGACTCCGCACGTGCCGACAAGCGACCCGGTCGAGGCCGCCCTCGATCACGGTGCGGCTGCCTTGGGCTGCCGCGCTCCCTTCGACGACCTGGTGCGCAGGACCGACGCGGCCAAGAAGCTTCCATGAGCGGCGGGCGAACGACCCACCAGGTGAGAAGCTTCGGCGCCGGCCGCATCTGCGTCGCCGGGGGCTGCGACACGGTCCTCTCGTCCTACAACCCTTCCTCGTGGTGCGCGATACACGACCGCCTCCGCCCGGAGCGCAAGCGGCGGCGGCTGGTCCCACCCATAGACTCTCGTACGTGCGCCAACCCAACCTGCGGAACGGTCTTCGAGAGCGCCAACGCGCGGCGTCAGTACTGCAGCGACGACTGCAGGGGGCTGGCCTTCTACGCGCGCCGGCACCGCGATGAAGAGACCGAAGGAGCGACTTGAGCCAAGCGAACGAAGGCACGCATACCTACACGCGAGACCAGGTGCTCAAGGCCGAGCGCTGGGCTTGGGCGGGCGAGCTGACAGCAGGGCGCGTTGAGTACTTCTACGACGGCATCGAGTTCTGGCTGCGCAGCAAGGGTAGCGAGCGTCGGGCGCCGAAGGAGGCCGATACTCCAGCCGAGGGCTGGTGGCACAAGCCCGAGTGCAAGTGCGGACTCTGCCGAGCGCCTGGCGACACTGAGGGCGCCGTCGAGCTGGACGCTCTCACCGCCGTGGTCCGGGCATCACCGGAACAGGTAGTGGACCTGTGTGACTGGCCCGGGCCGCAGAGGACCGCCCTGGGCCTTCATCGTCCCCTCTCACCGGTGCCGCTGTCCCTCGCCGAGGTGCGCGAGACCGGCCTGCCCGCCCTGCTTCTGCAGGACGGCCGTCAGGCGTGCCTCATGCGAATGGCACGAGCCAGCCAGAAGATCCAGGATCGCGATTGCGAACACCGCGTAACAAAGCGCTTCCAGACGCGCGTTGGCGTGTGCCTCCGTCATCGGTGTATGTCTTGTTCGAAGGTCACGACCAGGCGCACCAGCCACGATCGGCACTCTCCGGGGTTCCTACGCGCCGCCGCGTCGAGCGTCATCGAGCCTCCTCTGGCGCCCCCGACACAAGTACCCTGCGCCCGCTACTGGCAGCATAGCAGGCAGTACGAGGCATGCCGCTGGAGAGACGGAGATTGGTCGTCGCCTTATGGGGTGAACTGGAAGCCCTGCTCCTCGATGAGCCGGCCGCAGACCGCGACGACGTCTTCGTCGAACTTGACGCCGGCGTGCTTGCGCACCTCGTCCAGAGCGGCCTCCATTCCGAGTTCCGGGCGGTAGGGGCGGTGTGAGCTCATCGCCTCGACGACGTCGGCGACGGCGAGGATGCGGGCCTCGGGAAGCATGTTCTCGCCGGTGAGCCCCTGGGGATAGCCGGAGCCGTCGAGACGCTCGTGGTGCTGGTTCACGATGGCCGCCACCGGACCGCCGAACTCGATGCCGGTGATCAGTGCGGCGCTGGCGGCCGCGTGCTGACGGATGATCTGCATCTCGATCTCGCTCAGGCGGCCGGGCTTGGCGAGGATCTCGGCCGGCACGATGATCTTGCCGACGTCGTGCAGGAGGCCGGCCGTCTCCACCATCTCCACGCGCGCCGCGTCCCACCCCAGCCCGGCGGCGATGGCGCCGGCGAGCTCGGCGACCCGGCGCTGATGACCGGCGGTATAGGGATCGCGCAGCTCTGTCGCGGCGCCGAGCGCGGCCACGGTGGCCGTCAGCGCGTGCTTGGCCTGGGCTGCGCTCGCCTCGATCTCGGTCGCGACGCGCTCCTGCTCGCTGACGTCGACGATGAAGCCGAGGTAGCGCGTGGCCGAGAGGCGCACCGCGTCGAGACGGACGGGGAAGGTGGTCCCGTCCTTGCGCACCAGGACCAGTGTTTCGCTCAACGCCCCCGTCAGCACGAGGTGCTCGAACCCCTGCCGCCCTGACTCGAGTGATTCCGGCGCCAGCAGTTCCGTGATGTTCATCTGCGCGAGCTCGCTCGGCGCGTAGCCGGTCTGCTCGGCGGCCGCACGGTTGACCTCCACGTAGCCGCCCTGCTCGTCGGTGACGAAGACGCCGTAGGGGGCGTTGTCGACGTAGCCGCGGTAGCGCGCTTCGCTCTCAGACAGCTTTGCCTCCGCCTCTCTGCTTTCGGTGACGTCGTCGTAGATCGCGACGACCTCACCGGAGGGCAGTCTGAAGATGCGGTTCTCGTACCAGTGCGTGTAGTGCTCGTCGCTGTAGAGAGCGGCCGGGAGGAGCGCCGGCTCCCCCGTCTGCCAGACGTGCTGGAGTCCGGGGATCAGGCCGTACTCGTCGATCGCGGGTCGCAGGTCGGTCAGCGACTTGCCGACGACCTGCTTCCTGGTCTTGCCCTCGATGCGCAGGCCGGCGGCGTTGAAGTCCTTGACGATGTAGTCGCTGCCCCTGGACCCGTCACCACGGACCTCGTAGATGCCGGCGCCGCTGGGCATGTTGTCGAACAGGCCGCGGAGCAAGCCTTCGCTCTCGCGCAGCGCCTCTTCGGCCTGCTGGCGCTCGCTGATGTCGCGGATGACCGAGAGGATGCACGCCTCTCCCTGGACCTCCATGGACCGCGCCGAGTGGGCGCCTGCGATCAACGTGCCGTCCTTGCGTCGCAGCATGGTCTCGAAGCTGATCTCGTCCGACGCCGCCAGGCTGGCGACGAAAGCGGCGCGCGCTTGGGGATCGGCCCAGATCGAGAGCTCCGCGGTGGTCTTGCCGACGGTCTCGGCGCGCTCGTAGCCCAGCAGGCGCGTGAAGCCCACGTTGACCTCGAGCAGCATGCCGTCGTGGAGTCGCGTGATGGCCATGAGGTCGGGGGAGGCGTGAAAGGCGGCGGAGAATTTCTCCTTGGACTCGCGCAGCTCGCGCTCGGCTCGCACTCGCCGACTGACGTCGTGAGCGATGATCGTGATCGCCGTGATCTCTCCGGCGGCGTCGCGGAGCGGGGCGGTCGCGAGCTCCACGTCGAGCAGGCTGCCGTCCTTGCGCACGCGCTGCGTCTCGAAACCGAAGTCGCTATCCCCACGCAGCATGCGCCTGATGAGCTCCCGCGTCTCGCCCTCGTGTCCTGGTGGCATCAGGATCGCGCCGTTGCGTCCGATCGCCTCTTCCTCTGCGTAGCCGTAGAGCCTCGTAGCGGCGGCGTTCCAGCTCGTGATCGTGCCCTCCAGATCGCGCGTGTAGGTGGCGTCGTGCGACGCCGCAGCGAGAGCCGCGAGCCTGTCCACCTGGAGCCGTGCTTGCTCCGCCTCGGCGGGGTCGCGGGCAGCGGCGAACACGGCCTGCAACTCGCCGCCGGCGCCACGATAGGCGGCGGCGTTGTAGGCGACCTCGGTGAGCGCGCCGGAGACGTGGCGCAGCGCCAGCGGATGGTCGCTGATCAGGCCCTCTTCGAGGACCCTTTGGTAGGCCGCCCGCGCCTGCTCGGGTTCGTTGAAGCAGTCCGCGAAGTCGCTGCCGATGAGCTGATCACGTGGGATGCCGACCGCCTCCACCGTGGCTGCGTTCGCCTCGGTGATCCTGCCCTGCGGATCGATGCTGACCAAGGGGTTGAGACTGACCTCGATGAGGCCGCGGGCATAGCTGCTCGGCTGCACTCGGGCTGCTGCCGGACGTTGTCTTCTACCACGTCGTTCGCGCTCCTGGCGGCTTCGCGGTCTCCGGCTGGCGCGCCAAGCTCAAAAGCTGCCCTCGAGAGTAATATTCTTGCCGACCTACTCGCTCAGCTGGAACATGGTCGACGGTCATGGGGTGGTCTCCCGCATTCCTTGACTATGCCCTGTGAGCGCACAACCGCACCAAATGCCGCGCTCGACGGGCCTCAGAACACTCTTCAGCCCAGCGAACTCCGCACCCTCTTCGCCTCCCAAGTCCAGTCCACGATCCGGTAGCCAGGCTCCCGCGGCTCTCCGCTCATCACAAGCCCGTGCCTGCGACGCAGCTTGCCCACCGTCCGCCACACGAGATGCACCTATGTGTGCAGCGGGGACAAGTCCGGGTCGGCCGCAGGCTGTTGACGGTGGGCACTCAGGCGGCGCAAGACGCAGCCGAAGGTAAGCGCCGGAGCTCGAAGCCTTCGGTCAGGTTGCGAACGTCCTTCACCCGGCCGTTGGTGAACGACCAGATGTGGCTGAAGGGCAGATCGTAGGCCTCCGAGGTCCCGCGCATGCGGTAGCTGCCGCCCACGACCAAACGCGCGCGGCGTTCGTTCGGCGTACAGGACCTCACCCGTACGCTGGCCAGCGCAAACTGCGCTCGAAGGCCTCCGAGGGGGTCCGGCGTCGCGACCTCTTCGGCCGGCCGCCGAAGCTCTGCGTGGCGGCGGAAGCGCAGGCCTGGCGGGGCTTCTCGGGGGAACGACCAACCCAGCGCCTCAGGCGCACAGATGCACCCTTGGACTAAGAGCCTCCTTAGACGTCTCTCCCGCTCTTCTTAGGCAGGCTGAACATACTGACCGCACGCTCGCGAAGACACGGCGGGAGAACAGCCGCCGTAACTCAGGCGGCGGCACGGGTCTGTAGGCTGAGTCGCGAAGATCGGCGTAGGCATCCCAGAGGACGGCCCCCGGGATGTGGCCTTGTTCGTAAGTGCCCGGACTGACGTCGACCTCCACGATTCGAACGTTCGGGTCGTCGACATGGGCGACGATCCACTGTATGTCAACTGTAACGTCTGACTGTTCCTTCAGGCGTGTCATGGTCCACCTCCGACTGCGCATCTTGCATCGGATGTTTCCCTGACTTAGGAGGCCAAAACGACGGGGGCTACGGTCAGGCCACGCCCCGAGCCGGCGCTCTCCCAGCTGAGCTAGGGGCCCCACGAAGGGGACAAGTAAGTGTGGCGCGTGAGATCAGGGAGACCCTCCGGAGCCCAACACGCTACGGGCATTCGGGTTGCAGCATGGTTGCAGACCGTGACGCCGCTGACCGCCTATCGATAGGCACGGGGAATGAAACAGAGGGCCAAGTGCGGTGCTGCCGGCGTCGGGCCGAGCGCGACAGAGGCCGTTGAGTGTAGGCGCGCCCCCGGCCCCACGGCCACGCCCCGAGCGCCCGCCGCATTCTGTATGGCGCCGCTCCCCGGGGACATGGTCAAGTGGGCAGAGGACGGATGGGCAACGTGGCACGAAATGAGCAGGCGGCGGGCGCTCACGGGCTGGATGCCCTTGGCGGCGGGCATGCGCGAGGCGGGCGCGCCCTAGGCAGCTCCTCGCGCCTGCGCGGGAACCTCACAGAGACCGCAGTCGCAGCCAAGCTCGTGGACCCAGCCGCAGCGCGGCGCCCGCCACGAGGGCAGCAGGCGTACCGGTCGCTCGGGCCGGCGCCAGAAGCTGCGCCCGTCGAAGTAGAAGCGGTCCCTCCTGCGCGGCGCCGGCCGTGCCCAAGCGGGGCGCTCTGCGCAGAGCACCTGGAAGCGGCTGAGGTTTGAACCGCGTGCTGTCCGTCACGCGACCGCCTCGCCGCGCAGGGCTGCGCCCCGCGTCGCGTACACGGGCACGACCTGGTCGAGCCCGCTCAGCGTGAGCAGCCTGCTGACCCGCCCCTCGGGGCAGACGATCACGAGTTCCGCCGCCGCGGGCGCAGCCCGGCGCGCCAGCAGGGCGAGCACGCCGAGACCGGTGGAATCGATCAGGCTGAGCTCGCTCAGGTCGACGACGATGCTCGCGGCGCCCGAGTCGGCGGCGGCGAGGAGCGTCTCCCTGAGCGTGTGGCTGCTGCAGAGATCGAGCTCGCCCGCCACCGCGACGACGATGGCGCCGTCCGCGGGCGCCGTGCGCCGGATGCGGAAGTCGCCGCCGCGCGCCTCGCAACCGGCTCGGGAGCTCATCATCGGCGAGCCTCGCGCGCGTCGGAGCGACTGGGCGCGGGCGTCACGCCGGCCTCCTGCCGCGCCGCGGCGCGCTTGCGCCGCGCGAAGGCGGTCATGCGGCAGCGGTCGCTGCAGTAGCGGCGCTTGTCGTTGGCGGACTCGAAGGCGAGGCCGCAGTTCAGGCAGGTGCGCTCTGCGAGCGGCCGCCGGGCGCGGCGCGAGTGCACTGTCCGGGCGCGCTCGTGCAGAGCGCAGAAGCGCGAGCCGTTGTAGACCGAGAGCACGGTGGCGCAGCCGTGCAAAGCGCAGACGCGCCCCTCAGCGTGCCGTGTCATGGCCACGGTCCCCGAAGCGCGCCGGCCGACGCTGGCCAAGCGGTGCAGGATCATAAGCGTCCCCTCCCGGCCTGCTCCCGCGGGCGCGCCGTCGAGAGGCGCGCGGCGCAGAGCGGGCAGTTGCAGGCCGGCTTGTGCCACCAGCCGCGCGCGGGCGCATCGACGGCGGGGATCGCCTGGCGCTCGCCGCTGCGCAGCTGGCGCCAGAAGTCGAAGCCGTCGAAGAAGAACTCGGCGCGCCGGCCGCGGCCGTCGCCGGCCCAGGCCCAGCGCTCGGCCGCGAGCACCTCGTCGCGGCTGTGGAAGGGACCTGCGTCCGGCGCGGGCGGGTCGAGGTACTGCCAGCGGGCGTTCATGCGGCGCGCACCTCGCTGTCCAGGGCCCGCGCCGCCTCGTCGAGCAGCGTGCGTCCCAGGGCGCTCCGTGCCCCGGCGTCGAGGTCGCGCAGGACGGCCCCGTCCAGGGCGTCCTTGCAGGGGGCGATGCGCTGCTCGGCCTGGTAGCCGCCGCGAGGCGAAGACGAGCACCGCCCGGCCGCTCCCCGTGCGGCTGAGGCGGCCGACCTCGCGAGGCGCAGGAAGCACGTGCCGCCGGCCTCGACGATGTGCGTGAGCTCGAAGCAGCGCTCGCCATAGGTGAGCGTCACGTGGTCGCGCGAGAGGGCTTCGTCGAGGAGGTCCTCGCCGACCGTCTCCGCACCGGGTGGTGCGTCGACGAGGTGCCAGGCATGTCGGGGTTCGTGCGCTCTCACTGTGGCGCTTTCGTTCGCGGCCGGACACTAATCGTGGCCCTGCGGATTCCCTGAGGAAAGGTGAGCGGTGAGCACTCTTGGCTACCCTGGTGAGAAGCCGAGGCGGGCACTTACTTATTCGGCTGCCGGTCCATTGCCTCTATCGGCAGGCGAAGCTGCTCTCTTGCCCCTCGTGAGCGGGAGGCCCCAGGGGTATCGACGGGGCAGGGACGGCAAGGACCGGAGCGATGAGCGAACGGGAACAGAACTTGAGCATCGCGGGCGAGCCGGGCCAGGACGGGGACGCCTCCGCTGCTGCCGGCGGCGCGAGCTTCGGCGACGGCCTTGAGATCACGGCCCTGCGCCCGGCTCCGAGCGTCGTCCTGCTCAGCCTCAGCGGCGAGATCGACCTGCTGACCAGCTTCCGCCTCATGGATGCGATCAGCGAGGCGTACGCCGAAGGACCGGCGCTGCTCGCGGTCGACCTCAGTGGAGTGCGCTTCCTGGACGCCGCCGGCCTGCGCGTGCTCACGCTCAGTGCGCGTCACATCGAGGAGGCACGGACGCGCTTCGCCGTCATCTGCCCCGAGGAGAGCCCGCTGAGGCAGCTGCTGGAGCTGGCCGGCGCGCAGCGGGAGCTGAACGTCCACGGGTCCGCAATCGAGGCGCTGCGGCCGTGGCTCGGCGACGAGGAAGGCGAGCTCTCGGCCGGCGAGAGGGCACTCTCCTGACAAGGGGTCGTGCTGCGGAGCGCTGGTGCGCACCGAGCTTCTCACCCGCCGCGCCTCTCACGTCCAGTCCGTGACCCTGTAGCCGGGCTCCCGCAACTCGCCTGTCATCACGAGCGCCTGCCGCTAGAGACCGCTACCGACCCGCGGGAGGGCTTGTCGTGACGGCCGACCGGACTACCGGCACTCACGGCTGGCCGAGGGACCGGCGACGTCGCGCAGAACAAGGACCTCCTGGTCCGTGGCGAACCCCCTGCTCCATGTACAGGTCTCGGCTCGCGGGTGTCGACCAGAGCAGCGCGCAGTCGAGTCCGCGCTTGCTGCACTCAGCCACCGCCTTCGCCAGCAGATCGCCGCCGGTCCCTGCCGGACGCTCGCCAGGCTCGACGTACAGGGTGGTCACGTAGGCGTGCTCCTCGGGCTCCGAACCGGGATTCGGGACCTTCTCGAGGAACTCGAACCAGATGCAGCCCAGGTGCCGATCCTTCTACGACGGCGACCCAGCAGCGCCAGCGGGCGGAGCTGCTGAGGCGTTCGGCCATCCAGGGGTCGCAACGGCTTGGCTGACAGAACCCTCCATGCTTCAAGCCCATAGGAGGAATCGCTGTGTCCGACGTCCGCAAGTCGTGGGCGGCGATCATGCCAACGGCTGGAGGTCGCCACTCGGGGGGTATCGGACGAATACACTCATACTGGGAGGACGTCGATGAGAGGGCATATGCGTTCGGCCGACGGCGAACGGGTGCGGACGGCGGTGCTCCTGGCGGCCGGTCTGGGGGACCGGCTGGAGCCACTGACCTGGGATCGACCGAAATGCCTCGTCGCCGTCGATGGAGCGCCGATCCTCGAGCGCCTCCTCCTGACTCTGGACGAGCACGGGATCGAGCGGTTGGTCGTCGTGACCGGCTACAAGGCGGAGATGATCTCGGACTACCTCGGCGAGAGCTTCGGGGAGATCGCTGTCGAGTACGTCGTCAGCCGGAGGTTCGCGAGCACCAACACCATGTACTCGCTCTGGCTGGCCAAGGACCTGGTCGACGAGCCGACCCTCCTGATCGAGAGCGACGTGGTCTTCGACAGTCGACTGCTGGAGCCGCTGCTGCGACCGGACCGGATCGCCGTCTCGCGTCAGCTCCCGTGGATGAGCGGCACCACGGTGACGCTCGACGCGAACGGCTGCGTCGAGGCGCTGCACTCACCGCCGCCCGGCGTCTACTTCGAGCATTGCACCGATCCCGATCACCTCATAACGGTCAATATCTGCAGTCTCGGGCGCGACACGTGGAGGATCGTCCGGGAGCGGCTCGACCGCCACATCGCCGCGGGTCACGCCGGCTACTTCCACGACGTCGTGTTCGCGGAGATGATCGAG
Organism: uncultured Thermoleophilia bacterium; assembly: GCA_963762125.1. Classification (GTDB taxonomy): domain Bacteria; phylum Actinomycetota; class Thermoleophilia; order UBA2241; family UBA2241; genus CAIXSE01. Next base: position 256,611 of record CAVXJO010000001.1, read on the forward strand.
GAGGGGACCACGGCGCTCGAGGCCGTGCTCTTCCCCGAGGATAGCTGGTACGAGGTCGACACGCCTGCCGACCGGGAGGCGGCGGAGTTGGTCGTCGCGGGTCTTCCACGCACAGTCGAAAGGACTGCGCGACGGGCGCGCGGCGGCGCGCGGTGAGTCCCGTCTCCACACGGCCGCCTCTCCGACGGTTCGTGTTGGACCCGCCCAATCTCTGTACCCTGGCCGGGCTCGCCGCCGCGACCGCGGGCATCTTCTACGCGCTCCGAGGTGTGTATCCGGCGGCCATGACCGCTCTGCTTTGGGCGGTCGTCTTCGACTGGACCGACGGCATCGTCGCCCGGCGTATGCGCGCGCGGACCGCCGACCGGCGGTCGTTCGGCGCGCAGCTGGATTCGTTCGTCGACGTCATCGCATTCAGCGTCGCCCCGGCCGTCCTGCTGCTGAGCGTCGGGGAGTTCAGCGTCTGGTTCGCGCCCGGAGCCTTCGCGGTGCTCGTCGCCGGGGTCGTACGGCTGAGCTACTTCAACCTCTTCGGTCTCCTGGGCGGCGCGACCTACCGTGGACTCACCCTGGACAGCGACATCCTCATCCTGGCGGCGCTCTTCGTGGTCCAGCCGCTGGTTGCGCCATCGGGCTTCTCTGTCGCCGTCTACATCGTGCTTATGGCTTTGCTCGCCCTCAATCTGGCGCCCTTCGAAATGCCCAAGGTCGGCGGACGCTGGTTCGTCGCGGTCGTCGCCTACGCGTCCGCGCTGAGCGTCGTCTTCGCCCTGCAACTCTGGTGAGTGCGGCCCTTTCATTTGCTCTAGGGCACATTCGAACGGAAGCTCTCGCGGTACCCGCACTTCCCCGCACACCCGCAGTTCATCTCCAAGGCCCCCGCGCAATGAGGCCCAGTCCCGAAAAGGCCTTCTCCCGCCCTCGGAAGGTATCTCCGTTGCGTCGGTCCTGGTTGCCGCCGGCGCCTGTGCTTCTAGCAGGGCAAGCTGGCCCGGACGATCCGCACGGTCCTGGTCGTGAGTAGCGTGCTGTCGCTGGCGGGCCTGAGCGGCGTCATCACCGGTAACATGCAGCTGCCAGACATCGGTACCGTCGGGTACGTCCCGGTGTTTCTCGTCGCCGTCGTCCTTCTCGCGGTCTTGTTCCGCCGCTCGGAGCCGAGTGGACAAGACTCCTCTGTGTTTGCAGGGGGCCGTTCATGAGCGGCCCTCTGAGCACGTACCATCGAGCGTAACGCATAGGCCGAGAAGCACCCAAGCGGGCCGGCGGGAGGGTTCCTCCCCGCCGGCTCGCCCACCTGGAGTTCCATCAAATCCTGAGGGTGGTTACCCCTTGAGCCACGCCGACTGCCCGGCGGGGCCCTCAAGCACGCCCGGCCGATCAAAGAATGGTTGCCCGGCGAGCGGACTGTCTCTGACCTCCGCCTTGTGGGCGCAGTTCTCCCTGCGGAGTCGAATTTCCAGAGCCCTACGCTGCCACGGAAACGGGTCTGCAGGCTGCGGCGCCGGCGCGGACTCGTCATGACGGGCGGCCCTTGGCGGATGACGTGCTCCTGCTTGCCTGCTCTTGCCTGAACTTCGCGCGCGCGGCCGTGCTCAGTCGGAAGTTGTTCCGATAAGCGAGGTTGGTCACCAGACCCCTCAGAGGTTGCCGGCGGCCCCACAGGTCGCGCGCGAAGCGGTGAGCGATGCGCGAGCGCGAGTAGAAGTACCGGTTGCAGCGCTCGACTTCGTCCAGACTCTCGTCCATCGCAAGATGTTTGTACCGAGCCACGGGAAAGCCCATGGTGTAGTACTGCCAGTCCTCCGGAAACGCGTTGAGGACGATCCGGTCCTCCATCTTCATCTGGTCCCAGAGCCGTGTGCCGGGGATCGGTGTCAGGAACAGGGCATTGAGAGTGTTCACGCCGTAGTGGCTGGCCGCTTCGGCGACGCGCTTGCCGATGCCCGGTTCATCGATGTCGAGGCCGATGATGAAGGATCCCACGACGATGATCTTGTGCCGCTGGATCCGGCGCACCGACGCCCGCAGGTCACGGCCGCCGGCAAGATTGGATCTCTTGCCCAGCTCGCTCAGCCCTTCGGGCGTGGGTGATTCGAAGCCGATGAACACCCCTCTGCAGCCGGCCCTTCTGGCGAGGGCCATCAGCTCCTCATCGTCGGCGAAGTTGATGGTGACCTGCGCGATCCATTCCTTTCCGAGATCCGCCTCTATGACGGCGCGGAACAGGTCCTTCGCGCGGGCTACGTGCTCCGGACGCGTGCCGATCAGATTGTCGTCCACCACGAGGACGGCCTTCTCCCGGATTGAGCTGATCTCACTCACCACGTCCGGGATGGGGCGCTGTCGATAGCGGCTCCCATTGATCGCCCGCACACTGCAGAAGCTGCAGTTCAACGGACAGCCGCGCGTGGTCTGCACGGACCCGAAGAAGTAGCGTCCCGGCAGCAGATCGTGGCGCGCGGGGGGCAGGTGGTCAAGGTCGGGCTGGCCTCCGTCATATCGAGGCTTCAGGCAGCGGCGGCGCGCGTCCTCAAGGACCTGTGGCCAGATGACCTCCCCTTCTCCCGTGACTACGGCATCCACCCGCTCCAAGGCTTCGTCGGCGCATGTGGTGGCGTGTATGCCGCCCATCACGACAGGGACACGCATGCGCCTGAAGTGCGCCGCCAGCTCGTAGGCGCGGTACGCCTGGGAAGTGAATGCCGTGATGCCGACCAGATCCGGCCGAGGCATTGCCCTGTAGTCAGGTTCGCCGAGGTTCTCGTCCACTATCGTGATCTCCCACTCCGCCCTGGTCGCGCCTGCCAGGGCCATGAGGCCGAGTGGCTTCCATATGCGGTAGCGGTTCCACCCGTTATCACGAAGGTGGACCGCGCTGACGAGCGGATTGGATGGGTTGATCAAGTAGAGTCGCATCAGCTGCTCACCGTGAGAAGTTCAGCAAAGAAGCTCCAGCTCGTCCCATTCCGATTCGGGCACGGTCACGACTCGGCTGGGCGAACCGACCTTCGCGGGGATGCTGATCAGGATGGAGGCCTGAACGTCGACGTGGCCCTGGACGACGCGCCCCTCTTCCCCTTTGTAGCGGACGCGGCGACCGAGCAGATCCTCGAGCCTCACACAGCCTCCCCGTCCAAAGAAAGAGCCGAGCACGCTGCGCTCGTGGGGGAGCAGCCAGCACCGCCTGTCCTCCGTACCCTAGCATCAATCCTGCAGCCAGCCCTTGAGCGCCCTCCAGATGGCCCATGCAGAGCGCAGGTGCTACCGGTGCATCCCTTTCCGCGCACCACGCGAGAGCCTTTCAGCCGAGCATTTGGGTTGCAGAATGGTTGCAGAACGGGGTCCGGGCGGAGGGCCTGACGGGAGAAATCCCTGGAAGCGGGTGGTAGCGCATATGGGATTCGAACCCATGTTACCGCCGTGAGAGGGTACCCCGAACGTATGTTCGATAGGGACCAGAGGGGTGCGTCAGGTCACGGATAGTCCCAAGAACTGTAGCCATTTGCAGCGAAAATCAGAGACTCGATTCCCAACGCGTCCCAACGAAGCCCATCGCGGACCGCACATTTGGGTTGCAGAATGATTGCAGAAGCGTGAATCGGTCACGCCACGCCGCGAATAGAGATGGAGGCCGCCGAGAGGATCGACGCGGGACTGAGCGGCACTGGGAGACGGGCTGAGGCCCCGGCAAGTAGCCGGGCTGAGGTTGCTTGCGCTCGACTCTCAGCTGTTCTGCCCCGTTCGCCGTGGAGTGGGCCGGCAGAGTTCACAGTGGCAGTCGCGCTCATGCCACCAGCCCTCCGGAGGCGTGTCTGCGGCGAGCGCCGGGGTGCGCGTGCGACCGTTCGGTCCCGCCCAGAACATGGAGCCGTCAAAACAGACGTCTGGCTCGTCAGCGCCGCTCGACGAAGCCCAAGCCCATCGCCCGGCATGCATGACCTGATCGCGGCTATAGCGCCGCTGTGGGGGTCTCATTCGGATTGTGCCTCCGTGCCGCAGTGGAACGCGTCGCGCCAGACTAGCCAGCCTCGACGCTCAGCGACAAGGCCAAGTAGACGAATGACCCAAGCCGAAGGCGGGTGGGCCAGCCGGGTCAGGCCTTTGGAAACCAAGAGGCCACACGACTTCGTCCGGTCGCAGCAGGCGCGGACGATGACCGAAGCGACGGGTAGGCGCGCCTTTGCCGCTTCGGTCGCGCCCGGGAAGCTCGGCGCGGCCAAGCCCCTGAGACCCCCTCACGTGCACGCGCCGCGCCGGGGAGCTACGACGACTGGCCAGTCGCGGTGTTGGCGCGTTCTCTTCCCGCCGACTTCGCCTCATACATCGCGGCATCCCCTCCGCGCAGGAGGTCGTCCACGCTCTGCGGCACATCCCGATACGTGACGACGCCAATGCTGCAGGTGACGGCGTACCCCGAGAACGTCGCCGCGCCGTCGAGGCCTGTGCGCAGTCGCCGGGCGATGCGCCCGGCCTCGCGGCTGCCCGTCTCCGGCAGCAGGACGACGAACTCATCGCCTCCCAACCGTGCGACGACGTCGATGGACCGGACCGAGGCCTGGGCAACGGCGGCGATGGTCCTGAGCACGCGGTCGCCCTCTTCGTGTCCGGCGACATCGTTCACGCGCTTGAAGTCGTCGACGTCGACGTACAGGAGCGAGAGCTGATGCCCGTAGCGGCGGCTGCGGTCGAGTTCGGTCCCCGCAGTCACGTAGAACGCGCGGCGGTTCGCCAAGCCCGTCAGCGCATCGGTCACGGCGAGCGACTTGTGCAGGTCGCGGTCACGCCTGAACAGGCTGAGAAGGACGACCACGGCGCCGTAGAGCAGAGCGTGAAGCAGCGCCCCGGAGACCGCCACCGCGGGGCTGACGGAGCCGGAGATGAGGCTTGTGCCCAACCTGAGCGCGGTGGCCAGCAGCGCGATCGCGACGCCGCTCGCGGTCGAGCGCGTCAACCAGGTCACGAAGACGATGGGGAGCAGGTAGAGCTCCTCGAAGCCGGCCTCTGAGCCGGTGAGCGCGTCGGCGACCGTGATGATCGCCGCGAACGCGAGACCGATGGCAAGGTTCACCGGGCGGGGCAGCCTCTCCAGGCGCAGGATGGCGCGCCAGAGCAGGTCCGTCGTGCTCCCGGCCAGCCGGTGAATCGTCTGGGTCACCTGTTGGTCCTCCCTCTTCGGTCTTGCGAGCTGTACGCCGCCTTGGCTGAGGGCACCGGCACCTCGGGGACCTCCGCGATCGCTATCGGCACCCGGCGCGGCTGCCTGAAGTCACCCGGCAAGGTGGTCGCCTGACTCGCGGACCTGGACTCGCGGCCGCAATGGGGACGCTGCGCTGGCTGACGCGACGAAGGGCTTCTGCCCCCGCCAGGGAACCGACAATCAGTTGTTCTGAGCATCCCCAAGTACTACTGTGCTGGGATGAGGCGAATGCCCGCCAGAGGTCAAGGACACACATGGTGATCCTGTGGGCCGGCCGGCGGGTAGCGCGGCCGGCACTCTTGGCCGTACTGCCCGCGAGGCGTCCGTGAGCGCCGCAGACGTCCACGGACGCTCAGCGCGGCCGCTGGTCACCGGATTTGTTCTCCTGGCCGTGCTGATCGGGCTCCTCGCCTACTGGGCCTGGCATCAGCAGGCGCAGTCCCTCCAGCGCCAGGCGGAGCGCTCGGTGGCAGCCGTCGGCGCCCTGAAGGCGAATCAGATCTCGAGCTGGCTGGGCGAGCGCCGCAGCGATGCCGAGTCGATCTCCGACAATCCCCTCGTCTCCGCCGCGGTGGCCGACCTGCTGGCCGGGCGGCAAGGCGGGCACGCACGAGCCGACCTGTCCGCGATGCTGACCAGCTACCGGCGGGCCTACGGCTACCCTCAGATGGTGCTGGCCTCGCCGCAGGGGGTGGTGCTCCTCAGCTCACCAGGAGCGGCGCGTCTTCCCGGCGTGGCCACCAAGGCCCTCATACGAACGGCGGTCGCAAGCGGCCAGGTGCAGTCCTCCGACCTCTACCTGGACGCCGCCGGCCGCGCCCGCCTTGACTTCGCGGCTCCGATCGCCGGGCCACGTGGCGCTGCTCCCCTCGCCGCGGTCGTCCTGAGCGTTGACCCAGGACGTTACCTCTACCCGCTCATCCAGTCGTGGCCGCTGCCCAGCTCTACGGGCGAGACGCTGCTCATCGAGCAGCGCGGCGGCCGGGTGCTCTTCCTCAACGACCTGCGCTTTCGCCAGCACGCGGCGCTGAAGCTCAGCGCTCCGGCGAGCGACACCACGCTCCCCGCGGCGATGGCCGTGCGCGGGAGCCGCGGCGTCGTCCAGGGCTCCGACTACCGCGGAGTCCCGGTCCTGGCGGCCGTCCAGCCGGTGCCGGCGACGTCCTGGTTCATCGTCTCCAAGGAAGACGCCGCCGCCGTGCTCGGCCCGGTGCGCACGCGCGGCTGGATGACCGCGGGGTTCGCCCTCCTGCTCGTCGCGCTCGCCGGCGTGGGCGCGCTGTTCCTCTGGCTCGCGCGCGAGGCGCAGGCGGCCGACGAGGTCCGGGCGCTCAACGCCGAGCTCGAGCAGCGCGTGCGCGCCCGCACCGCGCAGCTCGACGGCGCGAACAAGGAGCTGGAGGCGTTCGCCTACTCGGTCTCGCACGACCTGCGCGCCCCGCTGCGCCACATCAGCGGCTTCTCGGAACTGCTTGCGACGCGCGAGGCGGAGAACCTCGACCAGAGGGGCAAGCACTACCTCGACGTCATCACCGGCTCGGTCCGTCAGATGGGCAGCCTGATCGACGACCTGCTGCAGTTCTCGCGCACCGGGCGCGCCGAGCTGCAGATCACGAAGGTGGACATGGACGAGCAGGTGCGTGAGGTGCTTGGGCCCCTGAAGCGGCAGGCCGACGGGCGGGAGATCGTCTGGTCGATCGGGCCGCTGCCCGGCGTCAGCGGCGACCCGGCCCTGCTGCGCCAGGTGTGGGCCAACCTCCTCGACAACGCCGTCAAGTACACGCGTGGGCGCGAGCCGGCGCGCATCGAGGTCTACGCCCGCGACGGCGATGACTCGAGCGAGAACGTGTTCGTCGTGCGCGACAACGGCGTCGGCTTCGACATGCAGTACGCGCACAAGCTCTTCGGCGTCTTCCAGCGCCTGCACAGCTCCGAGGAGTTCGAAGGTACCGGCATCGGCCTGGCGAACGTGCAGAGGATCGTGCACCGGCACGGCGGGCGCGTCTGGGCGGAGGCTGAGCTGGACAGAGGCGCGAGCTTCTTCTTCGCCCTGCCGCGACGAAAGGAGTCGGCATCATGATGATCGAGGTCCCCGCCATCCTGCTTGCCGAGGACAACCCCAACGACGTGGAGCTGACCCTCGAGGCGCTCGACCAGCACAACCTGGCCAACCGCGTCACCGTCGCTCATGACGGCGTCGAGGCGATGGAGTACCTGCGCCGCGAGGGGGCCTTCAAGCACCGCCCGCCGGGCGACCCGGCGGTCATCCTGCTCGACATCAAGATGCCGCGCAAGGACGGCCTCGAGGTGCTGCGCGAGATCCGCAGCGATCCGCTGCTCAGGCTCCAGCCGGTGGTGATCCTCACCTCGTCGCGCGAGGAGCAGGACCTGATCACGAGCTACGAGCTCGGCGTGAACGCCTACGTGGTCAAGCCGGTCGACTTCGCCGGCTTCATCGATGCCGTCCAGCAGCTGGGCATGTTCTGGGCGCTGGTCAACGAGCGCCCGCACAACGAAGCGGAGTAGCGGAGGTCCTTGATGGATGCCATGAACCGTGACGCGGCGCTGCGCGTCCTCTGCCTCGAGGACTCGGCCCTGGACGCGGAGCTGGTCCGCGAGGCGCTGGTCCGGGGCGGCCTCGAGGTCGACATGGCTCTGGCGACCGAGCACGTCCGCTCTGAAGAGCTGCTCGCAAGCTCGGCCTACGACGTCATCCTCGCCGACTTCTCCCTGCCCGGCTTCGATGCCCATGCGGCCCTGGCGCTGGCTCGGGCGGCGAGTCCCTCGACGCCCTTCGTCTGCGTCTCCGGCACCATCGGCGAGGAGGCGACGGTCGAGCTGCTCAAGCAGGGCGCCGACGACGTCGTGCTCAAGGACAGACTCGAGCGCCTGCCCTTCGCCGTGGAGCGCGCCGTCGCCGGCGCAGAGTTGCGTCGTCGCGGGCGGCGAGCCGCCGAAGAGGCGCGGCAGCCTTCAAGTACGCCAATCCGGCTGCCTGCGAGGCCCTCGGCTATGCGCTCGAGGAGCTTCGGACGATGTCGATCCACGACATCGACCCCAAGTACTCGTCTCACTGGGCGCAGCACATCAGCGAACTCAAGGAGGCTGGTTCGCTCACCTTCGAGACGCAGCACCGGCGGCGAGACGGGATCTCTCGTGCCGGTGGAGGTCACCGCGGCCTACCTCGAATACGACGGGGTCGCCTACGACGTGGGCTTCGCCCGCGATATCAGCGAGCGCAAGCGCGCAGCAGGACGCGCTCGCAGCCAGCGAGCAGCGCTTCCGCGGCTACTTCGAGCAGGGCCTTATCGGCGCGGCCGTCACCTCGCCGGACAAGGGCTTCGTCGACATCAACCAGGCTTTCCTCGAGCTGATCGGCTACTCGCAGGAGGAGCTCACCGGGAAATCCTGGGCCGAGCTCACGCACCCCGACGACCTCGCCGCCGACGTCGCCCAGTTCGAGCGCGTCCTGGCCGGCGACATCGACGGCTATCGCCTCGAGAAGCGCTTCATCCGCAAGGACGGCGGGGCGGTCGATGTGGACCTGAGCGTGCGCGTCGTGCGTGACGATCGGGGCGCCGTCGACTACTTCCTCGCCCTGGTCACGGACGTCACCGAACGCAAGCGCGCGGCGAAGGCGCTCCACGAAAGCGAGGAGCGCTTCCGCCTACTCAGCACGAGCACCCCCGACAGCACCTCGGTGCAGGACAGGGACCTGCGCTACGAGTGGGTCGTGAACCCCGCTCTCGGCCTGACTCCCGAGGAGTTCATCGGCAGGACCGACGCGGACCTTGTCGACGCCGAGCAGTTCGAGATGGTGCGCGCCCTCAAACAGCAGGTCATGGACACAGGCGAAGCCCTCCGCGTGGAGGTGCCCCTGACGGATGCTCAGGGCGAGACCAGGCACTACAACGGCACCTACGTGCCGCGGCGCGACGCCGACGGCAACGTCACCGGCATCCTCAGCTACTTCCAGGACGTCACCGAGCGCAAGCAGGTCGCGGCGCAGCTGGAGCGAGAGCGGCGCGACTACGAGACCATCTTCGACTCATCGCCGGTGATGATCGTCTACAAGAGCACGGACGACCGCATCCTGAAGGTGAACGAGGCTTTCGCGCGCTTCATCGGCCTCAACAAAGAGGAGATCGTCGGCATGACCACCTTCGACGTCGCGGACCCCAAGGAGACCGCCCAGCTCGGCAGAGACGACGACCTCGAGGTCATCAGAACCGGCGAGCCGCGCATGAACCGGCTGGTCTACTTCTCCAGCCCCTTCAGCGACAACGCCGCGTGGGTCCTGTTCTCGAAGTTGCCCTTCCGCGACGACTCGGGAAGCATCGCTGGGACGGTCAGCTTCGTCACGGACGTGAACGACCGCAAGCTGGCCGAAGATGCCCTGGAGTCGAGCGCGGCGCAGCTACGCCGCACCGTCGAGGGTTCCGTCCTGGCCATGGGTCAAGTGGTCGAGACGCGCGACCCCTACACCGCCGGCCACGAGCGGCGCGTCTCCGAACTCGCCGTCGCCATCGCCGCCGAGATGGGAATGAGCGCGTCGGAGCTTGACGGCCTGCGCATGGCCGCCCTCATCCATGACGTCGGCAAGGTCGCCGTGCCGGCGGAGATCCTCGCCAAACCGGGCCGGCTCAGCGCAGTGGAGTTCAGCCTCATCAGGCAGCACGCGCAGGCGGGCTACGACATCCTCAGGGCGATCGAATTCCAGCGACCCGTGGCGGAGATGGTGCTGCAGCACCATGAGCGTCTCGACGGATCGGGCTACCCCGGGGGGCTCCGCGGCGATGAGATCCTGCCGGAGGCCCTGATTCTGGCGGTGGCCGACGTCGTCGAGGCGATGAGCTCCCACCGCCCCTACCGTCCCGCGCTCGGCATGGAGGCGGCTCTCAGCGAGATCCGCGAGAATGCCGGCGCAAAGTTCGACGCCGAGGTCGCTGCGGCCTGCCTGCGCGTGGTCGAGGAGCAGGGCTTCACGTTCGCCGACTGACGGACGGCCATTCGCACCAACGAAGACAGCGCGGGCAGCTTCGGCTTCGGCGCCTCGACCCCGAAAGTTGAGAACGATGCCGATCGCCCCCCTGCTACTGCCAAGTGAACCAGCAGGAGGGTGCGCAAGTCCCGCGTTCAGGGCCCCGGGCGCGGCGGGACAGAATTGCCGGAACTGACGATTCGTGCGGGTCCTGTCAGTTCTGGCGATTCTGGCGAGCGCGTCAGTGACCTCACTGACCTCCGCCGTGCAAAGTCGGAGGTCACGCGCTGCTACCGCTCTCACGCCAGGAACACGGCTAGCTAGCGGCCCACGAGGGGACAAGTATGGCGCGTGAGATCGGGGAGCCCGTGTGGGGGCATCGAGTCGCGGGGTTCCGGTTGCGGACTGGTTGCTGGGCGGGACATGCAGTGCGCGAAGACGATGGAGACCGATCCCCGGCATGCGTTTCTCGGAGAGCCGGAGCGCCGCTCACTCTGCTTCCCGTAGGACGATTTGTCTTCTTCCGATGCCGGAGGACCTGCCAGCCGCCTCATCGGCCGGACACCTGCTTCGCGATGAAACGGGGAACCCACAAGGTGCATCTGCAAAGGTCGTAAGGGAGGTTCGAGATGAGCGACTCCGACCGGACGCATCTCAAGCGGTTCGCGGTCCTTGTGAAGTCGAACGCCGACGTCGAGGCGGGAGCGATGCCCACTGAGCAGGATCTGGCCGCGATGACCCGCTTCAACGACGAGCTGGTCGAGTCTGGAACGATGCTCGCCGGCGAGGGCTTCCTTGCCAGCGCCGACGGCGCACGCCTCCACTATACGCAGGGAGATGTCAGCGTCCAGACTGGACCGTTCCCGGATCCCGAGTCACTGGTCGCGGGCTACTGGATCATCCAGGCCGCCTCTCTGAGTGAGGCGATCGACCTGATGAAGAAGGCGCCCATGGGCGTGGGGAAGGTGGAGATCCGGCAGGTCGCTGACGCCGAGGACTTCGGCGAGGAGTTCACCCCGGAGCTGCGCGAACGCGAGGAACGGCAGCGCATCAAGATGGAGGAGAACGCCAAGCGCAGAGCCGCCTGAGCAGGACTGCGGCGGCGAGTGAGGGCGAGGAGCGCACATCCGCTCCCTGCCCTTCGTCTGGCAAGGTCCGCTTTCCAGCTGAGCTAGCGGCCCCATGAGGTGGACAAGCATTGGCCGAGGATGCCGAGTTGACACCGTCGGATGCCCAAGCGGGTTGCGGCGGGGTTGCACGGCGAAGACCGTGAAGACGATGCAGACGAAGGCGCAGCCCAATCAGCGGCTCGGTCTCCTCCGTCGCTTCGGTCGCTGACGAGGACCGCGAAGCGGGCTGCGCAGCAACGGCGGACTGAGCCGGAATTCGCAACACGCAAACATCGGTCGGCAACGGGAAAGAGACAGTCAGAGCCCGCAACAAGGCGCACCTGCAGGTGGCGCTGATCGCTGGCGCTACCGGCTTGGTTGCGATTCCCTTCACTGGAGGATTGTCATGTTCATTCAGACCGTCTCGGAGGCGGAGGCTGAGGGCAAGGTCCGTGAAGTCTACGACGGCGACCAGGAGACCTTCGGCTACGTCCCCAATCACGCCAAGGTCTTCAGTCTGCGTCCCGATGTGTTGAAGGCGTGGCGCGGCCTTCAAGGAAGCATCCGCAAGAACCTGCGGCTGCGACGCTACGAATTGGTCACGCTGGCGGCAGCGGGGGCTTTGAACTGCCGGTACTGTCTGCTCGCGCACGGCTCGGTATTGAACAAGAACGGCGTCAGCGTGGATCAGTTACGCGCCATCCTGACTGATTACCATGATGCAGGTCTTGAGCCCACGGAAGTGGCCATCATGGACTTCGCCGAGAAGATCGCTCGGAGGGCCAATGAGATGACGCAGGCGGATGTCGACGCGCTGCGCGCCCTGGGTCTCGAAGACGTCGAGATCCTCGACATCACCCTGACAGCCACGATGCGCTGTCTTGCCAGCAAGACGTTCAATGCCCTGGGAGCCGGGTCGGATGCCGCGTTCGACGAACTCGAAGGCCAGCTCTCCGAACTGCTTCCTGCGTAGCAACGCCGCGCGCTTTGCCTTCCTCGCGTAGCGGATCGCCCCGAGGACTCGGCCCCAAGTGAGCGGACCGCTGCCGTGTCACTTGCCGGGCCGAAGTCGCGCGCAGAGCGTCACAGGAACAGGTGTTGCACTTCGCACTTGAACTCACGGTTCCATCGCTACGTCAGCCGGTGCCTCGGGACGACGGCGCGGCGCAGGTACGCCCCGAGCGCCAAGCCGGCGATCGCGGCGTCTTCCTCATCGAGCGCCTGATGGACGAAGTCAGCGTCAGGTCAGGGCGAAGAGGAACCACCGCCCGGATGATACGGCGTCTCGGCTGAGGGACGCGCGCCAAGCGGCAGCCGGCGCTCTCCCAACTGAACTGGCGGCCCACGAGGGGGACAAGTATGCCGCGAGAGTCCGCGGGACCGTCTGGCCACATCCAGTCGCAGCAAGCCGGGTTGCGACGGGGTTGCCCGGTCCGGCCCGCCCCCATGACGATACGTGCTCAGTCCTTGCCTCCGCACCTCCGACGGTGAGCGCACGGCATGCTTCTGAGCCGGGTAACAATCCTGTGATCGTTGATACGCATGCGTCATGCATGCTCGGACTCGGAGTCAATGATGAGCGGAGTACGAGTGGAGATCGATGAGGTCATCGCACGTCCGATGGAGCAGGTGTTCGAGCGCGCGACAGACCTTTCACGGTATGCGGACTGGATGCCACACACGGGGGTCTTCAGGAAGTGCAGCCAGGTGTCGGAAGGCCCGGTTCGGCTGGGCACGACGTACATCGACCAAGGATGGATGGGGAGCTTTCGCGGCGAGGTCAGCGAATTCGATCGGCCATCGCGAGTGGTCTACAAGGAGACGCTGCGCTGGTTCGGCGCCACCGTCGTCGTGGCCCGCATAGAGTACGCTTTCTCACCGGACCCGCGTGGTACCGCGGTCCATCACGTCGGCGAGTCGGAGCTCCACGGCATCTTCCGGCTGATGCGTCCGATGGTCGCGGTCATCGGACGCGGCGAACGACACAGGACTGTCGCGGCCATGAAGAGGTCCCTGGAAGCGGACGCCAGCCGCGCACCCGCACAGGCGGCGGCATAGGTAGAGCTTCGCGCAGCGGGCTCGGCAGTGGAACAGCTGAGGCGGCGCTCTCCCAACTGAGCTAGCGGCCCACGAGGGACATGCATGGCGCGCGAGGTCAAGGAGGCCCGCCGAAGCCCATCGGGTCAGGGGATTCGGGTTGCGGATGGGTTGCGTTCGTAGAGTCCGCCGCGAGGTGGCGGGTCCTTACGCTGCTGCGCGACCGCAACGTCAGATAGGGCTGCAAAGGTACTCGGGCGGGAACAGCGCGCTTAGCGGGCGCACCTCACGGGAGGTCAGTCATGACCGAGAACAGCGGGCTCAGGCTTGAGATGCGTCGAGTGCTGACCGCGCCCCGCGCCGTTGTGTTTCATGCCCTGAGCGATCCCTCTGAGCTGGCGAAGTACTGGGGTCCGGAGGGCTTCACCATCCCCAGCGTCGATAGCGAGCTCCGCGTTGGAGGTCGCTATCGGATAGCCATGCAGCCTCCGGAGGGCGTGCTGTTCTACCTCGAGGGCGAGTTCCTCGAGGTCGATCCTCCAAGAGCCCTCTCCTACACTTTTCGTTGGGTACCTCCCGACGTCGATGATCGCGAGACTGTGGTGGGCCTGTCTCTGCGCGACCTGGACGCCACATCGACCGAGTTGCTCTTCACACAGGGCGACTTCGCGACCGAGCAGCGCCGTAAGGTGCACGAGGACGGCTGGGCGCAGACGCTCGACAAGCTCGAGACACTGGTGTCAGCGAGGGCAGCCGGGTCGGATGGCGGGCGGAACTCGTAGTCGCGCGCGGCACATTTCTAGGCCGGTGCAGTCGTCACGTAAGGTTACGTTCGACCTACTTGCTACCCTCGTTCCGTCGTCTCATGTACATGCGCTCAGGGTCGCGTCCTGAACGGTGGGCGATGAGAATCGGCCTTGCGGAGCGGGCAGCCAACTCAGAAAGGACCGCCGTGGGGTCGACGACTTCACGAGAGGAGAGGCTCTCCGGGTGCTGTTCCCTGCTCACGCGACGGGCTTGCTCACCAGCAGCCTTCACCTGCTGCAAACGCGCATCGTGCCGCGATCCGGTCTCGCCTAGTCAGCCCCTCGCATCGCTTGCGCGTTCTTCGCTATGACCGCGTTGGTCGCCTCCAGCTCCTCTGTGGGACTGAACTGGATGAACTCGCTGCCCGCCCCGGCTGAGGGAACGTGGCCGGGCGGCATGTAGAAGGCATCGCCGGCTTTGATGACCTCTTCATGGTCGGCGTAGTGGACCGTCATGCTGCCCTTGAAGACGTATCCCCAGTGCGGGCACTGACAGCGATCGTCCGGCAGCCCCTTGAGCAGCGGGGCCAGATCCATCTCTTCCCGGATCGAGACGAAATCGACGGTGTAGCCGTCTATGTCTTCATGCCGGTCCTCGGCAATGCCCATTTCCTCGACGTGCGACGCGCTCTCCTTCGACACCTTTGACATCGGTCTCATCTCCTCGCATCAGCTCGTGCCACCCAAGGCAGCCACCAGCCTCCGATACGGTCTTTCCCGACCGTCCCCAGCCACACGCCTCGAGAAGACGGCCATCTCCGGTGCGCATTGGCCGCGACCCCCTTGCGCATGCACGATCGGACCGCAATGAGCAGTGCCGCCACTGCGAGAGCAAGCGGCACGGCGACGAAGCCGAGCGCGGAGACCGGCTGTCAATGACGGTCCAAAGTGGACCCCTTTGTGACGGCCCAAAACGGACCCTCTCATCAGGTTCGTAGCATCAGCCTCCCTTCGTCTTCACGACGCCGGCCTTGCGTTTGTCCTTGAGCCGGTAGCTCTCGCCGCGGATGCTGATCACGTGGCTGTGGTGCAGCAGGCGGTCGAGGATCGCCGTGGCGATCACGCCGTCGCCTGAGAACACCTCGGCCCACTCGCCGAAGCTTTTGTTGCTGGTGAGCACGATCGAGCCGTGCTCGTAGCGGCGGCTGACGACCTCGAAGAGGAGCGCCGCCTGCGCTGCGTCCAGGGGCAGGAAGCCGACCTCGTCGACGATCAGCAGGCTGGGCCGCACGTAAGTGAGCAGGCGGCGGCTGTACGTCGCCGCCTCGCGTGCCTCGGCGAGCGCGGCCACCAGGCGCGCGGCGGTGGTGAAGCGCACGCGGTGCCGGGCGCGGCAGGCCTCGAGCCCGAGGGCCACGGCGAGGTGGCTCTTGCCGACGCCCGGCGGGCCCAGCAGGAGCACGTTCTCATGGCGCCCCAGGTAGGCGCCGGCGGCGAGCTCGCGCAGCTGCTTCTCGCTGACCGACGGCTGGAAGCCGAAGTCGAAGTCGGTAAGGCTCTTCCTGTAGGGGAAGCCGGCGAGGCGCACGAGGGTCGCCTCGGCGCGCAGGTCGGCGGTCTCGGCCGAGCGCGCGAGCAGCTTCTCGGCGAACTCAGCGTAGCTCCAGCTGCCCTTCACCGCCTCCTCGGCCAGGGCAGGCAGCTCGGCGGGCAGGTCGGGCAGGCGCAGGCGCTCTGCGAGCAGGGCGATGCGCTCGCTCGTCAGGTTCACCGGGCGACCTCGTCGTAGACGGCCAGCGGGCGCACGGCGACGAGCGGCGCGGCGGGCCGCTCGGCGGCCGGCAGCGGCTCCGGCGCGGAGGGTCAGGGGGGCGCCATGTCGGCGAACGGGGTGAGCCCCTCTCGCGCGAGACGGTCCACCGGCCGCTCGCCGGTGGTCGCGTGCTCTCTGCGGTTGGCCACCGCGTCGAGCCAGGCGAGGAGCTGCGCCATTCAGGTCCTCGAGGCTGGTGAAGCGCCGGCCCACGAAGAAGCGGTCGCGCAGGTAGCCGATCGAGCGTTCGACCTTGCCCTTGGTCTGGGCGCGGTAGGGCCTGCAGAGGCGCGGTGCGAAGCCGTACCTGCCGGCGAAGTCGAGCAGGCCGGGGTTGAAGCGGGGTCGGCCGGCGGCGCGCTCCAGCACGACCACCTTGGCGTTGTCGTAGAGGATCTCGGCGGGCATGCCGCCGAAGAAGGCGAAGGCGCGGGCGTGGCAGGCGAGGAAGCTGGGCAGGTCCTCCGCCGTCACCGCTTCGGCGTAGAGGGCGCGGCTGAAGCCGAGCACCATGACGAACAGGTGCAGAGCGACCGCTTGGCCGTCCAGTTCGTGGCGGCCCAGCTCGGCCCAGTCGACCTGGGCCTGCAGGCCGGGCGGCGTCTCGAAGCGCACCACGGGCTCGCGGCGCCGCCTGCGGTAGGGGCGCGTGAAGTCCTTGAGGATACTGATGCCGCCGCCGTACCCCTGGGCGCGGATCTCCTCGAGGAGCGCGGCGGCGGAGAGCTCGGGGAACTCGGCGAGGCGGGCCACGAGGTAGTCCTTGTAGGCGTCGAGCTTGCCGGGCGCGGCGGGACGCCGGTAGGCCGGCGGCCCCTCGCGGCGCAGCGCCCGGCGCACCGTGTTACGGTCGACCCCGAGCTCGCGCGAGATCGCCTTGATCGAGACTCCCTGACGGTGCAGAGCGACGATGTCCACCCACTCCTCCATGCTGATCAACGGGACCCTCCTCGCCCGGCACGACAGCCACAGCGAGGAGCCTACTGGCTCTTTGAGAGGGGTCCGTTTTCAATCGTCACAAGGGGGTCAGTGTTGCATCGTCAGTGACAGGGCGAACCCCACGCCTACCCCCGACCATGCGAGGAGCCAGGGCAGCTGAGAATGCGGTCTCGGCGGTGATCCGGTGCGCCCGTTGTCATTCGGCCTCGCTGCGTCTCTGGGCCTACAGCGCGGAACGCGTTGCGCCAGATCAGGCAGCCTCAACTCTCGGGGACAAGGCCAAGTAGACGGATGGCCCAAGCACGAGGCTGGCGCGCCAAGCGTGTCAAACCTTCGAAGATCCGAAGGCCAGACGACGCCGTTCGGTCGCAGCAGGCGCGCCCAGGGCGGAATCGGCGCAGATGCGCTCAACGAGCAGACTGCCGAGACCGGCGCGGCGCAGAGCCGGGGAGACGATCACGTCGAGGATCAAGGCGACGTAGCTGCGTTTAGTGAGCACCGAGGCGAAGGCCACCAGCGCGTCATCTCCGTCAACGCGCGCGTAGCTCATCGCCCTGGGAGAGATCAGTATCGGCCGATCTGCGGCACCACCCACTTGGCGCGCCACTCGGGCGCCGGCATGACTGGGGCGAAGTACAGGACCTGCTTCGAGATCTTGCCCTCGAGAAAGGAGAAGATCGAGACCGTATACCAGTCGGAACCGTCCGGATAGCGAGTCTTGATGCTCGCCATAAGGCGGTCGCCAGCGTCGTGGATCGTGAGTAACGAGTCCGCAGACGTGAGAATGCGATGCTCGCCGCGATCACCGACGACAACCCGTTCATCGGGGCTCACGATCGGGTGCCCGCCCGGGTAGCGGCGCATGATGTTCTCCAGGTTCCCAAGTCCGCGCACTCGTTCACCTGTCTGTGGATAGTCCGTTACCACATCGGTCCGGAAGACCTCGCCCAGACGCCCGTATTCACCGCCGTCCATGAGCGTGAACAAACGCTCCGCGGCACCTCGGTCGGCTCTTCGGCGGCCTCTTGGTTCCGTGGCCGCATCCTCCTCTACCGAGACACCCTTCTGAGCCTCTAGCGGTTCAACCCACTCGGCCCGCCACTCGGGCGACTCAAGGGTGGGAGCGAAGAAGAGGACCTGCTTGACGATCCTGCCGGCCAGGAAGCTGACGAGGCCGATGGTGTACCAGTCCGAGCCATCCGGGTAGTGAATGCTGGTCGTTAGCACCAGCGCTTCCCCACTGCCCTGGACCTTCACCATCGTGAACATAGGCGTCAGTAGATACTGCTCTTCATCCCCACCCAAGAACTCCCTCTCCTCCTCACTGACCGAGATGCCCCCCATTTGGACGAATCCTCTTGCCACCTCCTTGTAGGCCTCCAAGCCCGGTATGCGTTCCCTCGTCTGGGGCTGCACGGTGAGCAACTCCGCGTCGGCCACTTCGCCGGTTGCCTCCACGTCGCCCGCATTGATGATCTCGAGGAAGCGCAAGAGAACATCTCGGTTTCTATCGCTCCTGTTGTCTGACATGCTCGTCTTCCCGTATCTTCTGCCACCGGCTCTCAGGCACTGGCCGGAAGCATGGGCATGCGGAGGTGCCTATCGACGTCCTCGCTCGGCTTCCGGCGCCTCCCGAGCCTCCATGATACGAACGTACTCGGAGCCAGCGTACTGGTTCAGCGATTCGATCTCCTTGTGTGAGAACATCCGAGGACGCAGCAACTCGAGGGCGACTCGCTGCGCGTCGAGCAGTCCCGAGAGGGCCGCCTGCCTGACGTTGGACGGCACCTCCGTGTCGGTCGCCGCCTGCTCGTAGCCGCCGTGCCCAAGGTAGGCAAGGACGAGCGCCTGTAGTTCCGCGGCCGGGAGCCAGGTAGCAAGCTCGGGCAGCAGCCGCTCGTAAGTCGAGCGGGCAAGCCCACCGAACACGCCGTATTCGACGGCGATGAAGACCGCCATCCTGTTGGCTGTGAGCTCGAAGTAGACGGCTCGCCCGGCGTTGCGCGCCTGCACCTTGTGCGCCCGCTTCTGGATGTAGATACCGACGAGCAGCCATCCGATGACGCCGACGAGTGCGCCGGATATGCCGATGAGGAAAGCGCTCATCTCTGGTGCATACCCGAGGTGTTCCTCCCCGACTCGCCACGGAAGGTCCCGGTTGCGAGGCATGCGCTCGACTGACCGCGACCCTTGCGAGACTTGACCTCGAGCTCACCCGGGGCTCCAGGGTCAGCAGTCGATGGCAACACCGTGGACTTGAGAGCCTCGGCCGTCCGGGGCAAAGGTCTGAAGTACCCCCCCCCCCCCCCCCCGAAAGGACGGGCACGATGGTTCATAATATCGATATGGCAGGACTTGAGGGAGGCTCCGTCAGGCTCACCTCAGCGCAACTCGAAGACCTTGAGGCACGGACCGAAGGCAGGCTGCTCTTCCCGGGCGACGACGGCTGGCACGCAGCCGTCGAGATCTGGAACGGGATGGTTGCGAAGCTGCCTGCGCTCGTCGTGCAACCGGCCTCGGCCAGTGACGCGAGCGCGGCTGTCGACTTCGCCCGCGACCACGGGCTGCTGCTCAGCGTCAAAGGTGGAGGTCACAACATCGCAGGGACGTCCATCGCGGAGAACGGCCTGACGCTCGACATGTCGTTGATGAAGAGCGTGCATGTGCACGCTGCGAGACGACTCGCCACGGTCGAGCCTGGTTGCCGGCTCCAGGACGTCGACGCGGCGACGCAGCAACGCGGCCTTGCGACCGTGCTCGGCTTCGTCTCGGAGACCGGCGTCGCTGGCCTCACACTCGGCGGCGGCTTCGGTTACCTCTCCCGCCGCTTCGGGTGGGCTGTCGACAACCTCGAGGAGGTTGAGATCGTCACGGCGGACGGCCAGCTCCGCACCGCGAACCGTGAGGTCGACTCTGAGCTGTTCTGGGCGATCAGGGGCGGTGGAGGCAACTTCGGCGTCGTCACCCGGTTCACGTTCCGTCTTCATGAGGTCGGCCCGGAGATCACCGGCGGACTCGTCGCTTGGAGCGCCGAGCGCATCGAGGAGATCCTCGCCACGTACCGCGATCTCACGGAGGCGGCGCCGCGCGCGCTTACGGCCGCTATCGTCGTGATGACAGCGCCGCCGGCTCCCTTCATACCGGAGCATTGGCGCGGCAAGCCAGTGGTCGCGATGCTCATCTGCGACACCGGTCCAGACCCGCAGGCCGACCTCGCTCCGCTGCGAGCTCTCGGCGACCCCGTCGTCGATCTGATCGCCAAGAGGCCCTACGCGGCGCAACAGTCGCTGGTCAACGACACAGAGCCGAAAGGATTGCACTACTACTGGAAGACGGAGTTCATCCCCGAGCTGTCGAAAGGCTTTCTCGAGGCCTTCCGCGAGCATGCGCTACGAATGACTCCGCCCATGTCGAACTCCGTCCTCTTCCACATCGGTGGCGCGCTGAACGAGCGCCCTGCAG
The DNA here is from genome assembly GCA_963762125.1 of uncultured Thermoleophilia bacterium. Taxonomy (GTDB): domain Bacteria; phylum Actinomycetota; class Thermoleophilia; order UBA2241; family UBA2241; genus CAIXSE01. Next base: position 276,898 of record CAVXJO010000001.1, read on the forward strand.
ACGATGGCGCAGTCGGCAATCGCGACGCCCGCTACGTCACGGGTTTCGCCGGCCAATGGACACCCGATGACGATCCCGAGAGGCACATCAGCTGGGCGCGCGAGTCGTGGCAGGCGATACGACCCTACGCGGCCGGGAACTATGTCAACTTCCAACTGGCAGAAGACGGAAGCGAGCGCACAGTGGAGGCCTACGGCGAGAACTACCCGCGCCTGCAGCGGGCGAAAGCGCAGTACGATCCGGCCAATCTCCTCCGAGTCAATCGCAACATCAGTCCATCGGCCTGAGGCAGCTGACCTCTCGCACCGCCGCGCTGCCTGAAGCCATCCGACGGAGCGGGAAGAGGGCTCGCGTCCTGCGCCGCTCAGACCGGGGGACCCGGCGCTCGATGCATGGCGCCTACGCGGCCGTCATCACCGGCAAGGCACACGCGCGGCAAGTCGGCCTGGAGTGTCCCTCCCGTCTCTTCCCATGCCGGCCGACTTGGGCTGCGCCAGGTGCACGGAGAGCGTTACCCGCCGCACTCGTCAGGCGACCGCGCCCAGGAACTGCATCCAGCGTTTGCGGTCGGCGAAGCCGTAGCAAAGACGGCCGACCCGGAAAAGGGTCGTCTGTGCATCGGTCGAGCGTCGTGTTCTGGCGCGTGCCCGCTGACGAGCTCCAGCCGCTTCTCATCAAGGCCATCCGCTGAGCCTCGTGGTCGCGAGACGCGGGCGGCGCAGCCAACCTGTGACCCGACTCGGCCTCCAGGCTCCGCCGAGAGAGACCCCCTGTTTGACGCCCTCGACCACGCGGTACGAGAACCATATGACCGTGGCGACACTGAAGAACCGGGAACAGTCATGAGCAGCGATGAAGCGGCGATCATCAGACGCATCCGGGACTTCTCTCACGCTTGGAACAGTGGCGACGCCAAGGCTGCTGCTGGGTTCTACGCAGAGGACGGAGTACGAGCGGGTGCCGCAGGCGATGTGCAGCATGGGCGAGTCGAGATCGCGGAGGCTTACGAGCGGCTGTGGTCGGGGTCCTTCGCGGGGGCGAGCGTCAGACAGGAGGACGGTGAAGTCCGGATGCTTACGCCCGAACTGGCCGTGTGGCGAGGCGGGATCGAGATCCAGCCACCGGACGGCTCTCCCGTAGCGAGGGGTCAGGTCGTCCAGGTGATGAAGAAGATCAGCGGAGCTTGGATGATCCTCGACGCCGACGCAAAGCTGTTCCCGCGCTCTCCCAACTGAGCTAGCGGCCGACGAGGGCGTCAAGTATTGCCGAGGATGCCCGGGAAGAGCGCCGGGAAGAGCGTCCGGGTTGCAGACGGGTTGCACGGCGAAGACCGTGAAGACGGTGCAGACGCAACCGACCGTGTGACCCTCACGACTTCGGTTGACGGTCGTCACGATACCAGCTTCTCCCTGAGCACCTCGTAGGGAGTCCGTCCGCCGTGCGCGGTGTGGGGCCTCTGAAGGTTGTAGAACTCCTCCCAGACGGCGAGCTTGGCGCGCAGATCGACGTCGCCCGTGTAGTCGAGCAGCTGGTAGAACTCGAGCTGGTCGGTGAGGTGCGAGCGCTCGACCTTGCCGTTGAGGTTCGGGCTTGCCGGCTTGATGTAGACGTGATGCATGCCCAGGTCCTCGGCGTGCCAGTGGAACTTGGCCTGCCACTCGTGCCCGTTGTCGGTGCGCACCGTGTGGATGCGGAAGGGGAAGCGCTCCACCACGTAGTCGAGGAAGTCGACGGCGCTCTCCTGATTGTGGCGCTCATAGATGCGCAGGGCGCGGATCCGGGTCGCGTCGTCGATCGCCGTGAACTGGTAGCGCTTCAGGCGGCGCCCGTCTGAGCCCTTGAACTGCAGGAACTTCACGTCGAGCTGCACGTGGTGGCCGGGCACCTGCTTCTCGTACCTGAGGCTGACGATCGAGCGCTTGCGGCAGTTGCCCGGCAGGCGCGAGAGGCCGTTGCGCACGAGGGCGCGGTAGACCCCGCTCGAGGAGACGCGCAGGCCGTGGTAGCGCTCCAGGTACCAGGCGATGCGCACCGGGCCGAAGTGGTAGGTGCGCCTGAGGTGGAGGATCTTCTCCTCGACCTCGGCCGGCATGCGCAGCGGCATGTTCACCGGACACGGGCTCTTGTTCACGAGCCCGGCCTCGCCGTGCTTCTCGTAGCGACGCTTCCAGATGTAGAAGCACTGCCGCGATATCCCGAAGCGCCGCGCCGTGAGGGCGACGTTGCCGCACTTCTCGGCGTAGCGCAAGGCTGCGAGCTTGCGCTTGATGTCACGCTGCTGCTGCGTCATCCACGACCTCTCAATCAACGAAGGGAGTAACACCCTACTGTCAACCGAAGTCGTGAATGTCAGAACGCAGCTACCGGAGCCAATGTGGAAAGCATGTACCGGGACCGCACATTGACATAGGAGCAACGAATGGTTGCAAAAGCACGGTCAAGCGAAGGGGAGTAGACGCGTTTTCCCTGCAAATGGGTGGTAGCGCATATGGGATTCGAACCCATGTTACCGCCGTGAGAGGGCGGCGTCCTAGGCCCCTAGACGAATGCGCCACGCAGGAACGGGGCTGCTGCAACGGCGGGAACCACCCACGGCAGCAGCGGCGGATAAGGGTAGCACAAGACCCGCGGAACGGAAAACCCATCCTCAGCGGGCGCGTCCTGCGTGTAGGCTTGCGCGCGTGGGCGACGTGAGGCCGACAGCCGAGGTGACGTTCAGGCGCGCCAAGGAGGCGGATCTGCCGCGCGTGTTCCAGGTGTTCCGCGCGGCGCTCAACGCCTACATGATCCCGGCCGGGCAGACGGGGATCCCCGAGCAGGACGACCAGTCCCCGGCCTATCGCCACTACCTGAGGCACGACGGCGAGCGCTTCTGGGTCGCCGAGGCCGAGGTCGAAGAGCTCACCGGTGGAGGCGGCGGCACGCTGGGCATGGGTGGCCGTCGGGTCGTCGCCTGGGGTAGTGGGCTGCTGCGGGGCGACTGGTGGTTCCTCAGCAGCCTGTTCGTGTTGCCGGAGGCGCAGGGTCTCGGGGTCGGGGGCCGGCTGTTCGAACTGGCGACGACGGGTGCGCCGCCGGGCGCGGTGCGCGCCACCGTCACGGACTCGATCCAGCCGGTCTCCAACACACTGTACGCGCGCCGCGGCCTGCTGCCGCGCGAGGTGCTCGTCGAGATCGGCGGGCAGCCGCGGCCCGGGCTGCGGCCGCCCCGGCTCGGGCGTCTGGAGGCGGAGCCGCTCACCACCGCGTCGATCGCGGAACTGCGCGACATCGACGTGGCGGCGAGTGGCGTGGACCGGAGCGTCGACCACGAGTACTACCTGAACGCCGGCGGCCGGCGCGGCTGGCTCCTGCGGCGTGCCGGCCGTCCGGCCGCGTACGTGATGCTGCGAGCGGACGGCTGGGTCGGGCCGGCCGCCTCGGTGCGTGCCGCGGACATCTACACGGTCACCGCCCACGCCCTCGCGGAGCTGACGGCGGCGGGCGCCACCTCGGTCCGCTCGGGCGTCACGGGCAGGTGCGACGGCGCGCAGCGCGCTCTCTGGGAGGCCGGGCTCGTCTTCGAGACCACGCCGGCGTTGCTGCTTGCCTCGCGGCCGTTCGGTCATCTCGATCGCTATCTGGCCGCGAGCTACGGCATGTTCTGAGCGCCGGGTCGCGCTCTCCCGTGTCTCCCGTCGTGCGGGGCTCCGTGATACGGTTCGTAGACCTGCGGAGCCACTCCGGGAGGCACGTGAGCCACGCCGACGAGGTCATCACCGACGTGAACAGGCGGCGCGTGATGGCACGCGCCCACGAAGACAGCTTCACGATCGCTTGGGACTACCCCGGGCGGACCCTGCTCGAGGTCCGCATACTCCGCTCGACCGAGAGTCCGGCGACGGCGCCCGACGACGGCCTCGAGGAGGCGCAGGAACTCGTCTACCAGGATGTGACCGGCTCGTTCCGCGACGCCGGTCTGAGCCCTGACCAGGCGTACTTCTACACCGTGTTCGCGCGGCATCCCCGTGGCGAGTGGGTGCGTTGGGAGGAGTACCCCGTGGCGGCGCGCCGCGAGACGGTCGCGGAAGGGCAAGCCGCTCGATGACCGGTTCCCTGAAGACTCAGCTCCGCGTCGCGCGGTGGCTTCTGCTGGCGACGCTCGCAGTCCTTGTGCTGCCCGCCGCCGTCTTCGCTTCCGGCGACGGCGGCGCCAAGTCCGGCAGCGATAAGGCGACGCAGGATCCCGGCGTCGCCGCGGCGATCGCCGCGGCGCAGGCCGACCCGACCGTCGCCGACGTGTTGGAGGGCAAGAACGCCGCGGTCGGGCAGGTCATCCCGTGGGGTGGCAGTCAGGGCCAGCCCGACGGCTATCGCGTCGAGTATCGCTGGGCGACGGCGCAGGCCGGCGCCGTCGACGAGGAATTGCCGCTGCTTCGCTCGGGCGCTTCCACTCCCGAGCCGCCCTATGACTCCGTCACCTACCGTATCCGCGCGAGCGACGTCACCGGCTTGCAGGTCGACGTTCTTCTGGACGGTCCGCAAGTCGTCCAGGTGATGCCGGTAGACGGCGAGACCGAGTACGTGCTCGAGGAGCAGACCTGGGCGCCATTCACCTGGGTCCCGTGGTTCACATCGCGGCCGTGGGTGATCGCTCCCATCTTCATCGCCATGGCGCTCCTGTTGATGATGCGCGCCTGGCTACGCTCCCGCGCCTGGAACCGCCGGCTGCCCTCCATGACGCGTCACGACCGCCAGTTCATCGCCCGCGTGGCGGTGCTCCTGTTCCTGCTCGTCGGGTTCGCCTGGCAGTTCTACGAGGGCTGGTACGCCGCCACGGGACCGACCGTCGACCCGGGCGCGTCGGCGGCGGGGTCCTTGGCGTCGCTGCCCCTGCTGCTCATCCCACCGGGGCTCTTCGTCGCCGGCCTCATCCTCGAACTGAGCGCCGCGCCGCGGCGCGGTTCGTGGGCGCTGCTCGCCGTGCTCGCCGGCGCGGCGAGCGCCTACTTCCTCGCCGCCGCCGTCACCGGCGCCACGACGAACCTCAACCTCACGTACTACGTCCTGCTCGCCGTGCTCGCCCTCGTCGCCATACCGAGGGCGTTCTCCTCCGGCAAGATGGGGTGGAGCCGCAACGCTTCGCCGCGCTACGGCTGACACGGCGCCTTCCCTGCCCGCTGAGCGCGCCGTCGGCCCCTATCGCTGGATGAGCTCGATCGCGTTGCCGTCCGGATCCTCGACGAACGCGAGTCGCGGCCCGTCACCCTCCAGGAGGAACGGGGGGCGCGTGATCCGTCCCCCGCACGACTCGAGCGCCGGCAACAGGGCGTCGATGTCCTCGGTCTCAAAGGCGAAGTGGCCGAAGCGTTCGCCGCCCGGGTAGGCGTCGTCCTTGCCCCAGTTGTAGACGAGTTCGATGGCGAAGTTCGCGGTCTCCGGAGCCATGAAGACCAGCGTCGCCTTGCCCTTGGTGAGCTCGCTGCGCCTCTTCTCCGTCAGGCCGAGCTGCTGGTAGAACTTGATCGCTCCCTCGAGGTCTTTGGTCCTGGTCGCAACGTGCACGAACTTCATGTGGTCCTCCTCCGGCGAGCTCCGGTATGCTCGGGGCATGTCCATCAGTGCGTTCGGCGACAAGGTACCCCACTTCGGCTCCGCTGTGTTCGTCCACCCCGACGCGACGGTCATCGGTGACGTGGTCCTCGAGGAGGGCGTGACCGTGTGGCCGGGCGCCGTGCTCCGCGGGGACGTCGAGCAGATCGTGGTCGGCGCCTTCTCCAGCTTTCAGGACGGCGCCGTCGCCCACAGCGACCCGGGGTCCCCGGTGCGCATAGGCCCGGGCTGCGTCATCGGCCACGGCGCGATCGTCCATGGCGCCACCATCGGCGCTGGCTGCCTCATCGGCATGCACGCCACGCTGCTCAACGGCTGCGAGGTCGGGGAGGAGAGCATCGTCGGCGCGCAGACGCTCGTGCCGCAACGGCGCTCGTTCCCGCCACGAAGCTTGCTTATCGGCTCGCCCGCACGAGTGGAGCGTGCGCTGACCGACGAGGATCTCGCGCCTCTGGCCGGCGTGCACGCGCGCTATTCGGCGCGCGGCCGCCTGTACACGGAGCGGGGTCTGGCGGCCGACCTCTCAGCGTTCCGCAGCTAGTCACCGTCTCCAGAGTCTCTCTCGTTGCGCCGTTGGCAACGCGCGCCGCTGTCCGGCACGGCGATCGTCCAGGTACGGCCGGCGCCACGCCGGCGGTGGGCGCGGCCACGGTCACGGCCAATCGCCGATGCCGCGGGTCCGTGCCGGCAGACTGACTCGCTCCGGGGCCGGGTAGCTTGCCGCCATGGCCGTCATCGCCGAGGCAGACACCTTCTTCGCCGCCGACCGCGCCGCGTGGCGCGAGTGGCTCGCGGCGCACCACGAGGTGCGCACGCAGGTCTGGCTGCTGCTGCACAAGAAGCACGTGGCCGAGCCGAGCGTCGGCTACGACCAGGCCGTCGAGGAGGCCCTGTGCTGGGGCTGGATCGACGGCCTCACGAACCGTTGGGACGACCGCAGCTACGCCGTGCGCTTCACGCCGCGCAAGCCCCGAAGTGTCTGGAGCGAGAGCAATGTCGAGCGGGTCAGGCGGATGATCGCCGAGGGCCGCATGACGCCGGCGGGCATGGCGCTCGTCGAGGAGGCCAAGAGGCGAGGGACGTGGGACGAGGCGGCGTCGGGAAGGATCGGGGTGACGCCGCCGGATCTGGAGGCCGCGCTCGCCGGCGTGCCGGCGGCCTCCCGGCGCTGGGAGACGTGGACGCCGAGCCAGCGGCGCCAGTACGTCTCCTGGGTGCTGGACGCGAAACGCCCCGAGACGCGTGCACGGCGCATCGCCGACGTCGTGCGCCGCGCCGCCGCCGGCCTCAAGCGCGGAGAACGCGGCTGAGCGAGGCGGCCGTCTTAAGCCGAGCGGCCGGCGGACCGGCTCGTGGATGGCGCGCGAGCCGCACCGGCCAGTTCCCGCGCGCGCACTCAGGCGAGCAGGTGCGCGCGCACGGCCACGACCAGCTCGGGCAGCACTTCGCCTCCCGGGCCCCGGAGGAAGAGGTCGCACGACTGCGCCAGGGCATCTCGCTCAGGGTTCACGTCGATGACCGTCGCGCCGGCCTCTCGGGCGATCATCGGCATGGCCGCGGCGGGGTACACCACGCCCGACGTGCCGACGACGAGCATCACGTCGCAGCCGGAGCTGAGCCGCTGCGCCGCAGAGAGCGCATCCGGCGGCAGGCCCTCGCCGAACCAGACGACCTCGGGGCGCAGGTAGTCGTCGCACTCGGGGCAGCGCGGCGGCTTCTCCACCTGGTCGGCGAAGTCCTCCCGGCGGTAGCCGCGGTGCCGGCCCGAGATGCAGCGGAAACTGTGCATGCTGCCGTGAAGCTCGATCACGTGGGACGACCCGGCCCGTTGGTGGAGTCCATCGATGTTCTGGGTGATGACGACGACCTTGGGCAGCAGCTGTTCGAGCTCGGCGATGGCGCGATGTCCGGGGTTGGGCTCGGCCTCGGCGGCCGCGCCGAAGCGGTGCTCGTACCAACTCCAGACGAACGCGGGGTCCTCGAGGTACGCCTCGGGGGTGGCCAGCTGCATCGGGTCGTACCGCGCCCAGAGACCGGTCTCGGGCTCGCGGAAGGTCGGGATGCCGGACTCCTTGCTGACTCCGGCTCCCGTGAACACCGCGAGCCGGGCTGACCGGGCCAAGGCGCGCGCCGCCGTCTGCAGGGCATCGTCTGGTCGGGGATCGTCGAGCCGCTCACCCACGGGAGCCTCCTCGGACGTGTGCTGCCGGCCGCCTGAGATTGTACGCTAGGAGCGGCCGCCTGAGCCGCCGCTCAGACCAAAGGGGACCCGCGTGCTGCCACACGACATGCGAGCAAGGCGCCTTGCGGCAGTGGCGCCGCTCGATGCGGCTGGTCCTGGCCCTCTGGCGACTGGAGAACACTCAGCATGAACTACGACGAGAACGCGCGGGAGCCGCGGCCGGGGGACCGGACCGATCCGGAGGGGGTGCCCGCGCCGGCAGACGAAGCCGAGCCGGCGCCTGCAGAGGGGCCGGCGGGAGAGGCCGGCCCGGCCGTCAGCCTCAGCGAGAGCCCGCGAGGCGGCGGCGGTCTGCGCGTGTTCGGCGCTGTGGTCACGCTCCCTTGGCTGCTCCTCTACGGCATCACAGGCGCGTGGGCGATCGCGCGCGCCGCCCGCGCCGCCGCCGAGGGCCTCAAGCAGTTCGACGCCGGCTACACGCGCTTCGTGACGCCGGCCGAGGTGATGGTCCTCGGCGCCCTGTTGCTGGCCGCGTTCGCGGTCATGATGGCCTGCGCCCTGCTGCTGCTGTTCGGGCGACGCTCGGCCATGGTCTGGCTGCCGCTGCTGCTGGTGGCGGCCGGGCTCACGGCCGGGTCCATCTGGGCCTCGGTCCGCGGCGGCCTGCACCCGATCCTCTGGGTCACGCTCTTCTTCGGCCTTGCCTACGTCACCGTGGTCGCCCTCGTGCGCGTGCTCAAGGTGACGCGGGCGGAGCGTCGTGGGAGAATCGTCTCGCCATGAGCACCAGCATCTTCGTCGGGCACGCCAAGCCGCCGTCCAACACCGTGAGCGGCCAGATGTACACCATCCTCAGCGTCGTGTGCGAGGTCGACATGGACACGGGCCTCATCGTGGCCGCCGAGTTCACGGTCGCGACCGACCTCGCCAAGCAGTATCTCGATCGTCTTCTCACCGGCCGCAGCCTCACAAACGACGAGGACGCGATCGTCGCGGAGCTGGAACGCTGCTACTTCTCGGGGACGCAGAAAGCGCTCATCCAGTGCTTCCGCGACATGGCCAAGCGGTACCGCGCCCAGGTGGGCGCGAGCCGGCCGGACGCGCCGGCGGAGCCGGCCCCGCCGGCCGGCTGAGCTCCTTCGAGCCGCGACTCGATCGTCGGGGACCGCGGCCGAAGCCTCGCCGCCCCGGGGCTCGGATCATGCTGGTATAGTCCAACAGTCAGCAGACGACGCGAGGAAGGATCCGGGATCATGGGACCAGTGCAGGGAATCAAACCGTTCGATCCGCCGCGCCGCGTGCTGATGGGCCCCGGCCCTTCCGACGTCCACCAGCGCGTGCTCGACGCCATGGCGCGTCCGACCATCGGCCACCTCGACCCCGAGTTCGTGCGCATGATGGACGAGCTCAAGGACCTGCTGCGCTACGCCTTCCAGACTGAGAACCGGGTGACGTTCCCCGTGTCTGGACCCGGTTCGGTCGGCATGGAGACCTGTTTCGTCAACCTCGTCGAGCCGGGCGACAAGGTCGTCGTCTGTCGCAACGGCGCGTTCGGTGGCCGGCAGCTCGAGAACGTGGAGCGCACCGGCGGCCTGCCAGTCGTCGTCGACGACGACTGGGGCAGGCCCGTCTCTCTCGACAGGCTCGAGTGGGCGTTCGACGCCCATCCCGACATCCGTGTCGTCTCGTTCGTGCACGCGGAGACCTCGACCGGCGTGGCCAGCGACGCCGAGGCCATCGCGACCATCGCTCACGCCCACGGGGCGCTGGTGATCGCCGACACCGTCACGTCGCTCGGGGGCATCCCTGTGCTCGTGGACGAGTGGGGCCTCGACGCCGTCTACTCCGGCAGCCAGAAGTGCCTGAGCTGCACGCCCGGCCTCTCGCCGGTCACCTTCGGCGAGGCGGCGCTCGAGAAGGTCAGGGCGCGCAAGACGAAGTGCCAGAGCTGGTTCATGGACCTCAACCTCGTGCTGCCCTACTGGGAGGGCGGCACGAGGACGTACCACCACACCGCGCCGATCAACCCGCTCTACGGGCTGCACGAGGCGCTGCTCATGCTGACGGAGGAGGGTCTGGAGGCGGCTTGGCGGCGTCACGCCGAGCTCCACGCCGCCCTGGTCGAAGGGCTCGAGGGCCTCGGCTTGAGCATGTTCGTCGAGGCCCCCCATCGCCTTCCGCAGCTGAACCTCGTCAGCGTGCCCGAGGGCGTCGACGACGCCTGGGTGCGCGCCGAGGCGCTCCAGCGCTACGGCCTTGAGCTCGGCAACGGCCTGGGCGTGCTGGCCGGCAAGGTCTGGCGCGTCGGCCTCATGGGCACCTCGTGCACGCAGGCCAACGTCGACCTGTGCCTCGAGGCGCTCGGGACGCTGGTGTCGGAGGCCGCCGCGAAGTAGGTCGCGGCGCGCTGCGGCGCGCTGCGCGGTCGCTCGAAGGGTCGGCGAGGTGGTACTGCTCGCCGACCCTTCGTCGTCTCATGGGACATCCTGCGCATTGTCGACCGCGCGGGCGGATGCTAGCGTTCACCTATTCGAGAGTCACTGTCGTCTGGGGGAAAGCGCTGATCCGGCGGCCTGTCACCGCGACGCCAAGGAGGGCACATGACCGACGACACCAGCGAGGGTCGCGAACCGACAGTCGAGGAGCTCAAAGCCAAGGCCTACCAGCCCATGGAAGACGCGATGAAGCTCCACCCGTTCTACCGCGGCAAGATCGAGACCACGCTCAAGTGCTGCGTTCGCGACTTCCAGGACTTCGGCATCTGGTATACCCCCGGCGTCAGCGCCCCCTGCCTCGAGATCAAGGACGATCCCGAGAAGGTCTACGAGCACACCAACAAGGCGAACACCGTGGCCGTCATCAGCGACGGCACGCGCGTGCTCGGCATGGGCGACATCGGCCCCAAGGCCGGCATGCCGGTGATGGAGGGCAAGAGCCTCCTCTACAAGTACCTCGGCGGCGTCGACGGCTTCCCGCTCATGGTCGACACCAGGGACCCGGACAAGTTCATCGAGTTCGTCAAGCTCGTGCAGCCGGGGCTGGGCGGCATCAACCTCGAAGACATCGCCCAGCCCAAGTGCTTCCGTATCCTCGACACGCTGCGCGAGGAGTGCGAGATCCCCGTCTGGCACGACGACCAGCAGGGAACGGCGTGCGTCACGCTCGCCGGCCTCATCAACGCCCTCAAGGTGGTCGGCCGGCGCATCGACGACGTCGAGATCGCCTTCATCGGCTCCGGCGCCGCCAACGTCGCCATCAGCCGCCTCATCTTCTCCTACGGCGCCGACCCGTCGAAGTGCCGCATCGTCGACAGCAAGGGCATCCTGCACAAGGGCCGCGCGGACGTCGAGGCCGTCAAGGACGAGTGGGTCGACAAGTGGAAGTACTGCCAGATCACCAACGCCGAGGGACGCACGGGCGGCATCGAGGACGCGCTCAAAGGCGCCCACGTCTGCATCGCGCTCAGCAAGCAGGGCCCTGACACCATCGACAAGGAGTGGATCAGGGGGATGGCCCACGACCCGGTCGTCTTCCTCTGCGCCAACCCCATTCCCGAGATGTGGCCGTGGGACGCCAAGGAGGCCGGCGCCGCCGTCGTGGCCACGGGCCGCAGCGACTTCCCCAACCAGGTGAACAACTCGGTCGGCTTCCCCGGCATCTTCCGCGGGACCCTCGACGTGCGCGCCAAGACGATCACCGACGAGATGTGCATCGCCGCGGCCGAGGAGCTCGCCAAGGTCGCCGAGGACAAGGGCCTCAGCGCCGACTACATCATGCCGACCATGGACGACTGGGAGGTGTTCCCGCGCGAGGCCGCGGCGGTGGCGATGAAGGCCATCGAACAGGGCATCGCGCTGCGCACCGACCTCACCTTCGAGCAGGAAGTAGAGGAGGCGACGGCCATCATCGCCCGCGCCCGCGGCATGGTGCAGGACCAGATGGCGCTCGGCTACATCCCGATGCCCGAGGGCAGCCGGCCGCCGGCGCCGACCAAGGCTGCGGCCAAGGCGGTCGCCCGCGGCTATGGCGACTACGCCGGCGAGATGGCCGACAAGGCCGTCGATGCCATCGGGCCGGCCGCCGACAAGATCGCCGCGGCGACGCAGGCGGCGATCGACAAGGCGACCGAGGCCTTCAAGAAGGCCACGTCCGGGATGAAGAAGGAGGACGGCGCCACCGACGCCGAGGTCGTCGACGAGGAGCCGCCGGCCTGGACGCCGCCGGCCGCCGATCCGGAGCCGCCGGCCGGCGACCTGAAGGACGAGTAGCGTGGGCGACATCCGCGAGTTCGACGTCTCGGCGGTGACCGCGGCCGTCAGAGAGCTTTGCATGACGGCCAACTACGATCTGCCCGCCGACGTGTACGACGCGCTCAAGGTGGCGGCCCGGACGGAGGAGTCGCCGGTCGGGCGCGAGGTGCTGGCGCAGCTCGTCGAGAACGCCGACATCGCCGCCGGCGACCGCGTGCCGATCTGCCAGGACACCGGCTTCGCGGTGATCTTCGCCGAGGTGGGGCAGGACGTTCACCTCTGCGGTGGCGGCTTCGAGGAGGCCATCCATGAAGGCGTGCGCCAAGGCTACGGCGACGGCTACCTGCGCAAGTCCGTCGCCGAAGAGCCGGGTCACGCCCGGCGCAACACCAAGGACAACACGCCGGCGATCATCCATGCGAGCATCGTTCCGGGCGACAGGGTCTGCCTCGCGATGATGGCCAAGGGCGGCGGCGCCGAGAACATGAGCTCGCTCAACATGCTCAAGCCGGCGCAGGGCTGGGCCGGCATGGTGGACGCCGTCGTCGAGACCGTCAGCCGCGCCGGCTCCAACCCCTGCCCGCCGGTGATCGTCGGCGTCGGCATCGGCGGCACCATCGAGACGGTCACGCTGCTGGCCAAGAAGGCGTTGTTCCGCGAGGTCGGCAGCACGCACCCGGACGCGCGGATCGCGGCGATGGAGGACGAACTGCTGGAGAAGATCAACGCGCTCGGCATCGGCCCGCAGGGCCTCGGCGGCCGCACGACGGCCCTCGACGTGTTCATCGAGGAGATGCCGTGTCACATCGCCAGCATGCCGATGGCCGTCAACGTCCAGTGCCACGCCCAGCGGCACAGGACTGTCACACTCTGAGGAGGGGAGCATGGCCGCGAAGAAGATCACGACTCCCCTCACGGACGAGGTGGTCAGGGATCTGCGCGCCGGTGACGCGGTGGAGATCACCGGCGTGATCTACCAGGCGCGCGACGCGGCGCACAAGCGACTCGTCGCGCTCATCGAGGCCCGCGAGGACCTGCCGTTCGATCTCGCCGGCGCCGTCGTCTACTACATGGGGCCGAGTCCGGCCAAACCCGGCAACGTCATCGGCTCGGCCGGCCCGACCACCAGCGGCCGCATGGACGCCTACGCGTCGTTGCTCCTGCGGCACGGCCTCAGCGGCATGATCGGCAAGGGTCTCCGCACGGCCGAGGTCAGGCAGGCCATGCAGGACGAGACCGCCGTGTACTTCGCCGCCACCGGCGGCGCCGGCGCGCTGCTCGCGAAGCGCATCTTCGGCAACGAGGTGATCGCCTACCCCGAGCTCGGGGCCGAGGCGATCGCCCGCCTCGAGGTCGCCGACTTCCCGGCGATCGTCGTCATGGATTGCCACGGCGGCGACTTGTACGAGGAGGGACGCGCGCAGTACGCGCGCCAGGCATAGCTCGTCGCCGCCGGTCCCGGGCCGACTCGCCTGTCGGCGCCAGCGTAGCGACGTTCGGCCCTCGGCGCTTCGGCTTCGACCTCGACCTCGTGCCGCTGGCGGAACGTCCCCACCTGCGCTGAGAACACGCATGGATCGCGTGCCTCGAAACGCAGGTGACTCCTCGCATCGCGTACGTCTCGCCGTACGTGTCCGCGGCCCCTCGCTGTCCCGGCCCCACCTTGGGGGGCAGCAGGATCTGCGCGCCGCGGGGCGCGTTCCGGGACGGCCGGCGACGGGTCCGGCAGCCGACGGGTACAATCGAGCGATGGAGGAAGCGTCGTGACCGCGTGGCTGATCGCCATCGGGCGGATGCTGGGGCTGGGCTCCTTCGCCGGCATCCGGCCATCGCTGACGCTCGCCGTCATCGGCGTAGTCGGCTACTTCGACTGGGGCATCGAGACCAACGCCTCGTTCGCCTGGCTGAACAACTGGCTGGCGATCGGCATCTTCGTGGTGCTGGCGATCTTCGAGTCGACGTTCGACAAGATCTCCAAGCTGGACCGGCTGCAGGACCGACTGATCATGCCGTACCGCCTGGTCATGGGGGCCGTGGCCGGCGCCGCGACCATCCCGTTCGGCTGGCAGGGTATCGCCGTGGGCGCGGCGGTCGGCGCCGGCGCCGCCTGGTTCGCGCAGTACACCAAGCATCTCAGCAGGCCCAGGAGCGTGCCGAGTGAGGCGGTGGTCACGCTGATCAGCGCCGCTGAAGACCTCGGGGCGTTCCTCGGCAGTGTGCTCGTGCTCGCGGTGCCGTACTTCGGCTATGCGTGTGCGGGCGCCACGGGGTTCGTCTACTGGCGCGCGCGCGGCCGGCGGCGGTCCAAGTACAAGAAGATGCGCCGGGCGGCCGCGGCGGCCCGAGTCGCCGAGGCAGAGGCCACGCGGTCAGAGGCGCCGGAGACCGAGGCCGGGGAGAGACAGGCGCCGGCCGCTGTGCCCGCGCCTGCTCCTCCGCAGGAGGCTGCGGCGCCGATCGCGCCGGCGGCGGTCGCAGCGGATGCGCCCGTCGCCCCCGCACTCTCGGCGCGCGAGGCCGGGGTGGCTCGAACGGCAGGGATCGCGGACCAGCCGGCGACACGCGCCCCCGGTGCAGCCGGAGGGGACGCCGATGGGCACTGAGGCCTCGGACCTGGGGGTCCGGCGGCTGCGGATGGTCGAGGAGCAGCTCGTCGGCCGCGGGCTGCGCGACGACGACGTCCTCGCCGCGATGCGCTCCGTGCCGCGACACCTGTTCGTACGCGGCACGCCGGCGGCCGATGCGTATGTCGACAATCCTCTGCCCATCGGTCTCGGCCAGACGATCTCGCAGCCCTACATGGTCGCGCTCATGACCTCGCTGCTCGAGGTGGACGTCCGCTCGCGCGTGCTCGAGATCGGTTCGGGTACGGGCTATCAGACGGCGGTGCTGGCGGAGGTGGCGGGCGAGGTCTTCGCGATCGAGCGGCTCGCTCCGCTCGCGGAGCGCGCCCGCGCGACGCTCGCTCGCCTCGGCTACGGGAACGTCCGGCTGGCGATCGGTGACGGCGCCAGGGGCTGGCACGAGCAGGCGCCGTTCCAGGGGATCCTGGTGGCCGCCGCCGCCGCCGAGGTGCCGCCGGAGCTTCTCGGCCAGCTGGCCGACGGCGGCCGGCTCATCGTGCCCGTCGGCCGCGGCCACGGGGACCAGGTGCTCACCATCGTGGAACGCGACGGCGAGGCGTTCAGAGAATCGCACGACACACGCTGCCGCTTCGTCCCGCTCGTGCGCGACGTGAGCCCGGACGAGCGGCGAAGGGCAGCCATGCGCGGCAGCGGGGCAGACGCGGACGCGGGCTGGTCGCCGCCCGGCGGCGAGGACGCCCGGGGCGACAGCGTGTATCCCGGGGAGGAGGCAGGCATCAAGTCCGTGGACGTGACGGTGAGCGGCGTCGTACAGGGCGTGTACTATCGCGCCAGCGCCCGCCGCGAGGGCGCGCTGCGCGGGCTGCGCGGCTGGGTGCGCAACGTGAGCGACGGCTCGGTCGCCCTTCACCTGCAGGGCGACGCCGACGCCGTGGACGCAATGCTCGACTGGTGCCGGGTGGGGCCGCCGGCGGCGCGCGTCTCGCGGCTCACGGTGGCTGACGCTCCTGCCGATGAGACTCTGCAAGACTTCGAGGTGAGGTAGATGCCAGACAGCCCTGAGACGCAGGTCCGACCGCCGGTCACGCTGGAGGACGTGCGCCGCGACCCCGAGGTCCAGGTGTTCGTGCGCAAGGCCGACGAGAACCTGGGCGTACTCGGCTACACCGAGCACGGGCCGCGGCACTGCGGCCTCGTCGCCGACATCGCCCAGAACGTGCTGCTTCGGCTCGGTTACCCGCAGCGGACCGCGGAGCTCGCCGCCATCGCCGGCTACCTGCACGACATCGGCAACGGCATCAACCGGCTGGACCACGGCATCGGGGCGGCGCTCCTCAGCCGGCACATCCTGGAGCGCCTCGGCATGGGCCCGGATGAGTACGCCGAGGTGATGTGCGCCATCGGCAACCACGAGGAGGAGTACGGCCAGGCGGTCAGCCCGTTGGCCGCGGCGGTCATCTTCGGCGACAAGAGCGACGTGCACCGCAGCCGTGTGCGGGTCATCGACCCGGAGACGGACGACATCCATGACCGCGTCAACATGGCGACCACGCGCTCGTTCCTCAACGTCGACGCGGAGGCCCATACCATCACGCTGGAGCTCGAGATCGACACCGACATCATCCAGATGATGCAGTACTTCGAGATCTTTCTCGACAGGATGGTGATGTGCCGGCGAGCGGCCGAGTTCCTGGGCTGCCGGTTCGGCATCGTGATCAACGGCACGCGTCTGCTGTGACGCGCGGGGCGCCCGCGATGTGCCGAGTGCGGCCGTATGCTATACCTGAGACAACCTGAGCGACCGGAGGTGGACGGTGGGACGAGCCGAGACTGAGGCAGCGAGCAAAAGGGTCCGTGGAGGGCTCATCTTCGGGATCCTGGCGGGCGCCGTGGCGGGCCTGCTGCTGGCGCCGAAGAGCGGCCGAGAGACGCGCGAGCAGCTCTTCGGCCAGGGCGGCATCGGCAGCCAGGTCGACCGGATCAAGGGAGCCATCGGCGCCGGAAAAGACTCCGCCGCCGGCCAGAACGAGGAGCTGCGGCGGAAGATCGAGGAGACGCGCGAGCGCCTGCGCAGCCAGATGGCCGCCGGCGGCAACGGCTCCGGCGGCGAGGACGCCCACGGAGGCCCCGCCGGCACGTCCTCCGGCGACCAGAGCTGAAGCGGCTCGCGCGCACGAGTCTCAGGGCGGCAGCGGTCACAGGAGCCGCCGCCCTCGGTGTCGCCTATCTGTTGCACGAGGCGCAGTGGGTGCGCCGCGTGGATCGGCGCCTGCCGGCGCCGGAAGTCGACGCGGCGCTCGACGGCCTCACCATCGTCCAGCTCTCGGACTTCCACGCGGGGTTCACGCCGAGCCTCAACCTGCGGGCCACGCGCAAGGCCGTCGACCTGGCGCTGGCCGCCCTGCCGGACCTCGTTGTCATCACCGGCGACTTCGCCGGCGGCACGGCCGGGCTTGGCGAGCTGCGGCGCCAGTTGTTGCGCCTGGCGCCGCCGCTCGGCGTCTTCGGCGTGTTCGGCAACCACGACCACGGCGACAGCAAGGCCCCCTTCGTGCGTCCCACCGACCCTGACTTCGTCAGGGGTTGCGGCGTGCGCCTCCTGACCAATGAGACGGCGACGGTGGAGCGTGGCGACGCAGCCGTGCAGATCGGCGGCGTCGACGACACCGACGGCGATCACGACGACCTGCCGGCGGTGCTGGCGCAGCTCGACCGGCGGCCGGGCGTGCTGCGCCTGTTGCTCAGCGCACCACGCCGACGTGATCAGGCGGACGACGCCCGGTGACTTCCACCTGACGCTGGCCGGCGACACGCACGGCGGCCAGATCTGTCTACCGGTGCCCGGACGCCGGATCATGCTCAGCGACTTGCGCGCCGAGTTCGCCGAGGGCGCCTACGACGTCGGCGGTCGCCCTCTCTACGTCACCCGCGGCGTCGGCACCAGCATGCTGCCCTTCCGCGCCTTCTGCCGGCCCGAGGTCGTCATCTTCCATGTGGAGGCCGGCGGGTGAGGCGCCAGCCGGCCTGATCGCCTTACTCCTCGCGACGTTGCTCCTCGCGCCGCTGCTCGCGGGCTGCGGCGGCAACGCCGACCCGTTCACCGGCCTCTACTGGGAGCCCACCAGCGGCCGCCGCGTCGAGATCCGCAAAGACGAGGAGACGTACTGGCTGTACTACGGCGCGGCCAAGCAGGCGTATCAGGCCAAGCGCGCCCGCGACGAGCTCATCATCGCAGAGCCGATGGGCGGTGAGACGATCGTGCGCAAGGGCGAGACCGAGGGCACTCTCGAACTGGAGACGGCCGGCAAGACGACGCTGCTCAAACGGTTGCCGCAGCACCAGTAGTCGCGCCGCCTTCCTTCGCGCCGCGCGGGAGTCAGTGGCTGCGGGAGAAGAGCCGGACGAGCACCGGCGACACGTTGTCGATGGCCGCCGTCGGGCAGACCTCGGTGCAGGCGAAGCAGCGCACGCACGCTGCGTCGTCGTAGTCCGGGAGCGGATCCATGGCGATGGCCCGGGTGCCGCAGATGGCGGCGCACTCGTTGCAGCGGATGCAGGCGCCCGGGTCCACGAGGCGCGGTCGTGCGGTGATGAGGTTGCGCGCCAGCCGGTGCAGTGACGGCGGCAGGAGTTCCTGCATGTCGCGGCGCACCGGCTTGAACGTCGGCTCGGGCTCGACGGGGTCGCCGGAGAGGCGGTAGGGGTCGTCGAGGTCGAGCAGCCCCCGTCGCGCCGAGGCGGCGACCGTGTAGACGTGACGGCGCTCGTGCGCCGCACGGTCGGCGAGCGCCGCGTCGAGGGCGAGGCAGTCGCGGGCCGCGAACAGGGAGTCCAGCTCCCTGGGCGTGCCGCTGCCCGGTCCCTGACCTTCCATGGCGATGATCGCGTCGATGATGGTGAACCGCGGGCGCACGGCGAGGTGCAGGTCGAGCAGCATGTCGGCGAAGTCCTCGCGGCGCTGCGCCTTGACGTGCAGGTGCGCTTTGGCGAGTCCGGGAATGACGCCGTACGTGAGCTTGACCCCCCCGGTGAGGCGCATGAGCTGGTGGGTCTTGAGGACGCCGACCTGGATGATGGCGTCGGCGTCCAGGAACGCCTTGCCGATGGGGAACGAGCGGTAGAGCCTGCCCTCCGGCGCGTCGAGCGCCGCCCGGTCGTCCTCGACGTCGACGATCTGGACGCCTTCGGCGGCGCAGACGTCGGCGATGCCGCTGAGCTTGTAGGCGCGGGCCACCTTGGCGGGGCCGTTGTGGCCGCCCGGGCTGTCGGCGACGAAGGGCTCGGCGCCGGCGTGCTTGAGCGCGCGCAGCACGCAGCCGAGCGTCTCCGGGTGTGTGGTGACCGCCTTCTCGGGAGGGGCGGCGCGGAGCAGATTGACCTTGACGGCGACGCGCTCTCCCGGCCGGACGATGGCCGACCAGCCTCCGAAGGGCTCGACGAGGCGCTCCAGCGACGCGTCGAGCCCCTGCCCGTGCGTGGCCTTGACGTGCGAGACGAGCGAGGGCCCGTCCGTGGTGGCGCTCGCCGCGTCCGGGCTTGCGCCGGCCTCCGCCGCCGACCCGGCTTCGGTGCGCGCGCTCACGGGAGCTGCTTCTCCGAGACGATGACGTTGTGGTACCGCCCCACGGAGCCCGGTGCGTGAAGGCCGAGCTCGAGCAGACCGGCGCCGGTGAGCAGGGCGCGGACCTGTGTGAGGGAGAGCACATGGTCGTTGGGCGGGCCGACGGGGCGGTCCATCCGCGCGAACTCGGCGGCCACCAGCAGACCGCCGGGCGCCAGCAGCCGCCAGATCTCGGCCAGGGCGCCGGGGTCGTCGTCGACGTGGTGCAGCACGTTGACGATGAGCATGCGGTCGGCGACGCCGTCCTCGAGCGGCGCGCGCCCGTCCTCAGTGAGGACGACATGGACGTTGCCGCAGGACGGCCGCGCCTCGAGCTTCGCCCGCAGGCGGTCAAGGAGCGCGGGTTGCTCGTCGACGGCGAACACGCGTCCGAGGGGGACGGCGTTGCCGAGCGGGATCGAGTACATGCCGGTGCCGGCGCCGAAGTCCACCACGGTCTCGGCGCCGCTCAGGCGGAGCAGCTCCACCAGCTTGGCCGGAGGCAGCTCGACGAGCCTCTCCGGGTTCTCGAGCCTGTCCGCGTGCGATGGGTCGAACTTCTCGGCCACGCGCCGGCCGGGCCCGCTACTTCACGCAGCGGGCGTACTTGAGAAAGGCCTCGAGAGCCTTCTCTACCGCCTCGGGGGAGGCGACGTCGTCGCCGGCCTCCTCGTTGAGGCACTCGCGCATCTTCAGCGAGATGAGCAGCACGCCCACGCGGTCGAGCGCCGCCTTGGTGGCGGCGAGCTGGGTGAAGATCTCCTCGCAGGGACGGCCTTGCTCGATCATCCGTTGCAGGCCGCGGGATTGACCCTCGACCCGGCGCAAGCGGTTGATCAGGCGCCCTGCCTCATCTTGATCCATGTACTCCTCCACACAAGCGACTATACCCCCCGGGGCTATGACGGACAATATGGGGGACCGCCTGAGACTGCCAACCAGAGTACCTGCGCCCGGAGGTGTATGTGGCAACGCCCCCGCCGGGCGATCGGACGCTCGGAGCGACCGCGTCCGGAGCGTCCTCAGGCGCGGCGCTGGAGCTGGTCCTCGGCGACGCAGCGCAGATCGTCGAGCACTCCGTCCGGGATCGGCTCGCCGAGTGACCCGACGCCGAGACGCGCCTTGGGCTTCACTGTCCCGTGGTAGTCCGAGCCGCCGGTGGCCACGAGGGCGTACTTCGCGGCAAGGCCGAGGCAGCGCGTCACCGTGTCCGCGTCGTGGAGCGGGTAGTGACACTCGATGCCGGCGAGGCCGACGCGGGCAGCGTCGCGAACGATGTGGTTCAGGCCGGCCGCGTCCGTGTGGATGATGCCGGGGTGCGCGAGCACGGGGAGGGCGCCCGATGCGCGCAGCAGCTTGAGGGCGCGGCCCAGGGCCAGACGGCGCCGGTCCACCCAGGCGGGGGCGCCGCGGCGGAGGTAGAGCTCGAAAGCCTCGCTGATCGAGCTCACGTACCCGCGGCGCACCATCGCCTCGCCGATGTGCGGCCGGCCCACCGCGCCGTTCTCGGCGGCGGCCACCAGGTCCGCGGGATCGAGTGGAAGACCGAGCTCCGCAAGGCACTCGACCATGCGTTGGTTCCTCTCGGCGCGATACGCGCGCAGCTCCGCCAGCTCCTGCTGGAGCTCGTCTGTCGGCAGTCCGGCGAGGAAATACCCGAGCATGTCCATGGTGACCCGGTCGTGCTCGAGGTTGATCTCCACACCGGGGATGACTTCGACGCCGAGGCGCTCGCCGGCGGCGAGCGCCTCGGGTAGCCCGTCCACCGTGTCGTGGTCGGTGACGGCGATCGCGGAGAGGCCTTTCGCCGCCGCCTCCTCGACGAGCTCGGTGGGCGTCTGCGAGCCGTCCGAGAAGGTCGTGTGCGTGTGCAGGTCGATCATGCTCCTACCCTACCCCGCGCGGCTGCGCCTCGTGCTCCGCGGAGATCCCGGCGGCGCGATGGCCCGCCCTTGGGATGGGTAAGATGATGAGACAGTGCGCGGCCGTCCCGAGGACGCTCGCGCCAAGTCCGAAGTCACGAATGCCGGCCTTGGAGGTCCTCGATGCGCATCGGGATGATCGCCCCGCCCTGGTTCCCTTTGCCGCCGCAGCGCTACGGCGGCATCGAGTTCGTCGTCAGCCTCCTGACCGAGGGTCTCGTGGCACGCGGCCACGACGTCACGCTGTTCGCCAGCGGGGACTCAGAGACGGGCGCGCGGCTGAGTTACATCTTCGCCACCGCCCCCTTCGAGCAGATGGAGAACGGCCACCACCTGGAGGTGATGCACAGCCTCGAGGCGTACACGCGGGCAGAAGAGTTCGACGTCATCCACGATCACGACGGCCTGGCCAGCCGGGCCATGGGCGCGCTCGTCCACCGCCTTAGCGACAAGCCCGTGGTCGCCACGCTGCACGGGCCCGCCGACCCGATCACGCTAGTGGCACTGAGCTCACTGCGCGCCGACCTGCGCTTCATCGCCATCAGCGAGTACCAGCGCCAGGGCTTCCCCGACCTCGACTTCGTCGCCACCATCCCCAACGCCGTCGACGTGGAGCACATGCCGTTCAGCGCCGAGAAGGACGACTACCTGCTGTTTATCGGCCGAATGACACCCGACAAGGGCGCCCACACCGCGATCGAGGTGGCGCGGCGCCTCGATCGCCGGCTGATCCTCGCCGGCAAGGTCAACGAGGGTCCGGAGCGCGAGTACTTCGCCACGCAGATCGAACCGAATCTCTCCGAGAACATCCACTTCCGCGGCGAGGTCGATCACGAGACAAAGGCCGAGCTCTACAAACGGGCGCGCTGCACGCTCTTCCCCATCCAGTGGCCGGAACCGTTCGGGCTCGTGATGATCGAGTCTCTCGCCTGCGGCACGCCGGTGATCGCCATGCGGCAGGGCTCCGTGCCGGAGGTCGTCGAGGACGGACGCACGGGCTTTATCGTGGACGGCCCTGACGAGATGGTGAGGGCGTTCGAGCGCATCGACGAGATCGACCCGGCGGAGTGCCGGCGCGCGGTGGTGGAGCGCTTCGGGAGCGAGGCGTTCGTGGCCGCCCACGAAGCCGCCTACGCGCGGCTGCTCGCGTAGAGCCCGGCTGTGGCGCCTCAGGCGCCCCCCGATCGACCCGCCTACGTGGTCAGTTCGACGACGCCGGCGAACCCACCCAAGCGGCCTACGAGCCGTTCGGCCTCGCGGGTCTCGAACGGATACGCCGCCAGGAACACGTCGATGACACGCGGATCGAACTGGGTGCCGGCGTGCCGCGCCAGCTCGCTGAGGGCTTCGTCGACCGGCAGGGCGGCGCGATACGGCCGGTCCGTGGTCATGGCGTCGAACGCGTCGCAGACGAACAGGATGCGCGACGCCAATGGGATATCCTCGCCGCGGTGGCCGTCTGGATAGCCCTCCCCATCCCAGCGCTCGTGAGCGGAACGGATGATGCGCGCGATCGGCACCAGGTAGTCGATGCGGGAGATGATGCGCTCGCCGATCACCGTGTGCTGCGCCATCGTGTCGAACTCCTCACGCGTAAGCTCCGCCGGCTTGTTGAGGATGTGGCCGGGGATCCCGATCTTGCCGATGTCGTGCAGCACCGCGGCGTACTGGAGCACGCGCAGTTCGGCATCGCAGAGGCCGATGCGCTTGCCGACGGCGACGGCCATGGCCGCCAGTGAGTCGGCGTGCGAGGCCGTGTACTGGTCCTTGGCCTCCATGGCGGCGGCAAGCGCGGTCACGGTCTCGAGGTACATGCGGTCGAGCTTCTCGTAGGCCTCGGCGTTCTGCAGTGCGATCGCGATCTGCCCGCCGATGGTGGTCAGCAGTGGGAGCTCCTCCGGCCCGAACTCGTGCGCGTCGCGAAAGCCGACGGCGAGGGCGCCGACCACACCCTCCTGGCGCGCGAGCGGCACGACCAGGAAGCTCCGCAGCCGGTTCGTGGCGCGCGCGAGCGCGCTCAGGTGCGCGTCGGTCTCGGCGTCGTACACTTCGAGGCCGTCGCGCTCCCGGATCGCCCAAGCCGCCAGTTCGTCGGAGGCCGGCGAGGGCACGGGGCAGCACTCACTGCCGCTGAAGGCCGCCCGGGTCGTGTGACCTTCATAGACGAGGAACACGCCGGAGCTGTCCGCGTCGAACATCGCGCGGATCATGTCGGCGAGGCGCTGAAGCTCCCCATGTGGGTCCGGCGTCTGCGCCAGGGTGGCGCCGAAGGCGCTGAGGTTGCTGATCTCCAGCGCCAGAGTCTGGGTCTTCGCGGAGAGCGTCTCGATCCGCGTCTCGATCCGCGCCGACATCGTGTTGAAGACCTGCGCCAGACTGCCGATCTCGTCGCGGCGCTCCGTTGGAAGCTCCTGGTGGGGATCGCCGTCGGCTATGGCGATCGCTGCCGCGGCGAGGTCGCGCAAAGGCTCGCTGATGGTGCGCGCGATGATGATCCCCGAGGCGGCAGCGATGACCAGGGCGATGACCAAGGCCACCAGAGTGATGGCGCTGAACTCGCGGAGCGCGATCACGAAGACGACGAGCGGGATGACGGCGGCGGCGAGGAACGCCATCGTCAAACGCTGTCGCACGTTCCAGTGGTTGATGGGCCTCATCGTCCGTCTCGTTCCATGCGGCCACTATCGGCAACCGACAGAGCGTCTTGAGTACGGGGCGAGGGGGCTCGCGGGCGCGTGGCAGGGCGTTTGTCCTGCCAACTCGGTCGTGCGACGGCGTGACTGTCCGCTGTGCACGAAAAACCTCACAAAAGCTGCCCATGTGGACGTGGACCCGCGGTACCTGCGTTCGCGTCCCTAGACGGATGTACCAGAGGCGCCGCCGCGGCGGGCCGTCCTTGTCGCCGTCCCGACCCGGCGGTAGGGTGAGGCGGATGAAGCTTCCGTACGACGACGTCCACCTCATCGCCGACCCCCTGTACGGCTACCTGCGCATCACGCTGTCCCGCGCCGGGGAGATCGCGGAGCCCGACGTCATCGACAACCCTTGGGTCCAGCGCCTCAAGCGCATCCACCAGTTGCAGAGCTCGTGGTGGGTGTTCCCCACCGCCGAGCACAGCCGTTTCGCCCACAGCCTGGGCACCATGCACCTGGCCGGCGAGCTGGCCCGGCAGGTCTATCCCACGCTGGCCGAGGTCGAGCCGGGCACGCCGTCGCAGCCGCTGGTCGAGGAGACCCTGCGCATGGCCGGCCTCCTCCACGATCTCGGGCACGGACCCTTCAGTCACTTCTGCGACGAGGAGTACCTGCTGCCGGTGTTCGGCATCGACCACGAGCAGATCTCGCAGCACCTCATCGTCGGCGAACTCGGCTCTCTGCTCGCCGAACTCCGCCGCAGTCCCTCCGGGCCGTTCGCCGCCGGAGAGGTCGTCGACCCGTGGCACGTCGCGTTCCTCGTGCGTGCGGAGGAGGCAGCGAGGGGGGACGGCGCCGCCGGCGCAGCCTCCCCGGCGCCGTCGTCGGACCCCATCCCGCGCTGGGTCCGGCTGCTCCACCGTGCTCTCTCCGGCGCGGTCACGGTCGACAATCTCGACTATGTGCGCCGCGACGCCAAGATGTGCGGCGTCGGTCTGGGCCCCATCGACGTCGACCGGCTCATCTACTACACGTTCTGCACCGCCGACGGCCTCACATTCCACAAGCGCGCGCTCAGTTCGCTGCGCGCGTTCCTCAACGCGCGCTTCTACATGTACGAGAACGTCTACTTCCACCGCGTCGGGCACGCCATCGACCTGCACCTGCACGAGATCTTCCGGCCCACACTGGAGCTGATCCTCCCGGCAAGCCCGCTCGAGGACACGGGGGCCTACCGGCGGCTGACCGAGTGGTCTCTGTTCACGACGGTAGAGGCATGGCTCGACGAGCCGCTGCAGAGCCGGCGCCGGGAGCTGGCGGAGGAGTGGCAGAGCATCATCCACCGCCACGTCAAGTACAGCATGGTCTATGAGCACCACGTGGAGCGGCAGCAACCGCTGCCGGCGGCTCGCGACCTGACACGCGAAGAGTTCCACGCCGCGATCGTGCGGCGCCTGTCTCCGGGCCTGCGCGACATCGAGTTCGTGGTCGACATCGCCTCGCAGGACCCGCGGCCGCTCAATCCGTTCGTCGGACCAAAGCGGCTCCCGGTCTACGATCCGGCCACCGACCGCATCGAGGAGCAGCTGCTCGGCGGCATCCTGGAGTTCGTACCGGCCAAGGCGCACCTGTACCGGGTGTTCGAGGTCGGCCGCGAGCATGAGCGCGAGCTCGCCCTCGCGGCCCAGGCTGCACTCGAAGAGGCCGACCCACCCAGCTTGATCAATCTGTGAGGGCCGCGCCGGGCGTTGCAGCTGTGCGGGGGCGCCCGCCTGACTCGCTCGGCGTTGCCGACGCGCGGCGACGTGAGCGGCGAACGCGCGTCAGAACCCCCCGCGGAGCATGAACAGGACGCCGGCGACGATCATCAGCGCCAGCACGACGAGCAGCGCGATGATCAGATGGTCGAGAAAGCCCGCCTTGGCGCTGCGCACGGCCGGCTTGGCCGGAGCTGTGGTCCGGGCCCGCCGCGCCGGCGTCTGCGCACCCCTTCCCGCCTGTCGCGCCACTCGGTCCCGGTCGCGCGCCGCAGCGGTCCGTGTCGTCCGCCGGCGGTCGGGTCTCGACTTCTCGCTCACTCGTCCAGCGGGTGCGTCATGTCCTCGGGGCGCACCCAGGCGTCGAACTGCTGGGCCGTCACGTACCTCAGACCGAGGGCCGCTTCCTTGAGCGTCAGGCCCTCGTGGTGCGCCGTCTGGGCGATCTTCGCCGCCTTCTCGTAGCCGATGTGCGGCGTGAGCGCCGTCACCAGCATGAGCGAGGCGTCCAGGTGACGCCGGATCACCACGAGGTCGGGCTCGATGCCGCGAGCACAGAACTCGTCGAACGCGCGCGACGACTCGGCCAGCAGCTGCGCCGACTCGAGCAGCGCGTGCAGCATCACCGGCTTGTAGACGTTGAGCTGGAAGTTGCCCTGCGAGCCGGCGAACGCCACAGTCGCGTCGTTGCCGAACACTCGCACCGTGACCTGGGTGAGCGCCTCCGCCTGCGTCGGGTTCACCTTGCCGGGCATGATGGACGACCCCGGCTCGTTCTCGGGGATGCGCAGCTCGCCGATGCCGTCGCGCGGGCCAGATGCGTACCAGCGCACATCGTTGGCGACCTTCATGAGCGCGCCGGCAAGCGTGCGCAGCGACGCGCTCGCGTTCACGACCGCGTCGTGCGCCGAGAGCGCGGCGAAGAAGTTGGCGGCCGGACGGAACGGTTTGCCGGTCAGCGCGCTGATGTGGCCGGCGGCCGTCCGTGCGAAGCGCGGATCCGTGTTGAGGCCTGTACCGACCGCGGTGCCGCCCAGCGCCAGTTCGTACAGACCGGGCAGCGTGCCCCGGACTGTGGCCAGGGCCTGGTCGAGCTGGGCCACCCAGCCGGAGATCACCTGGCCCAGCGTCACCGGCGTCGCGTCCTGCAGGTGGGTGCGGCCGACCATGACGACGCCCTCGAACTTCTCCGCCTTGGCGGCCAGCGTGTCGCGGAGTCCCTCGATGGCGGGGATCAGCGCGTCCTCGAGCTCCACGGCGGCGGCGATGTGCATCACCGCCGGGAACGTGTCGTTGCTCGACTGCCCCAGGTTCACGTCGTCGTTGGGGTGGATCGGCCTGCCCGCGCCCCTGCCTGTGCCGGCGAGCTCGTCGGCACGGTTCGCGATCACCTCGTTGGCGTTCATGTTGCTCTGCGTACCGCTGCCGGTCTGGAAGACGACCAGGGGGAACTCGTCGTCGAGCGCGCCGTCCATGACTTCGGAGGCGGCGCGCGCGATGAGCTCGGCCTTGTCCTGCGGCAGCCGGCCGAGCTCCTCGTTGGCCCGAGCAGCCGCCAGCTTGAGCACACCGAGGGCGCGGATCACCGGCCGCCCCCAGCGGAACCGCTCTGCGCCGATGGGGAAGTGATCCACCGAGCGCTGCGTCTGCGCGCCCCAGTAGTGCTCAGCCGGGACGCGCACCTCGCCCATGCTGTCGTGCTCGATGCGCCAGCCCTCGTCCATGTCGACAAGACTACCCTGTCTGCTACCAAAGTGGTGCGCCGAACGAGGCGATCGGCCACCGCTGGAGTATGCTCCTGAGGAGAACGGCTCGCTCCGCGGGCCCGGAGGGAGGACACATGCCGTCGCTCTTCCCGATCGCTGCGGCGGACCCCGACAGCGCCGCTTGGGCGAAGTGGCTGCAGGATGTGATGGAGTCCTGGCCGGGCCAGCTGCTTATCCTGTTGCTGTTCGCCGGCCTCGCGGTGCTCCTCGTACGTCACGCCGCAGGCGAGTGGGAAGGCGGCGTGCACAACCGCTACCTGCGGGTCGGCCTCGTGGTCGGCGGCGTCTACTTCGTCCTGCAGTTCCTGCTCGCGAGCTCGCTGCTGGGCGACGTCACCTGGCCGGCATGGCTGTTCGTGATCGAGTTCCTGGTGCTGTTCGCGCTCTGGCTATACGCGTTCGTGCGCTTCATGACCCGCCAGCGGAGCGGTCCCGGCGACGAGGAATCCCGCGGGCGGGGAGCGGCGCTGGACCAGGCGATCAAGCGGGCGGGTGATCACGGTGGTGCGGCGTGAGCATCTTCACCAAGGCCGGGAGGTAGGCGGGCGAACGCCACCCCTGTCGTCGCCGGCGACCTGA
Source organism: uncultured Thermoleophilia bacterium (assembly GCA_963762125.1). Taxonomy (GTDB): domain Bacteria; phylum Actinomycetota; class Thermoleophilia; order UBA2241; family UBA2241; genus CAIXSE01. Next base: position 304,764 of record CAVXJO010000001.1, read on the forward strand.
CGACAGTCAAGGCGGAGGCGGCCACTCTTGCGGTATCACTGGGGTATGGACGAGCAGGCCGCCAAGCCGCCGCGCCGCCTGGCGCGGGAGGAGAAGACCATAGCAGCGATGATCGCGCTCTACTGCCGCGATCACCACGCCGACGCTTCCGCGCCCTCCGGCCAGCCCGTCGGCGTCGCCACCGGGCGGGCAGATGAGGCGCTCTGCCCGGAGTGCGCCGAGCTGCTCACCTATGCGCGCCTGCGCCTGGAGAAGTGTCGCTACGGCGCCGACAAGCCCACCTGCGCGAACTGCGACACGCACTGCTACAAGCCCGCGATGCGGGAGCAGGTGCGCGTCGTGATGCGGTACAGCGGCCCGCGGATGCTGAAGCTCCATCCGGTATTGGCGGTGGCTCATCTGGTCGACGGCCGCAAGACGCCGACCGAGGGCTGAGCGGGACCGGGGCGGCGCAGGCGACAGTCCAGGCAGGACGCCCCGCGACGCCGGAGACTAGCGGACGATCGTGCCCTCGGCGTCCGCTTCCACGTGCTTGGGGCGCCCATACTTGTGCGCCGCGAGCAGGTACGCGACGGCGCCCATCGGGATCGGCATCCAATAGGCGGCGAGGCGGTAGACGAGCGTGGCGAGCAGCGCCTGGTCGGTGCCGATGCCGGCGAGGCTCAAGGTGCCGACGAGTCCGGCCTCAACGAAGCCGAGCCCCCCGGGCGTGAGGGGGATCATGCCGAGGAACGCGGCGACCACGTAGGCGAGGAGCACCACCGACGCGCGCGGCTGGGCGCCGACGGCCGCGAGGGCGATGAGCAGCGCCGTGAGGTCGAGCAGCCAGTTGCCGGCGCTGAAGATCAGCGCCTGCCACCAGCCGGCGCCGAGGACGCGGCGGATGAGGTCGCGCTCGTCGACGAGGCGGTCCGCGAGGCCCTCCATCGGCGAGCGCCGCCGGAACAGGCGGTTCCGCAGCCGCTGGATCAGCTCGCCGAGCCAGAGCAGCGGGCGGTCGGCGAACAGCAGCACCGCGCCGCCGGCGATCGCCGCGAGGCATACCACCACGGCGATCGATCCCACACGGAAGAGGTTGCGCTCCACCGAGGCACCGGTGATGAGGATCGAGGCGATGCTGATCACCGGCAGCCCCAGCAGCGTCGCGGTGGAGATCAGCGACACGGCGGTGACGCTGGTCGCGGCCCACGCGGTGCCGATGCCGGCCTGGCGCAGCATGTCGAACTGCATGGCTCCGCCGGCGGCGGCGCCGCCGGGCACGATGCGGCTGAAGGCGTTGCCGGCCAGCTGGGCCGTCGCGACGGGGAACCACGGCTTGACGTCGAGCGCGAGGCGAAGCAGCGCCCACATGCAGGCGAAGCTGGCGACCTCGGCGAGCACGATGGGGATGCCCCACAGTGGGTTGACGTGTCTGAGCTGCGGCCCGGAGGAGAAGACCGCGGCGAGGCTGGGCCACACGACGTAGAGGCCGAGCCCGGTGAGCCCGAGCACGACGGCGCGCTTGATCCACACCGCCTGGCGGGTGCCGAGGTGACCGGCCTTGACGACCGTCACGGGCGGGCTCTTCTGCTCGGGTTGCGTCAGGGCCCCTCCTCTCGGGACTAGGACGTCAGAGTACGTTGGAGAAGAGGCGGGCCGCCTGGTTGCGGAACTTCTTCAGGCGGCCGATCGTGAGCACGTCGTCCAAGGTCACCTCGTGGCAATTGGTCATGTCGACCTCGAACGCGTCCGCGACCTGCCCGGCGAAGCCCTTGTCGAACACCCACACCATCATCTCTTTGTGCAGCTTGAGGCTGCGCTGGTCCATGTTCATGGTACCCACCGCGCTCACGGTGCGGTCGACGACGATGGTCTTGGCATGCAGGAACCCGGCGGTGTACAGGTACACGTGGGCGCCGGCCTCGATGAGCTTGCGATAGTACGTCTGCGCTGCCCACAGCGCGATCTTCTTGTCCGGGATGCCGGTCATCATGAAGCGCACGTCGACGCCGCTGAGGGCGGCGTTGATCATCACGTCGTAGATGCTGTAGTCGGGGATGAAGTACGGCGACTGGATCCAGACGGCCTCCTCGGCTTGGCCGATGGCGACCATATGGGTGCGGCGGGCCGCACTCCAGGGATCTTCGACCCCCTGCGCGGCCACTTCCACGAGCGTGCCGGTCGCCACGGCGTCCGGGTCGGCCGCCGGCATGTACGCGGCGCCGAACAGGTCCTCGTGGTCCTTCTTGTGCTCGAACCAGCGCGACGCGAAGAGCTTCTCGAGTCCCGCGACCGCCTGGCCGGTCAGACGCAGGTGCGAGTCGCGCCAGGTGGCGAAACGCTCGCCGCCGTCGATGTACTCCTGCCCGACATTCATGCCCCCGGTATAGCCGACCTCACCGTCGATCACGGCGATCTTGCGGTGGTTGCGGTAGTTGATGCGCATGAGGTCGGTGACGTCGGCGCGGACTTTGGCGCCGGCCCGGGTGAGCTGCTTGAGCTCCCGCTTCTTGAACGAGATGCACCCCATCCAGTCGTACATGATGCGCACCTCGACGCCCGCCGCGAGACGGTCGAGCAGGATGGGGACGATCTCGGCGGTCAGCCGGTCCTGCTCCCAGATGAAGTACTGCAGGTGGATGAAGCGCTGCGCCCCGGCGATGTCCTCCTTGAGCCGGCGGAACTTGTGGGCGCCGTCGTTGAAGAGTTCGAGCGACGACGCCGGGAGGACCGTGGAGACGTTCTCATTGGTGATCGCGCGCTTGATCGGCACGGCGATGGTGCCCGCCCACTCACGCCGGAAGCGGTCCGAGGCGCCGGCGTTGCGCTCCCAGATCGGCGCCATCTCCTCCGTCTCGACGCGTTTCAGCGTCTGGACCCACCCGTGGCGCCGCGCGACGACCTTCCAGTCGCGGCCGAAGAAGATGTAGAAGAAGATGCCGATGAGTGGCAGGAACAGCAGGATGAACAGCCACGCCAGCGTGATGGCCGGCTCGCGGTCGTCCATGATCAGCATGATGATCAGGACGAACCAGTAGATGTAGAAGACGGTGTCCAGCCAAGCCGGAGCCAGCGAGAGGAAGACGGTCATGTCGGGACGCTATCCGACGTCGGCCGCGCTGTCACGCGGCAGGCGCGCCCTCATCCGTCAAACGGCGCGCGCGGAGTCATGGGCCGGAACGCCCCGGCGAGGGTCTCCTCGCTGAGGACGTCGGTGTCTCCACCTGCGGCGCGCCTTTTTCATGGTCTCCGCACGACTGCGGCGTCAGCGGGCGTGGTAGAACGGTCGCAGCGAGATGATGTGAGGCGCCGGGGCCGGCGGCGGCGATGCCGCCGGAGACCCGGCCGGACGGAGGGGGCCACGTGGCACGAGATCCTGTGCATCTGTTCGTGGGCATGTACGCCAGCGTGGAGCTGGCCGAGCGAGATCTGGAGGGCCTCAAGAAGCTGCACGCAGAGGGTCTGGCCGGCACCTACGACGCGGCAGTCGTCGCTCGCGATGCGGACGGAACGCCAAGGGTCGCCGAGCGCAAGCACTCGCACGCCGCCTGGATCGGCGTCGGCGTGGGCGCCATCATCGGCGTCGTCTACCCGGTGGCGCTCATCCCCCTCCTGCTCGCCGGCGCCGGCGCCGGCGCACTCGTCCGCCACGCTCAGCAGGGGCTGTCGAAGAAGGACGCAGAGGAGTTGGCGGAGGCGCTGAACAGCGGCGAGGCGGCGCTCGCGGTGGTCAGCGACGAGACCATGAACGAGCACATCGAGCAGGTGCTCCCCGGCGCTTCCCGCCGCCTCGCCAAGGTGCTCGATGTGGAGAAGGACGACTTTGCGGCAGCGTTGCGACAGGCCAAGGAGGAGGGCTGAGGCGGCGAGAGCGCCGCGGGCGCCCCTGGGATGAAGCAAGGGGCCGGGCGGCGGAAGCGCCCCCCGGCCCCACGACGTCCTTCAGGTGCCGGTCAGGAAGTCACCGGCGCCGGCACGGCGGCATGCCGCACGACCATCCAGCGGATCTTGAACACAGGCCTGTGGCCGATCCGGCGCTGCCAGGTACCTTGCGCCGTGACCCGGTCTCCGACCACGACGTCGGCCAGGGTCGCGCGGACCGGTAGGCCATCTTCCATGACCCAGATGCGGGCGTTCGTCGCCACCGTGAACGCGAGCCTCTTGTGATAGGCGCGGTGCAGGATGCGGCTGACCCGATTGAGCCTGACGGTAAGGGTGCCGGCATCTGCGTCGACGGCGGTGACCGGCCCGCGGAACGCGAAGCGCTTCACGTGCCACGCGGCATTGTGCCGCATGACGAGGCGCTTGGCGACGTACGCCGCCGCCCCACCCGAGTCATCGATCGCGCCGCTCGCGCGGAGCTTCTCGCCGATCAGCAGGTCCTCCAGAGTGATGGCGACGAGCCGGCGGCCCTGGACCTTGAAGATGTCGGCGCCGGAAGCGACCCCTATGGTCAGGTCCTTGCCGAGGTAGTCGGCGACGCCACGCGAGGCGAGCGTCACCCGGACGGTCACTGAGCCCGCCGTCGGGTCGACGGCCTTGATCTTGCCGGCACAGGTGAACTTCGTCGGCGCCGAGTCGGCGAACGCCGGCGCGCAGAGCGTCAGCGCGACCGCGGCGATGAAGGTGGCGAGCAGGATTTTCTTCATGGGGTACCTCCGGAGCGCGAGTGAGGAGCTTCTGTTGTCGGCGTCGAAACGGGTGACGCCGGCCGACTCCTAGCAGCGACAGGCAAGCGGCGTGAAGGGTCCGCCGGCCGAGCGATCCCGAAGAAGGACGGCGCGGTGGCCCGTGTTAGGCTGAAACCGATGGCGGACGTTAACCCATGAGGTGAGTGCCGGGGCGACGACCGCGAGCGAGGGCGAGGCGATGCGAAGAGCGGTGAGGGGCGTGGGGAGCGACGGGGATCGTGCGGGCCGGATCGATGACCGCGAGTCGACGGAGGCTCGTCTTGTGGCCGATCTGCGGAAGAAGACGCCCGATGCCTTCGCATCCCTCCACGAGACGTATGCAGCCGGCATCTACAACCTGGCGCTGCGCATGGTGCGCCACACATCAGACGCTGAGGACATCACCCAGGACGTGCTGATCCGGGCGTTCGAGCGGCTGCCCCGTGAGCGCCGGGTGCTTCTGCGCCCCTGGTTGTACCGGCTGACATTGAACCGCTGCTACGACCACTTCCGGGCGGTCGCGCGTCGACCGGCGCTCGCCGGCCACACAGCCGTCGTGCACCGTCGTGGCTCCCGGCCGCCGACCGAGGGCGAGCCGGCAAGCCCCCTCGACCCGTTCGAGCAGGCAGAGCTCTCCCGGCTCTTCGAGGCGACTCTGCGCGACCTCACGCATCGGCAGCGCGCCGCCATGTTGCTCAAGGACGTCCATGGGCTCTCGCTCGTCGAAGTGGCGGCGTGCCTCGATGTGACTCCCGGCTCCGTGGAGGTGCTGCTCGCCCGCGCACGCAGGGCTTTCCGGGCGAGCTACGAAGCGCGTTGCCTGGCCGAGGGTCGGCCGACGCCGTCCTCCGCCAAGGGTCTCGCCCTGCTGCCGGGGCTTCCTCTGCTCCCGCTGCCGCCCGCGCTGGCGTCGCTGCCGCCCGTGCCCTTCGCGCCTCCGCTGCCGACGCCCGTGTTCACGCCGCCGCTCACGCTCGCGGCGGGAAGTGGCATCGGGGCCGTGCTCGGCCTGCCGGCGTCGCTCAAGACCGCCGTGCTCGTCGTCGCCGCCGCGGCGACTGTGGGCACGGCGGAGGTCGCGGTCACGAGCGACGACCACCGGCCGCCGCTGCGCGCGCCCGGTGTGACCACGGTCGCCGCCGCGCCGGCTATGAAGACGCCGGTCTCCTCGGCGAGCGCCCACGCCGCCGCGCCGACTTCCACGACTGCGGATGTCGTCGCGACGCCGACTCCGACGGTGACGCAAGAGTCCCCGGTGTCGCCGTCGCCGACGGAGATCGCCGTGGCGGAGCCGCAGCAGAGCCCGCTCGGGATCGTGCCGCCGGTGACGCTGGAGACTTCGGTCGCGCCCACGCCACTCGAGACGCCGACGGCGCACGCGACCGCGCCTCCATCGCCGTCCCCGTCGCCCTCGGCCAGGGTCACCCCAGGACCGAGCGGATCTCCGACGCCGAGCGGATCCCCGACGCCGAGCGGATCCCCGACGCCGAGCGGATCCCCGACGCCGAGCGGATCCGCGGCACCGGCCCCATCCCCCTGACGGCGATCAGGGTCCTGCTGTTGCCGCTTGGGTAGGATGTGCGCGACCAGCAGCCCTGACCAGAGGAGGGTCTTTCATGGCGCTTCAGCATCCCAAGAATCCGTACTCGCGCCGGAGAGCCACTGCCGGCGCGGTCTTCTCCGCCGAGACGGCGCGCGTCCCCACCCACGAGCTGCCCGCCGGGGAGATGCGCGGCGAGGTCGCCTATCAGATCGTCCACGACGAATTGATGCTCGACGGCAACGCACGGCTCAACCTCGCGACCTTCGTCACCACCTACATGGACCAGAACGCCGACAAGCTCATGGCGGAGACGTTCGACAAGAACATGATCGACAAGGACGAGTACCCGCAGACGGCCGCTATCGAGATGCGCTGTGTCAACATGCTGAGCCGCCTCTTCAATTCACCGGAGCCGGACAAGGCGACCGGCTGCTCGACCACGGGTTCGAGCGAGGCGGCCATGCTCGGAGGCCTCGCTCTCAAGCGTAAATGGCAGCAGCGCCGCCGGGCCGAGGGCAAGCCCACCGACAAGCCCAACCTGGTGACCGGCGTCAACGTGCAGGTCTGCTGGGACAAGTTCGCCAACTACTGGGACGTCGAGATGCGCCTCGTGCCCATGGAGGGCGACCGCTATCACCTCTCGCCCGAGGAGGCGGTCAAACTCTGCGACGAGAACACCATCGGTGTGGTCGTCGTGATGGGCTCCACGTTCGACGGCAGCTATGAGGACGTCAAACGCATGTCCGAGCTGCTCGACGACCTCCAGGAGCGCACCGGCCTCGACATCCCGATCCACGTCGACGGCGCCTCGGGCGGCTTCATCGCGCCGTTCCTCGACCCCGACCTCGAGTGGGACTTCCGCGTGCCCAGGGTCCAGTCGATCAACGTGTCCGGTCACAAGTACGGCCTCGTCTATCCGGGCGTCGGCTGGGCGATCTGGCGCGACGCCGAGGCGCTGCCCGAGGACCTCATCTTCTGGGTCAATTACCTGGGCGACGAGATGCCGACCTTCGCGCTCAACTTCTCGCGTCCCGGCTCGCAGGTCGTCGCCCAGTACTACACGTTCCTCAGGCTGGGGATGGCCGGTTTCAAGCGCGTGCAGGGCTTCGCGCGCGAGGTGGCGATGTACACTGCGACGGCGATCGAGAAGATGGGACCGTTCGAGCTCCTCACGCGTGGGGACCAGCTGCCGGTGTTCGCCTTCAAGCTGAAGGACGAAGTGAAGAACTTCACCGTCTTCGACGTGTCCGCGGCGCTGCGTGAGCGCGGCTGGCAGGTGCCCGCCTACACATTCCCCAAGAACCGGGAGGACCTCGCGGCGCTGCGCGTCGTCGTCCGCCGTGGCTTCACCTTCGACGTCGCCGACATGCTGCTCGAGGACATGCGCAAGCAGGTCGCCAGGCTGGAGAAGCTGCCCGCGCCGCTGATTCCCGCGGAGCAGGCCAGCAGCTTCCATCACTGAGTCCGGGTGCCGCCGCGGCGGCGGCGGTGAGAGGCGACGACGTGCGATGCGGTAGACTCCGCAGGCACGTCGTCGCCCACTCGGACAGGAGCATCGGCACCCATGTGGACCATCCTCATCTTCATCGTCATCGGCATGGTCGCCGGCTGGTCGGCCAGCCTGCTGATCCGTCGCGAGAAGTACCCCACCGACTGGGGACTGCTGCTCGGCATCGGGATCGCCGGTTCACTCATCGCCGGCGTCATCATCAACATGGTCATGGGCGACGGCTTCAAGATCGCGCCCGGCGGCATCATCGGCTCGATCGTCGTGGCGTGCGTCCTGCTGTGGCTCTATACGCGGGCGCAGAACCGCGGTCACGAGCGGCAGAAGCCCGCCACCTCCGCCAACAGCCAGCATCGTGAGCGCAAAGGTGGCAGCAAGCACCACACCAAGCGCTGACGCGGCGCTGGGAAGGGGCCGGCCGTGAGCTTCACCGAAGTCATGGACTACGTCTCCCGCGGCTTCGAGGTCGTCGGGGTCGCGGTGCTCGTCGTCGGCTTCCTCTCCGGCGTGGTCCGCTCCTTGCACGCGTACTTCAGGGGTCGGGGAGAGGCCTCTTACGGCATCCTGCGCCGCTACTTCGGGCGCAGCATCCTTCTCGGCCTCGAGATCCTCGTCGCCGCAGACCTCATCCGGACGGTCGCCGTCCAACCCACGTGGGAGAACGTGCTCGTCCTCGGCCTCATCATCCTCATCCGGACGTTCCTCAGCTTCTCGCTCGAGGTGGAGATGGACGGGGTGTGGCCCTGGCGCAGGCGGCAGCTCGACGGCAGAGCGCCGGCGCCCGACGAGGCCGGCACCGGCGGCTGAACCCGGCATGACGTTCCCCCGTCCGGGCCACTCTGCGGCAATGACTCGCGTCCTCCTCGTCGTGGCCAACCGGGAGCAGTTCCCGGAGCCGGCGTTCCCCGCCGGTGCGCTGTACATGGCGCGCGCGGTCGAGGCCGCCGGCGGCCGGGCCCGCGTCTTCGATGCGGGCCTGCACCGGCGGCCGCTCGCGGCGCTGCGCGCCGAGCTCGCCGCCTGGCGGCCCGACGTCGCCGGCCTCTCCCTGCGCAACGCCGACAATGCCGCCTGGCCACACACGCGCTCCTACGCCGGCTGGTATGCGAGCGTGGCCGACACCGCGCGTGCGGCCGCGCCGCAGACGCGGCTCGTCCTCGGCGGCCCGGCCTTCTCGATCTTCCCGCGGGAGATCCGCCGCGCCGTCCTGGTCGCCGACGGCGTGATCGGCGACGGCGAGCCGGCGGCGGGCAGGATGGTCGACCGCCGGCTCCCGGTGGGGATCGTCGAGGAGCCGCTCGACGACCTTGGAGACGTCGGTCTGCCCGCCGACCTCACCGGCGTGTTCCCCGGCGCCGGCCGCTATCGCACCGCCGGCGTGCAGACCGCCCGTGGCTGTCCCCACCGGTGCATCTACTGCACCTACCCTCGCCTGGAGGGCGTCCGCCTGCGGCGGCGCCCTCCCGAAGCGGTCGTGGACGAGATGGAGCGGCTGCGCCTCGAGCTCGGCACCAGGGAGCAGTTCATCGTCGACTCGTCGTTCAACGCCGACGAGGCCCACATGGCCGCCGTGTGCGAGGAGCTAAGCCGGCGGCGCAGCCGTCCCGGCGCTCCACTCGCGGACGTCGCTTTCTCCTGCTACCTGCAGCCGCGCGTGAGCGACCCAGACCTGTTCGGGCTGCTTCGAGCCGCCGGCTGCTCGTCGGTCGACTTCGGCGTCGACTCGGCTTCCGAGGCGATGCTGCCGGCGCTCGGCAAGTCGTTCACGATCGCCGACCTGCGCGTCGCCACAGCCGCGGCCAAGGACGCCGGCCTCGACGTCTGTCACTCCCTCCTGTTCGGCGGCCCGGGTGAGACGCCGCAGACGGTGGCCGAGACGGTCAGCGTGACGGACGAGCTCGCTCCCACGGCCGTGGTCGCCATGGCCGGCCTGCGCATCTATCCGCGGACGAGGCTCGCCGAGCTGGCCGCCGAGGTGGGCGTGATCGGCGCGCGCGAGCCCTTGCTCGAGCCGCGGTTCTTCGCCGCCGGGTACGCCGCCGGAGACCCGCGCGCCGCCTGGCTGTTCGAGCAGGTGCGTGCGGTCGCGGCGCCGCGCCGGAACTGGTTCCTCCCCGGCGCGCGCGACTGGAGCGCCGCGTGGGGGCCGCCGCTGCTGCGGCGCCTGGGCAAGCCCGGGCCGCTGTGGCGCAACTTCCCGCGGCCCCGCTGGTACCGCTTCGTCTGACGCCCGGCGGTCATGAGGCCGGCGAGAGGCGTCCGCGCGTCGTTGCGCCGCCGCTCAGGCTCGGCGCGCGCGGCCGTTCGTCGCCCGCCCGGCGAAGCTGAGGCGCGTCACTCCGGTTCGTGGACGTGCGGGTGCACGCTCAAAGGGTCGGCCCCCGGCCCGTGCGCGTGCGCGTGCCGGTGGGCCGTCGAGGCGTGCCGGTGCGTATGCTCGTGGATGAGGTTGACCGAGAGCAGCAGGTCACGCTGGGCGAGCACCTCGTCGGGCGGGCCGTCGGCGATCAGCGTGTGGTCTTCGGAGAGCACCACGATGCGGTCGGCCGCCTCGGCGGCGGCCGAGAGATCGTGCGTCGCCATGACCACCGTGCGCCCCTCGCGCTTCCACTCGTCGAGCACGTCGAGCAGCCAGACCTGGCTGCGCGGGTCGAGTGCGTTGGTCGGCTCGTCGAGCAGCAGGACGCGCGGCTGCATCGCGATCACGGAGGCGATGGCGACGCGCTTCTTCTCGCCGCCGGAGAGCGAGTACGGCGGCCGGTCAAGAAGCTTGTCGATGCGCAGGTGCCCGGCGACATCAGCGACCCGGCGGCGCACCTCCTCCATGGGCAGGCCCAGCTGCAGCGGGCCGAACGCCAGCTCGTCGCGTACGTCCGAGCAGAAGAGCTGCACGTCGGCATCCTGGAAGACGAAGCCGACTCGGGCGCGGAAGTCGCGGCGGAAGGCCGGATCCTCGAGCGCCTCCTCCGTGAGCGGCGCGCCGAAGGCGAGGACCTCGCCCGCCGTGGGGAAGACGAGGCCGTCGAGCAGCTTGAGCAGCGTTGACTTGCCGGAGCCGTTGGCGCCGACCACGGCGACGTGCTGCCCGCGCTCGACCACAAGATCGATGCCCCGGAGCGCGCCGCCGGAGCGATACGAGTGGCTCACCTCGCGCAGGACGAACTCGGACGTCGCCGGGCTCACCACGGACCGACCATCCGGTCGGCGGCGAGCGCGACCGCGCACAGCGCGACGCTCGCCGTCAGCCATAGCCAGTCGCCCGGGCCGATCCGCAGGCGGCGGAGGGACGGCATCGCGCCCGTGTACCCGCGCGAGAGCATCGCGTCGTACACGTCGTCGGCGGTCTTCAGCGACTTGCGCACGACGAACGCCATGCGTTCCGTGACCCAGTCCCGGTTCGCTCTCGTCGTGCCGAGGGTCAGCGTGCGGCTCTCCCGGGCGAGGTGGATCTGCTCCACCGTCCGCAGGAGCGTCAGGATCTGTTTCTGCGTCATGCCCAGGGTGGCGACCACGACATCGGGCATCCGGAGGGCGCTCAGAGCGCGCAGCAGATCGGACCAGCGCATCGTCCAGATGACGAGGAGGGCGAAGCCCGCCGCGGCCACGACGCGGGTCACCAGCGTGGCGACCCCGAGTAGACCCGGCGCCGTGAACGTGAAGGGGCCGACGGTCGCGACGGCGCGACCGGGAGTGAACCAGGAGAGCGCGGACGGCAGGGCGATGAGGATGGCCAGCAGCCCCGCCGAGAACCAGACCTTGCGGATGAACGAGAGCACGGGCACCCGAGACGCCGCGGCAAGGATCACGGTCAGGACGACGAAGGCCACCAGCGCCGCGATGGAGTGCACGAGGCTGACGGCCACGGCGAAGAGCACCAGCGTCACCAGCTTGATGCGCGGGTCGACGCGTTGCAGCAGGCCCGGCCGGGCGGCGATCGCCTCGTTCTCGAGGACGTCGGTGACCGAGCGCGCGATGGAATCCGCGGTCTTGCGCGCCAGCGAGCGTCCCCGGTGGGCGCGCCCGTGCGCCGTGGGCGACGCGCCGGCCTCATCCGCGCCGTGGCGACGCGCGAGGAGCACCGCCGCCCCCCAGGAGACGCCGACGACGAGCACGACCCCGACGATGCCGGCTAGGAGGTAGCCGACGAACGTGTTGCCGACGCCCGGCGTCGCGTAGCCGGCCATCGCCGCATCCCACGTGCCGCTGAGCCTGCCGAGGTCGCCCGGGACGTAGCCGAGCGCAACCTTGAGCTGCGCGCCGCTCCACTCGCCCCACGCCGTGCCCGGCGCCAGCGCGCCCAACGGCGTCAGAAGAAGCAGCAGGGCGAGACCCGCCCAGAGCCAGCGCAGCGGCCGCGCCGCCGGCCGCGCCGCCAGCAGTTCCGGCTGCGTGCGCGCGAGCGCGGCGAGGACGCCCATGGTGACCAGCGCCTCGATGGGGCCGAAGAAGAGCAGGTGCTCGAGCGCCATCGCCGGCACGGCGACGTCGAGACGGTAAGGCGCATACAGCGCCTGGCCGCTGGCCGTGTGGGCGAGGTACGGCTGGATGCCGAAGAGGACGCCGGCGGTGACTGCTCCCGCGACGATGGCGACGTAGGCCGCGGCGCCGGCGGAAGCGATCCGGCGCGACGAAGACGGGTCTTCGCCGGCGAGAAGGCGGTAGACGTAGTAGCCGGCGAACGGCATGACGACGGCCATCGTGAAGCAGTTGGCGGCGAGGGCGGTGATACCGCCGTCGCCGAAGAGGCCGGCCTGGACGACCAGCGCGATGGAGATCGCGAGCACCGCGGCCCACGGTCCGAGCAGGATCGCGATGAGCGTCGCGCCCACCGCGTGGCCGGTCGATCCGCCGATGACGGGGACGTTGAACATCATGATGACGAACGAGAAGGCCGCGCCCAGGGAGAGCAGTGGGATCTGCTTGGCCTTCAGCGTCCGCTTGACCTTGCGCGTGGCGGCGACCCAGATGGGCAGCATGACGAGCCACAGGACGAGATATGTCTGTGGCCCGAGGTAGCCGTCGGGGATGTGCATGGCCACCGTGGTCATGGTCGGCGGAGTCCCGGGTGGCTAGGCACGCGGGTCGTCGTGGGTCGCCGGCCTCGCCGCGCGGCCTTTGACGCCTCGGCACTCACTGCAGAGGCCGAACGCAGTCACCTGGATCTGGTCGACGTCGAAGCCGCGCCGCCGGGTGAGCTCGTCGTGCACCGGCGCCAGCAGTTCGTCTCCGAAGTGCCCGACCACACCGCAGCGCGTACAGACGAAGTGGTGGTGGGTGGGTTCGGGCGAGACCTCGTAGTAGCAGGCGACGCCCTCGAGTCGCGTCTCGATGACGAGGTCGAGGCTGACGAGGAGCTCGAGCGTGCGGTAGACGGTGGAGACGTTGACGTCCGGCAGCGTGCGCCGCACCTCGTTCGCCACCTCCTCCGCCGTCATGTGGCGGCCGGCGTCACGCAGCACCTCCCAGATGAGGTTGCGCTGTGGCGTCAGACGGTAGCCCTGCTCGCGGAGCGTGGCACGTGCGTGGTGCATGGCAGCCACGATAACGCACCTGCGAACCTATCGCAATAACGAGTCGTTCGTCACAGCGTCGATGCGCACAAGCGTCGCTCCCCCCGCCGTATGCATCGCGCATCATCACAGGCGCCGTAGCGTTAGTATCCCCACACGGGCGTGAGGCGCGCCCCCGACGGGTAGGGAGTCGCCCATGAAAAGCTTCGTCACAGGCGGCGCGGGGTTCTTGGGTTCGGCGGTCGTGAGCCGGCTGCTGGCGCGCGGCGACGAGGTCGTCACCCTCGCGCGGTCGGATGAAGCGGTGACGAAGCTGACCCGCCTGGGAGCGCTTCCCGTCCGCGGTGACATCACCGACGCGCGGACGTTGGGCCAGTTGCTCACGGGCGTCGACCTCGTCTTCCACGTCGCCGACGACTACCGCGTGGGTATCAAAGAGTCGGAACACGAGGCGATGTTCCGCACCAATGTGGATGGCACCATCAGCGTCCTCGACGCGGCGATCGCCGCGGCCGTCGGGAGGATCGTCTACGTCTCCACGGTAGGCGTGTTCGGTAACACGCACGGCAAGGTCGTGGATGAGACGTACGAACGACCGGACCGCGACTTCCTGAGCTACTACGACGCCACCAAGTACATGGCCCATCGCGTGGCCGTGGCGAGGGCGGCCGCCGGGGCGCCGCTCGTGATCGCCCTGGCCGGCGCCGTTTATGGTCCCGGCGATCTGAGTGAGCTCGGCGCCCTGATCGACCAGGTGGCGCGCGGCAAGTACACGATCCGCGCCTTTCCCGAGCTGGGCTTGACGATGAGCTATGTGGACGACGTCGCCGACGGCGTGGTGCTCGCCCAGAGCGAGGGCAAGCCCGGCGAGTCCTACATCCTGGGTGGCGAGATCACCAGGCTCGGCGTCGTCGCCGACGCCGTCGCGGACCTGACGGGACACAAGCGCGCCCGGCTCAAGGTGCCGTCGACGGTGTTCAGGGCGGCGACGCCGTTCGGCTCGCTCGTCGGCCGCGTGACCGGCACCGGCCCGAACCTGCACGAGGTGATCCGGGCGAGCAAAGGCGTCACGTACTGGGCGACGAGCGCGAGGGCGGAACGCGAGCTCGGATACACGCCGCGCAGCCTCGAGAAGGGGTTGGGCGAGCTTCTCGCTTCGCGCTGACTCCTACCGCGTGAAGTAGGCGATCAGCGCCTGCTCTTCCGCCGCTGAGACGGTCGCTCCCTGCTGGATCATGTTCTCGATGAGCGCCTGCGCCTCAGCTGCGCTGCCTGCGTGGTAGGACGTGGGGGCCTGATGGCAGGTGCCGCAGCGCGACTGGACAAGCGACGCCCCCTCGGCAGCATCCGCAGACGTCGGCGGCGCGGAAGGCGTGGTCGTCGCCTGACCCCCGCCATTCGCGGCTATCCCCGCGGCGTACCCCTGCACCAGCGTCTGCTTCTCCGCGTCGGTGAGCTTGGCGCCGGGGTGGATCATTACGTACTGGAGCGGCGGCATCTCGCCGTTGACGGCCTCCTGGATCGACTCGGCCGACGGCTGGCCGTCCCACGCCGAGAAGTTGAGCCGCGCGCGTCCACCATCGACGTCGTGTTGCACGAGCCAGGAGAAGGGGGCGATGTTCGTCGCCCACCACCACTTTGTCTCGTTGCTATGGCAGTCGTAGCAGGACTCCCTGGCGATGGCCTCGGCCTGCGGGTCGGCCCACGGGAACGGGTTGGTCGCCGGCTCATTGGAGTGGCTGGTGCGCCCGTAGGGCACGAACTGGATGAGCACGAACACGACAACGGCGACGCCGATCGCCCAGAGCAGGATCCTCTTCCAGGAGCGCCCGTGGCGCCGGGTAGTGTGGGCCATGTTCTCCCTCTCGCTGGCTGGTGGCTCGGAGCATTCTACCCGCCGGGAGTGGGGGGTGCGTCCCGACGGCTCCTGCCGGCCGGCGCCTCGGCCGGGGTCCGGATCGTGGTCGAGGCAGCCGGCCTCGTGCGGGTCCTCCGCCGAGGGCGTCTTGGATCGCCGCCGCCGTCTCGCCCGCTCAGCGTCTCGTCGGGTATGGTGGCGGCAGTAGGTTCCCAACGGGGAGGCAGTAGCGTGGACGCAGCTTCGCCGGAGCGCCGCTTCGCGGACGCGCTGGCAAAGGCGCGCGAGGAATGGGCCGCCGCGGACGCGGCGGCCTGCGCGGCGCGCGCCGGCTGCCGGCCGGTGCAGGGCGGCGTGCTCGTGCCTCTGTTCGGTGGCCGACACCTGGTCACGCACCCCGGCGGAGAGGTGACGACGCACGAGGCCGGCCACGACCCGGCTGCGCCGGGCGAGCCGGCCCACATCGCGGTCGCCATCCTGCTGCTGCACTACCTGCTGCTCGCCGACGGCACCCCACCGGCCGGCGCCTGGAGCGCCTACCGCGAACTGCCGGACGGCCTCTTCTATGCGGCTTCGTTCGCCGGGAGGGCCGAGGCGCCGCTCACGCGCGCGTTCGCAACCTCGGCTGCAGGACTCGATCTCTTCCGGGAGACCGCTCTCGCCGCCGGCGGCGACGCGCTCACGCTGGGTGACGCGTCGTTCCGCTTTGGCGCGCTGCCCCGGGTCGACGTCGCCGTACTCGTCTGGGCCGGCGACGATGAGGGGCCCGGGGAGGCCCGGGTGCTCTTCGACGCGAACGCGGGCCACTACCTGCCGGCCGAGGACCTCGCCGGCCTCGGCGGCCAGCTCGCGCACCGGCTCGCCGGCGCTGCACGCGCGTAGACGGACGGCGCCCCGCGTCTTCAGACGCCGCGTCCCGGTCCTCCCGGAGTGTCCTCGCGTCCCGCGTGCTCCGCGCGTGACCGCGCCTTCAGCGCGGAGCCGGACGTCAACGCCCGCTGTGATCGTGCCGTCTGGGTACCTTGCCTGTGTGACACCACGATGACAAAGGAGGCGTTCCATGTACGTACGGATCGCTCGGTTCGAAGGCGGTACCATCGCCCAGATCGAGGAGGAGGGTGCGCGCATCCGCCGTGACATCGAAGCAGCGCGGCGGGGCGAGCCCGGTCCCGAGGTACCGTCGGAGCTCGCGCTGCTCGCCAGCCGCTTCGAGATGCTGGTCGACCGTGACCGGGGAGCGGTGGCGGTGCTCGTCTACGCCGAGACCGAAGACCAGGTCCGGGAGATCGATCGGATCATGGACGGGATGTCGCCATCCAGTGGGGGATGGGGCAAACGCGTGTCTGCGGAACTCTTCGAAGTCTTCTTCGATGAGGCGCCGGGGCTCGCGCAGGCGGCCTGAGGCAGGGGGTGGACGAAGGCAGGACGCGGAGGCGTCCCGCCTTCGTCCGCGTCCGGGGGCTTTGACGCGCCGGCGGCCGCGCTAGCCGGTCTGCGCCGCGGTTCGCCGCCCGGCCACCAGGCCGCGCAGGGTGACGAGCGCCAGTGCACCGATGATGAGCGCCATGCCGGCGGCCTCGCCGGTGGAGGGGCGCTCGCCCAGCTGGATCCAAGCCGCCGCCACGCCGATCACCGGCGTCGCCAGAGTGGCGATGCCGGCGGCCCCAGCCGAGAGGCGGCGCAGCCCGGACAGCCAGAGGAACCAGGCCAGCGCGTTGGCGAGGATCACGTTGTACAGCAGCGCCAGCGTGAACTGCGTCGTCCACTCCGGGCTGCCCTGCCACGTGAGCGCGGCGATGAGCACCAGCGGCAGCGAACCGAACAGCATCTGCCAGGTGGTGAGCGAGAGGACGTCGACGTCATGGCGCGCCTGCAGCCGCTTGACCACGACGGCGCTGGCGGCCCAGCAGAAACCACCGGCCACCGCCAGCGCGCTGCTGAAGGCGCCCCGCAGGTGCCAGGGCTCGATCACCAGGACCAGGCCGGCGAGGGCGAGCGCGACGGCGAGCCACTGCACGCCGCGCAGACGCTCGCCCAGGAACGCCCACGCCAGCAGCAGCAGCCAGAACGGCATCGTGTACGTCAGCACCGACGTCTTGCCGGCGCCGCCGCTGTCCAGTGCCCACATCAGCAGACCGACGAAGCCGGTGGTCTGCAGCAGCCCGATGACGATGGTGTAGCCGAGTGGCGGCGGCCGCAGAGGCCGCCGCAGCACGAGCAGCAGGGCGAACAGGCTGAGCGCGCCGAGGAACGTGCGCAGGGCCGAGAAGGTGAACGGCTGGGCGTACTCCAGCCCGATCTTCATGACCACCCAGTTGTAGCCCCAGATCAGGGCGAGCAGGGCGAGCGCGAGGACGCCGAGGTCGCGGGCGCGGCGGTCCACGTCACCTGCGCGGGAACGACATGGCCGACCAGCCGAGGGCGAGCACGACGATCACCGCCATGCGCGCTGCGAACGACCAGTCCGCCTGCCACACGAGAAGGCCGATCATCCAGGGCAGGAACAGGATCCAGACGGCGAGCTTGAGCGGCCACCAGAGGTCGGCGGTCGACCGCCAGATGCTGGTGAGCGTCTCCGGCGAGACGATCGCCAAGGCGATGAAGGCGCCCCACAGGCCGACCATGACGATGAAGAACAGCCGCTTCATGCGGCCAGCATAACGTGCCCGGCGGTCCGCCCGTCACCCGGGCGCGCTCGTCCGTCGCCGCCGGGCGTCCGGCGGTCAGTCGGTGACCGGGCGCACTTCCGGCTCTTCGCCGGCAGCCGCCGTGCGCCGGCGGCTGGCGAGGAGCCCGTGGGCTGCGAGCACCCCGAGGGCGAAGATGATGAGGAGCATGCCGACGCCTTCCACGAGCGTCGGTACTTCGCCGAGCTGGATCCAGGCCGCGAGCACGCCGACGACCGGGATCGACAGTGTTCCCAGGCCGGCGGCGCCGGCGGGGAGCGCGTGCAGCGCGTACAGCCACAGGAACCAGGCGACGGCGTTCGCCAACACGACCGTGTACGCGAGGCCTCCGATGAAGCCGGCGGTCCACTCCGGCCCGCCGCTGTAGGTAAGTACGGCCAGAATGATCAGGGGGATGGAGCCGAACACCATCTGCCACGTCGTGAGCGAGAGGACGTCGACCGTGTGCCTGCGCTGCAGCAGCTTGACGACCAGTGCGCTCGCCGCCCACGACAGTCCGCCGAGCAGGGTGAGCAGGCCGCTGACGACACCGTCCAGTTCCCACGGCCGCACGACCAGCACGAGGCCGGCGAACGCCAGCCCCACTGCGAGCCACTGCACGCCGTGCAGGCGTTCGCCGAGGAAGATCCACGCGAGCAGCAGCAGCCAGAACGGCATCGTGTAGGTGAGCACCGAGACCTTGCCGGCGCTGGCGTCTTGCAGCGCCGTGATCACGAGCCCCACGAACAGCGTGGTCTGCAGCAGGCCGATCAGGATCGTGCAGCCGAGCGGCGGGGGGCGCAGGGACCTGCGCAACGCGATCATGACCAGAAAGAGGCACGCGGCGCTGAGGGGTACGCGCAGCGCCGCGAAGGTCATCGCGTCCGAGTACTCCAGCGCGACCTTCGATGCGACCCAGCCGTAGCCCCAGACAGGGCCGAGCACGACGAGGGCGAGGACGCCGAGGTCGCGGGTGCGTTTGGGGGAGGCGTCGGCCATGGCGTCCATGCTAGCCGACGTGGCCGCCGCACAGGCTGCCGGACAATGGTCAGCCCCCGGCCTCAGGCGATATGCTTGCCACATAGTGAACGGCCATTCAGCATTCGCCACGGGGGGAGGCGTATGACGTCCGACATGAACGGCAAGACGGCGGTCGTGACGGGAGCCGCGGGCGGCGTGGGCGCGGCGGTCGCGCGGCGCTTCGCTGAGGCCGGCGCGACTCTGGTGCTGGGCGACCTGAACGCCGTCGCATTGGAGGATCTGTGCGGCCAGGTCGCGGCAATCAGCGAGGTCCACGGCGTGGCCTGCGACGTCACCAGCGTCGCCGACATCGAGAACCTCATGACCGAGTCCGTGGAGGCGACGGGGCGTATCGACGTGCTCGTCAACACCGCCGGCCTCTGGGTCGAGGGCCCCACCGAGACGATGACGGAGGCGGAATGGGACCGGGTCGTCGACGTCAACCTCAAGGGCACGTTCTTCGCCTGCAGCCGGGCGATCCCTGAGCTGAAGAAGACCGAGGGCTGCATCATCAACCTGAGCTCGGACGCCGGCGTGGTGGGGACGCCGGAGACGGCGGTCTACACGGCGTCCAAGGGCGGCGTCAGCCTCCTGACCAAGTCGCTGGCACTGGAGCTCGCCCCGTTCCTGGTGCGCGTCAACGCCGTGTGCCCGGCCGACATCATGACGCCCATGCTGCAGTACCAGGCCGACACCTACGGAGGCGGCGATCCGGAGAGTTACTTCAAGCGCCTGCTCGGGAGCTACGCCCAAGGCGAGAAGGCGCGCTTCATCACGCCGGAGGAGGTCGCCGAACTGATCTTCTTCCTCGCCTCGCCGCCAGCCGCTCCCATCACCGGCGCGACCATCTCCATCGACTTCGGCACCTCGGCGGGCTACGGCTACGCGTGATGCGCGACGGCGCCGACAGCGACCCGGTCCGCTCGTCGCCACGCCGGGGCCGGCCTCTGCCGGCCCGTCCCGCGGCGTCCGCCGCGGCTGCGCTGCTGGCGGCGCTCGCGCTGCTCGCGTCGGCCGGGCCGGCCGCGGCGCTCTACCGGCACGGCGACGACCGGCAGCACATCGAATCCACGCTGGCGGCGCTGAACCGGCGCCCGCCGAGCACAGCGGTCGTGTACCTGCTCGGCGGGTCCGCGGCACGTGAGTGCATCACCACGGAACCGAAGTGGAGGGCACAGATCGCTGCCCTGGGCGGCGGCCCCGTGTACGCGCTCGACTTCGGCTCCTCGAGCCAGTCGTTCAAGGGAGACCTGACGATCGTGCGCGCCGCGCCCGCGGTGCCCTCGATCGTCCTCATCGGCCTCAACGTCGGGCGGTACACGTCGATCCCGCCGAAGCAGGTCGCACGCGCCTCGTCTCCGCGCGCCGGGTCGGTCTACGACCCACATCGCTTCCACATGGGTGACCAGCTCTCCGACACCAGCAAGCGCGCGCTCGTCCGCCGGTGGTTGCGCGTCAAGTACCCGCGCTTTCGCGAGCGCTACGCCGGCGACGCCGCCGTCCTGCGCGAGCTCATCGCGCTGTGCCAGGAGAGGGGCTTCTGCCCGGTGCTCGTCGAGCTGCCGCTCAATCTGCGCATCGTCAGGCGCTCGTGGGCCGCGCCGCGCAGTCGCTACCAGCGGGGCGCACGCGCCGCGGCCACCGCCTACGGCATCCCCTACGTGGACTTCGTCGCCCACCTCGGTCTCACCAGCGGCGACTTCGTCGACCTCTCACACCTGGTCGAGCCCGGCCGGGCCAAGTACCAGCGCCGGCTCTCGCGGCTCGTCGTCGCCAAGCTCAAGCAGTACGGCCTCATCGGACGCGGGTCGGCCCTCGCCGCGCCGGCGGCCCCGTGATCATCGTCACCCTACGTCACCAAGGGAAGGAGCGCCTCGTAGACCATGGCTGAGAAACCGTTCGTCCACCCCTACATCCCGAATTCGGTCCCGGAGACCAAGCGGGCCATGCTCGACGAGCTCGGGCTGGGCAGTGTGGAGGAGATCTACGCCGAGATCCCCGACCGCCTGCGCTTCAAGGGGACTCTGGACATCCCGCCGGCGATCCTCTCCGAGCGGGAGTTGCGCAAGCACGTGCAGGGCCTGCTCGACAGGAACTCCTCGTCCGTCGACTTCATGAACTTCTGCGGCGCCGGCTGCTGGCAGCACCATGTGCCCTCGGTCGTCGACGAGATCATCAACCGCGCCGAGTTCGTGAGCGCCTACTGCGGCGGCGACTACAGCGACCTCGGCAAGTACCTCACGCGCTACGAGTTCAACAGCATGCTCGGCGAACTACTGGACCTCGACGGCGTCGCCAACCCGATCTACGACTGGGGCGACGTGGCCGGGCGCTCGTTCCGCATGGCCCGGCGCATCACCGGCCGCGACAAGGTGCTCGTGCCGGCGCACATGAGCCCGATGCGCCTCCTGGAGGCGCGCACGCTCTGCCAGCCGGAGTCGATGGCCAACAGCACCAAGATCCGCTTCTACGAGTGGGACCGCGAGACCGGCATGGTGGACCTCGAGGATCTCAAAGCCAAGCTCGACGACACCTTCGCCGCCGTGTACTGGGAGAGCCCGGGCTACCTCGGGACCATCGAGGCCAACGGCGCCGAGATCGTGAAGCTCGCCCATTCCGCCGGCGCGCTCGCCATCAACGGCGTCGACCCCATCACGCTGGGCGTGCTCGCGCCGCCCGGCGCGATCGGCGCCGACATCGCCTGCGGCGACATCCAGCCGCTCGGCATCCACATGCACGCCGGCGGCGGGTGCTCCGGGTTCATCGCGTTCCGCGACGATGACCCGGTCTTCGCCCAGGAGTGCCCGCTCGAGCTCTACACCGTCATGGAGACGGCGACTCCGGGCCAGTACGCCGTCGGCGAGGCGATGGCCGACCGCACGAGCTACGGCATGCGCGACCAGGGCAAGGACTGGGTCGGCACGGCGTCGGGCCTGTGGACCATCGCCGCCGCCGTGTACATGGCGCTCATGGGCCCGCAGGGCTTCAAGGAGGTCGGCGAGACCTGCATCGCCCGCTCCCACTACGCCGCCAAGAAGCTCGGCGAGCTGCCGGGCGTGGAGATCAAGCTCTCGCCGAGCTTCGTCAAGGAGTTCGTCGTCAACTTCGACGCCACCGGCAAGACGCGTGGCCGAGGTCAACAAGGCCCTGCTCGGCCACCAGATCTTCGGCGGCAAGGACGTCTCGGCCGAGTTCCCCGAACTGGGGCAGAGCGCGCTCTACTGCGTCACCGAGTACTACGACCAGGCCGACATCGATGCCTTGGTCTCGGTTGTCAGGGAGGTGACGGCATGAGCGACCACGTGACGCGGGACGTGCACGCCAAGCTCGAGGACCTGGCGCGGCTGCGCCGCGACGGCGGCGTGCTGCGCGACTACCGTGCCCCGCGCTGGGACGAGCCGTTCATCATGGAACAGGGCATGCCCGGCGAGCGCGGCATCCTCGTGCCGCTCGCCGAGGACGGTGTCACCGCCGAGGTGGGCGCGGCGGCGGACTACATCCCCGAGGGGATGGCCCGCGCCGCCGCGCCCGAGCTGCCCGAGATGGCCCAGTACCAGGTCATGCGCCACTACCTGCGCTACGCACAGATGACGCTGGGCATGGACCTCGGCAGCGACATCAGCGAAGGCACCTGCACGATGAAGTACTCGCCCAAGATGCACGAGGAGCTCATCCGCGGCCACAGGGCCGCCGACGTGCACCCGTGGCAGGACGAGGACACCATGCAGGGGCTCCTCGAGATCGTCTATGAGACCGGGCAGTACCTGAAGTCCATCAGCGGCATGGACGCGTTCACGCTCCAGCCTGGCGGCGGCTCGCACGCCGTGTTCACCAACGCCTGCGTCATGCGTCGCTACTTCGAGGCCAGGGGCGAGCTGGACCAGCGCACCGAGATGATCACGACGATCTTCTCGCACCCGTGCGACGCGGCGACGCCGATGGTGGCCGGGTTCAAGGTCATCACGGTCATGCCCGACGAGAACGGCTACCCGGACCTCGAGGCCTTCCGCGCGGCGGTCAGCGAGAACACCGTCGGCTGCATGATCACCAACCCCGAGGACACCGGCATCTACAACCCGCAGATCGACAAGTACGTGGAGATCCTGCACGATGCCGGCGCCCTCGCCTTCACCGACCAGGCCAACGCCAACGGCATCCTCGGGTTCGCGCGGGCGCGCGACGCCGGGTTCGACGCCTGCCACTTCAACCTGCACAAGACCTTCTCCAGTCCGCACGGCTGCGAGGGTCCGGCGACCGGCGCCTACATGTGCACCGAGGAGCTGGCGCCGTACCTGCCGGTCCCGGTCGTGGTGAAGGACGGGGAGAGGTATCACCTCGACTACGACCGGCCGGAGAGCATCGGCCGCGTGCGCGGGTTCCTCGGCAACTGGATGGGCGTGATCCGCGCCTACGCCTGGATCCGCAACTTGGGTCCCGAGGGCCTCAAGGAGGTCGCCGAGATCTCCGTGCTCAACAACAACTACCTGGACAACCTGCTGTTGGGCGTCAAGGGTGTGAGCCGGCCGTACGCCGAAGGCCACCGCCGGCTCGACCAGGTGCGCTACAGCCTTGAGCAGCTGAAGGAAGACACCGGGGTCGGTACGGAGGCGCTGCGCGACCGCATGATCGACTTCGGCATCCAGAGCTACTGGATGAGCCACCACCCTTGGGTGGTGCCGGAGCCGTTCACTCCCGAGCCCTGCGAGACCTACAGCAAGGCCGACCTCGACGAGTGGGCCGCGGTCATCAAGAAGGGCGTCGACGAGGCCTACGCCGACCCGCAGTACGTGCTCGACTCGCCGCACGCCCAGCCCATCGACCAGATGCGGCGCACAGAGGCCATGGAAGACCCGGACCAGTGGGCCTTCACGTGGCGCAAGTACAAGAAGAAGTTCCTCAAGTAGCAGGTCCGTCCGGCTCCCGGGCCGGCAGGGACGAGCGAGACCCGCATGGGGCGCGGCGCCGTGGCGCCGCGCCCCACGCACAGCCGCGTCGAGCTCGGGTATCATTGCGCGACCGTGCGTGACGCGACGCGGTCGTAGTCCGTCATCGACGACGAAGAAAGGCGAGAACGTGGCTCAGCCTGGGAGACCTGCCCTTGGACCGTGGCGACTGGCCGGCCTCGTCGTCTTTCTCGTGACCGCGGCGCTGCTCACGGGGACCGCGATCAGACTCATCCTCGCCGTCCCCGACAACCTGCAGGAGGCGGCGCTCGGGTTCTCGGTGGTCTGCGCCTCGGTCGCCGCGATCGCCATGCTCATCGACGCCATCGACCTCTGGACGAGAGGCCGGCGGATGACGGCGCAGGGTCAGAAGATGATCCGGCTGCTGGTCCTCATCGCCGTCTTCGGCGCTCTCGCCATGAGCGTGCTGGGGCGCGGCGGCGGCGTGATCGCGTACCTCGCGCCGGCGCTGGTCATCTACCTCTTCATGGCGCCGAGGCGGTCGCGGAGCACCACCGCCGAAGGGCGCCCGTCCGCTCCCACCAGTCAGCGGTCGGCCCCGGTCCGGGCCAGGCAGCGCCGGGGCGGCAAGAAGCGCCGCTGAGGCGGCGCGCGCCTCCTCTCGCACCGAGGGCGGCATGAAGAGACTGGGCCTGATCGTCAATCCGGTGGCCGGTGTCGGCGGCCGCGTCGGCCTCAAGGGCAGCGACGGCGCCGAGGTCCTGCGTTCGGCTCTCGAGCGAGGTGCGGTGCGTGACGCTCCGCGCCGCGCGCGGCTGGCGCTCGCGCGGCTCGCTCGCGTGCGCGGCCAGGTGGAGGTCGTCACCTGGCCGGGTGAGATGGGCGAGGACGAGGCGCGCGCCGCAGGCTTCGCGCCGCGCGTGCTCGGCTCCCTCATGACGCGCCGATCCTACATCGCCTGCGAGCTTGAGCGTCTCGGCGGCGAGCCCCTGTCGATCGCGTGCGACGACTTCGTCCTGACCACGCCGGCGGACACCGAGCAGGCGGCGCGCGACCTGCTCGCCGCCGGCGTGGACCTCATCCTGTTCGCCGGCGGCGACGGCACGGCGCGCAACATCTGTAACGCCGTCGGCGACCGGGTGCCGGTCATCGGGGTCCCGGCCGGCGTCAAGATCCACTCCGCCGTGTACGCGACCACGCCGGCGGCCGCCGGCGATGTGGCCGCTCTTTATCTGCAGGAGCGCCACGCCGGCGTGCAGCTGCGTGAAGGCGAGGTCATGGACATCGACGAGGAGGCGTTCCGCGAGAACCGGGTCTCCGCCCGTCTCTACGGTTATGTGGCCGTTCCCTACGCCCGCGGCCTCACCCAGAGCGCCAAGGCCGGCGGGGTGGCCGGCGAGGAGCGGGCGCTCAACGACATCGCCGCCGAAGTGATCGCCGGCATGCGCCCCGGCGCCCTCTACATCCTCGGCCCGGGCACCACGACGCGGACGGTGATGGAGCGTCTCGCTCTACCCAAGACGCTGCTCGGCGTGGATGCCGTCCGCGACGGCGCGCTCGCCGGGTCGGACTTGGCAGAGGGCGACCTGCTCGCGCTCGTCGGCCAAGCGCCGGAGGCGTTCATCGTGGTCACGGTGATCGGCGGGCAGGGCCACGTCTTCGGCCGCGGCAATCAGCAGATCAGTCCCGCCGTCCTGCGCCGCGTCGGGCCGGACCATGTGATCGTCATCGCCACGCAGACCAAGCTGCTGAGCCTCGAGGGCCGGCCGCTGCTCGTGGACACGGGGGACCCGGCCCTCGACGAGCAGCTCTCCGGCTACGCCAAGGTCGTCACCGCCCTCGGCGAACGCACCATGTACAAGGTCGGCGCCTGAGTCGTGGTCCGCCTGAGGGTGTCACACTGCTCGTGCCCGCTCCAGACGGACGAGTCATCGGCTCAAGACGCTCATGCCATTCCTCTCGCCGCTCCGGCACGGGCGCACCAAACCTCCGCGATTGCTAACTTGACGTTGGCAGGCGCTGACGAAGCTTATACAATCTACTTCACGGAACGTCTTGGAGGGGTCCTACGGCTCTCAGCCCGCGTCCCTCTTGGGCGGCGCGCCGCTCGGCGCGCGCAAGCTACGTCAAGGAGAGGGAACGTCATGAAGGCTCTGGTAGTCGGCACCGGTGGGGTGGGTCAGTCCATCGCCTCGATCAGCAAGCGCCGCGACCCTGAGGGGGAGTGGCTCGAGAAGATGGTCATGGCGGACTACGACGGCAAGCGCGCCGCCGACTTCGTCTCCGGCCTCGAGGACCCGCGCTTCGTGGCCGAGCAGGTCGACGCGAGCGACGTCGACGCAGTGGCCGCCCTCGCCGAGAAGCACGGCGTCGACATCCTCATGAATCTCTGCGCGCCGAACTTCAACCCGCCGCTGCTGCAGGCCGCGCTCAAGGCCAAGGTGCACTACCTCGACACCGCCATGACGCTGTCCGAGTGGCACCCCACCGACCCGTTCCACAAGACCGGCAAGAAGCTCGGCGACGACGAGTACGCGCTCAGTCCCGAGTTCGAGAAGATCGGCAAGTACGCGTTCGCCGGCTTCGGCGTCGAGCCGGGCATGGCCGACTTCTTCGCCCGCTACGCCGCCGACCATCTCTTCGACGAGGTCGACTACATCGGCATCCGTGACGGCAGCAACCTCGACATCCCCGGCGCCAAGGGCATCAGCTTCGGCTTCAGCGTCTGGACCACCATCGAGGAGTGCAACAACCCGGCGATCGTCTACGAGAACGGCGACTGGCACACCGTCGAGCCGTTCGCCGAACTGGAAAAGTTCTGGCTGCCCGAGGGCATCGGCGAGGTCGAGGTCGGCCACGTCGAGCACGAAGAAGTCGTGCAGATCGGCCGCTACGCCGACAAGCTCAAAGGCGTCAAGAAGGCGGAGTTCAAGTACGCGCTCGGCGACGAGTTCATGCAGGCCATGGAGATCTTCCGCTCGATCAACATCGACAAGGCCGAGAAGATCAAGGTCGGCGACGTGATGGTAGCGCCGCGCGACGTCATCGCCGCCGCCGCTCCCGACCCGAACGAAGTCGGCAAGCAGTACGTCGGCAAGACGGCCGCCGGCACGTACGTGATCGGCAAGAAGGACGGCATGGAGCGTAAGGTGTACCTCTATCAGGTCGCCGACAACCAGGAGTGTCTCGAGACGGTCGGCGTGCAGGTCGTGACCGCCCAGACCGGCTTCACGCCCGTGATCACGCTCGAACTGCTGGCCACCGGCAGTCTGGGCAGCAAGCCCGGCGACCCCAAGTCCGGCGTCCACAACCCCGAGGCCTTCAACGCCGACGACTATGTGGCGCTGATGCCCAAGGTCGGCTTCCCCGGCGGCATGCTGGAGATGGAATCGGAGTACAAGCTCGCCCACGACCGCAAGGCGCTGCTCGACCTGGCGAAGTAAGGCCGTGGACGCTGCGGGTGACCCGGTGGCCGCTTCCGTGGCAAGATGCGCAGTGGAGCGGCTCGTGGTCCGGTGACTGCCGCGGTCTTCAAAACCGTCTGCGGGGCGATGATCTCGTCCTGGGTGGGTTCGACTCCCATGTCGCTCCGCCATCACGCCTACGACGCCTGGGGCGAACGCGCCGGCGCACACGTAGAACGACGACGGGGCCGGCGAGAGCCGGCCCCGTCGTCGTCACCGGGCAAGTGCGGCGGCCGGGCCGCCCGTCGCCCGGGTCTTACTTGACGGTCAGCCTATTGACCGCGGCCTTGACGGAACGGTTGCCGGCGGCGTCGGTCGCCGTCACGTAGAACTTGTACCTGCCCTTGGCCAGCTTGCACTTGAAGGTCGCCTTCCGGACGACGTTGACGGCCTTGGCGCCCACCTTGATGGTCTTCACGACCTTGCCCTTGCGGTTCTTGATCTTGATGACGGCCTTGGCGGTCCCGAGGTTCGGGGCGGCGTCGTTGATCCGGTACTTCAGGGTCGCCTTCTTGCCCCTGACCACCTTGGCCGCGGAGGGTGCCTTGACGGTCGGGGCCGTGGTGTCGACGACGGTCCCGCCACCGCCGCCGCCGGTGTTGTCGACGACGGTCACTTGGTAGGTGGTGGAGGTCGCCTGGCCGGAGCCCGGCGTGCCCTTGGCGCCCCACACCCTGTACGTGTACGTGCCGGCGGCGCTGGGCGCCGTCATGTTGGCCATGAAGGGCGACGTGCCGGGGCCGCCGGACAAGCTCACGGCAGGAGTCGACGCATCGTTGGCGCTGATCCAGTAGCCGGCCTGGCCGGAGGAGCCGAGCGCGACGGAGACGTTGACGCTGTACGCCTCGCCGGGAGCGAGGGTGGTCTTGCTCGGCGTCGCGGTCACGCTGCCGGACGGAGTGGCCGAGTGACAGGCGGAACACGTCGACTTGTAGCTGGGCAGCGCCTGGGCGGGCTTCGCGCCGACCACGACCACCATGAGGGCGATGGCTGCGACGGCGACACTGAGCGCGCCTACGAAATGGAACGAAGTGCGTCTGCTCACGGGCTCTCCTGACGTCGGGTACTGAACTCGCCGCTCCAGTCTCATACGGTAGAGCGGCCATATGCACCAAAGACGGTAGAAGAGGTCGTCTTAGAGCGTCAACCGAATCCGGCCCCGCGGGCATTAAGGGCTGTGTAGCGAAGGTAAGGGTACCTCCAAGATGCGCAAGCGCATCGCCAAGACAGGCACGTCAGGAGGACTCGGATGAGCGAGCGGCGGACGATGTCCGAGTCCGCGGCGCGCCGTCGGCGCGCCGCCTTCTCGCCGGGCCGCTAGGTGGCTTGGTCTTCCGGGTAGTCGATCGCCTCGACGGTGAGCTGGAGGTCGCCGGCCGGCCGTCGCCACAGCACCGTCTTGCCGATGCGAGCATCGAGCAGGGCCTCGGCGAGCGGAGAGACGTAGCTGATCTTGCCTTCCCTGAGGTCGGCCTCGTCCTCCCCCACGATGGCGAACGTCCGCCGCTCGCCGCCGGGCTGGCTCACGGTGACGGCGGCGCCGAACGTCACCTTGCGGCGCGGCTGCCGCGCCAGGTCCACAGGGATGGCGCTCTCGAGCCGCTCTGTGTAGTAGCGCAGGTCCCGGTCCACGTACGCGAGTTCGTCGGCGCGGTCGTCTCCGCTCAGCAGTTCCAGCCGGCGCGTCTCGAGCTCGCCGACCTTGGCCTCGAGCGCTCGCAGGCCGGCGGGCGTCACGTAGTTCGGATGCTCACTGACCTGTCGCTCGGGAAGACCTTCGGCGGGCGCGCCCTCGTCCGGCTCCTTGACGAACGCTCTGTTCATAGCGGACTCCGATCGGGGTTACTTCAAGTGTTCCCTTCGACGTACCCGTACGCACTCCCTCGCGATTGGGTAGATAGGTGACGAGACCGGGGCGTCCGCCCCACACACGTGACGGAGGGTGACCATGCTGGACAAGCGGATGCAGGATGCATTGAACAGCCAGATCAACTGGGAGTTCTACTCCGGCTACCTCTACCTCTCCATGGCGAGCCAGTTCGCGGAGAGCGGCATGTCGGGTGGCCAGAACTGGATGACGGTGCAGTATCAGGAGGAGCTCGCTCACGCACGCATCATGTTCACCTACGTGCTCACCCGCGGGGGACGTGCAGTCCTCGAGGCGATCGAGCAGCCGGGGTCGGAGTGGCCCAGCGGGCTGGCGATGTTCGAGGAGGCGCTTGCCCACGAGGAGAAGGTGACGGCGCGCATCCACGACCTGGCGTCGCTGGCGCTCGAGCTCAAGGACCACGCGACCTACAACTTCCTGCAGTGGTTCATCGCTGAGCAGGTCGAGGAAGAAGAGAGCGCGATGGACATGGTGCAGAAGTTCAAGATGGCGGGCGAGCATCCAGCCGGCCTCTATCAGCTCGACAAGGAGTTGGCGACGCGGGCCTACAACGCGCCGGCGCCGCTGGTCGCGCTGGACACTGTGGCCGGCGCCTGACGCCGCCGCCGCCGCCGCCGACCACATCCGGCACGCCGCGCTGGCCGGGTGGAAAGAGGCGGGGCTTAGAGAGGCCGGACCATCAGCAGGCAGGGATCGTCGGGCCCCCAGTGCTCGGGGAACACCTCGAGCGGGCGGAAGCCCAGCGCAGCGTAGAAGGCGCGCGTGGCCGCGTAACCCGGGTCCGGGTCGCTCGGCGCAAGCGTCTTGACGTGGAGCAGCGAGAAGCCTTCGGTGCGGGCGTACGAGTCTGCGCACTCGACGAGCGCATGGCCGACCCCGCGTCGGTGCCACGCCGGCAGGACGCCCATGACGTGGAGTTCCAGGGCGTCCTCACTGGTGGCTTTGAGACTGACGAAGCCGACGGTCTCCGCGCCCCTGTCGTCGCCGGGGTCCGCCGCGATGGCGACGAACGTGGGCAGCACGTCCGCCGCGTGCGCGTAGTCGAGGAGCGCGGACTCGATCCCGAACCAGCCGGGGAGGGCGCGGAGGATGCGCTCGGCCGTCGGGCCTTGCGCGCGGAGCGGGCCCCTCACGACGAAGCCGGATGTGCCCATGGGCCTACCGCTCAGCATGTCCCTGTCGCCGCCCATAGCTCCGCCGGGCCGAGTCGCCCTCAGGTCACGTCGCGGCGGAGCGAGATGAAGACCGCCGCGACGCTCACGATGGCTATGTAGGCGATGCTCACGAGAAAGGCCTGCGGACGCGCGAGCATCTCGCCTGCCGCGGCCGGGTCGGTACCGCTGCCGGCCACTTGCCCGGCGCTCACCTGGTTGAACACGGTGAACGGCAGCCAGGCGCCGACCGCGGGCTTGAGAACCACGATGATGTTCTCCGCGACGAGCGCCCAGATGAGGACGCCGGCGACGGTGACGACCTGGGCGCGGAAGAGCGCGCCGAGGGCGACGCCGAAGGTCGTGATCAGACCGGCGACGACGATCTGACGGGCGTAGTCCCCGAGGGTGCTGCCTCCGGTCGCGTCGATGTCCACGCCGCGCACCGCGCCGCCGATGCGGATCACCACATACACGAGGATGACGGCCACCAGCATCGTCACGATGCCGACCACGGCATAGACGAGGAGCTTCATCGCCATCACCTGCCAGCGGCGCGGCGTGACCAGATACGAGTAGGTGATGGTGCCGTGCCGGTACTCGTTGGTCATGCCGAGGATGCCGAAGACCAGCAGCACGAGCGGGACCAGTGCGCTCGCGGTGTTGAGGAACCCGGCCACGCCGTCCGACTCGAGCCAGTCTTTGGGCACGGCAAGAATGAGCGCGGTCAGCGGTACGAGGGTGACCACGAGGATGACGACGAAGAGGCCGAGAGCGGTGCGTGTGCTGCGCAGCTTGAGCAGTTCGGCCCGGGCCAGCGCGATCACTGCTCCCTCCGCGTGCCGGCGATCTGCAGAAAGAGCTCTTCGAGGCTCGGTTGTTCGGTCAACAGCTCGTGGAGTGCGACGCCGTGGACGTGGGCGAGTTCGCCGACCTCGGCCGCCGACGGCCCGCGCACTGCGAGGGCGTCGTTGAGGCGGTTGACGGCCGCGCCGGCGGAGATGAGCGCGGCCTCCAGCTTCTCCGCCTGCGGCGAGCGCACGCGAACCACGGGCTGTGTCGATGCCGTCAGCTCGTGGATCGGACCTTGGGCGAGCAGCCTTCCCTTGCTCATGATCAGGATGTCGTCGACGGTCTGCTCGACCTCCGCCAGGACGTGGCTCGAGACGACTACCGTTCGGCCCTCTGCGGCGAGCTTGCGCAGGAACGTGCGTAGCCACAGCATCCCTTCGGGGTCGAGGCCGTTGGCGGGCTCGTCGAGGATGAGCACCTCGGGATCGCCGAGCAGCGCGGCGGCGAGCGCCAGACGCTGCTTCATGCCCGTCGAGTAGCCCTTGACCGCGCGTTTGGCGGCGGTCTCGAGCTCGACCATCTCGAGCGTCTCGTCCACGCGCGCTTCTGAGACGCCGGCGCCGGTCGCGATCACGCGCAGCGCGTTGCGCCCCGAGCGGCCGGGGTGGAAGCCCGAGGAGTCGAGGAGCGCGCCGACCCTTGCGGCGGGCGCGTGCAGCTCCCGGTAGCGGCTGCCGAGGATCGTCACCGATCCGGCCGTCGGCCGCACCAGGTCAAGGATCATGCGAAGGGTCGTCGTCTTGCCGGCGCCGTTGGGACCGAGCACGCCGGTGATCGTGCCTGCCTCGATCGTGAAGCTCACGTCGTCGACGGCGAGGACCTTCTTGCCGAAACGCTTGGTCAGGTGCTCAGCTTTGATGACGGGCATGTCGCCTCCAGGTCGGTGCGGGCGGAGCCCACCCCGCCGGAGTCTACACGAGGAGCGCGACCCACTCTTGAGCGGCCGCGTCGCCGGGGTCAGCGCTGCAGCGACCGGGCGTACAGCTCCCAGTGCCCGCTGCGGTCGTCGGCCCAGTAGACGGTGTCCGCCACGATGACGGGGCTGACCTGACGGCCGTCTCCGGCACCGACGGCGAAGGCCTTGCCGGCCCCGAAGTCGTAGGCCCACACCTGGGGACCGGTCGCCTTGCGGGTGGTGACCCAGACGGCGTACCGGCGGCTCACGGAGAGGGACGAGACCGCCCCTGCCACGCGGCACAGCACCGTCGAGCGGCTCGAGTGTCGGTCCCACGAGACCACGGCGCTGGAGCGGCGGCCAACGGGGGCCGCCCAGAGGATGCGGTGACGGTCGATCGCGACCGCGGTCCCGGCCGCGGCCAGCTTGTGGCGAGGGCCTCTGCGATAGGAACCTGCCCACACGGCGCCCGACGTGCCGCGTCCGGTGACCCAGACGGCCCAGCTGCCCCACGCGGCGACGTCGCGGATCCGGCCGTCCGCGATGACTGAGTAGTCCTCGTCCGTCAGCGCGTTGCTGCCGCGTATGGCGTCGTTGCCGTCGCCGGCGTCGGGTTCCACCCAGAGTACGCAGTCGCCGGCAGCCAAGGGGTCTCGGCCTGCCGGGGCGGCCGTCCAGCGCCGCGTGCTGGCGGTGTCGTAGGCTCGGATCTGCGGCGGTCCGGCCCCGCGGCGACCTGCCCAAGCGGCCCAGGCGATCACTTCGCCGGAGGCGCTGGGGAAGCCGGCGGACCTGCCCGTCGCCGTGCGCCGTAGCACCCGCTCGGGGCGCCGGGTGCGTACATCGAAGGACCACAGACCGGCGACGGCGGCGCTCGGATCGCGCTGCTCCCAGAGCACCGCGGAGTTGGTCGCGGTAAGGCCCAAGGCCTCCTCGGGCCAGGCCAGCGACCGGACGCTGTGCGCGACGCCGGTGATGGCTGCCGATGAGTCGGCCGAGGCCCGAGTGGGGCCGGGCAGGAGGCCGGTGCTGTAGGCGAGGAATCCTGGCACGGCAGCGGCGGCGATGAACGCGGCTACTACGACGAATCTCTTCGCCACGGCTCCCACCTCCCGGGCGGCGTCGCGGCCGCCCCCGAACCCTGCCCGTGCATGCCGCTCCACCCGCGCACGCGCCGCATGTCTTCCCCACGCAGGCCGTCCAAAACGTGCGCCGCCGTTCGCCGGCGGCCTGGTGGTCATGGGTGTGAGCAGGGGGCAGCCGGAGGATGAGCGGGCCGCGCTGCGCGGTGCGGGCCGCGGCGGATTGCGTTGCGTGCCCGCAGGGCTGACGATAGGCGGCGATGCTGAGGTTCTGCGACAAGTGGTGGATAACGGCCGGACGCGGCGCGGTGGCGGTGGCCTTCGGCTTGGCCGTGTTGTTTCTACCCGATCTCGACCACCGCTCTCTGGCGCTCGCCCTGGGAGTGTTTGCATTGGTCGACGGCCTCATGCTGGCCGCCCTGGCAGTGGTCGCTCGCGATGTGCTCGACCAGTGGTGGCTCGTGCTCGTGGAGAGCTGCGTGAGCCTCGCCGTGGCCGCTGTGGCGCTGGGCTGGATGGCCGATGGCACCTTCAGTCTGCTGGCGCTCCTCGCCGCGTGGGCGGTCGTGACCGGGGTGTTCGAGGTGGAGGCCGGCGTGCGTCTGCGGCGGCTGGCCGCCGGCGAGCCGTCCCTGCTCGTCGCCGGCGGCCTCTCGCTGGTGCTCGGCATCTCGCTCGTGGCGCTCTCCGAGGCCGAACTCGCACGCCTTACGGTGACGATCGGCTGGTTCGTCGTCGCGTACGGAGGGGCCTTGGCCGTCGTCGCGTTCCGACTGCGTCGGCTCGCGATGGTTGAGCGCGCCTCTCGCCGCTGACCGTCCGTCGCGAGCGTCGCGCGGCCTGTCGTCTGCGTGCGAAAGACTCACCGATGCAGCCTCCGGACGCATGTCTTCCGCGACGAACCCGGCACAGCCTCCGCGCGTCTCCGCGTGCAGACGACGGCGCCGCCTCCGGCGCCGTGGAGGTGCGCTCATGAGACACACGATCAGGGCGCCGGCGGCCTTGGCCGTGCTCGCGGCGTTGGGGGCAGCCGTCGTCGGCGGCTGCGGGGGTGCGACGGCCGTCGTGCCGGCTTCGCCGTCGCCCTCCGCTCCGCTGCCCGCTTCGGCCGACATCACCGGTACCGTGAGCGATCTCAGCGGCGGTAGGGGCAGCGACACGCCGCCCGTGCTCCTCGTGATGTCCGATCCTGAGACGGGAAGCAGCCTCGACAGGGCGTCGGTACGCGTGACGGAGGACACGGTCGTGTGGGCGTCCGACGGCAGGCGCGGCGCGGCATCGGACGTCACCGAGGGTGAACGAATAGCGGCGTGGTTCAGCGGGCCGGTCGCCGAGTCGTATCCTGTGCAGGCCACGGCCGGGGTGGTGCAGATCCAGCTCCCGGACTGACGCGTGCGCCGCGCGAGCCGCCGGCTCAGCCCGTGTGCATGAAGTTGATCACGTCGCCGTCCTGGACGACGTACTCCTTGCCCTCGGTGCGCAGCAGCGCTTTCTCTCGGGCGGCGTGGAACGACTTGAGCTCGATGAGGTCGTCGATGTTGACCACCTGGGCGCGTACGAACCCGTGCTCGATGTCGCTGTGGATGCGGCCCGCGGCTTGCTTGGCTGTCCAGCCGCGGGGCAGCTGCCAGGCACGCGACTCGCTGCTGCGGAAGTCGCCGGTGAAGAAGGTGATGTAGCCGAGGACCTCGTAGGCGGCACGCAGGACGACGTCGAGCGTGCCCGCCTCGTCGGCGCCGAGCTCGGCGCGGAACTCCGCCGCCTCCTCGGGCTCCAGATCGGCGAGCTCTGCTTCCAGGCGCGCGGCGACGGCGACCACCTGGTCGCCCCGGTCGCGCGCCCACCCCACGAAGTCGTGATGCTGTCCAAGGGCGGCCGCGGCGCTCTGGTCGTCATCCGTGTTCAGGACGAACAGCACCGGGCGGTCGCTCACGAGCGCGAGCTCGCGGAAGAGCGCCGAGTCGTCGTCGGAGCGTTCGATGCGCTTGGCGAGGACGCCCTCCATGAGCGAAGCGTGCAGCGCCTCGAGTACCTCGAGTTCGTGCTTGGCCGCCTTGTCGCCGCTGCGCGCCGCCTTGCGGGTCTTGTCCAGGCGGCGCTCCACGAGTTCGGCGTCGCTGAGCACGAGCTCGGTCTCCACGAGGTCGACGTCGGCGCGCGGGTCGAGCCTGTCGCTCACGTGGGCGACCTCCGGGTTCTGGAAGGCGCGGATCACATGCGCCACGGCGTCCACGCTGCGGATGTCGGAGAGGAAGCGGTTGCCGAGACCTTCGCCGCGGCTCGCGCCTTCGGCCAGCCCGGCGATGTCCACCACATCGATCGTGGCGTGGACCTTCCTGGGCGTCTCGAGCACCTCGTCCAGCCGGTCGAGCCGCGGATCTGGAACAGCGCACGACGCCAAGATTGGACTCCGCCGACGTGAACGCGTACGCGGTGGCGGCGGCCTGCGCGTGGGTGAGCGCGTTGAACAGGGTGGTCTTGCCGACGTTGGGCAGACCGACGATGCCGAGCTTCACGGGTGCCTTCCCAGTTTGCTGGTGAGCAGGGTCTCGAGGAGGAGGGACATCTGTCGCAGCTGCTTCCTGACCCTCCCCGGGAGCTTCGCGTCGACGTAGGCGACGGTGTCGCGCGGAGTATGCCAGATGCGCGGCCCTGAGGCAGTCTCGGCTACGCGCCGCCCCGTGCTCGCCTCCCAGGACACCGCGCTGAAGATCGCCGTGGCGATGTCGGCGTCGGCGAAGGGCACGTCGTCGGCCGGCGCCGCGACCGTGCCGGCCGTCCGCCCCGGCGCCTCCGGGCTCGTCACCAGCGGCACGTCGAGCGAGTCCGCGGCGCTGAGCGCGTCGTCGCGCAGCCATGTGGGGCCGCCGAAGCGGCTGGCGACGGAGAGCTCGTCGCCGCCCGCCGGGGCGTCGAGGTCGATCATGCCGATGGTCGCGCGCCGCTCGACGTCGCTCATGCCGCGCACGAAGTACTCGGCGCCGAGCGACCCTTCCTCCTCGGCGCCGAACGCGACGAAGACGACGGTGTAGGGCGTGGCCACGTTCTTGATGCGCGCCGCGACCTCGAGCAGCAGGCCGACGCCGGTCGCGTTGTCGAGGTAGCCCTGGCCGACGACCGTCGAGTCGTAATGGGCTCCGACGACGAGTTGCTTGGCGGAGTCGCCCTCCTTGACGGCGACGACGTTGGCCGAGTGGATGCGACGTCCACCGCCGCTCGCGATGAACTCGTCGGTGCGCGGGAAGTAGCCGTACTGCTGGAGTGCGCCGGTGATGAACTCGCGGGCGTGGATCTCGCCCCAGGAATCGGCGGGCCGTTTGCCGACGCTGCGCGCCAGGACCTTGGCCGTGGCGTAGGCGACGCCGCCGTGCGGAGAACTTGACACGGCGGCGGACGGCCGCCCCACCTTGACGGTCTTTCCGGAGCAACCGTCGAACGCGCCGCCGGCCGCGAGACCGATGACGAGCACGAGGACGGCAGCCGTGACGACGGCGAGCTGGCCGCCGCGGGTGCTCAAGGCGCGCACGTCACACCGGCGCCGGGACGAGAAGGACCCAGACGGCGCCGAACAGCAGCCCGTAGGCAAGACCGCCGAGCACGTCGCCGAGGTAGTGCACGCCGAGGTAGACGCGGCTGAAGCAGAGCACGAGCGTCAGGACGGCGAGAGCGGGGATCCACTGCGGGTAGAGGGCCCCGACCGTGAACGTCCCGACCACGGCCATGCTCGCGTGCGACGACGGGAAGGACTTGCTGAGCGGCAGCGGGATCTGCTCCGGCAGCGTCGGGTCGGCGACCGGCGGTCGCGCGCGTCCGACGAATCTCTTGATCACGAAGCCTGTCATCTCCACCAGCGTGACGGGGGCGGCCACGTACAGCGCCTTCCACAACGGCTGCGGCGCGCCCAGAAGCCAAGGTACGAGACAGAGGACGTACCAGAGCACCCCGTAGTTCGCGGACAGCGACAGACCGCCGAGCGGCAGAGTGAACCAGCGCGGGTGTGGCCAGCCCATCGCCGCCCGGCGCGACAGGGCGCGGTCGAGGCTGTCGAGGCGGCCGGGGAGAGGGGGCGGCACGGCGTCTGTGGGGCCGGGGACGGAGGGCATCGGAATCGCGTCTAGTATACTTGCCGTCTGTTTCCGCCCACTCTCTCCCAGGGACGTCCCGATGCGTACAACCGTCATCGTCACCGCTCTCGGCCCCGATAGCCACGGCCTCCTCGCGCAGGTCGCGACGACCATCGCCGAGCAGAACGCGAACGTCGACGACGTGAGTCAGACGGTCGCCAACGGCATGTTCACGATGATCATGTTCGTCTCGTTCGACCAGGGCGAGACGACCATCGCCGAGCTCAAGGAAGCTCTCGAGGCGACAGGGCAGCGCATCGGACTGCAGATCAGCGTGCAGCACGAGAACATCTTCAAGTTCATGCACCGCGTCTAGCGAGGAGCGGCCGTGGTCTTCATCACCGCCCAGGAGATCCTCGAGACCGTGAGCATGATCCGGTCCGAGAACCTCGACGTCCGGGCCGTCACCATGGGCATCTCGCTCGACGACTGCGCCGCCGGCGAGACCGCGCCGGCACCGCCGAGCGCATCCACGCCAAGATCGTGCGCCGCGCCGGCAAGCTGGTCGAGGTCGCGGCCGAGCTGCAGGAGAAGTACGGCGTGCCCATCGTCAACCGGCGCGTCTCGGTGACGCCCATCGCCGACGTGGTCGGCAGCGACGACCCCGAACGCCTACGTCGAGGTGGCGCACGCGCTCGACGCGGCCGCCAACGAGGTCGGGATCGACTTCCTCGGCGGCTTCAGCGCGCTCGTCCAGAAGGGGTTCACGCGCAGCGACACCGCCCTCATCGAGGCGATCCCGGACGCCATCGGCAGCACCCAGCGTGTGTGCTCCTCCGTCAACGTCGCCTCCACGCGCGCGGGCATCAACATGGACGCGGTGCTGCGCATGGCCGACGTGCTCCTCGCCGTGAGCAAGCGCACCGCGGAGCACGACTCCATCGGCTGCGCCAAGATCGTCATCTTCTGCAACGCGCCGGAGGACAACCCCTTCATGGCCGGCGCGATGCACGGCAGCGGCGAGGCCGAGTGCAGCATCAACGTCGCCATCTCCGGCCCCGGCGTGGTGCGCAACGTCGTCGCCGCCAACCCGGACGCCTCGTTCATCGAGCTCGCCGACCTCATCAAGCGCACGACCTTCAAGATCACGCGCGTCGGCGAGCTGATCGCCCAGGAGGCCTCGCAGATGCTCGGCGCCGAGCTCGGCATCATCGACCTCTCGCTGGCGCCGACGCCGGCCGTCGGCGACTCCATCGCCGAGATCCTCGAGTGCATGGGGCTCGAGGCGGTCGGCGCTCCCGGTACGACCGCCGCGCTGGCCATGCTCAACGACGCCGTCAAGAAGGGCGGCACCATGGCCACGTCGTCCACCGGCGGCCTCTCCGGCGCCTTCATCCCGGTGAGCGAGGACAAGGCCATGGCCAGGGCCGCCGCCGACGGCCACCTGCCGATCGAGAAGCTCGAGGCGATGACGGCGGTCTGCTCGCTCGGACTCGACATGATCGTCGTCCCCGGCGACATCTCCCGCGACGCGCTCGCCGGCACCATCGCCGACGTCATGGCCATCGGCATGATCAACTCCAAGACCACCGGCGCGCGCCTCATCCCGGCGGCCGGCAAGAAGGTCGGGGAGTGGGCCACGCTCGGCGGGCTGTTCGGCGAGGGGCCGGTCATGAAGGTCAGCACCGCCGGCAACAGCGCGTTCGTGCGCAGGGGCGGGCGCATTCCCGCGCCTCTCCAGAGTCTTACGAACTAGGCGCGGCTCAATAGGACTGCGTCGATCAGCCGGCCCCGCTGCGTCGCTGACGAACCGGCGGGCGATCAGTCCTCGTCGCGATCTCGGCCATCATCGCGCGGATCCGCTGCGCCGACTCGGTCATGCCGAGCGCCCGCGAGACCTTCTCGGCCTCCGTGAGCTGCAGCACGGCGTCGATGGTCTGACCCGCGCGGCGGAATTCGGCCGCCTGGTCGATCTCGAACGTCACCAGCTCGGTGAGCATGCGCCGCACCTCGGGGTCCTCGCAGGTCGACCGTCTTGCTGCTCGTCGTGACGATGATGTCCGAGAGCGGCACCAGGCGGCCGCCTGAGCCGGACTCCGGCGCCGCCACGTCGCCGGCGGCGGGCCCGCCCTCAGCGGGCCGCGCGGGCTCGGGTGGCGGCCGCCTGGTCGCCGCTCTCCCCCTCGGGGGCTGGGGGTGCGTCTCGCGCGGGGGGCGCCACCGCCTCGTCCGGCCGCAGCTCGCCGGTGATCTCCGCGTCGTCGTCGTCGCGCAGCGGCGGTCCGCGCGGCTCGTCGCTCGGGTCGAGTCGTCCGCACGCTCAGGTCCGGGCCCCAGTCGAGCCCGAGCCCGCCGGGCTGACGGCGTGCGCTCGCGGCAGCCTGCTCGGCCGGGCCCGCTCGCGGCCGTCGCGCGCGCTCCGCCGGCCGTCTGGCGCCGCTCCATCGCGGGGTCGAGGGTGATGTCCTCGACGGGCTGCTCGGCCTTGCCGAGCACCGAGAAGGTGTCTTGCGGGGCCTCGTCGAGGAAGGAGCCGCCGGACGGCCGCGCGTCGTCGTCCTGCGTCGTCGTCGCGGCGCCGCGTGACGATCGAGCGCGACGATGAGCAGGAGCACCGCGAGGGATGCGACAGCTATCCCGATGATCTGGACGGTCGTCATGGACTGGGTCCCGGGTCGTTCGTGCCTGGCGGTCTAGCTCTTCGCGTTCGCCGTCCGTCTTTCCCTGCCCGGCGTAGAATGGCCGGGTGCTTGACTCCCGACGTCATCGCGGCCACACTGGCCGAGCTGGGCGAGCCCGCCTATCGCGCCCGTCAGGTCTACGAGGCGCTGACGCGCGGGCTCGTCACCGACTTCGCCGCCGTCACCACCCTGCCGCTGGCCCTGCGGCAGGCGCTGGCCGAGCGGCTCTCGCCGCTGTCGCTCACCGAGGTGGAGACGCGCGCCGCGCCGAGAGGCACGGCGCGCAAGACGCTCTTCACGACGGCCGACGGCCACCCGGTCGAGGCGGTGCTCATGCTGGTGGCCGGGCCGGGCCACCGTCTGCGTCTCCACCCAGGTCGGCTGCGCCGTGGGCTGCGCCTTCTGCGCCTCGGGGACGGCTGGGGCTGCGCCGGGACCTGACCGCCGAGGAGATCGTCGACCAGGTCCTGCACTTCGCCCGCGTGCTGCGCGACGACGGCGGACGGCAGCGTCACCAACGTCGTCTTCATGGGCATGGGCGAGCCGTTCCACAACTACGACCAGACGCTGCGCGCCTGCCGGCTGCTCAACGACCCCGACGGCTTCGGCCTCGCCGCGCGCGCACATCTCCGTGTCGACGGTCGGCGTCGTGCCCGGGCATCGACCGGTTCGCCGCCGAGCCGCTGCAGCTCAACCTGGCGGTGAGCCTGCACGCGGCCACCGACGAGCTGCGCGACCGGCTGGTGCCGCTGAACCGCACCTATCCGCTCGACGCGGTGTTCGCCGCGTGCGACGCGGTACGTGGAGGCCACGCGGCGCAAGCTGCTCTTCGAGTACGTGGTCCTGCGCGGCGTCAACGACACGCCGGCGCAGGCGGCGGCGCTGGCGCAGCGTCTGCGCCGCCCGCTCTACCACCTCAACCTGATCGCCTACAACGAGACCGGCGGCGAGTTCTCGCGGCCGGCGCCCGGCGAGGTCGAGGCGATGCGCGACCGCCTGGAGCGGGCCGGCGTGAGCGTCACGGTGCGCCACTCGCCGGGCGGGGACATCGAGGCCGCCTGCGGGCAGCTCGCGCTGCGCCACGAGGGCGCCTGACGGCGGTCCGTGGCCGCGGCGGCCGCGGATCGCGATGGGTCAGGCCGGACGGCAGCGCCGCCGGTACTCCGCCGCCGCGGCCTCCGGAGTCCTTGGTCACGAGCGCGATGTCAGTGCCGAGCTCGAACCCGGCCAGCGTCGGCCGTGC
This sequence comes from uncultured Thermoleophilia bacterium, assembly GCA_963762125.1. Taxonomy (GTDB): domain Bacteria; phylum Actinomycetota; class Thermoleophilia; order UBA2241; family UBA2241; genus CAIXSE01. The sequence goes on from CAVXJO010000001.1 coordinate 345,741, forward strand.
GCGGCGCGAACTCGAGGTGCCAGTGGAACGAGCCGCGCAGGTCGGCCGGCGCCGTGTGCAGCCAGAAGTTGAGCGGCGCGCCGCGCGATCGACGACCTTGACCGCCGTCAGCGCGCGGCGCAGCGCCGGCGCTACGGCGGCGGGGTCGGCCGGCGCGGAAGTCGGCCTCGTGCGCCGCGCGGCGCCAGCCACAGCTCTCCGTTGAAGCGGCTGGCCTCCGGGCACCCAGGCGCCGACGGGGCCGTCGAGCACGAGCCGCTCGCCGGCGCGTCTCGAGCTGCGTCGCAGACGACGCAGGCGCCGTAGCGGTTGCGGTAACGCTCGGCCTCGAGGAGCTCGTCGAGCAGCAGCGGCGGCACCACCGGCGTCGCGAACAGTTGCTCGTGCGGGTGCTCCAGCGAGGCGCCCGAGCCGGCGCCGAGATTGCCGATGAGCGTCACGGCCGCGGCGCCCGCCTTCGAGCTGCGGCGGCGATGCGGCGCTGCCACATCGCCGAGGACCTCGGCGAGGCGCGCGTCGTCCGAGGTCCTCGAGTTCGGCGCTCGTGGTCGGGCGAGTGCACGATCACCTCGTGGCGGCCCTCGAGGGCGGGGTACTTGTTGGGCACCACGCGCACGTGCCAGCCGGGGCCGTCCGGCGCGCTCCCGGCGGGACGCAGCGCGTCGACCTCCGGCGGCGTCAGCGTCTCGTTGCCGGCGCAGAAGGGGCAGGGCGGCGCCGCCGCGTCTCGTCCTGCCGCGTCGGCCGGTCGCGACGCCCGCGCCGGCGCGACGATGGCGAGCTTGCCGTTGGCCGGGTTGCGGCGCAGCTCGCCGCCGCCCGGCGTCACGGGCTCTTCCCGGTGCGGCTCGTCTCGAACTCGTCGCGGCCGCGGTGCTTGGCCGCATACATGGCCGCGTCCGCACGTGCGAGAGCGGCGCGGTCGTCCGGGTCGTCGACGGCCACGAGGCTGCCGCCCGCCGAGACCGTCATGCGCAGGCCGGCGTTCTCCACCAGGGCGAACCGGGAGTCGCGGATGAGCCGCACCAGCCGCCGCCCGTATGCGGTCAGGTCGTCCTGGGTCGCCAGGCTGCAGATGATCACGAACTCGTCACCGCCGGAGCGTGCGGTGACGTCCATCTCCCGCGCGTTGTCCGAGAGCACGCCGGCCACGAAGCGGATCGCCTCGTCGCCCACCGCGTGTCCGAGCCGGTCGTTGATCTCCTTGAGCGTGTCGATGTCCAGGTTGATGACGCCGTACTTGCGCGCCAGGCGCTTGAACATGGCGAACTGCTGGGCGAGCGCCGCGTCGAGGTATCGCCGGTTGAAAAGCCCCGTGAGCGGGTCGGACACGGCCGAGTCGGAGAGCTCCTGGATGCGGCTGGCGAGCTCCTTGCCGGCGACACTCTCGAGCTCGCCGAAGATCTCCACGCCGTGTCTGCGTCCGTCGATCTCGAGCATCGCCGTCTTGACGTACACGGCCAGGCGCTCGCCGTCCTTGCGCTTGAGGAAGACCTCGTTGATCGAGTGCTCTTCGCCGGTGTCGATGCAGTCCTGAAGGGGGCAGCCGGAGACGCACAGCCGGGAGCCCGGCCAGGTCCGTGTGGACGAGGATCTCCTCATCGCAGCGGTGGCCGACCACCTCGTCGGCGGTGAAGCCGGTGATGCGCTCGGCGCCGGCGCTCCAGTAGACGATGGTGCGGTCGGGATCCGTGACGTAGACGCCGTCGCTGATCGCGTCGAGGATGTGTCTGAACGCGCCGTCTATGCCTTGGTCATCGGCCACGCGGACTCAGTACCCGGTGGGGGAGTCGCTCAAGCTCGGAGGGCGGCGATGGGGACGTCGCTCACAGTCGGGTGCACCTGCGGAGCACCCGACGATGATTCACCTGCGGCGCCTTCGGCGCCTGCGGCGCCTTCGTCGCTTACTCGGAATCGAGGGAGGCGTCGAGCTCCTGCTTCGTATCCGTCTCGCGCGAGCGGTAGAGCTGGCGCGCGTCGCGCAGGTGGTCGCTGCTCTCGTCGAGCACCGCGGCCATCTCCCGCCAGAGGCACACGTCCTTCTTCAGGTACTTCGTCTTGATCACCGCGCCGCACTCTTCGCTCGAGGGGGCAGGCGTAGCAGACCTCGTTCTCGACCACGTTGCGCGTCTTGCGCGCCCGTTCGCCCTCGTCGATGCGCCGGTACGCGTCGAGCAGGAGGCCCTGGACGTCACCCTCGATCGCCACCTGGAAGCGGGGCATCTGCTCCGGCTCTTCGTAGAGGAACACGCCGGTCGTCCAGTGAGCGAGCTCGAAGACCTGGTCCAGCGTCTGCCGCTCCATGATGCGCGCGGATCTCCTCGCGCGTCGTGTAGCCCTTCTCCATGAGGCGCTGGCCGAGTGGCTTGAGCTTCTTCTGGTCGTGGGAGAGGCCGGAGTCTTCCATGAGGGCCTCGGCGAGCTGCTGCTCGCTGAGGAAGCCGGCCTTGACGAGGCGCGTACCGAGCTTCTCGTCGGTGATGGGCAGGGAGATGGCCTCGACCTGGCCCTCTCGACGAGGTAGATGAAGCCGTACTCCTCGAAGTCGCGGACCTCGAGCACGCCGGTGGCGGCGCCCTGCGCGAGGAACTGCAGAACGCCGGCGAGGTTGAACCTGTGGATGGATCCTTCGAGCAGCATGGTCGATCTTCGCACTGGTAGTCGGTACCAGTAGCCCATATCGGCAACGTCTCGGGGAATCGTGAGCGTGGCGGCGGCCCGGGCCGGGCCTCACGGGTCAAATTGACCGGGCCTCCGCCGCGCCGCTATACTCTGCGTTCTGACTATCGGCAATCGTGCGAGGAAGCAGTGAAGAGGACCTACCAGCCCAACACCCGCAAGCGCAGCAAGACCCATGGCTTTCGCAAGCGCATGAGCACGCGCGCGGGTCGGTCGGTGATCAAGAGCCGCAGGCAGAAGGGGCGCAAGCGCCTCTCCGCATAGCCGCGGGCCCTGATGGCCGCCAAACGCTCCCGCCTTTCTCGCTCCTCCGACTTCCAGCGCATCTATCGGCAGGGGAGCTCGACGGCCTCTCGCTTCCTGGTGCTGTATTGGTTCAAGCGCCCGGCCGAGCCGGGCGACGAGGGGCCGCGTCTCGGCCTCTCGGTGTCGAAGAAGCTGGGCGGAGCCGTCGTCCGTAACCGCATCAAACGGCTGCTGCGCGAGGCCTTCCAGGCCAACGCGGGGCGGCTTGCCGAGGAGTACGATCTGGTCGTGATCGCGCGCCCGCAACTCATCGAGCTCGTCACCCGCGAGGGCGAGGGCGAGAAGGGTCTCGTGGCCGGCGGCCGTGCAGGAACTGCTGGACCGCTCCGGCCTCATCACCTCGGGACAGGCATGAACCGCATCCTCGCGGCCTCAACGCCGGCCTGAACGCCGTCTTCATCGGGCTCATCAGGGTCTACCAGTACACGCTCTCGCCCATGCTCGGGCAGCGCTGCAAGTACTACCCGTCCTGCTCCAACTACGCCATCGGCGCGCTCCGCGAGCACGGCCCCATCAAGGGACTCGGCCTCGCGAGCTGGCGGCTTCTGCGCTGCAACCCATTCAGCAACGGCGGCTACGACCCCGTGCCGCCGCGGCACCACGACTGCGGGCACGACCATGCCCACGCGGAATGTGAGCGCGCGTGTATAACTTCCCGATCCTCTCGCAGCTGATCCTGCTGCTTCACTGGGTCCTGGTCACGATCAACGACTTCCTGACCGGACTCGGGCTGGGCTACAGCTGGAGCTGGGGCCTGGCCATCATCGGCCTCACGATCATCGTGCGCCTCATCCTCTTCCCGCTCACGTGGAAGCAGTACAAGTCGGCGCAGCAGATGCAGATGATCCAGCCGCAGATCAAGGAGCTGCAGAAGAAGTACAAGGGCGACCGCGGCAAGCTCCAGGAAGAGACGATGAAGCTCTACTCGGAGCACCGCGTGAACCCGTTCGCGTCGTGTCTCCCGCTGCTGCTGCAACTGCCGGTGTTCATCAGCCTCTACGCGGCGATCAAGGGCCTCGGCCCGCTGTCGGCGCCCGCCTACCAGGCCTCTGTCGAGGCGCTGAACCAGGCGCCCTTCCTGTGGATCCCGCACCTGGGCTTTCCGGACCCGTACTACATCCTCCTCGTCCTCTACGTGGTCACGCAGATGATCTCGACGGAGCTCATGGTGGCGACGCAGAGCGACAGCACGCAGAAGTGGATCATGCGCGCGATGCCGATCATGTTCGTGCTCTTCCTGTTCAACTTCCCGGCCGGCCTGTTCGTGTACTGGGTCACGACCAACGTGTGGACCATCGGCCAGCAGCTGATCATCCGGAGGACGATGCCCAAGCCCGAAGAGCTCGTGCGGCAGGCCAAGGCCAAGCCCAAGAAGCGCAGCCGCTTCATGGAAGTCATGATGGCCTCGCAGGGCGAGGCCATGAAGCAGCGCGAGGAGAAGATGGGCAAGCAAGGGCGACGGCACGAGCGACGCCAAGCAGGGCATCGGTCGCGGCCGGCGCCAAGAAGCCCGCGTCCGGCGGCCAAGAAGCCGCCGCCCGGCAAGGGTCAAGCGCAAGCAGGCCACCGGGCGGCAAGCCCGGCCAGCCAGCCGGCGCCAAGCCCAAGGCGGCGCCGGCCAGTCCGGCAAGGCACGGCCGGCCGGCCGGCGGCCAAGAAGACGCGGCCGGCCGACAAGCCGCCGGCGGCGGCGCCGGCCGGGCGGCGACGGAGGAGCGACACGAGCGCGGGCGGTCCGGCGGACGACTGACGCCGCCGGGCCGCCCGCGCCTTTCTCACCCCGACCAGGGAGCAGGATCGATGGAAGAGCCGGACGACCTCCAGCCGATCGACGAAGACGAAGAGGAAGAAGAGACCGAGTTCGCCACCATCGCCGGTGGGGCCACCGTCGAGGAGGCCAAGCGCACGGCGCTGGAACAGCTGCGCAAGATCGTGCCCTACATCAACCCCGCCGACGTCGACTACGTCGTCGTGGAGGAGGGCAGCAAGGGCGGCTTCTTCGGCCGCGGCAAGATGCAGGCGCGGGTCGAGGCGCGGCTGCGCCCGTCGGAGGAGCGCGTCGAAGCCGACCTCCCGCCGGGCGCCGAGACGCTCCGCGAGTTCATCCAGACCGTCGTCGACCTCATGGGTATCGAGGCGCACGTGGGCGCCAGCGAGACGCCCGAGTGGGTGCGCGCCGAGATCAGCGGCGACGACCTCGGACTCGCTCATCGGCCGCCACGGCGCCACCATCGACGCCCTGCAGTACATCGCCGCGATCGTCGTCAACGGCGACCGGCGCGAGCGGCGCCAGGTCGATCGTCGACGCGGAGGGGTATCGCGACCGCCGCGCCGCGGCGCTCACGGCGCTCGCCGACCGCACGGCGCAGAAGGTCGCGCGGGAGTCGGTGAGCATCACCCTCAAGCCCATGACGGCCGCGGAGCGCAAGGTCATCCACCTGCACCTCAAGGATCACCCGCGCGTGGAGACGGTGTCCGAGGGCAACGAACCATTCCGCGCCGTCGTCGTCTCTCCCAAACAGCCGTCAGGTCTGAGCCTGCCGGGCATCCTCCTGTAAAGGAGGGGCCCCGCATGGCCGAGAAGATGAGCGAGCGCGGGTCAGCGCGCCGAGCAGACGACAGGAGGGATCCACATGCGTGCCATGATGACCGGACGCGGAGTCGCCTGCTCCTCGTCCTGGCGCTGGCGCTCGTCGCCGTGGCCGGCTGCGGGGGCAGCGACAAGGCGTCGCAGCGGCGCCTCGGCGGCCACGACGCGGCCTCCGGCGTGGTCGGCCGACCAGATCGTCAAGGACAGCGAGGCGAAGATGGCGACCGTCAACAGCGCCGCGTTCACCGCCGACTTCGCGCTCCAGGTCCAGGGCGACACCGCGAAGATGACCGACCCGACGGCCAAGGCGCTGCTCGGCCAGGGCGTCACCTTCACGCCGAGGGCAAGAGCGCCAACGACCCGACCGCCGTCGACATGACCATGAGCCTGGGCATCGCCGGGCAGAACCTCGAGTTCGGCATGAAGAGCCAGGGCAAGAAGTCGTGGCTCGAGTACCAGGGCGCCTGGTACGCGCTCGACGCCAAGAACGCCAAGACGCTGGACAAGCAGGCCCAGACCGGCGCCGCGCCCACCGAGCAGCTCAAGAGCATGGGTGTCGACCCGTCGACGTGGGGCGCGACCTACCAGCTGGTCGGCACCGAGGACCTGAACGGCGTGCAGGTCTACCACATCAAGGCGACGGCCGACGCGCAGAAGCTGGCGGACTCGCTGACGAAGGCCGCCGAGGACCCGAGCCTGAGCAGAAGCTCGGCGGCTCGAGCAGCGAGCTCGGCCAGCTCAGCCAGGGCCTCACGCAGAACAAGCAGCAGGCCGAGGAGCTCAGCAAGAGCCTCAAGGACGCGACCGTGGACTACTGGATCGGCGTCGACGACCAGCTCATGTACAAGGCGCAGTTCGCGCGCCTCCATGGACACGTCGGCCAGAAGGACATGCAGGGCGTCACCGGCATGACCGCTGAAGGGCGCCGTGACCATGTCCGACTTCGACCAGCCGGTCGACGTCGACGGCCGCCGGCGGGCGCGAAATCGTTCAAGGACTTCATGAACCAGCTGTTCGGCGGCATGCTGGGCGGCAGCAGCGGGCTGACGCTCTGAGATGAGTCGGACGGCGGCGCGGGACGCGCCGCCGGACCGGGAGACGAAAAGGGCCGGGGCCGCCGTCGAGGCGGCCCCGGCCCTTTCGCATCCGGCGGCCTGCGGCCGCCCGCTCGTCAGGCGCTCAGCGGTCCCAGTCGAAGTCGCGTGCCTGGGTCTTCTCCCAGGACGCGCTCTCGTCGTCGCTGCGCTGGCCGAGCAGGGACTTGCTGAGGAACTCCGGCGGCTTCTGCGCCGCCTCGCGCGGGGTCTCGCGCTCGGCGGCAGGGCCGGCCGGTGCGGCGGCCGGCGTCGGAGCGGCCGGCGGGGCCGTCTCGGGCGCCGCCTGGGCGCGCGCTGGGCGGCGGCGCGGCTGATCTGCGCCGGCGCCAGCTGCACCGTGCCGTCGGCGCGCACGCCGGCGTTGGGCTGCAGCGTGAGTTCTTCGTAGCCGCGGTCGTCCATACCGACGTCGCCGCTGTCGATGTCGACGCGGAAGCGGTACCAGCCCATGGTCCACATGAACGTGCGGCGACGGTCCCGCCGTCGAAGCCGACGTGCACGTGCGGCAGGCCCAGCTGCTCGTTGGTCTCGGCGATCTTGCGCGGGACGCGGCTGACGTTGAGCAGGTCGACGCCGCGCTGCAGCAGCGTGAGCGACGCCGCCGCCGCCTCGGCCTCGGCGGCGGACGGTCACGGCCGGCTCTTCGGCCGGCGGCTCGCCGGGCAGCGCGCCGCCGGCGGCGGCCACGGCCGCCGCGGCTTCGGCCGCGGCGATCTCGCCGGTGCTCTGCGTCCTCTATTTCGTCCTCTTCGCGCTCGAGCATGTCGTCGGTCGATCGACGCGATGGGCTGCGTGTCTTCGAACACCATCGGGCGAGACGCGGGAGGCGCGTCGGCCGCCGGTGTCCTCGGCCTCGGCGTCGCCATGACGCCGGCGGCTGCGCGACGGCTTCGACGGCGGGCTCTGCAGCGACCTCTCGGCGATGACCTCTTCGGCCACTTCTGCGGCTCGGCGGCGGGAGCGTCGGAGGCCGGGCGTCGGCGCCGGACGGCGAGGCGGCCTGCTGCGGCGGGAGCGGCTCGGCCTCGCGCAGCGCCGCCATCTCGGCGCGCGAACTCCGCGGGCGTCTCGCCCCAGGTGCGCTCGCCGGGCTCCGACGAGTCGCCCGTGAGTGAGCCGGGCTCCGGCTCCTCGGCGGCTCGTCGGCCGTGCCGAGGCGCGCGAACCGGCCGGCGAGCTCCTGCCGCTCGGCCTCCGCGCGCGCCAGCTCGGCCTTGAGCTGCTCGATCTGGGCGTCCTTGTCTTTGAGCGCCTGCCAGAAGGCGTCGCTCTCTGCGCGCGTGTCGCGCGCCGGTCGGCTCGGCGCGAAGGCGCGGGCGCCGGTTCCGGCGCGCTCCTCGAAGCCGGGCGACTCGCTGCGCGTCTCGCGCACGCGCCCGTTGTTGGCCGGGGCGGGTGCGGCGGCGACGGCTCGTTCGGCCCGGCGTATGCCTGTCCGCACAGGGAGCAGATGAGCCGCTCGTCGCCGTGTTCATCGATGACGGTCTGGGTCCATTCGCCGGCGAGGAGGGTGCGGCCGCACTGTGCGCAGACGGCCTGGTCCTGGTCGTCCTTGCCGCGGCCGAAGATGCGTCCGAACATCGTCACTCCCGTGTCTGGAACGCCCCGCAGGGCCGAAAAAACGCTGCAAGAAGGCACATGATAGCAGACGCCGGGAGCGTGGCCCCGCGTGCTACTCTTCGTCGTCCGCGTCGTCCGGCGTCGTCTCGTACTGGTCGAGGATGTCGCGCGCCCGCACCAGATCGCCCTCGTTCACGAGGATGTGGAACGGGTGGACCGACGGCATGGGGTACACGTCCGGCGCGCCGGGGCCGCCGACGACGGCCTCCACGCCGGCCTGCTCGAGCACCCCTACGACGACGTTGGCAAGGCCTGCATCGCTGACGGTGGTCACGGTCACGAGTTCCATGGCGTCACCTCCGGTCGGGGGTCGTGCGCCTTCGCGCGGCGCAGCCCGAGTATACCCGCGAGGCGGCGGACGGCCTCGCCGATGACGTCGCGGGGCGGCGCGCGTCAGCCCGCGAGCGCGCGGAGACGGGCCAGGTTCTCCTTGTCCGGGCCCTGGCCGTCGAACCCCGGCACCTCGAGGATGCCGGGCAGGTCGGCGAACGCGGGCTCGTTGACGAGCAGGCGGAAGCGCGTCCTCTCCGAGGTCGCCCTCGCCGATGTTCTCGTGGCGGTCGCGGTTGGAGCCGAGCGGGGTCTTGGAGTCGTTGAGGTGGAACATGGCGAGGCGGTCGCGGCCGCAGCCGGCGTCGAGCTCGCGCGAGCGACCTCGTCGATGCCCTCGCGCGTGCGCAGGTCGACGCCGGACTCGAAGATGTGCGCCGTGTCGACGCAGATGCCGAGGCGCGGGTCGCCGCCGGCGGCGTCGATGATCTGGCCGAGCTCGCGGAAGTCGACGCCCATGGTGCCGCCTGCGCCGGCCGTGTTCTCGAGCAGGAGGCGCACCGGCGAGCCCTCGCTCTCGTCGAGCGCGCGGCGCAGGCCCTGCTGCACGCGCTCGAGGCCGGCCGCGAAGCCCGAGCCCTGATGCGAGCCGATGTGGGTGACGATGGCGTCGGCGCCCGAGCTGGTCGGCCGCCGTGAGCGCGCCGCATCAGCGAGGTGACCGACTTCTCGTAGAAGTCCTCCTTCTCGCTGGCGAGGTTGATCAGGTAGATGGTGTGGATGAGCGACGAAGCGGATCGGCGACGCGGCGCGCATCTCCCGGAACTTCTGCCGAGTCCTTGTCCTTGTAGACGCGTCGGCGCCCAGGTGCGCGGGCTGCCGGCGAAGAACTGCACGGCCTCCGCGCCGAGCTCCACGCCGTTCTCGATGGCGTGCCACACGCCGCCCGACGACTTCACGTGCGCGCCGAAGTACATCCGCGTGCCCTCCTTGTCAGACGAGGTCCCGCGGCGCCTGGTGCCACCACGACCTCGTGAAGACCTCGCGTTCGTCGCCTTCCTCGCCCTCGTACACGGCGACCTCGTCGGCGACGTAGAACGTGTCCGCGTCGCACGTCATCTGCCCGTGGGTCACGATGTGAAACCGGCCCTGCGCGCCGCGCCGGAGCACCGACTCGGCCTCGACCTCGACGCGCGCGGAGAGCGGGTCGCCCTCGCGCAGCCGTAGCTCGACCCGGTTCCACTCCTCGCTCTCCCAGCCGTTGGGGAGGACGACGTTGCCGCCGTCCACGTAGCGGAAGGTCCAGGCGATGCGTCGGCGGCGAGGTCGCGGGTGTACGCGCGGCCGCCGGCGGCCGCCGCCGACGGTGACTTCTCGCCGAGGCCCGGCGGGACGACCGGCGGGTCGAACGGCCGGAGGTCCGCGTCCTCGGGCCGCTCCGGCCGCACCGGCAGCTCGAGCAAGCTCTCGCCGGCGACCACCGAGAGCGTGACGGGCTCCGGCGAGGGCCACGCCCACGGCCAGTAGGTCGGCGAGAGGGCGAGGCGCAGACGGTGGCCGGCCGGGAAGGACTGGGCGATCGCGTCCAGCGCGATCGACGCCTCGTACTCCCGGCCGGGCTCGAGCCGCTCCGGCGTCTCGTGGCTCGTCAGGTGCGTCAGGTTGAAGACCTGCGTCGTGACGAGCCGGGAGACGCCGCCCGGCGCCACGTCGTCGAGCCGGGCGGCGACCAGCGCCAGCGGCCGGTCGCTCGCGAAGCGGAGCGTGAGCCGCGGGTGGCCGAGGATCTCCAGAGGCTCCGCGCAGCGGCGCCGAGGTGAAGCAGAGCGACTGGCCCTCCGCCGCGCGCTGGTCGGGGGCGAAGTCGCTCGGCTGGCTCTCGGCGCACCAGGCGCCGGCGTCGGCGCCGCAGAGCTGGGCGCCGACGGATGCTGAGGCGGCCGCCGTCCGCGCCGTGCGCGGCGGCCGCCTCAGCGTCGGGTCGCGTCGTCGTCCGTCGGCGTCGCGCAGCACCCCGTCGGCGTCGAGCCGCAGGCGCCGGGGCTCGATGCGCGGCGACGGCCACTCGTCCTCGGCGACCCAGCGGCCCGGCACCTCGTCCATCCAGGGCGCGGGCGGCGACGGACTCCTGCATCCAGACGCGCAGCATCGGCTCGTCCATGATGCCGGTGTCGCTCGTCCTTCAGCCAGTGGTCCCACCAGCGCAGCGCCTCCTGCAGGAAGCCGATCGCCGGGCCCGGGCGTGGCGAAGTGCGGGTACGTGTGCGGCCCAGGGGCCGATCAGCCCCTTGCGCGGCACCGTCAGGCCCTCCAGCAGGCGCGGCACGGCGTTGGTGTAGCCGTCGGCCCAGCCGCCGACGGCATAGACGGGGCATCTCGATCGCGGCGTAGTCCTCGCAGACCGAGCCGTGCTTCCAGTAGGCGTCGCGCCGCTGGTGCGCGAGCCAGGTCTTGACCCAGCGGCTGGTTGGCCTCCAGGCGCTGCAGCCACATGCTCGCGCCAGCGCTCGCCGACGACCGCCGGGTCGCGGCGGCGCGCAGATGCCAGTGCGAACATGCATGGCGCCCCAGCGCAGCAGGTTGTCGTCCAGCAGGCAGCCGCCCATGTAGTGGACGTCGTCGGCGTAGCGGTCGTCGGTCGAGCAGGAGCGTGATGATCGCCTTGAGCGCCGGCGGCCGGCGGGCGGCGATCTGGAGGCCGTTGAAGCCGCCCCACGAGATGCCGATCATGCCGACCTTGCCCGTGCACCAGGGCTGGGCGGCGATCCAGGCGATGACCTCGAGCGCGTCGTCCTGCTCCTGCTGCGAGGTACTCGTCCTCCAGGATGCCGTCGGATTCGCCGGAGCCGCGCATGTCGACGCGCACGCAGGCGTAGCCGTGGCCGGCCCAGTAGGGGTGGATGCAGCTCGTCGCGCGCGCGCCGTGCCGTCGCGCTTGCGGTAGGGCAGTGAACTCCAGGATCGCCGGCACCGGGTCCTGCTCGGCGTCCTCGGGCAGCCAGATGCGCGCGGCAAGCTGCGTGCCGTCCGCTGAGCGGGATCCAGACGTACTCCAGCTGGCGGACCTCGCGAAGGACCTCGTCGCGCTCGGGCATCTCGACCTCCACGTCGGCTGCGGGAAGGGCCCGAGTGTACCGGGCGGCCGCTCGAGGCGGCAACGGGCGTCGCGAGGCAGTCGCGAGTCCTGCGGCCCGGCGACCGGCGCCGCAGGAAGGGCGCGGCCTCGCGCGTGAACATGAAGCCGAACCGCTAGGCCCGACCACTGTACTGGAGGAGAGATGGACCAGGAGAACATGCAGCGCTGCCGCACCTGCCCGGCGTTCGACAAGCTCCCGGGCGGCGGCGACGCGGGTCACGTGTCGCGCGGCTCCGCCGGTCGTCCTGCAGGCCGAGTCCTTCTTCCGCGGCTCGACGCGCGAGCTGCCCTTCGGCGCGTTCCCGGTGGTCGGCGCGTTCCCGCTGGTCACTCTGGACGACTACTGCATGTCGCATCCCGGGAATCGGCTCCGAGACTGATGTGACGCACCGGGCATCGGCGCCCGGACGTGGCACGGTCCGCCTGCGGGGGCGCGGCCTGCCACGTCCGGGCGCCGGCGCTGTCCGCGGGCTCGCACGCGCCGGTCCGGACCGTCCGACGGCCTGTGGTAAGGTTGTGCGGCGCGGAGCCCGGCAGAGCCGCCGCGCCGTCAACGGCCCCGACTCCCAGGAGAGCTTGCGCTCATGTGCGGCATCTTCGGCTTCGCCGGCTCGCCCGACCGGCAGCTTCTCGGGCGTATGGCCGCCGCCATCGTGCACCGCGGCCCCGATGACGCCGGCGCCTTCGAGACGCCGTCCGTCAGCCTCGGTCACCGCCGCCTGAGCATCATCGACCGCGAGGGCGGGCACCAGCCGGTCGCCAACGAGGACGAGACCGTCTGGCTCGTCTACAACGGCGAGGTCTACAACTACCGCGAGCTGCGCGCCGAGCTCGAGGCCGCCGGCCACACCTTCCGCACGCACTGCGACTCCGAGGTCATCGTCCACGCCTACGAGGAGTGGGGCGCCGCCTGCGCCGCGCGCTTCAACGGCATGTGGGCGTTCGCCATCGCCGACCTGCGCGGCGCCGATGAGGACGGGCGCGGCGGCAAGCTGGTGCTGAACCGCGACCACTTCGGCATCAAGCCTCTGTACTACGCGCGTTCGCCGCAGACCGGCCGCCTGCTGTTCGCCAGCGAGATCAAGGCGCTGCTCCAGGATCCCGAGCTGGTCGCCGAGCCGGACGAGCAGATGATCTTCGAGTATCTGCAGCACGGCTTCCACGACCACCGCGCGGAGACGTTCTTCAAGGGCGTCTACCACGTGCCGGCGGCGACCTGGATCGAGCTGCCGCTGGGCGAGACCGCCGCGGCCGGCATGCTCGTCGCCGCGCTCGACAGCACCGCCTACTGGACGCCGCGGCTGACGACTGACGGCGGCGACGACCCGGCCGACTTCCGGCGCCGCTTCCGCGAGAGCGTCGAGCGGCGCCTCGTCTCCGAGGTCCCGGTCGGCTCCTGCCTCTCCGGCGGCCTCGACTCGACGACGATCATCAGCTTCATGAGCGAGCTGCTCAAGGAGGACGCGCCCGACGCGACGTCGCTGCGCGGCCAGCTCAAGACCTTCAGCGCCGTGTTCGACGGCGACCCCATCGACGAGCGCGAGTACATCGAGATCGCCGTCGAGAGCACCGGCGCCGACACCACCTACACCAATCCGACGTCGCACGAGTTCATCGGCGAGCTCCGCGACTTCGTCTGGCACCAGGAAGAGCCCATCGTCAGCACCGGCCCCTACGCGCAGTGGTGCGTGATGCGCGTCGCGCGCGAGCAGGTCACCGTGCTGCTCGACGGACAGGGCGGCGACGAGCTGATCGCCGGCTACGTGCCGTACCAGCTCGTCTACCTGCGCCAACTGCGCAAGCAGGGCGACTATGCCAAGTTGCGCGAGGAGGCCACCGCCTCGCGCGACGTGCTCTGGCCGCTGGCCAAACGGCGCATCAGGCAGCGGCGCAGGCAGCTGCCGACGCGCAAGCTCCTGCGGCGGGACTTCCTGGCCCGGACCACGGACCCCGGGTACGGGCGCTCCCAGTCGGAGCTCAAGGAGCGCCTCCTTCAAGACACGCTCACCTACAGCCTGCCGTGCCTGCTCCGCTACGAGGACCGCAACTCCATGGCGTTCAGCATCGAGAGCCGGGTGCCGTATCTCGACCAGGAGTTCGTCGACCACATCCTCAGCCTGCCGGAGGACGCGATCGTGCGTCACGGCTGGAGCCGCTGGATCCTGCGCGCGGCGCTCAAGGGCACGCTGCCCGAGAAGATCCGCCTGCGCCGCTGGAAGGTCGGGTTCACGACGCCGGAGATGCGCTGGATCAAGGCGCGCCGCGCGGCGTTCACCAGCCTCTACCAGTCGCCGACGTTCCAGGCGCGTCCGTACTGGGACGGCGAGGCCGTGGTGAGCGCGTTCCGCGCCTGCTGCCGCGGCGAGGTCGAGGAGAGCATGTTCTTCTGGCGCGCCGCCAACGTCGAGCTGTGGCTGCGCGAGTTCGTCGACGGGAGCGTGGTGCTCGTGGACGCCGACGTGGAGGCGGCGCTCAGCGCGCCCGTCCCCGTCGGCCCGGTGCACCGCGGCAGCATCGCCGAAGCCGGCGACGCGCAGGTGCCGGCGCTGCTCGCTGCGGCCGCGGGCCCGCAGGGCCCCGCCGCGGCCGCCGAGGCCGAGCGCCTCCTGGCCGGGTACGCGCCGAACGAGGAGAAGCACCTGTTCGGCGTCGCCGCCGGCACCGTGTTCGCCCGCCTGCCCCTGCGCACCGACCTCGTCGGTCGCGGCGACGACCTGGACGAGCTCATGCGGCGCCAGGTCGCGGAGCACGTCCGCCCCGGCGACCTCGTCGTCATGGCCGAGAAGCCCATCGCCGCCAGCCAGGGCCGCAGCTACGCGCTGGACGAGATCCACCCGACCAGGCTGGCCAAGGTCCTCAGCAGGGCGGTGACCAGGACGCCGCACGGCATCGGCCTCGGTATCCCCGAGACCATGCAGCTCGCCATCGACGAGGCCGGCGCGCCGCGCATCGTGGCCGCCGCAGCCGTCTCGGCGGCCGGCAAGGTGGTCGGCAAGCGAGGTCTCTTCTACAAGGTCGCCGGCGCCGATGTGGAGGCCATCGACGGCCCCACCTGGAACACGCTGCCGCCGCACAACACGCACGCCAAGCTGGGCCCGGCGGACCCGGACGGCGTCGCGGCCCACCTCGCGGACGTCCTGAGCGACGCCGCCGGCGGCCGCGTCGAGTTCGTCGTCATCGACGCCAACGACCTCACCGCGGCCGTGCTCGGCGCTTCGCCGGGCGCCGATCGCGCCCTCGCCAAGCGTCTCATGCGCGACAACCCGCTGGGGCAGGGACACGAGCAGACGCCGGTCTGCGTCCTGCGCCCGCTCGGGCCGCTGCCGCTCCCGGCCTGACCGGACCGGCGCCTACCTCACCACGAGCCGTTGAGAGCCGATCCTGCCCTGCCGGTTGCCGGCCAGATCGGTCGCGTAGACCTTCCAGGTGTAGGTCCCCCTCGCGAGCCGGCACGCCCAGGAGTACTTCTGCGGGGTGTTCGTCGCGCGACGGCCCACGTGGATCGTCTTGACGGGCTTCCTGCCCCTGTAGACCCTGACGGTGAAAGCGGCTCGCGGCGTCACGTCCGTCGCGCTGAAGCGCAGGATCGCCCTCCGACCCTTCCTCACCCTGGCCTTCGAGAGGGCATGTGTTGCGGGCCGACCGGTATCCACTCGCACCGTCGCCGTGCGGGGGCTCTCAGCGTTCCCCACGTCGTCGACGGCTCGGTAGGTGAGTCTGTGTACGCCGTTACCGCTGATCGTGCAGGACGTGCCTTGGGTCCAAGGGCCGTCGTCGAGCCCGTACTCGATATGGGCGACGCCGGAGCCCGCGTCGATGGCGGAGAAGGAGATGACGACGGCCGACGCGTGCCAGGCGCCGTCGATTCCGGTGGCCGTCGTCACGGGCGCCTCGGTGTCGACGGCGCCCCAGGCGTCGAGGCGCCCGCCGGTCACGCACGTGCCGGCGAGGCTCGCGACACGATCTGCGCTCGCGAGTACTCGGGCGATCCGCTCGGCGACCGTCTCGCCGGGGTGGAGGGCGGCGCACAGGGCGACGGTACCCGTGACGTGCGGCGCCGCCATGGAGGTGCCGTTCTTTGAGGCGTAGCCACCGGGGGTCATCGAGGTGGGCACGGTGCTCCAGATGGCGGTGCCCGGCGCCGCCAGATCGACTGAGGAGGCGCCGTAGTTCGAGAACGGAGTGAGCGCATCCGTGGTGTCGGAGGCCGCTACCGCGATGATGTTCGGGGAGTCGTAGGAGGCCGGATAGAAGGGGGTGGCGTCGTTGTCGTCGCCGACCTTGTCGACGCCGCCGTTGCCGGCAGCCGCCACGACGATGATGCCGGCGTCGCCGGCGGTCTCGATCGCCCAGCGGAGAAACGCACTGTTCTCGCTGTCGCCCCAAGAGGCGTTGATGGCGACGACGTTGACGCCCCGCTGACGCATCGCGACCACGTAGTCGATGCAGGCGATGGCGTCGGAGGTGGCGCCCAGGCCGTCGGCGTTGAAGAAGCGGAGAGCCATGATGCGCGCTTGCCAGGCGACGCCGGTGACGCCCGTCCCGTTGTCGCCCACGCCGGCCATGGTCCCGGCGGTGTGCGTCCCGTGTCCCTGTACGTCCATCGGGTCGGATGGATCGGCTGCGTCGGATGCGCTGGCCATGCCGTAGATGTCGTCGACGTAGCCGTTCTCGTCGTCGTCCAGCCCGTTGCCCGCGATCTCACCCGGGTTGTGCCACATGTTGGCGGCGAGGTCGGGGTGCGTGTAGTCCACGCCGGTGTCGACGCTGGCCAGCACCACCGACGGGGATCCCGTGGTCAGGTCCCAGGCGCCGGGCGCCCGGATCTGCAGCATGCCCCACAGCGCGGGAAGGTCCGGGTCGTCGGGCGTCGCGTCCAGGTGCAGAAGATAGTCCGGTTCGGCGCGGTCGACCCGAGGATCAGCCCTCAGCTGGTCGATCAGCTCGCCGGTCGTGAGCGAGGCCGAGCGAACGACCGCTGTGCGGCCGCCGCCCGCCGCCCGCGGCGGCACCGCCACGACGCGAGCATCGTTCTTGCTCGCCAGGCGCGTGATCGCCGCCAGGGAGACGCCCTCGTGGAACCTGACCAGGGCTTGCCGCGGCACGGACCGTGCCGTGATTTCCCGGTCGCCGGGCCGATCAGACGCGCCACCACGCGCCGCCGCGGTGGGAGCCGGACCGCTGACCAGCAGGGCTGCGAGCCCCGCGATGACGACGAGCAGCCGGGAGTGATACCTGTCCACGAGTCTCCCCCCTCGGCACACGCCGGGCGTGGCGTCCGGTGCTTCCGTTCGACGAGTATCCAGATGGGGGGACGATAGCAGACGGGGCGGGCCTCCGCAGAAGGCTCGGCGGTCACATGCACGTGACCGCCGCCCATCCCTCGGGGTATAACGGGGCTCGGCTGGAGCACCTACGAGGAGGTCGGCCGGTGAGCATCGTCGAGGTCAACGAGCTGCGGAAGCAGTACGACCCGCCCAAGGGCGTGCTGGCCGTCGACGGCGTGAGCTTCGACATCGCCGAAGGCGAGATCTTCAGCCTCCTCGGCCCCAACGGCGCCGGCAAGAGCACCACCATCTCCATGCTGAGCTGCCTGCTGAAGCCGACCGGCGGCGACGCCACGATCGCCGGTCACTCCGTGGTCAGCGCATCCCAGGCGGTCAAGGAGACCATCGGTGTCGTCCCGCAGGACATCGCCCTGTACCCGGACATGAGCGCGCGGGAGAACCTCATCTTCTGGGGCAAGATGTACGGCCTTTCCGGCGACGCGCTCAAGCAGCGGGTCGACGAGGTCCTCGAGCTCATCACCCTCGTCGATCGCCAGAAGGACCGCGTCGACAAGTTCAGCGGCGGCATGAAGCGGCGCGTCAACATCGGCGTGGCGCTGCTGCACAGACCCAAGGTGCTGTACCTCGACGAGCCGACGGTGGGGATCGACCCGCAGAGCCGGCGGTCGATCCTCGACGGCATCCTCGCGCTCCGCGACCAGGGGATGACGATCCTCTACACCACGCACTACATGGCCGAGGCGCAGGAGCTCAGCGACCGTATCGGCATCGTCGACCACGGCAAGATGATCGCCATCGGGACGCACGAGGAACTCGTGAAGATCGTCGGCGAGGGCGCCCGCGTCACCGCCCGCGTGGACCACTCCCTCGAGGGCATGGCCGAGCGCTGGCGCGAGGTCAAGGGCGTCGACAAGGTCGACATCGAGGAAGAAGAGGCGGTGCTGCTCACGGAGGATCCCAACGAGGTGCTGCCGCGGCTGTTCGAGGCCGCGGCCGCGGTCCGGGCTCCCGCATCACTGAGATCAACGTCACCGAGCCGAACCTCGAGATGGTGTTCCTGCACCTGACCGGGCGGGCGCTCAGAGAATGACCAAGGCGTCGCGATGAGGAAGATCCTCGCCATCGCGTGGAAGGACCTGCGCAGCACGCTGCGCAACCGCCCGGCGCTGGTCATGATGCTGGTCGCGCCGCTGGGGCTGGCCGCCCTGCTGGGCTTCGCCTTCGGTGGGAGCGGCGGATTCGACATCGCCGCGACCAAGGTCGTGGTGGCGAACCTGGACAAGGGGGGCGCCGAGGCCGGCCAGAGCGCCGGCGCCGCCATCCAGAAGATCCTCACCAGCAAGGACCTCTCGGACGTCCTCGCCACGAAGACGGCGACGTCCGCGGACGCCGCGCGCAAAGCCGTCGACAACGGCGGCGCGGAGGTGGCCGTCATCATCCCGGCGGACTTCACCTCCGTCGTCTACGGGAGCGGCCCCGCCGCCACGAGCCAGGTCGAGCTGTACGAGAACCCGACTGCGGACATCGGTGGCTCCATCGTCGAGGGCGTCGTCGGCCAGGTGCTGGACGACTTCAACGGCGCCCGCGCGGCCGCCGCCGGCGCCGTCGCCGTGCGGGACGCCGGCGGTCCCTCCGCGTCCACGGTGGCCGCCCGCGCGGCCGAGACGTTCACCCACGCCGGCGGCGTCTCGGCCGGGCTCCAGGTCGCCCAACGCTCGCCAAAGGTCGGCAAGACCGGCACGGACGTCAGCGTCACGGGCTCCATCCTCGCAGGCATGATGATCTTCTTCATGTTCTTCGGCGCCGCCAACGTCGCGCGGACGATCCTCACCGAGGACCGCGACGGCACCATGCCGCGCCTGTTCACGACGCCGACGCGGCATGGCACCGTCATCGCCGGTAAGTTCGTCGCCGTGTTCCTGACCGTGCTGGTGCAGGCCATCGTGCTCCTGATCGCCGGGCGGCTCATCTTCAGCATCCACTGGGGCCGCATCGACGTGGTGATCCTGCTCACCGTCGTGGCCGCCGGCGTGGCCGGGGGCCTCGCGCTGCTCGTCATCTCGTTCGCCAAGACGCCCGCGCAGGCGGGCGCCATCGGTTCCGGCGTCTACCTCGTCCTTGCGCTGCTCGGCGGTAACTTCACAGGGACCGCCCAGACCGGCACCACCTACGCGTTCATCCAGCAGTTCACGCCCAACGGCTGGCTGCTCCACGGCTGGGACACGGCCATGCGTGGCGGCGGCGTGGCGGACATCCGCTGGCAGGTGCTCGTCCCCCTCGGCTTCGCCGTGGCGTTCTTCTTCTTCGCCGTGATGAGGATGAGGAGGAGGTTCGCATGAGGCTCGCTGCGCTCCTTGCTCGCAAGGACCTGATGGAGACCGCGCGGGACCGGCTGTCGTTCGTGTTCATCCTGGTCATGCCGCTGGCGTTCACCCTGTTCTTCGGCATCCTCTTCGGCGCCAACAGCAGCACCCAGAAGCTGCCGGTGGCGGTGTGGGACGCGGACGGCGGCGTTGCGGCGAAGCAGTTGGTCGCCGAGCTCGGCAAGTCCGCCGTGGTGCGCACGGTAGCCGTGAACGGCGCCGACCTCGAGCAGCAGATCGCCGACGGCAAGGCCGCCGCCGGCCTGGTGATCCCCGCCGGCTACAGCCAGGCGGTGGCGGACGGCAAGCAGGCGCAGCTCACGATCGTCTCGACGCAAGGGTCCAGCGGGGCGGCCACGGTGGCCAGCGAGATACGCTCGCTCGCCGGCGAGCAGGTGACGGTGGAGTTGGCGTCCCGTGCTGCCGCGGAGGCCGTCTGGGCGTTCATGACGTACCCGGCGGGCGCGGAGGTCTCCGGCATCCCGAAGACGGCCGCCCGGGCGAGGCCCATCGTCGCCGCGGCGCTCGCATCGCCGGCCGCGAGCACGAAGGTCGTCGAGGCCGGCGCGGCCGCCAACCAGACCCCGAGCGGCTTCGTCCTCAGCTCGCCGGGCATGATGGTGAACTTCATCCTGTTCAGCCTCATGACCGCCGGCATCGCGCTCATCGTCGAGCGCCAGAACGGCACGCTGCAGCGCCTCATGACTACGCGGCTCCGCCGCTGGGAGCTCATCGGCGGCAAGGCGGTCGGCATGTTCTGTCTCACCTTCGCGCAGCAGATCCTGCTGATGGGCGTCGGGCAGCTCTTCTTCGGGGTCGACTACCTGCGCGACCCGGCCGCGTTGCTGCTGATGATGGTCTCGCTCTCACTGGTGGCGAGCACGCTGGGTCTGCTGCTCGCCTCGGTGATGAAGAGCGAGCAGGCGCTCATCGCGACGACGGTGCTCGTCTCGATGGCCGTCGCCGCCATGTCCGGCGCGTGGTTCCCGCTGGAGATCACCGGGCAGACGTTCCAGACCGTCGGCCACCTGCTGCCCACCGCCTGGATACTCGACGGGCTGCGCGGGATCGTCGTGCGCGGGTTTGATGTCGCCGACGTGCTGCCCGCGTTCGGCGTCTCAGTCGCGTGGGCCGCGGGGTTCTTCGTGCTCGCCGTCTGGCGCTTCCGTCTCAGCGACTAGAGAAGCGCCGCCCGCTCAGCCCTTCTTCGGCTTGATGCTCGCGTCCTTGGGCAGTGCCAGACCGGCCTCCACCTCGATCGCCTTGATGATGCCGCTGGGTACTGGGCAGGCGGGGTGGACGAGGTGCTCGGCGGCGAGTCTCAGGGTGACCGGGCCCTCGCCGCGGTAGCTGATCTCCTTGTACGGGTCGACCTCGGTGAGCGCCTCGGCGAGCTGCTCCACGTAGCCGCAGTCGGTCTCGAATTCGACGCGTACCTTGCGGCCCTCGGTCGTCGTCGTCACGGTGGTGCAGAATCCGCAGATGCCGCTCTCGATCTCGGCAGAAGCCATCGGTCCTCCTGACACAGGTGCTCGTTCGGGTGAGGCAATGGTACCCCGCCGGGGTATTTTCCGAGCGTGGTCCCCAGAGGGGAGCGGCGGCGCGTGGACGACGAGCGTCTCGCGCCGGAAGAGGCCTGGCCCCATCCCGCCGACTGCGAGTGCCCGGCCTGCTGCGCTGCCAGGTTCTGACCGGCGCGACCGCCCGGCGCGACCGCCCGGCGCGACCGCCCGGGTCGACCTCACTGACCCTGTCGCCAGGGCCTCCGGACATGTCCCACTTGGAGTGTCCACATTCGTGGCGTCACGCAGGGCGTCATGGGTGGCGTCACGCAGGGCGTCATGGGTGGCGTCACGCAGGGCGTCATGGGTGGGCAGCGGGCGTCATGGGTGCGCCACCAGTGGCGCCATGGTCCAGCGCACCACCTGCCCGCCCCGGCCGAGCCGTCTACGGCCAGGGCAGTGTGGAGACGGCGTGCTCAACGAGCCGCAGCAGCGGCGTCGGGTACACGCCGAAGACGAGGATGAAC
Organism: uncultured Thermoleophilia bacterium; assembly: GCA_963762125.1. Lineage (GTDB taxonomy): Bacteria > Actinomycetota > Thermoleophilia > UBA2241 > UBA2241 > CAIXSE01. The sequence continues at coordinate 367,119 of CAVXJO010000001.1, forward strand.
GCGGTGAGCGTGGCGAGGACGATGACGCCCGCCGCTCCTCCCGCGGCCGCGACCCGCGCGCCGGCGCCCGCGCCGGCCAGTTCCAGACTCTCGGGCCGGCGCACGTACATCACCACGATCAGGCGCGTGTAGTAGTACAGGCCGATCGTGCTGGTCACGACGAGCACGACGATCAGCGCCCACAGCCCCGCTCCCGCGCCGGCCGACACGATCACGAACTTCCCGATGAAGCCCATCGTGAGCGGCATGCCCGCGAGCGAGAACAAGGCCACGGCGAAGATGGCCGCCAAGACCGGCCGGCGCGCCCCGAGTCCCCGGTAGTCGCCCATGAGGTCGGCGTCGCGATCCGGCGGTGAGAGCACGGTGATCACTCCGAAGGCCGCCAGCGTGGTCGCGAAGTACGCGACGAGGTAGAAGCCGGCCGCCACCCCGGCGCGCTCGCCGCTCGCGAGGAACGCGACCAGCAGGTAGCCGAGGTGGGCGATCGAGGAGTACGCCAGGATGCGCTTGACGTTGTCCTGGCGCAGCGCCAGCAGGTTGCCGGCGAGCATCGAGGCGATGGCGACGGCGGCGAGCGCGAGGAACAGCGTCGAGCCGGTGTCGGAGCTCACCGGCAGCAGGTAGCGCAGGAGAAGGGCGAAGACGGCGCCCTTGGAGACCGTCGCCACGTAGGCGGTGACGGGCGCCGGCGCGCCCTCGTACACGTCCGGCGTCCACATGTGGAACGGCACGACGGCGAGCTTGAAGCCGACGCCGACGAGCAGCATGACGATGCCGACGGTGACGACGACCTGCTGCGAGCCGAGGCCGGCGGAGACCAGCGCGGCCACGCCCTCAGCCGACATCGTCCCCGCCTCGGCGTAGACCAGCGCCATGCCGAAGATGAGGAACGCCGAGGTGGCGCCGGCGAGCACCAGGTACTTGACGGCCGCCTCGACGGCGTCCTCCCGGTGCACGGGGTAGACGATGAGCGCGTAGAGCGAGACGCTCAGGATCTCCAGGCCGAGGAAGAACGAGGCGAAGTGGGTGCTGGCCACGAGGGCGGCTCCGCCGAGCGTGGCCGTGAGCAGCAGCACGTAGTACTCCTCGGGGCGCACGTGCAGCCGCTTGAGGTAGCTCCACGAGAGGATGGCCACGACCAGCGGTGGCCACCATGAGCAGACCGATGAAGAAGAGCGCGTAGGCGTCCATGGTGACGAGCGGCGTGACGACGCGCGCCGGTGCGCGAGGCGGAGACGAACAGCATGCCGAACGACGTCGCCAGCCCGGCGAGCGTGAGCGCGAGCGCGAGGCCGTGCGAGCGCCAGAAGGCGGCGGCCAGCATGACGACCACCGGCGCCAGCGTGAGCGCGATCAGCGGCGAGATGGTGAGGAGGTCGCCGGCCTTCACTGCGCGCGCCTCCGTCGTCGGCGAGGGCGGCTCGCCCGGCGGCGGTGTCGTCGCCGGCGGGGCGGCCTCGCCTGCGGCCGGGCCGCCCTGCTCGGCGCTCGGCTGCGGCTGGGCGAGCGTGCTCTGCGCGGTCATCTGCTGCAGCCCGGTCACCGTCTGCCGTGCTGTGGTGATCAGCGGCTGCGGCCAGAAGCCGAGCAGCACGAGCGCGGCGATCATGGCGCCGAACATGCCGACCTCGCGCCTGGTGAGGTCGGCGAACGACCAGCTGTGCGTCTCCTCGCCCTGGAAGGCGCGCTGCATCATCCACAGGGCGTAGACCGTGGCGAACACCAGGCCGACGGCGCCGAGCACGGCGGCCCAGTGGCTCACCTGCCAGACGCCGACCAGGATGAGGAACTCGGCGACGAAGTTGCCGAGCCCCGGCAGGCCGAGCGAGGCCATGGCGAAGAACATGGCCGTGCCGCCCATCCGGGGCGCCACCTGCCAGAGGCCGCCCATCTTGTCCATGTCGCGGGTGTGGATGCGGTCCTGCAGCCCGCCGACCATGATGAAGAGGGCGCCCGTGGAGAGGGCGTGGCAGACGAGCTGCAGGATCACGCCCTGCAGCGCGAGCGTGTTCCAGGCGAAGACCCCCAGGAGGACGAAGCCCATGTGGCTGACGCTCGTGTAGGCGACCAGCCGCTTCATGTCGTTCTGGCCGTAGGCCATGACCGCGCCGTAGATGATGCCGATCACGCCGAGGATGAGCGCCACGGTGCGGAAGTCGCGCACGGCGTCGGGGAAGAGCGGCACCATGAAGCGGAGCATGCCGTAGGCGCCGATCTTGATGAGCACGCCGGCCAGCAGCACGGAGCCGGCGGTCGGGCGCCTCGGTGTGCGCGTCGGGAGCCAGGTGTGCAGCGGGCCACACCGGCAGCTTGACGGCGAAGGCGAAGAAGAACCCGAGCATGAGGATGAACGCCGTGCTCGCCGCCATCTGCGTGCCCAGCAACTGCGTGAAGTCGAAGGTGTACGACGCCTGTCGCGCGCCCGTGGATGAACTACCAGCGCGATGATCGCGACCAGCATCAGCAGGCCGCTGACCTGGGTGAAGATGAAGAACTTGATCGCCGCGTACACGCGCTTCTCGTGACCCCACACGGCGATCAGGAAGTACATCGGGATCAGCATCATCTCGAAGAAGAAATAGAAGAGGAACAGGTCGAGCGAGAGGAACACGCCGGCCAGCCCCGCCACGGTCCAGAGGATCATGAAGTGGAAGGCGCCGACGTTCTTCGGTGATGCCGCGCCACGAGGCGAGCACGGCCAGCAGGCCGAGCGCGAACGTGAGCAGCAGCATGATGATGCGTCAGGCCGTCGGCGGCGAGGAAGAAGCTGATGCCGAGCGAGCCGATCCAGGTGGCCTTGACGTCGGCGATCCAGGACCCGGCCACCAGGCCGGACGGGCCGGGTCCCCTGGCGGCGAAGGTCGCCTGCAGGGCGCTCGCCTTGGCGATCCACTGCCCGGCCAGGACGCGAGCGGCAAGGCCGTTCCGACCACCGCCGTCCAGCGCGCGAGCGCCGGCCTGACCGCCCGAGCAGCCAGGCGACCGGGGCCGCCGCCGCCGGGATCAGGATGTAGCAGCAGCAGGATCACGGCGTCACCTCAGCACCACGACGGCGAGGACGAGGGCGATGCCGAACCCGGCGACGGCCACGTAGGCGCGCAGGCGTCCGGTCTGGCCGGCGCTGAGCGCTGCGCCAGCCGACGACGTTGAGCCAGGCGATGCCGCCGACGACGTAGTCGACCAGGTCGTTGCGCGGCCACGCGCGCGAACCACTTGACCGGGATCACGAAGACCCGCTCGTAGACCCAGTCGAAGCCCCAGCCGCCGAACCAGTACGCGGCCAGCGGCCGGATGGCCGGCGACTCGGAGAAGGCGTGCGTGCTCTCTGCGCCAGCGGGATCCAGAGCAGCCAGGCGATGCCGATGCCGACGGCGACGATGAGGATGGTCACGAACGCCCCGCCGGTGCCGTCGGCGAAGGCCGCGTACCGGCCCGTCAGCTCGAGCGGCGGCAGCGCCGTGTCGAGGAAGTCCTCGAGCGGGTGGAACCCGCTCACCCAGCTCGGCATCCACACGAGACCGCCGACGATCGAAAGGGTCGCGAGCACGTAGAGCGGCACCAGCTGGCGCCAGCGCGGCCGCAGCGTGACCTCGGTGTGGCGCTCGCCGAAGAAGACGAGGAAGACGAGCCGGAACGAGTACAGCGCGGTCACGAACGCGCCGACCAGCGAGCCGACGTAGAACCACAGGCTGCCGTCCACCGAGCCGAGACTCGTGGCGATGATGAGGTCCTTGCTGTAGAAGCCGGCGGTGACGAACGGGAGCGCGGCAAGGGCGGCGGCGCCGATGGTGAACGTCCAGAACACGGCGGGCAGTTCGCGCGCGCAGCCCGCCCATCTTGAAGATGTCGTGCTCGTCGGCCAGCGCGTTGATGATCACGCCGGCGGCGAGGAAGAGCAGGGCCTTGAAGAAGGCGTGCGTCATGAAGTGGAACACGCCGGCCGCCCAGCGCGCCGACGCCGAGCGCCAGGAACATGTAGCCGATCTGGCTGATCGTCGAGTAGGCGAGCACGCGCTTGAGGTCGTGCTGCACCAGCGCGCTGAAGCCCGCCAGCAGCAGCGTCACCGCGCCGACGATGGCGACGATCAGCCGGGCGCCGGCGCGAGCGTGAACAGCACGTTGGTGCGCGCGATGAGGTAGACGCCGGCGGTGACCATCGTGGCGGCGTGGATGAGCGCGCTGACCGGCGACGGGCCGGCCATCGCGTCCGGAAGCCACGTCTGCAGCGGCAGCTGCGCCGACTTGCCGACGGCGCCGCCGAGGATGAGCAGGGCGGCGGCGACGGCCACGGCCGAACCGGGCGCCCAGCTTTGCTGCGCCGCCGCCAGCATCGGCTGGATCTCCAGCGTGTGCAGCTGCGTGAACAGCAGGAACAGTCCGACGATCAGCGCCGTGTCGCCGACGCGGGTGACGATGAACGCCTTGCGGCCGCTGTAGCCGTTCTGCGGGTCCTTGTACCAGAACGCCGATGAGCAGGTAGCTGCAGAGGCCGACGCCCTCCCAGCCGAGGTAGAGGAGCAGCAGGTTGTCGGCCAGCACCAGCACGAGCATCGAGGCGACGAAGAGGTTCAGGTACACGAAGAAGCGCGTGAAGCCCTCATCGTCGCTCCATGTGCTCGGTGGAGTACAGGTGGATGAGGAAGCCGACGAAGGTGATGACCAGCACCCAGAGGACGCTGACCGCGTCGAGGTAGAAGCCGATGTCGGGCGCAAAGCCGTCGACGTCCATCCAGGTCCAGAGGACCTGGTGGTACGCGTCGCCGGCCGGCGGCGAGACGATGAAGCTGCCACAGACGAGCAGCGCGACGAGGGCCGAGAGGCCGACGGAGCCGGCGCCGATCCACGCCGCGGCGCCGCGGGTGAGGCGCCGGTCCAACAGCACGAGCGCCACGAAGCCGGCGGCGGGGAGCGCGGGGATGAGCCAGAGCAGCCCGAGCATCGTCAGCCCTTCATCTCGTCGGCGTCGTCGATGTCGAGGCTCTTCAGCGACTGGCGGAAGCGGATGGCGATGGCGAGGCCGACGGCGACCTCGGCGGCTGCCATGGCCAGCACGAAGAGGAACATCACCTGGCCGTCGGCCTGTCCCCAGCGCGCGCCGGCGGCGACGAAGGCCAGCCCGGCGGCGTTCAGCATGATCTCGATGCAGGCCAGCACGACGATGAGGTTGCGGCGCGTCAGCAGCCCGGCGAAGCCGATGGCGAAGAGGATCGCCGCGAGCACCAGGGCGTTGTCGAGGGAGACGGAGGCCATCAGGCTTCCCCGTCCTCGGAGACGACATCCGGCTCGGCGACCAGGTCCGGCTGGGTGGCGAGGCCCTGCCCTGGTTGCGCCGCGCGGCCCTCGGCCTTCGTGCGGGCGCGCTCCATGGACTCCGCCGCCTCCTGCTCGTCGCCGGCGCGCGCCGCCACGTGCCGCGCGCCGATGAGCGCGGCGAGGAGCAGCATCGACGCCAGTTCCACACCGAGCACGTAGGGCCCGTAGAGCGCCTCGCTCACCGCCTGCGGCCCGATCTCGGCGCCGGCCAGCGGCTGCGACTGCCGGGTGAGGCCGTAGATGACCTCGGCGAGCAGGATCGCGACGAGGATCGCCGGCCCCAGCCACGCCAGCTTGGGCACGCTCACCGGCGAGTCGGCGCTCGCGTTGAGCAGCATCACGGCGAAGAGGAACAGCATCATGATCGCGCCGGCATAGACGATCACCTCGAGCGCCGCCACGAACGGCGCGCCGAGCGTGTAGAAGACGACCGCCACCGCGAACAGCGAGATCACCAGGTAGAGCAGCGCGTGCACCAGATTAGTCCGCGTCACGACCATGAGGGTGCTCAGCACGGCCACCACCGCGGCGATGTAGAACATCGCGGTCATGTGCGCATCCTCGTTCACGGCAGGAGGTCCCTGACGTCGGCGGGCGGCGCCTCGTTCTCGGCCTCGCCCTTGCCCTTGCCGCCTATGGCAAGGCCGGCCACCCGGTAGAAGTCGTGGTCATGGTACTTGCCCGGGCCCGCGATGAGCAGGTCCTCCTTCTCGTAGACCATGTTGGGCCGCTCGTACTCGCTCATCTCCACGTCCGGCGTGAGCTGGATGGCGTAGGTGGGGCAAGCGTCCTCGCAGAAGCCGCAGAAGATGCAGCGCGAGAAGTTGATGCGGAACCACTCCGGGTAGCGCCGCCCGTGCTCGTCGGTCGTCGCCTGCAGGGCGATGCAGTCCACGGGGCAGGCAGCGGAGCAGAGGTAGCAGGCGACGCAGCGCTCTTCGCCCTCCGGGTCGCGGGACAGGATGATGCGCCCACGGTAGCGCGGCGGGAGGTAGACCATCTCCTCCGGGTACTGGACGGTGTCGCGGCTGCGCCACGCGTGGCTGATCACGACGCCCATGCCGACCAGCGTGGACCACACGGTGCGGCCGATGCGCGGCACCAGCGACTGGCCGCGCCGCGCGAGGTGCCCGGTGACGATCACGTCGGTCGTGAGCGGCGGGTGCGTCTCGGGCGGCTGCGCCGGGCGGAACTCCTGCGGGCGGTCGGGCCTGGGCTGCGCCACTTCGGCGCCCCGCTCGTCAGCCCGATTTCGTTGGCTGTTCATGCCATCACCCCGCCCTCGCCACGACGATAGCGCCGGTGATCAGCAGGTTCAGCAGGCTGAGCGGCAGCATGGCCTTCCAGCCGAGCGCCATCAGCTGGTCGTAGCGCGGCCGCGGGAACGTACCGCGCACGAGGATGAAGAGCGAGATGAAGATGAAGGTCTTGATGAGGAACCACACGACGCCGGGCAACCACGGCCCCAGCCAGCCGCCGAAGAACATGGTGACGATGAACGCGGAGATCAGCGTCACGGCCACGTACTCGCCGACCATGAACAGGCCGAACTTCATGCCCGAGTACTCGGTGTGGTAGCCGGCGACGAGCTCGCTCTCGGCTTCGGTGAGGTCGAACGGGATGCGGCGCGTTTCGGCGAACCCGGCGACGAGGAAGACGACGAAGCCGATGAACTGCGGGAAGACGTAGTAGAGGCTGCGCTGCTGCGCCTCGACGATGTCGGAGAGGTTGAAGGAGCCGGCCAACGTCACCACACCGATGAGCGAAAGGCCCATGAAGACCTCGTAGCTCACCATCTGCGCCGCGGCGCGCAGCCCGCCGACCAGGGAGTACTTGCTGCGCGACGACCAGCCGGCGAGCACGACGCTGTACACGGCGATCGACGACATGGCGAGGAAGAAGAGGAGCCCGATGTTGAGGTCGATGACGACCCAGCCTTCAGCCACCGGCACGACCATGAAGGAGAGGAGCGCCGTGATCAGCACCAGGGACGGCGCCACCACGAACACTCGCCGATCGGAGAACGGCGGCGTCCAGTCCTCCTTGAAGAGGATCTTGAACGTGTCCGCGAGGACCTGCAGCAGGCCGGCAGGGCCGACGCGGTTGGGGCCGTAGCGATCCTGCACGAGGCTGAGGAGCCGCCGCTCGTACCAGATCAGGCCGGCGGCGATGGTGAGCACGACGATGAGGACGAGCAGGACCGTCAGCAGCTCCCAATACCAGGCGGAGGCGCTGGCGGCGACGAGCGGGCCGGCGGCGAGCGCGGCGCTCACGACGGTCCCTCCGCGCGCGTCAGGCGGGCGTGGGCCGGCAGCGAGATGAACGGGACGCCGGGAAGGCCCACGGGCACCCCGGCGGTGCCGGTCACGAGCGACGGGACGAGCACGCAACGCAGGCGCGCGTCCATCCACGGCAGCCAGAGCTGCACCCACTCACCCTCGCCGACCTCGAGCCGCTCGGCGTCCTCCTGGCTGAGGCCGATGAACGGCGCCGGCGCGCGCTCCGCGATGGCGGGCGTGAACATGCTGAGCGGCTCGGAGCCGTAGATCAGGTGCATGGCCACGAGCACGACGTCGCCCGCCTGCGGCGCGAAGCGTGCCGGGGCGACGGCCGGCGGCAGTTCGGCGCCCGGAGAGCCGCCGTCCAGCAGGCGGACGCCGGAGGACTCGGCCGGGCCGAGCGCCGCGAGCTCCTCGCCGAACTTGTGCAGGCCGTTGCCGGAGTTCCACCCTGGCCACCAGGTGCGGGGCCGGAGCGCGTTCGGCGACTGTGGCGGCTGCAGGCCCTCGAGCGAGAAGGCGAGCGGCGAATCCGGGTCGGGCTCCGGACCCGGCTCGAAGACCGTGCGGTCCGCGTCGATGGCGGTGCGGCCGCTCCAGCGCAGCGGCTGGCGGGCGACCTTGCGCCCGTCGCGCCGGCCGGCGGGCGCCGGAGCGGCGGCGCGGACGCCGGCGAACTGGGGCAGTTCCATCTCGAGCGCGGCCAGTACGTCGTCGGGCGACTTCCAGCCGCGCGCCTCCCGGCGTCCGAGCCGTACCAGCAGTTCGCGCGTCCACCGCCAGGCGGGGCGCACGTCGTCGCCGGGAGGCTGTACCGCGAAGTAGCGTTGCGCCCGTCCCTCGTGACTGACGTAGGTGCCGGTCTCCTCGGCGAAGGCCGCGGTCGGCAGTACGACGTCGGCCTGCGCCGTCAGCCTGTCCTCGAGCGTCGCCAGCACGATCACCGGCGGGCGCCGGCGCAGGAGGTCGTCGACGAGCAGCGCCGGAGCGCGGCGGTCGAGGTCGTTGTCGAGGACCACGACGATCTCGGCCTCGCCGCGCGCCAGGGCGGCCAGGCCCTGAACGAGCTTGCCGCCGCCGAGCAGTCCGAGGCCGACGCTGTCCGGCTCGGGGACCGTGAGCACCAGCGTGGCCGGGGCGTCGGCGCCGACCTGGGGCGCGGCCTTGCGCGCGCCGGCGCGGCGCAGCGCCGCGGTCAGCTGCGCCGCCGCGTGGACGAGCTCCGGCGAGCCGCTCGAGCAGCCGGCGACGACGAGCGGCGAGTCGCCGGCGCCCAGCGCGCCGGCCCAGCGCCGCGCCACCTCGAGTTCGTCCTCGCCGAGGCCGGGCACGGCCGGCGCCTCGTCGTCCACCTCGTGCGCGATCGCCAGCGCAAGGCGCACGAGGTCGTCGGGCGCCGCTCTGTGGGTCTCGGCGGCGACCGCGTCGAGCTTGGTGGCGTGAGTCGTGGCGATCCAGAGCGCGCTGGGTTCGCGCCGCTTGATGCGCGTGATGCCGGCGTCGTTCCAGCGACGGATGTGGTTGCGCTCCTCCACCACGTTGGGGCGCAGGTGCAGCCACGTGCGGATGGTGAGGTCGAGCATCGGCGCGGTGTTGGTGAGGTCCTCGCCGAGGACGAGCACGGCGTCCGCACCGTGGAGGTCGGCCGCCGACCCCAGCCGCAGGCGCGGGTCGGCGGCGATGTCCAGCACCGCGCCGACGGTCCGGTCGTCGCCGTCGGAGAGGCCGAGGTAGAAGTTGGCCGGGCCGACGAGCGCGCGAAGCGCGTAGTTGGCCTCGAGCGAGGCGCGCGGCGAGCCGAAGCCGATGGCGCGGCGGCCGCGCAGCAGACCCGCCGCGGCGTCCAGGGCCAGCTCGCCGTGGAGGACGGCGGCCTGCCCTCCGGCCTGGCCGCCCGTCAGCTCCGGCGCCAGGCCGGATCGAGCTGCGGCCAGCTCGCGGGCGCTCTCCTCCGTCGGCCGCTCGAGCGACAGCGGCTCCGGCGCCGGCTCCACGAGGTCGGCGCCGGGCGCGGCCCCGGCCGGCGACGCGCCCATCTGCGCTTGCGCCGGCAGCAGCCCCGGCGCCACCCGCGCCGTCCGCATGCGCTGCGGCGCGTTGACGAACTCGAAGCCGAAGCGGCCGCGGTCGCAGAGGAACATCTTGTTGACGTCGCGGTTGAAGCGCCCCTGCACGCGGCGCAGTTCGCCGTATCGCGCCGACAGCGTGGTCGTGCAGCCGAGGCCGCAGTCCGGGCACACCGAGGGCGCCGTCTCCAGGTCCCACTTGCGCGAGTACCGCCGCGAGAACGGCTTGTCGTCGAACACGCCGGTCGGGCAGACCTCGATCAGGTTGCCGCTGAACTCGCTCTCCAGGGTCCCGCTCTCGGCGCGGCCGAAGTACACCTGGTTGCGCAGGCCGAACACGCCGAAGTCACGACCGCCGGCATACTCGTTGTAGAAGCGCGTGCAGCGGTAGCACGTGATGCAGCGGTTGAGCTCGTGGGTGACGAACGGCCCGAGGTCCTGGTTCTCGAAGGTCCGCTTGCGGCCGCGGTAGCGCCGGTAGCTGTGTCCCGTCATGACCGTCATGTCCTGCAGGTGGCACTCGCCGCCCTCGTCGCAGACCGGGCAGTCGTGCGGGTGGCTGAGCATCATGAGCTCGATCATCTCGGCGCGGAACTTGACCGCCTCGGCGTCGAAGATGTCCATCTTCGTGCCCTCCAGCGCCTCCGTCATGCAGGCCATGGCGATCTCGCTCTTCTCCTTGCCTTCGCGGTCGGTCCAGTACAGGCGCACGGCGCACTGGCGGCAGGCGCCGATCGACCCGAGCACCGGGTGCCAGCAGAAGAACGGCAGGTCGAATCCCAGGGAGAGGGCGACGTCGAGCATGTTGCGGCCCTCTTCGGCCTGGTACTCGTGCCCGTCGATGATGACGGTGACGATCTTGGGCGGGGCTGCTTCGCGGCCGTCGCTCACCACGTCGTCCCCTTGAGCGCCGGTGCGTCCGAGCCGTGGCGCCGGTGGTCGCAGCCGCCGCCCTCGATGTGGCGTGCGAAATCGTCGGGGAACAGGCGCAGCGCGCTCTCGAGCGGCTCCGTCGCGCCCGGTGCGAGGTCGCAGAAACACTTGTCCGACTGCATGAACCAGACACTCTCGCGCAGCACCTCGAGGTCCCCCGGCTCGGCGCGCCCGTACTCGATGTCCTCCAGCAGCGCGGCCGCCCACTGGAGCCCCTCGCGGCAGGGCGTGCACCAGCCGCACGACTCCTGGGCGAAGAACTGCATCATGTTGAGCGTCATGCCCACCGGGCAAGTCTGATCGTCGAGGAGCACGAGCGTCCCCGTGCCGAGGCGGCTCTGGACCTCGTCCATGGTGGAGAAGCCGAGGGGCACGTCGATCTGCTCTGCCGGCACGAAGAAGGTCGAGGCGCCGCCCGGGCTGACGGCGCGCAGCGCATACCCGGGCAGCATGCCGCCGGCGTGCACCTCGATGAGCTCCCGCATCGGCACGCCCAGCGGGAGCTCGAAGCAGCCGGGGTTCGCGACGCGGCCGGCGACGCCGAAGATCTTGGTGCCGCCCTCGTCGATGATGGACAGGGCCTTCCACCAGTCCACGCCGTGCCGCACGATCGCCGGCACGGCCATGTAGGACTCGACGTTGTTGACCACGGTCGGCCGCGAGAACAGGCCGGCGCCGGTCATGTGCGGCGGCCGCGCACGCGGGTTGGGCCGCTGGCTCTCGAGCGCGTTCAGCATCCCCGACGCCTCGCCGCAGATGTAGCGTCCGATGCTCGTGTGCAGCTCGATGTCCATCGAGTAGTCCGAGCCGAGGACGTTGTCGCCGAGGTAGCCGTGCTCGCGGGCCTCGGCGATCGCCTCCTTGAGCGCCGCGTAAGACGCGTCGTACTGTGCGCGCAAGAAGATGAAGCCGTCTTCCGACTCCGTGGCGAACCCCGCGAGCAGCATGCCCTCGAGCAGCAGATGCGGGTTCCGCTCCATGAGGAAGCGGTCTTTGAAGCTGCCGGGCTCCATCTCGTCGGCGTTGCAGACGATGTACTTGGGGCGGGGAGCATCCGGGCCGAGCGGCATCGTGCTCCACTTGCGGCCGGTCGAGAAGCCGGCGCCGCCGCGGCCGCGCAGCCCCGAGTCGATCACCAGGGTGGTGACCTCTTTGGGCTGCAGGTCGGCGATCGCGTGGCGCAGACCCTCGTAGCCGCCGGCGGCCACGTAGTCGTCGAGCGTCGCCGGCCGGCCGTCGGCGCGCATGGCGTGCGTGAACGGCCGGTCGTCGGCCGAATAGCCCGGGAGTCCCGGCCGACTGCTCACGAGTAGCCTCCGAGGATGTCCGGCACCTGGTCGGGCGACACCGGCCCGTGCAGCTGGTCGTCGACCATCATCGCCGGGCCGCGGTCGCAGGCGCCGAGGCAGACGATGGGCAGCAGCGTGAACCTGCCGTCGGCCGTCGTCTGGCCCATGCCGACGCCGAGTTCCGCCTCCACGGCGGCGCGCAGCTCGGCGTAGCCCAGCGACCAGCAGGCGAAGCTGTCGCAGACGAGTACGACGTGCCGGCCGACCGGCTTGCGGAAGACCATGTTGCCGAAGGTAGCGATGCTGTCCAGTTCCGCGACCGTGAGGCCCAGGTACTCACCCAGGTCCGCGATGGTCTCATCGGAGATCCAGCGCCGCCGCGCCTGCACGATGCGCATGGCGGTCGCGGCGGCCGCTCGCCGGTCCGGGTAGTGCCCGAGGATGCCGTCCAGCTGGCGGATCTCGTCGTCATTGAGGCTCATGACGCCCACTCTTCCGGCGTACACGAGCGGGACGCCGTAGGCATACCGCTCATCGGTCCACGTCCGCCATGACGAAGTCGATACTGCCGAGCACGGTCACCAGGTCGGCGATCTCGTAGCCCGTGACCAGCCGCGGCAGCACCTGCAGGTGCGGGAACGACGCCGTGCGGATCTTGACCCGGTACGCCGAGTTGGAGCCGTCGCTGATCGCGTAGTAGCTGTACTGGCCCTTGGTGCCCTCCGTGTAGACGCTGGCTTCTCCGGGCGGCACGACCGGTCCCCAGGTGACGCCGAGGAAGTGCGTGATGAGCGACTCGATGTCGTGCATCGTGTGCGGTTCCTTCATCGGCGGCGTCGCCAGCGGGTGGAACGCCTTGTACGGCCCGTCCGGCATGGCGTCCGCGACCTGGCGGATGATGCGCAGGCTCTGGCGCATCTCCTCGACGTGGACGGCGGCGCGGTCGTAGCAGTCGCCGGTGGTGCCGACGGGGATGTCGAAGTCGAACCACTCGTAGTGGCTGTACGGGCGTTGCTTGCGCCAGTCCCAGGGCAGGCCGGCCGCGCGTAGCATCGGGCCGGTCAGCCCCCAGGCCACGGCCTCGTCCGCGGAGATGGGCGAGACCCCGACCATCCGCGCCTTGACGATGCGGTTGTCCATCACCAGCTTGTCGTACTCGTCGAGGCGCGGCGGCAGGTAGTCGCAGAAGTCCAGCACGCGCTGCTTCCAGCCCTCCGGCAGGTCCTCGGCGACGCCGCCGATGCGGAACCAGTTGGGGTGCATGCGCCCGCCGGTGATGGGCTCGATGACTCGTCGAAGAGGATCTCCCTGTCTTCGAACATGTAGAAGACCGGCGAGAGCGCGCCGATGTCCTGGGCGTAGGTGCCGTAGAAGACCAGGTGGCTGGCGATGCGGTAGCACTCGCAGAGCAGCACGCGGATGAGCTGCGCCCTGTCGGGGACCTCGATGCCGCAGAGCTTCTCGACCGTGAGGACGTAGGGGAGGTTGTTGGTCACGCCGCCGAGGTAGTCGACGCGGTCGGTGTACGGGATGTAGGTGTGCCAGCTCTGGCGCTCGGCCATCTTCTCGGAGCCGCGATGGTGGTAGCCGATGTCGGGGATGAGGTGGACGATCTCCTCGTCGCGCAGGCCGACGATGACGCGGAACGGCCCGTGGGTGGCGCCGTGCTGCGGGCCGATGTTGAGGTACATGAGCGTGGGGTCGTCCTCGGTGCGCGGCAGGTCCCACTCCTCAGGCTTGAAGCGCAGCTGCTCCTGCATCTCGTCGGCGAGCTGGTCGGGCAGGTCGAAGGGGCCGTACTCGGTGCCGCGCGACGGGTGCTCTTTGCGCAGCGGGTGCCCCTCCCACCACGGCGGCATGAGCAGCCGGTGGAGGTGGGGGTGGCCGGCGACGCCGACGCCGAACATGTCCCAGAGCTCGCGCTCGTACCAGTCGGCGCCGGGCCACACGCCGGCCACCGAGTCCACGCTCGGCTCGGCCTCCGGCAGCGCCACCTTGAGGCGCACGTCCGCGTTCCGGCCGTAGGAGACGAGGTGGTAGAAGACACTGAACGCGGCCTCGGGCTGCCCCTCGCGGTGCAGCCGCTCGCGCTCGTCGACGCCGCCGAGGTCGTAGAGCATCGCGAACGGCTCGGTGGCCTCACGACCCAGGTACGCCAACACCTCTGCCGAGCGCTCGGCCGGGACCCAGGCCGTCGGGATGCCGTCGGCCGTGGCCTGCTCGACGAAGGGCACGTCCGGGAAGCGCTCGCGCAGCTCGCCGAGCACGGCCGGCGGCGGGGCCTCGCCTCCGCCGGCCGTCACCACCGGCCACTGGGTCGGCTGCGGGGCGACCTGCTCGCGCGCCTGCCGCGACTTCTCGCCTTCGGGCCGGTCGTCGGTCGGCTTGTGCATCGCGTCGTCCATCACATCTCGTCAGGGGGCCGCAGCTTGTCGGTCGCCACGATGTCGTCGTGGCGCAGGTCGCGCAGGGAGATGCCGCGGGGCTTGATCACGCCCTGGTCGCCGACGACCCAGCTGAGCGGCCGCTTCTCGATCGAGACCTGCGCCTGCAGGAGCAGAAGGCCCTCCATGAGCGCGGTCGGCGGCGGCGGGCAGCCCTCCACGTACACGTCCACGGGCAGGAACGAGTCGACGCCCTGGACGACGCTGTACACATCGAACATCCCGCCGGAGTTGGCGCACGAGCCCATCGAGATGACCCAGCGCGGCTCCATCATCTGCTGGTGCAACTGGACGACCACCGGCGCCATCTTCTTGAACACCGTGCCGGCGACGATCATCACGTCGGCCTCGCGCGGCGAGATGCGCAGCACCTCGGCGCCGTAGCGAGCGATGTCGTACCGGGCCGTGAGGCTCGTCGCCATCTCGACGAAGCAGCAGCTGAGGCCGAAACCGAACGGCCACAGGGAGTTCTTGCGGCCCCAGGCGATGAGGCGCTCGATGCTCGAGGTGACGACCGGGACGCCGGCGTCGCCGGACGGCACGCCCTGGACGTCGAGCATCCGGCCGAGGGCACGCGCCGTGCGGGACGGGTCCGGGTTGCGGCGCGGCCTCACCGGGCCACGCCCGCGGGTCCGCCCGTGGCCGCCGGGGCTTCCGACGGCCCCGTGCCAGACGCCGGCGCGGCGGGCCCGCCGGCCGCCGGCTTCGCCCTCGCCGTCGCCCGCGCCGCCCTGCGGCGCCGCCCCGCGGCGCCCCAGTCGAGCGCGCCGGCCCGCCACAGATACACGAGTCCGGCGAACAGCAGCAGGACGAACACGAGCAGCTCCAGGTAGCCGAGCCAGCCGAGCTTTCGCGCCGAGACGGCCCAGGAGAAGATGAACACCGCTTCCAGATCGAAGATCACGAAGAAGAGGGCGATCTGGTAGAACTCGACCGAGAGCCGTTTGGGCAGCGGCCCCGCCGGCTTGATCCCGGACTCGTAGCGCTCGGCGTCGGACCCGTGGTACTGGCGTTCGCCGAGCAGCCAGGACAGCGTCAGGATGAGCGCCGCCACGACGAAGACGAGCGCCGCGTACAGCGCCGCCGGCCACACCGCCACGGCTATGAGAGTCGTGCTCACCCCACCCCCGTCGTTGACTTCCTGCCCCGGGTCAACGTCCTTTACGACGCAGTGTTCCCATGGTAGAGAACAATCAGTATCAAGCTGAACCGTCTGTGTCTACGCCGACGCCGTCGACATGGACGGTACATGCGGTACGCTTCACAGCGACACAGCGACACGGGCCGACGACGAAGGGGGAGTCCGGGGGAGTGAGCCGACCGCTCGTCCAGCCGCGGGTGTGGGGCAGTCTCTTTGCCGCGCCGCGGCTGCAGCGTGGCCTGTTCCTCTTCGTCCTGACGCTCACGGTCCTCGCCGCGGCGTCCGCGCCTTCGCTCGCCTCGGCGACTTCCTCGGCCCCGGCGCTGCCGGCCACGCCCGCCGGAACTGCTTCGCCGGGCACGATCCCGTTCACGCCGGCGGCGACACCTGAACCGCTGCCGTCCTCCACGTACGCGCCCGGCACGGGCGGAAGCATCTTCGCCCAGAACTGCGCCGGGTGCCACGGACCGCGCGGCGAGGGCTTCTTCGGGCCTCCCCTCGCTCCCGCCGGCTTCGCCAGCCTGGTGGAGGGGATGGTGCGGCAAGGCGGCATCCAGATGCCACCGTTCGCCGAGGCTCTCACGACGCGGCAGATCGACGCCGTCGCCGGGTACGTGGCGCAGGAGCTGGCCGATCCGGCATCGCACGCCGCCGAGGCGGCCAACGGCGGCCAGATCTTCCGGCTCTACTGCGCCGGCTGCCACAGCACGACCGGACGCGGCGGCGCGCTGACACGCGGGCGTAACGCACCGAACATCTCCCTGTACCCGCCGGCGGAAGCGCTGGCCGCGATGATCCTCGGCCGCGGCAACATGCCGTCATTCGCCGGGACGGCGCTCGACGTGCGCCAGCAGACCTCAGTCGGGCTCTACGTCGAGGTGTTGGACGATCCGCCATCTCCAGGAGGCCGCGGGCTCGGCTATCTCGGCCCCGTACCCGAGGGCGCCGCCGGCGGCGGCGCCCTGCTCATCCTCATCTTCATCGCCGTGTGGCTCGCGTGGAAGTCGCGGGAGGCGAGGGCGTGAGCCCGGGCGCAGGACCGCAGAGAGACGGCGGCGGCGCTGCTCGCCGGGAGCACGGCATTCCCAGCTGGCCGGCCACGATCGGCCTCCTCGCGCTGGTGGTGGGCGCCGTCGGCTTCGCCGTGTCGTTCATCATCGACCTGAGTACGGCCTGGCTGGGCGGCTTCCTCGCGGCTGCGCTGCTCGGGCTCGGACTGGCGCTGGCGTATCTGGGGGCGCGACCTGGCCGGCGACGAGGTCATCTCCGGCCCGTATCCCGTCCCCTCCCGGGACGAGGGGGACGCGCCGCGTTCGCCACGCAACTCGACGAGGAAGCGCAGGTGATCACCCGTCGCCACTTCCTGGCCAAACTGCTCGTCTTCGCCGGTGGTGTGTTCGCCCTCAGCCAGGTGGTGCTCCTCGGCGCGCTGGGCCCCCGCCCGGGCAACAGCCTGCGCACCACGGCCTGGCGCGCCGGGAGCCGCCTCGTCACGCCCGACGGCCTGCTGATAACTCGGGACACCCTGGCCGCGGGTACGTTCATCGTCGCCTTCCCCGAGGGGCACCTGGGGTCGGGCGACTCGCAGGTGACGCTGCTGCGTATCGCCGACGACCCGCGCTTCAAGACACAGGCGGGCCGGGAGACCTGGAGCCCGGATGGCTACGTGGCCTACTCGCGCCTGTGCACGCACGCCGGGTGTTCCGTGGCCCAGTATGAAGACGAAGCGCACGTGCTGGTGTGCCCGTGCCACCAGTCGACGTTCGACCTGCTCGACGGCGCCCGCCCGGTCGAAGGTCCTGCCGGCCGGCCGCTGCCCCAGCTTCCACTCGCCATCGACGCCGGGGGCTATCTGGTGGCGCAGAGCGACTTCACCGTCCCCGTCGGCCCCGGCTTCTGGAACCTCTGATGAGCGACCGACGGCTCGGAAGAAGTCTGCGACGGGCGTTCGGCGTGGCTCCTTCGCCCGCCCGGCGCGCCGCCGGCTGGCTCGACCGCAACCTCGGCGGCAGCGGCGTGCTGCGCGCCGAACTCCGCCACATCTTCCCCGACAACTGGGCCTTCTTCCTGGGCGAGATCGCGCTCTACTGCTTCATCCTCCTCGTCGTCACGGGGATCTTCCTGGCGCTGTTCTTTCGCGCCTCCGAAGCCCAGGTCGTGTACCAGGGCAGCTACCAGCCGCTGGTCGGCGTGCCCATGTCGGATGCCTACAGTTCAGTCGTCGACCTGAGCATGAACGTGCGCGCCGGCCTGCTGATGCGCCAGGTCCACCACTGGGCGGCGCTCGTCTTCGTCGCCGCCCTCATGATCCATCTGCTGCGGATGTTCTTCACCGGCGCGTATCGCCGCCCGCGCCGCATCAACTGGGTCATCGGTCTGTCGCTGCTGCTCCTGGTGGGCTTCAACGGGCTCATGGGCTACTCACTGCCCGACGATCTGCTCTCCGGCGCCGGGCTTCGCATCGCCTACTCCATCACCGAGTCGATCCCCTTCGTCGGGCCGCTCCTCGCCTCCGTGCTGTTCGGCGGTGAGTTCCCGACCGGCGGGATCATCGCGCGCATCTACCCGGTGCACATCTTTCTGCTGCCGGCGGCGATCGCCGGGCTCCTGGGCGGGCATCTCGGCCTGCTCTGGCTGCAGCGCCACACGCAGTTCCCGGGCATCGGCCGCGACGACCGCACCATCGTCGGTACGCCCATGGTGCCGGCGTACGCGCTGCGCACCACCGGCTACTTCATGCTCATCGCCGGCGTGCTCACCGCGTTCGGCGGCCTCGTGCAGATCAACCCGGTGTGGTTGTACGGCCCGTTTCTTCCTACCGACGCCACCACATCCGCCCAGCCCGACTGGTACATGGGCTGGCTCGAGGGCGCCGTGCGCATGATGCCGGGCTGGGACATCCATATCGGCGGCTTCATGGTGCCGGCGATCTTCTGGCCGGCGGTGATTCTCCCCGGCCTGATCTTCACGCCGATGTTCCTGTGGCCCTGGCTCGACTGGATCGCGATGCGCGACGACCAGTTCCACAACGTCTTGCAGTACCCCGGGCAGCGTCCCGGGCGGATGGCGATCGGCGCCGGCTTCGTGACGTTCCTCTCCGTGCTGCTCGTGGCGGGCGGCGACGACGTCTTCGCCAGCGTCTTCGGGTGGAGCCTGCCGGTGTTGCTGCGCACCCTGCAGGTGCTCGTGATCGTGCTGCCTCCACTGGTGGCCATGGTGACCTACGCGATCGCTCGCAGGAGGGCTGAGCGGTGGCTCGTTCCGCGACGCTAGAGCAGGTGGCCGGCCACGGCCGCGACGACGAGGACCGCGAGGTAGGGGCCGGAGACCTTGAACAAGGCCCAGGCCGCGGGCGGGTCGCGGCGGCTCAGCAGCCGCGCCGTGAAGACCCACAAGGCGGCGCCCGAGGCCAGCGCGATCGCGAGATAGGCCGCGCCGAACGAGCCGGCGACGACGGGGATCAGCGTGATCGCCGTCACGGCGGCCACGAAACCGGCGATGAGACGGCGGCACGCGGCGTGGCCGTAGGCCACCGCCGGCGTCGGGATCCCCGAGGCCCTGTAGTCGTCCTCCCTCGCCAGGGCGAGCGCCCAGAAGTGCGGGGGCGACCAGACGAAGACGAGTGCGCAGAGGAAGAGCAGGTCGCCATTCCAGGGCATGCCCGTCGCGGCCCAGCCGATGAGGGCGGGGAAGACGCCGGCCAAGGCGCCCGGGATCGAGCTCAGCGCCGTGCGTGGCTTGAGCAGCAGCGTGTACACGACGACGTAGTAGGCGGCTCCGGCCAAGGCGAAGGCGGCGGCGAGACCGCCCGCCGCAGCCCAGAGGGCGAGGGCGCCGCCGGCGACCAGCGCGAGACCGAAGGCCAGCGCTCGGCCGGGCGGGATGCGGCCGCTCGCCGTGGGGCGCCGGCGCGTGCGCTCCATGTGGATGTCCAGGTCGCGTTCGATGACGTTGTTGAGCATGGCGGCCCCGGCCACGGTGAGCGCCGTGGCGACGAGGACCACGATGGCCAGCCGCGTGCTCGGGGCGCCGGCGAGGAGCATGGCCGCAAGGACCGTGACGAGGAAGAGTGCGACGATGCGCGGTTGCGCGGCCTGGAGGTAGTCCATGCGGCTATTCTGCCGCATAGGTGTTGGGTCGTGTGACAATAGGCGGGCGAAAGGCTTGGAGGGGTAGATTGGAGCCGAAAGGAAGCCAGAGGTCGCGAGTCGCGGGCCGCCGTCGCCTGACGGCCCGCACCCTGCTGATCATCGCCGCGTGGGCGCTCACCCTGACGATGGCAGGAGCCGCCGCGGCCGCCAGCCGGCCCAGCTTCTTCGATCCTGCCGGCTCCGCCGCCAAGGAGATCCGGACCTTGGCCTTCCAGATCCTCGGCATCCTGAGCATCGTCCTGCTCACCGTCTGGGTCCTGCTCGCCATCGTGGTCGTCCGCGGCCGGCGCCGCCCCGAGTCGGAAGCCTCCCGGACCGCCGGGAACCTCCGGCTCGAGGTCATCTGGACGGTGATCCCCGCGATCATCGTCGGCGTGCTCCTGTTTCTGACCGTGCGCACCACCATGGCGCTCTCGTTCTCGGATCCCGGTAGCGTGAAGCTCGGTGTGGTGGCTCACCAGTGGTGGTGGGAGTTCGACTTCGCGCCGCAGCGCTTCAAGACGGCGAACGAGATCTACGTCCCGGAGAGCCGACTGGTGTACATCGACCTGCAGTCGGCCGACGTGATCCACGGCTTCTGGGTGCCGCAGATGGGGGGCAAGGTCCAGGCGATACCGGGCACGGTGAACCACATCGCGTTCACTCCTCTCAAGAAGGGCAGTTACCTCGGGGAGTGCGCCAACTTCTGCGGGGTGCAGCACGCCAAGATGCGCTTCGTGATGAAGGTGGTGTCGAACTCGGAGTACGTGGCGTGGCTGCATCTCCAGCAGCAACCGGCGGCGACCCCGACCGGCGCCGAGGCGATCGCCGGGTCGAAGCTCATGCCCACCATCGCCTGCGGCGGGTGCCACACCGTGCGCGGGACGACCATGAAGGGCACGTTCGCCCCGGACCTCACCCACTTTGGCAGCCGCGGCGGTATCGGCGCCTACTCGGTCGTCAACACGCCTGAGAACCTGCTCAAGTGGCTGCAGGACCCACAGGCGGTCAAGCCCGGATGCAAGATGCCGCAGATCGCGCTTCCCCTGCAGCAGCAGCAGGAGCTTGTCGCCTACCTGGAGGAGCTCAAGTGAGCGAGGCAGTCCTGACCGCCGACGTGGCGGCGGAGGCCACGGGGCCTCATGGCTTGGGCGCCTGGCTGACGACGACCGATCACAAGAAGATCGGCATCCTCTACATGGGCACCGGCCTGCTGTTCTTCCTCATGGCGGTGAGCTTCGCGGTGCTGATGAGGACGCAACTCATCCGGCCCGGCATGCGCGTGCTGACGCCCGAGGAGTACAACCAGATCTTCTCGATGCACGGCACGACGATGATCTTCCTGTTCGCGATGCCGATGCTCATCGGCCTCGCCAACTACGTCGTACCGCTGCAGGTGGGGGCGCGTGACATGGCGTTCCCGCGCCTGAACGCCCTGGGCTTCTGGCTGTTCCTCTTTGGCGGGCTGCTGCTGTACAGCAGCTTCGCCTTCGGCGGCGCCCTGGACACCGGTTGGTTCAGCTACGCTCCGCTGACAGAGATCGCCTTTTCGCCCCACGACGGCGTGACCTTCTGGACGGTCTCGCTCGCTCTGCTGGGCGCCTCGTCGATCATGGGAGCGCTCAACTTCATCGTCACCGTGCTGCGCTTCCGCGCTCCCGGGATGGGGTTGTGGCAGACGCCGGTCTTCACGATCGCGACGTACTTCAACTCGTTCCTCATCCTGTTCGCCTTCCCGAGCCTCACCGCGGCCCTCGCCATGCTCTACCTGGACCGCCAGTACGGCACGGTGTTCTTCAACGCGGCCAAGGGGGGCGAGCCGATCATCTGGCAGCACCTCTTCTGGTTCTTCGGGCATCCGGAGGTCTACATCCTCATCCTGCCGGCCTTCGGGATCATCAGCGAGGTCGTGCCGGTCTTCTCGCGCAAGGTGCTCTTCGGGCGCAACACGATGATCATCATGCTCGCGGCCATCCTCGTCCTGAGCTTCATGGTGTGGGGGCACCATATGTTCACGACCGGCCTGCCGACGGTGTTCAACACTGTGATCGCGGTGACCACCATGGCGATCGCCGTCCCGACCGGCGTCAAGATCTTCAACTGGCTGGCGACGATGTGGGGCGGCTCCCTGCGCTTCACCACGCCGCTGCTGTACGCCTGCGGCCTCATCGCACTGTTCACCGTCGGCGGTATCAGCGGGGTCATCCAGGGCGCCGTGCCCTTCGACTGGCAGGCGAACGACACGTACTTCATCGTCGGTCACTTCCACAACGTGCTCATCGCGGGGACCGTGTTCGGCGTCTTCTCCGGCATCTACTACTGGTTCCCCAAGATGACCGGCCGCTTCATGAGCGAACGCATCGGCAGGGTCCAGTTCTGGCTCGCGATCGTCGGGTTCAGCGTCACGTTCCTGCCCATGTACGCGCTCGGGATCATGGGCATGCCGCGCCGCGTGTACACGTACGCGCCGGACCTCGGCTGGAACACCCTGAACCTGGTGTCGTCCATCGGCGGCTACATCCTGGCGACGTCGTTCGTCCTCTTCATCTACAACCTGCTGCGCAGCGCGCGCTCCGGGGAGGAGGCCGGCGACAACCCCTGGCGCGCCTGGACCCTCGAGTGGGCGACGACCTCTCCGCCGCCAGACGGCAACTTCCGCTGGCTGCCGCCCATCCACGGGCCGAGGCCGTTGTGGGACCTCGAGCATCCTGAGGCGCCCGACGTCGGCTCCGCCCCAGGTCCGAGCGACGCGGCGGCCGGCTTGGTCACGACGATGGCCGCGCTGCCCGGGCCTGATCTGGCGCCGGCCGGAGTCGCGATCGCGGGCGCCGAATCGGGTACGCTCCTGTCGCCTGAGCCGGAGCAGACGACGATCGTGCCGTTCTCCGTCGCGGTCGGCCTCCTCATCATCGGCATCGGGCTGCTCAGCAGCCTGGTCGTCAGCCTCATCGGAGTGCTGCTGCTTCTGGTCGTGCTGTCCGTCTGGATGACGGCCCGGTGGACGGAGCCCCAGGTCGAGGACATGACCGGCCGGCGCTTCTCGTTCATGGGCGCCGGCATGCTGGCCTTCATCGGCTCGGAGTCGGTGTTCTTCGCCGCGCTCATCGCCGCCGACATCCACCTGCACATCCACAACAACAGCCTGTCGGCGGCGGCAAAGCTGAGCGCCACGTTTCCCGCTGTCAACACGCTCAATCTCGTGCTCAGCGGTGTGGCCGCCCACTATGCGCAGAGCAGTTTCCGCAAGCGGCGCATGGCCTCCTTCAACCTGTGGCTCGTCCTCACCATCCTGCTGGGAGCCGCGTTCCTCGGCGGTCAGGTCTGGGAGTACGCGCACCTGGGGTTCGGGCTCTCGGCCGGCCTTCTCGCCTCGACCTTCTACGTGCTCACGGGATTCCACGGCCTGCACGTGTTGTTGGGTCTTGTCGCGCTCGTGTTCCTCTCCGTGCGCGTCAACAGGGAGCGTCGTATGGGGATCACCGAGCCGTCGTTCGGCACCGGCGGGATGGTGGACTCCGCTACGTACTACTGGCATTTCGTGGACGCGGTGTGGGTCGTGGTATTCGTCGTCGTCTATCTCTTGTGAGGGATGAAGGTGCTGACGAGACAGCGGGTGACTCGGGGCGTGGTCGGCGCGGCGCTGCTCGCCGGCCTCCTGCTGGCGGTGTGGGCGCCGTCCGCATGGGCTCACGCGTCGCTCAAGAGCTCGGACCCGGCGGCGAACGCCTCCGTGTCCGCGTCGCCCAGCCAGATCCTGCTGACCTTCACCGAGCCGGTGGATCCTTCGCTCTCGCTCGTGAAGGTCGTGGACGCGTCGGGAAAGCCTGCCCCCGGCGTGGGCGCCGCGCGATCCGTCTCGGGCCAGTCTGACCAGCTGTCGGTCCCCGTTCGCAAGCCGCTGCCGAAGGGCGTCTACACGGTCAACTGGCGGTCGGTATCGGCGGTCGACGGTCACGTCGAGGTGGGGGCCTTCGCCTTCGGCGTGGGCTCGAAGCCCAAGCCCGGCAGCGTGGTGACCGTCAGCCTGCAGAACTCGTCGCCCCGCCTCTCGGCCGCCGCGGCTGCCGGGCGCTGGCTCCTCTACATCGGTCTCGCCCTGCTGGTGGGGGCGGCGTCCACGCTGCTGCTCGTGTACCGCGCGAGGCTGCCGCGCGGCGGGCTCACGCTCCTTCGCGTGGCTGTCGCCGTCGCGGCGCTCGGGCTTGTCGTCATGGTCGCCACCGAGCGCATGATCGTGGGCGTGGCCTCGCTGCTGCCCCTGTTCGTGACCCGGGAGGGCCTGTTCCTGGTCGCGCTCGGCTTGGCCCTCGCCTTCTGCGGCATGGCCGTCGCCGCCGTCGACCTCTACCCGGGACGCCGTTCGCTGATCGCGGTGGGCGCCACGGCGGCGCTGGCCGTGCTTGTCCACGTCCTTGCCGGACACGCCGACGCCCCATCGGTGCTGCAGCCCCTGAATGTCTTCGCGCAGTGGGTCCACATGACCGCCATCGGCGTCTGGACGGGCGGTCTCGCCTGGCTCCTCCTCGGGCTCCGCGGCCTGGACCGAGAAGCGCGCGCCGCCGCCGTGTCGGCGTTCTCCCGCATCGCGACCGTCACGCTGGTGGTCGTGGTGGTGACCGGGGGGCTGCGTGCGCTCGCGGAGATCCAGCCGCTCTCCAACCTGTTCTCCACGAGCTACGGACAGACGCTGCTCATCAAGGTCGGCCTCGTGGGGGCGCTCGTCATCTTCGCGGCGTTCAACCACTACCGTTTCGTGCCGGCACTGTCGCGCAGCGACGCGTCCGGCGACGTCGCCGGGCGCCACTTCGCGGTCGACTCGCGCGCCGAGCTCGGCATCGTGGTGGCCGTGCTCGCGGCGACGGCCATCCTCAGCGGTCTCGCGCCCGCGAACACCGGCGCCTCCGGCGCGCCGGGCGGCTCAACACAGCAGACCGTGGCGAGCGGCAGCGACTACGCCACCACCGTGCGCGTCACGCTGCGGGTCACTCCCGGGTCGGTCGGGCCCAACGAGTACGACGTCGCGGTCGACGCCTACGACACCGGGAAGCAGCTCCCCGGAGTCTCGAGCGTGACGCTGAACTTCACGATGCCGACCCGGCCGAACGTGAACCCCTCGACGCTGTCCCTGACCCGCGCCAGTGACGGCTCGTGGCAAGGCAGCGGCCTCGAGTTGTCGATCGTAGGGAGCTGGTCCGTCACCGTCCTCGTCCAGGAGGCGACCGGAGGTGTCGAGGTGCCGTTGACGCTGGAGGTCACGCGCTGAACGGTCCCCGGCCCGTCGCGGCCCTTCGACATCGACGCTGTCGTTTGGCGGCGCAGTACCGCGGGCAGGAATGGCGAGACCGAAGTCGCGGCGAGGGAGCTCCCGCCGCTGATACGAATGGGGGTGCCGGCATGACCCGGACGACCGGCAAGCTGGTGGTAACGATCCTGTTTGCCCTCACGGTCCTTCTGGCCGTGTCGGCGCCGGCGCCGGCCCACACGACCAAGGACGTGGGGGCCTACCAGTTCACCGTCGGGTGGAGCATGGAGCCGGCCTACGCGGGGCAGCTGAACAGCGTCCAGCTCGTGCTGGCGACGCGCAGCAGCGGCAAGCCGTACACGAGCCTGACCGACACGCTCGAGGTCACCGTGACGTACGCGCAGCAGAGCGTCACGTACGCTCTGACGCCGACCTTCGACCCGGACACGGGGTTCGGCACGCCGGGGGACTACCGGGCGTGGTTCTTCCCCACCGCGCCGGGTGACTACACGTTCCGCTTCGTCGGCACCATCGGGTCGCAGAAGGTGGACGAGAGCTTCACCAGCGGCCCCAAGACCTTCGGGACCGTCCAGGACGCGGCGGCCGCCCAGTTCCCCATGAAGGCGCCGAGCAACGTGGAACTCGCGGCGCGCATCGGCGCCGGCAGCGCGCGGACGGCGACGCAGAGCTCGGTCTCCAGTGCCCTGACGGTCGGCTACATCGGTATCGCCGTCGGCGCCGTCGGGGTCGCGCTCGCGGCGTTCGCACTGCTCCGCAAGCGCACCTAGGGGCGCCGCGCCAGTCTTGCCCGCGGCCGCGCCTCAGACCGACGTGCCGTTGCCTCCACTGAGCTCGATCACGACGGCCCCGTCGCGTCCGTAGCCGATGAGCTTGTAGGCGCCGCCGTCGGGGCTCACGTCGTAACGGAAGTCTCCCGCGCCGCCACCGTCGCTCATGGGCAGGTCGGTGTAGGGGTTCACAGGCCAGGCCGAGATGTAGCGGCTCAGATCGAGGCTGTTCACCTCGCCCGGCTGCGGATAGGCGCCGCCGTGCTCCGCGGCATAGGACTCGACGCCCGTCTGGATGCTGCGCACGTTCGACTCCACGATGAAGTCCTTGGTCAGCGTCTCCCCGGTGCGCACCAACTGCGGCACGAGAACGGCGATGATGACGCTGAAGACGAGCAGCACGCCGGCGACGGCGAGGACCACGATGCCCCAGGTGGGGAACTTGCGCACCGGGGCGCCCGAGGTAGCGGCGCCGGAGGCGCCGCCGAAGCCGGCTCTCGACCCGGAGGCCGGCTTGCCGCCGGTCTCCCAGCGGTCCACCTGGGCCGCCCAGGCCCGGTACCCCGGCTGCGCCCAGATGAGCTGTCCGCGCCGGTCGTAGTCGAGCAAGCCGGCAGCCGGGATGGCGCCATGGCCGACGAGGATGAAGTGGTCCACGTCCCAGATGATCTCGCGGCCCTGCCACGCCGTGCTCGGGCCGAACGTCGCGACGAGCATGTTGCCTCCGCAGGTTGAACTCCCGGCGAGCCTAGCATGAGGCGCAGTCGCCGCGAAGGGTCTGCTCGCCCGGGAGCCGGTCGGCCGAGCTTCAGCGGGCGCCCAGGTCCGCCTCGGCCCTTCTCGCGGCGTCGAGCGCGGGGTTGACCGCCAAGGCCGCGTCGCTCATCGTCTCGAACTCGCGCCGGGTGGGCAGGCGCCCGGCAACGAGAGCGTCGACCACGGACGTGGTCGCCCGGCAGGTGTCGAGGACCGCTCCCGCCAGCTCGAGCTCACTCTCCGGCGCGTAGTAGCCCTGGTCTCGGCCGGCGACGAGGAAGGCGACCTGTCCCCGCAGGTACGAATCGACGACGTCCAGCCGCTCGGACGCCTTGAGAAGGAGGCGACGGTGCCAGGGGGAGACCTCTTCCCCCAGGGCCGTCGAGTCCTGAAGGGGCCCGTCGGCGGAGGTGACGTAGGCGACGATCGCAAGGACCTCAACGGCGCAGGCAGACGAATCAAGACGCCGTGCGACGGCATCGTCGCGTGGCGCTGGGTCGTGCTCGTGTCGTCGTGCTGGTCGACCGGCGTCCGTCATCCTGCCTCCGGAGCCCAAGTCTGCACCCGGGAGGCGCAACGGTCCAGTGCTCCGGTGCCGCGCGGCCTACTCCTCGCCATCCCAGTAGTCCGTGCGCTCGACCCTGGCGATCACCCCGAGTCCGGAGAACCAGATCTTCTGCGAGCGCGCGTACCAGATCTGATCGTTGGTGTCGCGGTTGCCGTAGGCGAGGTACGTGAGGCCGCCCGGGCCGGCGCGGAAGGCGTGCGGGGCGCCGGCGCCAGCGAGGCAGCTGACGACGTCGCCGGCCCTGAGCGGGCCCTCCTGAGGGTCCCACCCGGTCGCGCCCGGCGCCTGCTCGAGGTAGGTGCCCTCACCCTCGAGGACGACGAAGAGCTCCTCGCGGCCGCTGTGGCAGTGAGGCGGCGCGCCGAGCTTGCCGGGGGAGAGGGCGAACAGCCGCAGCGCCGTCCGCTGCGCGCCGGCGGCGGCGCCGAGGACGCGGCGCGACGAGGCGCAGTCGCCGCGCTCGACCGTCTGCGCCGGCACGTCCTCGAAGTTGACGATACTGCCCGGCCGCGCGGACGGTCGCGCCGGCAGCTCGAGGTCGCCGGCCGCCGCCTCCTGGGCGAACGGGTGAGGCGTGTCGCCGGCCGTGACCCAGCTGCTGCCGAGCCACGAGACCTTGGCGCGCGGCAGGAAGCAGGCCTCCGACGCCGTGCGCTCGCTGAAGGCGAGCACGTCGAGGCCGTCGGGGCCGGCGATCAGCGTGTGGGCCGGCCCCTCGATGAGGTGCACGAGGCAGTCGCCGGCGGCGACCTCGTAGGTCGCGCCGCCCTGCCAGCTGAGCCCGGAGCCGGCGAGGACGTAGAACACTTCCTCCTCGCCGCTGTGCGTGTGCGCCGGCGTCGAGCGCTTGCCCGGCGCGATCTGCGCGCGCCGCAGCCCAAGCATCCGCGTGCCGGCCGCAGTGCCGAGGTCGCGCCAGGCGCCCTCGATCGGCCCGACGGTGACCTGCCTGACCGGCACGTCGTCCCAGTTGACCGGCGCTGCGCTCATGACCCTGCTCCTCCCGCTCGGTTGCCGGGCACGATGCTAGCACTCGTCCCGCCCTCGTCCGGCGCCGGCTGTAGACTGACGGCGCCGACAGGAGGGATGGGAATGACGCTCAAACTGGCCGACGAGACTCAGAAACGCCTCGTGGCGTCCATCAGGCGTTTCTTCGAGGAGGAGATGGACGAGCCGATCGGCGAGCTCAAGGCCCAGAGGGTCCTCGACTTCTGCGTCAGGGAGGTGGCGCCGAGCGTCTACAACCAGGCCATCGCCGATGCGCAGGCGTACCTCACCATCAGCGTCGCCGACCTCAGCGGCGCGCGCTACGAGGCCGAGTTCGACTACTGGAAGAAGAAGCAGGGCAAGGCAAGGAGTACATGACACCGCTCGACATCGAGATCGTCTTCACCCCGACTTGCCCGCACGGCCGCGCGTTGCGTGGGCGCATCGACGCGCTCGCGCGCGGCGAGGGCATCGAGGTGGCCGTCACCGAGACGGTCCTCGACGATCCCGCAGGCGCCGAGGCGAGGCGCTTTCGGGGTTCGCCCACCGTCCTGGTCCAGGGCAGCGACATCGAGCCCCCGCCGGCCGGGACGCCGGCCGACTACGGTCTCGGCTGACGCACCTATTTCGGCCCCGGTGGATCCGGCGGCGCACCTTCTGACGCGCTCCTGCTCGCTGCGCTGCGTGCGGCCGAAGGCCTTCGCGCCGGCCAGCGGCGGCGCTGGCGCGGTGTGCTGGCCGAGCGCGCCGACCGCTACGGCCTGGAGCCCAGCGCGCCCGCCGAGTGGGCCGCGCAGCTGTTCGCCGAGCACGGTGTGCGGGACGTGCTCGAACTGGGGGCCGGGCAGGGACGCGACAGCGTCCACTTCGCCCGGCTGGGCATGCACGTGCAGGCGCTCGACTTCGCCGAGGCCGGCGCCGCCGCCATCAGCGCCAAGGCGGGGGATGCGTCGCTCGCCGGCTCCCTGGCGGCGATGGTGCACGACTGCTGCGAGCCGCTGCCCTTCGCCGATGAGAGCTTCGACGCGTGTTATTCGCACATGCTCTTCTGCATGGCGCTTACGACGCCGCAGCTCGAGCGGATCAGCGGCGAGGTGCGCCGCGTGCTGCGACCTGGCGGGCTCCACATGTACACGGCGCGGACGACCGCCGATCCCGACTACGGCAAGGGTCTCGCGCACGGCGACGACCTGTACGAGTCCAACGGCTTCGTCGTGCACTTCTTCAGCCGCGAGCTGGTGGACAGGCTGGCCCAGGGCTTCACCCTGCTCGAGGTCGCCGAGTTCGAGGAGGGCGACCTGCCGCGGCGGCTCTTCCGCGTCACCCAGCGCAGGCCGGATGCCGGCGAGTAAGGGGCGGGGAGGCGCGCCGGCCCAGCGGGTCCACGTCGCGCGGCAGCTCAGGCGTGGACGATTCCGGCAGGTGCCTCTGGGGGAAGAAGTGGTGCCCCCAATCGCAGGGTGGCCCTGTACGAGTACGGCCGGGCGCGGCTAAGATTCGAGGGCGTGACGGTATGGCGCCTGCTGCACGAGCCTGAGATCCCGCCGTCGCCTGAGGAGACCATGAGAAGTCCCGCCCAGACGAGGAAGACGATCGAGGGAGAGCGCGACCTCCTCGCGGCGGCGCTCGAGGCCGCCGACGTGCTCTTCGTCATCCTCGACGATC
Source organism: uncultured Thermoleophilia bacterium (assembly GCA_963762125.1). Taxonomy (GTDB): domain Bacteria; phylum Actinomycetota; class Thermoleophilia; order UBA2241; family UBA2241; genus CAIXSE01. The sequence goes on from CAVXJO010000001.1 coordinate 396,720, forward strand.
AGGGCCGCATCCTGCGAGTGAACCACGCCTTCGAAGTGGCCACAGGCTACTGTGGTGGAGACCTGCGGGGCAGGGACTTCCTCGACGCACTGCCGATCTCCGAGGCGCGGGAGACGTTCAGGGACGGTATCCGGAGCCTGCGAGCGGGCGTCGCGACGGTCGCTTTCGAGAACCACTGGCGAAAGAGCGGCGGCGAGCGCCTCCTGGTCAACGGGTCGCTGAAGGCCGTGCGCGGCTCCGAGGGTGGACTCCAGTCCGTCATCGTCGCCGCCAGCGATGTGACCCAGCAGCGCGTGGCCGAGGGCGAACTGCGCGCCGCCGCGCTGCGTGACGACCTCACGGGGCTGCACAACCGGCGCGGCTTCGCGCTTCTGGCCGAACGGCGCCTCATGGAGAGTCGGCGTTCGGGGGCGCCGCAGGCGCTGGTCTTCGCCGACATCGACGACTTCAAAGCGGTCAACGATGCCCACGGGCACGACGCCGGCGATCGCGCCCTCGTCGTTGCCGCCCGGGCGCTCACGGCTACCTTTCGCGAGACTGACATCGTGGCCCGCATCGGCGGTGACGAGTTCGCCATCGTCGCCGACCTGGGGGGCGGTGAGGACTATGACGTCGACGCGCTGTCAGCGCGACTCGAGCAGCAGATCGCCCGGCTGCTGGCGGACTCGGGTCTCGGCTTCGACCTCGCCTTGACGCTTGGTGTGAGCCTACTCCCGCGCTCCGCAGGCGCTGTCGCTCGACGAGTTGCTGCGCCAGGCCGATGAGTTCATGTACGAGCGCAAGCCTGGTCCGGCACGGGACGCGACCGCACGTGTCGTCTGGCGGGCGGCGCAGCCCGGTGGGCGAGGCGGCGTCCAGGGCACCGACGAGTCCAACACGGCGCCGTAGTCAGCGTGCTCGATTCGCGCTCTGCGGCAGACGATCTCGCCGACGAAGAGATCAACCTGGTCACCTTCGACCCTGAGCTGCCGACCGCGCTCGACGCTCAGTTCGATGAGGACCTGGAGCGGAGCGAGGAGATCGTCGCCGGGCGCTGGGGACGACGCCCGTTGCCGCAGCGCGCGTTCGAGCGTGCGGCGAAGCCGGCCGGGAACTCGATCACCACGTAGCCGATCGGTCCCAACTCCTCCATGACTTCGTCGTTCATCGGCACTCCGTTCCTTTCGTTCTCATCAGGACTTCCGGCATCGCCATTGTCAGAAGGGCAGCAGCCCCATCAGTGAAACCTGTCTCAGGTCAGCTGGCACTACCTCAGATGAAGTCGGGGAGGACACCGTCGCGCACGCCGTCACTGGGGCGATCGCGGCCGTCCTGGTGGTCGTCGCCCCGGTCGCCATCATCCGGCACCTGACCCGCAGGATGGCGCTTTCGGCGGAGACCTTCCTTGGCGCCGTGTGCGTCTACCTGCTCATCGCACAGCTCTTTGCGACGCTGTTCTCCCTGACGGCCATCATCGCCGGGCAGCCGTTGTTCGTGCAGACCAGCCACCCCTCGGCCATGGACTACATCTACTTCAGCTTCGTCACCATGACGACGGTCGGCTATGGCGATTACTCATCGGCACTCGACGTCGGTAGGATGCTGGCCATGACCGAGGCCGTCTTCGGCCAGCTCTACCTCATCACGGTCGTCTCGCTGGTCGTGCAGAACCTGGGCGTGAGGCGCCAGAAGCAGCATCGAGATGAGCCCGGGAAGCCGCGCATCTAGCCAAGGAGCAAAAGGAGACGTACATGTCGCAGAAGACACCAGCGCCAACATTTCGGCAACGCTGGCTGGCCCGGACCTCGTGGCTCGCCTTCCTCGCACACGATCTGGAAAAGGCCGTGCAGGCCGAGCGGATGGGCAGTCTGGCCGAGGCCGGCGTGCCGGACGTCATCGCGCGCCGCCT
>CAVXJO010000002.1:0-141895 GCA_963762125.1 uncultured Thermoleophilia bacterium
ATCAACATCGACATCCGTGATTCGAAGCCGGACTGGGCGCCGTTCGAGCCGCCGAAGGCTCCGGACGGGGCGCCCAACGTCGTCTACATCGTGCTCGACGATGTCGGCTTCTCGGCGATGTCGTGCTACGGCGGCCCAGTCCCGACGCCCAACATCGACAAGATCGCAGCCGAGGGCGTGCGCTACACGCAGTGGCACACGACGGCGCTCTGCTCGCCGACGCGCTCGTGTCTGCTCACCGGCCGCAACCACACGCGCAACTCGATGGCGTGCATCACCGAGGCGGCCATCGGCTTCCCCAATGCCAGCGGCACCATCCCGCCGGAGAACGGCATGCTGCCCGAGATCCTCGGCGAACGGGGCTGGAACACGTACATGGTCGGCAAGTGGCACCTCTGCCCCACCGACGAGATGAACCTGGCCGCGCCGCGGCGCAACTGGCCGTCCGGCCGCGGCTTCGAGCGCTGGTACGGGTTCCTCGGCGCCGAGAGCAACCAGTGGTATCCCGACCTGGTCTACGACAACCATCCGGTCGACCCGCCCAAGACCCCGGAGGAGGGCTACCACCTCACGGAGGACCTCACCGAGAAGGCGCTCGAGTTCATAAAGGACGCCAAGGCGATCGCCCCGGACAAACCCTTCTTCCTCTACTACGCGCCCGGCGCCTGCCATGCGCCGCACCATGCGCCCAGGGAGTGGATCGACAAGTTCAAGGGCCAGTTCGACATGGGCTACGAGGCGATGCGCGAGCAGACCCTCGCCCGCCAGAAGGAGATGGGGCTGGTCCCGCCCGAGACCGAGTTGCCGCCGCTCAACCCCATCGGCACCACCGAGACCCGCAAGGGACCCGAGGACAAGCCGTTCCCGCCACTCGACGTGACCAAGCCCTGGAACACGCTCTCCGACAAGGAGAAGCGGCTCTTCTCGCGCATGGCCGAGGTCTACGCCGGATTCCTGGCGCACACGGACTTCTACATCGGGAAGCTGCTCGACTACCTCGAGTGGGCGGGCATGCGGGACAACACGCTCGTGATCCTGGTGTCGGACAACGGCGCCAGCGGCGAGGGCGGCCCGGACGGATCGGTCAACGAGAACCTGTTCTTCAACGGGATCCCCGACGACCTCGACACCAATCTCAAGATGCTCGACGAACTCGGCGGGCCCAAGACGTACAACCACTACACCAACGGCTGGGCCATGGCCTTCAACACGCCGTTCAAGATGTGGAAGCGCTACGAGTTCAACGGCGGCACGGCCGACCCGTGCATCATCTCCTGGCCGGCCGGCATGGCGGCCAAGGGCGAGCTGCGGACCCAGTACCACCACGCCATCGACATCGTCCCGACGGTGCTCGACTGCCTCGGCGTCGAGGGCCCGGCGACCATCAAGGGCCACGTGCAGAGCCCGTTCGACGGCGTGAGCATGCGCTACGCCTTCGACGACGCCGAGGCCGACGGAACCCGCAAGACCCAGTTCTACTCGATGCTCGGTTCCCGCGGCATCTGGCACGAGGGCTGGAAAGCCGTGACCACTCACCCGACCATCGCCGGGTGGAGCCACTTCAACGACGATGAGTGGGAGCTCTACCACACCGACGTCGACCGCTCGGAGCTGCATGATCTCGCCAAAGAGAGCCCGGCCAAGCTCAGGGAGCTCGAGAGCTTGTGGTTCGCGGAGGCCGGCCGAAACGGCGCGTTCCCGCTCGACGACCGCTCACCGCTCGAGATCATCCTCACGCCGCGGCCCGTGCTTGCGCCGCCGCGCGACCGTTATGTCTACTTCCCCGGCACCGCCGATGTTCCGGAGCAGCAGGCGGTCAACATCCGCAATCGCTCCTTCGGCATCGGGGCGCTGGTCGACATCCCCGCCGCCGGTGCGGAGGGCGTGCTGTTCGCGCACGGGGCGCGCTTCGGCGGGCACGCCCTTTACGTCAAGGACAACCGCCTGCACTACGTGAACAGCTTCGCCGGCATGTTCGAGCAGAAGGTCGACGCGACCGTGGACCTGCCGACCGGCGAGGACATCATCCTGGCAGCCGCGTTCGACAAGGACGGTGAGGACCCGCCCGGCGTGGCCACAGGCATCCTGTCGCTCTTCTACAACGACAAGAAGGTCGGCGAAGGCCGCATCAAGACCCAGCCAGGCTACTTCTCCCTCGCCGGCGAGGGGCTGTGCGTCGGCCGCGACAGCGGCGAAGCCGTGACGGACGACTACCCCGGCGCGTCGCCGCACGCCTTCATAGGCGGCACGATCAAGCGCGTCGCTGTCGACGTGAGCGGCGAGCCCTACCTCGACCTGGAGCGCCAGGCGCAGGCGATGCTGGCGCGCGAGTGAGCGCCCGAGGCATCCCGGCGCGGTGATCGGCTGAGGCAGTGCACCAGTGGGGCGCCCGTCAGGGCGCCCCCACTGGTGCCGGGGTCCGAGCCGCTCTCGCCCTTGCCTACTCTTCATCCGCACTGCGAGGCGGGTACATGATGTCCATGGGAGCCACGTTCTCGAGCACCGTCACGGCCATCAACGTCCTGCTCGAACCGGACGACTCGACGCGGGCGCTGGCCCGCGACCTCAACGCGCAACTGCGGCGAATGATGCCGGAGGGCTTCGCGTTCGATGCCACGCACGCCCCTCACATGACACTGCTGCAGCAGTACGTGCGCTCGGCGGAGATCGGGCGGGTCCTGGACGCCGTCGACAGTACCGTCGCGGGCACGGATCTCGCCTCGCTCCGCCTCCACGCCGCCGCCATCTCCCATGCCGAGTGGGACCCGCCCGGCATCGGGATCGCCAGTCTGATGCTGGGCCGGGACCCGCGGCTGCTCGAGCTGCAGACCGCGCTCATCACCGCCCTCGCGCCGTTCACAGTGCCGCGAGGGACGGCCGCCGCTTTCGTGACCTATCCAGGCGAACCCGGCATCAATGCGACGACGATCGACTACGTCGAGCGCTTCGTGCCCGACCACTGCTGCTCGAGCTACGAGGCCCACCTCTCGATCGGGATGGGGCGGCTCGCTGATCTCGAGACGATCGAGACCGAGCCGTTCCGACCGTTCGACGTCCACCCGGTGGCCGTGTCCGTCTTCCACCTGGGGAACAACGGCACGGCTCGCCGCCGGCTCCGGATGTGGCCGCCGGCAGACGAGCGATGAAACGACGAGGGGCCGGGGCGGCGTCGCCGCCCCGGCCCCTGCGGAACCGGATGGACCGTCAGAACTGGTAGTAGTAGTAAGGATCCTGGCTCTGCTGTTGCTGCTGCTGCGGCTGGAACGAGCCGTTCTGCATCTGCTCCATCACGCTCTTGGCCGTGTTGATCGGGACGGCGAAGCCGATACCCTCGTTGCCGCCGGACTGCGAGTCGATCTGCTCGTTGATGCCGATGACTTCACCGTTGGCGTCGAACAGCGGGCCGCCGGAGTTGCCGGGGTTGATGGCGGCGTCGGTCTGGATGCCGCCGGTGATGGTGGCGCCGTTGGGGGACTGCAGCTGGCGGTTGGTCGCGGAGATGACGCCGCTCGAGAGCGAGAAGTCGAGGCCGAGTGGGTTGCCGATCGCGACGACCTCTTCACCGACGGCCACCTTGGACGAGTCGCCGAGCTTGACCGGCGTCAGCGTCGGCGCCTGGCTCGGGTCGATCTTGAGCAGCGCGACGTCGGTGGACTCGTCGCTGCCGACGATGGTGGCCGGGATCTCGGTGCCCTGGGAGCCGTTGCTGCTCTTGAACACGACGGTGACGGAGCTGGCGGGCACGCCGCTCTCGCTCACCACGTGCGCGTTGGTGAGGATCTGACCGTCCGTGGAGACGACGAAGCCGGTGCCGATGCCCTGCTGTTGGCCGGTGGACTGGCCCCAGATGTCGGTGGCGCCGGGGAACGTCGACTTGATCTCGACGACGCCGGCGATGTTCTGTTCGTAGACCTGCTGGGCGGACAAGCCGGACGTCGTGAAGGAGGCCGGCTGGCCCTGGACGACCGTCTTGGTCGTGGACGTGCCGCCGACGATACCGGTCGCGTAGGCGACGCCCAGCAGAAGGGCCGCGCCGAGGAAGCCGGCTACCATGGTGGCGAGGAACTTGTTCATGCTTCGCTGCCTTTCTTGCCTGTGCCCGTCGGACCGGACGGAGCTCACGGGTGGCTGGAGAATCATGAGGCCGGCCCGGTCGGGGGTCGGGCCTCGCATCGCTTCTGGTTGTACCGCCGAAATCTGGGAATCTGCTGAGAGCCTGCTGGGCGACGTCTGTGACTCTCAAAGAGGGTGACGCGCGAGGCGCCTGAGTCGGGGACGCGAACGCCGGCGCCGGGGTTCACGCCGCGCCTGCACCGCAAAGGCCCGGCCGCGACAGCAGCTGGTGCGCACGAGGCATCGGTGGGGAACACCCTGACTGACTCGGCAACCGACCAGATGAGGCAGCCATGACCCGACCCGTGGTGGACGAAGGACTGTGCATTGGATGCGGCAGGTGCGAAGAAGTCTGCCCGGCAGTGTTCGAGCTCGGGGATGACGGCGTGTCTCACGTGATCGCGCCGGACAAGTGCGTCGAGGCCGGGTGCTGCGAGGACGCGGCCGATGAGTGCCCGGTGGGCGCGATTGCGCTCACCGACGAGTGACGCCGTCGCCCCTCGCGACCCGCCGGCCGCCGGCGTCAGCCGGCCGAGAGAGTCCGCGCCGCGGGCTCTCCGGATGAGGCGTCGGCGGAGGCGGCGGCCTTCCCGGCCTGCCGCCAGGCCGGGAAGACGAGGAGGGCGCCGACGAAGAAGCACACGGCGCCCGCGAAGGTCCCCCTGTCGGCCAGCGTGAGGTCGACGGCATAGCCGGTCCGCGGAATCACGTATGCCCCGAAGGCCGAAGCCATGAAGAAGATGGAGCCGATCATGTTGAGCCACGCGATCCACCAGGAGGCCGCACGCGGTCGCCACGTGAGCAGCCGCCCGAGGGCAAGGAGGGCGAACGTGCTCGAGACGAGAAAGAGGATGGAGCCGTAGAAGTCCGGGCGCCAGACCACGTCGTCGTACTGGCTGTTCGATACGGCGATGGTGATGGCCCAGAACGTCGTGCCGTTGAAGAACAGCGTGCCCGGGAACTGGCTGGCCGCGGCCAGCCACGCTCTGTCGCGGGGGAGCCAGGCCAGGAAGCGCACGCGCTGCTTCTCCTCGTCCCGGTCCGTGCCGGTCGCCGCAGCCGCCGGGGTCTGACTCTGCACCAGCTGCCAGAATGAGGCAGCGGTGAAGAAGATCGAGGAGACGAAGAACGTGACGGCGTCGGCCGACGGCCCCACCGCCGACGCGTAGGCCGGCGTCGACCCGAAGGCGAAGCCGGCGGAACCGATCATGAAGAGGGCCGCGACGGCGGCGTTGAGGCGTCGCGGCCGCAGGCGCACGGTCAGCTCCTGGCCTCGGCCGACTTCGAGCCGGCCGGTCCAGCCTCGCGCGCCGCGGCCGGCTCGTCCGGAGGCGCCGCCCGGCCCTGCAGCTCGCGGCGCCACCCGGCCAGCACCCGGTGCGCCGCCTCGGCGCCGACGATCGGACCGTCGGGGACGGCCAGGCCCGACGGGATGCAGCAGGAACGGCCGCGTCTGCGGCCCGCCCATGCCGCCGTGGAACGAGATCAGCTCCTCGAACGCGCAGCCCTCGTCGAGCTGCTCGTCGTAGAAGCTGTTGACCATGATGTCGGCGACGTGGGCGAAGCCGTCGGTGCGCAGCAGATGCGCCGCGGCCGTGGGCGAGAACGGCGCCAGCGGGTCCTCGCCCTCCACGCGGCCCTCGCTCAGGTAGTTGGCGCCGCGGGCGCCCAGCGCCACGGCGCCGTGCTCGGCCGAGCGGACGAGCAGCCAGCCGACGTGCGGATGGGCGCGCAGCGCCCCGAGCAGGTCGGGGTGCCGCTGGTCGATCTCCTCCATCGTCATGCGCCGCGGCTCGTCCATCAGGTAGATGAGCCCGAGGTTGCCCGAGCCCATGACGATCACCCTGCGATCGCCGACCTGGTGCTTGTCCTCGTCCTTCTGCTTACGCCCGGTGGCTTCGCGCACGGCTTTGGCGACGGCGGAGTCGTTCTCGTCACCGCCGAGTGAGCTCTCGACGCCGGACGCGCGCAGGTTCCGCTCCACCAGTTCGTCCAGTCCGTGGCCGTTGCGTTGCTTGAACGTCGCGCCCTGCGTCTGACCGTGGTCGGAGAGCACGACGATCTCGTAGGGGCGCGCGGCGAACTGGCGGGCGCTCGCGATGCGCCCAAACTGTTGGTCGAGCTTGCGCAGCACCTCCATGGTGTCCGCGCGCTCGAGGCCCGAGTGGTGCGCGACCTCGTCGTACCCGGCGAAGCACGCGTAGACGGCCGGTACGCCCATCATCATGTCGCTGATGATGCTGTGCACGGTGAAGTCGCGCACGACCACGGAGAGGCCGGAGCGCATGAACGCATAACTGAGCGAGCGATGACCGCGCGGCTTCACGTCGCGTCGGCGCTGCCGCGCCGCGCCGGCGATCTCCAGAATGACCTCGTAGAAGAAGAGCACGAAGGTGCGCGTGACGTTGTAGCCGTCCGCGAAGTAGGCACGGTAGCCGGGGTTGGCCTTCTTCTCGGCCTCCATGCGGCTGACGGTGAGGATCACCTGTGCGGCGTCCCCGGACAGCAGGTTGCTGCGGCTGGCTCCCCCGTCCGCCAGCAGCCCGCGGCCGGTGGAGTGCCGCTCCTCGATGAGGGCGCAGTCGGCCGGAGCGGAGCAGGTCATGATGCGGCCCGACTCCTTCTCCACCCAGCGGAAGGCGGGGATGTCGTCGTTGGAGCCCAGCAGGAGACCCGACTGGGAGGCGCCGGTCTGCGACGAGAGGTCGGTCTCCCACTCCGACAGCCGATGCGATCCGGACGCGAGCCAGCGCGCCATCTCCGGCGCGTGCCCGTCGCGGATGGCGCGCTGCAGCACCGGCCGGGCGAGCCCGTCGATCTCGAGGTAGATGACGCCGGGCACCTCGGTCATGACCCGGCGGCGCGAGCGGCGCGCGATGCGCTGCGTGACGCGCAGCGAGTAGACGTCTTCGTCGTTGGTGCCGAGGAGCACCTCGAGCACGACCGTCACCGCGGCCGCGACCAGGGCCACGAACAGCGCCGTCAGGAGGTTGTCGACCTTGAAGGTGTGGTCCGAGAGATCGGCGGCGGCCTTGACCATCCACGCGTCGAGCAGGAGGACGAGCAGGAACCCGACGGCGAGCATGTACGGCAGCCGCAGCGCAGCGATCAGCGGGGGCACTGCGGCGTTGAGGACGGCGATGAGCGCCGCGGCGACGAACGCTCCCAGGAGTCCCTCGATCTTCACGCCGGGGACCAGGACCGCCGCGATGTACAGCGCCAGCGCGCTGGTCACCCACTGCAGCAGCAAGCGGCGCGCGCGGATCTTCGGTCTCCCTGGAGACCACCGCGGGGTCGCGCCGTACACCGGCGCCCCGACCTGTGCCACCTCAGCCCCCTCTCACTCTGCCGATGCGTTCTGATGGAAGCAAAGCGCGCGAGGAGCGGCCCTGCGGGCCGCCCCTCGCGCGTCGTGCTCACTCTCGCCGGACTTCAGTCCTTGGTGTGCTTCTCGGTGCCGAAGGCGTTCTTGAGCTCCTCTTCCTGCTCGTGCGACAGGTTGGAGCGCACCAGCGTGGCCTTCGTGCCCTGCACGGTGGCGAGGAACTTGTCCTCGGTCATCTGCCCGATGAGCAGGAACCAGCCGGCCTTGCCCGGCGGTACCGCGTCGCCCATCTGCTCGAGCACCTGCTTGTCGATGCCGGTCTTGCCGAGCTTGCCGAACAGGGCGCCCATCCCGGCGCCGATGGCGAGCCCGAGGAAGGGCACGAAGAAGAGCAGGCCGAAGAGCATGCCCCAGAACGCGCCCCCGAGGGCGCCGGCGCCGACCAGCTTGTTGCCGTGCTTGACGTGCGGCTTGCCGTCAGGGTCGCGAACGACCATGGAGGCATCCTGCAGTTGCACGATCATGTCCTTCTGCATCTGGGCCAGCGTGACGCCGAATTCCTCGGCGGCCGCCTCGTTCTCGAAGCCCAGGACCATCAGTTCACTCATAAGCTCCCTCACACGTTTCCGAGCTGTCGCCGTCCGTTCTCTTCTGGGAAGGGGCGGCTCCCGTCGGCCCCCAGCCTACCCCGTGCGCGCGGATGACTCACCTGCCGCAGCGCCCGTCTCCAAGCGCGCGCTCACTCGCCCGGAGCGCCTCCGACGCCGGGGATGTTGTCCTTGAGCATACCGAGGATGACCTGCTCGAGTGAGTCGACGATCTCCTCGTCGCTCACGTCGGCGAGGTCGCTCGCGCGAAGGATCCAGTCTTCCGCGGCTATCCAGCCGATGAACAGCGCGACCACGCTGGCGACGGCGAACTTCGGATCCACCCCCACGAGGTCCGAACCCGCCTCGTCGGCAGGCGCCGTTCCCTCCGCGGCGGCCGCGGCCTCGGCAAGCTCCACGAGCCGTTCCGTGGCGGCGAATCTGCCGGCGGTCCGGTCGTAGGAGAGGCCGTGCAGTGCCGAGTGCGCGATGAGCCGCACGTAGCGGCGCTGGTGCGTGAAGCCCTCGCGCAGCATCAGGCTCGCCGCCGCCAGGAGGTCCTCCTCGTCGGAGGCGGCGGAGCGGAGCGCGTCCTCGTTGCGCACGAGCACGGCGCGGTACACGTCGGCCTTGCTGCCCAGGTAGCGATGCACGAGCGCGTGGCTCACGCCGGCCTCGGCGGCGATGTCGCGTACGGTGACGGCGGTGAATCCGCGCTCGGAGAAGAGCTTCTCGGCCGCGCCCAGGATGGCCGTCGTGGTCTGCTCCCTGCTGCCCCGGCGTGCGCGCTTGCCTTGGTCCATGTTCTCTTCTCGCCCTCGTCGGAAGATGCTCGCATGAAGTCGGCGCCCGCAGACACTATCGCGTTCTGCGCCGTGACCCTATGGTAACTTAGCCTGAGACGACCCAGGCCAAGCCGGGGCTTCCTCACTGCCAGGATGTTTGTCCGGCGGTACTCAGGCTTGACCCGCCCCGAGAGTCCAGGAGGGACCGATGAGCGACGCGTTCGATGTGATCATGGCCGGCTATCCGTCAGTGGAAGCGGCACACAAGGACTTCGACGGGCTTGTGGCGCTGATCAAGGACAAGAAGGTGAGGAGCGAGGGAGTGATCCTCGTCGAGCACGACGCCGACGGCCAGGTCAAGATCGCCCAGACAGGCGACCACCTCGGGCGCAAGGGCCTCGGCTGGGGCGGCGGCGTCGGCCTCGTGGTGGGCCTGTTCGCGCCGCCGCTGCTGGCCTCGGTCGCCGTCGGCGCCGCCGCCGGCGGCGTCATCGGCAAGTTCATGAAGCACCGGGTCGACAGCGGCATGGAGACCGGACTCGGGGACAAGCTCGCGCCGGGCACGGCCGCCATCGTCGCCATGGTGGACGACGACGACCGCCTCGCCGCGGAGCGGGCCCTGGCGGGCACCCCGGCCAAGTCCGTCGCCCGCATGGACAAGAAGGGCGTGCGCGGCCTCAAAGACGCCCTGGCGGAGGCCGCGCTGAAGTTCGTCCCCGACCGCACGGTGCTGCCGATCCCCGACAAGCCCTTCGGCGGCAGCGCCGGGCGCACCCTGCGCGACTCGGTGGCCGACTGGTCGATGATCCCCGGGGCCAAGGCGCCCGAAGGTGCGCCGAACGTTCTCGTCGTGCTCATCGACGACGCCGGCTTCGGCGCCATCGACACCTTCGGCGGCCCGGTCAGCACGCCGGCGTTCACGCGCGTGCAACAGATGGGCGCGACCTACGACAGCTTCCATGTCACCGCCGTCTGCTCGCCGACGCGCGCCGCGCTGCTCACCGGTCGCAACCAGCACCGCGTAGGCTTCGGCTCGATCGCCGAGTACCCAGGCCCCTTCCCCGGTTACACGGCGGCGAAGCCGCGCAGCTGCGCCGGGTTCCCAAGAATCCTCAAGGAGAACGGCTACGTCACCGGCGGCTTCGGCAAGTGGCACCTCACGCCGGACAACGTCCAGGGCGCCGCCGGTCCCTTCGACCACTGGCCCATGTCGTGGGGCTTCGACCACTGGTGGGGCTTCCTCAGCGGCGCCGCCGGCCAGTACGACCCCATCATCACGCAGGACAACTCTACCATCGGCGTGCCCGAGGGCGAGGACGGCAAGCTCTACTACTTCCCCGACGACATCACCGACAAGGCCGTCGAGTGGCTGCACGCCGTGCGCGCTCAGGACGCCGTGAAGCCCTGGATGATGTACTACTCCACCGGCTGCGCCCACGCCCCGCATCACGTGGCCACCTCGTGGGCCGACAAGTACAAAGGCCAGTTCGACGACGGCTGGGACAAGCTGCGCGAGAGGACCCTGGCGCGCCAGAAGGAGCTGGGCATCGTCCCGCAGGACACCGAGCTCACCGAGCGGCCCGAGGGCCTGCCGGCATGGGACTCACTCACCGACACGCAGAAGACGCTCTACATCCGCCAGATGGAGGTCTACGCCGGCTACCAGGAGAACGCCGACTGGAACGTCGGCCGGCTGCTCGACTCGATCGAGGAGATGGGCGACCTCGACAACACCCTCATCTTCTACATCTGGGGCGACAACGGCGCGAGCATGGAGGGGACGACCACCGGCTCGTTCAACGAGCTGACCTTCCTCAACGGCCTCGTGCTCGACGCCGACCAGCAGACCGAGCTCATCGAGAAGTACGGTGGCGCCGAGGCCCTGGGTGGACCGCACACGGCGCCGCACATCGCCTGCGCCTGGGCACACGCCTGCAACACGCCGTTCCGCTGGGGCAAGCAGGTGGCGGCCTATCTGGGCGGCACCCGCGACCCGATGGTCGTCGCCTGGCCGAGCCGGTTCAAGCCGGACGCGAAGGTCCGCTCCCAGTTCACCCACGTGATCGACGTGGGCCCGACCATCCTCGAGGCCGCAGGCATCCCGGAACCGAAGCTGGTCGACGGCATCGAGCAGGAGCCGATGGACGGCACGAGCTTCCTCTTCACGCTGGACGACGCACAGGCCCCCGAACGGCATACGCAGCAGTACTTCGAGATGTTCGGCAGCCGCGCGATGTACAAGGACGGCTGGTGGGCGGCCTCGAACCCGACGCGGCTCCCTTGGGACGTCTCGCCGGCGACGCTCGCCCAGTTCGGCCCCGACGCCGACTGGGACCCCGACAGGGACGTCGGCTGGGAGCTGTTCTATCTGCCGGACGACTTCTCGCAGGCGCACGACGTGGCGGACCAGCATCCCGAGAAGGTCAAGGAACTCCAGGAGCTCTGGTGGCAGGAGGCCGAGCGGAACCGGGTGCTCCCGCTCATGGGCGGCATGTCGGTGATCTACGGCATCCTGCCGCCTCTCCCGACGATCACGCGGCTGCGCTTCGCCGGTGACGTGCAGAACGTCCAGCGCGGCATGACGCCGCGCATCCAGGGGCGCTCGTACGCCATCGAAGCGCAGCTCCATGTCCCGGAGGACGGCGCCGAGGGCGTCATCGTCGCCAACGCCGACTTCATCGGCGGCTACGCGCTCTGGGTGGACGAGCAGGGGCTGCTGACCCACACCTACTCGTTCCTGGGTGTGGACGCGTTCAAGCAGGTGGCAAGTGAGCCGCTGCCCACCGGGGACGTCTCGATCAAGCTGCTGTTCGAGTCCGACGCACCGAAGCCCGGCGCGGGCGGCAAGGTGACGCTGTGGACGAACGACAAGCAGGTCGGCGAGGGCCGGCTCGAGCATACGGTGCCGATCGCCTTCACCTCCTACTCGGGCATGGACATCGGGCGCGACAACGGCCTCGTCGTCGACCTCGCCTACGAGCACAAAGCGCCCTACGCCTTCTCGGGCACCATCAAGGAGGTCGTCTTCGACCTCAAGCCGCACGTGCACGGAGATGAGCAGGAACTGCACCAGCACGCCGCGCACCATGCGGTGGCGGCCGGCGTCGCAGGGTAGGAGTCGCGCACGGGAAGCGCCCGCGACCACACACCAGCAGGACGGAAAGGCAGGCAGGCCATGGCCGAGCCGACGAAGATGGCGCACCCCAGCGTCGAACAGCGCGTTGCCCAGGGCAAACAGGCGCGCAAGGAGGTCTCCCCGGCGGCCCACGCCATGTGGAAGCCGGCCGCCGACCGGCCCGATCCCGTCGCCCTGCTCGAAGAACAGAACGCGCGACGCGAAGCGGACCTCGTCCCCGTTCGCCACGGACGCATGATGGTGTCGCCGTTCACCTTCTATCGCGGGGCGGCCCGGATCATGGCCGCCGACCTCAAGGCGACCCCCAGGGCCGGCCTGACCGTCCAGCTCTGCGGCGACGCGCATCTCTCCAACTTCGGCGCCTTCGCCTCGCCGGAGCGGGAGCTGCTGTTCGACCTCAACGACTTCGACGAGACGTTGCCGGGGCCGTTCGAGTACGACGTCGCGCGTCTCGTGGCCAGCTTCGCCATCGCGGCGCGTAACAACGGCTTCAGCAAGGCCGACGCCAAGGCCACGACGCTTGCCGTGGTGAGCGCCTACCGGCTGGCGATGGCCGACTTCGCGCGCATGGGCGTCATGGACATCTACTACTCCCGGCTCACCGAAGCGGAACTACTGGCGGCCATGCGCGCTCTGGCGCCGCAGCCCCCGTCGGCGCCGAAGGCGAAGGCCACGAAGAAGAGCGCCAAGGCGAAAGCACCGGCGGCTGCGAAGAAGCAGGCGCGAGACGAACAGCGGGGCGTCAAGACGATCGAGAAGGGCGCCGCCAAGGCGCGCACCCGCGACAGCCTGCAAGCGCTGTCCAGACTCGGGGAGATGGTCGATGGCGCGTACCGCATCGTCAGCCAGCCCCCCATCGTCATCCCTGCGCGAGAACTCCACACCGCCTACGGTGTGTCGGCGGACCAGCTCTGGGACGCGGTCCATCAGGAGTTCCGGGCGTACCGGGCCACGTTGCAGTCCGACCGTCGCCACCTGCTCGAGCGCTTCGAGGTGGTCGACATGGCGCGCAAGGTCGTGGGTGTGGGCAGCGTGGGCACGCGCGCCTTCATCGTCCTGCTCCAGGGCCGGGACGCGCAGGATCCTCTGTTCCTCCAGGTCAAGGAGGCCACGACGTCGGTCCTCGAAGACCACCTGCCGAGAAGCCGTCACCAGCCCGGATCGCGCGTCGTGCACGGGCAGCGCATGATGCAGGCGGCGAGCGACATCTTCCTGGGGTGGACGAAAGGTGTCGATGAAGGCCGCTTCCTGTACTGGCGCCAGCTGCGCGACATGAAAGTCTCAGCCGATGTGGAGGCGCTCAAGCCGTTCGGTCTCGACTTCTACGCCCGACAGTGCGGCTGGACGCTGGCTCGCGCCCACGCGCGCTCGGGCGACCCGGTAGCCATCGCTGCGTACCTGGGCAAGAGCGACAAGTTCGAGCTGGCCATGGCTGACTTCGCCGCCCGCTATGCAGACCAGAACGAGCGTGACTACGAGGCCTTCCTGGAGGCGATACGGTCGGGACGACTGGAGGCAGTCGAGGGACTCTGACGACTTGAGCACAGGAGGCTCCGACGGCGGGCCACCAGTGAGTGAACGACGGCCGTTGTCACCCTCTTGTTGCTCGGAGAGTTCCTGAAGGCATAAGGACGGGACGCGGGAGATGAGATGACGAGAACGCAGGAGCGGCGCGGCAAGAAGACGGCGCGCCGCGGCCGGGTCGCCGGGCGGGCACGGTGCGACGCGATCCGCACCCGCTCCGGTGCGCATAGGGGTGATCAGCGACAACCACGGCTATCTCGATCCGGAGATCCTCGAGATCTTCGCCGGCGTCACGCACATCATCCACGCCGGCGACATCGTGGACGCCGACATCATCGCGGCCCTGGAGGCCGTCGCGCCGGTGACGGCGGTGTCCGGCAATCTCGACACCGCCGGCCCCACCGCCGGCCTGCCGACCGAGATGACCGGCGAGATCGGAGGCGTCCGCTTCGTGGTCGCGCACAAGCCGAAGCGGCTCCTCAAGCGCCTCGCGGCCGGCAAGATCGGCGTCGGCGACGATCGCGCCCGCCCCGATCTGGTCGTGTGGGGCCACCTGCACACCCCCACGGCGCTCTGGGTCGACGGCCAGTTGCAGCTCAACCCCGGCACGGCGGCGTCGCCGGACGAAGAGGACGACGGGCCGACGGTCGCCATCGTGGAGGTCGCGAAGAACGGCCTCGCCGTGCAGTTCGTTCCGCTGCGCCGGCGGGCGCCGGAAGAGACGGGCGGCCGGCGATGAGCACAGCCGGCGCGGACGCGGCCGCGCCGCCGAAGAAGAAGGCGCGGCGGCACTTCCCCGTCCAGCTCCTCGAGGGCCTGCGTCCCTTTGAGAAGAAGCGCTTCCCCACGGAGATCATCGCCGGCATCACGCTGGCGTGCCTCGCCATCCCCGAGGTGATGGGATACACGTCGATCGCCGGCATGCCGGTCATCACCGGCCTGTACACGATCGTCCTGCCGGTCGTCCTGTTCGCCCTCCTCGGCTCCTCACGGCACCTGGTGGTCGGCGCCGACTCGGCCTCGGCGGCGATCCTGTTCGCCGGCCTCACCGGGCTCGCGGCGACGGCGTCGCCAGGCTACGTCGCCCTCGCCGGCATGACCGCGCTCATCGTCGGCGCGCTCCTGCTCCTGGCTCGTATCCTGCGCCTCGGCTTCCTCGCCGACTTCCTCTCGCGCACGGTGTTGATCGGCTTCCTTACCGGCGTCGGCATCCAGGTGGCCTGCGGCCAGTTCTCCGAGCTGTTCGGCATCCCCAAGAGCGGCAGGGGTCCGGTCCAGCAGGTCGTCAACACGTTCACGGACTGGAGCAAGGTGAGTTGGAGCACGCTCGCCGTGTCCATCTCGGTCATCGTCGTCATCGCGCTTGGCGGCCGACTCGTGAAGAGAGTCCCATGGGCGCTCATCGCCGTCATCGGGGCGATCGTCGCAAGCTATGCCTTCGACCTGAGCGCGCACGGCGTGTCGACGCTCGGCACCGTTCCCAGCGGCCTGCCCACCCTGACCTGGCCGGGCATCCCCTCGGGCGACTTCGTGAAGCTAGTGGGCACCGCCGTCTCGATCTTCATCGTGGTGCTCGCGCAGAGCGCCGCGACGTCACGTGCCTACGCCGCCAAGTTCGACGACGACTTCGACGAGAACATCGACCTCATCGGACTGAGCGCCGCCAGCTTCGGCGCCGGCCTGACCGGCACGTTCGTCGTCAACGGCAGCCCCACCAAGACGGCCATGGTGGATCATGCCGGCGGCCGCTCGCAGCTGGCACAACTCACCATGGCCCTCGTCGTCATCATCGTGCTCCTGTTCCTGACGGTTCCGCTCGGCTACATGCCCAACGCGGTCCTGGCCGGGGTGGTGTTCCTCATCGGCGTGGAACTGGTCGACGTGAAGGGCATGCGCACGATCCTGCGCCTGCGGCCCGTGGAGTTCGTCGTCGCTCTGATCACCGCGCTCACCGTCATCTTCGTGGGCGTGGAGCAGGGCATCATCCTGGCGATCGTCATCTCGATCGTCGCCCACCTGCGACACAGCTACAAGCCGTACGACCGCCTGCTCGTCCCCAAGGACGACACCGCGACGTGGCGGAACGGCCCTCTCGACGACGGTTCCCAAGCCGCCGACGGACTGCTCGTCTATCGCTTCGGCGCGAGCCTCTACTACGCCAACGCCGGGCGCTTCGCCGCGGAGGTGCGGGAACTCGTCGACAAGGCGGGCACCCCGATCCGCTGGTTCTGCCTGGCCGCCGGCAACATCGAGGACCTGGACTTCTCGGGATCAGCCGTCTTGAGGGCGACGGTCACGGAGCTCGGCAAGCACGGCATCACGTTCGCTGCTCTGCGATGTGCAGGAGCCCGTCAAGGCCGAACTCGAGCGTGACGGGCTGCTCGAGCTCATCGGTGAAGGGCTGGTCTTCGACGACGCGAACGAGGCACTGCGCGCCTACCGCGCCCTGCCTCCCGTCGCCGGGGACGACGGCCGTCAGACCGCGACGGACGCAGCGCCGCCGAGTTGACGATCATGTTAGGTCCGCGCCCGAAGTGGTGACCATCTGGTAACGTAGACTCCACCCAAGCCCATGAGGCGGTGGCGGCTCCGTGACCCACGAGGTCGCTGCGAGCCGCGATCGCCGTGTCAGCGGCGGAGACCACCCGATCGACGATCGCGATCACCCGAGGAGACGACATGCCCGACGACATCGAGAAGACGCTTGAAGACATCGAGGCCCTGTTCGCGCAGACCGCCCGCGAGATGACGACCGAAGGCGACAAGGTGACCTTCCACGGCCTCTCGCCGGCCACGCTCTACTTCTCCGATCGCCCGCAGCGTGTGGTCGGCCACCTCACGACGAAGCAGTTCGTCGACGAGTGGAGCAAGGGCGAGAACAGCTTCGCCGACGACCCGCCGAACGCCGTGATCTCGTTCGTCGAGACCGGCGATGAGACGCCGGAAGACGCCATCGTCGTGCTCAAGGACCCGCAGATCGAGGGCGACTCGCTCACGTACGCGGTGGACATGCTCGAGGGCAGCCTGCCTCCGAAAGGCGAGCTTGTATCGATCTTCATCGATCCCTTCGGCCGGCCGCTCTCGCCGGTCTCCGTGGCCGGCATGAACCGCCGCGCGCGCAGGCGCCGCTGACTCGACCCGCGGCGCGGCAGCGCCGGTGAAGAACGACCCGAGCGGGGCGGCCTTGCGGCCGCCCCGCTCGCATCTCCGCTACACTGCTCAGAAGCCGGTGCGCGCCGGATCCCGGAAGAGAGGAGCAGCGCTGAACGACAACCTTGCCGATCGCAGCCCCAACCGCGCGGTCCCCCTCCCGAACTCCACGCCGAGGTCGTTCCACCTGCTGGCCAAGCCCACCGGCTCCGTGTGCAACCTCGACTGCGCCTACTGCTTCTTCCTCGAGAAGGAGCAGCTCTATCCGGGCGTGCGGGCACGCATGAGCGACGAATTGCTCGAGCGCTACATCCGGCAGCTCATCGAGTCGCACCGCACGCCGGAAGTCGAGATCGCCTGGCAGGGCGGGGAGCCGATGCTCATGGGGCTCGAGTTCTTCCGCAAGGCGGTCGAGCTGGGCAAGAAGCACGCCCGCCCCGGCATGACGGTGACGCACACGATCCAGACCAACGGCACCAAGATCAACGGCGACTGGGCGCGCTTCTTCAAAGAGAACGGCTTTCTCGTCGGCCTCAGCATCGACGGGCCGCGTGAACTCCACGACGCCTACCGGCGCGACAAGTCGGGCAAGCCCACCTTCGACAAGGTGATGCGCGGCCTCGCCACGCTGCGCGAGTACGAAGTCGAGTGGAACGCCCTCACCACCGTCAACGCCGCCAACGAGGCGCACCCGGCCGAGGTCTACCGCTTCCTGCGCGACGAGTGCGGCTCCGGGTTCATCCAGTTCATCCCCATCGTCGAGCTGCCGTCGGAGGGCGGCCTGCCGGTGGGCTGCGAGGTCACCGACAGGTCGGTCAGCCCCGAGGGTTGGGGACGGTTCATGATCGGGGTCTTCGACGAGTGGGTGCGCCGCGACGTGGGCGAGGTGTTCGTGCAGCTGTTCGACGTCTCGCTCGCCAACTGGTACGGGGAGCCGTCGGGCCTCTGCGTCCACACCGCCTCCTGTGGCTCGGCGCTGGCGATGGAGTTCAACGGTGACGTGTACGCCTGCGACCACTTCGTCGAACCGGAGTACCTGCGCGGCAACATCACCGAGCACCACCTCGCGGAGCTCGTCGGCGCCGACAAACAGGTCCGCTTCGGCAACGACAAGCAGAAGAGCCTGCCGCGCTACTGCATCCACTGCGACGTGCGCTTCGCCTGCCACGGCGGCTGCCCCAAGGACCGCTTCGTCACGTCGCCGCTCGGCGAGCCGGGGCTCAACTACCTCTGCCCCGGCTACAAGGCGTTCTTCCACCACGTCGACGAGCCGATGCGGCGCATGTGTCAGCTGCTGAGAGAGGGGCGGGCGCCGGCCGAGATCGTCGCCGAGTATCCCGGCCAGGACTGACGCGGGCCGGGAGCGAGCCTGCAGCGACCCGCCCGCGCCGCGCGCTCGCCGCCCGGCGGGGCGCAGGCATCGCTTCTCCGTGACCGGTGGGTTAGCATGCTCCAAACATGCTCCGGCGGGGTAGCCGGTGATGAAGGGGGGCACGGGTGGCGACGGAGAATGCGACGTCCCAGGAAGGCACGGCTGAAGCGCGCGCGGCAGGGCCTGATCGAGGGCGACCGGACGAGCAGGTTCGCAGTGGCCCCGTGGGCCGACGACATCGGCCGCTGGAGCGGCATCATCGTCCTCGTCGTCGTCGTGGTCGTGCTGCTCTTCTTCCTGGTCGCGGCCACCAAGGTGCTCGTTCTGGCCGCACTCTTCGCCGTGCTGTTCGGCGGCACGTTCCTGCCGGTCGTCGACTGGCTCAGCAAGCACCACGTCAAACGCGGGCTGGCGGCGATGATCGTCGCGATCGGCCTCGTGCTCCTCGGCGTCCTCATCGGGGTGGTCATCGTCTACAGCATCGTGAAGCAGGTGCCGACCATCGACGCCAAGCTCAACGCGGCGTGGGCGGACATCCAGTCGTGGCTCAAGAGCGGAAGCCTCTCGCAGTCGCAGATCGACTCGGTCAAGTCCAGCGTGCAGTCGCTGGCCAAAGCGGCCGCCGGCGGCCTGGCCGGCACCATCGGCGGCGTGATCAGCAACGTGGCCAGCATGATCTTCTGCGTCTTCATCAGCCTCAACATCCTCGTGTGGGTCCTGATCCAGGGGCGGCAGCTGGGCAGATGGGCGTCGAAGCGGATGGGGCCGGTCCCTGCGCCGGTCGCCTACGACATCCTGGCGAGCAGCGCGCGCTTCTTCCGCGGCTACATCTACGGGAGCACGCTCGTGGGCCTCTTCAACGGCGGCGTCATGTTCGTCGGGGCGCTCATCATCGGCGTACCGCTGGCCGCCACCATCGGCATCGTCGGGTGGTTCACCAACTACATCCCGTTCTTCGGCGCGATCATCAGCGGCGCGTTCGCGGTGCTGATCGCGTGGGGTGCGGGCGGGCCGTCCATGGCCATCCCGATGCTGATCATCGTCATCATCTCGAACGGCTACCTGCAGACGATCGTCTCGCAGTTCGCCCTGGGATCGGCGCTCAAGCTGCACCCCCTGGCCGTGCTCTTCGCGACCACCGCGGGCAGCGCGCTGTTCGGCGCCGTGGGCGGGGTGTTCGCGGCGCCGTTCCTCAAGATCGCCGTCGACGCCCGGCTCAAGCTCAAGGCGGCCGGGCTCTTCTCGCCGGTCTCCCCCGGCGTCGCCGGCGACCGGCCGGGCGGAGCCGGCGTCGCGCCATCGGAGGGCGCCGGTGAAGGCCCGCCCGGCGCCTCACGGGATCCTCTGCCCGACCAGACCTGAGCGGAGGCCGGGCTCCAGCCGGCGGCGCGCAACCGCCGAACGACCGGCCGGCGCGGCTCAGAGAAACGCTTCCGCCGCGTCCTTGACGGCCTGCGTCAGGATACGGCGCGCGTTCTCGGCGGTGACGTGCGCGCCGTCATAGAAGGCGCCCGGGTCGCCGTGGAAGGCGGCGAGTTCCGTGTAGTCCAGCAGGTGGAAGCGATACCGGCCACGCAGGCTCTCGAGGTACGTCTTGAACGCCTCCTCCTTGGCATCCCACCCCGCGGCGCGAAACGCTGCCAGCGCCGCGGGATGGTAGGGCATGATCACCAGCACCGGCTCGACGTCGTGCAGGTTGAAGAGCTGCAGGGTGCGCTCGAAGTACTTCTTCGCGCGCGACTGGGTGTAGGGCGAGGGAGACCCGGCGCGCGGCACCATGACCGAGAGATACCCGCGCAGGGTGCTCTCGAAGGAGATGCCGCGCTCCAGCCGCACGTCGTACCCGCTGCGCAGCAGCTGCCCGCGGGCTGAGTACTCGTCATAGCTCTGCATCTCGCGGCCCTCGGAGGCCACCGACACCTTCTGCTGGGCTGCGATCAGGTAGGCGGGCAGGAACTGGGTGAGTCGTCGCTCGGAAAGCAGACCCGGGTGAAGCGGCGAGTCCGACAGCGTGGTCGCCTGGAGCGCCCAGATGCAGCGGAGCTTCACGCTGGGCGCGCGCCAGAACAGCCACCGCGTCATGGCGTAGACGTCCTCGGGCCGGCTGTTCTGTGCGGCGAAGTTGAAGGCCGGCAGGCCGGTGAGCTGCTCGGCGACGGAGGGCTCGAACCGCTGCGCGCGCGAGCCCCCGAAGATCACGAGCTCGGGTGGCTCCGGGAGCCGCTCCACGAGGTCGCACTTGTAGGTGCGGTCGTACTGCGGCGAGACCGCCCCGCCGAGTCGGGCGGCGGCCGCCGGGCGCGGCCACGCCGCGAAGAGCGCCGCGAGCGCCATGAGAATCAGCGCGGCGGTCACGGCGTCGCGCTTCGTGGTCGCCGGTAGCCCCATGCGACGATGGTACGCCGCGGCAGCCCCCCGCGAAACCGCCCCGGCAAGTAGCAGGCGGGCCGAGGCAGGACGTAGACTTACCGGCAACCGAACGGGGAGCGTCATGGCGGAGGACAAGGGGTTCACCTACAAGAAGGCGGGCGTCGACGTGGAGGCGGGCAACCGCGCCGTCGAGCTCATGAAGCAGCGGCTGAAGAGCACGCAGAACCCGCTCGTCCTCGGCGGCCTCGGCGGCTTCGGCGGCGCGATGCGCATGCCGCCCTTCAAGGACCCCGTGCTCGTGGCCGGCACCGACGGGGTGGGCACCAAGATCGAGATCGCCCGCCGCGTGGGCCGGCTGACCACCATCGGCATCGACCTCGTGGCGATGAGTGTCAACGACGTCTCCGCCTGCGGCGCCGTACCCCTGTTCTTCCTCGACTACCTGGTGGTCGGCAAGGTCGTGCCCGAGGAGGTCGCCGACATCGTCGCCGGCGTCGACGAAGGCTGCATGCGCGCTCAGTGTGTCCTCCTCGGCGGCGAGACCGCCGAACACCCCGGGCAGTTCCCCGGAGGCGACTTCGACATGGCCGGCTTCGCCGTCGGCGTCGCCGAGCGCGGCGAGCTCTGGGGCCCAGAGCTCGTCAAGAAGGGCGACGTCCTCGTCGGCATCGACTCCACCGGCGTGCACAGCAACGGCTTCAGCCTCATCCGCCACCTGCTCGAAGAACATGCCATCGATCTCGGCAGCAACTTCATCGGAGAGGGCGGCGGCGTGGGGCTGTGCATCACCCCCGGCGAAGGCTTCGGTCCGTGCTTCGACCCGCGCTCCACGTGTGGGCGACGTGCTGCTCACGCCGACGGCCATCTACAGTCCCGTGCTGCACGACCTCAGCCACGCCGGCGGCGTACACGCGGCGGCGCACATCACCGGCGGCGGCTTTCCCGACAACGTCGGCCGCGCCGTACCAGAAGGCCTCGCCGCCGTGATCGACCTCGAGAGCTGGACGCCGAGCCCGCTCTTCGGCTGGCTGCACGGGCTCGGCGTCGAACGCCGCGAGCTCCTCAAGACCTTCAACTGCGGCTTGGGAATGGTGCTCGCCATGGATCCCAAGCACGCCGAGAAGAACATCGCCGTCATCGAGAAGGCGCAGTTCGCCGGCCACGTGGTCGGCGAGGTCGTCGCGCGCGGCCGCGGCCAGGCCGTCCGTTATCGCGGGGAACTCCGCATATGAAGCCGGTCGACCTGATCGGCTGCGGCGCCCTCAACCTCGATCTGATCTACCGGCTCCCCCGGACGTTCCCGCTGTGGGACGAGCTGGGGCCGCCCGGCACCGAGCGGCTCATGGACGCCCCGGTGCGCAAGGCGGTGGACGAAGCCCTCGCGCACGTCGACCCGGTCCGCGCCGGAGGCGGCCAGGCGGCGAACACCGTGCACGCCCTCGCGCGCCTCGGCTACGGCGCCGCCATGGTCGGCCGCGTGGGAGCGGACGAAGACGGCGGCTTCGTGCTGTCGGAGCTGGCTCCGGCCGATGCCGGTCTGGTGCACCGGGAGGGTGGCACCGGGCGCGTCTACGTGCTGCTCGACGAAGACGGGGAGCGCCGCAACCTCGTCTGGCCGGCCGCGAACGATCAGTTCTCGGCCGCCGACCTGCCGAGGCGCGTGCCGCGGACCCGCTTCGCCCTCTTCGCGAGCTTCGTCGGAGACGGGCCGCTCGCGGCCCAGCTGGCGCTGCTCGAGCGGCTCCCCAGCGACGTCGACGTCGCCTTCGACCCCGGAGAGATCTACGCGCGCAAGGGAGTCAAGCGGTTCCTCCCGATCCTGCAGCGCTGCGCCTACCTGTTCTCCACCGAGACCGAGCTCGAGATGCTCTGCGGCCTCTCCCTGCCCGAGTCGCTCGACTTCCTGCTCAACGCCGGGGTGGGCCTGGTGATCGTCAAGATGGGCGGTCGCGGCGCACGCCTCGTCGGCCGTCGCGTCGACCTCTACGTACCCCCGCTGCCGACGGAGGTCGTGGACGTCACCGGGGCAGGCGACCTGTTCGCCGCCGGCTTCCTCGCCGCCATGATCGAGCAGACCGGCCTCGAAAGCGCCGGCCGGCTCGCGGCCTGGGCGGCGAGCCGCGGCATCTCCGGCCTCGGCCGCAGCGCCTACCCTGACGCGGACGCCTGGCGCGAGCGCCTCGCGGAAGAGCGCGGAGAGGAAGAGGGCGTCACGCGCAGGAGCGGCCGGTGAGGATCGGCTGGCTGTCCACCGGTCGCGACCAGGCGGCCTGCAACCTGCTCGCGGACGTCGTCGCCCGCGCCCAGCACGACGACGTGCCCCTCGATATCGGCGCCGTCTTCTGCGACCGCGAGCGCGGCGAGGCGCCGGAGAGCGACCGCTTCCTCGACCTGGTCGACCGCCTCGGCTTCCCGGCCGTCACGCTCTCGAGCCGCGCCAGCTGGGCCGAGGGCCAGAAGCTCGGCGTCTCGCGCGCGATCTGGCGTGAGGAGTATCACCGCGGCGTCGCCGAACTGCTGATCCCGTACCGTCTCGGCGTGCTGGTCATGGCCGGGTACATGCTCATCGCCAGCCCGGCCCTCTGCCGCAAGTTCGCCATCCTCAACCTCCACCCCGCCCTGCCCGGAGGCCCCAAGGGGGCGTGGCAGAAGGTCATCTGGGAGCTTCTCGAGCACGAGGCCAAAGAGACTGGCGCCATGATCCACCTCGCCACGGCGCAGCTGGACCGCGGCCCCGTCGTCAGCTACTTCCGCCTCCCGCTGCGCGGCCCCAGCTGGGACCCGCTGTGGGAGCAGTTCCGTGCCAAACGCGCGACGATGAGCGTGGAGGAGATCGCCGCGGCGGAGGGCGAAGACGAACCGCTGTTCGCCGAGATCCGGCGGCGCGGCGAGGTCCGCGAGATCCCGCTGCTCTACCAGACGATCCGCCAGTTCGCCGAGGGCCGGCTGAACACCGCCGCCGGGGGGGTGTTCGCCGAGTCCACGCGCCTGCCGCTCGACCTCACGGAGCAGGTAGAGGCGGAGGTGGCGGTGGCGTGAGCGCCGGCCGCATCTACGTCACCGACTGCGAGGGCCCGCTCACCCGCAACGACAACGCTCAGGAGATCGCGGAGCGGTTCGTCCCGGACGGCGCCGAGTTCTTCGCCCGGCTCAGCCGCTACGACGATCTCCTCGCCGACGTGGTCCGCCGGCCGGGCTACAACGCCGGCGATACCCTGCGTCTCGTTCCTCCGTTCCTGCGCGCCTTCTCCGTGACCGACGAGGACGTCGAGCTTTTCAGCGCCGAACAGGTGCTCCTCGTGCCGGAGGCGCTCAAGACGCTCGGCGCCGTCGGCGCCCTCATGCCGGCGTTCATCATCTCGACCTCGTACACCCCGTACCTGCGCGCCCTGTGCGCCGTCGCCGGATTTCCCTTCGAGCGCGTGCGCTGCACCGAGCTCAGTCTCGATGCCTGGGACATGCCCGAGGACGAGGCGGCGTGGCTGCGTGAGGTCACGGCCAAGGTGCTGGCCCGCTCCGTCATCGAGATCCCGGATGGGGCGCGCTCCGTAGATGACCTCTCGTCCGGCGACCGGAAGACCGTGGCCGAGCTGGATGACCTCTTCTGGAGCCAGATGGATGGCCGCGTGAGCGGCGAGATGGTAGCCGCCGTGCGGCCCGTGGGCGGCGGCCAGAAGCTCGCCGCGCTCGAGGAGATCGTCGCCGCCGAGGGCGCCGCCGGCGCCGACGTCATGTACGTCGGCGATTCCATCACGGACGCGCCGCCGCTCGAGGCCGTCAAGGCTTGGGGCGGCGTCTCCCTGAGCTTCAACGGCAACGGCTACGCCATCGCCGCGGCCGAGTTCGCGGCGGCGAGCCCGGACGCCGAGGTGCAGGCGCAGCTGGCGCGGGCGTTCGCGGCCGGCGGGAGGGACGCCGTAGTGGAGGCCGTCCGCTCCTGGCCCAAGCCCAAGCAGGGGACGCCGGCACGCGGCAAGGCTCGCGCCGCCGTCGGCGTCGTGGCGGAGACGCGCGAGGCGCTCGCCGAGGCCTCCGCCGCCGCGCGCCTGAGCGTGCGCGGCGAACGGGTCGCGCGCCTCGGCTGACCAGTCGTGGCCGCCGTCTCCCCCTCCCTTCGCCTCACCGCCGTCACCGTCTGGGAGTGGGACCGGCGGCTGCGTCGGCGGCAGCCCATCCTGACCGACGTCGACTGGAGCGTCGGCCCCGGCGAGCAGTGGGCGGTGCTCGGGCCGAACGGCGCCGGCAAGTCGACGCTTCTGGACGTCGCCGCAGGCATGCGCCACCCGAGCCGCGGCAGGGTCGACATCCTCGGTGAGACCGTCGGGCGCGTGGACCTGCGCGCGCTGCGCGAGCGCATCGGGCACGTGGACGTGAAGACCGAGGAGGCGTTCTCGCCGCGGCGCACGGCGTACGACGTCGTGCTGACCGGCGCCACCGGGACCATCCAGGTGCTGGAAGACCGCGTGGACGTGGCGGCGCGGGAGCGAGCGGCGCAACTGCTCGAGCAGTTCGGCTGCGCCGCCGTCGCCGGGCATGCGTTCGCGTCGTGCTCGCAGGGTGAGCGGCGGCGCATCCTGCTGGCTCGCGCCCTGATGCGCCGCCCGCCGCTCCTGCTGCTCGACGAACCGGCCGATGGACTTGACCTCCCCGGTCGCGAAGCGCTGCTCGCGGCGCTCGCCACGCTCGCCGGCGGGCTTCCCGCCCCGGCCGTCGTCGTGGTGACGCACCATCTCGAGGAGCTGCCGGCCACGATCACGCACGCGCTGCTGCTGAGGAGCGGGCGCGCGGTCGCCTGCGGCCCCGCGCCCGCCATCCTCGCCGACGAACCGCTGAGCGCCTGCTTCGGCGTGCCGGTGACGGTGTCGCGCGCGGGCGGCCGCTGGGCCGCGCGCGCCACCCCCAGCTGGTAGCGGGCGGGCGTCCCGAGTCCGCGCCTCCGGACGTGCGCGACCTCTGCGGCGCGACAGTCGCCGCGGGCGACCGGGCGTGCGCCGGCTCTCGGCTTCAGGGCGGCGACGGCTCGTCGGCGCCCACGCAACCGTACTGCCGTACGTTGACGCTCCCACACCGATACCCGTACCGTACTTTGTAAGCCTTACGTAGTACGGTTCCGGCACCGGATCTGGAGGACGTCATGCCCGTCGCCGAAGACACCACGCCGACACGCTCCACCCTCACCCGCGAGCGCATCGTCGCGCTCGCTCTGGAGATCATCGACGAGGACGGCCTGGAGGCCATGAACATGCGCCGGCTCGCCGCCGACGCCGGCGTCAAGCCGATGAGCCTCTACCACCACTTCCCCAACAAGCGCGCGATCCTGGACGCGGTGGGCGAGAAGATCGCCGCGGCGGCGCTCGGAGCCTCGCCGCCGCACCCGCGCTGGCAGAGCCGCGTCCGCCAGCTCTTCATGGGCCTGCACGCCCTCACCGAGGCGCACCCGCGCGCCCTCCCGCTGATCTCGGCAGCGGTGGTGCGCGCGCCGAGTGGGCGGCGCTGGATGGAGGAGCTGATGAGCACGCTGCTCGAGGCCGGCTTCAGCGAGGATCGCGCCGCCACCGTGTACCACGTGCTGGGCTCCTACACGCTGGGGCTGGGATACGCGCGCATGCTGGGCGACGAGGTGCAGACCACCGACATCGTCGCCCAGCTCATCGGCCACTGGGCCGACTACCCCAGCATGATGCGGGTCGGGATGCGGCTCGCCGTCTGGGACCGGCCGGGCGAGTTCGAGACCGGGCTGGACGTGCTGCTCGCGCACTTCGCCGTCGGGCCCGGGGGACGCGCATGACGACGGCGGGTACCGGACGGCCGGCGGCGCAGGCCCGCAGGGCCCCGCTGCGCCGCCGGCCGGCAGGCCGCCCCCTCCGCGTCAAGATGATCAGCCCGGCCAAGACGGCGGCGGACAGCCGCTACTGGCGCTCGATCAAGTACTCGCTCTTCCCCCCGCTGGGCCTGGCCACCCTGGCCGGCTACCTGGACCCGGACGACGAGGTCGAACTGCAGGACGAGCACATCGAGACGCTGCGCCTGGACGACGAGCCCGACCTCGTCGTCATCGAGGCGTACATCACCTCGGCCGGGCGCGCCTACCGCTACGCCGACCACTACCGCGCCAACGGCGCCTACGTCTGCCTCGGCGGCCTGCACCCGACGAGCTTGCCGGAAGAGGCGGCCCGGCACGCCGACAGCGTGTTCTGCGGGCCGGGCGAGGATATCTGGCCGGCGTTCCTGCGGGACTTCCGCGCCGGCTGCCCCCAGCCGCTCTACCGCTCCACCGAGCGGACCCTCGCGGGTCTGCCGCCGGCACGCCGTGACCTCATCAAG
Source organism: uncultured Thermoleophilia bacterium (assembly GCA_963762125.1). Taxonomy (GTDB): domain Bacteria; phylum Actinomycetota; class Thermoleophilia; order UBA2241; family UBA2241; genus CAIXSE01. The sequence goes on from CAVXJO010000002.1 coordinate 26,687, forward strand.
CGCGAGCGCTACCTGGTGCCCAACTCGCTGGTCGTGAGCCGCGGCTGCCCGCATCTCTGCGACTTCTGCTACAAGGAGGCGTTCTTCCGCGGCGGCAGATCCTTCTACGTGCAGGCGGTCGACGATGCCCTCGCCGAGATCGACCGTCTCCCCGGGCGACATCTCTACTTCCTCGACGACAACCTCTTCGGCAGCCCGCCGTTCGCTGCGGCGCTCTTCGACGGGCTCAGGGGGATGGGCCGCCTCTGGCAGGCCGCCGGGACGGTGGAGGCCGTCCTCCGCCCCGGCCTGCTCGAGAAGGCCGTGGAGAGTGGGCTGCGCAGCCTGTTCATCGGCTTCGAGACGCTGAGCGCGGCGAACCTGCGCGGCGCCGGCAAGACGCAGAACCTGGCCGGCGCCGCGACGCTCACCCGGAGCGCCGCGGCCGGCGGAGTCTCCGACGTCCCCCCGTATGACGACGCGGTGCGCCGCCTCCACGACCTCGGCGTCATGGTCAACGGCGCCTTCGTCTTCGGCATGGACCATGACGACCCGTCGGTCTTCTCGCGCACGGTCGAGTGGGCGGTCAGCCGGGGCGTCGAGACGGCGACGTTCCACATCGTGACCCCCTACCCAGGCACCAGGCTCGAGCGGCGGCTCGCGGCCGAGGGCCGCGTCACGAGCCGCGACTGGGACCTCTACGACACCCGTCATGCGGTGTTCCGCCCGGCCGCGATGTCCGCCGGGGAGCTGGAAGCCGGCTACTGGGGTGCATACCGCGACTTCTACCGCTGGAGCAGCATCTGGCGCGCCGCCTTCACCCACGGCGACCTGCGTGAGCACGTGCGCCACCTCGCCTACACGAGCGGCTGGAAGAAGCTCGAGCCGATGTGGGACCGGGCCATCCGCAGCGGCCAGGTACACCGCTTCCTGCCGCTGCTGGAGATGGTCCTCGACCGTTTCGGCAGCGGCGGAGGGGCCATGCCGGCGCGGCTGCGGCGGCGCGCGGAGCGCGCCGCGATCGGCCGGCCATCTTCAGGGAGCAAGCTAGTAGGAGCAGATGGGTAGACTCAGTAGGCGAGAGGACCGCAGGGCGATGGAAAGAGGTGCGCATGGGATTCATGGACGATGCCAAGAAGATGGCCGACGACGCCACCACCAAGGCCAAGCAGATGGCCGGCGACGCGAAGGAGAAGTCGGGGCCCGCGCTCGACAAGGCAAAGACGACTGCCGGCGAGTGGACCGACAAGGCCAAGGCGACCGCGTCCGACCTGGGCGAGAAGGCCAAGCCCACGACCGACAAGGCCAAGGCTGAGGCCGCCGAGCTGATCGAGAAGGCGAAGAAGCAGGGAGCCGAGCTGATCGAGAAGGCCAGGACGCAAGGCCCCGAGCTGCTCGAAAAGGCCAAGAAGGAGGCCGCCGAGCTGCTCGAGAAGGCACAGAAGCAGGCCAGCGAGCTGCTCGAGAAGGCGAAGAGCAAGGTCGGCTGAGCCCTGTGCGCAGCGACGCCCTCGCGGTCGGACCCGACGGCCGGCTGCGCTGTTTCTGGGCCGTGGGCGGCGCCGACGACTACATCACCTATCACGACGACGAGTGGGGCCGGCCGGTCCTGAGTGACGCCGGCGTCTTCGAGCGCCTCACGCTGGAGGCGTTCCAGTCGGGCTTGTCGTGGCTCACGATCCTGCGCAAGCGGCCGGCGTTCCGAGCGGCGTTCGCCGGCTTCGACGTCACCGCCGTGGCCGCGTTCGGCGACGCCGATCGCGCGCGTCTGCTGGCGGACACCGGCATCGTGCGTAACCGGCTCAAGATCGACGCGGCGATCGCGAACGCCGGCGCCGCCCTGCCCGTGATCGAAGAGCACGGATCCCTGGCGAAGTTCTTCTGGGGCTTCCGCCCCGAAGCGCACAAGACGCCGCGCGAGCGATCTGACTGGGTCGCGCAGAGCCCCGAGTCCAAGGCGATGGCCAAGGAGCTCAAGAGGCGCGGCTTCCGCTTCGTCGGGCCGACGACCGCCTACTCGCTCATGCAGGCGGCCGGCATCGTGAACGACCACGCCGCAGGGTGCTGCGTCCACGACGCCGTCGAGGCCGCGCAGTTGGAGGCCGCGGCCCGGTTCGCCTGACGGACGCCGGCGGCCGCCTCAGTCCCCGGCGTCCGACGCGCTGTCGTCGCCTCCGGCCTCGGCCCCCACCGTCGGGGCACCCTGGAGCCACACGGTCTGCTGTGGAAACGGGATCACGATGCCGGCTTCGTCGAAGGCGGCCTTGAGCCGCGCGCGGAGCGCGCGCCCGGCCGTCCACTGCTCACCCGGGCGCGTCTTCACCGCGAGACGGATGACGATGGCGCTCGGGTCGAAGCGTTCGACGCCCCATAGCTCCGGCTCTTCGATGATGGTGCCACCGGGCTGCTGCTGCCGCCATTCCGTGTCGGCGACGCGCTTGATGACGCCCGACGCGAGGTCGATATCGGTGTCGTAGGCGACCTCTACGTCGAGGACGATCCGCGACCACAGCTGCGACCGGTTGCCGACGCGGCGGATCTCCCCGTTCGGCACGTACCACACCGTGCCGTTGACGTCACGCATGGTGGTCACACGTAAGGTGACGCGCTCCACCGTGCCGCTCGCCTCGCCCACGTCGATGTAATCCCCGACTCCGAACTGATCCTCCATGAGCATGAACATGCCGCTGAGGAAGTCCTTGACGAGGCTCTGGGCCCCGAAGCCGAGGGCCACGCCCACGATGCCGGCGCCGGCGATCAGGGGCGCGATGTTGATGCCGAGCTCCGCCAGGACCATGAGCAGGGCGATCGTGGCGATGACGATCGTGGTCGCGTAGCGCAGGAGCGAGCCGAGCGTCCGCGCCCGCTGCTCGGCGCGCTCGCTCCGGATGGCCTCGGAGTGCAGCCGTTCCGCTTCGCCACGACCGAGCCCCGCTTCGGCGCCAGAGGGCTGCGCCCGGCCACGCCGGGCGGCCCGCACCTTGGTGAGGCCGTCGACGCCGCGCCGGATCACCCGGCGCAACACCCCGTTCAGGATGATGGCGACGACGATGATGACGCCCGAGATGATCAGCGCGCTCGCGTGCGATTCGAGCCAGCCGGACGTGGAATCGACGGCGTCGGCCGCGGCCGCGAACGTGGTCGGGAGGGCGCTGAGCATGGGGCGAGTCTACCAGAGGGCTCGCCCCGCCCCGGGCATGCGTTCGTACTTTCGCGCGAGCAGAATGCGGCGACGCCATTCCTCGCCGGAGGCCTTTCTTGTAGGCTTGCGCACAAGGCAAGGCGCGGCGCCGAAGACGCGCCGTACGGGGCAGACCGGCAGAAGGAGCATGACAGTGAAGGTCCAGCGAGCCCTTATCTCTGTGTTCGACAAGAGCGGCGTCGAGTCGTTCGCCAAAGGTCTCACCGACATGGGCGTCACCGTCATCTCCACCGGCGGCACCGCCAGACTGCTCAAGGATTCCGGCGTCCCGGTCACCCTGGTCGAGGAGGTCACCGGCTTCCCCGAGATGCTCGACGGACGCGTCAAGACCATGCACCCGCGGCTCATGGCGGGCATCCTCGCCCGCCGCGACGTGCCCGAGCACATGGAGACCATCGAGCAGCACGGCATCGAGCCCATCGACATGGTGGTCTGCAGCCTCTATCCCTTCGAGGAGGTCGCCGGCCGGCGCGGGGTCGAGGACGAGGTCGTGATCGAGAACATCGACATCGGCGGGCCGAGCATGATCCGCGCCGCCGCCAAGAACCACGCCGGCGTCGCCGTGGTCACCAGCCACGACGACTACGGCATGATCCTCGACGAGCTCAAGGCGTCGGGCGAGCTCAGCTACGACACGCTGCGCGAGCTCGCCACCAAGGCGTTCCACCGCACGGCACACTACGACTTCGTCATCGCCAACTGGTTCAGCGAGGCCGAGGGCGACTTCCCCGACTACGTCATGCGCGACTACGAGAAGGTCCTCGAGCTCAAGTACGGCGAGAACCCACACCAGCGCGCCGCGTACTACGCTGAGGTGGGCCTGCGCCAGCACCTGCTCTCGCAGGTGTCGCAGCTCCACGGCAAGCAGCTCGGCTTCAACAATCTCTACGACCTCAACGCGGCGCGCGCCATCTGCGACGAGTTCACGCTGCCCTGCGTCACGATCATCAAGCACAACAACCCGTGCGGCTGCGCACTCGCGGAGAATCTCGCCGCCGCCTACGACAAGGCCTATGAGTGCGATCCCGCCAGCGCGTTCGGGAGCGTGATCGCCGTCAATCGCCCCGTTGACGTGCCGCTCGCCGAGCGCATCGCCGATCTCTTCGTCGAGGTGCTGTTCGCACCCAGCTACGAGCCTGCCGCGCTCGAGATCCTGCAGCGCAAGGCCGACATCCGCATCCTGCGCAACGAAGAGCGCCGGCAGATGAACCCCGGCGAGTTCGACTACAAGCGCGTCGCCGGCGGCGTCCTCGTCCAGGACAAGGACGGAGACATCGAGGAGCGCGATGAGATGACGGTGGCCACCAGGCGCCACCCCAGCGAGCAGGAGTGGGGCGACCTCATCTTCGCCTTCCGGGTCGCCAAGCACGTCAAGAGCAACGCCATCGTGATCGCGCGCAATCTCGCGACGATCGGCGTCGGCGCCGGCCAGATGAGCCGCGTGGACAGCACGCGACTCGCCATCGACAAGGCGCGCAGCGACCTCGCCGGCGCCGTTGTCGGATCGGATGCGTTCTTCCCGTTCCCGGACGCCGTCGACCTGGCCATCGACAACGGCGTCACCGCGTTCATGCAGCCCGGCGGCTCCAAGGGTGACGAGGCCGCCGTGAAGGCGTGCGAAGCGCGCGACGCGGCCATGGTGTTCACCGGCCGGCGCCACTTCCTGCACTAGCCGTCGGCAGAAGCTTTCGGCAGAAGGGCGGGGAGGCCGGCAGGGCCGCCCCGCCCTTCTGCGTTCTGGTGAGGCGGCACACCGTCTGCGGCCTTGCCGCCCGCTCGAGGAGACGACGATGAGAGACCTGGACGAGATCATCGACCCGCCGGAGCTCAGTGACGGCCGGCTCAAGCTGCGGGCCTTGCGGCCCGAGGACAAGCCGGTCGTCGTCGCCGGCCTCAACGACCCCGAGTGCGGCAGATTCCTCTGGAAACCGCCCTATCCATACACCGGCGCCGACTTCGACGACTTCTACGGCATGCAGCCGAGCGCGTGGAGCGAAGGACGCAACGCGTTCTGGACCATCAGCGACGCCGGCGACGGCTCCGTGCTGGGCGCCATCTCGATCAGCCTCGAGGAGGAACGCCAAACCGGCGAGATCGGCTACTGGTGCGGCCCGTGGGCGCGCGGGCGCGGGGTGATGACGGCGGCAGTGGCGCTGGTGCGCGACTGGGGCTTCGACGACCTCGGCCTCGAGCGCGTCGAGATCACGACGCACCAGGACAACATCGCCTCGCAGCGCGTCGCGCTCGCGGCCGGCTTCTCACGCGAGGGCCTCCTGCGCGGCTACCTCACGGCACGCGGTAGACGGACGGACGAGGTGCTCTTCGCCATGCTGCCCCGCGACCCGCGACCGGCCCCAGGCGAGCGGCGCTTGGGCGCCCTTGGCTGGCCGCGCCTGACGGACGGCCGGCTCCTCGTCAGGCCGTTCGAGGCGGAGGACGCCCCGGCGGTCCAGGCGGCCTGCGACGATCCGGACGTCGCCCATTGGATCTTCGCCCTGCCGACGCCGTACGGCCTCGCCGCTGCCGAGTGGTTCGTCGCCGACGCGCGCCGACGCCTCGCGGCCGGAGAGCGCGCCCGGCTTGCCGTGACCGCCACTGCCTCCGGCGAGCTTCTTGGGAGCGTCAGTCTCGACCGCTTCGCCGAGCGGCAGGCGGCCGAGCTCGGCTACTGGACCAAGCGGGAGGCGCGCCGTCGGGGCGTAGCCCTCGGAGCGGCGCGCCTTATCCTCGACTGGGCCTTCGGGGAGATCGGCGTCGAGCGTCTCGAGATCCTGACCTACCCGGGCAATCAGGCGTCGCAGGCGCTGGCCGCCAAGCTCGGCTTTACCCGCGAGTGCCTGCTGCGCGGCTTCCTCGAGGCCGAGCCGGGCAAGGACCGCGAGGGGCGGGTCGCGCCGTCAACCGGCGTCAGCCTCCCTCTCCGCGACGACCAGGTGCAGTTCGTGCGGCTGCGCTCGGACCCAGCGCCGGACTCCTGAGGGCGGATCCGGCGCTGGGCGCCGCACGGTGGCGCCGCCCGCCTACGCACAGAAGAGAGCCGCCGGACCTTGCGGAAGCGGCGGCTCTTTCGGGCCTCTCACCCGAACGCCCCTTCTTCGATCCGGCGAACCATCTCGCTGATGAGGTGAAGGCATCTTACCGCCCTATCGCCGGCGGGCAATCCTCAAGTCGCCTCATCCTTCGTCGGTCTTTCACAAGGGGGTCATTCTTGCGCGCCCGGCGAACAGCTGCCGAGTCGGTGACGACTCCCGAACCATAACCGTCTACTAGAGGATGACTCTTTGGCCGCGAGGCTGGGCTTCGCTGTCGCCGAGGGGCCGAATGGTACAATCGCGCCTCGTGGGCCGCTAGCTCAGTTGGTAGAGCAGGGGACTTTTAATCCCAAGGTCACAGGTTCGATCCCTGTGCGGCCCACCATTCTCAGCCTCGGAATCGACCCCGCTCATCGCGGCATCACTGCCTCAGTTGCGGTTTGATCACAATTGGACAACATCGGCGGAATCCTCGACGAGGATGCAGTCGGCAATCGCACGGACGACAGCGTCCTGGGTTGCCGGTGTCACATGGACATAGGTCTGCACGCCCCGCCGCCTACAACTCGTCCAGTCCTGCCTGAGCAGAGCAGATCGACGCGGAACCGTAGCACAGCGCAAGTGCCTGCGCCGGTCCCGCAAACGTCAACGGTCGCGTGAAGCGGTGGGAACGGGAATCCTCCAACGGTCGAAGAGGGAGGATGACCAATGCCTAAGTATCTCGTACGTGCGAGCCTGACAGCTGAGGGTGTCAACGGCGTGCTCAAAGAGGGGGGGAGCCGCCGCCGCGAGGCGGTGAAGGCCCTTGCCGAGAGCGTCGGCGGAAGTCTGGATGCGTTCTACTTCGCCTTTGGCGACGACGACGTGTACGCGATCCTGGACGTTCCCGACAGCGTCTCGGCGGCAGCGGCGAGTCTCACGGTCACTGGCTCGGGGATCGTACGCTCCACTGTCGTCGTGCTGCTGACCCCGGAGGAAGTCGACGAGGCGGCCAAGAAGACGGTCACGTACCGCGCCCCAGGAGCTTGAACGCTCCAGCGGACACATGCGCGGCCCGCCGGCAGCCCTCCACTAGAGGTCGGCGCCGGCGGGCCGCGGGAGCACGGTACGGCGCCGAGCCCGCGGCAGGAAGGGTGGCGAGCGGCCGAGCAAAGTGACAACGCAAAACGGCCCGCCGCAAGTCAAGGTGCCTGGGGGCAAAGACGCCGGGGCCCGGGGAACGGCCGAAGCTGCAAGACGTTCCGCCACTTGGAAATGAAGACAAGACCTGCCGAAAGCACCCGTCACCGAGCCTTCCGGGGGGATCCCGTGCGGCACACTGCAGGCACGAATCAGCCGTGCTACGCTCACCAGGTCAGGATGTCTAATCCCAAGGTCGCAGGCTCGATCCCTGTGCGGCCCACCATGAGGTCAACGCCACCGATAGACCCGTGCCTGTCGCAACCCAGGCTCGCGGGCACGCTCATGAGAGGAGGTGCGCCGTGTCTCGTCAGCGCCGCACCACACTAGGACTGCTCGCTGTATCGTTCCTGCTCGCACTGCCGCTGGCTGGCTGCGGCGCGAAGTCGCCCGACGCCGGCTCTGCAGCGGACGCCACCGAGCAGGCCGCTCCGCAGGACTACGCAGGCAAGGACGTGAAGACGATCTACGTGGCCGGCGGCTGCTTCTGGGGCCTGGAGAAGTACATCGGCCTGGTGAACGGCGTCGTCGATACCGAGGTCGGGTACGCGAACGGCGCCAAAGCCTCGGCTACCTACGGAGACGGCAGCGGCTACGCCGAGGCCGTGAAGGTCGTCTACGACCCGGCCGTGGCCCCATTGCCGTTCCTGCTCGACCTGTTCTACGACGCCATCGATCCTACGTCCGTCAACAGGCAGGGCAACGATCTCGGCACCGAGTACCGCACGGGCATCTACTACACGGACCCCGCCGACAAGGCCGTGATCGAGCAATCGCTGGCGAAGCTGCAAGAGAAGTACACCGACCCCATTGCCGTCGAGAGTGGTCCGCTCACCAACTACACGCGCGCCGAGGACTACCACCAGGACTACCTGAAGAAGAACCCCGGCGGCTACTGCCACATCCCCGAGAAGCTCTTCGAGGCGGCTTCAGCCGCGCGGCCGGAGTAGGTCGAGCAGTCGGCGCACCAACTCCTGCGCCAGATCCCGCGGAGAGAGGACGAACGATGTCGAAGCGGCGCACTCGCGCGGCGCTCGCCGCGCTGATCGGTCTCGCCGCGGCCGTTCTTCTGGCCGGCTGCGCTCGGGCGCCAGGGGCCGAGACCTCCCAGTCGCCGTCCACTTCTCCGGTGCTGAGCGAGACGCTGCCCCTCGGGCAGAGCGCCACAGTCGGCGGCTTCGAGATGACCCCCAGGGCCGTTCGCACTCGCCCCGGACCCGTCTACGACGCGGCGGGCAAACGCATGAGGGGACACGGAATCAAGATCATCGTCAAGGTCGCGAAAGACCGAGAGGCGGACCTGTCGGGTGCCAACGGAGAACTCACGGTCCCCGTGGCCCGGGTCGTTGACGCGCAGGGTCACGCAGTCAGGATGGATGACTTCTTCGGCATGCTCCCCTACGAGGCACAGTCGGCCGAGTACGCAGCCCTGTACGTCTCCAGCTACCAGGCCGCGTGCATCCAGCAGCCCGGAGCCGTCACCGCCGCGGCGCTCTGGTTCTCGCTCCCTCACGGCTTCCTGCCCGAAACGCTCGTCATCGACGCCGGGGCCGGTCGAGAGGCCACCTGGCTCCTGCCGTGACCGCCGGAGGCCATGCGTGCCCGGACGCCACGCCGCCTTGGCGACGACGATCGCCTCGAGCCGCCTGGATGCTGCCCGATGCTCGTGCGGCGACGCACCCAGAAGGCAGGACTGCGTCATGACCTGAGTCTGCGGCGTGGAGTGAGAGCGAGACCATCGACGGGCGTCTCGCGACGCCGCTTCTGGGCGCGAAAGGGCCGGGCGGAAGGCTCTTCAGGCCTCCCGCCCGGCCACCGCGGAGGCCGATCAGCCGGACTTGCGGCGCGCGCGGTACTGCCGCGCCTTGTTGCGGCTGCCGCAGACCTCCATCGAACACCAGTGTCCTGAGCGGTTCTTGGAGTGGTCGTAGAAAGCCCACTGGCAGGTGTCCTCGCGACAGGCCTTGAGCCGCGACCAGGTGTCGGTCTCCATGGAGCGGTAGACGATGATGAGCAGGCGGCCGAGGGCGCTGTCGACGCTGCGGCCCTCGGCCTCCAGGCGGGCGGAGCCGCCCGTGTCCACGTGCAGGCGCAGATGGGCCCGCGCGGCCACGTCGTCCAGGACTTTGGCCGCGTCGGCCGGGACCGGCCGGCCGTCGTTGTTGCGCAGCAGGAGTTCGCGGAGCGCCTCTCTCAGCCAGGTGGCGCGACGCACGTCACCGGTACTCGCCTCCGCGTCCTCGTCCAGCAGGCCGCGCGCCGACAGCCAGGCGACGAGCGCGGCGGGATCGCCGAGCTCCTCCTTGCCGTGATCTATGTCGCGGGTGTTCACGAAGGCCCGCACCAGGGCCAGCTCGCCGGGCGCTTCTTTCGCTTGGGCAGTCACCGTCCCCACCTCCTCGTCACTCGCCGCTGATCCGTTTGCTTTATACCACCAAAAGTTGTTTACTAGTAACGCGTCACTGGTATAATAGCTTCAGTGGTAACGAATTGGCGAGCGGCCTGAGGCTGACGAGCAGAGGAAGAGGGTGCGCAGGATGTTCGACTTCGTGGCTCTGGACCTGGTGAGACAGCGCAGACAGCAGATCGATCGCGCGGCGGAGCGCGCGCGGCTGCTTCGCGAGGCAAGGCCGCCGAAGAAGCGCGGCCACGAGACGCAGGGCAGGTGAGGACGATGACGCAGAACGCACGGACGAACGTCTGGCGGCGGTTCGGCGACGCGGCGAGGACGCTGAGCGACGCTGTCGCCACGCCCCGGGGCGCAGCCCCCGACAGGGCGATCCGCAACGCGGAGCAGCGGCGCGAACACTCCTGAGCCCGCCGGGACCTTGATCGAGCGAACGGACGGGGCGGCCGCCCATCGGGCGGCCGCCCCGTCTCGTTGCAGGTATACTTCCCCGGCGGCACCAGCGTGCCCCCATCGTCTAGCGGCCTAGGACACCGGCCTTTCAAGCCGGCGGCACGGATTCGAATTCCGTTGGGGGCACCACCTGATTTCCAGCGCTTTTGTCTCTTGACGGCAGCGACGGAGATTTCCCTGTTGCCCACTTTGTTGCCTTCCGCCCCGAGCGCCCTATGCTCAGGCTCGGAAATGGGCATCCGCAAACGAGGAGACAAATGGCTGGTGACGGCCGAATCGGGCCGTGACGAATTCGGCGTGCGTCGCCGCGTCTGCCGCAGCGTCGACACCGAGGACGAGGCCAAGCGCCTCGACGCCAAACTGCAGCACGAAGTCTACGAGGGCCGCCATATCAAGCCCTCCTCGGAGTCCGTTGCCGCTTTCTGCCAGCGCTTCCTCGACGGCCGCGACAAGATCGCGCCGGCAACGCGCTCGCGCTACCAGGCGTACCTAAAGCACGTGAAGCGCGACCTGGGGCGGTCCCGCTCTCGCGCTTCACCCCCAGAGTCGCCGCCAGCTGGAAGAAGAAGCAGCTCGCCAGCGAACTCTCGGCCAGCACCGTGCGCAAGCACCTCGTCTTCGTCGGCGCGGCGATGAACGCGGCTGTCGCCCAGCACCTGATCGCTGAGAACCCGATGCAACACGTCGAGCTGCCCGACGACGAGCCGCCACCGTTCCACGTCTACACGCCGTCGGAGCAGGCGGCGCTGCTCGCGGCCGCTGCGCCGGGGAACGGCGATGTGGATGGGCGCCGCAAGGGCCGCAGCGAAGGCAGTCTCTACGTGCCCGTCGTGCTTGACCTCGCCACCGGCCTGCGCCGCGGCGAGCTCCTCGGCCTCCGCGTGACCGACGTCGATCTCGCGCGTTCGCGGCTTCACGTCCGCCAGGCCCTGCGCAAGGACGAAAACGGGCTCTCCGTGATCGGTCCCTGCAAGACGCCTCGCAGCCGGCGCACCATCGTCATCCCGGAGTCGGTCACCGCCTTGCTCGCCGAGTACGCCACGCAGAGGCCACCGACGCGCAGTCAGTTCTTCTTCCTCTCTCTCTCGCCGGCACACCGTTCGCCCTGAACGGCTTCGAGTCTTCATGGGCGAAGGTGCGCGGCCGCGGCGCGGAGATCATGCGCAAGGACGCGAAGGCGCTGCACGATCCCTACTGGGAGCACGCCGGAGATGAGCTGGCCGCGGCGCGCTTCCACGACCTGCGCCACACGCACGCGACTGAGCTGCTACGCGCCGGCGTGCACATCAAGGTTGTGGCCGAGCGCCTGGGCGACCGGGAGACCACTATCATGCAGACCTACTCGCACGTGCTGCCAGACATGCAGGAGACGGCGGCCGCGGCGATTGAGCCGATGATGCGGGGGCTGCTGAGGTAGAGCTAACGCACGACGCCGCTCGCGCCATGCCCGTCCTCCATCAGAGATGTCGGCTCTCCGAACGGTCCTTCTCGAAGTCCCAGACCTCTCCGTGTTCGGTGTCGGTGAGCACTCCGCGCGCGAGCTCCAGATTCCGCCGCCACGACCGCTCGGGTCCGTCGGCGTCCAGGCGGAAGACCAGCGTGTCGTGATCCGCGTCGACCGCGATCCACAGCCTTGTCTCCAGACTCAGGCCGATCTCGGTGATGCACGACTCGATCACGGCCACCCAGCCGTCGCGCCAGGCCGTGACGGCCGTGATGCGGCCGGACTGCGAGACCTCGCCCTCCTGCCAGGCGCCCTGCACTTCCGTCCCGCGAGGAAAGTCGATCGTGCGAGTCTCGTCCCGCGCCTCCGAGCGGAACGTCATTGCCGAGAAGACCTCGACGTCCGTCCCTCGGATGAGCATCAGCAGCGTGCAGCCGACGTAGTCGGCGTCGGGCGTCCGTGCGCGCGTGAGCTCATCGGCTCGCGCGCGCAGTTGGTCGAAGTCGGCCGCAGTGGGGATGTGGGCGATCCGCGCGGCCTGCTGGGCGTAGAGCAGGTCTTGGGCGTCCAGCATCGCCTTAATCTCTTCCGACGAGTGCGGCTGCCAATCCGTGACCTCACCGACGACCCGCAGAGGCTCCCGCGAGCGGTACGACCTGGTGGGGTTGCCGGCGAACTTCTTGTCCGTCAGGTCCGGGTCGTCTTCGAACGGGCCCGTAGGTTCGACGATGTAGAGCCTGCCGGGACTGTCTCCCCGAGCGAGCTCGGCCCCCAGGGGCGACAAGGTGGCGGTCATGTACACCCAGCGGGTCTTGCGCACGCCGTGGCCATAGTTGGAGCGATAGCCGGGCTGGATCAGATCCCCCGGTTTCAGATCGGCTTTCGTGCCGTGGTAGAAGGGGCCTGGGATTACCTCATCGTCGGCTGCCAAGAGGCTCACTCCTCTCTCCCGTGGTGGACTCTAGGAGTCGAATACCCCGCCGAGCGCCTAGCGTACGGCAAACTGCATAACCCGCGCGTCAGCGCTATTCACCCCCCGCGAGACCTTCTCCCTACGCTGGCGTCGTGTACCAGGCAGAGCCACAGACCCATTCCTGCCGCGGCTGCGGCACCCCGATCGCCCATGACCACGCCGGCGACCTCTTCTGTAGCGCTTGCCAGAGCGCCCGGCGCACCTACGATCCCCGCCACGACCCGGGCTTCGCTGAGGCGCTGCTCGCGCTCCTGAAGGCGAGCCCCGGCCAGCCGATCCACGTCCACCGTGAGCTCGGCATCGACCATTGCGGCCGTGTCGCCTGGGGATGCGTGCAGGTGCACGTCCGCCGTTTCCGCCGCCACGGTCACCGCATCGTCGGGCACCACAACGGCACCTACGTCTATCTGGGCCAGATGCAGCCGCACAAAAGTGGCCGCGCCCGGGGTCGGAGGCGGCGCTCAGCATAAGGGGATGCCCAAGTCCTCCCGCACCGCAGAAGCCCTCTCTGTCGAGTGGTGGCCGCTCTCCAAGCCGGTCCCCTACGAGGCGAACCCGCGCGTCATCAGCGAGGCCGCCGTCGAGAAGGTCGCGCTCTCCATCGGCGAGTACGGTTGGCGCCAGCCGATCGTTGTCGACGAGGCGGGCGTCGTGGTCGCCGGCCACACCCGCCTCCTCGCCGCGCAGAAGCTCGGTCGCGAGACCGTGCCGGTGCATGTGGCCCTCGCCGAGTACGCCGGCCACCTCTGCGCTGCCTGTCAGGCGGGCCTCGGCGAGTACCAGCGGCCGCAGCTCGACGGGCTGTGTGTGAACAGGCCCTCGTGGCGTCGCTGGAGGGGCTGAAAGGCGCCGAAGATGTGGCCGCCGTACTGCGCAGCCGCCTGCACCGCTACGGGCTCGCCGAGCTGGTCGGCGACCGCACCTACGAGGAGCTGCGGCGCGCCAAACGCGACAAGCGCAATAGAGGCTCAACGAAGGCGATCGGCGACTGCCTGCCGCCGGCGTTCGCACAGCCTCCGGGCGCTGCGAAGGACTGCGAACCAGCGTCAGTCGCGACGTAAGCCGAGAAGGGCCCCGGCGCCGCGCGAACGGCCCGGGGCGTGACGACCGCCCACAGAGAGGAGCGATCGCGTGAGGAACCTTAGCAACCGGCTCGGCCGGAAGAACGAGAGCAGGGGCGCCGCCGCTGGCTAGTGCGGCCGCGAGCGGCGCCTCTGCTCCTGGAGCGGGAATGTCCACAGGGAGACGACCTTCGGCCCGTAGCGGCCTCAGCGATGCCACGCCCCGCGGCCACGAGCGCCCCGCCTGCCCCCGCTGCGGCTCCTACCTGCGCGCCGGCCACGCGCCGGATACAGACAACCCCCACGGCCTTTGCGACCCCTGCCGCTCGTTCGTCGCCTCGTGCGCTCCCTATGTAGATGGGGCTCGCGAGCCGGCGCCGGTCGACGTCAATCTGGTCGAGCTCGTCGCCGGCCTCATGCTCACGCACGACGCCCTGCACCCAGGTGAGCCGCTCTACCTACGCGAGGCGCTCGCTGCCCACGGAGTCGAGGCCGATCACGTGAAGGTGTGGCAGACGGTGGGCAAGCTGCGAAGGCGGCACGGGCTGGTGATGACGGGAGAGCCAAGGGAACCGGGCTACCGGGTCGAGGATTGGCTGTGGGAGGCGCGGCGGGTGAGAAGCTCGGTGCGCACCAGCCGCTCCGCAGCACGACCCCTTGTCAGGAGAGTGCCCTCTCGCCGACCGAGAGCTCGCCTTCCTCGTCGCCGAGCCACGGCCGCAGCGCCTCGCTTGCGGACCCGTGGACGTTGAGCTCCCGCTGCGCGCCGGCCAACTCCAGCAGCTGCCTCAGCGGGCTCTCCTCGGGGCAGATGACGGCGAAGCGCGTGCGCGCCTCCTCGATGTGACGCGCACTGAGCGTGAGCACGCGCAGGCCGGCGGCGTCCAGGAAGCGCACCTCACTGAGGTCGACCGCGAGCAGCCCGAGACCTTCGGCGAACGCCTCGCTGATCGCATCCATGAGGCGGAAGCTGGTCAGCAGGTCGACCTCGCCGCTAAGGCTGAGCAGGACGACCCTCGGAGCCGGGCGCAGGGCCGTGATCTCCAGGCCGTCGCCGAAGCTCGCGCCGCCGGCAGCAGCGGAGGCGTCCCCGTCCTGGCCCGGCTCGCCCGCGATGCTCAAGTTCTGTTCCCGTTCGCTCATCGCTCCGGTCCTTGCCGTCCCTGCCCCGTCGATACCCCTGGGGCCTCCCGCTCACGAGGGGCAAGAGAGCAGCTTCGCCTGCCGATAGAGGCAATGGACCGGCAGCCGAATAAGTAAGTGCCCGCCTCGGCTTCTCACCAGGGTAGCCAAGAGTGCTTACCGCTCACCTTTCCTCAGGGAATCCGCAGGGCCACGATTAGTGTCCGGCCGCGAACGAAAGCGCCACAGTGAGAGCGCACGAACCCCGACATGCCTGGCACCTCGTCGACGCACCACCCGGTGCGGAGACGGTCGGCGAGGACCTCCTCAATGAAGCCCTCTCGCGCGACCACGTGACGCTCACCTATGGCGAGCGCTGCTTCGAGCTCACGAACGTCGTCGAGGCCGGCGGCACGTGCTTCCTGCGCCTGGCGGAGGTCGGCCGCCTCAGCCGCACCGGGAGCGGCCGGGCGGTGCTCGTCTTCGCCCGCGGCGGCTACCAGGCCGAGCAGCGCATCGCCCCCTGCAAGGACGCCCTGGACGGGGCCGTCCTGCGCGACCTCGACGCCGGGGCACGGAGCGCCCTGGGACGGGCGCTGCTCGACGAGGCGGCGCGGGTCATGGACAGCGAGGTGCGCGCCGCATGAACGCCCCTTGGCAGTACCTCGACCCGCCCGCGCCGGACGCAGGTCCCCTCCACGGCCGCGACGAGGTGCTCGCGGCCGAGCGCTGGGCCTGGGCCGGCAACGGCCGCGGCCGGCGCGCCGCGTTCTTCTTCGACGGCTTCGACTTCTGGCGCCAGCTGCGCAGCGGCGAGCGCCAGGCGATCCCCGCCGTCGATGCGCCCGCGCGCGGCTGGTGGCACAAGCCGGCCTGCAACTGCCCGCTCTGCGCCGCGCGCCTCTCGACGGCGCGCCCGCGGGAGCAGGCCGGGAGGGGACGCTTATGATCCTGCACCGCTTGGCCAGCGTCGGCCGGCGCGCTTCGGGGACCGTGGCCATGACACGGCACGCTGAGGGGCGCGTCTGCGCTTTGCACGGCTGCGCCACCGTGCTCTCGGTCTACAACGGCTCGCGCTTCTGCGCTCTGCACGAGCGCGCCCGGCAGTGCACTCGCGCCGCGCCCGGCGGCCGCTCGCAGAGCGCACCTGCCTGAACTGCGGCCTCGCCTTCGAGTCCGCCAACGACAAGCGCCGCTACTGCAGCGACCGCTGCCGCATGACCGCCTTCGCGCGGCGCAAGCGCGCCGCGGCGCGGCAGGAGGCCGGCGTGACGCCCGCGCGTAGTCGCTCCGACGCGCGCGAGGCTCGCCGATGATGAGCTCCCGAGCCGGTTGCGAGGCGCGCGGCGGCGACTTCCGCATCCGGCGCACGGCGCCCGCGGACGGCGCCGTCGTCGTCGCGGTGGCGGGCGAGCTCGATCTCTGCAGCAGCCACACGCTCAGGGAGGCGCTGCTCGCCGCCGCCGACTCAGGCGCCGCGAGCATCGTGGTCGACCTGAGCGAGCTCAGCCTGATCGATTCCACCGGCCTCGGCGTGCTCGCCCTGCTGGCGCGCCAGCTCACGCTCGCGTCAGCGGACTTGGCGATCGTCTGCCCCGAGGGCCGCGTCTGCGGGCTGCTCGCGCTGACCGGGCTCGACCGCTTCATCCCCGTATACCCCACGCGCGGCGAAGCGCTCCGCGGCGCGGTTCTCACGCGCGGCCCAGAGTCCCGGCCACCTGGCGCCTCGCCAGCATGAGACGCATGATCGCCGGCCACCGGGCCCCCTACAGCCGCTTCCAGGTGCTCTGCGCCGAGCGCCCCGCGTGGGCGCAGCCGCCGCTGCGCAGCAAGGAGCACTTCTACTTCGACGGCAGGGGCTTCTGGCGTCGCCGCCAGGCGGGCGGGGAGCGCCTGCTGCCCTCGTGGCGGGCGCCGCGCTACGGCTGGGTGCACGAGTCCGGCTGCGACTGCCCGCTCTGCGGCGCGCCTTCCGCGGACGCGGCGGCCCGCCGGCGAGCGAGCCGAGAGGCCGCCTCGTAGACCGCAACGTTTGTAGGTTCCGGCAACGGGCGCATACTAGGAGTGCTCAAGGACAAACTTCACGCGGGCTTCCCCGTAAGCCCGCGGCCCTGTCCGGCCGATGCCTTCGGCCCTCCGGGGCTACTGCCATGAGGCGTAGCAGACCGGAGGCCAGCAATGGCCGGCACACCCATCATCATCGCCGAGCACGGCGGACTCTTCGCGCAAGGCGTCACGCAGCTGCTCGCCGATCACGGTTACGAGATGCTCGGCGTGGCCGCGACCGGCGCCGAAGCCTTGGCGCTGGCCGCCGACCATCCGGACGGCCTCGTGCTCGTCGACGAGATGCTCGACGATGGCGGTGCGCCGGCCTTCCTTCGCAGCCTCGCCGCCGCCGGCAACAGCCATCCCGCCATCGTCCTGAACGGCTCGTGGGACCTCTCCGAGGTCGCCACCGGTCTCGCCTCCGGAGCCGCCGGGGTGATCGACAAGAGCTGCGCGCCCGAGCACCTCTTCGCCGCGATCGACATCGTCGCCGCCGGCGGCATGGTGTTCAGCAGCGAGGCGGTCGCCGTGCTGCGCGACCGCCTGACCGACGTCTTCGCGCTGGTCGCCGAGAGCGACATGCGGCGCCTGGCACTGACGCCGCGGGAGAAGCAGGTCCTGACGCTGCTCCCCACCTCGATGACCCTGCAGCAGATGGGGGCGCGCCTCTTCGTCTCGCGCAAGACGATCCAGAACAACGCTTCCTCGCTCTACCGCAAGCTGGACGCCGGCGGCCGACCCGAGGCGGTGGCGCGGGCGATCGAGCTCGGGCTCATCGCGCCGGCGTCAAGCCCGGCGAGGGTCTGAGCCATGGACACGGCAACGACTCGCCCCCACGGAGCGGCAGGGTCCCCGATGCCAGAACGCGAAGCCATGATCGAGGTGCGCTGGTCGCCACCGGTACCTGGCGTGCTCGGCGTGCGGAAGCGCGATCATGCTCGCGTCCGAGGAGATCCAGGGCGAGGCGGACCGGGTCGAGCGCGAGTGGAGGGTCAGGTGGAGGGTTCGGAAGGGTCCTTCATCGGCGGTCCGTGAGGCGGGCGGCTGACGCCGGAGCCGCCTTCTCAGGTTCAAACTGCAACTTCTGACAGCCGAGAATGCGTGCAGAGGCGAACTGTCACGCCGGAGGTCGCGGGTCTGATCCGCTCCCCTTGCAGTCATGCACTCACCATCCCGCGCCGCAGCAGTCCGTTTGCCATCCCCCCCGGCCCCGCCCTCCAGGTGGCGCCGCCGTGGTCGACTTGCTCACGGCCGACACCCAAGTATGCTTCCAAGCGCCTCACTGGGCGGGCCCCTGCCCGTCAGCTGGCTGGAGAAGGGCCCACTGAATCAGGGCCTGCGCCCGACGCATGTCGGGCGCAGGTCACGAGGACAGAGACAGGAGATCGCCTTGAGTGACGAAGTGAAGTACTACCCGTTCAAGATCGGCGGCGTCGAGCAGATCCACCCGAACGTGCATCCGGGGACGCCCAAGTACGCGGCGGGCATCGTGGTCGGCAATCTGGCCTTCCTCTCGGGCATGACGCCGCAGAGCACCGAGGACGGCTCGTGCCTGACCGTGGGCGTGGAGGCGCAGGTCTTCGCCTGCCTCGACAAGGTGCGTGCGGTGCTCGAAGAGATGGGCAGCACGATGGAGAACATCGTGAAGACGGTCATCCTGCTCAAGGACCTCGAGTACTACCAGCAGATGCGCGCCGCCGAGCTCAAGTACTACCAGGAGTACGCGCCGCGCCTGGTCTCAGAGCCGCCGGCGAGTACGTATGTGCAGCCGGCGATCTTGGCGCGGCCGGAGTTCCTGGTCGAGTTCGACGTCACGGCGGTGGTGAAGCGGGCGTAGACCACGGAAGGGTCCGGGCGTCTTCGCATCGGAACTCGATCGCTCGTCCGGACCGAACTTCGCAGCTGAGGCTATTCAACTGGACGTGGGAGGCGAAGAGGGGGTCGATGCCCTCTTCCGCGGCCACGAACCGCCGGCCGCGGACGCAACCTCACCCAGCGGTCAGTGCGACGGTGAGGCTGGTGGCGAGGAGCACGAATGCCACCGGCATCCAGATGCGACGCTCTCCGGCGCTGGGCGTGATCGCGTTGAGCACGAGGCTAACGCCACTGAGGGCGACGACGATCCAAGTCAGCCATACGGATGCCTGCGCCCACTGCGACGGGGCAAGACCGGCGCGGGAGAGGACGACCGCGGCCATGAGCGCGAGGAGCAGCCCCTGGATGAGGGCGCCGAAGCGAATCGCCGGCGGGACCGCCCGGGGTGCTTGCCACTCATCGCGTAGGAGCCCCACGGAGCGCCGAGAGCCAGAGCGATCTGGAACGCCACCGCACCGCCAGCGACGACCGAGAAGATGCTTGCGGCAATCGCGGTCACGTCCACAGCAGTCCCCCGGTGTTGCGTCGAACGCACCGCACTTGAGCAGACACGGCAGCGCGTACGAACTCCAGCATACCTGTCATCGCTCGCCGTCCGGGCGGCTGAATGGTGAGATCCAAGGCCGGCCAACGGTCAGGTCGCCCCCGAAATCCGTCAGGACACGCCAAACGACTCCCGGAGGGGCTTCGATCTCCCGCTCACTCTCTGCTTTGCGCATCACTCGCCTCCCGTCAGGAGCTACTCTCGCCGGCTTCGTGGGGCC
The DNA here is from genome assembly GCA_963762125.1 of uncultured Thermoleophilia bacterium. Taxonomy (GTDB): domain Bacteria; phylum Actinomycetota; class Thermoleophilia; order UBA2241; family UBA2241; genus CAIXSE01. Next base: position 46,224 of record CAVXJO010000002.1, read on the forward strand.
CGCGCGTAACGGAGCGCCGGACAAGCGTCCGGTGGCCCGTTGCGCGCTGGAGAGCACGACGGCATTTCTCGCCGTCGGCGCCTACGCTGTGTCAGGTCAGCTCGCAGGCCGGCTGGCCCGCGGCGCCACACGCAACGGCTGGTTTCGTGGTCCTCACGCCGATCACGAGCAGGTAGCCGACCATCCAGAGTTCCGCGATAGTCGCGATGGGATGACGACGTAGCTGGAGATCGTCTTGCCGAAGTCGGGGGCCAGGAACAGCGCCAGCGTGTCGACGAGGTAGCAGGCGCCGCCCACGATGAGCAGGACGCCCAGCGCCTTGGGGAACCAGCCCGACTTGTAGGCGAGGTAGCCCATCGGCACCAGCCACAGGCCGAAGAAGACCTGCGCGATGAGGACCCCGTAGTGCTGGGTGTCCAGCAGGAGCAGAGCCAGAGAGTTCGAGGCCGCACCGACCTCTCCGGTCGCGACCCGCAGGCTCTCAAAGCGGAAAGACCCAGAGCGTCGCCTGGATCAGGTCGGCGGCGACGCCGGCACGCACGAGTCCGGCGTTCGCGACCAGGTTCCCGGCCGTGGTCGCGGCGTCGCCTGCGACGTACACCTTCCTGTCCACGAAGAGCAGGGCGAAGGCGCCGAAGATGGCGACGAGCAGGTAGAGGACGCCGCGGTCCTCGCCAGGCGTTTCGGTGAGTTCATGATGCTGTCCATCTTGATCAACTCCTTGATCGGCTCCTGACCGAGCCGGAGGATTGACTCAGTCGGTCCTTGGCTCGTCAGAATCGTCCGACGCTGCCTCGTCCGAGGCCGGGGGCGCTGGATGCCTCCAGACGCCCTCGGCCTCGGAACGTGCTTGGTGGTCGTCCCGCTCAGCCAGCGGACAAGACGCACGTCCGCGTGGCCCACGGACCGGCGCTTGTCACGCCGCCGGCCGCAGCTCGCTCGCGGGCGCGGGCGCGGTCGCGATGGCGGTCTCGTCGGTCTCGACCGTCTCGACCGTCTCGACCGTCTCGAAGCCGAGCTTCCGCAGACCGGCCTCCCTGAACCCCTTGACGACGAGGTAGACGCCCAGCGAGAACTCCCAGATCGCGATCGGGAGTGCCAGGAGCCCCGACATCGCGGAGCCATACTCGTTGGCGCCGAAGAGCGTGGCCATGGTGGAAGTGACGAGCAGGGCCGCGCCGATGAAGCCGATCACGGGCAGGATCCGCGGCACCAGGCGCGACTGGTAGAGCAGGGACCCCAGCAGCAGGGCGTTCACGGCCGGAATGAAGCTCTGTGACAGAGTGAACGTCCAGTCATGCAGGCCGACCAGCGTCTGGCCGGTGGCAAGTGCACCCGCGCCGGCTCCGGCCTGTCGCAGGGTCACGATCGCCAGGAGGACGAAGACGCTGGCGAAGATGGCGCCGGCCTCCAGGGTGCGGGTGGCGACGAAGCCCAGCGCCACCCCTTCGTTCTGCCGCTTGACCACCGGGAAGAGCGCGACGGCGGTGCCGATTCCGGCGAGCGCCACGATGATCTCCAGGACGGCGCCGACGAACACGCGAGTGTCCGGGCCGGGGCCGAGGATGTAGCCCACCTCGCGCACGGGACCGTAGAGATAGAGGATCGGGATCGAGACGAAGGTGAGCAGGTAGAACACGCCTGCGGTCAGGGAGATCTTTCTGGTCGAAGTCATGTTGATCGACTCCCCGGGTCGGCTTCTTGTAGAGCCGACGGTCGCGATTATCATAATGGTAGTTTCTTAGGATTCATAGTGGAGAAAACCCCCGTTATTGTCGGGGATATGTGACCATGCCCAATGTGGCGCAAGGCGAACCCGGTGGACGAATCTGGAAGTGCTGGTCAAGCCTCCGTTCCGCAACGTACCAGCAACTTGTGCGAAGGGTCAGACTCCCCGGCGACAGTGGACGGCGCATGCCTCCGGGGCACCGGACATCCTCACGGACTTGGTGAGCCCCTGCGGCTTCGGTACACCCGGATGTGTGGCACGTCGTCAGAGGCCGACCCTCCGTCCTCGGCGACGGCACTGGTGTTTGAGACCGAGCGACTATTAGGTAGTCCTAGTCCATCTCGTTAGGTCATCCTAACCAGAGACTCCATAGCTTGCCATGTGTAGACCACTGCTTGTCGGCGCGTGCGCTGCCGCTGCGATCGCTCAAGGGCTGCGTTGCCGGGGACCCGATCACCGAAACGAAACGAGAAGCGCCGTGGCATTCCTTAGAGGATCGTCTGGCCGCCCATCGCGTCCTGGCCGGCGCGGGCATCGGGTCGCAAAGATCATCGGCATCGCGGCTCTGGCCTTCGTGGCCCTGGTGCTCGTGTCGGCGTCCATCAATCTGATCCTGACCAAGCAAGAGAAGTCGCGATTCGCTCCCTACGGCGAGCGGGTATCGGTCGACGGTGGATCGCTGAACGTCTGGCGAAACGGGCACGCCGGTCCGACGATGGTGCTGCTCAGCGGGCTGGGCACGGCCGCGCCCGCACTCGACTTCTCCCCGCTGATCGGGCAGCTCGGGGCCTACAACGTCATCGTCGTCGAGGGGTTCGGCTACGGCTACAGCGACCTGAGCGCCCGCCCCCGGGCCGTGCCGAACATCACCTCCGAGCTTCATGACGCGCTCGCGAAGCTCGGCGCACCGAAGCCTTACATCCTCGTGGGGCACTCCATCGCCGGCTTCTACACCCTCGCCTACGCGCACCGCTACCCGGACGAGGTGTCCGCGGTGGTCGGCATCGACCCGACCGTGCCGGCAGCGAAGGGCGGGTCTGGCGGGACGTCCGGTCTGCCCATCCACGCGGTGGGAGCGGCCCTGGCGGCCAGCGGGCTCGTGCGCGCCGCCTTCACGCTCTCTCCCGGCCTCGCCGAACCTAAGGGAAGCGCCTACACGGCCGACGAGCGGGCGCAGATCCGCGCTATGTCGATCTGGAACTTCGGCAACGCGGCGGTCTCCGATGAGACCAATCGGACCGGCAGTAATGCCGGCGCCCTGCACGGAGTCAGCTATCCCGATACTCTGCCGGTCCTCGACTTCCTCTCCAGCGACAGCGTGGCGACCGATCCGAACTGGGTGCAGCAACACGAGGACCAGCTGCGCAACGTTCAGCACCACGAAGTCGTCGTGCTCGACGGCGGGCACTACCTGCACTGGACCCAGTCCAAGGCGATGGCCGAGAAGATCACCGTTTTCCTCGGCGCGAATCTCGCGCGCCCCTAGAGATGTTGAGCCTCAACGTGACAAGGCCGGATGCCGCCAACGTGTTCCTGGGCGCCGTTTCAGGTGGCCTCGTCGCCCTTGGCCTGATCGCCGGCGCCACAGGCGTCGGGTCGGCCTTCACAGCCTTCGGTCTTGTCCTCTTACCGACGTTATCCTTCCTCGGCCTGGTCACCTTCGAGCGGGTCCTGCAGTCGGGCATCGAGGACCATTCCTACGCTCGTCGCATCGCTCAACTGCGCAGCTACTATTTCGATCGCTCCCCTGGGCTGGCCCGCTACATCTTAGACGTACCGCCCGAGGACCGTCTCCAGACGCAAGGGCTGCCGATACGCCGATGGCAGGATTTCCTGACCGTCGCGGGCATGGTCGCCGTGATCACCGCGGTGCTCGCCGGTTCGGCTGTCGCCTTGCTTGCAGCCGCCGTCTCCCACCACTCTCTGTTCTACGCTCTTGTGTTCGGCGTGCCGGCTGGAGTCGCGATCCTTGCGGGGTTGATGCGCGCACAGCACCGGACCTGGACAAGAGCCAGAGGGGAGGTGATTTTCGTGGAGGAGGTGCCGGAAGGGGCGACACAAGTGCACTGGCACGCACGCGCCGGCACAAGTGGGCCGGCCTCGAGACCTCCTTCGCCCCCCTCGCGTTCGCCGTGATTGGAAAGGACGTCGGCTTCCTCCCAGCTGTTCTCACAGCTGAGTGTCGGCTGTTGCCCAGTTTGTTGCCACTCCCCTTGGCAACAGGCACCAAATCAGCAACAGCCAGCCGGGACGGCTCGCGCTAAGGACACGTTCTCAGGCGCAAACTGCAGCTTCTGACAGCCGAAGATGCGTGCAGGCGCGAACTTTCAAGCCGGCGGCACGGATTCGAATTCCGTTGGGGGCACCACCTGATTTCCAGGTGGTCGGGGCCGGCGTACGGCGAGGCGCCCGCGCCCTGACTACGGCGCCGGACCATCCTGATCGAGCGCCTCTTCCAGCGTGGCGTGGGTGGGGACGAACTGATCCAGCCCGGTGGCGGCGAGGGCGCGGCGCATCCTGCCTTCGGAACAGACGATGGCCAGTCGGCGATCCTCCAGTCTGCAGCGGATCGCCACATCGACGAGAACGCTCAGCGCATAGGTGTCGACGTAGTCGGCGCTGCTCAGATCGACCACCATCTGGGCCGCCTGCTCGTCCAGAAGAGCGAAGAGCCCCTCCCGGAAGCTGATGCTGCCGGTGAGGTCGATCTCGCCCCTCGCGCGGACGACGATGAGGTCGTCCGCCGGCCGCAGCACATTCATGCGATAGTCGTCCTTCATCCCCACGCCCCGCTCCGACGCGCAACTCCCCCTCTCGGACAGTACACCGGGGATGAAGCGGTCGGGTGCACTGCCGTCGACGGTCGCGGGATTCCGGCACAGGGACGAACAACTCTAGGGACCGAGATCGGCCGCCTCCCGCGGCGATGCTTTGGCGGCGGCGAGCTGCCCTAAACGCCTGCCGGAAGCTCTCCCGCCTCGCCGAGCCGTCCTTTCAAAGCGTCGTCAACGGACTCGTGGACGTCGAGCCTGAGACTCGAGTCGGTCTGCCCCAGGAGGCGCCCCACCTCGCTGCGGGCAGGGCAGATGACAGCGAAGCGGACCCGCCCTGTTTCGATGTGGCCCGCTCCCTCCACGAGCACGCGAAGGCCGAAGCCATCGATGGACGGCACGTCGTTCACGTCGACGGCGATCAATTCGGGGTGTTCGTGGAACGCTTCGATGATCGCGTCCATGAGCGGGAGGCTCGTCCACACATCGATCTCGCCCTCGACTCTGAGGAGGATGACTCCCGAGGCCGGGCGCTGTACCTCGATCTCGAAGCCATCTCGGGAACTCACATCGATGGCGTCGCCGGAGGGACCGGCGGCTTTGCTCCGATCTTCGCTGCTCATCGAGGCTGCCTGGCCAGTCGAACGAGGCGAGCCGCATCGCTGTGCGGAGACTCAGGCTCGGTCAGTCGCCAAGTAGAGGGTCCGGGGGTCATGATCGCTGCGCCTCGAGATACCAGAGAGTCGCACGCCGACGGGAGAACGCCGCCTCCACGACGTCACCTTCGCTGGGCTCACCAACGATCCGCCACGTGCATGCACATTCGTCCATCAGCCTCAGACTTTGGGTGGGTGCATCAAGATTACCCTCGAAGCTTCCCGGCCGCGTGTACCAAGAGGGCACATCGCGGTGCCGAACCAGGCAGCGCGTGGGCATCGGCACCCAGCATCGCCGATCAAGATCAGGCTGACCGCAAGATCGGGCTGACCGCGGCACGCGCAAGGCAGTGTGCGCCATGCCTTCTCACCTGGGCACCACGAGTGCCCCCTCGTCACCTTACGTCGGGGAATCCTCGGGCCTACATTTAGTGTCCGGCACCGAGCGAAACCGACCATGGAAGCACCGCCAGACTCACTGCACTCTTGGCGCCTCGTCGACGCACTATCCTGCGTGGCTGACCACGACGACGCGGTCGATGCGGCACTCGCGCGGGGCCAGGCGACGCTTACCTACGGCCAGCGCTGCTTCGAGTTCACGTACAGCGTCAGGGAGAGAAGCGCCTGCTTCCTGCGCCTCGAGGAGGTCGGTCGCCTCAGCGCCATGGGTAGCGGCAGAGCGGTGCTGGTCTTCACACGCGACGGCTATCACAGCGAGCAGCGCGTCGTCCCCTGCCGGGACGGCTTCGACGGGGACGTGCTGCCCGATATCGACCCCAGGGCGCTGCAGGCCCTCGGACGGGCATTGCTCGACGACGCGGCGCGGGGTCTGGACAGCGAAGAGCGCTCGTCATGATAGCCCGTTGGCAGTACGCCGATCCCGCGCCACCGCCCGGGAGTGATGGCCGCTTCAGACGCGCCGCGGTCGCCGCGGCCGAGCGCTGGGCCCGGGCCGGCGAGTTCCGCGGAAGACGCGCCGAGTTCTTCTATGACGGTTTCGAGTTCTGGAACCAGCTGCGGAGCGGCGAGCGGAAGGCGGTCCCGTCTTCCGATGTCCCCGCGGACGGCTGTGGCACAGGTCGGCCTTGCAACTGTCCCCTCTGCGCCGCGAGCATCTCTCCGGGCCGGTCGCGGCAGGGAATCGAGTCCAACTCATGATCGTGCACGACCACATTGCCGCCACGCGGACTTCGGCCGGAGCCGCGAGCGTAAGGACGTATGCGCGCGGCCGCGTCTGCCGCGCGGACGGCTGCGGGACGGTGCTCTCGGCCTACAACAGTTCGGCGTTCTGCGCCCTGCATGAGGGCGTCCTTCCGCGAAAGCGCCGCGCTTGGCGACCGGCCATGGAGCGCGCATGCGCGCAGTGCGGCGTCGCTTTCGAGACCGCGAACGAGAGGCGCCGCTACTGCAGCGACCGCTGCCGGATGGCGGCTTTCGCGCGGCGTAAGCGCGCCGCCACGGCGACGGGAAGGTAGAAGAGACCGGGGCCGGCCTCGGGTCCGGCCGGCGTCACGCCGCCGCGCGCGGGCGGGCGCGCTGCCGATGGGCATTCGCAGCCTGGCTGGTGGGCCAAAACGCCCCTTTCTTGCTTTCCTGAGAAGAGAGCACATACTCAAGAGGCACTACGAAGAACTTCACGCAGGCTTCCTCGTAAGCCCGCGGCCCTGCTTGGCCGACGCTTCGGTCCTTCGGGGCTACTGCCCTGAGGCGTAGCAGACCGGAGGCCATGATGGCCACAGAAGTGGCGAGCATCGCCCGGTGCCGATATGGGCCGCAACCAGTCCCCAGCGTGCATCCCGTGACTACCCATCGCGTGCCGTTATGCGACGTCGGACTATGGTCGCTTGACCCTGTTCTCAGGGAGCTCAGGCAGAGAGACTCCGGGGGGCGCGTCGGCTTGGCCTCGGGGCCACAAGAAAACCGGCACGTCTTGCCGGCACTGGTGGCGATTCGCCCGCCGGCAGCACCGCACCTCCGAGAAGGATGGCCAAAGGCACCCCATGGGTAGCGCGCGCATTATCATCGCCGATCACAGCGAGCTGTTCGCCCGCGGCATCGCCGAGCTGCTCGCGGCTCGCGGGTACGAGGTACTGGGCATCGCGCCGACGGGCGAGGAGGCGGTCGCTTTGGCCGCTTCTCATCCCGACGGCCTGGTGCTCGTCGACGAGTCGATCGGGGAGGGCGCGGCCTCGCTCATCCGTAGCCTGCTCGCCAAGAACCCGCACCAGCCGACGATCGTGCTGAACGGCTCCTGGGACCTCTCGGAAGTGGTGCTCGGCCTCGCCGCCGGCGCCGTCGGGGTGATCGACAAGAGCTGCGCCCCTGACCACCTGTTCGCCGCCATCGACATCGTGACCAGCGGCGGCATGGTGTTCAGCAGCGAGGCGGTGGAGACCCTGCGCGACCAGCTGACGGAGGTCTTCGACCTGGTCGCGCAGCGCAACATGCGCCGCCTCGCGCTCACGCCGCGTGAGACGGAGGTGCTGCACCTTCTTTCCACCTCAATGACCCTCAGCCAGATGGCCGTGCATCTGTACGTCTCGCGCAAGACGGTCCAGAACAACGCCTCATCGCTCTACCGCAAACTGGGCGCAGGCGGACGGGCGGAGGCAGTGGTGCGGGCGATCGAGCTCGGACTGCTCTCGCCGTCGGCGGTGGACGGGCGCAAAGAACCAACCAGCTGACCGTGTCCGCGGCCCGAGGTGCGTCGGCGCTGATTCGTGTCCGCCGGACGACCACACCGGGGCCATGGCGATCCAAGCCAGCAAGGCCCTGTCTACGCCGGCAGCACGAACGAGAACGTGGTGCCTGCACCCGGCGCGACGCGGACCCCCACCCTGCCGCCATGGGCTTCGACGATTCCTTTGACGATCGCGAGCCCCAGCCCGCCGCCCACGTGCGCCCGACTGCGCGACTCGTCGCCGCGATAGAAGCGCTCGAAGACGTGCGGGAGGTCGCGCTCGTCGATGCCGGGTCCCGAGTCGCAGACCTGCACTTCGACGCCGTCGGCCACCGGAACGGTCTTGAGGACGACCTCGCCGCCGGGGGGTGTGTAGCGCAGGGCGTTGTCCATGAGGTTCGCCAGCGCGCGGCCGACGTAAGAGGCGTCGAACTCGAGATCCGGGATGCCCGAAGCCGCCTCTCCGTGGAGGTCCACCTCCTGCTGCTCGGCGCGCACCGAGAACGCCTCGAGCGTGTCGGAGACGAGGTCGGCGAGCGAGTTCGGCCTGCGGTCGAGCTGGACCCCATCGGAGTCGAGCTGCGCCAGCACGAAGAGGTCGTCGACGAGCCGCGACAGGGTGTCCAGGTCGCGGCGCGCCGTGTTCAGATAGCGCCGTACCGTGACGGGGTCGTCGACCACGCCGTCGGCGAGCGCCTCGGTGATCACCTGTACCGACGCGATCGGCGTGCGCAGATCGTGACCGACGGCCATGATCAGGTCGCGCCGCGCCCGCTCGAAGACGGCCCGCTCCGCCTCCACCTCCTTGAGGCGTGAGGTCATCTCGTTGAAGTGCCGGGCCAGCTCTGCGAGTTCTTCCGGACCCTGCTCCGGGACGACCACGTCGAGATTGCCGCGTGCCACCTCCTCGGCCCCGCGATTGAGCGTGCGGACGGCGGCCACGACGGTGCTCGACACCAGGTAGCCGATCGACACGGCGATGCCGGCGGCGAACACGAGCAGGACCGTCGAGAGCAGCAGGTCGTGCCGGTTGATGAACATGAGCCGCGCGGTCGTGAGCACGTTGACGAAGGTGAGCGCCGCGGCGAGCAAGTAGCCGGCGAGCAACGTCCAGGCCAAGCGCGGCGAGCGCCGCATCCAGCCGGTCCGGTAGGCGACGACGCCGGCCATGAGCGAGATCGTGGCCGTGATGCCGAGGTACAGCGTCATGGCCGCGAACTCATTGCCCGGCGGCTTGAAGACGAGCGAGAAGACGATGAGACCGCCGGCGACCGCGAGCAGTGTGCCGGCGGCGAAGATGATCAGGTTGCGGCGCGGCGTGGCCGGCCGGTCGCCCCCAGAGCCGGCGCCTGATCCAGCGCCGCGGTCGAGCGACGTTCCGGGGCGCGCACTCACGGCTCGAACCGGTAGCCGACCCCCCACACCGTCGCGATGAAGCGCGGCTGTGAGGGATCCTTCTCGATCTTCTCGCGCACCCGGCGCACGTGAACTGTGACCGTACTGGGATCGATGAAGTCGGAGGAGCCCCAGACCATCTCCAACAGCTGCTCGCGATTGAAGACCCGGTGCGGACGGCGCGCGAGAGCGACGAGCAGGTCGAACTCTTTGGCGGAGAAGGCACACTGCTCGCCGCGCACCACGACAGTCCGCGCCGCGCTGTCGATGGTGAGGCCGTCGAACTCGATGACCGCCTCCGGCGCCTCGTCCGGCGGAGAGCTCGCGCGACGCAGCACGGCGCGCACGCGACTGACCAGTTCCTGGGCGCTGAACGGTTTCACGACGTAATCGTCGGCTCCCATCTCGAGCCCGGCGATGCGATCGGCCTCGGACTTGCGCGCCGTCAGCATGATGATCGGCGTGTCTCCGCGCTCGCGCAGCTGTCGCGTCACCTCATACCCGTCGACCTTGGGCAGCATCAGGTCGAGCACCACAAGGTCCGGCGTCGCCTCCGCCAGCACGTCGAGCGCCTCCTGACCGTCACCGGCCGAGAGCACGTCAAAGCCCCCGCGACGCAGGTAGAGCGCCACGACCTCTGCGATGCTGGGTTCGTCCTCGACGACCAAGACGACGGGCGTCACGGCTGGCTGACCTCCTGCTGGCCCTTGCGCACTGCATCTGCTGTGTACCCCTGCACAACGAGAGGGACGCACGGGAACAGGGAAATCCCGGCAGCGTTCAGCCTTTCGTAAGAAACCCCCGCTCACGACCGACTCGCTTCGTCCCGAGGCGGAGCTCGAGCGCCGGCGAGACCCCCCGATGCTAGGATCGTGGCAGAGCCACGACAGGAGGCAATGGGGCCATGAAGTCAGCGCCGGTCAACTGGGACGACGTACCCGTCAGGCAGGTCGCGGTGGGCCCCATCGAGGGCGCCTGGCGCGACCTCGGCACGGCGACCGGGTCGCGGACGATCGGGCTGCGGCGCGTGCAGATCGCAGCCGGCAAGCGCTCGACGCCGGCCCACACGCACAGCGGCGAGGAGGAAGTGTTCTACGTCCTCGCCGGCTCCGGCCTCAGCTGGCAGGGCGGCGACACCTTCGAGGTCGGAGCCGGCGACTGCCTCGTGCACCGCATCGAGGGGCCGGCCCACACTCTCGTCGCCGGCCCCGATGGTCTCGACGTCCTCGCCTTCAGCGAGCGCGCGGCCTCAGAAGCCTGCTTCCTGCCGCGTGCCAAGGTGTCCTGGCTCGGGAGCAGCTGGGTCACGGCCGGCGACACGCCGCACCCGTTCGCGCAGGAGGCTGCGGCCGGCGACCTCGAGCTGCCGCAAGCCTCGGCACGGCCGGCCGGCATCGTCCACGTCGCCGACGTGCCGCTGCACGAGGTGGAACGCGGCGACTGCGCCTCATCTCGCCGCGTCCTCGGCGCGGCGGCGGGAGCGGAGCGTACGGCGCTGCGGCTCTTCGTCCTCTCACCCGGCAAGCTGGGCGCCCCGCCGCATTGCCACAGCGGCTGCGAGGAGCTCTTCGTGATGCTGGACGGCGAGGGCGCCTACCTGGAGCAAGCCGCGGGCGCGACCGGGTGGGACCCGGAGGAGCGCCCGGTCAAAGCCGGCGACGTCGTGGGCTGCCTCGCCGGCACAGGCGCCGCTCACGCCTTCCGTGCCGGATCGGACGGCCTCACGTATCTCGCCTACGGAAACCGGGACGGCAACGACCAGATCTGGTATCCGCGGTCACAGAAGGTCTGGTTCTCCGGCCTCGGCGTGATCGGCCGCCTCGAACGCGCCGACTACTGGGACGGGGAGGAGTAACCGCAACGGCGGCCGACCACTCGACACGTCCGGCCGCATGGTGCAAGCTTGTCATCCGGAGGCAAGGTGATGGACCGCGGTTCGACAGCACCCCAGCACAGCCCGAGGCGTCGGCGGGCGGAGACTGACGACGCCCTTCGCCGCCCGCAGCTGGACGCCGGCGCGTGCGCCTCCGAACTCCTTGCGATCGTGGCCTACGTCACCTCTGCCGACGGGCCGCTGCAGGACCCGAGCCTCCCGGCTGGAGCCGTCTCTCCGTGGCACGGGCGCCTGCTCACCAAGGCCGCCGAGCGCCTGGACCTCATCGACTCGAGCATGCGGGCGCGGGTCGCCTTCCTCGTCGCCGGCAGAGATCGAGGCTACTACGCGCCGGAGGCAGAGATAGAGCTGGCCGGGGCGTCCCTCGACACCTGCCGAGCCACCGCCTCCGTCGTCGAGGCGCTGCTCGCGGGGCGACTTCCCACTACCCACGAGTTCGAGGCCATGAGCCAGGCCGCGCTGACGATCAACCCGGCACTCGACGCAGCGCGGAAAGTCGAGGCGCCGCGTTCCGGCCGCTGAGGCCTCACGGGCGGGGCGTCCGGGCCCGGCGGCCGCTCCCCGCGGACCGCACCCCGTGCTAGGCTCGCTCCGCCGGCACCTTGGGGAGGCACGATGCTCGTCGCGACGTTCGGTCCGAGCACAGCATGGCAGGGCCGCGAGATCATCTGGGACGTGGACCATTTCATCCTCGTCGGCCACGGCGCGATCCCCGCGGCCGGCTTGCTCGACTACGACCGCCGTGGACAGCTCCTCTGGGCCCGGCCCGACTACCGCGCCTGGGTCGCCGATGTGGACCGCTGGGAGTCCCGCGGGCGGCAGGCGTCCGGGTCCGGTAACGCCGCCGGCCTCGGCGGCGCCTCCCCGTCGGGCCGTTTCCCCACCTGGGCGATCGTGGTGCTCGTCGTGGGAGGCGTGCTCCTCGTCACCAGCATCATCGTCGCCTCCGTCGTACCGTCGTTCCTCATGCGCACCACCGAGAACTTCGCCAGGGACGCCCTGGTCCAGGCGGGCGTGCGCAGCATCCAGACGAGCGTCGAGTCCTATGCCGCGGAGCACGGCGGCGCGTACCCGCTGCCGGGCCAGGTGAACGGCCTCGATCTGAGCAGCTACATCTCGGCTTGGCCCGTGAACCCCTACACGGACCTGCCCATGAGCGACGGTGGCGGCGCGGGGGACTTCCGTTACGACGTGAGCGCCGACGGCGGCGCCTACAAGCTCATCGGCTACGGGCGCGACGGCGCCGTCGTCATAGAACTCAGTGGAAGCAACGGCACCTCGGTCTGAGAGCGTTCAGGCGCGCCGGCGGAGCAGCGCCAACGCGGCGAGCAGCACGCCGACGGCGCCGACGGCGATGCCCACGTAGCCGATCGTCTTGGCGCTCGACACCTCGCTGCCCAGCCCGTCGGTGGTGGCCAGGCGCGGCAACTCCTTGTCGAGACGCAGCGCGATCTGGTCCGTGCCCGGCACCTTCACCGGGAACTGTGCCGCCGCGGCGTCCTCGACGGGACTGAACGTCTTGGGCGAGCTTGCGACCTTGATGTCCACCTTGACGCTCTCCACGGTGCCGGTGATATGGAAGGTGTAGTCGCCCGGCGCCGTCGGGATGATGAGCGCCGCGTATTCGCCCGGCGTACCGGTGCCGGCGGCCGCGTCGTAGGTGGGGGTCAAGGCGAACTCCTGCTCCTGGTCGCCGTAGCTCACGACAGCCGTCAACCGCGCCCCGGGGTCGTTGATCGGGTCGCCATCCGCCTTGTGGGTGACGATGAGCTGGATGCTGTTCATCTGCCCCGCGTACGCCGGCTCGGTACCCCAGCCGACCTCGAGCGCAAGTTGGCCGGCGGTGGCGACTTCGTGCGCCATGGCCGGCGCCGCGAACACGGCAAGCGCCGCGCAAAGCAGCGCGGCCGTCAGACCGACGGTCAGCGAACGGTGCATGTTCCCCTCCTTCTGCTGGAGACCCGTGCTCCACCCCGGGTCACGACGACCCTGCCCGGGCTGAGGCGGCTCCAAACGGCCGAAGGCGCGAACGTGGAGGGCGTCGGGTCAGGATGCGGGCGCCGCCGGGATCGTCAGCTCCAGCGGGACGGTGGTGCCGGTGGTCTTCTCCTGGATGGAGACGTCGACCTTCCAGCGGCCTGCGGCGGAGAAGTCCAGGCCGCTGCCCGTCCAACTGCCGTCGGCGGCTCGACGAAGCACGACCGTGAGCGCGGCCAGCGACAGGCGCGCCGGCATGGAGCAGTCCATGCGCACGCCGGTGACGGTCGTCAACGGGTCTCCGGTGTCGTAGTCGTCCACCCACAGCGTGTAGTCGTTCCGGCCGGCCACGCCCGGCGTGAGCGTGAGCTCCACGCGCACCGTCGTCGCGTAGTCGTGGCCGGAGGCGGTGACCTGGCCGGAGGAAGCGCCCGGTCCGGAAGCCGTCGCCGCGGCCGTGTGCGCCGGCGCGAGCCCGCTGAGCACGGCCGTCGCGGCCAGGACCCCGACCGCTACCGCGAGCTCGCCGCGCGAGTTCAGCCCGAAGCGCCGCTCCGCGACGGTCCCGCCGTCGCCCCGGACCGCCGGCACCCAGAAGAAGTGGTTGAGCGCACCGAGCGCCACCAGGCCGGCGACCAACGCGACCTTGACGACCAGGGTGAGCCCGTAGCGGGTGTCGAAGAGGGCGCCCAGCGACCCGACCTCCACCAGCGCGCGCGCCAGCCCAGTAGCGAGCACCACGACCAGGGTCACCGTCGCGATCCGCGTGAACGCGGCGACGGCGGCGACGCGCTCCGCGTGGTCGCGGCCTCGCAGCCCGACCAGCAGCCAAAGCAGGCCGCCGACCCACACGCCGACGGCGGACATGTGCACCCACTGGACCACGACATTGAGCAGCCAGAAGGATGACGGAGAGGCAGCGTGCCCGGCGGCGACGTGGACGAGAACGGCGACGACGCCCGCCGCCCCCAGGGTCCACAGGCTCCAGCGAGCAGGCCAGAGGTCAACGAGGACGACGGCGCCGACGCAGAGCAGGAGGGCGACGGAGAGGGCGAGCAGATACTGTCCCTCGCGGGTCAGGAAGAGCGGCAGGAGGCTGGGCGCTCCGACGAGCACCTTCTCCGCCCAGACCAGGGCGGCGAGGGCTGCGACACCCGCGACGGCGGCGATCCGAAGGATGACGACGCCGCCCGACGGGAGCCTGCCGCCGTAGACGAGCAGGCTGGTCGACGCGGCGCCGATGAAGACGACGAGCGCCGCGTACAGCAACCAGCGACCGACGGCGGCCAGCGCCTCGGCCCAAGGTGACGTGTGTAGCAACTCGACGACCACCACGCTGCCGGCCGCTTGTCCGACTCCGAAGGCGAAGGCGCCCGATTCCACGTGTCCGTCCACCGCCGACACTACGCGCCAGTTGACGGTGTACGTGCCATCGGCCAGTGGCGTCGCCGGCGTCACCTGCAGGGACAGCTTGTCGCCCGGGACCGCCTGCGGCGCGGAGACGCCGGGGACCGCCGCGCCGCTCCCCTCGAGGACGCGGACCAGGGACAGTTTCACGTCCGGCGCCTCGGAAAACGTGAGCACGATGTGCCGCGGAGAGGTCGGGACTGAGGAGTCAGCGGCGGGCCGGCTGCTGTCGAGGGCGGCGTGTGCTGTGGCCGCCGCCGGAAGCGCCGTGCACGCGGCGACCGCGACGATCGCCGCCGCCAGCACTCGCAGCAGTCCCCGCCTCCCTCTCATCGCTAGAGCAGGTAGACGACGATGAAGACGACCACCCACACAGCGTCGACGAAGTGCCAGTAGTACGTGGCCGCATCCACCATCCCCGACGTGCCTGGCGAGGGCTCCGGCAGTTGCCGCTCGCCCGGCTCCCGCCGCAACTCGCGGCGCGCGCGGAAGAACAGGTAGACGAGGGCCGCGATGCCGCAGAGGACGTGGAACCCGTGGAACCCGGTGAGGAGGTAGAACGACGAGGCCACGAGCGAGTGGGTGAGGCCGAATCCCGTATGCGTGTACTCCCAGGCCTGGCCGCCGAGGAAGATCGCGCCGAGGATGACCGTGAGGACGAGCAGGAAGAAGAACCACCCCTTGCGCCGCGCCCGGTACGAGGTCTGCGCGAAGTGCGCGGTCACGCCGCTGCTGAAGAGGATGCCGGTGTTGATGAGCGCCAGGGTCGCCCCGACGCCGGAGCCGCCCCCGAGCAGCGAGTTGTGGATGCGAAGGTGGATCACGCCGGCGATGAGCGAAGCGAAGAAGACCGACTCCGAGCCGATGAACGCCAGCGTGGCGGCGCCGATGAACGAGAAGCGGTGCGCGACGTCCGGCGTCGGCTCCATCTCCGTCCAGCGCCCGTTCATCCACACCGCGAGCGTGATAAGGAGCAGGGAGACGCCGACGATGAACACCAGCGGCGTGCCCAGCATGCCGATGCCGAGGATGAGGATGCCGACGGCGACCCAGAACGGGGTGATCGTCCGCTGCTCGGCCTCGTGAGGGAGGTCGGTCCACTGCACCTGTTCGACGCGCCCGTCCACCTCCACGCCGTGCTCGTCGTCCCAGAGCGGCAGCTCGCTGTGGATCTCCGGCAGGCGCGTGAAGTTGCCGTGCGGCGGCGGCGACGTGGTGGCCCACTCCAGCGTCCAGGCGCCCCACGGATTCGCGCTCGCGACCTCTCCCGACCGCAGGCTCCGGAAGATGTTGTAGAAGAGCACCAGAAAGCCCGTCGCAAGAATGAACCCGCCAATGGACGAGATCATGTTCAGGGTGTTCCAGCCGAGGTCGGGCGCGTAGGTGTAGACGCGCCTCGGCATCCCGAGGATCCCCAGAGCGTACATAGGGAAGAAGGTGACGGCGAAGCCCACCGCGGTGAGCCAGAACTGCAGCTTGCCGATCCGGTCGGAGAGGAAACGGCCGGTCATCTTGGGAAACCAGTAGTAGATGCCGGCGAACACTGCGAAGACGGTCCCGGCGAGCAGCACATTGTGGAAGTGACCGACGACGTAGTAGGTGTCGGTCACCTGCCAGTCCCAGGGCACGACCGCCAGAGTGACGCCGGTGATGCCGCCCACGGTGAAGAGGGCGATGAGACCGCACGCGTACAGCAGCGACGTCGTGAAGCGCAGCGACCCGCCCCACATCGTCGCCAGCCAGTTGAAGATCTTCACGCCGGTCGGGATCGCGATCAACATGCTGGTGCCGGCCATGACCGCGCTGAAGAACGTCGGCAGCCCGGTGGCGAACATATGGTGCGCCCAGACGATGAAGCCGAGGAACCCGATGATCCCCAGCATGACGATCATGGAGCTGCGGCCGAAGATCGGCTTGCGGGAGAAGACCGGCACGACCTCGCTCATGATGCCGAACGCCGGCAGGATCAGGATGTACACCTCGGGGTGGCCGAAGAACCAGAAGAGGTGCTGCCAGACGATCGGATCGCCGCCGCCGTTGGGGTTGAAGAAGCTCGTGCCGAACTGGCGGTCGAAGTAGAGCATGGCCAGCGCCGCGCTCAGGCTCGGGAAGGCGAACAGGATGAGGAACGAATTGATGAACGTGGCGATCGAGAAGATCGGCATCTGCCACAGCCCCATGCCCTTCGCGCGAAAGCGCAGGCAGGTGATGATGAAGTTGATCGCGCCGAGGATCGAAGAGCCGCCCAGCAGCACCAGCGCGACGATCCAGAACGTGACGCCGTCGTGTGGGGAGTACGCCTTGAGCGTGAGCGGCGCGTAGCTGAACCAGCCTGTGTCAAGCGCGCCGCCGAACAGGAAGCTGCTGTACAGCAGCAACCCCCCGAACAGCAGCAGCCAGTAGCTCAACGCGTTGGCGCGCGGGAACGCCATGTCGCGCGCGCCGATCTGCAGCGGCACGAGGTAGTTCGCCAGACCGATGAGGATGGGCATGCCGAAGAGAAAGATCATCGTCGTGCCGTGCATGGAGAAGATCTGGTTGTATGCCTCGGGGGAGAGGAGCCCGCTGTCCGGCCGCATGAGCTGGGTGCGCATCAGCAGCGCGAAGACGACGGCGATCAGGAAGAAGACGAGCGCCGTGGCGATGTACATCGCGCCGATCTTCTTGTGATCGGTCGTGGTGAGCCAGGCGCCGATGCCGCCGCGCGGCTCCGCCGCCTCCGCGCCGGGCACGGCCTCTGGCTGCGGGCCGGCCGGCGCAGCGCCGCCGGGAGGAACGACGACTTCGCTCACTGCAACTCCTCGAGATAGGCGACGATCTGCTTCTGCTGCTGGAGCGGCAGCGGGATCTGCGGCATCTTGCACTGCGGTTTGACCGCCTGCGGATCCTGGATCCAGCGCAGCAGGTTCTCAGGCGTGTTGGGCAGCGTGTAGGCGGCGATCCCCCCCCGGCTCCCGAAGTGCGTGAGGTCGGGGCCGAACGTGCCTTCGAGCGTGGTGCCGCGAATGGCGTGACAGCTGCCGCAACCGACGCTGCTGATGACCTGCTTGCCGGCGATCGCGTCCGCTCCGCTGGGCTCGGCCGCCGGCTTCTGCTGGCGCTTGACCCAGGCGGAGTACTCGGCGGGCGTCACGACCACGAAGAGGAAGCGCATCCGGCCGTGCTCCACGCCGCAGAACTCGGCGCATTCGCCCAGATAGGTGCCGGCCTTGAGCGGCACGAAGTAGATGTGATTGACGTGCCCCGGGATCATGTCCACCTTGCCGCCCATCTGCGGCACCCAGAAGGAGTGGATGACATCGGCGGACTCGATGTCGATCGACGTGGGCAGGCCCTCGGCGACGTACACCTCGTTCGGCGTCTTGATGCCGAGGTCCTTGAACTCGAAGTCCCACCACCATTGCCTGCCGATCGCGGTGAACTGCGTCCCGGGGTCGGGGATGGCGATGCGATCGGTGGTGATCACGGTCAGGACGAAGAGGACGCTCACGATCACCGCCGGGATGGCCGTCCAGATGATCTCGATAGTCAGGTTGCCGCGGGTCTTCGACACCCGGTCCACAGGCCGCCGCCGACCCGTGACGATGACGAAGACGAGGATCGCCCACACGATGATGAGCACCCCCGCGAGGATCCCGAAGACCCACATCGCGAGCGTGTAGATCTCGTGACCGGCTGAGCCTTCGGGTCGCAGGATCGAGGGTGACGCGCAGCCTGCGAGCAGAATCGCGGCGGGGATGACGACGGCCGCGGCGAGGCCCGCGACCGCGCTCCGCGGCCACGGTCGGCGAGTCTCGTGCTGGTGGCTCCCCGTCACCTGTCCCCTCCTCAGACGCCGGCATGGGAACACCGGCGCGCGCCTATCATCCCACGAATCATCGCCGATGCGGCAATGACCGCCGTAGCCGGGTCGACTGGCGGGGCGCCGCAGGTACACCGACTAGAATGGCGTCCATGGATTACCTCAGGGCGGCGCAGCCGCGAGTCGTCGCACTGTTTCTCGTCACCGTTCTCGCCGCGATGCTGCTCTGCGGCAGCCCGGCGGCGTGGCGGCTGGCGGCCGTCCTCGTGGCGACCGCGCTCACCGTCGGTGGCGCGGCCCTGCTCAACAACGTCATCGAGCGCGACGCGGACAGGCGCATGGAGCGGACGCGCCGGCGTCCCACGGCCTCCGGCCGCATCTCGCCGGCGCGCGCCACCCTCGCCGGGCTGGCCGGCGTGGCCGCCGGGGCGGCGGCCCTCTGGGCCGTCGCCGGCGGCCTCGCCGCGGTCTTCGCGCTGCTCGGCGCGTTCTACTACGTAGTGGCCTACACGCTGCTGCTCAAGCCGCGTCTCGCGCTCAGCGCGGTGCCGGGCGGCGTGGCCGGCGTCTTCCCCGCGCTCATCGGCTGGGCGGCGACCGGCGCGGCGTGGTCGGGCGCGATCCTGTTCCTCTGCGTGCTGATCCCGGTCTGGTCGCCGCCGCACTCCTGGGCGCTGACCCTCGCCCTCGGCGACGACTACCGCGCCTCGGGCATCCCCACTCCGCCCGCCCGCTACGGCGACGCGGCCACGCGGCGGCTCATCGCCGGGTTCATGCTGGCGCTCACCGTGGTGCTGGCCGCGCCGCTCGGCGCCGGCCTGTTCGGCGCCGTCTACGCGGCCGGGATGATACTCGCGGCCGTGCTGCTGTGGGCGTTCACGCTGCGCCTGCTCGGACGGCCGTCCGCGGCCGCCGCCTGGGCGCTGTTCAAGGTCACGGGGCCGTGCCTCGCGCTGGTGCTGGCTGCGGCCGTGGCCGACGTGCTCCTCTGAGTCGTCGCGTCCGGAGCCCCACTCGGCGACTCCCGGCCGTTCGGGCTCTCCGGGCCCGCAGCCGCGCCAGGATGCCACGTTCAGCGGACCGTGCTCGCCCACCGCCGTGCCCCGCCGCGCAGCAGCACGTAGGTGAGAAGCGCGATCAGCGGCGGCAGCAGGATGGTCAGATACTGCAGGACGAGCAGGAGCGTCGGCTGCGACCAGCCGAAGACAAAGGCGAAGACATCGTTGCCGCCGGCCACGAGCAGCACGCTGAGGAAGGTGACGAAGCCGGCGGCGATGGCCGTCCGCACCGGGTGCTGGCCGGGCAGCATGAGCACGTTGTGGAAGGCGCCGTCACGCGTGGCCGCCCAGTCCAGCCACGGCACCAGGAACAGCGGCGTGAAGATGAGGCCGGGCAGGATCACCGCCGGCCAGAAGATGGCGGGGATGAGCAGGCCGCCGATCTGGATGTCCCAGGCGGGCATCATGCGCACGGCGCCCTCGAGCCAGCCCATGTACCAGTCGGGCTGGGCGGCCGTCGTCGCGTCCCAGGCCCGGTAGGGTCCGTAGAGCCAGACGGGGTTGATCTGCACGAACGCGGCGAACGCGGCGCAGACGCCGCCGACGATCAGGAGGTAGCCGGTGGTGCGAAGGGCATACGCCGGCACCATCGGCGTGCCGACGATGGTGCGGTCACTCCGCCCGACTCCCGGGAACTGCGTGTGCCGCTGCAGCCAGAGCAGGCCGAGGTGCGCGCCCAGCAGCCCGGCGATCGCGGCCGGCAGCAGGAAGATGTGCACCGGGTAGACGCGGCCGATCAGACCGACCGTGGGGAACTCGCCGCCGAAGAGCAGCGTGGCCATCGCCGGGCCGACGAAGCGGGATCGACTCGGTGATGGAGAAGGAGATGCGCAGGCCCGTGCCGGAGAGCAGGTCGTCCGGCAGCGAGTAACCGAACAGGCCGTTGAAGCCCGCCAGCAGCACCAGGCTGAAGCCGATGACCCAATTGATCCGCCTCGGCCGCCGGTACGCCGCCGTCACGAACATGCGGATGAAGTGGATGATGAGCGCCCCGACGAACACCAGCGCCGCCCAATGGTGCACCTGGCGCACCAGAAGGCCGGCGCGCACGTCCAGGCTGAGGTTCACCACCGAGTCGTAGGCCGCCGACATCTCCGTGCCGTGCAGCGGCGCGTAGGAACCCTGGTAGACGACCGGCGCCTCCGACGCCTGGAAGAAGAGCGCCAGGAAGATGCCCGTCGCGACGAGGACGATGAAGCAGTACAGCGCGATCTCGCCGAGGAAGAACGCCCAGCTGTCGGGGAAGATGTGCCGCAGTTCCTCGCGCAGCAGGCCGCTGCCGCCCAGGTTGGTGTCGAGCCATCGCGCCACCGGACGGATCGGCGAGCGGCGCACTCCGAACGCACTGCCGAGACCGCGCTTGAGGTCGTGGTCGCTGCTGAGCGGTGCTCCTTCGGCGCCCCGCTCCATAGGTCGCCTGCGGTCGCTCTTCATGTGGCGTCCCAGAAGCCGGGGCCGACGCTCTCGGTGAAATCGCTCTGCGCGTAGAGGAAGCCGTCCTTGTCGATCGCCAGCGGCAGCTGCGGCAGCGGCCGCCCCGCCGGTCCGGCGACGGGCTGTGGCGCCGTGCAGCACGTCGAAGGCCGACTGGTGGCACGGGCAGACGAGCATCTGGTCCACGTCGATGTACTCGGCGACCGGACAGCCGGCGTGGGTGCACACGCGCGAATAGGCGACGAAGTTCTCCGGGCTCCAGCTCTCACGGCCCGGCTGCGGCACGAAGTCACCGTTCACGAAGTGCAGCAGCGCAACCTGGGAGCTCGCTTTGTCGTCTCCTCCCTCGGGGAAGGCGACGAGGAAGCCGCCCGTGGCGAGCGCGTCCTTGCTGACCGGCTCGCCGTCCTCGGTGACGAGGCGGCGCCCCTTGCGCCAGCCGGTGACGAACAGGCTGTTGCCGGGCCAGGGCCCGAGCGCGCCGAGGAGCACCGCCTGACTGAGCGCGAACACGGCGACGGCGAAGATCAGCGACTTGCTGAGGAAGCTCCGCCGCGTGATCACGGAGGCGTGCTCGTCGAGCTGCGTCGCCAGCGCCGCCTGGCCGTCGGTGTCGTCGGGCGGCACGGGGTAACGCCCGGCGATGACCTCGTCGCCGGCGAGGTCGCGGCCCCAGAACGCGAGCGCGAGGCCGAGACCCAGCAGGGCGAGCGCGAGCGAGCCGCCGAGCCACTGGTTGCTCGCGCCGACCACGAAGCTCCACACGAAGGCGATCGCGCCGCCGATGGTCGCGGCGATCCCGAGCCCGACCGGCCACGTCGTGACGTGCGGGCGCGGGCCCCGGTCCTGTCCGGCGGCGCTCACGGCTTCGCCGCCCTGGACCGCCAGGCGAGCCAGACGGCGACGAGGATGAGCAGCAGCAGTGCGATGCCGCCGGCGGCGCCCTCGGGGACCGGCCCGAGGTACCCGAGCCCGTGTCCTCCGGGCGACGGGGGCTGAGGCGCGAGCACCTGCACGTAGAGCGCGACGGAGGTCTGCTGGCGGACGTCGAACGTGTTGCCGGCGAACGCCGGCATGTTGCCGCGGCCGAGGATCATGGCGGCCAGCGCCTCGGCCGGCGGGTACTGGCGGATGTTGGGCGCGTTCCTGCCCTTGGCCATCGCGCCGCCGCTGCCGGTGGCGCTGTGGCAGCCGGAGCAGTAGAGACGGAAGAGGTCGCCGCCCGGGGCGACCTGCGCGGTCCGGGCGGCCGGGATCGGCCAGCTCCTGCGCGACGTACTCGGCGACGGCGTTCACGTCCTGGTCGCTGAGCACGCCGGCGAACGGCGGCATGTTGATGCCGCCCTGCTCGACCATGGGCGCGACGAGACTGGCGAAGCCGGCCGGCGCGAGCGGCGGGCCGACGTAGCCCTCGCCCCTCGCGCCGTGGCAGCCGGCGCAGTTCTCGGCGTACACGCGGGCGCCGCTCCCGGGTGGATAGGTCGACGACGGCAGCGGTTCCGGCGTGGGCGCAGGTGTGAACGAGCCGGAGCCGGCCGGCGAGGCGACGCCGGCCGGCGTAGCCTGCAGCGGTGGCGCCGAAGAGGTCGAGGCGCGCGCGGGCGTGGACGCGACGGCGAGGACCGCGAGCGTCACGAGTAAGACCAGCAGGCCACGCGACTGCCGTGGCGCGGCAAACAGGTTGCCCCACACCCGCGGCTGGACGAGCGCTCGGCTCACTCCCCCGGACTCCCCTTTCGTCGTCGGCCCCTGTCGCTGTCGCTGTGAAGAGTACCGCATGTATCGTCCATATCGACGGCGACTGCGTAGACACGGACGGTCCAGCTTGATACTGATTGTTCTCTACCATGGGAACGTTGTGCCGTAAAGGACGTTGTCCCGGGGGTGACAAGTCGACGACGGGGGTGGGGTGAGCGCGATTCTCATAGCCGTGGCGGTGTGGCCGGCGGCGCTGTACGCAGCGCTCGTCCTTTTGGTGGCCGGGCTCATCCTGCTGCTGTCGTGGGTGCTCGGCGAACGCCAGTACCACGGCTCAGACACGGAGCAGTACGAGTCCGGGATCAAGCCGGCAGGACCGCTGCCGCGCCGGCTCTCGGTCGAGTTCTACCAGATCGCCCTCTTCTTCGTGATCTTCGATCTGGAGGCCGTGTTCATCTTCTCCTGGGCCGTGTCCGCGCGGAAGCTCGGCTGGCCCGGCTACCTCGAACTGCTCGTGTTCGTCCTGCTGCTGTTCGCCGGGCTCGTGTACCTCTGGCGGGTCGGCGCGCTCGACTGGGGCGCCGCCGGTCGTCGCCGCCAGGAGGCGCGCGCCGCGGCCAGGTCCCGGCGCCGGGCCGTCGCGTCGGGTCCGCCGACGCCGGCGGCAAGGCCGGCGGACGGCGCGGCCACGGGCGGACCCGCGGGGAGCGGCCGGTGAAGCCGCGCCGCGGACCAGGCCCATCGCGAACGGCCGAGGTGCTCGGTCGGCTGCTCGACGTCCAGGGGATGCCGCCCAGCGACGGTGACGTCCCTGTCGTCACCTCGAGCCTCGAGCGGCTGATCGCCTGGGGCCGCAAGAACTCACTGTGGCCCTTCGGCTTCGGCCTCAGCTGCTGCTTCGTCGAGATGGCGACCAGCCTCACGGCGCGGTACGACATCGCACGCTACGGCGCCGAGGTGCTGCGCATCTCGCCGCGTGAGGCGGACGTGATGATCGTCGCCGGCACCGTGTTCAAGAAGATGGCGCCCGTGGTCGTCCAACTGCACCAGCAGATGATGGAGCCGCGCTGGGTCATCTCCATGGGCTCGTGCGCCAACTCCGGAGGCATGTTCGACGTGTACAGCGTGGTCCAGGGCGTGGACTCGTTCCTGCCGGTGGACGTGTACGTGGAGGGCTGCCCGCCGCCGCCGACCGCGCTCATGGAGGGCTTGCTGCTCCTGCAGGCGCAGGTCTCCATCGAGCGGCGCCCGCTCAGCTGGGTCGTCGGTGACCAGGGCGTCGTCAAGCCCCGCGGCATCTCCATGCGCGACCTGCGCCACGACGATGTGGTGGCGACCGACGAGCTACGGCCCCCGGACGAGATGTAGATGGACGACGCGCTGCACAGGCAGGCCGAGGACCAGACACAGCTCGACCCGGGCGCGGCGCAGCCGTGCCAGTGGCCGCTGCACGCGGCCGGCGGAGGCGAAGCACCGCCGCCGGCTGTGCTGCGCGAACTGCGCGAGCGCTTCCCGGAAGTGCCCTTCGTCGAGCAGACGACGGTCGACGGCATCCCGACCGCCTGGGTCCCGGCCGAGCGGTCCGCCGAGGTGCTGAGGTACCTGGGACGGGAGGCCGCCGAGCCGTTCGCCATGCTGTACGACCTCGGCGGCGTCGACGAGCGCGAGCGCGTCCACCGTGAGGGCCAGCCCGAAGCCGCGTTCAGCGTCTTCTACCACCTCGTCTCCTACGGCCGGAACGCGGACCTGCGCCTCAAGGTGGCGCTGCCGGAGGAGGCGCCGCACGTGGACTCGGTGGCCGGCGTCTGGCCCGCCGCCGACTGGTACGAGCGCGAACTCTGGGACATGTTCGGCGTCGGCGTCGTCGGCCACCCCCACCTGCACCGCCTGCTCATGCCGCCCTGGTGGGAGGGCCACCCGCTGCGCAAGGAGCACCCATCGCGCGGCACCGAGTACGGCCCGTTCGACCTCCCCGACCAGCTCGTCGACGAGATGCAGGAGCAGCTGCGCTTCAAGCCGGAGGAGTGGGGCCTGCCGCGCACCGAGGACGACTCTACGCTCATGTACCTCAACATCGGGCCGCAGCACGGCGCCACCCACGGGCCGTTCCGGGTCATCGTCGGACTGCGCGACGAGGAGATCGTCCACCTCGTCCCGGACATCGGCTTCCACCATCGCGGCTCCGAGAAGCTGGCCGAACGCCAGAGCTGGCACACGTACATCCCGTACACGGACCGCGTGGACTACCTCGGCGGCGTCACCAACAACCTGCCCTACGTCCTCACCGTGGAGAAGCTCTGCGGCATCGAGGTGCCCGACAGGGCGCAGCTCATCCGCGTGCTGCTCTGCGAGTGCTACCGCATCGCCAGCCACCTGGTCTTCTACGGGACCTACGCGCAGGACATCGGCGCGCTCTCGCCCGTCTTCTACATGTTCGAGGACAGGGAGATCCTGTTCGACGACGTCATCGAGCCCATCACCGGCGGGCGCATGCACCCCAACTGGTTCCGTATCGGAGGGGTCGCAGAGGACCTGCCCAAAGGCTGGCAGCAGCGCGTACTCGACTTCTGCGACTATCTCCCGTCGCGGCTCGACGAGTACGACAAGCTGGTGATGGACAACCGCATCGTGAAGGCGCGGATGGTCGGGGTCTCTCCGATCTCCGTGGACGAGGCCGTGGCGTGGGGCCTGACCGGCCCGATGCTGCGCGCGGCCGGCCTGCCCTGGGACTGGCGCAAGCAGCGCCCGTACAGCCACTACGACTGGTTCGATTTCGATGTGCCAGTAGGCACCACCGGTGACTGCTACGACCGCGCCGCCGTGCACATCGAGGAGATGCGCCAGAGCCTGCGCATCATCCGCCAGGTCGTGGACGCCATGCCCGACGGACCGTACAAGGCCTACCACCCGCTGGCGACGCCGCCGATGAAGGAACCGCACACGATGCACGACATCGAGTCGCTGATCACCCACTTCCTCGGCGTCACCTGGGGGCCGGTCGTCCCGCCCGGAGAGGCCAGCATCTACACGGAGGGCACCAAAGGGCAGTACAGCTACTACGCCATCAGCGATGGGGCCAACTCGGCCTACAGGGTCAAGATCCGCACCGCGTCGTTCCCGCACCTGCAGGTGCTGCCGCTGCTGTTGACGGGCTACGAGATCGCCGACCTCGTGACCGTCCTCGGCAGCATCGACTTCGTCATGGCGGACGTGGATCGATGAGCCTGAGCGACGAAGAGATCCGCCAGCTGGACGGCATCATCGGGCACTACCCCGACCGGCGGGCGGCCGCCGCGACCGCCATGCGCGTCGTGCAAGCGCGGCGGCGCTGGCTCTCGGACGACGCGCTCGCCGATCTCGGCGAGTACCTGGGCCTCACGATCGCGGAGCTGGACAGCATCGCGACCTTCGGCAACATGGTCTTCCGCAAGCCGGTCGGCCGGCACGTGGTGCTGGTCTGCGACAGCTTCGCCTGCTGGTCGCTTGGCTACGCCGAGCTGCGCGCCGCCGTGGAGGCGGAGCTCGGCGTCGGCATAGGCCAGACGACTGCCGACGGCAGGTTCACGCTGCTGCCGATCGTCTGCCTGGGCGCCTGCGACCGCGGCCCGGCGATGATGGTCGACGACGAGCTGCACGGACCGGTCGCGCCTGACCAGGTGGCCGAGATCCTGGGGGGCTACTCGTGACCAGCCGGCCGGGACTCCCGGGCTACTCGGCCGAGGACCGGCCGTTCACGCGCGCGATGCGCGCCGACGGCCGGCCGGCGACACTCGACGACTACGTGGCCGCCGGAGGCTACGCGGGCCTCAAGAAGGCCGTCGGCGACCTGGAGCCGAGGGAGGTCACCACCTTGGTGACCGACTCGGGCCTGCGTGGCCGCGGCGGCGCCGGCTACTCGACCGGCCGCAAGTGGAGCACGATGCCGCTCGGGCCAGACGCGCCCCACCCCAAGTACATCGTCTGCAACGCTGACGAGATGGAGCCCGGCAGCTTCAAGGACCGCTTCCTGATGGAGAGGAACCCGCACCTGCTGCTCGAGGGCATGCTGCTCGCGGGGTTCGCCACTGAGGCGGACGAGGGCTACATCTTCCTGCGCGCCCAGTACGACGCCTCCTACGCGGCGCTCAAGGAGGCGATCGCCGAGGCGCGCGAGCACGGCTACCTCGGCGCGAACGTCCTCGGCTCCGGCTTCACATTCGACATCGAGCTGCACACGAGCATCGGCCGCTACATCTGCGGCGAGGCCTCGGCGATGCTCAACGCGCTCGAGAGCCAGCGCCCCAACCCGCGCGCCCGGCCGCCGCACATGACCGGCGCCGGGCTTTTCTCCAGACCCACGGTCGTCAACAACGTCGAATCCTTCATGGCGGTGCCCGCTATCGTGCGCCACGGCGTGGACTGGTGGAGGGAGCTGTCGATCACCGACGAGGGCGGCACCAAGGTCTTCGGCGTCGCCGGCCGCGTCGAGAACCCCGGCTGCTTCGAGCTCCCGATGGGTGTGCCGATGCGTGAGCTCATCGAGGTGCACGCCGGCGGTATGCTGCCCGGGTACGCGCTGCGCGCCGTCAGCCCGGGCGGCGCCTCGACGTTCTTCGTCGCCGCCGCCGCCATCGACGTACCCCTCGGCTTCTCGACCATGAGCGAGGTCCAGAGTCGCCTCGGCACCGGCACACTCGTACTCCTGGACGACCAGACCTGCCCGGTGGGCATGACGCTCAACATGATCCAGTTCTTCGCCCAGGAGTCGTGCGGCTGGTGCACGCCCTGCCGCGAGGGGCTGCAGTGGGCGGCCGCCCTGCTCGAGGACATCGAGTACGGCCGCGCCGAGCCGGGCGACCTCGAAGTGCTCAGCGAGAGCGCCTGGTTCATGCAGTCGGACAAGTGCTTCTGCGACCTCGCACCCGGCGCGACCGAGCCGCTGGAGAGCGCGCTGCGCCTCTTCTCCGACGACTTCGCGCGCCACGTCGCCGGCGGCGGCTGCGACTACCGGCGGCACGGCTCCGACGCGCCGGCGATGAGGGGGACGACGTGGTGAGCGACGGCCGCGAAGCAGCCCCGCCCAAGCTGGTCACCGTCATCATCGACGGCCGTGAGTTCCAGGCCGAAGAGGGCCGCAACATGCTCGACGTCGCCCTGTCCCTGGGCTTCGACCTGCCCTTCTTCTGCTGGCACCCGGTCATGGGCTCTATCGGCGCCTGCCGCCAGTGCGCGGTGCGCCTGTACTGGACCGACCGCGAGGGCACCGAGAAGAGCGAGATCGCCATGGCCTGCATGACCGAGGCGCTGGAAGGTACGAGGATGGACATCTCCGACGCCGAGGCGATCCGCTTCCGCGCCGAGATGATCGAACTCATGATGCTCAGCCACCCACACGACTGCCCGGTCTGCGACGAGGGCGGCGAGTGCCACCTCCAGGACATGACCGTGATGACTGGGCACAGCTACCGTCGTTACCGCGGGCGCAAGCGGACCTTCGAGAACCAGGACCTCGGGCCGTTCGTGACCCACGAGCTCAACCGCTGCATCACCTGCTATCGCTGCACGCGCTTCTACAATGAATACGCCGGCGGCCGCGACTTCGGCGTGTTCGGTCTGCGCAACCAGGTGTACTTCGGCCGCGCCGAGAGTGGCACGCTGGAGAGCGAGTTCAGCGGCAACCTCATCGAGGTCTGCCCCACCGGCGTGTTCGACGACAAGCCGTTCTCGCGCCGCTACTCGCGCAAGTGGGACCTGCAGACGGCGCCGTCGGTCTGTCCGGGCTGCGGACTCGGCTGCACCACCACGCTGTCGGCGCGCTACGGCGAGCTGCGCCGGGTGCAAGGGCGCTTCAACCGCGACGTCAACAAGATGTTCCTCTGCGACCGCGGCCGCTTCGGGTTCGAGTTCGTGAATGCACCGGACCGCGTGCGCACGGCGCACGTGGCGCCGGAGCTGATGGGCGGCCAGGCCGGAGGCCAGGCCGCCGCTCCGGACGGCGAGCTGGCGCTGGACGCCGCGGCCGGCCTGCTGCGTGGCCGTCGCGCCATCGGCTTCGGCTCGCCGCGCGCCTCGCTCGAGGCCAACTACGCGCTCCGCGCGCTGGTCGGCCCGGCCAACTTCTATCTCGGCATGTCGGACGGCGACGACCGCCTCGTGGGCGCCGTGCTCGAGATCGCCGCCGACCCGCGCCTGCGGCTGGGGTCGGCGGCCGACGTCCACGACGCCGACGTCGTGCTCGTCCTCGGCGAGGACCTCACCAACACCGCGCCGATGCTCGACCTCACCATCCGCACCTGGCTCCACCTCCGCCCCAACGTAGTGGAGGAGCGAAACCACATCCGCCGCTGGAACGATGCCGGCATCACGCGCATCAAGCGGCGCGAGCCGAGCGCGCTCTGGATCGCGACCACCCACGCCACCAAGCTGGACGCCGTCGCCGCCGAGACGCACCGGGCGGCGCCCGACGATCTCGTGCGCCTCGCGCTGGCGATCGCGCACGAGGTCGACGACGAGGCGCCCGAAGTACCCGGCCTGGGCGAGGACGAGCTCGAGGTGGCGCGGCGCTGGGCCGCCGCCCTGAGCGCCGGCGATTCGCCCTTGATCGTCGCCGGCTGCTCCAGCGGCTCGCCGGAGCTCGTCCACGCCGCGGCGCAGCTGACGGCGGTCCTGCTCAGCGCCTCTCGGCGACAGACGACCGGCGAGGCCGTGGCCGGCGCGCCGGCCACGCTCGTCCTCACGGTCCCCGAGGCCGACAGCGTCGGCCTCAAGCTGCTCGGCGGCGGCAAGCTCGTCCAGGGGCTGGCCGCCGTCGCACGCGGTGAGGCCGAGATCGTCGTCGTCCTCGACAACGACCTGGACCGCCGCGCCCCGGCGCTGCTCGTCGACGACTTCATGCGCCGGCGCCCGCCGGTGATCGCCCTGGCGACGCTCGAGGACAGCCTGACCGCGCAAGCAGACGTCGTGCTTCCCACGGCGACCTTCGCCGAGGAGACCGGCACCTACGTCAGCCATGAGGGCAGGGCACAGCGCTCCTTCGCCGTCCTGCCGCCCGGCGACGACGTGCGACCGGCCTGGCGCTGGGCGCGCGAGCTGCTGGTGCGCCTGGGACAGAGAGAGGCGCGCGGCTGGAACACACCCGACGACGTGCTGGCCGCGCTGGAGATGGAACTGCCGCGGTTCGAGGGCGTACGGTCCGCCGCGCCGGCGTCTGCCGGCGCCCGAGACGGCCGCAGGATCGCCCGCCAGCCGCTGCGCTGGAGCGGGCTCACCGCCGTGGACGCCGATCGCACCGTGTTCGAGCCCGGTCCGCCGCCCGACCCCGACTCACCGTTCGTCTACTCCCTCGAGGGCCTGCAACCAGCGCAGTCGCCGGAAGAGCTCAGAGCGCGGACCTGGTGGCCCGGCTGGAACTCGTCCCACGGCCTGCACAAGTTCGGCGAGGAGCTCGAGGCTCTGGGGCCGGCCCGGCACTCCGGCGTGCGCGTGCTGGACGCCGGCCCGCCGGGCCGCGAGCTGCCGCCGATCGTCGCGCCGGCCCGCTTCACGCCGCAGGACGGCGAGGTGGCGCTGGTGGCCATGCACCTCATCTACGGCTCCGAGCCGCTCAGCATGCACACACCGGGCATCGCCGGGCGCGCGCCGGCGCCGTTCATCGGATTGAACGAAGAGGACGCCGAGAAGCTGGACGTGCGCGAGGGCGACTGGCTCCACCTCTGGTTGCCGTGGATGGACGCGCGCCT
The DNA here is from genome assembly GCA_963762125.1 of uncultured Thermoleophilia bacterium. Taxonomy (GTDB): domain Bacteria; phylum Actinomycetota; class Thermoleophilia; order UBA2241; family UBA2241; genus CAIXSE01. Next base: position 76,443 of record CAVXJO010000002.1, read on the forward strand.
GCCGCTCGCGCTCGTGCCCTCGCTCGTGAGTGGGACGGCCGGGGTGCCCGTGGGCCTCCCCGGTGTCCCCTTCATCTCGCTGCCCGCGCGCGCTCGTCTAGCGCGCGCCGAGGTACCGTCGTGAGCGCCGCGCTCGCCGCGGGCGCGCTCGTCGCCGCCACCGCCTCCGCCTGGTACTGGCAGCTGCTGACGGTGTTGCTCGTGCTCATCGTCGTGCTCACCATCGCCGCCGGACTGATCTGGTACGAGCGCCGGTTGCTCAGCCTCGTGCAGGACCGCTACGGCCCCAACCGGGTCGGCCCGGCCGGACTCATGCAGGTGCTGGCCGACACGTTCAAGATCCTCTTCAAGGAGGACTGGACGCCGCCGTTCTCGGACCGGCGGGTGTTCGTGGTCGCGCCGTCCCTGGTGCTGATCACGGCGCTCCTCTCCTTCATCGTCGTGCCCGTCGCCCAGGGCATCGTCATCGCCGACCTCAACGTCGGGCTCCTCTTCTTCCTCGCCATGTCGTCGCTGGCCGTCTACAGCGTGGTGCTGGCCGGCTGGTCGTCGCGCAGCAAGTACTCGCTGGTCGGCGGGCTGCGCGCCGCCGCCCAGATGGTGAGCTACGAAGTGTTCATGGGCCTCTCGCTCATCGGCGTGGTGACGCTCGCCGGTTCCTTCAATCTGTCCGACATCGTCGCCGCGCAGCAGCGCAGCATCTACTACGTCTTCCCGCAGTTCATCGGCTTCGTCGTCTTCCTCGTCGCCGGGTTCGCCGAGACGCGCCGCATCCCGTTCGACCTCGTCGAGGCCGAGAGCGAGCTCGTCGCCGGCTACCACACCGAGTACTCGGGCATGAAGTTCGGTCTCTTCCTGGTGGGCGAATACGTGGCCATCACCCTGGTCTCGGCGCTCATCGTGACGCTGTTCTTCGGAGGCTGGCTGGGGCCTTGGCTGCCGGACCTGGTCTGGTTTCTCATCAAGACCGGCTTGTTCATCACGCTGTTCATCATCGTGCGCGGCACGTTCCCCCGGCCGCGCTACGACCAACTCATGGCGCTCGGCTGGAAGGCCATGCTGCCGCTCAGCCTGGCCAATCTGCTGATCACCGGCGCCATCGTCGTGGCGAGGGCCGGGTGAACGGATGACCCCCGACCGCCCCCAGGACCTGCGCCCGGCGCGCCCGGCGGAGACGCATCCCCCGCTCACCACCGACGTGGTCGTCGCCGGCCACCTCGCGCGGCGCGGGCAGTCGCTCCTGCCGCGCATCGGGCGCACGGTCTGGTCCACGCTGGTCGGCGTCGGCGTGGTGATCAGCCACGCCTGGCGCAGCCGCGACACCATCGAGTACCCGGAGGAGATGGTGTACCTGCCGCCGCGCTACCGCGGGCGCATCATCCTCTCCCGCGACCCGGCCGGCGAGGAACGGTGCGTCGCCTGCTATCTCTGCTCCGCCGCCTGTCCCGTGGACTGCATCGCCCTCCAGGCGACGACCGACGAGAGCGGGCGGCGGTACCCGGAGTGGTTCCGCATCAACTTTTCGCGCTGCATCTTCTGCGGTTTCTGCGAGGACGCCTGCCCCACCTACGCCATCCAACTCACGCCGGACGTGGAGATGTCCGAGTACGAACGCCCCAACATGGTCTACGAGAAGGAGGACCTGCTGATCGCGGGTCCCGGCAAGTACCACGAGCATGACTTCTACCGGGTGGCCGGCCTCGCCATCGGCGGCAAGGGCAAGGGCGAGGCCGAGAACGAGGCGCCGCCGACGGACGTCAGGGACCTCCTGCCGTGACGGCGGCACGCACATGACGGCGCTCTTCTACATCGCCGCCGCGGTGGCCGTGCTCAGCACGCTCATGGTCGTGACGCGGACCAACCTCGTGCACGCGCTGGTCTACCTCGTGATCTCGCTGTTCGCGGTGGCCGTCGTCTTCTACACCCTGGGCGCTCCGTTCGTGGCGGCGCTCGAGGTCATCGTGTACGCGGGCGCGATCATGATGCTCTTCCTCTTCGCCGTGATGCTGCTGAACGTGGGCGCCGACTCCCCCCGGCGCGTGCCGCTCCTGGCGTGGCTGGGGCCGTCGATCCTCGTCGCCATCCTGCTGGCCGAGGTGATCTACGGCCTCACGCGGCAGACGCAGGCGCTGGCCGGAGTCGAGGTCGGGCCGCAGGCAGTGAGCGAGGCGCTCTACGGCCCCTACGTGCTCGGCGTCGAACTGGCGTCGATGCTGCTCCTTGCGGCCCTCATCGGCGCGCGCCACGTCGCGGCGCGCGCTCGTGACGAAGAGGAGGCCGCGGCGTCCATGGAGCGCGACCGCCGGGCCGCCGGCGGCGACCCCTCGCCGCCCGAACGGGGCGTCACCGCGCAGGGCGTCATCGCCGAGAAGGGCGACGTGTGATGGCCTCCGTCTCCCTCGACCACGCCCTCGTGCTCGCGGCGATCCTCTTCGCCATCGGCTTCGCCGGGCTGCTCACGCGCCGCAACCTCATCGTCCTGCTGGCCTGCATCGAGATCATGCTGAACGCCGCCGGGCTCGCCTTCGTCGCCGCCGGCGCACGCTGGGGCGAGGCCGACGGCCAGGTGATGTTCCTGTTCGTGCTCGCCATGGCCGCGGCCGAGGTCGCCGTCGGCCTCGCCATCGCCATCCGCTTCCGCCAGTCGCTGAAGAGCCTCGACATCGATGACGCCGACGAGATGAGAGGCTGACGATGCTCGGGCTGCTCTGGCTGATCCCCGCGCTCCCCGCCGCCGGCTTCCTGGCGCTGGTGCTGCTGAACCGGCGCCTCGACCGCCGCGCCGCCGCCTGGATCGGCGCCGGCTCCGTCGGCCTCTCGGCGCTGGTCGCGCTGCTGGTCTGCGGCAGCTTCATCGTTTCGCCACCGGCCGGCGACGCGTACCACCAGGTCCTCTGGACCTGGTTCGACGTCGCCGGCTTCGCGCCCAACATCGGCTTCTACCTCGACGCGGTCAGCGTCCTCTGGGTGCTGGTCATCACCTTCGTCGGCTTCCTGATCCACCTGTACTCCACCGAGCACATGGAGCACGACGAAGGCTTCACCCGCTTCTTCATGTACCTCAACCTCTTCGTCGCCGCGATGCTCATCCTGGTCCTGGCCGACAACCTGCTCCTCCTCTACCTCGGCTGGGAGGGCGTGGGCCTCTGCAGCTACCTGCTCATCTCGTTCTGGCAGAAGGACCCGCAGAACGTCTACAGCGGCCGCAAGGCGTTCATCGTCACTCGCGTCGGCGACACGGCGCTGATCGCCGGGCTGTTCCTGCTCTTCACGCAACTGCACACGCTGCAGATCCAGCCGCTGCTCGACGCCGCCGAGAAGGACTGGACGACCGGCTCGGCCGTGGCCGTCGCCGCCGCCCTGCTCCTCCTCGGCGGCGCCGTGGGTAAGTCGGCCCAGGTGCCGCTGCAGACGTGGCTCCCGGACGCGATGGCCGGCCCGTCTCCGGTCAGCGCGCTCATCCACGCCGCGACCATGGTCACGGCCGGCGTCTACCTGATCGCGCGCACCAACGTGCTCTTCACGCTCGCGCCGGACGCCCGCCTCATCGTCGCCATCGTCGGCACCGTCACCCTGCTCCTGGCGGGCTTCAGCGCTCTCGTCCAGCACGACCTCAAGCGCGCGCTTGCCTACTCCACGATCAGCCAGATCGGCTACATGTTCCTGGCGCTCGGCGTATCCGGCTGGGAGGCGGGCGTGTTCCACTTCATGACGCACGCCTTCTTCAAGGCACTGCTCTTCCTCGCCGCAGGCGTGATCATCACGGCGCTGGCCGACGAGCACGACATCTTCAAGATGGGCGGGCTGGCCCGCGAGTTGCCCGCCGTCTTCTGGACGTTCACCATCGGCGCCGCCGCCCTTGCGGCGCTGCCCTTCATCACCGACGGTTTCTACAGCAAGGACCTCATCATCGCCACGAGCCTCGGCTCGGTGGACGGCAGCCTGTGGTTCTACGTCGGCTCGCTGATCGGCGCGTTCCTGACCGCGCTGTACTCGTTCCGCCTCGTCTTCCTGGTGTTCTTTGGCGAGCGCCACACCGAGGTCAGCCGGCGGCCACGCTGGCGCCAACTGGCGCCGCTCTACGTGCTCGCGGTCCTCTCGATCATCGGCGGCTTCGTCTGGATGCCGGGCTGGGTGAGCGGGTTCCACCCCCTCGAGGACTTCCTGGACACCGCGCTGCCGCCGCTCGAGTTGACGGGCCGCTACGCCGCCTTCGCCGACGGCACCGGCGGGGCGTTCGTCACCATCCTCATCGTCGCCGTCGCCATCGGCATCGCCTGGCTGCTCTGGATCCCGTGGCGCAAGAGCACGCACGCGTTCGCCGCCTCGCCGGCAGTCCGGCCGCTGGCCGCGTATTGGCTCGGCGGCTGGGGCTTCGACTGGGTCTACGAGCGGGTGTTCGTGATCCCGGTCAAGTGGTTCGCGCGCGTGGCGCGCAACGACCTCGTCGACTACGCGGTGGGCGGCATCGCCTGGCTCAACGTGTGGGCGTGGCGCAGCCTCAGCGCCGGCCAGACCGGACGCCTCCGCACCTACGTCGCCGTCGCCGGGTTCGGCATCGCTCTCGTCCTCGCCGTCGTGGTGCTGAGGTGACACCGTGATCCTGCTCTGGTACATCCTGATCCCGGCGGCGGCCGCTCCGCTCGCCTGGCTCCTCGGGCGCTCCAGGCCGGCGCTCGCCCGGTGGACCGCGCTCGTCGGCACGGCTGCCCCGCTGCTGATCCTGGCCGGGCAGTGGATCGCGAACGCGAGCGCGCTGCAGGCGAGCTTCACGGCCAAGGGGCCCGGCCCGGCCGGCCTCGTGGCCGGGTCCTGGATCGCCGATCTGCACGCCACCTGGATCGGCTCACTGGGCATCAGCTTCTTCCTCGCCGCCGACGGCCTCACGGTCATCATGCTGCTGCTCACGTTCGCCCTCGGCCTGCTCGCCGTGCTCGCCTCCTGGCGCGGCATCACCGAGCGCGTCGGCGCCTTCCACTTCATGGTCCTCTGGACCGTGGCAGGGCTGGCCGGCGTGTTCCTCTCGCTCGACCTGTTCCTCTTCTACTTCTTCTTCGAGATGATGCTCATCCCGATGTACTTCCTCATCGCCGTGTGGGGCCACGAGAAGCGCGTGTACGCGGCGATCAAGTTCTTCGTGTTCACGCAGGTCAGCGGCTTGCTGATGCTGGTCGCGATCGTCGCGCTCGTGTTCATCCACGGGCGGGCGACCGGGGCCTATACCTTCGACTTCACGCAGCTGCTGGGCACGCAGATGGCGGCCAGCACGGCCTTCGTGCTCATGCTCGGCTTCTTCTTCGCCTTCGCCGTCAAGCTGCCGGCGTGGCCGCTGCACACCTGGCTGCCCGACGCGCACACCGAGGCGCCGACCGCCGGCTCCGTACTGCTGGCCGGCGTGCTCATCAAGATCGGCGCCTACGGCATGCTCCGCTTCATGGTGCCGTTGTTCCCCGACGCGGCGCACGACTTCCGGACCGTCGCGCTCATCCTCGCCGTGATCGGCATCATCTACGGCGCCGTCATGGCCTACGGCCAGAGGGACATGAAGCGGCTGGTCGCCTACACCAGCGTCAGCCACATGGGCTTCGTGCTGCTCGGGGTCTTCGCCTGGAACACGCTGGCGCTGCAGGGTGTGATCCTGCAGCTCGTGTGTCACGCCCTCTCCACCGGCGCCCTCTTCATCATGGTCGGCGGCCTGCAGGACCGTATCCACACCCGCGACATGGACCGCATGGGCGGCCTCTGGCAGGTGGCGCCGCGGATGGGAGGCACGGCCATGTTCTTCGCCATGGCCTCGCTCGGCCTGCCGGGGCTCGGCAACTTCGTCGCCGAGTTCCTCATCCTGGTGGGCGTCTGGCAGGTCAGCCACTGGGCGGCTGTCCTCGGCGCCGTCGGCCTCGTATTCGCCACCGTGTACGCGCTGTGGATGATGCAGCGCGCCTTCCAGGGCGAGGAGACGCACAGCTGGTCGTTCGCCGACCTCACCCGACGCGAGGTCGGCATGTTCGGCGTCATGATCGCCGCGCTCGTCCTGCTGGGCTTCTGGCCGCAGCCGCTGATCGCCACTGCGCGGCAAACGGTGACCGGGCTGCAGAAGATGACGGCGCAGAGCGCTCTGGCGCAGCCGCAGACGACGGCCGGGGCGGGCGGCCCGGCCGCGGACACGGCCGCTGCGCCGGCCGACGGCTCGGCCGGCGCCTCCGCCACCGTCGCCGACGACGGAGGCGCCCCGTGAAGGCCGGAGACCTCCTCACCATCTCGCCGCTGATCGCGCTCACGCTGGCGCCGGTGGTCGTGATGCTCGCCGCCGCCTTCTGGCGCTCCCACGGTCTCGCGCTCGGGCTCACCCTCGGCGGGCTGGTCGCGACGTTCGGCACACTCTTCGTCTCCGCCTCCCGCACCGGCCGCGTCGTCACGCCGCTGCTCACCATGGACGCCTACGCGCTCTTCTTCATCGGCCTGCTCACGGCGGCCACGTCGGTCGTCGCCGTCCTCTCGTGGAGCTACCTCAAGCGGCTGAGCGTGCGGCCCGAGGAGTACTACGTGCTGCTGCTCACGGCCACGCTCGGCGGAGCCGCCCTCGTGGCCAGTACACAGTTCGCCTCGTTCTTCCTCGGGCTGGAGATCCTGAGCGTCTCGCTCTACGCGCTCATCGTCTATCCCGTCCACCGGGAGGACGCCGTCGAGGCGGCGGTGAAGTACCTCGTGCTCGCCGGCGCCACCTCCGCGTTCCTCATCTTCGGCATGGCGCTGGTCTACGCCGAGGCGGGAACCATGTCGGCCGGCGGTGTGGCGGCGCTGGTCGCCGCCGGCCTCGGCTCCCGGCAGCTCGTGGTGACCATAGGCGTCGTCATGATCCTCGTCGGCGTCGGCTTCAAGCTCGCCGTCGTACCGTTCCACATGTGGACGCCGGACGTGTACGAGGGCGCGCCGGCGCCGGTCACCGCCTACGTGGCGACGGTCTCCAAGGGCGCCGTCTTCGCCCTGCTCCTGCGCTACCTGCTGCCGGTGAGCTCCCACCACACATCGACGCTCTTCCTCGCCTTCACCGCGGTCGCGATCGCCTCGATGGTCGCCGGCAACCTGCTCGCACTGCGCCAGGACAACGTCAAGCGGATCCTGGCGTACTCCTCCATCGCCCACCTCGGCTACCTGCTGGTCGCGTTCCTCGCCAGCGGCGAGCGCGCCGGAGTGGCGGCCGGTTTCTACCTCGTCACGTACTTCGCCACGACGCTGGCCGCGTTCGGCGTCGTCACGGTCCTCTCCACCGACGAGCGCGACGCCGATCAGCTGCTTGACTACCGAGGGCTCGGCGCACGACGGCCGGTCCTGGCAGCCATCTTCGCCGTCGCGCTGTTCTCACTCGCCGGCATGCCGCTCACGATGGGTTTCATCGGCAAGTTCGTGATCGTCGCGGCCGGTTCGGGCTCGACGCTGTGGGCGCTGGTCATCGTCCTCGTCGTGACCAGCACGATCGGGCTGTACTACTACACGCGCCTGATCGTGGCGATGTACGTGCGCCGGCCCGAGAGTCTCGAACTGGCCGGCGCCGGCGCGGGCGTTCGGGTCGCGGCCGCGGGAGGCGTGGCGGCCGTCACCGTCCTCGCCGCGCTCACCGCGTTCCTGCTCGTGTTCGGCGTCTACCCCACGCCGTTGTTGCGGCTCGTGGAGCACGCCGTCTCGACGCTTCCCTGGCCGTGATCCCGGTCGGAGCCCCCAGAGTATGGCGACCAGGCAGGCGTCGCACTCGCAGGTGGACGGGTGCGACCAGCCATCGATAGGCGCAGCCGTCTGGTCCACGCTACGGCGGTCGCCGCGCCCCGTCACGAAGAAGTCGCCGTCCTCGAACTCCCAAAGGTCTCCGCCCTCGGTCCAGTGACGGGGCATCGCTTCCCGTTCCTCGCGGGAAGGGGCGGGCTCGGAGAGGCGTGCCGTCAGATACCCCTATGGGTATGATGGCAACAGTGGTTCGAGCTCACGAGGAGGACTAATGGCCAAGGCCGAGATCGAAAGCGGTATCTGCGGGTTCTGCACTACCGTGAAGACGACGAGCGAGGGACGCACGGTACGCGTGGAATTCGAGACGGACTGCGGCTATGTGGAGACCCTCGCCGACGCGCTCACCGAGGTCGACCCCTTCCGGGAGATCAGCTACCGCGGCGAGGGTCCGGTGACACTCAGGCTGGCGGCGGAGCACCTGGTCCACCCCGCCTGCCCGGTTCCCAGCGGCATCATCAAGGCGATCGAGATCGAGGCGGGACTGGCGCTGCCCAAGGACGCCAGCATCAAGCCTTCCAAGACCTGAGAGTCGAAGCCGGACGGCCCACGCGGAGCCGCGTCGGCAAGCGCGAAACGACGAGAGGGCGGGCCGCCTGCAGGCGGCCCGCCCTCTTCGCGTCAGAAGCGTCGCTCCCGGCTCGGCATCACTTGGCCGGTCCCTGCACCAGAGTGACGGACGCGGACTTCTGCGAGCCTGATGTGTCGGTCCAGGTGACGGTGACCTTGTCGCCCGGATGGTGTGCGGCGATCAGGTCGCCGAGGTCGGAGGCGGATGCGACGACGTCCCCGTCCACCGCGGTGATCACGTCACCGGCGGTGAGCCCGGCCTGTTCGGCCGGCGACCCGGAGATCACGCCGGCCACCGCCGCGCCCGCACCGCCGGCGCCCGACTGACCGCCGGACCCGCTTCCGTAGCCGTAGGGATCGCCGTAGCCGTAGCCGTAGCCGCCGGAGCCGTAGCCCTGCGCGCCTGAGTCGGTAGTCTGCACGCCGAGGAACCCGGTCTCGCCGATGTGCACGGTGGCCGAGGCCTGTCCGCTCTTGATCTGGTCTACGATCTGCAGAGCGGTGGCGATGGGCACCGCGTAGCCCTCGTTGCCTGACGAGCCGTAGCCGTAGCCGTAGTGGGAGCCGTTGGTCGCGGAGGCGGCCGTCATGACCCCGACCACCGCGCCGTTGGTGTCCACAAGCGGGCCGCCCGAATCTCCGGACTGGATGTTCGCATCGGTCTGGATCAGGCCGGAGAGCTGCTCGGCATCGGTGCCGCCGGCGTCGCCGGCGACGATCTGCCGGTCGAGCGCGACCACCGTGCCCGCGGCCACCGTAGGAGCCCCGCCGTCGCCACCGGCGTTGCCCACGCCGACCACCGTGTCGCCCACGGCCAGGGAGGTCGAGTCGCCGATGCCGGCGGTGGTGAGGCCGGATGCGCCGTCGAGCTTGATGAGAGCGATGTCGTGGGTGACGTCGTAACCGACCACCGTGCCCGTGTACGACTGGCCGTTGCCGACGTCTGTCGCCTTGATGTCGGTGGAGCCGTCGACCACGTGGTTGTTGGTCAGCACGTAGCCGTCTGAAGTGAGGACGATGCCGGTGGCGGCGCCGCCGGACGACGTGATGTCGTTGCTCACGGTGATGTTGACGATTGCCGGGCTGATCTTGGCGGCGATCGCGTTGACGTCGGCCGTGGCGGTCGACCCGCCGGTGCTGCCGTTCGAGCCGGTGGAGGGCGCTCCGTAGCCGTGACCGTAGCCGTAGTCTGACGACGGCGGCTGCTGCTGCGTCGCTCCGGGTGAGGCCGGCTGCGTCATCGACGTCGTCGAAACGCTGTTCGCCGAGAAGTGGAGCGCTACCGCGGCGCCGGCGACGAAGATTGCCACCGCGAGCGCGACGACAGCCGCGATGTGGCCGATGTGCCGGCCCCGGCCGCCGGGCTGCCTCGGTGGTCTCCCGCCCGGCGCCGGAGGAGCGGGCGGCGGGGGCGGAGCCTTGTACCGGGTGACGCCCCCACCGGGGGTCGTCACCGACGTGGCGTCGGGTGTGTTCGTCGTGGCCGTGCCGAAGCCGGGATCCTGAGGGGGTCCGGGCGGCGTCGGGTACTCGGGCATGCCGCCTCCCTTGGGTGTGAGTGACAAAGTCGTGGCTCTATGAATACCCATGAAGCTGGGGAGGGGCTGAGAGGAGCGTCCGCAGCGGCTGAGACCGCAGGGTCAGGCTACTCGCTCAGGCGGAAGCGCCAGACGGCGAGGGCGAAGAAGCCCGCCGCCCACGCGACCGCGACGCCCAGCGCAGGCAGCACGTCGGCGACGTCGAACCCGCGCACCACGATCCCGCGCAGCCCGTCCAGGATCCAGGCGGTCGGCAGCGCGTGGCCGACGGCCTGGAACGCCGGTCCGGTGATCTCGAGCGGGAACCACGCGCCGGAGAGCGCGGCGACGGCCATCGAGACGAGCACGGTAGTGGCGATCAGCGCCTGCTCGCTCTTGAGCACGGAGGCGAGCAGCAGGCCCAGCGTGCTCGCCACCAGTGAGAGCGAGACCATCATCGCGAGCAGCGCGGCCGGGTCGCGCAGGTAGTCCACCCCGAAGAAGAGCTGCGCGACGCCCAGCAGCAGGACCTGCTGCGCGAAGGTGAGACAGAACATGCCGGCCGCCTTGCCGCCGATGAGTTCCCAGCGGCGGAGCCGCGTGGTCATGAGGCGCTGCAGCGTGCCGTTCTGGCGCTCGACGATGAGCGCGATGCCGGCGGTCATGAGGCTGAACAGGATGAAGTTCACCATCATGCCCGGCGAGCTGAGGACGAAGCCGCTCGGGATCTGGTTGGCGGCCGCGCCGGCCTCGACGACCTTCGTGCTCGCGGCCGGCGACGCGAGCGCCGCGGCGACGATGGGCCTCGCCTGAGCGGCCGTCTCCGGGATGCCGGAGACCTCCGCTCCGAGAGGGTACGTCCTGAGCGCCCACACGGCCTCCGCGGCAGCACGGGACGCCAGCTCCACCGTCACCTGCTCGTCGGCGAGCGAGCGTATCTCGCTGGCCACCGTCGCCGCCCCGCCAGACCCCTGCGTCGAGACGATCGTGAGCTGCGCCTGCTTGCCGTCCGCCACCGCCTGGCTATAGCCGGCGGTGATCACCAGGCCGGCGGCGGCCTTGTCGTCGGCGATCTCCTGCTCGAGGTCAGCGCCGTTCACGGCTACCGTGCGCACCACGGCGGACTTGCCAAGGTCGGCGACCAACTGCTTCGCCGCAGCGCCGCCATCCGCGTCCCACACCGCCACCGGCAGCTTCTGGGTGTTGCTGTTGGCGCCGAAGAGGATGCCGAAGAACAGGGTGAACGCCAGCGGCATGACCAGGATGAACACGAACGAGAGCCGGTCCCGCACGGTCTCCACCAGGTCCTTGCGCGCGAGGAGCGCGGCGAGCCTCATGCGAACCGCCTCCTCATCTTGATCACGGCGAAGAAGAAGAACGCCACGGCGAAGCCAAGGGGAACGAGCGCCTGCCAGCGGATGTCCGCCACGCCGCCGCCGCGCATGGCCGTGTCCCAGCCATGGAGCAGCCAGCCGTTGGGCGTGAACTGCTGGATGAACGCGTAGGTGGTGCCGGTCTGGGCGGTCCCAGTGAAGTTGCCGCCGAGCAGCGCGAGGACGAGGTAGACGCCGGAGCCGATGGCGCCCGCCTGCGCGGGCGTCTTGGCGAACGAGATGACGAGCAGCGCGAGGCCGCCGGCCACGCCGGCGGCCACGACGGTGAGCAGGATCACCACGTCGATGCGGCCCCAGTGGATGCTGAAGATGAGCCGCCCGGCGATCAGCAGCACGATGGCCTGTGCGAGAACGGTCAGGAACACCGCCACGAACTTACCGGCGATGATCGTGCCGTGCCGCGTCGGGGTGGTGAACAGGCGCGGCATGGTGCCGTCGCGGTCCTCGGTGAGGATCGTCCGCGCGACGTTGGCGGCGCCGAAGAACATGAAGAAGATCATCATGCCGGAGAGGATGGAGCCCGTGACGCTGACGTCCGTGCCGGACTTACCGACCTTCGGTGAACGCTGGATGACCTGCAGCCCGGCGGAGACGCCGCCCGCGTGAGTGAACGTCTCGGCCGCGCGGGCGGCTAGCATGGATGCAGAGGGACCGCCGGCCTCCCGCAAGGCGACGGCGCCGGCCGCGGCCGCGCGGGCGCCATTGAAGTCGGCCAGCACCTGGCCGACGACGCCCTCCACGATGGAGCCGCCGATCTCGGCAGTCGGGTTCTCGTACAGCTCGACCTGGCTCGTGGCGGCGGGGTCGCTCCCGTAGACGACGGAGGTGAAGTCCTCAGGGATGATGACGGCCACCTTAGCGTCGCCCTCGTCGACGGCCTTGCGCGCGGCGTCCGCGGACATCGCCGTCTTCGTGGCGACGACGTCCGAGAGGTCCTTGCTGGTGAGGATCTTCTGGATGGCGGCGCCGGCGTTCTGGCCGGGCTCGGCGCCGCCCTTGTCCAGGTTCGCCACCACGATCTTGGTGGCGGCGATGTCGAACCCGCCGCTGCCACCGAAGGCGAAGCCGAGCAGGGCGGCAAGCCCCAGCGGCGCGACCAGCATCATGACCAGCGCCGGGCGGTTGCGCAGCGTGCTGCGCAGGTCCTTCCAGGCGATGGCGAGGATCTTCTTCATCTGGCTGCCGGCGTCTCCGGCCGCTACTCTCTGAGCGCGCGGCCGGTCAGGTGCAGGAACACCATCTCGAGGTTCGGCTCCGTGACGCTGATCTCGGTGATGCGCGAGCCGGCCGCGGCTGCGGCTTCGAACAACCGCGGCAGCACCTCGTTGGGGTCCTCTGTGAGCAGGACGGCCTCGTCCTCCTCGATCTCGACCTTCTCGACGCCCTTCACCTCGCGCCAGCGCTCGGCCATGCCCTCGAGATGGTGGTCCACCCCGGCCGTGACCCGCGCGCCCTCGCCGACGATCTTGACCAACTCCTCGTGCGTGCCGATGGCGATCATCTTGCCGTGGTCGACGATGCCGATCCTGTCGCTGAGCTCCTGCGCCTCGGCCATGTAGTGGGTCGTGTAGAGGATCGTCATCCCCTGGTCGCGCAGCGCGAGGATGCCGTCGAGGATCGAGCGCCGACTCTGGGGGTCGATCCCCACCGTCGGCTCGTCGAGGTACAGCACCTTGGGCCGGTGCAGCAGGGCGACGCCGATGTTGACGCGCCGCTTCATGCCGCCGCTGAACTTGTCGACGCGGTCCTTCTGGCGGTCGACCAGCGTGATCAGCTCGAGCACCTCGTCGACGCGCTTCTTGAGCGCGTCGCCGGAGAGCCCGTACATCCGCCCCCAGAAGATGAGGTTCTCGCGCGCGCTCATGTCCGGGTACAGGGCGATGTCCTGCGGGACGACGCCGATGGTCTCCTTGACCGCCTGGGAGTCGCTCACGATGGAATGACCGGCGACGGCGGCGTCGCCGGCGCTGGGCCGTAGCAGGCAGCTGAGCATGGAGATGGTGGTGCTCTTGCCGGCGCCGTTGGGGCCGAGGAGGCTGAAGATCTCGCCCTCGGCGATGTCGAAGCTCACCCCGTCGACGGCCAGCACGCCCTTGGGAGGGTCGTACTGCTTGCGCAGTTCCTTGACCTCGACGATGCTCACTGGGCGTCCCTCCTCGCGCGCTGCCTCCGCCGAGCCCCGTTATACACCGAGGGGCGGGCGGCGGTCACGTGCCTGCGGGCCAAGCGCCTCCGGTGGCGGTCCTCACCCAAGAGGGGTGAACGATCGCACGCGCGGGCGGATGCGGGAGCGTCAGGTGAGAGAAGGCAGCGGCCCGAGCGGGCGCAGGACGCAGACCGGCGTCTGCTCGTGTCCCTGCCCCAGCGGGTTGTCACGCATGAGGCGCTTGGCAAGCGCGCGGTCGACGCCCGGCGAGGCGCCGAGCACGGTCGCGGTGAGGTCGTTGGCGTCGATGACGACGAACTCGACGGGGCCGTCCACGGCGTCGCTCAGTACGTCCGCGAGGTGCGCCGCCACGCGGTCCGGGTCCGCCGGACCGAGCTTGGCGTGGGTGTTGTGCGGTGGCAGCGTGTTCCAGGTGGGGCCGTCGATTGCCTCGACGTCGGCGCCGGCGACCTTGTAGAAGAGGCCACGCTTGCCCACCACCTTGCCGGCGGCCGACACGGCCGCGGCGGCGACGATGCGCGGCGCGCCCGCCTCGTCGATGGCCAACTGCATCGTCTCGGGGATGCCGAGGCCGATGCCGTGCGGCGTCTTGGTCACGGCCTTGCTGAGCACCTTGGCCAGCCTCGTCGGGTGGATCTCGTCGAGCGCGTAGCTGCGACCCTGGCTGGCGGCGATGGGCTTCTCGGCCATGACGACGGTGTCGCCCGGCTTCACGTGGTCGACGACCTGGCGACGCATGAGGTCGTCCAGGTCGTCGCCCCTGGCGACCAGGTCGGTGCGCAGAGGCAGGCGGGCGAAGACGGTGTGGCCGGCGACTCCGAACAGGTGCTTCTCCTCGTTCGGCACGTAGCCGGCCAACAGGCGCTCGGCCTCTGCCGCCGCGGCGGAACCCAGCGAGCCGGCGGCTCCCGCCAGAAGCGCCGGCACGCGTGCGTCACCCGCCTCGGCGATGCTGCCGCGGTGCACCGGGCCGACGGGGACCGGCGCGCTGAGCGCCGCCTCCACGTCGGCGTCTTCGAGCACCACGCTCTGGTCGACGAACTCGCGCAGCCAGAGTTCGATGTTGGCGGCGCGCCAGAAGAACATGCTCTCCTCGGCCTCGCCGCGGCAGCAGGCGCGGAACGCGCTCACCACGGCGTCCCCGTCCCAATACGGTCGCGCCTGGAACGTCGGCGATTGATAGAGACTCGTGAACGCCGCCCGGCGCGCCTTGATCCAGCGCATCTCCGGGGTCGTGAAGCCGACCTTCCAGCGGCGCAGGCGGATCTTCTCCGGCAGCGTGCCCTTGAGCGCGGCGCGCAGGATCCAGCGGCTCCAGCCGTGCCGCACGATCGCGTCTTCCGGCAGCCTCAGGATGTGGTCGACGAGCTCCTGGTCCAGGTACGGGACACGGCTCTCGATGCTGAACGCCATGGAGTTGCGGTCCTCGTAGCGAAGCAGGCAGGGCAGACTGTAGGTGAGCAGGTCCTGGAGGAGGCGCTCCTTGAGATCGGTCTGGGAGCGCCCGTATCCCGGATCGGTGGTCCGGGCGAGAAACGACTGCCGCAGGAGCTCGCGCGTCGACAGCTGCTTGCGCCGCTGCTTGATGCGGCGCTTGGCCAGTGGCCAGAGCACGTCGCGCGAGGCTGCCGCCTCCTTGCGCAGCTCGTCGTACTTGCCCTCTTTGCGCAGCTGGCGCAGGTAGACGAGCTGGTACGGCACGTACCCGGCGATGAGCTCGTCGCCGCCTTGGCCATCCAGCAGGACGGTGACCTGCTCGCGCGCGGAGCGCATCACGCACCACTGGGCGTAGGGGCCGGTGCTGACGATGGGCTCTTCCTGGTGCCAGACGAAGTCGCGCAGCTCGCCGATGAACTCGTGCGAAGTGGGGTTCGTGTAGGTGGTGTCGGCGCCGGTGCTCTCGACCGCGGTCTCGATGTACTCGCGTTCGTCGATGGGGTCGCCGTCGAACACGGCGCTGAAGGTCTTGAGCTGGCCGCGCAGCGACGCCGCGTCGGGCACGTCCTCCTTCAGCAGTTCGCTCATGAAGCTGATGATGGTGGTGGAGTCGAGGCCGCCGGAGAGGCAGGAGCCGACGGGGACCTCGGAGACGAGGCGCCGCTCGACGCTCTCGCGGAAGCGGCGCCGGAAGTCGGCCGGGTCGTCGCCGCCGTCGCGGCTGAGCACCGGCGTCCAGTAGGGCGTGCTCTCGAGCGGCGCCGTGAGCGGACCGGACGCCGGGGCGGCTGCGCCGCCGGGCGCCCCGGCGGTCTCGCCCAGCGGCAGTTCGATCCAGGTCGCGGCCGGCACGTGGTACACGCCCTTGAAGAACGTCTCGGCGCGGTGATCGTGGAAGCCGTGCTGCAGGTACTCGAAGATCATCTGCTCGTCCGCCTCGGCGACGAGCTCGGGGTCCTGGAGCAGTGCCTTGATCTCGCTGGCGAAGAGAAGGCGGCCGCTGTGGGGCGAGCGTGCATAGTACAGCGGCTTGATGCCGAAGTGATCGCGGTTCAGCACGAGCTTGCCGCCGCGCCCGTCCTCAGCGGCTCCGCGAAGGTCGGCCACGGCGAACGCCCACATGCCGTTGAAGCGCGCGGAGCAGGCGGCGCCCCACTCCTCGTAGGCGTGGACGATGACCTCGGAGTCGCAGCGCGTGCGGAACGTGTGACCGGCCGCCTCGAGCTCGGCGCGCAGTTCGCGGTAGTTGTAGACCTCGCCGTTGTAGACGAGCCAGACCGTCTCGTCCTCGTTGGCGACGGGCTGGTGCCCGCCCTCACGGTCGATGATGCTCAGGCGGCGGTGACCGAGGCTGACGGACGGCGTCTCGAAGGCGCCGGCGTCATCGGGGCCGCGGTGCACGATGGCGGCGGCCATGCGCCCGAGAAGCTGCCGGTCGGGCGAGCCGGCGAAGCCGAAGATGCCGCACATGAGAGCAAGCTCTCCTGGGGTTTGGGGCCGTTGACGGCGCGGCGGCTCTGCCGCGCTCCGCGCCGCACAACTTTACCACAGGCTGCCGGACGGTCCGGCCGGCGCAGAGACCGCCGGCTGAGCGGAGGCGACTGCAGCGCATCGGCGCCCGGAAGTGGTCAGACCCTGCCCCCGCAGGCGGACCTGGCCACTTCCGGGCGCCGATGCCCGGTTCGTCACATCAGTTTCGTCCGGTTCCCCGGATGGGACATGCAGTAGTCGTCCAAGGTGACCAGCGGGAACCCGCCGACGACCGGAAAGCAGCCGAAGGGGAGCTCGCGCGTGGAGCCCCGGAAGTAGCCCTCTGACTGGAGGACCACCGGCGGAGCCGCCCGGCACGTGCCTGCATCCCCCGGCCCGGGCATCTTGGCGAACGCCGGACAGGTACGGCAGCGCTCCATGCTCTCCAGGTCCATCTGTCCTCCTCGACGTCGCGAGACCTCGCATCTATTCAACGGCGATGGCGCCCGTCCTGCCCGGCGGCTGGCCGAGTGGCCCGGCGCCCGGCGCTCCGCTGCCGTCACTGCCGCATCGAGCAGCAGCCGGATACGTGGGCCCTTACCGCACGAGGAAGGGCCACTCTCGGCCGCGGTCGAGGTCGAGGTGGACTCGGGGTCGCGGCGCGGCGACCCGGGCCGGTTTCACATCGTGACGCGCGGGGAGATGACGTGCGACGCGAACGCGAGATCTTCACGAGGTCGTAGCGGCACCAGGCGCCGCGGGACTTCGTCCGAGAAGGAGGGACACGGATGTACTTCGGTGCGCATGTGAAGTCGTCGGGTGGCGTGTGGCACGCCATCGAGAACGGCGTGGAGCTGGGAGCGGAGGCGGTGCAGTTCTTCGCCGGGAGCCCCAGGACCTGGGCGCCGACCGTCTACAAGGACAAGGATGCGGCCCGGTTTCGTGAGACGCGCGCCGCGTCGCCCATCCGCTTCGTCCTCATCCACACCATCTACCTGATCAACCTCGCGAGCGAGAAGGCGGACTTCTACGAGAAGTCGGTGACGTCACTGTGCGGCGCGCTGGCGGCAGCCGACCAGCTGGGCGCCGACGCAATCGTCACCCACATCGGCTCGCATCAGGGCGCCGGGTTTGCGGCCGGGCTCGACCGCGTACAGGCCGGCCTGCGACGCGCCCTCGCCGAGAGCGAGGGTTCCGCGGTGCGCCTGCTGCTCGAGAACACGGCCGGCGCCGGCGGCACCATGGGCGTCGACTTCCTCGAGCTCGGCCAGATCATCGCCGCCGCAGGCGGCGACGCCCGCCTCGGCGTGTGTCTGGACACGGCGCACCTGTTCGAGTCCGGCGTCGACCTCCGTACGCCCGAGGGCATGGCTGAGACGCTCGAGCGCGTCGACGCCGGGTGCGGCCGCGAGCGGCTCGTAGCGCTGCACCTGAACGACTCCAAGACCCCGCTCGGCTCCAACCGCGACCGCCACGAGAACGTGGGCGAGGGTGACCTCGGCATGGACGGCTTCCGCACGATCGTGAACGAGCCGGCGTTCGCCGGCCTGCCCGGCATCCTCGAAGTGCCCGGATTCGACGGCCAGGGTCCGGACAAGGAGAACCTGGCCCGGCTGCACACGCTGGCGGGCAGCGACGCCTGACGGCCCGCCGAGAGGCGCCGCCGACCGCTGGGTATACTCCGGCTGCGCCGTGCGCCGGGCGCAGGACCCAGACTGCGAGGTGACGCGATGGATTTCGTGAGCGTGACCACCGTCAGCGATGCAGGACTCGCCAATATCGTCGTGGGAGTGCTCCAGCAGGCCGGGGTCGAGGCCGTCGTCGGCGGCCCCGGCGCCCCGGACGTGTACCCGATGCCCTCCGTCCACCCCTACCACATCCTCGTGAACGAGGGCGATCTCGAGCGGGCGCGCGACGTCCTCGACCAGTACGAGACCACGCCTGACGACGCGGAAGACGACGACTGACCCGAGGCCGGGGCTCCGGGCGTCTGCTATCATGTGCCTTCTTGCAGCGTTTCTTCAGCCCTGCGGGGCGTTCCTGACAGGGGAGTGACGATGTTCGGACGCATCTTCGGCCGCGGCAAGGACGACCAGGACCAGGCCGTCTGTGCACAGTGCGGCCGCACCCTCCTCGCCGGTGAGTGGACCCAGACGGTCGTCGATGAACACGGCGACGAGCGGCTCATCTGCTCACTGTGCGGGCAGGCCTACGCGGGCCAGAGCGAGGCCGTCGCCGCCGCGCCCACCCCAGCCAACAACGGGCGCATGCGCGAGACGCGCAGCGAAGCCAAGCTCGAGGACCGCCAGGAGCCGGCGCCCCTTGCCGAGCCGCCGGCGCGCGACACACGCGCCGAGAGCGACGCCTTCTGGCAGGCGCTCAAGGACAAAGACGCTCACATCGAGGGCCTTAAGGCCGAATTGGCGCGCGCTGAAGCCGAGCGGCAGGAACTCGCCGGCCGCTTCGCGCGCCTCGGCACGGCCGGCGCCGAGGCGGAACCGGAGCCCGGCTCGCTCACGGGAGACTCGTCCGAGCCGGGCGAACGCACCTGGGGCGAGACGCCGGCCGAGTTCGCCGCCGAGATGGCAGCGCTGCGCGAGGCCGACGCCGCTCCAGCCGCGCCGACGGAGGCACCGCCGGACGATGCGCCGGCGGCGCTCGAAGAGGTCGCCGTCGAGGAAGTCGTCGCCGAGCAGTCCGGCGAGGGCGAGAGCGTCGTCGCTGCCGGCGGCTTCGCCGCCGCTGAGACGGAGACCTCGGCGCCTGCCGACGAGGTCGCCGCCGTCTCCCCGTCGGTGTTCGAGGACACGCAGCCCATCGACGTCGGCGCCGGCGAGATGCTCACGGGCGGGGACGACGAGGACGCGAACACCGGGCAGATCGCCGCGGCGGAGGCCATGGCTGCCGTCGCCGCCGGCGGCGGGGCCCTCCCCGGTGAGCCGCCGGCCGAGGAGCCCGCGGTGCCTTCGGTAGCCGAGACCGAGGCAGCGGCGGTGTCGCTCACACTCCTGCAGCGCGGCGTCGACCTGCTCAACGTAAGCCGCGTGCCGCGCAAGATCGCCGAGACCAACGAGCAACTCGGTCTGCCTCACGTCCACGTCGGCTTCGACGGCGAGACCGTCGCCGTCACGTTCATGTGGACGATGGGCTGGTACCGCTTCCACGTCGACATCGACAGCGGCGACGTCAGCATGCACGACCGCGGCTACGAGGAACTCGCGCTGCAGCCCAACGCCGGCGTGCGTGCCGACGGCACCGTGCAGCTGGCACCGGCGCAGATCAGCCGGGCCGCCGCGCAACGCGTGCAGGCGGCGCCCGAAGCCGCCGCCCCGCAGGCGGCCCCGGCGCCCGCGGATGCGCCCGCCGGCCCCGTCACGGAGCGCGAGACGCCGCGCGAAGCCGCCCAGAAGCCGCCGGAGTTCCTCAGCAAGTCCCTCCTCGGCCAGCGCAGCGACGACGAGAGCGCGTCGTGGGAGCAGACCAAGGCGCGCGACTTCGACTGGGACCGCTGAACCCTTGACCCCGGGGGCGGCCGACTGCCGCCCGACGCGAGAAGAGCCGGGTCCGCCTCACGGCGACCCCGGCTCTTCTCGGTTCCGGCCCGGCGGCGCGCCCCCCCGCCGCCTCGCGGCTCAGATCAGAGCGACAGCCCGCTGCTGCCGCCCAGCATCCCGCCGAACAGCTGGTTCATGAACTTGTCGAACGACTTCGCATCCTGCGGCGGCGTCACCTCGACCGGCTGGTCGAAGTCGGCCATGGTCACCGTGCCTTTGAGGGTGACACCCGTCATGCCTTGCGCGTCCTTGATGGTCGACGTGTCCATGGCTGCACCGAACTGCGCCTTGTACATCAGCTGGTCGTCGACGCCGATCCAGTAGTCGACGGTGGCGTCCTTGAGGCTCTTGCTGAGCTCCTCCGCCTGCTGCTTGTCCTGCGTGAGCCCCTGACTGAGCTGGCCCAGCTCGCTGCTCGAGCCGCCGAGCTTGCTCTCAAGACTCGGGTCCTCGGCGGCCTTGGTCAGCGAGTCCGCCAGCTTCTGCGGGTCGGCCACCGCTTTGATGTGGTAGACCTGCACACCGCCCAGGTCCTCCGTTCCGGCCAGTTCGTAAGACGTGCCCCAGGAGGCCGGGTCGATGCCCATGCTCTTGAGTTGCTCAGTGGGCGCAGCGCCCGTCTGCGCCTGCTTGTCGAGGGACTTGGCGTTCTTGCTGTCGAGCGCGTACCACGTGCCCTGGTACTCGATCCACGACTTCGAGCCCTGGCTCATCATGCTGAACTCGAGGTTCTGTCCGGCGATGCCCAGGCTCATGGTCATGTCCACGGCGGTCGGCTTGTTCGCACTCTTGCCCTCCGCGTGTACCGTGACGCCCTGCGAGAGCAGCGCCTTGGCCGTGGGGTCGGTCATCTTGGCGGTGTCGCCCTGGACCTGGAGCCCGAGGTCGGCGGTGAACGAGGCGCTGGTCACCGTCGCCATCTTGGCTTCGCTGTCTTTGACGATCTGGTCGGCCGACAGGCCTGAGGCAGCCGTGGCGACGGCTGAACTGCTGGTCGCCGCCTGGTCGTTGCCGCCGCATCCCGTCACGGCCACCAGGACGAGTGCCAGCACGAGAAGCAGCGCCGCTCCCCGTCCGCTCTTCATGGCTCGCATTGGATCCTCCTGTCGTCTCGGCGCGCTGACCGCGCCCGCTCATCTTCTCGGCCGGGCGGGGCCCCTCCTTTACCGTGAGGCGCCCGCGGACTCAGGCGACCGGCTGTTTTGGAGAGACGACGACAGCGCGGAACGGTTCGTTGCCCTCGGAGACCGTCTCGACCCTCGGGTGGTCCTTGAGGTGGAGATGGATCACCTTGCGCTCCGCCGCCGTCATTGGCTTGAGGGCTACGCTCACCGACTCCCGCGCGACCTTCTGCGCCGTGCGGTCCGCGAGCGCCGTCAGGGCGGCGGCGCGGCGCTCGCGATAGCCCTCCGCGTCGACGATCACCTGGCGGCGCTCGCGGCGGTCGCCGTTGACGACGATCGCGGCCACGTACTGCAGGGCGTCGATGGTGGCGCCGTGACGCCCGATGAGCAGCCCGAGGTCGTCGCCGCTGATCTCGGCGCGCACCCACTCCGGCGTCTCGCTGGCGCCCACCTGCGCCTCGATCCCCATGAGGTCGGCGACCGTCTGGACGAACTCACGCAGCTTCTCTGCGCCCTCGGGCAGGTCGACTTCGACGCGCTCGTCCGACGGGCGCAGCCGGGCCTCGACTCTGGCCAGCATCTTGCCGCGGCCGAAGAGGCCGCCCTTGCTGCCCTCGTCGACGACGACGTACTCGACGTCGGCAGGATTGACGTACGGCACGATCTTGCGCAGCTGCTCAAGCGCCGTGCGCTTGGCCTCCTCCACGGTGGCCCCGCCGGCGATGGTCGCGAACTCAGTCTTCTTCTTCTTCGATCGGCTGGAGGTCGTCCGGCTCTTCCATCGATCCTCCCTGGTCGGGTGGGAAAGGCGTGGACGGCCCAGGCGGCGTCACTCGTCCGCCGGACCGTCCGCGCTCGTGGTCGTTCCTCCGTGGCCGCCCTGGCCGGGCGCGCCGTCAGCCGGCTTGCCGGGCGGCCGGGACTTCTTCTGCTGACCGGCGGGCCGGGCCTTTCGCTGCTGGCCGCCGGAGCCGCTCTTGGGCTTGGCGCCGCCCTGCGGGACGGACTTGCCGTCCTGGACCTGCTTGCGTTTGGCTTTGCCGGGCGGCGGCCTCTTGCCGCCGGGCGCGGCCTTCTTGGCGCCGGCCGCGACGCTGCCTTGTTTGGCCGCGCCGGTCCCCTCGCCCTTCTGGCCCATCTTCTGGTCGCGCTGCTTCATGGCCTCGCCCTGGGACGTCATCATGGCCTCCATGAAGCGGCTGCGCTTCTTGGGCTTGGCCTGGGCCTGCCGCGCGAGCTCCTCCGGCTTGGGCATGGTCCGCTTGATGATCAGCTGCTGGCCGATGGTCCAGACGTTCGTCGTGACCCAGTACACGAACAGACCGGCGGGGAAGCGGAACAGGAAGAGCACGAACATGATCGGCATCGCGCGCATGATCCACTTCTGGGTGTTGTCGCTCTGCGTGGCGACCATGAGCTCGGTCGAGATCATCTGTGACACGACGTAGAGGATGAGCAGGATGTAGTACGGGTCCGGGTTGCCGAGGTGCGGGATCCACAGGAACGGCGCCTGGTTGAGAGCCTGCACCGATGCCTGGTAGGCAGGCGCCGACAGCGGCCCGAGGCCCTTGATCGCCGCGTAGAGGCTGATGAACACCGGCAGCTGCAGCACCAGCGGGAGGCACGACGCGAACGGGTTCACGCGATGCTCCGAGTAGAGCTTCATCGTCTCTTCCTGGAGCTTGCCGCGGTCGCCCTTGTACTTCTTCTGCAGCTCCTTGATCTGCGGCTGGATCAGCTGCATCTGCTGCGCCGACTTGTACTGCTTCCAGGTGAGCGGGAAGAGGATGAGGCGCACGATGATGGTGAGGCCGATGATGGCCAGGCCCCAGGTCCAGCTGTACCCGAGCCCGAGGCCGGCCAGGTAGTCGTTGATGGTGACGAGGACCCAGTGCAGCAACAGGATGAGCTGCGAGAAGATCGGGAAGTTATACACGTGCGCTCACATCCGTATGGGGGTGCTCGTGTCCACAGTCCTGATGTCTGGAGGGCACGGGATCGTAGCCGCCGTTGCTGAACGGGTTGCAGCGCAGCAAGCGCCAGCTCGCGAGGCCCAGGCCCTTGATCGCGCCATGCTCGCGCAGCGCGCCGATGGCGTAGTTGGAGCACGACGGGTAGTACTTGCAGCGCTGCCCGAGCATGGGTGAGAGCGTGTACTGATACACCCTGATGAGGCCGATGAAGACCGCGTTGAGACCCGCGTTGACGGCGGCGACGACGCTGCTCATGCCTGTCCGGAAGCGAGAAGCCCGGAGCGATCCAGCAACTCCTGGACGGCCGCCGCCACGAGACCCTTCTCGCCCGCGCTCTCGCGCGTGACGAGCTCGTTGAGTTGCGGGCGCGCGATCACGACCAGGTCGTACTCCTCGGCGAGCTGCTCCGCGTTGGCCTGGAAGGCCTCACGCAGCAGTCGTTTGATACGGTTACGGACGACGGCTCCGCCCAGCTTCTTCGATACCGAGAGCCCGAGACGCGGCCCCTCGTCGCCCGGCTCGGCCGGGCGCTTGAACCAGTAGAGCACCAGGAAGCGAGAGGCCGTCGAACTCCCCTGCCGATAGATGCGCTGAAAATCGGAGGAGCGAGAAAGGCGAGGGCGTTTGGCGGCCATCAGGGCCCGCGGCTACGCGGAGAGGCGCTTGCGCCCCTTCTGCCTGCGGTTCTTGATCACCGACCGACCCGCGCGCGTGCTCATGCGCTTGCGAAAGCCGTGGGTCTTGCTGCGTTTACGGGTGTTGGGCTGGTAGGTCCTCTTCACAGCTTCCTCGCACGATTGCCGATAGTCAGAACGTGGAGTATAGCCGCGCGGCGGAGGCCCGGTCAATTTGGCCCCCGGGGTCCCCGGTCCGGGCCCTCCACCACGCTCACGATTCTCCGGACGTTGCCGATATGGGCTACTGAGACCGGCGTCCGGCGCAGAGACTGACCATGCTGCTTGAAGGATCCATCAACAGGTTCAACCTCGCCGGCGTTCTGCAGTTCCTCGCGCAGGGCGCCGCCACCGGCGTGCTCGAGGTCCGCGACTTCGAGGAATACGGCTTCATCTACCTGGTCAAGGGACGGGTCGAGGCCATCTCCCTGCCGATCACCGACGAGAAGCTCGGCACGCGCCTCATGAAGGCGGGCTGCCTCACAGAGCAGCAGCTCGCCGAAGCGCTGATCGAAGATTCGGGTCTGACCCATGACGAGAGGAAGTTCAAACCGCTTGGGCAGCGCCTGATCGAGAAGGGCTACACGACACGCGAAGAGATCCGCCACATCATGGAGCGGCAGACCCTGGATCAGGTCTTCGAGCTCGCGCACTGGACGAACGGCGTGTTCCTGTACGAAGAGCCGGAGCAGATGCCCCGCTTCCAGGTGGCGATCGAGGGTGACGTCCAGGGCCTCCTCCTCGATGCCTATCGGCGCATCGACGAAGGCGAGCAGGCGAGAAAGTCCGCGCACGTCGTCGACAACGAGGTCTGCTACCGATGCCCGCTCGCCAGCGAGTGCGGGCCCACCATCAGGACCAAGTACCTGAAGACGGACGTCTGCCTGTGGCGCGAGATGGGGGCGGTCCTCGACGAAGGCTACGACCGTCTCAGGGACTCGCGCCAGCTCCTCCGCTCGCGCGACAACGACGTCAAGGTCAGCCTCGACGCCTCCCTGGATTCAGAGTAACGCGCGCCCGACGAGGGTACTAGGTGCGCGTGGCCGGTGAGCAGGGCATAGACGGCGCGACCAGGCACGTCCTCGACGCGATCAGCGACGACGCGGCCGCCGCCGGTCCCGACCACGCCATCGCCTCTTGGAGCGTCGCGGGCCGGCGCGCAGGCACGTGCAGCATCGCGGGCGGGCGCGCAGGCACGTGCGCGCCTCTGAGCCGCGGCCGCGATGAGTTCCAGACGCGCGGCAACGGGAGCTGGCGGTGATGCAGGAAGGCGGCGAGCTCCGCCGCAACCCGGCCAGCGGCAAGCTCGCCATCATCGCGCCCGCCCGAGCCACGCGTCCGGCAGACGCGCTGGGGAGAGAAGCGGCCGCGCCGCCCTGCCCCTTCTGCCCCGGCAATGAAGCGTTGACACCGCCGGAGGTGGACGCGCTGCGTCCCGCCGGTGGCGAGCCGGACGGCCCCGGCTGGCGAGTCCGCGTCGTGCCCAACAAGTACCCGGCCCTCGCCGGACGCCACGAGGTGATCGTGCATTCGCCCGACCACGGCGCCGAACTCGAGGAGCTCGGGGACCACGCTCTCGCCGAGGTCCTCGGCATGTGGCAGCGCCGAGTCGCGGCGCAGCTCGAGGCGGGCGCCGCCGCCGTCACGCTCATCGGCAATGTCGGCGCCGGCTCTGGGGCCTCGCTGGAACACCCGCACGAGCAACTGTTCGCCACGCCGGTCGTGCCGCCGCTGCTGTTCGAGGAACTGCTCGAGGCGGAGCGTCACCGCAACCGCTACGGGACATGCGTCCTGTGCGACGCGCTCGAGGACGCCGGAGAGCGGTTGGTGCTGAGCGGAACGGTGGGCGCCTGGGTGCCCGAGGCCAGCCGTTTCAACGGCGAGCTGTGGCTGGCGCCGGCGAGTCACGAGGCGGACTTCCGCGCCGCCGACCCCACCGCCGTGGCGCCCGCGCTGCGCCGCCTGCTGGCAGCCGTCAAGACGTCGATCCGCGGTGCGCCCCTGAACTTCTGGCTGCACACGGCGCCGGCCGAGCTGCGTGGCTCGTTCCACTGGCACCTGGAGCTCGCCCCGCGCACGGCGGCCCTCGCCGGGTTCGAGTTGGGCACCGACATCGCGCTCGTGTCCAAGGCGCCGGAGGCCGCGGCGGCGGAGTACCGGGCGGCCCTGCCGCCGGCCTGAACCGCCGCCGGTCTCGGCGTCGCCCGCCCGAGCGCCGCCTCCTTCGGGGGGCGCCGTCAGGCGCTCTGGTGGCGCAGCGCGAGCTGGCCGCAGGCGGCCTCGATGGCCCCGCCGGGAGAATGGCGCACCGTGACGCTCACGCCGGTCCGCTCGAGGCGGTCCCGCATCGCCTCGATCTCGCCGGCGGCCGGCCGCGAGAACTCGCCGCCGGTCTCGTTGTAGGCGATCAGATTGAGATGGTAGAGCGGGCGGCGCAGGCGCTGCGCCAGCGCGCTCACCTGCGCCGGCGTGTCGTTGACTCCCCGCAGGACCACGTACTCGAAGAGCAGCTTGCGCCGGGTGGCCTCCACATAGCTGGCACACGCGGTGAACACCTCATTCAGGGGATAGGTGCGGTTGAGCGGCACGAGCCGGTCGCGCAGGTCGTCGGTGGCGGCGTGCAGGCTGACTGCCAGGTTCAGCTGGAGCGGCTCGGCGGCGAACCGCTCGATGCCGGGGACCACGCCCACAGTGGACACGGAGATGTGGCGCGCGGCCAGGCCGATGCCGCCGGAGTCGTTGAGCAGGCGGCAGGCGCGGAGCGTCTCGTCGTAGGTCTGGAACGGCTCACCCATGCCCATGAAGACGACGTTGGTGACACGCCGGCCGCCGTCGTCGCGGAGGAGGCGGGCGAAGTGCAGGACCTGATCGACGATCTCTTCAGCGGTCAGGTCGCGGCGCAGGCCCAGCCTCCCGGAGGCGCAGAAGGCGCAGCCCACGGCACAGCCGATCTGGGTCGAGACGCAGACGGTGGCCCGGCCCGCGACGAGCATGAGCACCGCCTCGACGGGATGGCCGTCCGCCGTCGTGAAGAGCGTCTTGCGCGCCGCGCCGTCCGGCGAGAGCCGCGTCTCCACCTCGGTGAGAGACACCGGCGAGAGCCGCTGGGCCAGCGCCTGTCGCAGGGCGAGCGGCAGGGTCGTCACGGCGGCGAAGTCGGTGACGAGCCCGCGCGTCAGCGCCTCGTAGACCTGACGGGCGCGATAGGCGGGCTCGCCCAGTTCGGCCAGTGCAGCCGCGATGGTGTCGGGTGCAAGCATCCCGGCCATTGTACGCCGGGCAGGGAATGACAGGCGCGAGCGCGAAGACCTAGTACCGCCGGGCACGAACGACCAGGGACACCAGATCCATGACGACCGTCCAGATCATCGGGATAGCTGTCGCATCTCTTGCGGTACTCCTGTTCATCGTCGCGCTCATCGTCACGCGGCATCGCGACGAGACGCGGGAGGACGACGCGGGCCTGTCCGGCGGCTCCTTCCTCGATGGCGCCCCCCAGGACACGTTCTCCGTGCTCGGCAAGGCGGAGCAGCCCGTTGAGGACATCACCATCGATCCCGCGATGGAGCGCGCAGCGGCGGCTGAACGCGCGGCTGCCGCGGCGGCGGCCGAGCAGCCCGACCAGCGCCCTCCTCAGCCCGGCGGGCTCGGGCTCGACTGGGGCCCGGACCTGAGCGTGCAGACGACCGACGTGCGCGACGAGCGCACGGGTTCGCCGCGGCGCGACGAGGACGATACGGAGATCACCGGTGAGCTGCGGCCGGACGAGACGGCGGCGCTCCCCACCCGAGAAGCATCCCCAGCCCCCGAGGGGGAGAGCGGCGATCAGGCATCCGCCGCGCGGCCCGCTGAGGGCGGGTCCGTCGCCGGCGAGGTGGCGGCGCCGGAGCCCGGCTCAGCCGGACGCCTGGTGCCGCTCTCGGACATCATCGTCACGACGAGCAGCAAGACGGTCGACCTCGATGACCCCGAGGTGCGGCGCATGCTCACCGAGCTCGTGACGTTCGAGATCGACCAAGCGGCCGAATTCCGCCGTGCGGGTCAGACCATCGACGCCGTGCTGCAGCTCACGGAGGCCGAGAAGGTCTCGCGGGCTCTCGGCATGACTGAAACGGCGGAGCGGATCCGGGCGATGATGGCCGGGATCCGCGACGGGGACTGATCGCCCGCCGGTTCGTCGGCGAACGCAGCCGGGCGGGCTGATCGACGCAGTCCTGGTGAGCCGCGCCTAGTTCGTAAGACTCTGGAGAGGCGCGGGAATCCGCCCGCCCCTGCGCACGAACGCGCTGTTGCCGGCGGTGCTGACCTTCATGACCGGTCCCTCGCCGAACAACCCGCCGAGTGTGGCCCACTCCCCGACCTTCTTGCCCGCCGCCGGGATGAGACGCGCCCCGGTGGTCTTGGAGTTGATCATGCCGATCGCCATGACGTCGGCGATGGTGCCGGCGAGCGCGTCCCGTGAGATGTCGCCGGGGACGACGATCATGTCGAGTCCGAGCGAGCACACGGCCGTCATCGCCTCCAGCTTCTCGATCGGCAGGTGACCGTCGGCGGCGGCCCTGGCCATGGCCTTGTCCTCGCTCACCGGGATGAAAGCGCCGGAGAGCCCGCCGGTGGACGACGTGGCCATGGTGCCGCCCTTCTTGACGGCATCGTTGAGCATGGCCAGCGCGGCGGTCGTACCGGGAGCTCCGACCGCCTCCAGCCCCATGCACTCGAGGATCTCGGCGATGGAGTCACCGACGGCCGGGGTCGGCGCCAGTGAGAGGTCGATGATGCCGAGCTCGGCGCCGAGCATCTGCGAGGCCTCCTGGGCGATCAGCTCGCCGACACGCGTGATCTTGAAGGTCGTGCGCTTGATGAGGTCGGCGAGCTCTATGAACGAGGCATCCGGGTTGGCGGCGACGACGTTGCGCACCACACCGGGGCCGGAGATGGCGACGTTGATGCTGCACTCGGCCTCGCCGCTGCCGTGCATCGCGCCGGCCATGAAGGGGTTGTCCTCCGGCGCGTTGCAGAAGATGACGATCTTGGCGCAACCGATGGAGTCATGCTCAGCGGTGCGCTTGCTCACGGCGAGGAGCACGTCGGCCATACGCAGCACCGCATCCATGTTGATGCCCGCGCGCGTAGAGGCGACGTTCACGGAGGAGCACACACGCTGGGTGCTGCCGATAGCGTCCGGGATCGCCTCGATGAGGGCGGTGTCGCTGCGCGTGAACCCCTTCTGGACGAGCGCGCTGAACCCGCCGAGGAAGTCGATCCCGATCTCGTTGGCGGCCGCGTCGAGCGCGTGTGCCACCTCGACGTAGGCTTCGGGGTCATCGCTGCCGACCACGTCGGCGATGGGCGTCACCGAGACGCGGCGGTTGACGATGGGGACCCCGTATTTCTCCTGCAGTTCGGCCGCGACCTCGACGAGCTTGCCGGCACGGCGCACGATCTTGGCGTGGATGCGCCCGGCGGTGCCACGGGCCTCGCCTGCGGCGCAGTCGTCGAGAGAGACGCCCATGGTGACGGCCCGGACGTCGAGGTTCTCGGACCGGATCATGCTCACGGTCTCGAGGATCTCCTGGGCGGTGATGAAGACCACGGCCGCTCCTCGCTAAACGCGGTGCATGAACTTGAAGGTCTTGCCGCTCATGGGACTGAGCGTATCAGGAGGAGCCTGCTGTGCCCATTTGGAGCGTGTGGCCACTCCAGAGCAGAGCAGTCTCAAACACACTTCAAACACATCTTCGGGTCTCCATCCCTTCTACTTCGCCCCCAAGCCCCCAAACAGGCACGGCGGATAGCCTACCAGTGCCGAACCAAACAAAGGAGCCGGTGTTGGCGGACCGGCTGCGTGTCTCCTCTTGGTCTTGGCCGACCCGCGCAGGGCCGGTCACTTCAGACCATATCCAGAGAGGGCATGTCGTTCGCCTCTCAGTGCACGATGGCGGCGCGCGCCCACACAGGCCGGATGCCCGTGGTGGTCTCTTCGCTCGCACTGGTACCCCTCTCGAATCGCACAGCCACTCACAATGAGACGGGGATTCCTTGGGGCGCAACAGCAGAATTGTCATGCGCTCGTCAAGCATGGAGACCTGCGGGATGCATCGAAAGACCGACCCAATTTCGTCAAAGTTGACGCCTCAACGCGCCTGGCATGTTCACCGGAACAGCCCAGCTCCGCACCAATCTCGCGAAAGGTCCATGGCCGATCGTCGTGCAGACCGTAACGCAGCCTCAGGACTCCCCGCTCCCGCTCGGTCAGCGCATCCAACCGTTGATGCAGCCATTCTTCCTCGAGCCGGTCGTGTACAACATCCGCAACATCGGACTGTAGGGAGTCGGCAACATGGTCTCCGAGGCAGCCCTGCCCGTCCTCAGAAGCAAAGGGCTCATCAAGACTCTCCATGTCGAGAGACAGTAGTTGGAGTTCTCTTACTCGAGCCGTCGGTAGCTGCATGGCGGCCGCGATCTCGCTGAGCAACGGCTCCCGGCAAAGCTGCTGACCGAGTTGACGATGCACCTGGGCGAACTTGCGCAGCACTGCTCCCGTACGGGACGAGATCCGAATAGTGCGACCGTAGTCGGATAGCGCCCGTGTGACACCATGTCGAATCCACCACTTCGCGTAGGTACTGAATCTGAAGCCCCGCCGATGATCGAACTTCTCGACTGCCAGCATAAGGCCGAGGTTGCCCTCTTGGATCAGGTCGAGGAGCGAAAGGCCCTGATTGCGGTAGTGCTGTGCGATCGAAATCACCAAGCGCAGGTTCGCCTGAGTCAATTGCTCGCGCGCAGCGGGGTCGTCCTGCTCGACCCGTCTCGCTAGCTGGACCTCCTGTTCCGGAGTGAGAAGTGGTACCTTGTGGACATCGCGCAGATAGGCGTCAAGCAAGTCGTCACTCTCTCTCCGGCGTGACTTCACAGCGCCCGCCGCCGAAGGCGTCATTGACTCCCCCGCGACGCTTCCATCACGACTACTGCCAGACCATCTCATGCTGCCCTCATGCATTCGCTGCCTGCTTCATCATGGTCGAACTGTGGTTGACTCGATCCTTGAAGCGACAGGGGCGAGGGGCGTCCACGTCCTGCCTGAGATCCTCCAGAGGAGGCCTCAATCACCACCCGCATTGCCCCTCGCGCTCGCCCGCCCCGCCCGAAGAGACAGTCACAGGCACCGCGATGATCGTCTGCAGTGGTTTTGCTCAGCGGACTGCGGCCCGAGAGTCAACGTACTTTAGGATCGCCTCCGCTTGGCTTGCGCCGCCGAGGCCGGCTTCGGCCAGCACCACCTCGCCCGGGCCGCTGCCCAGGTAGTGGCCCTTGCGGAACGGGTAGAGGCTGGCGCTCGCGGCCGGCCTCGCTCGTCACCCAGCGGTAGAGCGTGGGCAGCGTGAAGCCGGTGATGCCGATGGCCTCGGCCGCGCGCGCCGCCGGCAGGATCGCGCGCTGCTCGTCCGGTGGAAGCAGGTCGAAGAGCTCGGCGCTGGCGACGTAGTAGACCAGCGCGTCCACGCCCTTCTCCTCCAGCAGCGGCAGGGCCTCACGTACGAAGGCGTAGGCGACGGCGCTCTCCTGGAGGACCACGGTCACGTCGGGGGTCTCGCTCGCGCGGAGCGCGTAGACGCCCGAGACCGCCGCCTCGGCCGGTGCCAGGCCCAGGGCCGGGCGGTCCAGCACCGGCTCGGTCGGCCGCGTGACGAACATCGAGATCACCGCAGGGCGCTGCGCCAGCGCGGCCGCCGTCAGCGTCCAGATCTCCTGCGGCTCCCACGGCGTGAGCGAGACGGCGGTCCCCCTGGGGAAGTCCTCCTGGAGGAGCTGGAGAGGCTGCGGGTCGGCGTGCGTCGGGCCGTCCTCGCCGGTCTTGAGACCGGCGTGCGCGCAGACCAGGATCATCGGCTTGTAGGGCTCGTCGGAGACGGCCTTGCGCGCCTGGGCGCCGATGGCGTGCAGGCGCGCCGCAATGTGGCTGAGCGGCGCCATGAACGCCGCCGTAGGACGAACCGACGCCCAGGTCGTGCCCGTAGGCCGTGATGCCGCTGAGGACGCCGGCGATGGCGTCTTCGCAGATCCCGCCGACGGAGAGCAGCCGTGCCTCGGGGTTGGAGTGCGCGTTCCAGAAGCCGGGCGGGAACCCGTCGGCGATGGTGCTCACGCTGGTCGAGCCCATGAGGTCGGCGGAGGCGACGAGGAACGCTCCGCCGCTGGCCTCCTGCAGGTGGTGCAGCGCGCGGCCGAACTCTCCGCGGAGGGTGGTGAAGGTGCCGGGCTCGAGGCGCAGCTCGAGCGGGGTCGCCTCCGGTGCGGGCGCGACCTGCGCGGCCGCCTCCGCGAGCTCGAAGGCGACGTCGAGGCGCGGGGCGCCGGGCCGGGGGGCCCGTTCGCGCGCCTCGAGGCGGTCGCGGGCGGCGGCGAGGCGCTCCGCGAGCGCCGCCGCCATCGGCAGCTGCGCGTGCACCTGCGCCCTGATCGTCTGCAGCGCCGTCCAGAAGCACTCCTCGCGGACCGTGGCGCCGTCCGGCGCCGGCGCAGCGCTGCTCGCCGGGCTGCGCAGGTGGGCAGGTCGAGCTCGGCGCCGGTGGTGCGGCTCAGTTCCGCGAGCGCTTCATAGAAGCCCTCGGAGCAGAGCTTGTGGCCGGCGCCGTGGCTCGCCTTGCCCTCCACGCCGTAGCGCCAGCCCTTGCGCGTGTGGTAGACGATCGCCGTCGGCTGGCCGGTGTCCAGCGCCAGCGCGTGCCGCTGGGCCGCGACGACCTGCTGCACGTCGTGGCCGTCCGGCACCTCCACCACGTTCCAGTCGTGCAGGTAGAAGAGCTCCCGCGGGTCCCACTGGACGTAGTCGCCCGGGACGACGCCGTCGCGGCAGACGTGGTCGCTGTCGATCGAGGCCTGGTTCCAGTCGAGGTGCACGACGACGTTGGCCAGGGACGCGGTGCCGGCCGCGGCGAGAGCTTCGCTCACGCGGCCGGGCGTCAGTCCGCCCTCGCCCTCGATGATGTGCACGCGCGGCGCGTCGGCGCCGTAGCGGTCGGCGGCGCCGAAGCCGAGGCCGATGGAGCTGGCGACGCCGACGCCGGAGGCGCCGGTGGCGAGCTTCACGAACGGGGTCGCCGGCGTCGGGTGCCCGTCCAGCGCCCGGGCGCCGAAGCCGCGGAACAGCGGCGTCGCCGTGATCGGGTTGCGGCGGAAGCCGAGGAGGTCCTCGAGGCGGAGGCGCTGCTGCAGGCTCGCGGGCAGCAGCGCCGGGTCGGCCACCGCCGCCAGCTCGTCGCGCAAGCGCCCACATCGCGTACAGGCCCATGGCCTTGTGGCCGGCCGCGTAGCTGATCAGGTCGGCGTCCGGCCG
Source organism: uncultured Thermoleophilia bacterium (assembly GCA_963762125.1). Classification (GTDB taxonomy): domain Bacteria; phylum Actinomycetota; class Thermoleophilia; order UBA2241; family UBA2241; genus CAIXSE01. The sequence goes on from CAVXJO010000002.1 coordinate 109,439, forward strand.
GTCCGGGTCGGAGAGGTCGTAGTCGAGGGCATCGAAGAGCACCGCCGCCACGGCGCGGCCCGAGGAGATGGAGCCGCCGGGGTGGCCCGACGTGGGGACGTAGTTGAAGAGGAGGGCGCAGAGCGAGCGGTAGAGGAGGTCGAAGGCCTCGAAGTGGTCGACCTCGGCCGGCGCGAGCGGCCCGCCCGGGGGCATCGCCTCCGAGATGTCGACGTAGGTGGCGCGCCTCGGTCCGAAGGTCAAAGCCATTGTGCCCGCTCCTCTGGCATAGAAGGTGTGGTTCAGTACCTCCGCCCCTGTCTTCTCGGCCGTCGCCCTAACACGCTGTCCGACCTGGCCCATGCCGTCCGGGCGCATGACCGGGAGGAGCGGAACGGCGGTGTCGGGGGATGACACCGCCGTCCCGATAGCCAGACGATCGTCGGAGGGAACAGCGACAGCGCTGTGCCCATGACCGTCCCAGAGCCCGTCCCGGCCATTAGGGGGCGGAGCGGCCGAGCGGGCATCATTCAGTCCCTGTATCTGACCCACGTCCCTCACGGCGCGAGCTGGGTCGCAGGGAAGCCAAGGCCGAGAGCATGATGAAGCTTGCCGACTACGCCCTCCACATTCGACCGTGGTACGAGGAACGAAGGACTCGACCATGTCGACGTGACCCAGCGCAAAGGCAACTCGAGCTCACCAAGGATGTCCGAAATACAGCGTGAGGTCGAAGTACTTTGGCTGGCAAGCCTCCCCACCACGGTTACTCTGCACGAGTCGACGTCCAGCACATAGCTCGCGGAAGGCATCAGCTCGGAGATCAGCTTCTCCGCTGCGGGAATGTCCTGATGCGGCAGAATGAGAGAAAGCGATCCGTCGGGCTCCCGTAGCAGGTACTCCAGGGGCAGGCCAGCGGCCACGAGTCGGCCACACACGAGTTCCTCCGCCTCTTCGCTTGCACCGAACGCGCGCAACGTCATCACCACCTCGGCGCTGGCATAAGCGACGCCACAGATGCGGTCGGGAGCGATCCTCGCACCCGCTTGGACTTCGGTGCCCTTCGAACGGACAAAGCTCGAACGCAGGTGAATGGGCATCTGGTGACGTCTCGCCAAGGCGATTGAGCGCATGGCCATGACGTCAGCACCGGCTGCTGCCAGCTCGATCATCTCGTCGAACGTCAACTGAGGAATCCGTTGCGTGCTGGCGACGATGCTGGGGTTAGCCGTGTGCACGCCATCCATGTCCGTGTAGATCTCACAGACGCTGGCGCCAAGTGCGTGGGCGAGCGCGACTGCCGATGTGTCCGATCCGCCACTCCCTAGAGTCGTGACCTCGTCTTCTGTCGACACGCCCTGGAAGCCCGCAACGAGAGCAACCTGTCCCCTCTCGAGTGCATCCCGGACTCTGTGCGCGCGGACCTCCAGAATCTCCGCGTTCCCATGAGCTGTGTCCGTGACGATGCCGGCTTGAGAGCCGGTGAAGCTGACGGCAGGTCGACCCAAGCGGTGAACGGCCATGGCAACGAGGGCGCATCCGATGCGTGCGCCCGCCGACAGAAGCATGTCCATCTCCCGCTGAGACGGGGCAGGGGATATCTCGACCGCCAGACGATGCAAGCCCTCGATCATCCCGCCAGGCGCCGACACGACGACACAGACACGCAGGCCACTGTCCAAGCTTCGACGATGCGGCGGGCGACGTTGCCGATTCCCGCCGCATCTGCGACGGAGGTGCCTCCGTACTTCTGAACGATGATGGTCATTCGGTTCTGTAATCGGGCGCGCCGGTCGGGCAGACACTCAGGGTGCGACGGACAGTGTCTCGCGAGCCGCCACGAACATCTCGACCGCATGGTCGAGGTCGGTGATCTCATGCAGAGCCGAGACCTGAACGCGGATCCGCGCCTCGCCCTTGGGCACGACCGGGTAGAAGAAGCCGACCGCGTAGACGGCTCGCTCGAGGAGGCCCGTCGCGATCACTTGGGCGACAACGGCATCGCCGACCATGACCGGGATGATCGGGGCGCCCCGCCCCTGGTCTCGAAGCCCGCCTCCTCCATGGCGTCGCGGAAGTGCTGGTGTTCCGCCGCAGCCGCTCGAGGAGGTCCGGCGAGTCATCCACGATCTCGAGGGCTTCCAGCGATGCGGCCGCGATCATGGGCGCAAGCGTGTTCGAGAACAGATACGGGCGTGATCGCTGCCGCAGCAGTCGACGATCTCGCTGCGACCGATCGTGAAACCGCCACTGGCGCCGCCGAGCGCCTTGCCCAGCGTGCCGGTGATGATGTCGACGCGCTCGCTCACGCCGTAATGCTCGGGAGTGCCGCGTCCGTTCTTCCCAGTGACGCCGAGCGCGTGCGAATCGTCCACCATGACCAGGGCGTCCGTATCGCTCCGCCAGTTCGCAGATTCGGCGAGGGGGCGATGACGCCATCCATCGAGAACACGCCATCCGTGGCGATCAGCCGGATGCGCGCCCCTGCGCCTCCTTTAACTTGCTCTCGAGGTCGGCCATGTCGCTGTTCCTGTAGCGGTAGCGCTGCGCTTTGCAGAGGCGGATGCCGTCGATGATGCTGGCATGGTTCAGGGCGTCGCTGATGACCGCGTCCTCCGGGCCGAGGAGCGTCTCGAACAGGCCTCCGTTCGCATCGAAGCAGGAGGAGTAGAGGATCGTGGCTTCTGGGGCATGAACGAGAAAGCTCCCGCTTCGAGTTCGCGTGAAGCACTGCGTGCCGCAGATGAAGCGGACGGACGACATGCCGTAGCCCCATTTTTCCAGCGCTCCCGGGCGGCGGACACGATCCGGATGGGACGCGAGGTTGAGATAGTTGTTCGCGCACATATTGAGCACGCGGCGCCCGTCGGCGAGCTGCACCCATGCGCCCTGCGCTCCGGCGATCGGGCGCTCGACCTTGTACAGGCCCTGATCGCGTGTCTCCTGCAACTCGCTCAGGAGCCGTTCTGACGACGTCGGTGATCACGACTCTCCTCCAGACTGGCGGCGTTCGCGGGTCTCGCCCTCGAGGGCGGCCGGCCACTCCAGGATGACCTTGCCGGACCGGCCGGAGCGCATGATCGCGAAGGCGTCCTCGTACTCAGCGACGGGGAAGCGATGGGTGATGACTGGACCGACATCGAGACCGCTCTGCACCATGGCGGTCATCTTGTACCAGGTCTCGAACATCTCGCGACCGTAGATCCCCTTGAGCGTGAGCCCGCCGAAGATCACGGGTTCCAGCTCGACAGGGGTCTCGCCCTCCAGAAAACCCATCAGACTGATGCGGCCTCCGTGGGCCATGTTGGCGATCATGTCGCGCAAGGCTCCCTTGTTTCCGGACATCTCGAGGCCGACATCGAAGCCCTCCGTCATGCCCAGGCTGGCCATCGCCTCCTGCCGGACCGGATGTGCGCACGTCGACGGCCAACGACACACCCATCTGCTCGGCGATGCGGAGCCGCGCCGGGTTCACGTCGGTGATGACGACGTGCCGCGCGCCGGCGTGGCGCACGACGGCAGCCGCCAGGAAGCCGACCGGTCCGGCGCCGGTGATGAGCACATCCTCGCCGACCAGGTCGAACGACAGCGCCGCGTGCACGGCGTTGCCGAGCGGATCGAAGATGGCGAGGGTGTCGAGCGGTATCCGTTCGTCCGCCGGCCAGACGTTGACCGCAGGGAGCACGAGGTACTCGGCAAAGGCGCCGGGAGCGGTCGCCCCGATGCTCACGCTGTGCGGGGAGAGGTGGCGGCGGCCGGCGCGGCAGTTGCGGCAGGCCGCAGACGATGTGGCCTTCGCCGGTCACCAACTGTCCGACTCGAGGTCGCGCACCCCTTCGCCGATCTCGACGATCCGGCCCACGAACTCGTGGCCGGCGATGAGCGGCACGGGAACCGTCCGCCGCGCCCACTCGTCCCATGCGTAGATGTGCACGTCCGTCCCGCAGATCGCGGTCTTGAGCACGCGGATCACCACCTCCCCGGGGCCGGCGCTGGGGACGGGGACGCTCTACCAGCGTCAGTCCAGGTCCCTGGTGGTTTTCTTGACGAGCGCGAGCATCTCCTTCATGGCAGCCCTCCTTCCTTGCTCATGGGCCACACGGAAACGACCATCTCGTGGGCCTCGGCCGTTCGCCTCAGATGGGTCGCAACGCGGCGCATGACCGCAGGCCCTCCCGTGACAGTCAGGCTCATGAGAAGGACGAACCCCTGGGTCGTGTCCTGGTACTTGGCCGTGACGATGCGTGCGTCCGGAGCCAGCGGCGCGCTCAGAAGCTCAGCGGCGGAGCTGATCTCCTGGCACCCCGACGCAACGACGAGGAGCGACAAAGGCTGCTGACGCCGTCTCTTGCGAGTCACGCTTCGCCTCGCGGCTGTTCTCATCAGAGCCCTCGCAGCCGCTGGTCAGCGATCGAGTGAGCCGTCCGGGAGTGATGCGACATCTCAGCCGCTCAGGCCCGAAACGGTCGCGGCAGCGCCTTCCACGAGGTGCACGAGCTCCGCGTCGACGTCGTCGGCGAGCCCTGGCGGCTCGTGCGTCTCCAGCAGGTCGAGGACCTTCGCACGCACCCGCTGAGCCATGGTCTGGGAGCCGGCCGCCACCCAACTCCCGTAGTTCATCCTGTCCTCCAATCCCGAAGGCCAGTTCTCGCGGAAGTGCTTCGAGGTGTGACGGTGACCGAGGAAGTGTCCACCTTGCCCGACTCCAGCGATCGCCGCGGTCGCGAGGGACTCCTCATCGGTGGCGATGCCGCCGACCATGCGCGCGCACTTCCCGATCACCTCATCGGCGAACACCAGCTGGTCGAACGAAGACGTCAGACCGCTCTCGAGAAAGCCGACGTCGTGAACCAGGTTGGATCCCGACAGTGCGGCCATGAGCACCCACTCTGCTGTATCCGCCGCGGCCTGGGCATCGAACGTCTTGGCATCTGAACACCCGGCGTAGCCCCACGCAGGCAGGGCGTAGTACTGCGCCAGCTCCGCCATCGCCGCCATGGTCAGCATGAACTCGGGCGTGCTGTAGCTCGGCGTCATGGTGCGCATGTCCATGCCGAGGATCCCTCCGCCGGACACTACTGGAGCGCCCTCGCGCTTCAGCTGAGCGATGAGGACGCCCGCGAGAGACTCCGCATTCCCCAGCACCAGTCCCCCCGCGGCCGTGACGGGCGACGTGCCGCCGGCGAGCAGGCCGGACATGAAGACCGACGGCACCCCCATCTCCGCGGCGAAGAGCAGCTTCTCCATGTTGTCGCTCGCGAACCCGAGGGGCGAGACGGGCTCGTTGTACATCAGCGCGAAGGGACGCTCCCGAAACGCCTCGCGTCCGCCGGCGACGAGATCGAGCATCGCGGTCACCCTCGTCGCCGCCGTCAGATCGAGCGCTGTGAACACGAAGGGCTTCGTGGTGTTGCGCAGCATGGCGAGCGCATGATGGAGCTCCGCCGTGGCAGGCTCCAGGTCGGACGCGATCCCCATACACATGATGAAGTCGATAGTGGGAAGGGCATCGCAGACGCGGGCGAAGTCTGCGATGTCGGCCAGGACGGCGGGCCGGCGCTCATCCGTGCGAGGGTCGATCACATAGGGAGTGTCAGAGCCGGTGCCGAAGTACGTGCGCCTGCGACCCAGCTGCATCGCCTCTCGGCCCGTCCGGTCGTAGATCGTGACGTTGCTCGGCGCCGCACCGACGGCCCATTCGATCAGGCGAGCGGGGATCCGCACCATGCCGTCCCCGGAAACGAAGGCGCCGGCGTCCTCCAGGAGCGCACTGGCTTCGCCGTTGTCGACCCGCACGCCAGTTTGCTCCAGGATCTTCATGCTGGCGTCATGGACCTGATCCATCTGACCGCGTGTGAGGACGTGGTGGCTGGCCGAATCCGTGCTGATCACGGTAGTTCCTCCTCAGTGGGCACTGTCGAAAGACTCTCGGGCGTTCGGCCTAGTCGGCAGTCCGCGTGACGGGGGCCGCGGGACATCCCGTCGCTTCGAACGTCTCGACGATGGAGTCCATGGTCTCCACCACGTTCTGAGGCAGCGGCGGCACCTCATGGGACTCCAGGAGGTCAATCGCCTTGCGGCGAGCCCGTTCTCTGATGTCGGGCCTGCCTTCTGCGTCCCAGGTGTCCCGCGAGCTCCGGTTCATCACGGTGGGGCGGAACCGTGAAGACCGATAGTGATCGCGCGTATGGCGATGGCCGATGAACTGCCCGCCCGGACCGACGTCCGCGATGACATCGGCGGCCAGTGTCTCTTCGTCGACAGTCACGCCGGCGAGAAGCCTTCGATTCATGCCGATGTACTCGTCGGCGATGACGATCTGTTCCAGCGAGACCTCGAGCCCGAAGCCCTGGTAGCCCACGTCGTGCGTGAGGTGCGAGCCGCAGAGCATGTTGAGGAGGATGAACTGGGCCATCTCGAGCCCTGCCTGGGCATCGACGCAGTGAGCGTCCGTCATGCCCCCGTAGGCCCAGTTCGGCACATCAAGCCAGTGGGCGAGTTCGATCGAAGCCGTGTGCCCGATCGATACCTCGATGCCGCAGTAGGACGACTGCATCGTCGAGAAGTCCAGCATCAAGGGTCCAATACCGTAGATGAGAGGCGCCCCGGGGCAAGCGAGCTGATGTACGACCATGCCCTGGTAGTACTCTGCCAGACCCTGCGCGAGCAGCCCCGGCAGCGTGACCGGAGCCGTGGCTCCCGCCAAGGGCGCGGGAGTATAGAGGCTCGGGACTCCCACGTCCCCGCAGAACAGGAGCTTGTCCAGCGACTCGTCCATATGGGCGAGTGGACTGACCGACTCGGTGTACGAGATGAAGTACGGCTTCGCCGCCAGAGCTTCCGCGCCGCCTCTGACGGCGCAGGCGATCTGCCACATGGCGGTCAGATCCCGGTTCCCTCGCAGGTCACGACGAGGGGCTTGCGCGTGTTCCGCACCATCGCGCGGAAGTTCTGGAGGAACGCGAACGAGGCATCGAGCTCGTTGGGCCACGCGCTCGACATCACGAAGGAGATGTTGGGGAGCGCGTCGCACAAGCGTGCCGCCCGGCGGGTGTCCTCGAGCGACGACGGGCGGAGCTCCCTGGATTCCAGGTCCCAGGTGGACATGAGGTCCGAGCCGCTGCCGAAGTACGAATTGTAGCCGCCCAGCGTCATGGCCAGCTGCCCGTCTCGATCGTAGACCGGGATCGAAGAGGGCACCTGCTTCCGCAGTTCCTCCACCATCCGAGCGGGGATCTTGACGACGCCGTCGGTCTGGGTGCAGCCGGCCTTGGCCAGCAGGTCCAGTGCGCGCGGGTGGCGGATGTGCATGCCGACGGACTCGACGAGTTCCAGGGCGACACCGTGGATCTTACTGATGTCGTCATCGGACAGTACTCTCGGCCTGCCGATGAGAGACTCGTTGTTGACGGAATCAGCGTTCATTGCGGTGACCTCTCGACTCGGCGGCTCTCCCTGAGGACGGACGGCGGGACTCAGTTCACGCTCAGGATGGTCTTGGCGATCGCCACGGCCTCGATGGCGTACCTCGGCGTAGCCGTCGGCGCGATTTCGTCAGCCAGGCGCGCGTCGTCGGCGCGCCGCCGATCATGGCATTGTACGCCGTCTCGCAGGCCAGCGGCCTTGAGCGCCTCAATCGTCTTCTCTGGTAGGACCGGTGTTCGTCGTGGTGAGCGGGCGCTCAGCAAGCAGTTCCGCGTTCTTCGTCCTTGACCTTGGCGACGAAGGTCTCAACCGTCTCGTCGCAGCCGACGTCCGTGACCTCGAAGCCGCGCGCTTGGCATCGAGCAGACGATGGTCTTGCCGACTACATGGATGTCGCCGCGACGGTGCCCGGCGACGGCCTTGCCGAGCGTCTTGCGGCCTGCCTCGCGTCGAGGGCCAGGCTCCGGCGCGGCGACGGCGGCCTTCATGGCCTCGGCGCCCTGGACCAGCTCGAGACTCACCCTTGCCGAAGAAGTTGACCAACCTCCTCGATGCCCCTTCACGAAGCCCTTTGTGAAGTCCGGTGATGCCCGCGTCGACGCCCTCCTCGGCGAGGCACTGCGTCCTCGGTCTCGCCGTCGATGACGCTCTGCTTCATCTGTTCGAAAAGTCTCTTCCAACATGCTCCTCTCCTAGGAGGCGACTCTTGCCCACCGGTCGCATCCGCAAGAAGGCGCGTGGAGTTTCGCATCCAGAACAGCCACAGATGATATCCTATTCTAAGTCAAGCGATTGCTTTATCACACAGATGGACGGATGCGTCAACACCTCTTGCTCTGGGGCAGGTGGCGGCGATAGGGCTGAGTACAATCAGACATCTCACACCAACCCCAGCGGCAACCCACGTCGAGAAGGACGCCAATGGAAGAATCCGAGGCCCGTAGCCAAGGCGGTGAGTACACCGAAGAGGACCTCCGGAGCACCATCGAAGTTCCCCGCGTAAAGCTGCACCGACTGCCGCGCGCATCCTCGAAGCCACCCGTGAGGTGATTCTCGAGGAGGGCTTTGCCAAGTGCACCCTTCTCGGATCCTTGAGGCCAGCGGAGAGAGGAACGTAGCTGCGGTCAAATACTATTTCGGCAGCAAATCCGGCCTGGTCAGTGTCGTGCTTGACACCGTCCTGTACGACGTCATGTCGACCCTCGATGTCCCCCCGGCGACAGTTCACCAGACAGGGCTTCGGTCGGCTGACGATTCAGACAGCATCGTCAATCAGCCCAGCGACGCGCTGAGGATACTCTTCGAGATGCTGCCCCACGTGCTGCGCGACAAGGAACTCCTCGGACGCCTTCATTCCTACTATGAGGCCTTCTACCAGCTCCATCTCGCCCAGGTACGGAGAGAAGCGGGAGCGGCAGATGTGGGTCCGGGTGAAGGCCAGCAGCGTGTAAGCCTGGAAGGACTCGCTTCTCTGCTGTCGGCGATTGGCGACGGCTTGTCGATTCAGGCCTTGGTGCAGCCCGATCACTTCGACTTCTCGGAGACTCTCAGGGCCCTCGACATACTACTCAGGCACGGATTGCCCTCAGTCAGTCAAGATGGTCGAGGGTCAACTCCTCCCTAGGAGACCTGAGCAGACTCTGCGTCTCGACCTCAGACCTCGTCCGCCGCAGCCCAGGCAGGAGCCGACGAGCTGCCGCCGGACCAGAGGATCCAGGTCGTCCGGTGGCTCGTCGGACGCCGCTGATCCTTCAGCCGGTCGCCGGCGACAGCGGCTGGGTCGTGCCCGCCTTGGGTCCGCCGGGTCTCGTCGGGCGAGCGGTTCGTGATCGTCTGCCTCGTCCCGTCACGCGCGTGCCTGCGCGTGTGCGCGCGGCTGAGGACTGTGCCGGTTTCCAGCCCTGCCGCTGCGACCACATCGAGCGCCAGCGTCTCGCCGATTCCACATGGATGCGGCGGACGCCGCGCGCAGGCCGCTTCGAGCGCCTCGTCGTGGATCACGAACTTCTCGGGAACAAGCAGTTGAAGCTCGACGGAAGGATGCCGCCGGCGTGCAGGACGAACTGCGAAGCGGCTTCGCGACACGCTGTCCATGGCCAGGGCCGGCTCGATGCCGGCCTGCGGCATCGGGCGCGTGCGCGTTGTCGAGGGACCCACAAGCGCGCACGGGGACGCCTCACCATGACCGAGGCCGATGATCGCCTCCGTCAGCGCCCAGTATATGCGTGCGCCGATCATGGAGCGCGCCCGGTCTCCGTCGACGAGAGCGAAGCAGTGACTCCGTCAAGGAACGGCGCGCCCGGATTCGCCCCAGCTCGTGCGACCAGGCCGCGAGCAGTTCAGCATACTGAACAAGCCAGAAGGCCCGCCAGGGTGATCAGCGCCGTCGTACCCTTCCATGGCGCAGACCGTCACGAGGACTGGCTCGCCGAGCCGCGCGAGCGGAGCCGCGCCTGTGCGGCCTCCGCCGAGGGGTGCCAGCGGGCGAGGTTGTCTGATGACCAACCGCCCGGCGCCAGCCGCGCGTGCCAGTCCGTACCGTGCCGGAAGTTCCTGCACGTGCGCTCCCACTTCGAGCTCGTCGAGAGAGGTCCGACGGTGGAGCGGTCTGCGTTTCTTCGGGCTCGAGGTCGACTGCGTGCGGATCGGTCCCGACTTACCTTGGCGCGTTTTCTGCTCCGGCACCGTCGGTCGGCTCCCAAGGCTCTCGCCGAGCGCGTCAATGCTGGACAGAGGTGCGCGAGGCGCACGCAGTCGTGAGGTCGGGCAGGGTGCTGAGCCGCTGCACCCCGTCCACCAGAACAAGAGGCGGACCAGGAGGCGCTCGGGAGCGCTGTCGGGGGCCCGATCCGACGCGCGGGTCCAGCTGCGTTCCGCCGGCCGCTACGACGTAAGCTCCTCAGCGCCGTGGCACGTGCCTCTCTCACGAGGTCTTGCGGCAAAATAAGCCAGACTCGGCGTCCAGCAGCGGGCGCCGCTCACCTTGTCGACGACGCGAGCGCCTCTGAGTCGCGCACGGCGCGGCCCACCTCCTCCAGCGACTTGAAGAATCCCTCATGGATCCTGCTCCAGCCTTACCTCATGACATACTCTGATACTCCGTCTGATCAGACTGCTCCTCGCTGGGCTCTGCCCTTCGGAGCCTGTGAGGACGACTTCGGATGTAGACGCTTTCGTGAGCTGTCTGTCGCCTGATCCAGGGGTTCAAGCAGGCATCGACCTCATCCACCCACCCGATTCAGCGAGATCCCCACGACGACCGCGATTGAGCATCAACACCGCCTACCGCGAGGATCTTCACGTCGCTCAATGCCGAAGAAGCAGCCGCCGATCTTTCCCGAATCTGAGGACGCTGTTTTCAGTCACGATGAGGCCGCCGACAGGCTGAGCCCATGCCGCAGGCGATGATCAGTGACAGTCAAGCAGGCGGCGGGGTGCGCAGGACGTGCCAAGCCAATGACGGTGTGACGTGGCAGACCCTTCAGATAGGCGCTGCGGGGGGAGCTCATCGTCGAGCACCTGGACCGTACTCGACCTCGTCATGCGCGTGACGTCGGCAAGATCATGAGCGATGTCGTGACCGCCGGAAGAATGAGCATCTGCCACTCCGTCCAGAAGCCCAGAGAGAGGTCGATCGGCGACTCGGCCGGGAGCGCTCCGAGCTTGAAAGAGAGATGTCGTCGGAACAATGCCCGAGACGAATCCAGCAGACCAATGAGAACGAGGCGCCGATGGAAGTGGTGTTTTGATGACCGAGAGTTCTTCTTCAGAGCTGCAACCGATTCGCCGGACAGTATCCCTAGTGGAGAAACATGGCGAACACCGATTGCGGCCGAGCGTCATAAAATTCCCCAGACGTCCGAAGACAGCACCCAGATAGCCACATGTGGGCGCCTGATCAAGCTTCTCCAGTGACCCGGATGAAGCCGAACAGGCATCGAGATCTGGACGAACCAGGGGACGGTTCAGGCCTAGCTCGACCCTGAGGTTCTGCTTTGCCTCGGGTGTAGCAAACTGTACCAGGTTCCAGAGGTGATGTCGCCTAGGATGAGCCTACGTGGCCGAAAAGATGATGGCTGAAGCGACCCAACATCGTCAGGAAAGCGAGAGCCAGACGACGAAGTTCAAGTTCAGCCGTCTTCACACCTCCGATCCCCGAGGGCTCCGGCGAAGAACGGCATCTGAGAGTCTGCTACAGCTCGCCCAGCGGGATCTGACAGTCAATCATGTGTCCGTCTCCTGCCAGGAGATGCTCCTGCTCCTTGCATACGTCACCAAAGCGTGTCGGACGCCGCGGGTAGAACCTGCGACCGACAGAACATAACTCACAGATGGCGCCTGCCCTTCCAGACGATGTTCTCCTGCTTTCCCGATGGGGTCGGCGATCGAGACGGCCAGGAGAACGCTGGGGGATCTCAGTTGGAACGGCGGCGTCAGTTGCCCTTTCGGCTTCTCCCGGGTCCATGACATGCCCAGGGTGACGACGGCTCGCAAGATCAGAGAGATGCTGGACAGCCAGAGTCATCCGAGGTCAACGGCGTGGGACGTCGCGATCCTCCTGCTGAAGCTGCGTGAGAAGCAGTTCCGTCGAGCGCGCCCTGCACAGGAGGCGTCGAGCGCGGGGGAGGGCCGTCGGGAGGACGGGCTGCTCAGTGCGCTCCGAAAGCGCCAGGCAATCGCCCAGCCTTGAGAGTTGCCACCCGCTCAGCTCCGCCCGGCTTGCGGTCGTCGTAGCTCACAGGCTGTTCGACACGTGTCCCCCAGCGACTCGAAGGTCCGCTGCTTCAGATCTGCGCCTCAAACGCTTCCTCCTAGGAGCGTTCCGGAGAAGGACGGACCGATGCGCCACGCCCACGGTGCCAGATGCAGCGTAGGCGGAGCGTATCGGTCCTCGAAGCTTCATCTGGATCCCCCTGAGGACGAGGAGCGTGGGCACCTTCCGATGGCGCGCGCGGGCGCGCGGCCGTTCAGCTTGACCGTACTGGATATCGCCTCCTCCAAGCCGACGACTGTGCGCGCGACACGTCTTCCCGCTCCACTCTCACAACGACTCCGAGTTCCTTCCCCACCGAATACGAAGGTTGGTGCTGTCCAAGGCGTGCACCATGCGCTTGTCTCGTCGCCCGATGTGCAGTCCACCGCTATCGGCGGGAAGGTTGCTGACGTCCTCGGCCTCAAGCACTTGCTCCGAGGCATCCTCCGCCAGCCCGCCGCCGGTCATGACAGATTCGTTCGCTGTCGACTCCAAGAGCGGAGGACTTCCCAGCGACGACACGCGGACATCTGACCAGGGCCGACCTTGGCAAATTGGGGCCTCTCAAGGACGCATGCGTCCTCCACGTAGTTGCATCTCGGGGCATAGATGCAGCCTTCGGGCGAATCGTCGACTTCGGGATCGATCCGGGATCGTGCGGAGGAGACGCTTTGCACTGGATGTCTCAAGACGAGGGATGCAGTCCAGCAGGCCGAGGGTGTATGGATGCCTCGAGCGCGAGACGCTCGACGTATCGACGCCTCTTCCAGAAGCGCACCCGTAACATCACGCCGCTCTGTCGCAGATCCTCGCGACGACGCCCAGATCGTGGGTGATGTACAGGATCGCTGAGTCGAACTCCTCCTTGAGGTGGCGCACGAGGTCCAGCACGACCGCTTCGTAGTGACATCCAGTGCAGTGTCGGCTCGTCCATGATCAGCCGCGCCGGTTCCGTCACCATGGCCATAGCGATCACACATCGCTGCGACATTCCACCGGAGATCTGATGAGGGTAGCGAGCAAGTATCCTCTCGGGTTCCGGCATTGCCACCTTCGACAACATCTCCAGCGACCGCTCTCGGGCCTGCTCCCGGCTCATCCCCAGGTGCTGCCGCGCGACTTCCGCCAATTGCGTCCCGATGCGGGCTGAGGGGTTCAAAGCGCTCAAGGGACTCTGGTCGACCACACCCACTTGGGAACCCCAAACGTGCTGCATCTCCGCCCTCGAGAGTCCAGACAGTTCCTGGCCCAGAAGCCGAACGCTGCCCGTCGAGATGTGGCCGTTCGCCGCCAGGTACTGAATCGCACCCATCGCGAGTGTCGACTTCCCGGACCCGGACTCCCCGACCAAGCCAAAGCTCTCGTTCCGCCGAATGGTCAGGGTCGCGTCGCGCACCGCGTCCAGCTGTCCGCCATCCGTCTCGTAGACGATGTTGAGCTCGTCAATCTCCAGGACCGCTTCACCAGCGGAGGGCAGGGTCGGCACACCCGCAGAGGCCAAGGGCGCGTCGGCTCGGCGCGTCGACATCACAGGCCTCCTCGTTGCGGCTGGAGTAGCTCGCGGATCCCCTCCGACATGAGGCTCGTCGAGATAACGAGGACCGCGATGGCAGCCGCTGGGAAGAGGAGGAGCCAGGGCGCCGTGCTGAAGAAGTCTTTCGCCTCGTTGATCTGCAGCCCCCAATCAGGCGAAGGCGGTTGCACGCCAAGCCCAAGAAAGCCGAGCGACGCCACGAGGAAGATCGAGTAGGAGAATCTCATCGAGGCCTCGACGAGGAGGGACGGAAGAGCCTGAGGGAGAATCTCGCGAAAGAAGATGAACCCCTTTCCTTCTCCTCTGACGTGCGCTGCTTCCACGAATTCCTTGTTCCGAAGGTCGAGCGCCATACTTCGCACGACGCGGGCGATGATCGGTGTGTAGAGGATGGCAACGACGACGACAAGATTTGCCGGCGATGGCCCGACCGTGCTGAGGAGGACCAGGGCCAGGAGAAGAGATGGTATGGCTAAGAAGACATCGAGAAGCCGCATGACCACTTCGTCCCAGAGCCCGCGGTAGTACCCGCAGATCAGGCCGATAGGTGTGCCGAAAGCCACCGCGAACAGCGTCCCCAGCCCCCCCAGGACGAACACACTGCGAGTCCCGACAATTACTCGGCTGAGGATGTCGCGACCGAACTGATCGGTCCCGAAAGGGTGCTGGAGCGATGGACTCTGCAGTCGGTCAGCAGGGACTTGCTCGGTGTAGCTGTGGGGGGCGATCAGCGGCCCGGCAATCGCCAGCACAGTGAAGACGAGGAAGATGCAGATCCCGACCATCGCGATGGGACGTCGTTTCAGTCTGCGCCAGTAGACGTGGGCGCTCTGACTTCGCGACCTGCTGATCACGTCTGTCGTCCTCGTCGGGTGTGTCACAGATTGCACCTGATGCCTCCACTCGAATGGCGATCTGAGAGACCCTGCCTGTTCGTCGGCCGGGCTTGGGAAGCACGGCCCCGCTCCCGACCGTCGTCATCGCCGAGGCGGGGAGCGAGGCCATTCATCTTCCCCCGCAAGACGCCGGCCCGGGGCCGTACTCAGAAGCCCCGGACCGAGCCTGCGGAGTGTCTTCCTATTGAGCCAGACGACCGTTCACGAACAGGGTCTGGTTCATGTCAGGCGGTAGCGTCACTCCGGACAGCTTGGCTGTCTGCCCTGCCACCGAATTCTCATGCACGAGCACGACGCTAGGGCCCCGCTCCCAAAGCAACTCCTGCGCCTGGTGGTAGAGGTCGGCGCGCTTGGTCGCGTCGAGTTCAGAGCTGATCTGCTTGGTCAGGCTGTCGAACTCGGCGTCTGACCAGTGCGCTTCATTCCAGAGTGCGCCGGTGATGAGCGACAGGTTGAAGTAGACGACCGGGGTCGCACGATTCGCCCAGTTGGTGATGCCGTAGTTACAGGTCAACCAGGAGGCATCGCCCTTATCGGCGTAGTAGACGTCGGATGGAACCGATTCGATGTTGATCTTGACGCCGATCTTGGCCATCTGCTCCTGCCACGCCACGGCGAACGCCGGAGCATCCAGATACTGCATGGCGTAGAGCTTCATCGTGAAGCCGTCGGGGTATCCGGCGTCGGCGAGCAGCTGCTTGGCGCCTTCCGGGTCATAGGTGGGCGTGTGATCCCAGTAGTAGTCTCCGTACACCGGACCGACGATCGTCCCGTTTCCGACCTCGGCAAGACCTGGCCGCACAAGGTCGATCAGCCCTTGGTAGTCGGTGCCCATGCGGAGTGCTTTACGCACGTTGGGATCCTTCACGGGCTGATCGTTGTCGCTCCTCAGGTGCACGAGGAAGTGGAAGTTCGACGGACTTGTGAGCACTTTCAGAGTCTGGTCTGCCTGGACCTTGGTCGCGAGCTCCGAGCTGAGGTCCGGAACAAAGTCGAGTTGGCCGCCGGCAAGCCCGTCGACCATGCTCCCTGTGTCGGGGGAGATGAAGAAGGTGAGACCGTCGAGGTACGGCAACTGCTGGCCATCGGCGTTTTTACCCCAGTAGTTGGGGTTGTTCTCGAGGATGACGCGGTCTTCGGTCTTGTACTCCTTGATCACGAAGGGACCGCTACCCACCCATTCCTTGGCAGGATCCGCAACATCCTTCGACAGAATGGCCGCATGATAGTCGGCCGCGTCCTTGACGAATTCTGGGTTGGCTGTGGAAAGCGTGAAGACCACATGCGTTGGGTCAACCGCCTCAATCTTCTTGATGTCCGCATACAGGGATACTGTGGCGGTCCCGACCTTCTTGTCGCGCATGCGGTCGAAGCTGTAGACGACATCGTCCGCCGTCAAAGGAGTCCCGTTCGAGAACTTCGCGTCGTCCCTCAGCGTGAACGTCCAAGTCTTGCCGTCTGGCGACATGGTCCAGTCGGTAGCGAGACTGGGCACTGGTTCGTTCTGGCCGTCGAGCGTGACCAGCCAGTCGTACACCTGATGGTTGATGAGGATCTCGGCCGGTGCGACCGCGAAATGCGGGTCGAAAGTCGTTGGCGCCAGCGTACCGATGCGAAGGACTCCGCCGGTCGTGGCCGCGGGCGAGGAACCATTAGTAGCCGTCGTGCCTGCGTCGCCACAGGCGGCGAGCCCCGCCGCCAGCGCGGCAACGAGGACAACAACGGTCAATGAGATGAGGGTCATCCTAGCGGACGGCCTCTGTCCTCCCCAGGAACGAATCGTCTTCATTTGAATCAAACCTCCCCCTCCCCTGCGTAAATGCGTTGCGAGTCGCTCTTGTGCAGTTGGGTCTGCGTCAACCCTGCAGTAGTCACCTCCATGCATTTGTGGCAAGGGTTTGAACGAGATGGGCGAGAGCTCATGTGCAATTCGCGTCATGCCGCTCAAGGACCGATACCGAGAAGCCGATTGTGTAAGTCAATCGCTTGCTTTATCCCACATGCCGCTGGGTTCGTCAAGCTTCACGAGCCAGCAGAGGAGAGCTTGTGTGGCCGAAACCTGGTAGAGAAGGGACGTCTTCAGCCGGGGGCACAAGCTGCGAAGCAAAGCAGTGCATCGGAACTTGAGGCACGTGGCACGCCCAGCATCATTGTGCGTGAGCGCCACCACTACACCAGCGCGCATTCGTCAGGAATTCACCCTTGGCCTCGACCACTCAGGCCCTCAGGCGAGCCATGACTCATTGCCCGCCGCCGTGGAGAACGTGGCCAAGTGCCAAGCGGGGGATGGCGATGCTGAGTGCTATGGTCGTAGGAGAATAGCCAAGGCCAGCCCAATGTGAGGCTGGCGCTGCTTCCAGTGCCTGTCCGACCGGACCAGGGTGAGCAAACGTCGAATCGAGCTCGTCGAGGTCGAAGTCCTCGAATCACGTCCAGGTTGCGCAGGCCGAGGAAGTCCATCTTGAGAAGGCCGAGCTTGGAGACGTCGGCACCGGGTACGTGGGCAGCTTGTAGTCGCCGAAGTCCAGACTGACGTCACAGCGTTCGGCGATCTCCAGCGTGGACGCGCAAGCGCCGGGATAGTCCCTGAAGCGCTCTTCCATCTCGTCGCCCGACTTGAGGTAGAACTCGTCGCTGCCGTAGCGCATGCGGTTCTCGTCGGCGATGTCGCTCTGCGTCTGGATGCACAAGAGCGCGTCGTGCGCGTAGGCGTCCTCGTGGCGCAGGTAGTGGACGTCGTTGGTGGCCACCGTCCTGAGGCCGGCCTTCTTGGCGAGCTCGACGGATTTGGCTAGCCCGATAGTCGTGGAACGAGCGACGGACCTAACGAGCGGGTGTGTCCCCGCGCGTCCTCCCTTGGCTCGGCGTCATGGTCGGGCTCTCCAGCTTCCCGACTTGCCGAACGCCCGCTCTGTCCCTTCGACCCCGAGACGGCATCACTCTTCTTCGCGCTCGTCTCCAGCCGCTACGAGCGCAGCTCGATCATCGTCAGTTCCGACAAGACCTTCTCGGCCTGGGCGGAGATCTTCGGCGACCCGGTCGCGGTTGCCGAGCTCGTTGATCGCCTCGTGCACCACTCAGAGGTACTCGTCCTTGCGAGGCGAGACTACCGACTCAAAGGCCAAAGGCAAGGAGGTGCTCTCCGACGATGACGACCGCTGAGAGTGTTCAGATTTGGACCGGAGAGAACTGTTCAGCTTTGGACCGGCGTTGACACCCGCTCGATGAGACCGCGGCGAGCCTTGTCGCGCTCCCGGCGGGTGTTGACGTTAGAACGCCGATGGTGACCGCCGAAGTTGAGTGACCCATCAGAAGTGGCTCGGCGTAAGGCCGGGGTCGTCGCCAGATCGTGGAACCTCACAGTGGTGCACCGTCTCTCTGGTATGGACCGGGACGAGACACCCTCGGTACGCTGCTCGACGTGGAGGGAGCGTCACCCAGAGACACGGTGGGGGCTTCCGTCGGCCACCCCGGCCTCAAATGCGGTCTGTGTGGCTCCTGTGGGCTTCTACGGGTGTCCTACACTATCCCTTGCGGCGGCCTCGGCGACCCGCTGACTTCTCCCACACGGCCACGCCGCGCCGAGCACGAGAAGTGGCCGGGCGAATTCGGACAGCCCGATAGGTGATACTGCTCCCCGGCAGCCGACGGAGGAGGAAGCAGCGCCAATGCCACGACGCCCACGCCGCAACCACTCACCGGCCTTCAAGGCCAAGGTCGCCCTGGAGGCGATCAAGGGCGAGCAGCCGATCATCGAGATCGCCGAGCGCTTCGACGTGCACCCCAACGTGATCACGAAGTGGAAGCGCCAGCTCCTGGAAGGCGCGCCGGAGGTGTTCGGCGCCGGCGAGGGCGACGCCAAGGACGCACCCGACGTCGCCAAGCTGCACGCCAAGATCGGCGAGCTGACGATGGAGAACGATTTTTTGTCCGGGGCGCTCGGGCGCATCGACGCCCCGAGCGCAAAGCGATGATCGACCGGAGCCATCCCTTGCCGGTCACGGGGCAGGCGCGCCTGCTCGGCCTCGCCCGCTCGAGCGTCTACTACCGGCCGGTGGAACAAGCGAGCGCGACCTGAAGCTGATGGCGGCGATGGACGAGATCCACACCGAGCTGCCCTTCTACGGCGCGAGGAGGATCAGGAAGAGCTCAGAGACCGAGGCTTCACGGTCGGACGCGGGCACGTGAGCCACGCTGATGCGCCGCATGGGCATCACGGCCATCGCCCCCAAGCGCAGGCTCTCCAAGCCGGCCCCCGGCCACAAGATCTACCCCTACCTGCTGCGCGGCCTCGAGATCACCGAGGCGGGGCACGTCTGGTCTGCCGACATCACCTACCTGCCGCTGGCGAGAGGCTTCTGCTACCTCACGGCGATCATGGACTGGGCCACCCGGCGGGTGCTCTCCTGGCGGCTCTCCAACACGCTCGACGCCGCCTTCTGCATCGAGGCGCTCGAGGAGGCGCTCGAGCGCTACGAGGCGCCCGAGATCTTCAACACCGACCAGGGCTCGCAGTTCACCTGCGAGGGCTTCACGAGCGTGCTCGCAGGCCACGGCGTCGCGATCAGCATGGACGGCCGCGGCCGCTGGCTGGACAACGTCTTCATCGAGCGGCTCTGGAGAAGCGTCAAGCACGAGGAGGTCTACCTGAAAGCCTACGAGAACCTGACCGAGGCGCGCCGCGAGCTGGCCGCCTACTTCGACTTCTACAACCACCGCCGCCGGCATCAGGGGCTAGCAGACCGCACGCCCGACGAGGTCTACTGGTCTACACTACGCACGCAAGCAAGAGTGCATGAGAAGCAGTGAACCACCTAAGAACCCGGTTCAGCTGTCCAGACGAACCCGGCCACCTCTCACGAGCATCGTCACCGCCGACATAGATGTCTGACGTAATGGCGATGCTAGAGTGCCCGAGAAGCTTGCTCACATCCGCGATATCGAGTGACTCCTGCATGATGGTCGCTAACGAGTGCCGGAGGTCGTGAAAGCGCATCTTCGGAAACTCTGGGTGCTTGGCGCGGAACTCTCCCCAGTAGCGAGACACGTCACTGACGCGGCGGACTTGGCCATGATATGCGGGGCAGACCAGCCCGGTCTCAGTCCACTCCGAGCCGAGGAACATGCGGCGCTCGCGCTGGCGCTGCCGCCAGAAGCGGAGGTGATCGAGTGCGAAGGCCGGCAACCGTACGTTGCGGCGGCTCGACCTGGTCTTCGGGTAGGGCTTAATGGCGGGGTGCTTGTCGGCGTTGACCTCCACCGCCTGCCGGACTTTCACGAGGCCACTGTCGAGGTCGAGGGCGTCCCAGCGCAGCCCCAGCGCTTCGGAGGCGCGCAGGCCACCCGTGAGCGCCAAGACTACCGGCCCAACGAGGTGGTCCGGGGACTCGGCCCGCAGGGCGTCGAGCAGCGCAGGGACAAGCTCGGCCGGGAGGGTAGCGAACCGCTTCTTCGTAGTCCGGGGCAGGGTGACGCGCAGAGCCGGATTGCTCCGGAGCAGATTGAGGCGCACAGCGTCGTTGAGAGAGGCCTTCAGGACGACCATGGCCTGCTTCACCGTGGCTGGCGAGAGCCCAGCGGCCAGTTTGTCCTCGCGGAATCGCTTGATGCGCTGAGTGGTCAGCCGGTCGAGCCGGATGCGCCCGAGACTGGGCTTGAGGTGATTGCGGATGAAGGATTCGTAGGCCCGCGCCGACTGCGCCGCCCGATTAGGTCTGGCCTCCGTCTCCAGCCACTCATCCAGCCACTCGCCCACGGTGAAGCGCTGGCGTTCCGGCAGGCCCTCGCGGCGGGCATCAACCCTCGCGGCCTCCTCCCAGCGCTTGGCCTCAAGCTCAGTGTCGAAGGTGGCGTTCTCGTACCGAAGGTGGACTTTGCCGTCAGCCCCGCGCTCGGACCCAACGTAGGCGCGGACCCTGTAAGAGGCCGTCCCGTTCTTGCGCGTTTAGGAACGGATGCCCATGGAGTGGAGCGTGCCCGGCGTGGAGAAGGGTCAAACACATCTGCCAAACACATCCCAAGCTGACGGTCAAACGCACGGCAGAAGATAGCGACTTTTTGCAGGAAATAATGAAG
Source organism: uncultured Thermoleophilia bacterium (assembly GCA_963762125.1). Taxonomy (GTDB): domain Bacteria; phylum Actinomycetota; class Thermoleophilia; order UBA2241; family UBA2241; genus CAIXSE01. The sequence goes on from CAVXJO010000002.1 coordinate 130,101, forward strand.
TCACGGTCACTGTGCTCTAAACGCGGTGCATGAACTTGAAGATGTTCTCGTGCTGCACGCTGATCTGCAGTCCGATGCGCTGCCCTGTCGCCTCGAGAGCTTCCTTGAGCTCGGCGATGGTCGTCTCGCCCTGGTCGAACGAGACGAACATGATCATCGTGAACATGCCGTTGGCGACCGTCTGACTCACGTCGTCGACGTTCGCGTTCTGCTCGGCGATGGTCGTCGCAACCTGCGCGAGGAGGCCGTGGCTATCGGGGCCGAGAGCGGTGACGATGACGGTTGTACGCATCGGGACGTCCCTGGGAGAGAGTGGGCGGAAACAGACGGCAAGTATACTAGACGCGATTCCGATGCCCTCCGTCCCCGGCCCCACAGACGCCGTGCCGCCCCCTCTTCCCGGCCGCCTCGACAGCCTCGACCGCGCCCTGTCGCGCCGGGCGGCGATGGGCTGGCCACACCCGCGCTGGTTCACTCTGTCGCTCGGCGGTCTGTCGCTGTCCGCGAACTACGGGGTGCTGTGGTACGTCCTCTCTCTCGTACCTTGGCTTCTGGGCGCGCCGCAGCCGTTGTGGAAGGCGCTGTACGTGGCCGCCCCCGTCACGCTGGTGGAGATGACAGGCTTCGTGATCAAGAGATTCGTCGGACGCGCGCGACCGCCGGTCGCCGACCCGACGCTGCCGGAGCAGATCCCGCTGCCGCTCAGCAAGTCCTTCCCGTCGTCGCACGCGAGCATGGCCGTGGTCGGGACGTTCACGGTCGGGGCCCTCTACCCGCAGTGGATCCCCGCTCTCGCCGTCCTGACGCTCGTGCTCTGCTTCAGCCGCGTCTACCTCGGCGTGCACTACCTCGGCGACGTGCTCGGCGGTCTTGCCTACGGGCTGCTGTTCGGCGCCGTCTGGGTCCTTCTCGTCCCGGCGCCGGTGTGACGTGCGCGCCTTGAGCACCCGCGGCGGCCAGCTCGCCGTCGTCACGGCTGCCGTCCTCGTGCTCGTCATCGGTCTCGCGGCCGGCGGCGCGTTCGACGGTTGCTCCGGAAAGACCGTCAAGGTGGGGCGGCCGTCCGCCGCCGTGTCAAGTTCTCCGCACGGCGGCGTCGCCTACGCCACGGCCAAGGTCCTGGCGCGCAGCGTCGGCAAACGGCCCGCCGATTCCTGGGGCGAGATCCACGCCCGCGAGTTCATCACCGGCGCACTCCAGCAGTACGGCTACTTCCCGCGCACCGACGAGTTCATCGCGAGCGGCGGTGGACGTCGCATCCACTCGGCCAACGTCGTCGCCGTCAAGGAGGGCGACTCCGCCAAGCAACTCGTCGTCGGAGCCCATTACGACTCGACGGTCGTCGGCCAGGGCTACCTCGACAACGCGACCGGCGTCGGCCTGCTGCTCGAGGTCGCGGCGCGCATCAAGAACGTGGCCACGCCCTACACCGTCGTCTTCGTCGCGTTCGGCGCCGAGGAGGAAGGGTCGCTCGGCGCCGAGTACTTCGTGCGCGGCATGAGCGACGTCGAGCGGCGCGCGACCATCGGCATGATCGACCTCGACGCCCCGGCGGGCGGCGACGAGCTCTCCGTCGCCAGCCGCTTCGGCGGCCCCACATGGCTGCGCGACGACGCGCTCAGCGCCGCGGACTCGCTCGACGTGCCGCTGGTGACGAGCCCGGAGGCGCCGGGGCGGACGGCCGGCACGGTCGCGGCGCCGGCCGACGATGTGCCCTTCGCCGACGCCGACATCGCCACGGCGATCTTCAGCGCGGTGTCCTGGGAGGCGAGCACGGGGCGGCGCGTAGCCGAGACTGCCTCAGGGCCGCGCATCTGGCATACTCCGCGCGACACCGTCGCCTACGTCGACGCGAAGCTCCCGGGGAGGGTCAAGAAGCAGCTGCGACAGATGTCCCTCCTCCTCGAGACCCTGCTCACCAGCAAACTGGGAAGGCACCCGTGAAGCTCGGCATCGTCGGTCTGCCCAACGTCGGCAAGACCACCCTGTTCAACGCGCTCACCCACGCGCAGGCCGCCGCCACCGCGTACGCGTTCACCTCGGCGGAGTCCAATCTCGGCGTCGTGGCCGTTCCGGATCCGCGGCTCGACCGGCTGGACGAGGTGCTCGAGACGCCCAGGAAGGTCAACGCCACGATCGACGTGGTGGACATCGCCGGGCTGGCCGAAGGCGCGAGCCGCGGCGAAGGTCTCGGCAACCGGTTCCTCTCCGACATCCGCAGCGTGGACGCCGTGGCGCACGTGGTCCGCGCCTTCCAGAACCCCGAGGTCGCCCACGTGAGCGACAGGCTCGACCCGCGCGCCGACGTCGACCTCGTGGAGACCGAGCTCGTGCTCAGCGACGCCGAACTCGTGGAGCGCCGCCTGGACAAGACGCGCAAGGCGGCGCGCAGCGGCGACAAGGCGGCCAAGCACGAACTCGAGGTACTCGAGGCGCTGCACGCGTCGCTCATGGACGGCGTGCTGGCCAAGCGCATCGAGCGTTCCGCCGACGACGCGGCGCTCTTCCGCGAGCTCGCGCTCGTGAGCGACCGCCCGGTGCTGTTCGTCCTGAACACGGACGACGACCAGAGCGCCGCGGCCGCCCTGGAGCAGCATCGCGGACTTCGTGGAGTGGGCGCGCGACCGGGGCGACCAGGTGGTCGCCGTCGCCGCGCGCCTCGAGGCCGAGCTCGCCGACCTCGAGCCCGAGGAGGCGGCCGAGTTCCGCGCCGAGCTCGGCGCCGACGAGGCCGGCACGCTCGACGTCGTCCTGCGCGCCGCCTACGAGGTGCTCGGCTACATCACCTTCTTCACCGGCGACTTCCGCAGCAGCGAGTCGCGCGCCTGGCAGCTGCCCCGCGGCTGGACCGCCAAGCAGGCCGCGGGCCGCATCCACAGCGACATCGAGCACGGGTTCGTGCGCGCCCAGGTGGTCAACATCGACGACCTCATCGAGCTCAAGTCGTTCCACGCCGCGCGCGAGAAGGCGCTGCTGCGCACCGAGGGCAAGGAGTACGTCGTCCAGGACGGCGACGTGATCAACTTCATGCACACGGGCTGAGCCCGGCCCGGTAGCAGCCTCGCGGCCGGGACGCGCGGACGGCGTCGCACGTTCGCGACGAACGATACAATCGCGGCGCCCCTTTCTGCTCATGGACCCCTCGCCCCGAAACCCCTCGCCCCCGGCCGGCTACGCGCTGCGCAGGCCGACCCTCGCCGACGCGGAGGCGGTGACGGCGCTCAAGCGGTCGATCGACGTCAGCCGCTACGGTGAGTCGGAGACGACCGCCGGCCAGGTCCGCGACGAGTGGTCCCTCCCGGGCCTGTCGCTCCGCGACGACGTCTGGATCGTCGCCGGCGCCGGCGGGTCCGTGGTCGCCTACGGACTCTGCTGGACGGAGGCGCCCGGCGAGGTGGCGGCCGAGCAGCTCGTCGACCCCGCGCACCGTGGGCGCGGACTGAACGAGCTGCTGCTCGGTCTGTGCGAAGAACGAGCGGCGCAGCTGGTCCGCGCCGGAGCCGCCGCAGAGGCAACGCTCGGCGTCTGGGCGCACGAGAGCGACGCGCGCCGGCTCCGCTTGCTCGAACGGCGCGGCTACCGGCGCGAGCGCGCGTTCCTGCGGCTCGAGCGCGACCTCGACGACAGCCTGGAGAACCCGGTGTGGCCGGCCGGGATCAGGGTCGCCACATTCCGGCCGGGAGTCGACGACGCCGCGGTCCACGCCGCTCACGAGGAGGCGTTCGCCGACCACTACGGGCCGGCGGAGACGGACCTCGAGGAGTGGCTGCAGTCCCGCTTCGCCCAGGAGGGGCCGGACCTCGGCCTGTGGCTCGTGGCCTGGGACGGCAGCGAGGTGGTGGGGGGCATCGAAGCGATGGAGACGCCGGCCGGCGCCTACATGGGCGAGCTCTTCGTGCGCCGGCCGTGGCGCGGACGCGGTATCGGCAGGGCGCTGATGCTCGAGGAGTGCGCCGAGCTGAGGCGGCGGGGCATGCGGAACGCGTTCTTCGGCGTCGACGCCGCCAATGCCACCGGCGCGCTGCGCCTGCACGAGTCCATCGGTTTCCGCTCGTCGCGCGGCGCGACACTGCTCTACGAGAAGCGGATCGCCGCGGACTGACGCCGGCGTGGGAGGGCGGGGACGGCCGCGTCGGGTCCCTCGCCGCAGTCGGCGGCGGGAGGTATGCGCTCCCGTCAGCGGCGCGAAGTGCGTTCGGCCGTCGCGAGGCGGCGCAGGCGGAAGGCGACGATGCCCAGCGCCCCGCCGTAGGCGAGGACGAACCAGCCGATCGCCGCCGTAAGCCGCGCCACATCGGCCTCCGAGAGCGCCACAAGCGCGACGCCGAGGACCAGCGAGAGGCCGCCGGCGATCAGCAGGGACGGCTCGCCGGCGGCCAGCCGCCGCAGGCGCACGCCGGCCTCCACCTCGAGCACGCCGGTCACGACCGCCCACGCGGCGAGGAGCACCAGCAGGCTGAAGGTGTCGTCGGTCCTCCACGCCAGGGCCACGGCCGCCACAGCGAAGCTGGCGCAGCTCTCGACGAGGACGAGCCACCACTGGTCGAGCGTGTGGCGGGCGACCACGGCCAGGGCCGCGAGCATGAGCCCGTCGACGAAGGCGAAGAGCCCGAGCGACAGGGCGAGCGAGCGGTGGTCGAGATCCGGCAGGAACAGCACCGCGAGACCGAAGAGCGCCGCGAAGGCGCCGCGTCCGGCCGTCATCCACCACTTGTCGCAGAACCTGAGCATCGTCACCTATGGTCCGCCCTGCGCGGTCGCGGCGCAAACCATGAGCCAGGACGCCGGGCGCACGCGCACGGCGAAGGCCGTCGTGGCACGGCACGGCCGGCGGGGCCGCGCTACAATCGGCCCGACCCCGCCTCGGCAAGGACGACATGGTCGATCGGATCGCGCAGGCATTCTCGCGTCACGGGTTCCTCCTCGCCCTCGCTGCGATCGCTCTGAGCACCGCGCTGTTCCTTCCGGGTCGCGGCGAGTTCGCCAAAGGCCAGTGGGCGCTGCTCTACCTGCTCGTCATCGTTCTGGTGGCGAGCGCCGCCGGTCCCGGGCCGGCCGTCCTCGCCGCAGTGCTCGCGTTCTTCACGTGGAACTTCTTCTTCCTCCCGTCCTATCACACGCTCGCGATCCGCGATCCCAAGGACTGGTTGTCGCTGGTCGCGTTCCTCGTCGTCGGCGTGCTCGTCGGCGCGCTCGCCGGTCGCATGCGCGACCGCGAGGCGCACGCCCGCGCCCGCGAGCAGGAGACGGCCGCACTCAACCGGCTCAGCGCGGCCGTCGTCTCCCAGACGTCCACCGGCGAGATGGCGGAGAGCTGTCTCGGAGAGATCGTCGACGTCCTCGGCGCGCGGTCGGCGGCGCTCTTCCTGGAGCAGGACGGCGGGCTCGTCGACTACCGGGTGGCGCCCGCCGGCGCTGCGGTCGAGCCGTCGATCAAGGAACACGCCGCCGACGCCTACCACGCGAGCGCCGAGCCCGGCGGCCGGATCGAGGCCGGCGACGGCGGCATGTACGTGCCGGTGCGCAGCCCGTCGGGTGTCTCGGCCGTCCTCACCGTGCAAGCGCGCAGGGACGAGAGCCCCTATTCCGACGGAGACGCCCGCCTGGTGACGTCGCTCGGCAACATGGTCGGCGCGTTCCTCGAACGCGAGCGCTTGCAGCGCGCCGCGACGGCAGCCGCGGCGGAGAGAGAAGCCGACCACCTCAAGTCCAGCCTGCTCTCGTCCGTCTCCCACGAGCTGAAGACGCCGCTCGCCGCGCTCACGGCGACGGTGAGCAACCTGCTCGAGAGCGACGTCCACTGGGACGAGGAGAGCGTGCGCGACGAGTTGCGCGCCATCGTCGGCGATGTGACGCGTCTCAACAACAGCATCGGCGCACTGCTGGAACTGTCGCGTCTCGAGGCCCACGCCTGGGAGCAGAGACGGGAGCTCTACGGGCTCGGCGAGCTCGTCGCCGCCGGCATCGACACCCTGCCGGCGCACCTGCGCGAGCGCGTGCGCGTCGAGCTCCCCGACGAGGACCTCGTGGTCGACGTCGACTTCGTGCAGTTCGCACGGGTCATCCAGACCCTCCTGGAGAATGCGGTGCTCTACACGGACGGCGTGGTCACTGTGGGCGCCCGCGGCTGGAACGACGGCGTGCGCCTGTGGGTCGAAGACCAAGGACAGGGCGTCCCGGCCGACGAACACGAAGCGGTGTTCGAGAAGTTCTTCCGCGGCCGGCGCTCGGGCCAGCAGGCGCCCTCAGGCACCGGCCTGGGCTTGGCGATCGCCCGGGAGATCGTGCGCAGCCACGGCGGCACGATCGGCGTCGTCGACGTGGTGCCTCACGGGGCGCGGTTCGTGATCACCTTGACCGCGGACGGCGAGCCGGCGCGGCCCGGGCAGGAGGAGAGCGCATGACGGTGCCGGAACGGCCCACGCGCATCCTCGTCGTTGACGACGAGGAGCAGATCCGCCGCGCGCTCAAGTCCATCCTCTCCACGCGCGGCTACACCCTCGAAATGGCGGCGACCGGCGGCGAGGCGCTCATCAAGGCCATCGACTCGCCGCCCGACCTCGTGGTGCTCGACCTCATGCTCCCCGACCGCTCCGGCGTCGAGGTCTGCCGTGAGCTCCGTACCTGGATGACGGCGCCGATCCTCATCCTGTCCGTGCGCTCAAACGAGGCGGACAAGATCACCGCGCTCGACGAGGGCGCCGACGACTACCTCACGAAGCCGTTCTCCGCCGGCGAACTGCTCGCCCGCATCCGTGCGCTGCTGCGGCGCGCGGCGGCGCTCACCTCGCCGCCGCCGATCGTGAAGACCGGCGACCTCGAGATCGACATCGCCCGCCGCCGTGTGCGCCGAGCCGGCGTGGACATCGCCCTCACCCCGACCGAGTTCGACATCCTCGCGTTCCTCGCGCGCAACGCCGGCCTGGTCGTGACCCAGCGGATGATCCTCGAGCAGGTGTGGGGGCCGGAGTGGGTCGAGGACGCGCAGACGCTCCGCGTGCACGTGAGCAACCTGCGCAAGAAGATCGAACCTCATCCCGGCGGCCCGCGCTTCATCATCACCGAGCCGGGCGTCGGATTCCGTTTCGCGGCCACCGAAGACGCGTGACCACTTAACGAACTCTTTAGCCCGGGTCCCGGCGCCTTCACCCGAGCTTTAGACGCCCCGGGGTAGCCTCACAGCAGAGAAGCCGCATTGCGGCCACTGGACGCTGGAGGCGCGCCATGCTGTTCGCACTGGGAGAGATCGGGATCGACGTGGCCATGATCCTCGCCGTGGCCGGGTCCATCGGGTGCTTCGCGTATCTGCTGATCCTCGCGTTCGGGGAACGCCACGAGGTACGCAGGCAGGAGGCCGCGCGCCGTCACAGGGGGAGCGCCCAGGTCCTCTCCCTGCTGCCGTCGTCGTCCGCCGACATCCGGCTCGCGCGGCGGCTCCCGCCGGTCGCGCCGCGGTCCTGAGGAGTGGCTCGGCCGCGACTCCGCGTGATCCTCAGCGGTGCGCCACCGGGCCGGGCCCGTCCACTTCGGCAGGACCCGCCTTGACTCGCTCCCGGCAGGTGTCGTCTACTGGCGGCGCACTGCCGTGCTCGTTCCCGAAGGAGCAGCCCGTGCGGCACAGGTTCACCATCGAGACGGGAGGCCGTCACGCCGCGCGCCCGTTGCGCAGCGAGCAGCTGACGGCCGCCCACAGCCTCTTCCGCCACGCCCGCGCCGGCCGCTACTTCGGCGGCCTCTGGTTCAAGGTCTTCAGCGAACGCGGACCCTGCTGACGCCACAGCAGGACCGGCCGCCGGAGAGTCGCGCGCAGCGCGCGAGCCCGGCGGCCACCCACCGCTCCACCACCGCCGAAGGACCACCTACGAAGGGGATCACCGTGAACCGAGCCACACTCAGGGTCTGGGACGACGACGCCTGCAGCCGCGTGCACCAGGCGTCGCTGGCGGTGCTGCGAGCAGACCGGCGTCGACGTGAAGGACGAGCGCGCCCGCGAGCTCTTTGCCGCCGCCGGCGCCTCGGTCGACGGGCGCCGGGTCCGGCTGCCCGCCGGGCTCGTCGACGACGCCGTCGCGAGCGCGCCGCGCTCCTGGACGCTGCCGCCGCGCGGCGGCGAGACGGCGCCGCTCGAGCTGCGCGACGGCGCCGGCTACTTCGGCAGCGGGCCCGACTGCCTCTACGTCTCCGATCCGGAGACGGGCGAGCGGCGGCGCGCACTGCTCGCCGACGTCGAGGCCGCGGCGCGCGTCGTCGAGGCGCTGCCCAACGTCGACTTCGTCGATGAGCATGGCGCTGCCGGAGGACGTCGCCAACGAGGTCGTCGACGTCGTCCAGTTCGGCGCCATGCTGCGCGGGACGCGCAAGCCGATCGTCGTCTCGAGCCCCTTCGGCGGCGAGACGCTGCACACCATGCACGAGATGGCGGCGGCGGCCGGCGAGGCCGGCAGCTTCGCCTGCCTCGCCATGAGCTCGCCGCCGCTGCAGCTCGACGACGTCTGCTGCACCAAGGCGCTCGCCTGCGCCGAGCTCGACGTACCGCTGGTGCTGGCGCCGTCGGTCTCGGCCGGCGCGCAGGGCCGGCGTCGCTCACGGCGTGCGTGGCCGTGGCCAACGCCGAGGTGCTCGCCGGCCTCGTCGTGCACCAGCTCGGCAAGGCCGGCGCCCCCTTCGTCATGGGCGTCGGCACGGCGTGATGAACATGCAGTACGCCGTCGATGTCGTACAACTCGCCCGGCGTGTTCCTCGGCAACCAGGCGCAGCTCGACCTGATCCGCTGGTACGGCCTGCCCAGCTGGCACTACGCCGGCCACTCCGACAGCAAGCTGCTGGACGAGCAGTGGGCGCTGGAGGTGGGCATCGCGACCGATCATGGGCGCGCTGTCGCGCGCGACGCTGCTCCACGACGTCGGCTACCTGGAGAGCGGCCTGCAGAGCGCGCTCGAGGGGCTCGTGCTCGGCGACGAGGTCGCCGGCTACGCCCGAGCGCTGCTCGGCGACCTGCCGGTGGACGACGAGGCGCTCGCGCTGGCCGAGGTCGAGGCCGTGGGCCCCGGCGGCAACCACCTCGGGACGAAGATGACGCGGCGGCACTTCCGGGACTTCTGGCGCGCGTCGCTGATCGACCAGAGCACCCACGAGCGCTGGTCCGCCGCCGGGAGCCCGACGCTGCTCGAGCGCGTGCGCGCCCGCCTGGCCGAGATCCGGGCGGCGGGCCCGGCCTTCTCCCTCGACGAGGCGACGCTGCGGATGCTCGACCGCCTGGCGTCCGGGGTGGTCTGACGCGTCGAAGCCGGCTGCACGGCGCCGGCGAGGCCGCGAGCGACGCAGCCGACGGCTCACCTGACCCGCGACGGGGGCGGCGGGGCCTGAGGCGAAGCCCCATCGCTCGTCGTCGTACAGCGGGCGTTAATCGTCAGCGCCTCTCTGCCGATACCCATCATCGCCGGCCCGGCGTGAACGGCGCCGCACGTTTTGGACGGACCGCACGGGGAAGACAAACGGCGCGTCCCGGCCTGGGGCGGCGCGCAGGGGCGGTCGGGGCGGCTTCGGAGCCGCCGGGAGGGAGCAGTGAGACTCAGGCTCGTGGTCGCCGCGTTCCTCGCGATGGCGGCCGCCGCCGGCGACTCTCGCCTACGCCCGGGCGTCCTGCCCGGCCCCGCGCAGGCGTCGGCCGAGTCCAGCGACCCCTCCACCACCTCGCGCGCCCCGTCGGGCTCGCCTGGCCCGATGAGCCCCTCGGGCTCGCCGCGACGGACGACGCAGGGTGATGTGGGAGCAGCGGGACCCGAGCCGGCAGTCGCCGGCATCTGGTACTACGACGTGCGCACCAGCGGACGGAGCGGGTGCTCGGGCGCGACGCGACCGGCAAGTCCGCCGGCTTCCCGGCGGCTCCGGCGACGCTCGTCGTCTGGGCGGCGTGGGCGGGCCGGCGCGGCGAAGGGCACGCCGGCAGATCAAGGCCTACGACGCCGCGAGCACGCGCCGCTGGACAGGTCGCCGCGGCCGGGCGCGATCCCGGCGCCGCCGGCGACAGCGTGATCTGGGTCGAGCCCCGCGGCGGCGGTCACGGCAGCGACGCGATCCGCGGCATCAACTGCGCTGACCGACGAGGAGTACGTCCATCATCCCCGAAGGCCGTGTCTGCGCGACCTCGCCGGCTGGGGCACGCTGGGCGGCCTGGATCTCCGGCCGCGGAGCGACACGGAGCGTGTGGGCGGGCTCGTACCGCAACGCCACGCGCTACCAGCTGCGCGAGCGCGGCATGGCGGTCGCCATGGACCGCGAGCGCATCGTGTGGGCGGCCGCCGTCGGCAAGCCGCTCCACGGCGTCGTCTCCTGGGACCGCCGTTCCAGCCGCTCGAAGCCGCTGTGCCGCCTGCCCGGCCTGCACGTCCCTGTCGCTCAGCGGCCAGGACGCGGTGTGGGTGATGACCCGCAAGGCCACCGGGCCAAGGTGTGGGTCTACGACTTCGCGTCCGGCAAGGCCTACGAAGTCAGCGCCGGCGGCGGGCGGCAGGTGAGCCCCGTGATCGTGGCCGGCAGCGTGTACTGGGCCGACGACCGCAGCGGGCACTGGGAGCTCTACGCCCGCTCGCTCCAGCACTGATCGCCTCCTGCGGCGTCGCGGAGCGAAGCGCGCCCGCTCGGAGCGGCCGGCGGCGTCCTCGTGTAGACTCCGCGCGGGCGTCCTCGCGCCGCGCGACCGAGCACCTGGAGGGAGCCTTGCCGGCCGTCATCCACGCAGAGCACCTCACCAAGCGCTTCGGCAAGAAGGTCCTCGCCGTCGACGACGTGAGCTTCAGCATCGAGCCGGGGACGATCACCGGCGTGCTCGGCCCCAACGGCGCCGGCAAGACCACCACCCTGCGCATGATCCTCGACCTCGTGCGGCCGACGGCCGGCTCCGTCACGATCCTCGGCAGCCGCTACCGCGAGCTGCGCGCGCCCGCCGCCAGGGTCGGCGCGCTGCTCGACGCCTCCGGGTTCCACCCCGGCCGCTCCGGGCGCAACGCCCTGCGCGTCATCGCCACCGGCGCCGGCATCCCCGACGCGCGCGTGGACGAGACGCTCGAGATGGTCGAGCTCGCCGGCGCGGCCAGGCGCGCGGTCAAGGGCTACTCCACCGGCATGAAGCAGCGGCTGGCGCTCGCCGCCTCGCTGCTCGGGGACCCCAGGTGCTCATCCTCGACGAGCCGGCCAACGGCCTGGACCCGGAGGGGATGCTCTGGCTGCGCACGTTCCTGCGCGGCCTGGCGAGCGAGGGCCGCACGGTCGCTCGTCTCCAGCCACGTCCTCGCCGAGGTGGAGCAGACCGTGGACGACGTGCTCATCATGAGCAAGGGCAGGCTGCTCGCCCAAGGGCCCGATCCACACGCTCACGGCGTCCACGCAGCCGGTGGTGCGCGTGCGCACGCCGCAGGCGGAGAAGCTGGAGGCCGCGCTCATCTCCGCCGGCGCGGCCGTGAACAGGCTGAACGACGCCCTCGCCGTGCGCGGGCCCGTCGGCCGCCGAGGTCGGCGAGCTCGCCCGCGACGAGGGCATCGCCCTCCACGAACTCCTCACCGAACAACCCAGCCTCGAGGAGCTCTTCCTGCAGATCGCCGGCACCAGGCGGGACCAGTGATCGCCCTCGCCCGGGCCGAGTTGCTCAAGCTGCGCAGCACGCGCACGGCCCTCGGCCTCTTCATCGTGATCCTCTGGTGACGCTCGTCCCGCTCGTCGCGCTCCTCGCCGCGCTCCCGCGGGACTGGTTGGAGACCGACGGCATCAGCGGGTTCCTCAACACCGCGAGCGCCTT
>CAVXJO010000003.1:0-72451 GCA_963762125.1 uncultured Thermoleophilia bacterium
GGAGCGCATCATCGGCCTCTCCGGCGCCAAGACGGCCCCCGACCTCTATCTCGGGGTCGGGGTCTCCGGGCAGATCCAGCACACGGTCGGCATTGCCGGAGCCAAGCTGATCGCCGCCGTGAACAAGGACAAGGAGGCGCCGATCTTCGCCATGGCCGATTACGGCCTGGTCGGTGACCTTTACGAGGTGGTGCCGGCGCTCATCGAGCGCCTCAAGGCCGTGTGACGGCGGGTGAGGTCCGGGGCGCCCCACGGTGGGGCGCCCGGCCTCGCCCGCACCACGTCCAAGCTGCTCCGGCGGAGAGAGACGGCTTCTCCGGAGCGCCCGGGCCGGGGCCGCCTCGGCGGCCCCGGCCCTTTCGCCCACGCCGTCGGGCCCCGTCCAGAGGCCGCGACGCTCGCCGTCGGGTATCCTCGGGCTGGCCCGTACTTGTGGAGGACGCAGCAAGCCGTGACCGACGCACATGACAGGACACTTCCGGTCGCCTGCAACCGCGACTGCGGCGGCGGCTGCCCGCTGCTCGCCTCCGTGGCCGGAGACCAGGTCCTCAGCATCGGGAACAACCCGTTCGGCGGCCCGTTCCTCAAGGGGTGCGTGCGCGGGTTCCAGGCCTGGCGGCAGCAGCAGGCGCCGGACCGTCTGACCGCGCCGCTCGTGCGCACCGGCCCTCGGGGCTCCGGGCGGTTCCGCGAGGCGAGCTGGGCAGAGGCCCTCAGGCTGGTGGCGGACGGGCTGCAGGCCGTCTGGGACCGTCACGGCCACGACGCCGTTCTCGCGCTGGGCGGCTCCGGCTCCTGCCGTGGGGCGCTGCACGACACCGGGGACCTCACGGCGCGGTTCCTCAACCTCACCGGCGGGCACGTCGAGCAGACCTCCACCTACAGCTCCGCCGCGTCGATGTACACGCAACCGGTCGTGCTCGGCACGCAGCACGCGGGCATCGACCCCGCCACGCTGCGTCACTCGGGGATGATCGTCCTCTGGGGGGCCAATCTCGTCGACTCCATCATGGGCTGCGAGTGGCGCGCCCGGGTGCGCGAGGCGCGGCGCCGCGGAGTGCCCGTGGTCGTCGTCGACCCGCGACGGACCACGACCGCCAGACTGCTTGGGACGGAGTGGCTGGCGGTGCGGCCCGGCAGCGACAGCGCTCTCATGCTGGCGCTTCTGCATGAGTTCATCAGCGGCGGAGTCGTGGACGAGCGGTCCGTGGCCGCGCACGCTACGGGGTACGAGGCGCTGCGCCGCCGTGTGCTCGGGCTGCCCCAAGGTCCGGCAGCGGGCAGCCCGGCGCTACCGGACGGTCCGCCGGCGAGCGGTCCGACCACGCCGGAGTGGGCCGAGGCCGTCTGCGGCGTCCCGGCGGAGCGCATCCGCGCGCTGGCGCGCGAGTGGGCGCGCCGCCGGCCCGTCGCGCTCATCCCCGGCCTCTCCATCCAGCGCACCCTGGGCGGGGAGGAGGCCGTGCGCCTCGCCATCACGCTGCAGACCGTCACCGGCGACCTCGGCCGCCGCGGCGGATCCAGCGGCGGGAGGACGTGGGGCGGCCTGCCCAAGCCGCGCCTCGGCAGCATCCCCGTGCCGCCGAACCCCACCGGCGCGGGGATCCCTGCCAACGACTGGGCGGACGCCGTTCTCCGCGGCCGCGCCGGCGGCCACTCCGTGGACGTCAGGGCCGTCTACGACACCGGCGGCAACTACGTCGTGCAGGGCGCGGACGTGGCGACCAGCATCCGCGCCATGCAGGCGCTCGAGTTCTCCGTCTGCCACGACCTCTTCCTGACGACGACGGCGCGCTACTGCGACGTCGTCCTGCCGGCCACGCACTGGCTGGAGCGCAGCGACATCGTCTTCACCTCCGCGAACTACCTGCTGTACTCGCACCAGGTGGCGACGCCGCCAGGGCAGGCGCGCGACGACTACGCGATCTTCGCCGACCTGGCCGAGGCAGCCGGTTGCGGCGGCGCCTTCGGCGAGGGTCTCGACGCCGAGGGATGGCTGCGCCGGTTCCTCGCCGACTCCGACGTGGCCGACCCCGCAGAGTTCCGGCGCACCGGCATCCATTGGGGCACAGACCAGGAGCGGGTCGGCCTGTCGGACTTCGCGGCCGACCCCCAGGGATCGCCGCTGGCCACGCCCTCCGGGCGCGTCGAGCTCAGCGGCGACGCCTGCGCCGCCGCCGGCCTCGCGGCGACGCCGGAGGCCCGGGTACTGGCCCCCGGCGATGAGCGGCCGCTCTTCTTCATCTCGCCCAAGTCGCGGTATCGCGTGCACACGCAGCTCGCCGCCATCCCCTGGTTCCGCCAACGCGACGACCGCACGCTCTGGATGCACCCCGCGGACGCGGGCGCGCGAGGCGTCAGCGACGGCGAGGAGGTCGTGGTGACCAGCGAGCGCGGGGCGGTGCGCTGCGTCTGCCGCGTGACCGAGGACGTCATGGAGGGCGTCGTCTCGCTGCTGGCCGGGCTCGAGCCGAGGTTCGATGAGAGCGGCTGCGACACGGCCGGCTCGGCCAACGTGCTCACCAGTCCCGAGCCGACGCTGCCGAGCCGCGGAGCGCGGCTGCTCTCGACGCTGGTCCAGGTAAGCCGTGCCGGCTGAGGCGTCCGCGGCGGATCTCGCCTGCTGAGCGCCCGCGGCGCCGCCGCGCCGGCCGGCCCTCGGCCGCCGTGCGCGCCGGGCGCCGTCAGTCCTGAGCCTGCGGCTGCGCGCCCGGGCCGGCGTCGGGCGGCGGCTCGGTGAGGACCGGCTTGCGTCCGCCGCGGCGGTCGGCGCGGTCGCGCCGCAGGGCGATGAGGTCCTTGGCCAGCACCCAGCCGGCCGAGGTGAGCGGGATCGCGAGCAGCACGCCGACGATCCCGCCGAGCGCCGCGCCGGTGAGCGCGGCGACGAACACGATCAGCGGGCTCAGCGCCACCGTCTTGCTGTACACGACGTTCTGCAGCACGTTGTTCTCGAACTGCTGATAGAGGACGAAGAAGACGACCAGCACGATGCCGTCGACGGCCCCGCCCAGGGCGAACCCGACGACGCAGACGATCACCGCGCCGATGGTCGCTCCGACCAGAGGTACCACGTCGAGCACAGCGACCAGGACTGCCAGCGTCTCCGCGTAGGGGACGCCTATGGCCTTGAGCACGATGTAGGACGCGACGCCGGCCACCAGGCTGATGGCGAGGTTGCCGCGCACGTAGCCGCCGGTGGCGCGCAGGAAGTTCTCGCCGATGCGCTCCGCCCAGGTGCGCTCCTCCGCGATCATCGCATCGAGGATGGAGCGCCAGGCGCGCGGCCCCTCGATCAGCATCATGACCATGATGGTGAGGATGGTGATCGTCGCGGCGACGATGGAGGCGGCCTTGGTCACCGCCGTGATGATGGTGTCCTGGTTGCCCAGGACGACGCTGGTGACCCGTTCCGGTGTCACCTCGGCGATGCGCTCGAGGACGTGGAGCCGCGTCTCGAGAAAGTTGAGCTGGCCGCCGGTGCCGAAGAGGCTGTCGAGGATCCGCGGCAGAGCGCGGATGAAGTCGTCGGCCTGGAACACGACCGGGTAGGCCACGGCGACGATGACGCCGACGAGCACGGCGATGGTCCCGAACGACACCAGCAGCGAGGCGAGGATGCGGTTCCAGCGGTGACGCTCCAGCCACCCGACGGCCGGCTGCAGCGCGACCGCCAGGATCACGCCGATGAGCACCCAGAGGAGTATCGTGCGGATCTGGAAGAGGAACTGGAGGACGGCGACGATGACCAGCACCGTCAGGGTGACGATCGCCGTGACACGGATGATCTGCGCGGCGCGCCACTCGTGCTCCGTGCGCATGCCCCGCGGCGTGGGGTCGAACTCAGCCACTGTCGTCACCTCCCGGTCCCCGCTGCCCACTCGGTCGCCCGAGAGCGTATCATTGGGCGGCGCCGGCGCCTGCGTCAGGCGCCGCCCGCGCGGGCCTATAGCTCAGTTGGTCAGAGCAGCCGACTCATAATCGGCCGGTCGCAGGTTCGAGTCCTGCTGGGCCCACCACGTTGTCATTTCGACAACGTCTTCCGTCCGGGCAGCTCGCTCTCTGGTTCCTGTCGCCCAATCGTCGCAGGGAGGACGTTCGCTGTCCCTTGACCCATCCGGTGATTTGGGGGGCTTTCCCATCATGCCGGTCAGAGCGGGGTGGCCAGGTCGCGATGCAGGCGATCGACGACCAGCGTGTCGCAGCGACGCAAGCACCTCGTCGAGGACGCGCAGCTGCATGTCGGTCGTGACGCGCTTCGCGTCGACCAGTCGTCTGACGTTGAGACCGCCAACGGTGGCGATGAGCGCAGCCGTTGCCTGCTCGACGTCGCAGGACGAGAGGATCTCGCCCTCGTCGATCGCCTCCCGGCGCAGCCGCGCACACTCGTGGCTGTACTCCTCGTACATTGCGCGCCACGTCTCGGCGAGCCGGTCGATGCGCGACGCCGCTTCGACCATCGAGTGCCAGATTCTCAGCTCCTCGTCGGAAGCGGGGTCGCCGCCGGGCAGGTCAGAGGCCAAGAACGAACGGAGCGCCGCCAGGACGGTCTGGCCGCCGACCGCGGCGTCCGCGCTGGCGCGTATGCGGCGCATCCACGCCTCGCAGGCGAACTCGATCATGCCCGCCTTGTCGTGAAAGTGGTGCACGAAGGCGCCTGTGGTCCAGCCGGCTTCGCGAGCGACTTCCCGCATCGTGGTGCCCTGAACGCCGCGTGCCGCCATGATCTTCAGACCCGTGGATCGTCACGGCAACGTCGGTGCCGTGCGGCTCACCGGAAACAGCATCGCGGTCACGGTCAAGAACTACATGACGGCCATCGGCAAAGACCCGGCTGCCTATGCCGGCCACAGTCTGCGGGCCGGGTTCGCCACGGCAGCGGGCCGCGCCGGCGCCGAGGAACGCGACATCATGCGGCAGACGAAACACCGTTCGACGGTGATTGTCAGGCGATGCATCCGCGACGGCAGTCTGTTCCGCGGCAAAGCAGTCTGTTCCGCGGAAATGCGGCTTGGTTGGTCGGCCTGTGGAGCCGGCCGCCAAAGAGGCCCATTGCCCTCACGGATGGTGGGCCTGCTGCTGCAGTGCGCCGTCAGGGCAGCTGGCTCACAAGGCCGGCCCACTCCTCGGGCGTGAAGGCGCGGAGCGTCTGGCTCGTGACGGTGCCCCGAGCGGCGGCGGCCAGCGACATCAGGGCCGCGAACTCGTCGCTCGGGCCTTCTGCCACCATCACGAAGTCGTAGGCGCCCATCGTGGCGTGGAAGCTGAGCACCTTGCCGCCGGCGGCCTCGATCGCTTTGACGACCTCTTGGTACCGCGCTGGCCCGCCCTTGAGGTCGGCGAGCCCTTTGGCGGTCAGGTTGGAGAGTATGACGTACTGCGGCATGGCGAACCTCCCGTGTGGTGGAGTCGCGTTCTCCTTCGCGTTCTCCTGCGCGGCGCTATTTCAACGAGTTGTCCCCTCAGCTGTTCGATCGTCGCCGTTGCGGCTGAGTGCGGCTTCTCCCACAGCCGGGCGCGAATGGACGTTCTGTGCGCATAGGCGAAGGCGCTTGAAACGGTGCCCGGACGCCGTCAGCGCGGCCAAATAGCGGCGTCGCGCTCGAGACGAGTCTGCTTCAACATGAGCTTGTGGGCGATGCGGAAAGCGGGCGGAGGCTCGACGAGCGAGTAGCCGACGATTGCCTGCTCTATGCTCCTGGCCGGTCGCCGACCGCGCCGAGCGCCGTCCGATCAGTCGTCGATCGCCTCGACGCCCTGTCGCTTGAGTCGCTCGAGGCTATCCTTCAGGGCTTTGAGTGCTTCGGGCGAGTGCCCCATGACTTGGTCGGATTGCCCGGGAGCTTCTTGTCCGCGGGCTCGCTCCTCATCCTGGTCGGCTGCGCTGCCGCGCGCCGCGTGTTTCCATGCCTTCCGGCCTACGGGCGTCGATTATGCGGTGCGCCCCGGGACTTGCCGCAAGCCCCCACCTGCGCTGTACATTAAGAGTAGACGGGAGGGGGCGCTGTCCTTTCCCTTCTATCGCGGTCCGAACCGCGTTCTGCACTCTCTTCAACAAGGCCGGCTCGATCGTTGTCGACGGCGCCGGCATTCCATCGAGTCCGTCGCGGTATTGCGCGGGGGAAGGACGCCGAAGTTGCAGGACAGAAGGTCGGTCGAAGTCTGCTTCTCACCGAAGCTGTTCCCGGACATCGTGACGACGGGCGAGTTCGTCGTCGTGTTGGTAGACATCCTCCGCGCTACGACCACCATCTGCACCGCCGTGGGGAACGGAGTGGAGGCCATCATCCCCGTCGCGACTCATGAGGGAGGCACGACGGCTCAAGTCCGAGGGCTACCTGGTCGCGTCCGAGAAGGACGGCGTCCAGCTCGACTGGGCCGACTTCGGCAACTCGGCCTTCAGCTTCACGAGGGAGGCGATCGGCGGCAAGACGCTCGTCTACTGCACCACCAACGGAACGGGGGCGCTCCACATCGCGAAGAACGCGAGCGGCATCGCCATCGGGGCGTTCATCAACATCTCCGCACTGATGGAGTGGCTCACCGAGCGGCGGCAGAATGTGGTCGTCCTGTGCTCGGGCTGGAAGAACAAGTTCTGCCTCGAGGACACGCTGTTCGCGGGGGCGCTGACCGCGAGACTCCTGGAGACAGGCCTGTTCCGGACGGAGTGCGACTCGGCTCACGCCGCGATGGACCTGTGGAAGGCGGCCGAAGGCGACGTGCTCGGCTACATCGAGAAGGCCGCGCAGCGCCACCGTCTGAAGAAGCTCGGGCTCGACGACGTGATCCCGTACTCGTTCGAGGAGGACCTGGTGCAGGTCGTCCCGGTGTTCGACGGCGAGCAGATCAGGGCGGACGCGGCGCGATCCGGGAGATAGCGCGCCGTTCGCGGCGACGAGAAGGGGGGCCGGTCGCGAAGGACCGGCCCCCCTTCTTCATGCGAGGTTGACTCGCGTCCGGCCCAAGCACCGTCAGGCGACGTCGAACCGGTCGAGCATCATGACCTTGTCCCAGGCGGCGACGAAGTCGCGCACGAACTTCTCCGGCGCGTCGTCGCCGGCGTAGACCTCGGCGATGGCGCGCAGCTGGGAGTGCGACCCGAAGACCAGGTCGACGCGGCTCGCCGTCCACCGTGTCACGCCCGTCGACCGGTCGCGGCCCTCGAACACCGCCTCTGCCTCGCTCACCGGCTGCCAGGTCGTGCCCATGTCGACGAGGTTGACGAAGAAGTCGTTCGTCAGCGTCCCCTTGCGTGTCGTCAGCACGCCGAGGTCGGACCCGTCGTAGTTCGCGCCGAGCACGCGCAGGCCGCCCACGAGCACCGTCATCTCCGGAGCGGTGAGCGTGAGCAGGCTCGCCTTGTCGACGAGCAGGTGCTCGGCAGGCTTCCGCTGACCGTCGCCCAGGTAGTTGCGGAACCCGTCCGCTGTCGGCTCGAGCACGGCGAACGACTCGATGTCGGTCTGCTCCTGCGTCGCGTCGGTGCGCCCGGGAGCTGAAGGGCACCACGGCGTCGAAGCCGGCGTCCTTCGCGGCCTTCTCGACGGCGGCGCAGCCGCCCAGCACGATCAGGTCGGCGAGTGAGATCTGCGCGCCGCCGGTCGTCTGCGCGCCGAACTCCTGCTGGATCGACTCCAATGTGCGCAGCACCTGACCCAGCGGGGCCGGCTCGTTGACCGCCCACCCGTTCTGCGGCGCGAGGCGGATCCGGGCGCCGTTGGCGCCGCCACGCTTGTCGGTGCCGCGGAACGTCGACGCCGAGGCCCAGGCGGTGGTGACGAGCTGCGAGACCGTGAGTCCGGAGGCGAGAATCTTCTCCTTGAGCGCCGCGATGTCCTCTGCTCCCACCAGCGGGTGCGAGAGCGGAGGTACGGGGTCCTGCCAGAGCTGCGGCGCGGACGGCACCAGGGGACCCAGGTAACGGGTGATCGGCCCCATGTCGCGGTGCGTCAGCTTGAACCACGCCTTCGCGAACGCCTCGGCGAGCTCCTCCGGATGCTCGTGGAAGCGCCGCGAGATGGGCTCATAGACCGGGTCCATGCGCAGGGCCAGGTCGGTCGTGAGCATGACCGGCGCGTGTCGCTTGGAGGGGTCCTGAGGATCCGGCACGGCGTCCTTCGCCGCCGGGTCGGTGGGGATCCACTGCTTGGCGCCGGCCGGACTCGTGGTGAGCTCCCACTCGTAGCCGAACAGGGTGTCGAAGAAGCTGGTGTCCCACTTCACCGGCGTGGGGGTCCAGGCGCCTTCGAGGCCGCTGGTGATGGCGTCGTCGCCGCTGCCGGTGCCGTGCGCGTTGCGCCATCCCAGCCCCATCTCCTGCAGCGGCGCGGCCTCAGGCTCCGGCCCAAGGTTGGCGGCGTCGGCGGCCCCGTGTGTCTTGCCGAAGGAGTGCCCGCCGGCGATGAGGGCGACGGTCTCTTCGTCGTTCATAGCCATGCGGCGGAAGGTCTCGCGGATGTCGACGGCCGCCGCCAGCGGGTCCGGGATTGCCGTTGGGGCCCTCAGGGTTTACGTAGATGAGGCCCATCTGGACGGCGGCCAGCGGGTCGGCGAGCTCGCGCTCGCCGCTGTAGCGCTCGTCATCGAGCCAGGTGTGCTCCGTGCCCCAGTCGATGTCCTCGGGCTCCCAGGCGTCCTCGCGCCCGCCGGCGAAGCCGAACGTCGCGAACCCCATCGACTCCAGAGCGCAGTTGCCGGCGAGGACTATCAGATCGGCCCAGGAGATCTTGCGGCCGTACTTCTTCTTGATCGGCCACAGCAGCCGACGCGCCTTGTCGAGGTTCGCGTTGTCCGGCCAGCTGTTGAGCGGCGCGAGGCGCTGCGCTCCCGAGCCGCCGCCGCCGCGACCGTCGCTGATCCGATAGGTGCCGGCGCTGTGCCACGCCATGCGGATGAACAGCGGACCGTAGTGCCCGTAGTCGGCCGGCCACCACTCCTGCGAGTCCGTCATCAACGCCGTGAGGTCGCGCCGGACGGCCTCGAGGTCGAGGGTGGCGAACTCGGCGGCGTAGTCGAAGTCCGCCCCCATCGGGTCGGATGCGGGCCGGTCGCGGTGCAGCACCCCCAGGTCGAGCTGGTCGGGCCACCACTCCCGGACTCGTGCCGCTTCGGCCGTGCGCCGGCTCGGGCTCGTGCTTTCTTCAGACATGTTCGCTCTCTCCTCTCGTGCCGGCGGCGCGGCTGCCGGTCGGCAGCGGGTCGCACGGGCCGGCGGTGTGTCGGTCCTCGTCGTCGTCCACCGACCTGCCGAAGTGGGCGATCGGGCGGTCGTCCGCGTCGCTCATGCCGTGCTCGCTTCCTTGCTCTGGCAGTCGGCGCACACGCCGCGGAACTGGACCGTCACCGCGTCGGGCCGCCCGATACGGGTGACTTCGCGGGTCGGCTGGATAGCGTCCAGTTCTGTGTCCTCGACGTCCCGGACCAGCCCGCAACGGGTGCACACGAAGTGGTGGTGCTGTCTCGGGTTGCCGTCGTAGCGCGCCGGCCCCGGCGTGAACACGACACGCGTGATGAGTCCGCGGTCGGTGAGCGTAGCGAGTGTCCGGTAGACCGTGTCCAGCGAGATCGTCGGCACCCGCTCGCGCACGACCCGATAGACGGTCTCCACGTCCGGGTGCGTCTGGTCTGCCGCTATGACGCGCACAACCTCCAGCCGCTGATGAGTGAGGCGAAGCCCGGCGTCGCGAAGGCTGTGCGACAGCTGCTCGACTCGTCGTTCGACCTCGTCCGCTGGTACGGCCACTCTTCCTCCGGGTCCGGGCGCTTCGCCACAGGGAACGCCTGTTGCTGACCATTCCCATGTAGGAAGAAAGTAATGACAACGACCGTGGCCGGGTCGCGGTCTCCTCAGGCGCACTCCCGACCATCAAGCCGCGGGGCTCGGGTTGCGGAAGCGCCGATACACGGCCTCTCCGGCGAAGCTCACCGCGATGAGGCCGCCGACGACGAGAAGCTTTGACGGAGATCGGCTGCCCACCTCGATCAGGATGGCCGCGAAGGCGCCCGCGCAGCCGGCCAGACCCAGCCAGGAGATCCAGCGCCGGCTGTGCGTCCCGGCCGCCAGGCGCAGGTTGGCGGCGTTCACGGCTGCGAAGATCAGGAGGAAGCCGGCGCTGCCCGCGGTCGAGATGCTGGTCAGGTCGAGCAGATTGGCCGCGATCAGCGTCAGGCCTGAGGTTATGAACAGGCCCTCGAGCGGACGGTTCCAGACCTTGCGCTCGAGTTCCTTCGGCAGCTCGCCGTCGCGGGCGATCACGTAGGAGAGGCGGCCCGAGCCGTAGAGCGTCGCGTTGATCGCCGAGGCGGTGGACAGCAGGGCGGCGGCGGCGATCAGCGCGAAGCCCGCCTGGCCCATGAAGGGGCGCGCCGCCTCTGCGAGCGCGTAGTCCTGGGCGCCCACGATCTTCGCCAGCGAGAGATTGCCGACGGTCACCAGGCTCACGGCCACGTAGAGCGCGACGACGAAGGCCACCGAGGCAGAGAAGGCCCGAGGCAGGGTCCGCGCGGGATCGCGCACGTCCTCGGCCGCATTGGCGATGAGCTCGAACCCCTCGTAGGCCACGAAGATGATCATCCCGCCGGAGATGAGGTGCAGCGGCGGACTCCAGGTCGAGACCGCGAGCCGCTGCGCCTCGATGCCCCATGCCCCGACGGCGACGAAGAGAAGGAGGATCGCCAGCTTGAGACCGACGACCCATTCCTCGGCCCTGCCGACGACCCCGGCCGCCATCAGGTTCAGCGCCGTCATGACGACCACGACCGCGGAGATCAGCAGGTGCTTGACGAGCGACTGCGCGGCGCCGCCCACGAGCGCCGCTCCGTAGCTGCCGAAGGCGCGGGCATAGAGCGAGAGCATGATGACGTAGCTCAGCCAGAGGAGGATGTTGAATCCTCCGGAGAGTAGCCCTCGGCCGAACCCCTCGACCAGGAACGTGACGGTGCCGCCCTGGCTGGGATAGGCGACCGCGAGTCTCGCGTAGGAGTACGACGTGAGGAGCGCGACGGCGCCGGCGACCGCGAAGGCGAGCGGCGTGCCTCCACCCGCGAGCTCGACGGCGAGTCCCAGGACGGCGAAGATGCCGCCGCCGACCATCCCGCCCACGCCGATGGCGGACGCCTCCCAGAAGCCGATTCCGCTTCGCGCGCTCATATCGGAACCCGCCATTCTCCGTCGTGGCACGCCGGGAAGCTGATGTCGTCGGCGACGCCGTCGGGATGACCCCAGACGCAGTCACGCCGCGAGAGTCGCGCCTCGTCACGAAGCACGTAGACGACCTCGACGGTCTCTCGCTGGGGCTGACCTTCCACCCTGTACGCCTCCGGGATCGTGCGCGCGAGCTCAGAGCGACGGAACTCCGCGGGCCCTTCTTCGTCCTCCCACATGTAGATCCCCCGGCCCGCGCGCCCGCGGACCGGTCAGATCAGGGCTCGCTCCACCGCCATCACTGCGGCCGCCGTGCGGTTGGGCGCGTTCAGCTTGCCCAGGATGTTCCCGACGTGCAGCCGCACGGTGCCCTCGCTCAGCCCTAGCTTCGCGGCGATCTGCCGGTTGCTGAGACCCTCCGCGAGCAACCGGAGGACGTCTCGCTCGCGGCGTGTCAGGTCGCCGCCCGGGGACGACCGCCGCCGCTCCATGATGGTCGCCAGAGCGGCGCCGTCCACGCTACCCTTGCCGTGCGCCGCATCCCGTAACGCCTGCGCCAGGCTCTCGGCGCTCGCGTCCTTGAGCACGCAGCTGATCGCCCCACTCTCGAGCGCCGGCTCGACAAGCGGGTTCCCGCTATCAGCCGTGAGCACGACCACCTGCACGGAGGGCGCCTCTTCGCGGATGCGC
This sequence comes from uncultured Thermoleophilia bacterium, assembly GCA_963762125.1. Lineage (GTDB taxonomy): Bacteria > Actinomycetota > Thermoleophilia > UBA2241 > UBA2241 > CAIXSE01. Next base: position 11,834 of record CAVXJO010000003.1, read on the forward strand.
GCCGTCGCCTCGGCTCCGTCCATCACGGGCATCGAAAGATCCATCAGCACGACCTCGGGCTCGAGGGTGCGCACCAGCCCTTGGGCCTCGCTGCCGTTCGCCGCTTCGCCCACCACCTCGAGGTCGAGGGCGTTCGCCAGAAGGAGTTTGAGTCCTTCACGGACCATCTGATGGTCGTCCACGATGAGTACCCGGGTGCGGTGTGTCGCCGTCATGTGCCTACTCTGCCCCGGGAACGGAGTGTTACAGCGTCGACGCGCGACGTCAGCCGAACTCGCAGGGGAGATGCCGACGACTGGGGCGAGGACGTCGACCACCTCGCAGACGGCAGCCGTCCGGCGACGGCAAGCCGTTCAACATCATTCATCCATGTGTGCAGCGCACTCATGATCGGTCAGTAAAGGATTTGTTTGGGCTCTTGACAGCGGATCGTTCGGCCGTAGGATGCGATCATCTTTGAACGGTCGTGATTGTTGATGATTGATGGCGCGTAGACGTAAGACTCCGAAGGGGGACCAGGTGGCCACACCGGCGCCGCGAGAGATGCTGCCCGCAGAGCGCCGCGCGCGCATCGTCTCGGCCCTTAAGGATCAGCGCGCGGTCCGCGTGCCGGCGCTCAGTGAGGACCTCGGCGTCTCGGAGATCACCATCCGCCGCGACCTGCTGCTGCTGGAGCAGGAGGGCGTGCTCGACCGCACCTACGGCGGCGCCGTCGTCAAGAAGCGGGTGACGGCGGAGCAGCGCTGGGAAGAGGCGGTCGTCGCCAACGCCGCGGAGAAGGACGCCATCGCCGCCGCGGCCGCCGAGATGATCGAGCCGCAGGACACCGTCTTCTTCGGCTCTGGCACCACCGTCGTGAACATCCTGCGCCACGTGGACCCCAAGCTGGAGGCGCGCGTGGTCACGCACAGTCTGGCAGTGGCGGCGGAGGCGCGCGGCCTCAGCATCGAGGTCCTGTTCCTCGGCGGTCTGTACCGGCCGCAACTCGACGCCGTCGAGGGCACCTGGCCACTCGACATGATCAATCAGGTCTACGCCGACAAGGCGTTCCTCGGCGCCGACGGCCTGGACGTGCGCGCCGGCCTCACCACGCCCAGTATGGCCGCGGCGACGATCGAGCTGGCGATGATCCGCCGCACGCGCGGCGAGGTGGTCGTGCTGGCGGACTCGAGCAAGATCGGGCTGGTCGCCCCGCTGGTCATCTGTCCGCTCGACCAGATCGACGTGGTCCTCGTCGACGACGGCATCGACCCGGCGATCGTGAAGCAGATCCAGCGCGCCGGGCCGCAGTGCGAGGTGGTCCCGTCGTGACTGTCCCAACGATGACGAAAGGGTGGATGAGGTGGCATCGGTCGAGCATCTGACGCCGGAGGCGGCGATCGCACGCATCCCGGACTGGAACGGCCTCGAGGTGAAGGTCGAGACTCTGGGCGGCGGCATCACCAACCACAACTTCGTCGTCACCGTCACCGGCCGCCGCGAGCTGCCCTGGGGCGGCAAGTACGTCATGCGCATCCCGGGCCAAGGCACCGACTACTTCATCGACCGCGACCGCGAGCACCGCAATCACATCGCGGCGGCCGAGGCGGGCGTGACGCCGCCGATCCTCTACACGCTCGAGCCGGAGATGTGCACCGTGGTGCCGTTCATCACCGGCGAGACGATGCATCCCGAGGACCTCGCCGGCCACCCCGATCGGCTGGAGAAGGTCGTCGACGTCGTGCGCGCCTACCACGAGAAGGCGACGTTCGCCAACGAGATCCAGGTCTTCGACATGATCCGCGAGTACATGGACATGGCACGGGGCGTCGATGCGCCGATGCCGGAGGACATGGACTGGATGCGCGGCCTCGGCGACAGCATCGAGCGGGCGATGAAGCGCGACGTGCCGCGCCCTGCCGCCTGCCACTGTGACCTGCTCTCGGAGAACTTCATCCTGGAGCCCGGCGGCACGATGTGGGTGATCGACTGGGAGTACGGCGGCATGGCCGATCCGTACTTCGACCTCGGCGACTTCTGCGTCGAGCATCCTTTGTCCGACGACGAGGAACGCCTCATCATCACACGGTACTGCGGCTCCTTCCGTGAGGACCGGTTCGCGAGGATGATGCTGCACAAGCTCGTCGCCGACCTGTGGTGGAGCATCTGGGCGATGATCCAGGTGCGCCTTTCAAAGATCGACTTCGACTTCTACGAGTACGGCATGAACCGGGTGGCGCGCTTCCACGCGAACGCGGCACGGCCCGAGTTCCCGTCGTGGCTCGAAACGGTCTAGAGAGACGGGAGCAGCTGATGAGCGATGAGATGACCCGGCCTGCCGGTGAGATGGGCCCCGATGTCGGCATGGGCAAGGTCGACCCGGAGCTGGCCCGCCAGTTCCAGGCGGAGGCGCTTCGCGTCGTCACCGCCGGGGAGGAGCAGGGCGTCCACCTGCGCATCATCGGAGCGCTGGCGTTCTGGCACCACTGCCCGCAGTTCGGCTACATCCAGGAGAAGCTGAACCGCGTCTACACGGACATCGATTTCGCCGGTTACGGCAAACAGAACGACGCGATCCGCAAGTTCTTCGTCTCGATCGGCTACGAGGAGGACCTCGAGATCAACGCCTTCCACGCCGAGGGCGGCCGCCTGATCTTCAACAACCCCACGAATCACATCCACGTCGACGTGTTCATGGACAAGCTCGACTTCTGTCACCCCATCCCCTGGAAGGGACGCCTCGAGGTCGACTCCCCGACGATCCCGCTGGCGGAGTTGCTGCTCGAGAAGATGCAGATCGTGAAGATCAACGAGAAGGACATCATCGACACGATCATGCTGCTGCGAGAGCATGAGATCTGCGGCGATGACGAGGACCACATCAACTCGGCGCGCGTGGCCAAGCTGTGCGCCGGTGAGTGGGGCCTGTGGCGCACCACCAGCATGAACCTCGACAAGGTGCGCGACTACCTTCCGCACCTCGACCTCGAGGAGGAGGACAAGCAGATCGTCTCCCAGCGGGTGGCCGAGCTCCTGAGCGCCATGGACGACTACCCGAAGGGCACGCGCTGGAAGCTGCGCGCCAGGGTGGGCGACAAAGTCAAGTGGTACAAAGAGATCGACTGAGGCGGAGGCAGCTGACGCATGGGACTCTTTAGCAAGAAGGGAGGATCCGCCGGCAAACGCATGCGGATCTTCTTCGCCACCGACGTGCACGGCTCTGAGCGCACGTACCGCAAGTTCATCAACGGCGCCAAGTTCTACAAGGTCGACCACCTGATCATGGGCGGCGACATCGAGGGCAAGTTCCTCGTGCCCATCGTCAACGAGGGCGGCGGCCACTACCGGGTGACGCTCCAGGAGGAGCACTTCAAGCTGGACGGCGATGACGAGCTCGGAGGCATGAAGGAGCGCATCGAGACCCTCGGCTTCTACTACGTGATCGTCGGCGAGGACGAGATCCGCGCCATGCAGGACGACCAGAGCCTGGTAGACGCGGCCTTCAAACGCGAGGCGCACGCGCGCCTCGAGCGCTGGATCGCTCTGGCGGACGAGCGCCTCGCCGGCACCGACATCATCTGCTACATGACCGGCGGCAACGACGACCCGCAGGAGCTCATCGACACGCTCGAGGAGGTCCAGAGCGAGCACGTGATCAACTGCGAGGGCCGCATCGTCACCCTCAACGAGACGTTTCCCATGGCCAACTGCGGCTTCAGCAACCCGACGCCGTGGGACACGCCGCGGGAGACGGACGAAGAGACCCTGGCGAAACACCTCGCGGAGGCCGTGCAGGGGATCGACGACTTCACGAGCGCGATCTTCAACTTCCACGTGCCGCCCTACGACTCCACGCTCGACGATTGTCCCAAGCTCGACTGGACGACGGACCCGCCGGCGCCGATCGTCGTCGCCGGCGTGGCCCAGTCGGCGCCGGCCGGCAGCCACGCGGTCCGCGATGCGGTCGAGCGCCATCAGCCGTTGCTTCAACTCTGCGGGCACATCCACGAAGCGCGAGGTCTGGTCAAGATCAAGCGCACCACCGTGGTCAATCCGGGCAGCGAGTACGGCGAGGGGGTCCTGAGGGGGTGCATCCTGACACTTGAGCCGGGCAAGATCGTCGGTTACCAGATGACGTCGGGGTAAAGCCGCTGCCGCCGGCGGCGCAGACGCATCTGTCACAAGCCACTCGAGACTGACACAGGGGGAGAAGATGGCCACAACCGCAGCAAAGCCGGAGGTCTTCAGCCGCAAGGCCTCGGGGCTGTCCAGGGTGATGTCACCTTGGTCGGCCTTCATGTACAACTTCCTGACCATGGGCGTGATCTTCCCGTGGACCTTCGTCTGGGCGCCGGCGGCGTTCCCGGGCGTGTCCGTGTGGAAGGCCTGCCTCATCGCCATCCTGCTGGAGCTGCCGATCGCGCTCGCGTACGTGTGGATGGCGACCGCGATGCCGCGCTCCGGCGGCGACTACGTCTTCCAGAGCCGCGTGCTCGGCGGCGCCATCGGCTTCCCGGTCGTGATGAGCGGGTTCGTCGTCTGGATCCTGCAGTGGGTCGCGCTGGCCGGCTGGCTGCTCGCCACCCTCGGCGTCGCGCCGCTGCTCATGGGGCTCGGCGTGAACTGGGACAACCAGAGCCTCATCGACGCCGCCGTGTGGTGCCAGTCCGCGGCCGGCGTCGTCACCATCAGCATCATCGGCGCGGCGCTCATGGCGATTCTGCTGGTCACGGGTTTCAAGAACTACGTGCGCCTGCAGTACTTCATGTTCGCCGCCACCGGCATCCTCATGGTGATCCTGCTGGTGCAGTTCCTGCGCACCAACCCGGCGCAGTTCGCCGTGGACATCAACCACTTCGCCAGCGTGGTCGACGGCCGCCAGGACTACTACCAGTGGTTGCTCTCGGACGTGAAGGGCGCCGGCGTCAACCTGCTGCCGAAGTTCGCGCTCGGCGCGACCTTCCTTGCCATCCCCATCGTCTGGACGAGCCTGCAGTGGGCCACGTACAGCGTGGAGCAGGGCGGGGAGATCAAAGGCGCCCGCGTGTTCAAGAACCAGATGTTCATCATCGTCGGCTCGATGATCGCCATGGGCTGCAGCCTGGCGCTGATCGCCTGGGCCGAGGAGAGGGCCGTCGGCACCGCCTTCTTCAACGCCGTCTCGCACTCCTACTACTACGGGGTGAGTGCCTCCGGTGACGGTATCGGCAGCGTCCTGCCCTTCCCGGGCATGTTCGCGATCGTGATCTCGAACAACTGGTTCATCACGATCCTCGTGGCCGTGTGCTTCATGCTCGCGTCCCTGCAGATCACCTGTAACTGCTACATCGGTATGACACGTGTCATGGTCGGCATGTCGCTCGACCGCACGCTGCCCGCCTGGATCTCCAAGGTCAACCCGCGCTTCCGCTCGCCGGTGAACGCCCATCTGCTCTACTTCGTGCTGGGCGCTCTCGTCATCATCGGCTACAACTACGTGGGCTGGTGGTACAGCATGACGCTGGGCGTCACGCTGGCCTGCGGGTACGTGTTCGTGATCAGCTGCCTTGCGGCGGCGCTGCTGCCGTACCGCGCCCGGGCTCTGTACGAGGCTTCACCGGGCGCCAAGTACACGATCGGCGGCTTCCCGCTGGTGACGCTCTTCGGCGTGATCGGCTTCGTCTTCGGCCTGCTTGCCTTGATCGCGTTCCTCACGAACTCGGCCTACGGCCTCACGGGGACCAAGCCCTACATCGTGGTGGCCGGCATCTTCCTCGTCTGCCTGGTCGGCTACTGGATCGGCCGCGCCTACAACAAGGGCAAGGGCATCGACGTCAACTACGCCTTCCTCGAAGTGCCGCCGGAGTGAGCCGGTAGGAGTCGAGAGACGCTCTTCTTCGGGGGCGCCGGGGCGGGAGCCCCGGCGCCCCCGACGTTTGGATGAGGCGAAGCTTCCCCCTTCGTTCGCGCGGGCGCGCGTGGGACAATGGAGGGGCAGAGTCGGCCGGGCCGCCGGCGAGCCGGAGACCGGCTCGCGCAGAGGAGCCCGGCCGGGCCACCCCCGCGCACAGAGGAGATCATGGGCACCGCCGAGACCATCGCCGTCGAGAACGCGCACATGCCGCCGTTCTTCGCCAAGACGCCCATCTCTATCGCGCGCGGCGAGGGGGTGTGGGTGTGGGACGAGGACGGCCGGCGGTATCTGGATCTCACCGCCGGCTGGGGCGTCACCTCCATCGGTCACGCCCATCCGGCCATCGTGCGCGCGCTGACGGAGCAGGGCGCGCGCATCATCCAGAACCCCGACTCGGGACTGACGTACTCTCCGGCGCGGGCGCGGCTGCTCGAGCTCCTCGCCGGCATCCTGCCGACCGGCCTCACGCGTGTCTTCTTCACCAACAGCGGCGCCGAGGCCAACGACGCGGCGGTCAAGCTGGCGCGCAAGGCGACCGGCCGTACCGAGGTCATCGCCACCGACGGCAGCTTCCATGGCCGCACGATCAGCATGGTCTCGGCCACTGGGCAGGCGAAGCACCGCGACAAGTTCCGCCCCCAGATGCCGGGCTACCGGTTCGTGCCCTACGGCAGGACCGACGCGGTGGAGGCGGCGCTCGACGACGACGTGGCGGCGATGATCGTCGAGCCGGTCCAGGGCGAGGGCGGTGTGCGCATCCCCTCTCCCGGCTACCTGCGCGAGCTCTCGCGCCTCTGTCGCACCAACGGCTCGCTGCTCATCGTCGACGAGGTGCAGACAGGCTTCTGCCGCACGGGACCGCTGTTCGCCACGGCCGCCGCGGGGGCGGAGGTCGACTTCCTCACCATGGCCAAGGGCATCGCCGGCGGCTTCCCGCTCGGCGCCTTCGCCATGACCGAGGCTGTCGCCGGACGGCTGGAGGCGGGCGACCACGGCGGCACCTACTGCGGCAACCCCCTTGCCTGCGCCGTCGCCGACGCGGTCATCCGCCATCTGATCGAAGAGGAGGTGGCGGCGCACGTCGGCGAACTGGGCACCGCGGCGCTGGCCCGCATGAGCTCCTGGGGCGAGCGCTTCCCCGCTGCCGTCGCCGGCGCCCGCGGCGCCGGCCTGCTGCTGCTCGTGGAGTTCCGCGGCGAGGCCACCGCGGGGGCGGTCGCCGCCGAGTGCCTGCGGCGCGGCGTCTTCGTGCGCCAGACGCAGGGCAGCGGCATCCGCGTGTTCCCGGCGCTGACGATCACCCGCGATGAACTGGACCGGGGACTGACCCTGCTGGAGGAGTCCATCGCGACCGTCGCCGGCTGAGGGACGGCTGCGTGCCGGGAGGCCGGCGCGGCGCAGGTGAGCGTCCCCGCCCGGGGCGCGATGCGGAGCGCGCTACATCGAGCGGCTGACCAGGCGCGACCGTCGCGCCCTGTCGCGGCTCTCCTCTCCGCGCCTCAGGTGCCGGGGCCCACGGCCAAGAGCGGCAGCGACAAAAAGAGGGCGGGGCCTCACAAAAAGAGGGCGGGGCCTCCCGGCCCCGCCCTCGCGGCGGTCATTGCGCAGCGGCGCGGGCTTGCGCACGCGCCGGCCGAGGCCGTGGAAACCTCAGTCGCCTTCCGCCTGGGAGTCGTCTGTCGCGACGCCGTCGCTCTGCGGCGGCGTGAAGTCGGGGATGCGTGGGAAGTAGCGCGTCTCCGGACCGGGCATCGCGGTGGGGTTGTAGCCACTGGTGGTCATAGCGCTCCTCGATTCTCGCGGCCCGCTCCTGCCGGGCCTGCTGTCAGGCCACTTGGACAACAAAAAAGCTCCCCGGTCGCAAAGGACCGGAGAGCGCCATTGCTCTCTGCTGTGTTCGGCACGCCGTTGTGCCGCACGCAGACTACCATGTACCCGGAACGGCGGCAAGGGAGTCCCGCGCGCGCAGGCCGATCCGTCGCCTCGCCACTCACATGTAGGTGTACAGACGCGCGTAGGGCCGCGACCCCGTGGGGGCGATGCGCGTGAACGGCGCCGACAGCACCTCGTCGAGGCTCAGACCGAACGTGCGGCAGTAGTCGGCCAGAGCGGGGCGCAGCCCGGCCTTCTCCGCGTCCGTGGCGAGGTTCTTGCTGACCTCGCTGCCGCAGCACCAGTCGTCCACCTCTCCGCGTATGAAGATCTCGCCGCCGTGCATGCCGGCCCCGACGTGTCCGCCCACCACGGGGCCGTCGGCGCTCGAGAGCATGCCGAGCAGCACGAGCAACCCACCGGCCATGTACTCGCCGAAATAGTCGCGGGCCTTGCCGCCGCAGACGATGACGGGCGCCTGCCCCTCGTCCGCCTTCATGTGGATGCCGGCGCGGTAACCCACGTCGCCCTCCACGAAGATGCGCCCCCGTCGCATGCCGTAGCCGAGCACGTCGCCGACACTGCCGTGCACGACCACCTGGCCGCTGTTCATCGTATTGCCGACGCCATCCTGGGCGTTGCCGTACACCTCGACGGTCGGGCCGTCCATGAACATCGCGAGCGCCTGACCGGGTGTGCCGATGACCTCGATGCGCACGCCCTCACCATGAAGTCCGTTGCCGATGTAGCGCTGGCCGTTGACGTTGAGCAGGTGGACCGTGGTGGCTCCAGCCGCGATCGCGGCTCGCACGGCATCGTTGACGGCGCGGTAGTACACGCCCTTGCAGTCGATGGTGGCGACTTCTCCGGCGCGCACGCTGGCCGGTACGTCCACGCTCTGGCCGTACTGCTCACTGAAGGCGGTGGTGGCGGGCATCATGCATCTCCCTCTTACAGACCGGCCGGCTTGACGCCGATGATCTCGCAGGTTTGCGCGTCCAGGCCCACGCCGCGCAGACGTTCGCGGCTGCCTCGCAACGACTCGACCGCATTGACGCCGAGGGCGCCGAGGACCTCCTGCAGCTCGTGGCTCCAGGCGGACACCAGGTTGACGAGGCGCTCCGCCCCCCAGTCTGGATCGAGACGACGCGTGAGCTCTGGCTTGTGTGTCGTGAGACCCCAGCTGCAACTGCCTGTGTGACAGCCCTGGCAGAGATGGCAACCGAGGGCGATGAGTGCCGCAGAGCCGATCGCGACGGCGTCCGCGCCGAGCGCTATCGCCTTGGCGAGGTCCGCGGAGGAGCGGATCGAGCCGGCGGCGATGATCGAGGCGCGCTGGCGGATGCCCTCGTCCCTCAGGCGCTGGTCGACGACGGCGACGGCGATCTCCAGCGGGATGCCGACGTGGTCGCGGATCACCTGCGGCGCCGCGCCCGTCCCTCCGCGGAATCCGTCGATGTATACGTAATCGGCGCCGGCGCGCACGATTCCCGACGCGATTGCGGCGACGTTGTGCACCGCCGCGATCTTGACGCCCACGGGCTTGTAGTCGGTCGCCTCCTTGATCGAGTAGATGAGCTGGCGGAGGTCCTCGATGGAGTAGATGTCGTGGTGTGGGGCGGGGGAGATGGCGTCGGAGCCCTGCGGGATCATGCGCGTGCTCGCTATGTCGCGGTCTGCCTTCTCGCCGGGCAGGTGGCCGCCAATGCCGGGTTTGGCGCCTTGGCCGATCTTGATCTCCACGGCCGCGCCCCGGTTGAGATAGTCGGAGTTGACCCCGAAGCGCCCCGAGGCGACCTGCACGATGACGTTGCTCTCGTAGGGGTACAGGTCGGCGTGGAGCCCGCCCTCACCCGTGTTCATGAGGATGCCCAGCCGCTGCGCGGCCATCGCCAGCGCCTTGTGCACGTTGAGCGACACCGACCCGTAACTCATGGGCGCGAACACCACGGGGGTGTCCAGCCGGATCCCGGCGGCGAAGCCGTCGTCGCGCTTCAGCTTGAAGCCCCCGGGCCCGGTGTCGACCGCGACCGTGTCCGGCTTGCTGCCCAGGTAGGTGCGGAGCTCCATCGGCTCGCGCAGCGGGTCGATCGACGGGTTGGTGACCTGGCATGCGTCCAGAACCAGATGGTCGAAGACGTTGAGGTAGGGCCTGTCGTTGCCCATGCCGGTGAGCAGCACGCCGCCCGTCTCTGCCTGTCGCCAGGCGGCCTTGCGGAGGTCGGCCGTCCACGACGGGTTGTCGCGGAACGCGAGCGGGCTCTCCTCGATGGTGATCGCCTGTGCGGGGCAGTGCGTGACGCAGCGGTGGCACGCCCGGCAGGCGCCATGATCGGGCAGGGGTCGCTCGTCGAACGTGTACACGCCCCAGCCACACTGTTGCGCGCAGCGTCCACAGCGCTGGCAGAGCCCGTCGTCGATGCGGACGCGGAAATCGGGCTGCACCATGTGCATGGTGGCCATCAGCGTGCCTCCATGGCGGCCGGCGCCCCCATGACGGCCCTGCCGACTTCGCCGGCGCCGCGCACGCGCGCGATGACGGGCTCGCCGGCGCGTGGCGACCAGACCCGCTGCGGGGCGTCCAGGACCTCGTGAAGGACGCTCTCCTCGGACGCGACCATGAGGATCGAGCCCTGACGCGCAGCCACGAGAGGGCGCAGTTTGATGCGGTCGTTGAGGGCCACCATGCCGCCGTCGAACCCGAGGACGATGGCGAAGGGACCGTTCAACATGGCGGGCCCGTACACCTCGCGTAGCGTCTTGGCCAGCTCACGTTCGTCGTCGGCCATGCGGTCGATCTCGCTCCACAGCGGGCTTGCGAGCACGGAACAGGCCAGCTCGAGCGGCAGGTGGTGGCGGCGCAGAAGCAGGTCGAAGAGATAGGCGGCGACCTCGGTGTCGGTGCCGAGGGCGCAGCGATACCCGAACTGCTCGAGGTAGCGGCGGTTGATGCCGTAGCTGGAGAGCTCGCCGTTGTGGACCACGGCCCAGTCGAGGAGGGAGAACGGGTGGGCTCCGCCCCACCAGCCCGGGGTGTTGGTGGGGAACCGGTTGTGGCCGAGCCAGGTGTGCCCCTCGTACTCCTCCAGGCGGAAGAACTCCGCGATCTCCTCCGGGTAGCCGACGCCCTTGAAGGCGCCCATGTTCTTGCCCGAGGAGGCGACGAAGGCGCCGTCCACGCCGGCGTTGATGCCCATGACCGTGTTCACGACAATGTCGTCGACCGGCAGCCCGATGGCCTCGACCTTGCGCCGGTGCGGCATGAGGAAGTAGCGCCAGACCAGCGGCGGGTCGACGATGCCGTCGACGTGCCGCCGCGGGATCGGCTCAGCCTCGTCGGTGGTGAACGCCTTCTTGATGACGGCCTCGGTCTCGAGTCGTGCTTGCTCATCGTGATAGATGAGGTGGAAGCAGTAGTGATCGGCGAAGTCGGGGTAGATGCCGTAGCCGGCAAAGCCGCCGCCCAGGCCGTTGCCGCGATCGCGCTGCGCGGCCATCGCGCGAATGGCGGCCTCGCCGTTCATGCGCGTCCCGGACTCGTCGCAGATGCCCATGAGGCCGCAGCCGCCGTGGATCTTGAACGAGGCCTCCTCGCGATAGGCCGGCCGCTCTCCGGGCAGCCGGCCGGCGCCGCCGACCGGTAGGGACGAGGTCATGCGTTCGAGCAGCGGTTCGGCGCTCATTCGGGCTCCTCGGAAGCGGCGGTCGAAGCGGCGACGCGTAGGTCACGGTCGCCGCATGCGCCGCCGGTGGTCGTCGGGTCGCTGGCGAGCATGCGCGCGAGTGCTCCTCCGCCGGCGGCGGGCAGCGGCGGCAGCCCCAGCTTGCTGCGCGCGGCTTCGCGTGGCTTGCCGAGTACGCCGTCCTGCTCGAACGACTCGTAGGCCTGGCGCACGGAGTCGGGCTGGCCGCCCTGGGCGGAGGCCTGCTCCTTGAGCACACGGAGCGTCCCGGCCAGTCCGATGCGCGAAGGACAGAGCTCGAGGCAGGTGAAGCATTCGAGGCACTTCCATGCCTGCCCGTCCGCCAGCACGCCGTCGATGTCGCCGTCGAGGATGCGAGCGACGATCTCGTTGGGCTGGAACTCGGAGTCCACCTGGGCCACGGGACAATCCTGGCGGCAGGCGCCACAGGAGTCGCATTCTTCGAGGAGCCGCAGGTCGAACGACTCGCGCGCTCTGTCGCGGCCCGCCTCCCGTTCGTCCCACGTGCTGAGGAAGCGATCCACCGAGACGCGATGCAGGCCCAGCCCGATCTCCTCCGCGTCGTGCCCGTAGCACAGCGCGAGAAGCTCGGACAGGTAGAGCACGGGCACATCGATCGCCTCGCCTGCCCGGCGCAGCGCCGCCTGGTTGAGGTCGAACTGCTGGAAGCAGCTGGGGCAAGCCACGATCATGGCGTCTACCTCGCGCTCCTCCAGTTCGCGCAGCTTGTCGAGGGCCATGGTCAGTGAGGCGTCGCGCCGGCCTACGCGGTCGAGGGCGCCGCCGCAGCACTGCATCTTGGTCGGGTAGTCGACGACGCGGGCGCCAAGGGCTGCGACGAGCGTCTCGAGCTTGGCCGGTTCCAGAGGGTCGTCCCAGCTGACCGCCGGCTGCGGTCGCAGCAAGTGGCATCCGTAGTGCACCGCCACACGCATTCCCGAGAGGCTGCGCACGGCACGGCGGGCCACGGCCGCTCCGCCCTCGACGTCGGCAAGCCACTCTGCGAGATGCAGGACCTGCAGGTCGGGCGCCCAGGCCAGGTCCTCGGTGGCCAGGCGCCGGTCGATCTCGTCACGCTCTGCGGCCTCGGCGCCGAGATGCCGCTGGGTCTCCTTGAAGGTGGAGTAGCACCCGTTGCACGGCGTGAGCAGGTCGAGTCCGGAGCGACCGACGATGGCGAGGTTGCGCGCCGCCGCCAGGTGATAGGCACCGGGGTCGATGGCCTTGACGAGCGTGCCTTCGGGACAGCAGGTGTGTCCGTCGAGCTCGCTGATGTGCACGCCGAGATCGTCCAGGACGAGCCGGGTCGCCTTCTCGATCGACGGGAAGCGCGCAGGGATGGTGCATCCCCAGAACATCGCGTAGTCTCTCATGTCTTCGCGGCCTTCTCCGTTCCGCTTGCCAGATACGAAAAGCTCCCCGGCCGCGCGGCAGCCGGGGAGCACCGTTGCTCCGATTCGGGTGAGCGGCACGACGATGGGCCGCTCTGCCGGACACGAAAAAAGCTCCCCGGCCAGCTAGGCCGAAGAGCGTCATTGCTCCGCGTCGCATGTAAGCGGCACACCGTTGTGCCGTGAGTCAGGATACCACGTGAGCGCGGCGCTGCCTACACCCCGTTCCCGCGCGCGCTACTCCATCGCCTCGTGAGCGGTGATGATCGCCTCCGCCACCTCGCGCAGCGACTTGCGCTTGTCCATCGCCAGCTTCTGCAGGCGGTGGAACGCCTCCGGTTCGCTGACTCCGCCGCTCATCAGCAGCCCCTTCGCCCGGTCGAGCAGCTTGCGCGTCTCCAGGCGCTCCTCGAGGTCTCCGACCTGCTGGGTAAGCAGGCGCATCTCGGCGTAGCGGCTGACCGCGACCTGCATCGCCGGGACGATGTCGTTGCGGGAGAACGGCTTGACGACGTAGCCCATGGCGCCGACTCGGGCTGCCTGCTCGACCAGCCCCGCCTGCGAGTAGGCCGTGACCATGACGACGGGCGCGAGCGACTCGGCGCTGATCGCCGCCGCCGCCTCGATGCCGCTCATGTTCGGCATCTTCACGTCCATGAACACGATGTCCGGCCTTTCCGCCCGGGCAAGCGTCACCGCCTCCGCTCCGTCGCGGGCTTCCGCGACGACCTGATGGCCGTCTTCCTCGAGCATCTCACGCAGGTCCATGCGGATCAGCGCCTCATCTTCGGCGATCAGCACGCGCACGCGCCACACCTCCTCCTGCTCATCGACGGCCCCGCCCGGATTCGAGAGGCACGCGGATCGCGATCCCCGCTCCCTCGCCGTCTGTCAACGAGAGTGTTCCCCCCAGGTCCTCCTCCACCAGCGTGCGCACGATCGAGAGCCCCAGGCCAGTCGCCGTGGCCGGATCGAAGCCCGGGGGCAGCCCGCGTCCGTCGTCCCGGACGATCATCATGAGGCCCTCCTGGTCCCGGTTCAGGTCCACGGAAACGGTGCCGCGGTCGCAGGGGCCGAACGCGTGCTCGAGGGAGTTGTGGACCAACTCGGTGAGCGCCAGGGCGAGGGAAGTCGCCGGCCCCGCGTCGATGTGCCCGGTGACGCCCGAGATGCGCACGGCGAAGCGCGGGTCGTCGCCTACCACGCTGCTGCGCACCAGGCCGACCACGCGTCGCGCCACCTCGGCGAAGTCGACGTGCTCCTCCGCTGAGTGCGCGAGCATGTCGTGGACGGTCGCCATGGAGGCGGCGCGCTCGACGGCCTCCGACAGCGCGCGCCTGACGTCCTCGTTGCTACTGCGTCGAGCCTGCATCCGCAGCAGCGACGCGATCGTCTGAAGGTTGTTCTTGACGCGGTGGTGGACCTCGCGGATGGTCGCTTCCTTGACGCCCAGCTCGCGCTCCCGGCGTCGCGCCTCCGTGAGGTCCTCGACCAGCACCAGCGCGCCGGAGGTGAGGGCGATCGAGCGGTAGAGAAGCGTCCTGCCGCCGATCTCGAGCTCGGTGGCGAGGCCTCCTGAGGTACCAAGCATGGGGGAGATGCCCAGCGCGCCGCCCGGCAGTTCCGAGGCGCGCATCCCGGTCACCCGGCCCTCGACGCCCGCGTCCCGCATGATGCTGACGGCGTTCGGCGATGCGTACATGATGTCTCCGCGCGGGCTCACGCGCAGCACGCCGTCGCCCGCGCGGCGCTCTGTGGAGAACGGTCGCTTGTCGCGCGCGTCGAGCAGCGGCCCGGCGCGCAGCGTCTGCATGAGGTCGCGCGTGGCATCGATGAAGGCGGTCTCCATGCGGCTGGCCGTGGTCTCGATCTGCTCCCCGTAGGTGCGCAGGAGGACCGCGTAGGGGCGAGGGGCGCCGAGGGGGTAGGCATCGATGGAGCCGGTGACGGCGCCGTGCAGCCGTCGGCTCGTCCCCAGGACGGGCGTGGCTCCCGCGACGGCGTCGTATGCCTCGGGCTCGCCGGAGTGCGTCAGGCTGCGGCCGACGCGGGTGGCCGTGATCGGGTCGGCGGCAGTGCTCGGGCGGGCGTCGACGAGGGTGACGAGCTCGCCGTGGGCGTCGGGTACGGCGAGCGCCGCATCACAGTAGCCGAGGTCGGCCACCAGCTGGAGATTGTCGGCGACGTTGGCGAGGTGCGCCTGGACGCTTGCGGGAAGCCGGGCTATGAGTTCCTGGGCGGGCACGGGGAGAGTATACGCGGGGCGTCGCGCGGCGTGACCGGGCGACGAGTGGTGCGGCACAGGCGCCGCGGCTCTCCGTCACGGGCGGGGCGGCGCCCCGCGTGCCAGCCGCAGGCCGGCCACGTCGGCGTAGCGGGTGAGTAGCGGACCGCTCACCGCCGTCAGGAGGACGTAGGTGGCGGCGAGCGGCGCCAGCAGGGACTCCGTCCCGGCGGCGACGCCGAGGCCGGCGATGACGATGGAGAACTCGCCGCGCGCGACGAGCGCCGTGCCCGCCCGCAGGCGTCCCGCCACGGCGCTGATGCGGCGCGCGGCGATCCATCCGGTGACGAGCTTCGTCCCCGCCGTCACGACCCAGAGGACGGCGGCGACGCCCAGCACTCCCGGGATCGAGCGCACGTCGATCTGCAGGCCGAACGAGACGAAGAACACGGCCGCGAAGAGGTCGCGCAGCGGGCTCATCAGCTCGCGGGCGCGGTGCGCGAGGGTGCCGGAGAGGGACAGCCCGACGAGAAACGCCATGACTCCTGCCGACACTCCGATCAGCTCGGCCGCCCCGCCGGCGATCAGGAGCATCCCGACCACGGTGAGCAGGACGACCTCGCTCTTGGGGTGCGTGATCCGGCGGCTGAGGAGGTGGCCGTGTCTCCGCGCGGTCCACAGGGCGGCTACGGCGAGGCCGCTCGCCGCGACGGCCAGGGCGACCCCGCGCAGCAGGCTGCCGCCGGCGAGCAGCACCGCCACCAGTGGCAGATAGGGAGCCATCACGAGGTCTTCCATCACCAGCACGGAGAGGATGGCCGGGGTCTCCCGGTTACCGAGGCGACCGAAGTCGTCGAGCACCTTGGCGGCGATGCTCGACGACGAGATGTAGGTGACGCCGCCCAGCAGCAGCGACGGCAGGACGCCCCACCCGAGCACCAGTCCGACCAGCAGGCCGGGAGGGAAGTTGAGCGCGAAGTCGACGACCCCGGGGCCGAGACTGCTCTGCAGACTGCGGACCACGTCGTCGGCCGTGTACTCGACGCCGAGCATGAAGAGAAGAAGCATGACGGCGACCTGCGACTCGATGGTGATGATCCTGGGGTCGATGTCCGGCGGGGCGACGAACCCGATGATGAGGCCCGCCAGCAGGTAGAGGGGGATCGGGGAGAAGCCGGTGCGGGCGGCCAGGCGCGCAAGCACCGCCAGAACGAGCAAGACGGCGCCGACTTCCAGCAGGAAGCCAGAGCCGTCTGCCAGGATGGCCAGCACGAGGAGCGTGTCCTCAGAAGCTGCGCAACAGGTTGGCCATCGCCTCCACGCCCTCCGGGGTGCCGATGACCACGGTCACGTCGTCGGGCTGCAGGGTGAACGTGGACGGCGGCGCCGCGATGGTCGTCACGTCGCGGATGATCGCGACGATGGTCGCGGCCTCCTCGTCCAGATGCTCGATGTCGTACACGGAGCGTCCCACGCAGCGCGATGCCGGATGCACCGGCAGCCAGTCGATGGTGAGCCCCTGCGTCGACAGACGCATCGAGGTGACCTCCTCGGTGACCTGCGACTGTCCGAGGACTTCGGCGAGGGAGCGCGCATCCTCCTTGGCGAGCCTCAGGACCTCGTGGCAGGCATCGGGGTCCTCCTTGCTGCACACGAGGAGCTCGCTGCGTCCGCTGCGATGATTGACCACGACGACGCGGTCACCGTCGCGCGTCGTGAAGTCGAAGCGGATGCCCACGCCGGGGAGGCTCGTCTCGTTGATGCTGCCCATGGGAGAGAGTGTACCCGAGTGCGCAATCGAGTTGGGCAACTGAGGCCGGGCGCCGCCGCGGCGCGGCCTACGGCTCGCGGCGCAGCAGGCGCCGCGGCAGGAAGGCGCCCGCGAGGGCGCCCAGGGCTGCGAAGACCGCCGCCGTGTAGAAGGGCCAGCGGAACGCCGCCGAGACCTGGTCCCAGAGCATGTTCTCGAGGCGACCCTTCAGTTGGAGCAGGGCGATGCCCTCGAAGAAGCCGACGTTGTTGCCGATGTCCTCGGCGATGGGGTGGGCGACCCTGCGGATCTCATCCATGCCGGAGGTCGCGTCGATGGTCCGCACCTTGTCGAACTCCTTGACCAGGCGGTCTCTGACCGGCTGGCTGATGCCGTCCTGCGCCCGCGTGAGCGCCTGCGCCTCGTCCGCGGCGCGGTTCACGGCCTGCCCCATGGTGTGCGCGAACACCGCCACGAGGATCGCGACCCCGAGCAGAAAGCCGAGTTGGCGCGCCGTGTTCAGCATCCCCGACCCGGCGCCCTTGTGGCCGCCGGGAACGGCGCTCATCCCGGCGGCGAGCAGCGCCGGCAGGGAGAGACCGATGCCGGCGCCGACGAGGGCGCTCCGCCAGACCACGGCGCTGACCGGATCGGTACGGGCAAGGTGCCCGAGGGCGAAGAGCCCGGCGGCGGTCACCAGCGCGCCGGTCACCGCCAGCAGGCGCGGCCCGATGCGGTCGGCGAGCCAGCCCGCGGGCGGTGTGAGGATCATCACGGCGAGCGGGAGCGTGGCGATCGCGAGCCCCGCCTTGAGCTCGCTGTAATCCATCATCGCGATCATGAAGATCACGCTCATGAACATGGTGCCCATCATCGCTGTGTCGACGGTCATGACGGCGGTGGCGGACGCGGCGAAGGTGCGCTCACGGAAGAGACGGAGGTCGAACAGGGGAGAGGGAGTCCGGAGCTCCCACCACACCCAGAGGACGAGGAGGGCGACCCCGGCGGCGAAGAGACCGATGATGGCGACCGACACCCAGCCCCAGTCGTTGCCCTGGATGATCGCCAGCGTGAGGCAGAAGAGTCCCGCGCTGACGAGCCCGACCCCGGGCCAGTCGAGGGGCGCTCGGGTGCGCGGTGTGCGCAGGCCTCGCGTGAGCGTGAGCGCGAGGATGACGCCGGCGATCCCGACCGGGATGTTGAGCCAGAACACCGCCGGCCAGCCCCGGTACCAGACGAGCGTCCCGCCGAGCACCGGGCCGACCGCGAGGGCGAGCGAGCTGACGGCGCCGAACAGGCCGGCGGCGAAGCCTTGGCGGCGCTCGGGGAACGCCTGCAGGAGCAGAGCCAGCGCCGTGGGCACCACGGCCGCGGCGCCGACCGCCTGCAGCACGCGCCAGGCGACGAGCGTGGGGACGCTGGTCGCGAGGGCGCAGGGCAGCGAGGCGACGGTGAACAGCGCCAGACCCAGTGTGAAGACGAGCTTGTGGCCGTAGCGGTCGCCGAGCCGACCCATGGGGAGGAACAGCACCGTGAGCACGAGGTTGTACCCGTTCATCACCCAGGAGACCGAGACCACCGAGCCGCCCACCTGGCGGATGATCGCCTGCACCGTGATCGTCATCACCGTAGCGTCGGCGAGCGTGAGGACGATGCCTGGTGCGAGCGCGAGGACGACCAGCCAGGGGTGGAGCGCCGGGCCGGCCGCCGGCGCGCTCGCGAGGGCCGGCCCTGCGGCCGGTCGTTGTCCGCCTGGTCGGGCCATGCGGCGAGTCTACAACGCAGGCGCAGGGCGTCCCCGGGGCGACGTGAGGATGCAGCCGCGGTGCAGGGTGGCGAGGGAGTGGCCGGCCGCGACTGGGGTAGTATCTGCCACATGCAGGTACGTGACGTCATCGCCGCGGTCGACCATCTCGCGCCGTTCGCGCTCGCCGAGCCGTGGGACCACGTGGGTCTGCAGGTCGGGATGCCGGGCGACGAGCTGTCGGCCCCCGGCGCGGCCGGCGCAGTCGGCGCCGCGCCGGTCGTCCTCGTCGCGCTCGAGGTCGACGACGTCGTCCTAAACGAGGCCCGACGCCTCGGCGCCGGCGTCGTCGTCAGCCACCACCCTCTGATCTTCGACCCGCTGGAGCGGCTCTCGGACGACTCCGAGGCCGGGCGCCTCGCGCTGCGCGCCGCGCGGGAGGGCGTCGCCGTGATCGCGGCGCACACGAGCCTGGACAAGGCCCGCGGAGGCATGGCCGACGTGATCGCCGAGCTGCTCGACCTGGAGGCCGTCGCGCCGCTGGCGCCGGCGAGGGCTGACGTGCTCAAGCTGGTCGGCTTCGTCCCGGTCGACGACGCCGATCTCGTGCGCAAGGCCCTGTTCGCCGCCGGCGCCGGCGTGATCGGCGAGTACGAGCACTGCTCCTGGTCGGTCGGCGGGCAAGGTACCTTCTTCGGCCGCGAGACCGCGCATCCGGCAGCCGGTGTGTCGGGTCGCGATGAGACCGTCGACGAGCTGCGCATCGAGGTCGTCTTCCCGCGGCGGCTGCGCCGCCGCGTCACCAGCACCTATGTCGCTGCGCATCCCTACGAGGAGCCGGCCTACGACATCATCGCGCTGGAGAACGAGATCGCCACGCTGGGCCTCGGCCGGCTCGGCGCGCTGCCGGCGCCGACGTCGCTGGCCGCGCTCGCCGCCGACGTCGCGGCCGTGCTGCGCCTGCCGTCGGTGCGCTACGCGGGCGACGGCTACCGCGAGGTGCGCCGCGTCGCCGTGCTGCCCGGCTCGGGCGCCGAGGCCATCGCGCGGGGAGTCGCCCAGGTCGCGGACGTGCTCATCACCGGCGACGTCAAGTATCACGATGCGCGCGCGGCGCAGGCCCAGGGTTTGGCGCTGATCGACGCTCCGCACGGCGTCACCGAGCAGGAGGGCATGGCGCGCTGGGCGGTCCGACTGGCGGACGCTCTCGGCACGGCCGCCTCCATCGAGACGTTCCGCAACGAGGCCGTGCACATCTGGAGCGAGTCGAGCGCGGTCGCGGTCGGAACGGCCGAGGGCCGCGGGGGCGAGGAGTCGGCGCCGGACGAGAACGTCGAGGCGGACGCCGCGCCTGCGCCGCGCGAGGGCGTCCACGGGGTGAACCGCGACGATGGCCGCTTTCACCTGTACACGGACGGCGGCGCGCGCGGCAATCCCGGCCCTGCCGGGATCGGCGCGCGCCTTCTCTCCGCCGGCGGTGACGTCGTCGAGGAGCTCGCCGACTTCATCGGCAAGGCGACCAACAACGTCGCCGAGTACCAAGCGCTGCTGGCCGGCCTCGAGATCGCCCTCGACCGCGGGGTCGAGCGCCTCGATGTGTTCCTGGACAGCGAGCTCGTGGTGCGTCAGGTCAACGGCCAGTACAAGGTCAAGGACGCAGGCCTGAAGCCGTTGCACCAGCAGGCCTGCCTCCTCCTCAGCCGCTTCCACGAGGTCGACGTGAAGCACGTGCGCCGCGAGCAGAACGCGGCGGCCGACGCGCTCGTGAACCAGGCCATCGACGACGCGACGACGTAGCGGTCACGGGCTCGGTTTGTGTCGGAACCGCCGCCGGCAGGGTATGCACGGTCCGTGAGAGGCGACCGGACAAGCGTGCGAAGGACCGCGCTGCGGACCCCACTCTTCGTGGTGGCGGTGTTGACGATGGCCGCGGCCGGGCTGCTCTCAGCTTGTGGCGGCGACACGTCCACACAGGCTTCATCGCCGGCCTCCTCAACCACCACCTCGGCGAAGGCCTACACCGACATCAGCCCGGACGAGCTCGCGACGATGCTCAAGAACAAGGACTTCCTGTTCATCAACACGCACGTGCCCTACGAGGGCGAGATCGAGCAGACGGACCTCTTCCTCCCGTACGACCAGGCGGCCGAACTGGTCGATCAGCTGCCCCGGGACAAGGACGCCAAGATCGTCGTCTACTGCCGCAGCGACCGCATGAGCCGCATCGCCGTCGACGTCTGGGCCCAGGAGGGCTACACGAACCTGTACAACCTCGACGGCGGCTTCGCCGCCTGGGAGCAGGCCGGGTACCCGCTGCTGCAGAAGGCGCAGTGAGGTGATCTCGGCCCCGTGTGGGCAGCAGGCCGCGAATCCGCCAGACCGCTGACGGACGGCCGGGAGCCAACGCCGCGAGGCTTGGCCGATAGGCGTCGCGGGGGAACACTCGAAGTCTGACCGCGGCGCTGGGACGGCCCGACGGCGCTGAATTGCACCCCTCGCTGGAGCTCTGATATCATCCCCGCGTGCTGCGGGTGTAGCTCAGTTGGCTAGAGCGTCTGCTTGCCATGCAGAAGGTCGAGGGTTCGAGTCCCTTCACCCGCTCCAAACCCCCTCTCGGGGACGAGGCAGAGGACAGAGGCGATGTGCTCTGTCGTCTGCCTTTCGCATCTGAGAGGACTGCGCCGGGGCGGCGTAGCCAAGTGGTAAGGCAGAGGTCTGCAAAACCTCCATCAGCGGTTCGACTCCGCTCGCCGCCTCCAATCATTTCTCCTGCATATGGGCACTTTCTGGTGTTCGACTGCGCGCCCATCTCCTTCCGAATCGGCAGGACTGCCGACATTCTGCCGACGAGACGCATCGGCATGCGGCGGCACTCTCCGCGATTGGGAGGATCTGGCTAGCGCCGCGGGCTCAGCGAGGGCCACTGGCTTCCTAGTCAGACGGTCTGTGCCCCAGTAGTAGACGCGACGCAGACTTGAGTTCGATCGGTGCCTTCGCGACCTGCTTCAGACTGGCATCGTGCTCTATGGCCCCAATCCGGGCGGCCTCGCAAATCGTCTCGATTCGCTCGAGGCTTGACGGCGGCTCGGACATCTCCACGATCGAGTCCAGACACACGTTGGAGTTGGAGTTGCCCCAGTTTCGTGAACGGGTTTCGGCTAGCAATGCTAGCCCCTCATGAGGTCGCTGTGGCAGCGGCCAGTTCGTAGTCTGCCGGGCTGATGTTCCCGAGCGTCGAGTGCCGCCGGACCGGGTTGTAGAAGCACTCGATGTAGTCGAAGATCGCCAGCCTTGCAGCGTTCCTCTTCTTGAAGGTCCGGCGGTAGATGAGCTCCTTCTTGATCGTCGCCATGAAGCTCTCGGCGGCGGCGTTATCGTAGGCATCGCCGCGGCTGCCCATGCTGGCCAGGACGCCGCTCTCGCGCAGCGTGGCACCGAAGGCGAGGCTCGCGTACTGGCTGCCGCGGTCGGAGTGATGCACGACGCCGGGCTCCGGGCGCCGCCGGGTCACGGCCATGCCCAGGGCGTCGACCACGATCTCGGCCTGCAGGTCGCTGCGCATCGACCAGCCGACGCAGCGGCGGCTGAAGGCGTCGATCACCACGGCGAGGAAGAGCCAGCCCTCCCAGGTCGGCACGTAGGTGATGTCGGCGACCCAGAGCTCGTCGGGGGCCGTCGCCGTGAAGACCCGCCTGACGCGGTCGGGGGCGGCCGGAGCCGGGGCGCCCTTCCGGGCACCGCGCCGCCGGCGGCAGCGCGAAGCACCTGCGAGGTGCGCCTCGCGCATCAGCCGCGCGACGCGCTTGCGGCTGACGTGCACGCCCTGCCCAAGGGCGAGCTCGGCGTGCACGCGCGGGGCGCCGTAGACGCCGCGCGAGCTCTCGTGGATGGCCTCGATGCGTTCACGTAGGGCGGCGTCGGCCAGAGAGTGCGCCGAAGGTCGCCGGCGCCTCCAGGCGTGGTAGCCCGAGCGCGACACACCGAGCGTTCGGGCGAGCCGGGAGACGGCGTGGTGTGGCTTCTCCGCATCGATCAGGCGGTACTTCATGACCGCTGATCGGTCTCCCGCGCGAAGAAAGCCGCCGCCTTGAGGATCTCGCGCTCTCGCGCAGGAGGCGGTTCTCCTTGCGCAGGCGGCGCAGCTCCTCGCGCTCCTCGCTGGTCAGGCCCTCGGCCTCACCGGCATCGACCTCGGCCTGGCGGACCCAGTGACGCAGGGTCTCGTGGCAGACGCCGAGGTCCTGCGCGGTGCGGTTGATCGACTGGCCGGACGTGCGCGCCAGGCGCACCGCCTCAAGCCGGAACTCAGGTGGATACGGTGGTCGTGTTCGTGGCATGTGGACTCCCTCCTGAAGGCTCGCGCCTCCAGATGCTCAGGTGCCCACGAAAGCGGGTCAACTCCATCTCGACCGCAGTCACGTTCTCAAGACCTCCAGCAGACCCACGATCGGTGGTGACCTCGCGGATGCCCAGGGTCTTCACGACCTCGGCCCCTTCTGCCCCTGGCTGAGCAGCACCTCAGCCTCACGCAGCATGGGGCTGATCTCTTCTGGGCGGTAACGCTGCTTGGGCATGATCTGACTCCCTCATCGGTCGCGAAACCTTACATTGCGGGTGGACCGATTTCAGGGGTACGGGTCAAGACGCCGGCTTTCCGCAGCTGTGCGCCTCGGCCTCCTCGCAGGAGCAGGCTTGCAGCACCGCGTCGGCGCTTGAGCCCAGGGCCACACGGACCGGGCTGCCAGGGCGCGCCGGCAACTGGCGCGGCAGCTGATAAGCTAGCACCCGCATGGGAACCGGAGGGAGAAACCAGCGTCTGAGGCGATTCCGCGCCCGTTTCCATCTCGCGTTGCTCGGAATCGCGCTTGTCGCTGTGGCCGGGCTGGTCGGGACGACTGAGCCGGCGCGGGCGCTTGATTCCAGCGCGCGCCAGCTCATGGGTACGTCCGACTGGTACCACGCCCTGGACGTGATCGCGTCGGTCAACGAGACGTCCCCTGAAGCTACCCTCGTCCTGCTCATGGGAGGATCGTGCGCCCGTGAGGCCACAATCAGCGACGACCACTGGGCGGCGCAGGTCGAGAGACGTGGTGAGCTTACCGTTGCCACCCGCAACATCGGATCGCGCAATCAGACGTTCTACGAGGACGTCGCCTTCGTGAAAGGCTTGCCGAGCGTCCCGACCATCGTGTACATCGGCGTCAACCTGGGCCGCTTCACATCGCCCTACACGACGAAGGTCGTCTCCCTCACGCCGAAGCCCGCCCTGACGACAGCGTACTCCCAGCACCACTACAGCAAGAAGCGCATCCTCAGCCTCAGCAAGAAGCGGTGGCTGGTCGGCGACTGGATGCAGCGGCGCTACGGGGTCTTCAACAAGCGCTATGCCTACAACCTCAGACAGCTCGACCGCCTGATCCGGGCCTGCAAGAAGCGCGACCTTCACCCGGTCATACTCGACCTGCCCAGGAACATGGTCGTCATCAAGAAGCGTTTCTACCGCCCGATCCAGAAGTACCACCAGGGATGCAGGGCCCTTGCCAGGCAGTACTCGATCCCCTTCGTCAACTTCATCGGCGCCGCCAAGTTCGCCAATCGCGACTTCTTCGACATCGCTCACGTCGTCGAACCCGGCCGGGCCAAGTTCCAGCGTCTGCTCTCGGACAAGACCATCGCCTTCGTCAAGCGCTACGACCTGGTGCCCGCGCCCGAGGACGTGACTCTCGGCCTCTCAGCCGAGGAGGTCGGCGCCGGTGAGACGGTGACCTACGCGGGCGCGGCGACGACCGCCGCCGGCGGCCCGGCTAGCGGCACCGTGACCGTGCAGAAACGCCGCGATGGCGGCAACTGGATCAACTGGCGCACGGCCCGCCTGCAGGCCGACGGCACCTATGCCCTGGATGTCGTCATGACCACCCCCGACCGGGTCTGGGAGTTCCGCGCCAAGATGCCGGGCAACGCCGGTCACACGACCGTCTACAGCCCCCTGCGCACGCTGACGGTGCTGCCTCCGGCACCGACGGACATGACTCTCGGCCTCTCCGCCGAGGAGGTCGCCGCCGGTGAGACGGTGACCTACGCGGGAGCGGTGACGACCGCCTGAGGGGTAGCAGAACCCCGATTCGCCATCTAGAGGGCCTCGAGCTCGGGGCTCATCTCCTCGAGCGCTGCATCGACCATCACGCGGATCGCGCGCAGCGGGTGGTCGTCCGGCACGACGTTCTCGAGCGTGGTCATGACGATGAACCCCGCCTGCCGCTCCTCGCCTCCGCGCATCGCTGCCCTCCTCCGGCTCGCCTGCCTGGCACGGTAGCAGGTCCAGGCGGCCGTGTGGGTCTTCCCTGCGGAAGGCTCTCGTTGAGCTTGAGAGGGGAGCGTATTTCAGCAGCCTGTTAGGAACCCGTAGTGGTCGAGTCCCTCGAGGATGCCCCGGGCGCAGCGGCCCTCCGCGAAGTAGACGCTGTCCTGATTGCGGAGCGAGTCGAGCTCGGGGCTGTGGTTGCCGACGACCACCGCCCTGGTGTCCCCGGTGAGCATCTCCAGGTCGTTTCCCGAGTCGCCTGCCACCAGAAAGTCGCCTAGCTGAATGCCCCACTTGTAGGCGAGGTAGCGGATGGCATGGCCCTTCGAAGCGCGGATGGGGAGGACGTCGAGCGTCTCTCCCTTGCTGAGCACGAGCCGGCTGTGCAGGCGCCGTTGGTGGAGGAGCCGCTGGACCTCCTTCAGCGGAGGCATGTCCTCGATCGAGGCGTAGTAGCTGAGCTTGAACTCGCGCTGGTTGTCCGCCTCCTGTGTGCTCAGGCCGGGCACACCGTCAAGCGTCTCGGCGATTGCGTCCCGGCGCCAGAGGTAGCCGATGTGATTGGTCCATCCCGCATCGCGAATGAGCCGGCTGCCGTAGCTGATCTCCGTGCCGACCGACGTGATCGCCACGTCCGGCGCCGGTACGCGCCAGTTCCGTAGTTGCCGGGAGGCGCTCTGCGGCGAGCGGCCCGTGGCGACGCCGAAACCGACGGGGCCGCGGTGTTCAAGAATCCAGGCGAGGAGGTCCTGGAGGCCTCCCCTGTCACCGATCAGCGTGCCGTCGATGTCGGTGATCAGGAGTCGGTGTACGAAGGCGAGCGAGGAAGGGCTGCTGCGGGCGACGGAGGCGAGCTGGCGGCGACGGCGCTTGCGATTGCGGTAGAGAATGCGGCGAATCGTCTTGACGTATCTGGCTACGTGCGCATCCCAGCTATAGTGACGCTGAACCCCGGTGACGCCACGTCTGGCCCAGCGCTGCCATTGCCCTCTGTCGGAGAGAGCTGCCTTGAGGGCCCCGGCGAGCGCGAGCGGGTCCGTCGGGTCGACGAGTAGACCGTTGCGGCAGTTGGCGACGATATCGCGTGGGCCTCCGTTCTCGGTGGCGACGACGGGTAGGCCACTGGCGGCCGCCTCGATCAAGGTGAGGCCGAAGAGTTCGATGAGAGATGGGTTCACGAACACGCCTCCCCGGCGCGCCGCCAGCCGGTAGAGCTCCGGTACGTCTTCCGTCGAGTGTTTCTTCGGCAGTGCCACCTTGCCCCAGACGTCATAGCGATCGATGTCCAGAACGAGGTCGTGCAGGACACTCCGCTGGGCGGGCTCCAGCCCCTGGATGTCATCTCTGGTGCCGGCCACGATGACGAGGTTGGCGATGTCCTGCAGCGTGGGCTCTGCTCCGTAGGCGTCCATAAGCCCCTTGAGGTTCTTGCTCGCCTCAGGCCGGGCCAGCGTGAGGATCATCGGCTTGTTCGGTTGAGACAGAAAGCGATCGACCTTGCAGGACGTCTCATGGCTGATCGCACGTCGGCCAGGCGGGGAGAAGCGAGAGGTGTCGATGCCGGGCGGGATGACGATGCTCCGCTCGGGGCGGTGGGCGTCATAGAGTCCGTACTGCTCCTCCACCTCCTGCTGCGTGCTGGCCACGACCAGCGAAGCGTGTCGCAGTACCTCTTCCTCAGCGCTGATGCGGCGGGAGAAGTTGAACTGTCGCTCGATCGCCTGCCCCTTACGTCCGTCGGCGAGGAGCCGCTCGCGCTTGGCGCGACCGAGCGAGTGGCCCGTGTGCACTTGGGGGATCCCCAGGAGTTGCGAAAGCTGCAGGCCGACGTAACCGGCATCGGCATAGTGGCTGTGGATCAGGTCCGGCAGACGGTGCTGCCCTCGCAACAGATGCAGGCAGCGGTCGACCATCTGGTCGAGGTACGGCCAGAGTCGTTCCTTGTGCACGTATCGGCGCGCGGGGCCGCAGCGCACGCGGAGGATCTGGGCTCCGTCCGCCAGGAACTCCTCTTCTCGCCCGTAGTCTGCCGCCACTGCGGGATCGTCGACGAGCCGGGTCAACAGATCGACCTGCTCGACGTCATCGTGGCGGGCGAGGGCCCGCGCGAGCTCGACGACGTAGGTGGACTGACCGCCGGTGTCGGCGTCCCGCCCGAGCTCGAGATCGTGAGCACGGATCAGGCCGTGCACGCTGATGAGGAGGATATAGAGGGGTTCGTCAACCAAGACGAGCGTCTCCGCGGATGCGGCGGCCGATGTCCCGCGTCAGGCAGCGCAAGCCGCAGGCCGACGTGGGGGCTCCGACCTCGATATCTCGGAATCTACTCCTCAAGACAACGCGCCGATGCGCTCCGCCTCGCCTTCAGAGGTACACTCTCCGGCCGGCGTCGTCAGAAGAGTTCGGGCTCGTGCTCCGACGACGTTCTCACCCACTCTATCAGGAGCGGGACCCGCGACCGTGACGCCGCGTAGCGTGAGCCGAAAGTCCGAAGGCGCGTCTCAGTAGTTGATGGCGCTGGGTCTGGTGGAGTGGACGGCGCGCCGGTGACACAGCGTGCACTGGAAGCCGTTCGCGTGGTGGTTGGCGGACCGGTGACACTTGGTGCAGGCGCGCTTCAATGGCGTGCGCTGCACGGCGTGGTACTTGCCCTTGTGGCAGGTGCGGCAGCTCTTGACCTTCTTGCTCACGCGCCTGGCGTGCAGTTTCTGCTTGTGGCAGGTGCCGCAGACGTACTTCTTCTTCACCTTGGCGGAATGCTGTGCCGCACGACCTGACGTGCCCTTGTGGCACGACGCGCACTTGCTCTGCGATATCCGCTTGCGGGCGTGCCTCATCTTGTGGCACGAGCCGCACTTCGTGTAGCCGGGGCTCGATGCCGTGTACAGATGGAAGTCCGCGGCGCTCTTGTGACACTTCGTGCACGCCACCTTCTTGGCGTGATCCTGAAGGGAGGAGTGGCAGGCGCCGCAGTCCGCGAATCCGGTCGCCTGCCCGCTGTGATGCGGACTCTTGCCGGGATCGGCGATGCCGGGGCTCGTCTCGTGACAGTCGAGACAGTCCACCGTCGCGCCGAGGTGCGGATTGGCGCCGTGCGTGAACGGGACCACATACGCCTTCTGGGCTGCGTTCCAGAGGTGACATTCCTGGCTGCAGGGTGAAGTCGGCGGGGGCAGCACGGTCAGCGTGCGCACGGGGCTGTAGCCGGTGGTGTGGCTGCTGGTGCCGGGCATGTGGGCACGGAACTCCCAGACCCGGTCCGGGGTGGTCATGCGCACCGCGACCGCGTAGGCGCCGCTCGCGTCCAGGGTGGCCGTGCGCCAGTTGCTCCAACTGCCGCCGTCGCGGCGCTTCTGTACGGTGACCGCGCCGGCGGCCGGGGCGCCGGCGGCGGTCGTGACCGTGCCTGAGTAGGTCACCCTCGTGCCCGGCGCCACCTCGTCAGCGGAGAGGCCGAGGGTGACGTTCCACGCGGTGGACGTCGGGCTGGGCGTCTCAGTGGGCGTCGCCGTCGGTGCCTCGGTCGGCGTGGGCGTGGGCGTGACGTCCGTGGAAAACGGCGCCGTGTCCTGGCCGGGATAGTGGCAGGACCAGCAGGTCTCGTCGGGGTAGCTCTCGAAGCCCGCATGGCACGTCACGCAGGTCGCGTCCGTGGGCGTGCCATCCCCGTGGCAGACAACGCAGCCCACGGCGCCGTCGTGCTGCCATGTCGAGTACGCTGCCGCCGGCGAAGCCGACCAGGCAAGCGCAAACACAGTCGCGACGATCAGCGTAGCGGCGATCGCGGCGACCGTATTGCGAAGTGCTGCGTCGGACCCGCCTCGGTGTCTCGCGGAACGCGTCAGCCGGTGACGACCCACCCGGCCGCCCTCGGGATCCTGCATGACCGACCTCCGTCGCGCGCCTCGTCGCTCCGTCCGACCTGCCTCCATCGGAGGCCCCGGGGAACGAATCGACTCGTCTTCTGGGGCCTCTGGTTTCTAACGTGCCAGTGGGGCTCCCTCCTAGCGGAGCTGGCCCGGCTTGGCCGGAGCGAAGACCGGGCAGACCCTCGCGAGGAACACGACCTTCGCTTCGGCCGCGGGTGACCCCGCTAGGATGCGGCGCCGTCGAGTCGTTCTGTGAACGAAAACCACCCCCAAGTTCGCCGGATCAAGGGTGGCGGTCCTGCGCTGCCGGACGGCGATGCTGGGGCTGCGTGCGAACCGGCCACTCACGGAGGTCCCCCACTGATGAAAAGGTCCATGCTCTCGCCGCGCGCCGTAGCCTGTGTCTTCCTGCCGCTCCTGGTCGCCGGCATCCTGCTCGTCGCAGGCCTGCCGCAGCAGGCCCAAGCGGACTCATCGGCGGGCTCCAGAAGCGCCTCGCGTACTTTCAAGGGGGGTGACGACTGGCGGCACCTGAAGCTCGTGCTGGCGACGCTCGAGGCATCTCCTCCCAAACGGGCCGTTGTCTACCTGCTCGGCGGCTCGGCGGCTCGCGAAGCCACGACGAGCGACGGGTCTTGGACGAGACAGCTTCGCCGGCTCACGGGCGAGAGGGTGCGCGCCTTCAACCTCGGCACCTCAGTCCAGAGCTACGACCAGAGCATCAGCATCGTCCGCCGGCTCCCGTCCACGCCGGCAGTCGTCCTGATCGGCGTGAACCTCGGCCGCTACACGCAGCCGGAGCGGGCGAATCCCGACACCTCCGCCAAGCTGCCGGGTGGGAACCCATCCCCGGTGGCTTCGACTGCGCTCTCTGCATACCGGCAGCATCGGTTCACCAGCCGCCGCGTCCGCAGTTCGGCGAAGAAGCATGAGCTCCTGCGCAAATGGAAGAGAGAACGCTATCCGGTGTTCAAGCGACGCTATGCATACAACAGAGATGCGCTCTCGAGGTTGATCGTGGCGTGCCAAGATAGCGGGCTGCAGCCGGTGCTGGTGAATCTGCCGATCAACAGGCAGCTCATCCGTCATGCGCTGGACGCTCCTTGCAGGAGGTATGCAGCGACCAGTCGCCGAGCTCGTCTCGCCTTCGGCATCCGCTCATGGGATTTCGTCAGCAACGTGCGTCTCAACAACCGCGACTTTGTCGATCTCTGGCACCTCGTGGGGTCAGGCCGAGTCAAGTACCAGCGACGACTCTCCGAGCGGACTGCGGCCGCACTGCGCGAGTACGGTCTCGTCCAGTAGGCCGGACGTTCAAGCCGCGCAGCGTGGAGTCTCATTGCCAGGCAACCGCATCGCGTCCTGGACCCAGGGGAACTGGCTGACGGCGACTGTCGGTCTGACAGAAGACCGACCCAAGGGATCTCTCACTCGCTCTGGTTTCGGGAAGCTACGTCTGCCGAAACCCGGCCAGCTGGATCGGCCATCTCACAGCGCAAGGTCCTGTCCTCTTCTTGCCGAGTCGAGCGGGCGGGGAGCATCCGCTCCCGCGGAGTCCGTGGGCAAGCTCCGCTGCGGACTGCGCGAACTAGAGCGCGCGCCCCGCCACGAGGAGCGGTCCGCGTCCCTCCAGTTCGAGGACCGCAGCGGAGCCGCCACTTCGGCGCACGAAGGCGCGCCCCTCGATGCTGCGTCCGTCCAGTGTCTCGCCGCGTAGTTCGACCTCGTCCTCGGGGCTCGGCAACCCTTCGCCTGTCGCTGCCCGCACGGTGCCCGTCCAGGCGACGCCGGCCTGCTCGCGATGCCAACTGAGGAAGGCGCGGTCGAAGCTGAGCCCCTCCCCCTGCGCTGAGAGGCTGATGAGCGAGAGGAGGTGATCGTGCATGGGGAGGGTGAGCCTTTCGCGTGGGGGCCGGACGGGTAGGCTACCAGAGACGCCCTCGGCGCCGCACGTGTGCCGCGACCGCTCCCGGCCGAGCTTTGCCGGCGACTTACAGATACCTACATGTGTCGTACACGCCTGTCTGCTCGAGCGCTGACGACCCCGGGATGAACGGCTCCGCCAAGGCCCGACAGGCCCTGCGTGTACCGTCATGCCCTGTTCGCGGCGACGCCGAGGGGAGGCTGATCGGAGCCTCTGCGCCTGCCGGTGCTCACCCTCTCTTCGGCCGGCGCCGTGCCGTCAAGGCGAGCCACGCGGCTCCTCTCGCGGTCCTCGGAGGCGCTCGGCTGCCTCATCACCCACGCGGTGCCCATCCGCCGCCGACGTCCCGACCTGCCGGCGGCCTGACGATAATCGGGTGAGGCCTGGACCGCACCGAGCGGCGGGATGACAGAGGCTGGACGCACTTCCTGTCGTGCGACTGCCGACGGGCTGTCGCGGTCCGCCTGTTCATTCGAGCCAAGGACCAAACAATAGCTTTGCATCCTCGGCCTAGGGGAATCTGCGCGCACTGCCGAAGGCAGACACGACCTCAACGCACTCAACTCGGGAAGAACCTTGGACCGTGCAGCACCTTCATCCATGGGGCGCGACGCCCAGTCGCCCAGTCGCGTTGGCTCTTTCCGAGCCGTTGGGCCTGCGCTGCTACGCGGCCGTTGGCGCTTGTGCTTCGGCCTCTCACCTCGGCATCCAGCGCCCTTGATTGTCCGGAGAATCCACCGTCCTGCGCGTCTCTCCGCGATGGTCGGCACGAGCCCTGAGGCGCGACCGCAGCCGTCGCGCCGGCCGCCGCTGTTGCCTGTCTGGTATACACGCATGGCGCCGCCGCGACGGGGGGAGGCGACTGCAGGTGGAAATCGGTGGAGGGGAGTGGATAGGCTGCACGGTACGCGGGGCCGTTTCGGCGGCTCGCCTCGAGTTTCCCAAAGCTCCCATGGTCTGACCGGCCCGTGACGCGCTCGTCACGGCAAGCGACAGAGAGGGAGGCATCCGTGCCATACACACCTACCTCCGTACCGAGGCCGGCTCACGCTCCTGCGTCGCTGCGTGCGCGGCCGGTCCGTACTCGCCCCGAGGCAGACCCGCCGTCGCCCGACGCGCAGGCCTCGAGGACCGCCGGCTCCCGCCGAAAGTCGTAGGGAGCGCATCGGCAGCCCGGGCTGCCGCCGAGCGCTGAAGGTCGCGGACCGACCCCACAGCCCCATCCCCACACCGAACCGAGACCGGCCGCGGCGCACGCACGTGCCGCGGCAAACGACCTCCGGGAGGCGCCCGTGAAGAGAGCCCTCATCCTCAGCAACCCGCTCGCCGTCGCAATGCTGCTCGCGCTGAGCGCCATGGCCTCGTCGCCGGCCGAGGCGGCAGAATCCAACGACGTCACTCTCGGCCTTTCGACGTCGACGACGTTCGTGAATGGCTACGTCACGTTCCGCGGCAGCGTGCACACGGCCTCCGGGACACACGCTGCCGGGGCCGTGGCCATCCAGAAGCGGCGGGCCTCCGGCGGCTCCTGGGCCAACTGGAGGACCGACGCACTCAGCGACGGCGTCTTCGTCAAGCGGGTGCGCATGACCTCTTCCACCCGCGTCTGGCAGTTCCGCGCCGTGATGACCGGCAAGGGCGCCGGCGCTACCGGCGAGAGCCCCATACGGGAGCTCAGAGTGAAGGGGCCGACCACGACCGAGGCAAGGATCATCGACCTCGTCAACAAGCAGCGCGCAAAGCGCGGCCTGCGGCCGGTGCGCGTCAGGTACGACCTGACCCGCGCCGCTCGCGCCCACGCCCGCGACCTGGCGCGACGCAACAGGCTCACGCACCGCAGCGCCAATGGAGACTCGACCGGCAGCCGTCTGCGCCGGTACGGCTACACGAGCGGCGGCTACCGCTCCTGGAGCGTCGGCGAGAACATCGCCTGGGGTCGCTATGGAACGCTCCACGCCACGCCGACGGCCATCGTCGCCGCCTGGATGAAGAGCACCAGCCACCGTAGGGTCATTCTGCGGACCGTCTTTCGCGACGTCGGGGTCGGCGTGGCGAAGTCAGGCAGCGGCCGGCGCTACTTCACCCTCGACATGGGACGCCGCACGCGCTGAGGGGAGGGCCGTGGGCCAACTGGCTCGGCATCCGCACAGCAGAAGTCCGGAAGGAAGGCAGCCAGTGACAATGCGACGCGCGACACTCACAGCCGCCGGGATCGTCATCGGAGTCCTTGTCCTGACAGCAGTGATGCCCCTGGCGGGGGACGCCGGCCTGCGGCAGAAGCCGAAGCCGGTGCGCGGCCGTAATGTCGCCGTAGGAGCACTCACGCCGGGCTCGCGGCCCGCGGGTGTGCACCCACCGTCAGATGCAGCGCCGCGGCCGCAACAGAAGGCGGACGGTGACCGATCTTCAGATGGTGGCCGGGCGATCCGATACGGGGGCCGACTCATCCACACATGCGGATGCCGACGTGGTTGCCGATGCCATCGTCCTCGACGCCGGCATGGACTTCAATCTCGTGGGGGCCGTGGGCAGACGCGCCGACGGCAAGTACGAGGACGCACAGGTTGGTGTCCGTACCAGCCTCGACGGAGAGGTGTGGTCCGAGTGGATGATGCTCACGCTGGAGAGTGCGCCTGGTGATGTGAGCGCCCGCCGCCTGGTCGCCGAGCCCTGCTGGGTCGGAGAGGCCCGCTACGTCCAGTTCGTCTCTGATGGCCCGGTCGAGGGCCTCGAACTCTCCTTCGTGAACAGCCTCGGCGAGACTACCCTCGCCGATCGGGCTCTCGACGTCGTCGGGAAGGTGGCCACCGCCCTCGGCCGGCTGTGGCATCCGGACGTGGCGAGCGCCACGGCCGGCAAGCCGGCAATCGTGAGCCGATCCGACTGGGGGGCCAATGAGTCGTTGCGTCGGGCCGATCCCGACACTGCCCCGGTGAAGATGGCCTTCGTCCACCACACGGCCAGCGGCAACAGCTACTCCCGCAGCCAAGCGCCGGCCGTCGTGCGCGCCATCTACTACTACCATGTCAAGGGCGCGGGCTTCAACGATCTCGGCTACAATTTCCTCATCGATCGCTTCGGCACCGTCTACGAGGGGCGCTACGGCGGCATCAGCGAGGGGGTCGTCGGCGCTCACACGCTGGGCTTCAACACGAGCAGCACGGGCGTCGCCCTGATGGGGACCTTCACCTCGAGTTCGCCGCCCTCCGCCGCCCTCACGTCGCTCAAGAAGCTGCTTGCCTGGAAGCTCGACGTCCACCACGTGAACCCGACCGCTTCGGCGCGCATGACCTGCCGGGCGAGTGAGAAGTACGACGCCGGCCAGGCCGTCGAGCTTCGCCGCCATCAGCCGGCCACCGCAACGCCAACTTCACCTCCTGTCCGGGAAACGCGCTCTATGGCAAACTGCCCAGCGTGCGCACCGCCGTCGCCAAGCGCGGGCTGCCCAAGATCTATGCGCCGACCGTCTCTCCCACGCTCTTCAGCCCCGACGGTGACGGTCGCGCCGACGCGACGACGGTCCGCTTCTCGGCCAGCGAGACGATCGACTGGTCGCTGCAGATCAGCGCCGCGGACGGCACCGTCGTGCGGCGTTTCTCAGGGTCGAGCCGCAGTGTCTCGCGGATCTGGGATGGCGACGACGCGAGCGGCGCCCGCGTTGCTGATGGAGCGTATACGGTGAGGGTGACGGGCGAGAGCTCACGCGGGGCGGCCCGGGCCGCCGAGATCGGCGTGGTCTCGGTGACACAGCCGGCCAGCGTCACCCTCGGCCTCTCCGCCGACGAGGTGGCGCCGGGCACGAGGGTGACCTACTCAGGCACGGTCACGACCGCCGCCGGCGCCCCGGCCGCCGGCACGGTGACCGTGCAGAAGCGCCGCGCCGACGGCGGCAGCTGGAGCAACTGGCGCACCGCCCGCCTGCGGGGCGACGGCGGCTACGCCGTCAGCGTCGCCATGACGAGCGCCGACCGCCGCTGGGAGTTCCGCGCGCGCATGCCCGCCACCAGCAGCCACACCACCGGCTACAGCCCCGTGCGCACGCTGACCGTGCTGCCTCCGGCAGCCGTGGAGCGTCACCCTCGGCCTCTCCGCCGACGAGGTGGCGCCGGGCACGAGGGTGACCTACTCAGGCACGGTCACGACCGCCGCCGGCACCCCGGCCGCCGGCACGGTGACCGTGCAGAAGCGTCGCGCCGACGGCGGCAGCTGGAGTAACTGGCGCACCGCCCGCCTGCGGGGCGACGGCGGCTACGCCGTCAGCGTCGCGATGACGAGCGCCGACCGCCGCTGGGAGTTCCGTGCGCGCATGCCCGCCACCAGCAGCCACACCACCGGCTACAGCGCCCTCGCGGTGCTGACCGTCGGCGGTGGGAGTGGCGCCTACGGGCCGGGCGAGTACGCCTTCACGATCACCGGCCGCGGATGGGGTCACGGGATCGGCATGTCGCAGTGGGGAGCCTACGGTCTGGCCGAACATGGGAAGGGATACGAAGCCATTCTCAGGCACTACTACACAGGCATTCAGTTCGGCGAGGTGAAGAACCGGACGCTGCGTGTCCTGCTTCGCAAGGGGCTGAGCTCGGTCAAGCTGACCTGCGCCGACGCGTACACCGTGCGGGGTGAGGCCGGGCCGTTCACGATAGCAGGAGGCACGACCGCGACGGTCACTCGAGCCGGGAATGGCTACAGGGTGGTCGCCGGCAGCTTTGACAGGGCCTTCGACGCGGCCGTG
Organism: uncultured Thermoleophilia bacterium; assembly: GCA_963762125.1. Classification (GTDB taxonomy): domain Bacteria; phylum Actinomycetota; class Thermoleophilia; order UBA2241; family UBA2241; genus CAIXSE01. Next base: position 47,217 of record CAVXJO010000003.1, read on the forward strand.
ACCTTCACGCCGACGCAGACGCGGCTCGAAGTCGTCACGGCGACCGACCTCGGCCAGACCGGGATGCATCGCGGACGCATACAGGTCGCCGCTTCGGGTTCGTCACTGCTAATGATCAACCTCGTCGCCCTTGAGAGCTACTTGCGCGGCGTGGTTCCGCATGAGGTCTCGCCGTCGTGGCCTTCCGCGGCCGTGCGGGCGCAGGCGTGCGCGGCGCGGTCGTATGCGGAGTCCGCGCGCCGCTCCGCGACGGGACAATGGGACCTGTACTGCGACGTGCGCTCCCAGGCGTACGGCGGCGTGGAATGGGAGGACGGGAGGACTGACGCTGCGGTGTGGGCAACGAAGGGCGTTGTTCCGGTGTACGACGGCAGCCCCATCCAGGCCTTCTACTTCTCGTGCTCCGGCGGGCGCACCGAGAATATCGAGAATGCGTGGCAGACGTCGGCGGTTCCCTATCTCAAGGGCGTGGACGATCCCTATGATTCGGCGGCGCCGCTGCATACGTGGGGTCCCTTGCGGCGCACCCCCACCGAGATGGCGGACGCTCTGGGCGGAGCGGCGAGGGGTACGGTTCGCGCCGTCTATCGGGTCCGCGCCGGCGCCTCGCCGCGCATTGTGAAGGCGGCGATCATCGGCAGTGAGGGCACGACATACCTGCAGGGCAACATACTACGCACGAGGCTTGGGCTGAACAGCGCGTGGGCGACGTTCAGGAGTATGTCGATCAGGCCCAGCGACGCGGAAGTAGTGGTGGCGTCGCCCGGCGAGAGCATCACGCTGTCCGGCTGCGTCTATCCGGCAGTCGCCTTGGGGGCCAGTGTCACGCTTCACTACCGCAGCGATGGTTCCTGGAACAGCCGTTCCGTCTCCACTGTGCGTCATGCCCGGAAGCTCGGTGACGCCTACACTGCGCGCTACTCCACGTACAAGGTGACGGTCTCACCCGCACAGACGAGCGAGTACTACTTCCAGAGGGGCGTCGCCAAATCGCCGCGGACGACGATCACCGTGAAGTGACGGGCCGTTCGGCTTGCTCCAGACTCGCATGCCGGCGCGCGTGTCCGGTCCGTGACGCGGCGGTCGTTCAGTCGGCCCCGTCGCGTTCGGCTCCAGGTCTCGGCGGGCAGGCTTGGGCGCGCCTCGGCAGGTGCCTGAGTCGATGATCACCTTGAGAGAGAGAGGCGGTCGCGCGAGCGAAAGTAACATCGTCCCCGCGATGATTCGCCTACGTCACCTTGCCGTGAAGGGAACCAGGAGCGAGGCTGTTGGAGGTGTCCGCGGCGGAGCCTCGCGCACCTAAAGTAGCCGTAGCCGGCCGCGTCTGCGAGCGCCGAACGCTTGACCGTCTCAAGGCTGGCGGCGCAGGGCACCGGGGTCGAGTCGACGAGCAGCAGGTCATCAGTGAAGCCCGGGCTCGTGCTGGCGAACACGCCGATGAGCCACTCGATCGCGCCTGCCAGGCGACGCCGGCGCTTCCAGTAGGCGGGCTGGCTGGGCAGCCTCGGGAAGAGGTGGACGAGTCGCTTGCGTGCCACCGCCAGGAACCTGCGATCGCTGGGGATGCCCATGATCGCCTGCGCGACGCAGAGCGTGACCAGCTCGGCGTCCGTGACCCGGCGCCTCGCGTTGCGCTTGGGAGCTGGCAAGAGATCGTCGGCTGTGCAATAGATGACCGTGCAGAGAGTGTCGAGGTCGGCGTCCATCGTGGCCTCCGGGCAGACGGTGTGCTAGGCACCGTCGGCTTCGGCCTCTCTGCTTTGCTTTCCTTGGACACGGTCAGATTCGTGGAATCAATCATCTAGGGCAGCGGAGTCCTACGGGTACAAGCCGTTGGCGACGGCGTCGGCTCGCTGGACAGGGTGATGATACGGTTCCTCGTGCGGCGCCAATGTGTGCATGTGTGTGTTCAGACGATAGTGAGGTGGTTCTTGTTGTCGTCCACGGAGATGTGCGTCCTCCAAAGGGCGCCTCGATCGGATTGTGTTCGCAGGCGGCGGTGGCTTGTCGGCGCGGCGGACGAGCGACAGCACTTCATGCAGACACGCTCCACTAGGAGGACCTTCTGCCCCGCGTTCTAGGACTCCTCGCCCTCGTATTTCTGGCCGCGTTGCTGGTTCCGACGGGGCCGGCCGTGGGCGAGCCCTCCTCCGACTCTCCCGGCATGCTTCGGCTGCCAGATCGCTCCAGTACAAGGCGAGTTCTGCCGGGCGACGAGGCCACGCGGGCGAAACCGCCGAGAGGGCTGGAGTCCGGCGTGCATGCGGTGTATCGCACCTATGTGGCGAGGGGTGGAGATGCCGCTCGCGCCTCCGCGGCCGCGCGGTCAATGAGCGTGCGCGGCGCACGACTCCGAGTGATCGTCGAGACGCAACCCGGCGGCAAGGCGAAGGCCGCGACTTCGCTGGCGGCGCTGGACGGCCAGGTCGACGCTACGTATGGGTCGCTGATGCGCGCCAACGTCCCCATCTCGAACCTTGAGAAACTCGCCGCCGCCCCCGGCGTCGGGCTAGTGCGCGCGCCGGTGGCTCCGCGCCCACAGGTGATGAGCGAAGGGGTAGGCGAGATCGGCGCTTCCGCCTGGCAGGCGGCGGGGTGGACGGGGGGCGGCGTCAAGATCGGCATCGTCGACATCGGGTTTCAGGACTATCCAAGCCTGCTCGGCACGGAGCTTCCGTCGGTCGGGGGCGTCGTCGTCTGGGGCGGCTCGGGCCTGCCGGAGAACGGCGGCAACGTGCACGGCACGGCAGTCGCGGAGATCGTCCATGACGTCGCTCCCGGCGCCAGGCTGTACCTCGCCAGAGTCGCGGACGACATCGACCTCGGCAACGCTACGAACTGGCTCCTGAGCCAGAATGTTGACGTGATCACTATGTCGTTGAGCTGGCCCATGGCCGGCCTCGGCGACGGCGGCGGCAAAGTCAACGATATCGTCACCGCCGCCGTTTCCGGAGGCGCCTTCTGGGCAAACTCGGCGGGCAATCAAAGGCTCGGGCACTGGATGGGCGACTTCGATGCGAGCACCGTCGAGACACCTGATGGCCATACGTACAACGAGTTCGAACCCGGATCGGACCTGACGGAGAACACGTTCTTCTGCAGTGAGGGCGACGACATCTATGGTGTTCTGCGCTGGCAGGACTCGTGGGGCGGCGCTACTCAGGACTACGATCTCGAGCTCTGGGGCTGGAACACCGACGTCAGCGCGTGGGAGTTGGTCGATTTCAGCACCGACCGTCAGGCTGGAGGGCCGACGGGCAGGCCCCGCGAAGCCGTCATCACGCAGGCGCCGACAACGGGGCTCTATGGCTGGAGTATCGTGCGGTACGACGCCAGCCGCAGCGCAGTCTCCTTCGACTTGACCGTGTTCGCCCACGTTCTCGACGACCCCGGTAACCCCAACCCGCACTGGTACGATCACGAGAGGAGTCTCGCCGTTCCCGCAGACAACGCCGCGGCAGGCTTCATGGCGGCCGCGGCCGTCGGCCGGGGTGCAGGCTATGTTCAGGAGGAGTACAGCTCAGAGGGTCCCACCCGTGATGGACGACTGGCTCCAGAGATCGCTGCCGCCTCCGGTGTTGCCTCGTCCGTCTACAGCGTCTTCGCGGGCACCTCAGCCTCCAGTCCCCACCTCGCCGGCGCCGCTGCCCTCGTGCTGCAGTGGAATCCTCACACTACGCCCGCTGGGCTCGAGTCGTATCTGCGCGCGAACGCCGTCGACGTCGGGCCTGCCGGCGACGACTTCCTGTGCGGTTCTGGGCGTCTCCTGCTGCCTCCACCCCCGGCGGCAGTTCTCACCCTGAGCACCCCCAACGTTCCGAGCGCCGGCGTTGGCCAAGGCAAGCCGTTCATCGTCTGGGGCACGCTCGATCCCCAGTTCCCGGCCGGCGAGAAGTCGGTGAAGCTCAGGCTCTACCGCTACCGGGATGGCAAGTGGCGCTACGCGCGCACCTACGCGGCCGTGAACTCCGACCAGGACAGCATCACCAGGTACTCGGCCACGATCTCGCTGACGACCAGGGCGAAGTACCGCTTCAAGGCCTACACTGCGGCGACCGACGAGTGGGGCAAGGCGACAGCCGGTCCGAGCACGACGATGACGGTGAAGCGCATCGCCAGGCTCGGCCGGCCGCGGACTTCGCGCGTCGCGAAGCGGGGTCAACGCTTCACGGTCTGGGGCGCCTTCAAGCCGCGCGTCAAGGCCGGCTCGAAGATCGTCAAGCTCAACCTCTACCGCTACATGAGCGGCGCGTGGCGCTACCGGAGGACCTACACCGCTGTGAACGCCAACTACCGCACCTACAGCAGGTACGTCCGCAAACTCACTCTCTGGACCAAGGGCAGTTACCGCTTCAAGGCCATCTGGCCAGAGAGCAGCGGCTGGGCCAAGGCGAAGAGCAGCATCAGTTCCACGATGAGAGTGCGCTAGCTGAAGACGACTCCTGCAGGCGAGGTAGCGGGCGGCATGGCCATTCGAAAGCGCGGATGGGCAGGGCATTGTGAAGTGGTTTGGCCCCAAAGGGAGATCAGCCCCTGCGTTGAGAGGCGGCGGCGCAGGCTGCCCCAGGCGCCTCAGGTGCCCCGGGCACACGCGCCCGCTCCCGGGAGGGCTTCACTGACGATTTACAGATGTTTACATGGGTCGTACACGCGATCTCTCGTTGTGCGATAGAGGTGAATCGGAGGCGTCCCGTCGGCTCGGCGGTCATCAGAGAACTTCCGCAAATGGAGGGCTTCCTCGAGGTCGACACGTCTCCAAGACATGTGCCATCAAGTCCGAACTCTGCCGGCGCTCTCCTGCGCCCGTGCTGGAACCGCCAGCGTGGCCCTCTACGTGCCCTCCGAGAGCAGTGCCAGGTAGCGTTCGTAGGCGTAGACGCGATTGCGCTTCTTGCCGGTGAGCTCGCGCACGATCCCCAGCTCACCGAGCAGCTTCATGCCGTCGGACGCGCCCGGGAACGAGAGGCCGGTGCGTTCGACTGCGGCCGGGAGCGTGAGGATCGCTCTCGCGGTGAGCGCGTCAAACACGCGCAGCCCCGACCCGGCCCTGCGGCCCTGCGCCTGGATAAGCTCGCGGTCGCTGGAGAAGAGCGCGGTCAGGCGCTTGGCCGTGCTCACGGCGCCGCCAGCGGTCTCGGCGACGCCGCGCAGGAAGAACTCGGTCCAGGCCTCCCAATCGCCCTCGCTCCGCACGAGGTCGAGCAGCCGGTAGTACTCGGCCCGGTGCTGCTTGAAGTAGAGGCTCAGGTAGAGAAGCGGCTCACTGAGCACGCCGGCGTTGCAGAGGATCAGGGTGATGAGCAGGCGGCCGACGCGCCCGTTGCCGTCGAGGAAGGGGTGGATGGTCTCGAACTGCACGTGGGCGAGCGCCGCCTTGACGAGCACCGGCAGCGCGTCGCGCTCGTCATGCAGGAAGCGTTCCAGGTCGCTGATGCAGCCGGCGACGGCGATGTGCGGGGCCGGCACGAAGACGGCGTTGCCAGGGCGCGTGCCACCGATCCAGTTCTGGCTGCGACGAAACTCGCCGGGGTCTTTGTCACTGCCGCGGCCGCGAGCGAGCAGCTTGGCGTGCACCTCGCGGATGAGGCGCGAGCTCAGCGGAAAGCCGCCTTGCAGGCGTGCCAGGCCGTGCTCGAGCGCGTTCACGTAGCCCGAGACCTCGACGACGTCATCGAGAGGAGCGCCGGGTGCCTGTTCGATCTCGAAGAGCAGCAGGTCGGAGAGTGACGACTGGGTGCCCTCGATCTGCGAGGAGAGCACCGCCTCCTTTCGCACGTAGCTGTAGAGGAAGAGGTCGGTGTCGGGGAGCAGCGTTGAGATACTGTCCAGGCGGCCGAGGGCGAGCAGGGCGCGTTCGAGCAGCGGTTGGAGTGGGCCGCCAAGGTCGAGCCTCGGCTGGGGCGGCAGCGTGGAGGGGACGAAGGCGTGCACCGTCTCGCCGCCCACGGCGGTGACCTCGTAGTTCCCTGTCGCACCGCGCCTCACGTGCCGCGCCTCCCACTACTTAGCCGAACTGGATAGCCGGAACCATTACTAAGACTTCGCACTGAAGTCTAAGCGAGTCTGGATTCGCCGAGGCTAGCATCGCTCCTTCGTGACTGCTCAGCAAGCACAAGGTGGTTGGTGCGTTGTGACCTTCCCGACCTCGCTTGACCCAGATTCTAGGCCGTCATCTTCTCATGGAGTATCTCGTATGGCGTGAGTCCAGCGAGGCCGCCGTGGGGACGGTGGACGTTGTAGAACTCCTCCCAGGCGGCCAGCTTCTCGGCCAGGTCGACGTCGTCGGTGTACTCGAGGAACTGGTAGAACTCAAGCTTGTCGGTGAGGTGCGAGCGCTCGACCTTGCCGTTCAGGTTCGGGCTCGCCGGCTTGATGCAGACGTGCCGCATGCCCTGGTCTTCGACGTGCCAGTGGAACTTCGTCTGGAACTCATGCCCATTGTCCGTCCTGACGGTGTGGATGCGGAAGGGGAAGCGCTCGACGACGTGGTCGATGAGGTCGATCGCGCTCGCCTGGGTGTGCTTCTCGTAGACGCACAGCGCGCGGATCCGCGTGGCGTCGTCGATCGCCGTGTACTGGAAGCGTCTCACCTTGCGGCCCTCGGAATCCTCCAGATGCAGGAGCTTGACGTCGACCTGCACGTGGTGGCCGGGGACCTGCTTCTGGTAGCGCATGCTCGGCATCGAGCGCTTGTGGCAGCTCGTCGGCAGGCGGTTGATGCCGTTGCGGACGAGCACGTTGTAGACGCCGTGGGTCGAGATGCTGAAGCCGTGGTAGCGCCCCAGGTACCAGGCGATCCGCGTGGGACCGAAGTGGTAGGTGAGGCGCAGGTGGACGATCTTCTCCTCGATCGGCTTCGGCGTTCTGAGTGCGTGGTTCTCGGGACAGGGGCCGCGGTTCACGAGGCCGGCTTCGCCGCGGCGCTCGAACGCACGCAGCCAGTTGTAGAAGCACTGCCGTGAGATCCCGAAACGCCGGCACGTCTTCGCGACGTTGCCGGACTGCTTAGCGTACTCGAGCACTGCGAGCTTCCTCTTGATGTCACGCTGCTGCTGAGTCATTCCCACCTCTTTGCCGACGAAGAGTACGAGCTCTATCGTCAAGAGAAGTCGGGAACTTCAGATTCAACTTGACCGCGCGACCGCTCCTACTGCCATCCACGCCGGCGGTGCAGAGGCCCTCGGGGTTCGATATGACCGCATCGGCATGCTGCCCACGGGCGAGTTGCTGAACGCACCACGCAGTGCCGGCGCAGCGCGGTAGGGCTTCGCGATCAGGGCGACCTTGCCGTCACTTCAAACGCCGGGACCGAGGCCGTCCCTGGGCCAGGCCCCGCGCTCGCCGGTTGACAAGAGCCGCCGTCGGGCGGACAAGAGAAGTGCGGCTCACCGGCAGCGATCGCGCCGAGCGTCTCGGTTGGCCCTGCGCCTCAGGAGGCCGGTCTTGCCCGCGCAGCCAGCGAGCAACTGGGAACAGGGAGGCCACCATGGCCGACAGCATGAGCTTCGTGGAGGCACACGACTTCGACAAGCCGGCGCTTTGGATCGGCAATGACGAGGAGTTCCTCCTGAGTCCCGCGTCCGGCATCGTCTCGTGGCGCCCCTGCGGCGAGGCGCAGGAGCAGCACGGCAACTCGTGGCGCCCGGTGCCGGAGGACCGCGCTATCCCCCAGCAGGGCTGGACCCACGGGCCCTCGTGTACCTGCCGGTTCTGTCGCTAGGCTGGCGCCACGCGCCTGTGACCTGGAGGGCAGCGTCGCTCCCACGGTGCCGGCGGCGGCATGTCGGCGAGGCGGCCCTGAGCAGCGGCTTTCGGCGGCGCACAGGAATGATCTCCTATGTTGTCAAGGTCTCTCGTTGCGGCAGTCCTCGAGCATGGCCCGGTAGACGACGTCGGCGAGATGACGTTTGAGGCAGCGCATCGCCTCGTTCCAGCTCTTGCCCTCCGCGCGCTTGCGTTCCACGTACGCTCGCGCCGGCTCGTGCCGGTGCATCTGCATGAAGGCGATGGTGAACAGCGCCCGGTTGAGCTGCCGGTTCCCGCGGCGGTTGAGAGGATCAGTCAGGTCAGTGAAGGGTGGGCCGGTAGATGAGCTCCTGGATCCGGCCGTCGAGCGTCAGGCTCTCGATCAGCTCGAGGTCGAAGTCAGCGGCACCCTCGAAGATCGGGTCCTTTCCGGTCTGCCCGGTGATCACAGGGAAGAGCGTCACCTGGACGCGGTCGACCAAGCCGGCGGCCATCAACGCGCGGTTCATCGACAGGCTGCCGTGCGAGCGCAGCGGCACCTCGGACTCCTCCTTGAGCCGGGCGACGACGTCGACGGCGTCGCCGCGCGCGAGGGTCGCGTCCGGCCAGTCGAGGGGTCCTTCCAGTGTGGTAGACACCACCGTTGCCGGCAGGCTCCTCATCCGGGTGACCCATGGGTCACGCACGTCGGACTCCTGGGTGCTCGAGGCCAGCATGCGCGCGAACATCCGATACGTGTTGGCCCCGATGACCATGCGTTGCTCCGCGCCGTAGATGGCAAGGCGGTGGTCGAGGAGCTCGGGGCCCTGCTTGCCCCAGTAGCCGGTCCAGTCACCGCCGGCGGCGCCGTAGCCGTCGAGACTGGAGAAGACGTCGAAGGTGTAGATGGCGGTCATATCGTTCTCCTCGAGTGTCGGTTGATCGACGCCGGGGTGGGAAAGGCCCGACGATCAAGAAGCCGCCGAGGCGTGCCTCTTCGCGGCCGCGTTGCCGGCGGGCGCGATGCCTGGCGTCGCGACAGGCCCGGCGGCCTGACTGGGCGGCCAGTGCCTGCTGCCGGGCGATGGGGCTGAAGTGCAGCCCGACGAGGAGCCAGCGATCGGGCGTGCGCACCATGATCTGGGTCACGCGGAGCTCGCCGTCGGCCGGACTGCCTTGGAAGCTGGTGCGCTGCCGCTCAAGTGCGATGGCGCCGGCCACGTCACCGTAGGTGTGCACCTCGAGCTCGTCGAAGTCGAGCGCGCTCGCCTGGAACGCCCCCGCGCGAAACTGCCCGAGCCCCTGTTCTTTGGAGAGCACGAACCCGAGCGGCCCGACGAGCTCGAAGTTGTCGCTCAGCCGTGCCTGCAGGGCGGCGACGTCGCCGTCCACCTGGGCTTTCGCCAGGCGCCGGGCAAGATCGCGTACCGCCTCTTCTGCAGTCATGACCTTCTCCTTCACACGGACAGGGAGAGGTGGCTCTGCCTGCGTCCACCTCTTGGTCGTCAAGGTTCCCCCCCTCGCGCTGTGACCCAGGGCGGCGCCGTTCGCAGGGCCGGGGAAGAGCACATTGGTCAGGTTCAGCGTGGGCCACTTACATCTACGAGCTCCGGGCAGACTCAGGATGAGACCTCACGACATCGGGCGGCCATCGCGGCTTCCCAGAGTCGACCCCGGTATCGAAGGAGGACCAGTCAATGTCACTCGCCCGCGTCCACAACTTCTCCATCTCACTCGACGGCTTCGCCACCGGCGAGGGGCAGACGCGCGAGGCACCGTTCGGCCATGCCGGCGAGCGGCTGCACCAATGGATGTTCGCCACCCAGTGGTGGCACGAGATGGTCGGCGAGCCCGGCGGCAGCGGCGGCATCGACGACGCCTTCGCGCGCAAGTACGCGCCGGGGATCGGCGCCGAGATCATGGGCGCCAACAAGTTCGGCCATCCCGGATGGCACGAAGACCCGGAGTGGAAGGGCGCCTGGGGTCCCAACCCGCCGTTCCACACGCCGACCTTCATCCTCACCCACCAGGCGCGCCCGTCGCTCGAGATGAAGGGCGGCACGACCTTTCACTTCGTCGACGCTTCGCCCGCCGAGGCGCTCGAGACCGCCCGCGAGGCCGCCGGCGGCCAGGACGTGCGCATCGGCGGAGGCCCGACGATGATCCGCGAGTTCCTTGCCGCCGGGCTCATCGACCAGATGCACGTCGTGGTCGTCCCGATCCTGCTCGGCCGCGGCGTGCGCCTCTGGGACGGACTGGAGGGCCTCGAGAAGGACTACGAGATCGAGGCCACCACCTCGCCGAGCGGAGTCACGCACGTGACCTTCACGCTTGCAGCTGCCTGAACGCGAGGCGGCCCGAGCCATCAACGGCCCACCGTTGGCGGGCCCGGTCCTCTGGCCCCTCAGGACCGCCTTCCGGCGACGTCTTCCTACCGCAGGCTAACCCGTGCTGGCGGCGCGGCCGAGGAGGGCGACCGCGCAGCGTGGGAGTTGGCGCCGCGCCGGCCGACCGTCGGCGACGTCCGTATATGGCCTGCATCGGGCGGGTCTTGCGTGGCTGGAGCTGTCATCAAGACCTCTGCTGATGCGAGATCTTGCGACGCGTGTGGGCGTCAGGCCGGTCGATGCGATGGCTGACGCTCTGCCGTAGGTCAGTCACGCTCCGAGCTTGCGTCAGGATACGAGCCGGACATGATGAAGGCACCTGCCGGTGGTTTCTCACGCTCGCGGGTACGGCAACGTCGCGTGGCCGACGGGGGGCGCGCAGCGTGTGTACGCGGGCCATCGAGAGAAACCCCGCTCCCGCCCGTCTAACCATGTAGGAGCGCCTGCGACGGAAGTGTTGCGGGCCGAGCCGGGAGCGGGCCGTAGGGAAGGGGAGTGTGGGCGACATCGAAGCCAGCGTGAGCGAGCGTTCCGGGTCTGCTCCAGGAGAGACGCACGAGCGAGGAGGTGCGCATCTGACCGGCCGGCAGCCAGCGGAGACGCATCCAGCGGTGCTCGCCGCGGCAAGGCGCGGCGATCCCCAGGCGTTCGCCGAGATCCTGCGCCTGCACGATCGCCAGCTCCGCCTGCTTGCCTTTCGACTGCTGGGTGACCAGGAACGGATGGAGGATGCGCTCCAAGACGCAGCGCTCAGAGCGTACCGCGCCCTGCCGCGCTTCGACGGGCGCTCGGCTGTGGGCACCTGGCTCTACCGCATCGTCTACACGACCTGCGTGGATCACCTGAGGCGATTGTCGGCGGAGCCGGAGCCGGTGGCGCCTGCCGCGGATGAGCGCGTCGACCCCGACTCCGATCCCTTGGATCGGCTGGTCGCCTGGGAGAGCCTCGCCGCAGCGCTTCAGGCTCTCCCGCCCGACCAGCGCGTCGCCCTCCTGCTGATCGACCAGGAGGGCTACGACTACCGCACCGCGGCCGAGATCATCGGCGTTCCGACTGGGACGGTGAGTTCCCGTGTCTCAACCGCACGGGCGACCGTCCGTCGCCTGCTCGCCGGCGCCAACGAGACTGGTGGTGAACGATGAACATCGAGCGTGACCCGAAGATGGGCCGGGCGCTGGAGCGTATCCCGCTCCCGGGATTCTCCGACGACTACTACGCGCGACTGGAGAGGCGCTTGGAGGAGGAGCGCGCGCCCGCGATCCCGGCGCGCCGCCGTTCGCGCCTAGCGCGCGCGTTGCTCGCTGCCGCAGCGGTGGCCGCCGCCGCGGTCTTCGCCTTCGTTGTGCTGCCGGCGCTCCACGGGACCGACACGGCGAGCGCCGCCGACATGCTCGCGTCCCTGAACGCCGCCGCCGGCAACGCCCGCACGGTGCGCCTCTCCATCACCGAGCTGCGCGATGTGCAGACGGACTTGGCCTCTCCATCGAGCGACGCGACTGCGGGCACTTCGTCCGCGCCCAGGCGGACCAGCGAGCAGCTCACGCTCAGCACCTCGGGCGATGTGCGCTACAGCTCGATCCGTCAACTCGTGGACGCCGCGAGCACGCAGGTTGAGACCCACATGATCGAGACCTACGACGCGCGCCGTCACGAGTCGATGCGCCAGGGTAGGACCATGCCGGCCGGGGGCGCTTCGACGCCGACCCCGAATCCCTACGGCGACCGCCGCAGGGGGGCGCTGCTCGTCCAGCGTCCGAGCTGGGGCACCACCGTCTTCTCGACCTTCCTCTACGCCAACTTCCAGGCGCTCTCGAACTCGCTGCGCGCGCTGCTGGCCGCGAGCGATCCCGACACGCCGGTGAGCGAGATCACCTACCTCGGGCGGCCCGCGTGGCATGCCGAGCTCAAGGAGGTCATGTCGACCAGTGACGCTGGCGAGATTCCCGTCATCTGGAGCGTGACCGTGGACAAGGAGACCGGGCTGCTCGTCTCGAGCGATCTCAGGAGCGAGGCGGGCCGGGAGCGACCGAAGGGCCTGGCGCGGTCCTTCCGCGTGACCCGCCTCGAGGTCGACCCCAGCCTCCCAGCCGGGTGGCAGCGGATCCCGGAGGTCGGGCAGGCGGAGATCGCGATCTTCGACGACGGCACCCGCTTCGGGACGCCGGCCTCGGTCGCGAAGCGCTCGTGGCCGACGCTGGTGCTGGTCCCGCAGAGCGTCCCCGGCGGCTATCACCTCACGGACGTCGCAACCAGGGACTACGAGGGCATGGCGCGGCCGGCTGGCGACCGGCAGAACAAGCTCGTCTACCTCTCCCGCAGCCATCCTCGCAAGTACCTGTGGAAGCGGACCTCCGTGGACGCTTCGGCGCAGCGCGTGATGCTGCGCTTCCGCCGCGGCCTCTCGACGTTCGTCATCTCGATAAAGCCGCTGCGCCAAGGGGGCGGATCGCTCGGCGCCGCTACGGCGGGCCGCCTCGGCTCCGAGGACGTCACGCTCTCTTCGGGCTATCTGAAGGGCGCTCGGGCGCGCACCTGGATCTCGCCCTACTTCGGCGCCGGCCCCACGCTGCTCACCTACAGCGATCGCTCGAGAATCACCATCACGGGCGATCTGACCCGGGAGGAACTGATCGACGTGGCCAATTCCCTGCAGGCGTATGGCGACGTCGAGAAGCCGCTGCCGGCTGGGTACGGCGACTAGCAGTGCGGGCTCGAGGCGAGAACCGAGTCGCGGGCTGGCGCCCTCCATCGCGGTCACTGGTGCGCGGAGATGGCGGTTCGCGTCGGAGCCGGGCGCGCCTCGGGCGACACGAGCCGTCGTCGTGGCCTTGCCCGTGATCGCCCTGGGCGCCTTTCTGGCGGACTGCCTCGCCAGCCACGGCTTTGGAGGGCTCTGGAATGAGGCCGGTCGGTGCGCGTGCGGGAGGGACCGGCTGATGCCCTGCTGCACCGCCCGCCCCGATTGCGTGCTCGTCTACTGGTGGCGCTGCGAAGGATGCTCCGAGGCGTCCGAGGATGGATCCGGGTGTGAGTACGAGGGCGGCGGCATCAACTTCGCACCCAACAACCGGTGCCTGCGTGACCGGCCGCAGAGATGAGCCGGGCGTCCTCCTAGGCTCCCGCCCGGCTGCCGCCGCATTGCCGACAAGACGCATCATCACGGCGCAGCACTCCTGCGTCTGGCTCATCACCAGGGCCGCGCAGAACCTTGGACAGTGCAGCACAATCGCGTCCAGGCGACTATCGGCGCGCATGGCCGACTGACGTCTGCAAAACCTCCATCATCGGTTCAACTCTGATCGCCGCATCCAATCTTCCTCCTGCAAATGGGCACTTTCCTGCCTTCGCCACGCGCCCGTTTCCTTCCGAAGCGGCAAGCAAGGCTGTGCTCGGGAATGCCATCTGTGACATGGTGCAGGACCGCCTTGAGGGCGTCGAGGTGTACGTGGAGCCTTCAGGGCCCGTGTACGTGACGGTGCGGGGGGTGCAGGTCAGCTTCCACGCGATCCCCCGTCTGCCTGATCTGGCCGCCTATGCGTCGTGCCCTGTGAACCGCCGACAAGAGTGGTCGGGAGTCAGGCTGCAGCCCGTGGCACCCCTGGCGCTGAGGTGGGCGAGGGCCTTGCTGAGAGAAGAGGCCCAGCGCAAAGGGGTCGGCACTAGCTGCGTGCACGCTCCGAGTCCTCGCAGACCCGCGGAGCATCGAATTGGGGGCATGCAAGTCGCCTTCGCTTCAGGCATACGGGGCGTCAGCCGATAGGCCCTGTGGCTTTTGGTGTTTCCTAGATGTAAGGTGTTTCCCATTTGGGAAACATAGTTCGCGGAGGAAACAGTGCAAGAGATCAGGCCAGACAGAGAGAGCGTTCAAGCTGCCCTGCAGCAGCTGTTCCCTCGCAGCGCTGTCGAACTCGGCCGCTGCGAGGAGGCGGGCCGCGGACTCCCAGACTGCGAGGCGTGGGTGAGCCTTGGCGACCAGAACCTCAGCCTCCTCGTCGAGTTCAAGCGGATGGGCAGTGAGGCGAGACTGAAAGAAGCCGCTGAACTGCTCCGGCGGCGCCAAGGCGAACATCCCAGCCACCTCTGGGTCCTCGCTTGTCCGTTCCTCAGCTCCTCCCGGCAGGAGTTCCTGCGCGAGAGCGACGTGCCCTTCTTCGATCTCGCGGGCAACGCCTGGATCGTCTCCGATGCCGTCCACGTCGATCGCCGCGGCTTCCCCAACCCCTTCTCGGAGCAGCGGCGTGCGCGAGGTCCCTTCTCCGACAAGGCTTCGCTCGTGCTGCGTGCCCTGATCGCCTCGGGGCCAGGAGGTGGAGTGCGCAGCATCGCCGAGCAGGCCGGCTTGAGTCCCGGCTACGTGTCGAAGGTCGTCCAGGAACTCGAGGAGCGCGGCTACGTCGCCAGGCGTGAGGAAGGCCTCGCGCTGCGGAACGGACGGGAGCTTCTGCAGGACTGGGTGCGCGCCTACCGCAAGCACTGGATCGAGAGACGAGGCTACTTCGTGCCAGCGCCCCGCGCGCAGGCGGTGATGGATGCGATATGCGAGGCCTCGATCAGTGACGACTATGCCTTGGCCCTCCAGGCGGGAGCGAGCCTGGTCGCCCCCTACGCCGACTTCGACGTGGTCGACGTCTACGTCCACAGCATCGACGCCGCGGTGAGGTTCGCAAGCCAGCTGGGCGCCCGCGAGGTCGAGCGCGGTGCGAATCTGCGCGTCAGCGTGCCCTACTACCGCGTCTCCGCGTTCTTCGACGGGCAGGAGGCCGCCGGTCTTCCGGTCGTCTCGGACCTGCAGCTCTACCTCGACCTCTATGACCATCCTTTGCGCGGGCGCGAGCAGGCCGAGCAGATCCTCGAGCGCCGCTTGGGGCCGAAGCTCGAGGCAGCCGAGCGCGAGTAGATGGCCCTGGATCCGACACTGCTCGTTGGGCTGCGCGTCCTGCGGCCCTACCTCGATGACATCGTCATCGCCGGCGGCTGGGTGCCGTATCTCTATGCTGCACACATGCCGCCCTCGGATGAGGCGGTCGCGCTCAAGACGCGGGACCTCGACCTTGCGGTGCCGCGAGAAGTCCTGAGCGCGAGAAGACGATCGACCAACTGCTGGGCGACGCGGACTTCGCCTGCGAGTTCCGCTCGCTCGGGACTCCGCCGGTCACTGTCTACCGAGCGACCCATGCCGGCGATGAGGTCGAGATCGAGTTCATCACGACCGCGCAAGGCGACAACCCCGGCGTACGCACAGTGCAAAGCGGCCTGACCGCTCAGGAGCTTCGCTACGTCGACCTGCTGCTCGACCACACCTGGACCTTGCCACTCGATGCCCTTAGCGCCGGGAAGCTCGAAGGGAGCGTGAGGGTGCCGACTCCTATGGCCTTCATCCTGCAGAAGGCGCTTTCGCACAGGAGTCGGACCGACCCACTGAAGAAGGAGAAAGACCTCTACGACATCTTCTATGTGGTAGACGGCTTTCGCGGATGGCACCCATGGATCAGGGAGGAGCTGAAGAAGCTCGCCGCTGCCAGACGCTCTTGGTTCAGTCGCGCTCTTCAGGGTCTCGAAGCAGCATTCGAGACGCCGCGCTCTTCAGGCGTCGACGCGCTGCTGCACCAGCGGCCCGGCACCGCGTACTCGGGCCTCGACGACGACCAGTTCCGTCAGTACGCCTGGTCCGTGATGCAAATGCTCCTCGAGATGATGAGGGGATCCAGGAACCCGTAGCGATCGTCCCTCGAGGATGCCTCGGGAGCAGCGGCCCTCCGCGAAGTAGACGTTGTCCTGATTGCGGAGCGGGTCGATCTCGGGGCTGTGGTTGCCGACGACCACCGCCCTGGTGTCCCCGGTGCGCATCTCCAGGTCGTTTCCCGAGTCGCCCGCCTGGGGCTCGTGCCCCAACGACGCTCTCACCCACGCTATCAGGAGCGGGACCCGCGACCGTGACGCCGAAAGTCCAAAGGCGCGTCTCAGTAGTTGATGGCGCTGGGTCTGGTGGCGTGGACGGCGCGCCGGTGACACAGCGTGCACTGGAAGCCGTTGGCGTGGTGGTTGGCGCTGCGGTGACACTTGGTGCAGGCGCCCTTCAGGGGTGTGCGCTGCACGGCGTGGTACTTGCCCTTGTGGCAGGTGCGGCAGCTCTTGACCTTCTTGCTCACGCGCCTGGCGTGCAGCTTCTGCTTGTGGCAGGCGCCGCAGGCGTACTTCCTGGTGACCCTGGAGGAATGCTGTGCTGAACGACCCGACGTGCCCCTGTGGCACTTGACGCACTTGCTCGTGGAGATCCGCTTGCGCGCGTGCTTCATCTTGTGGCACGAGCCGCACTTCTTGTAGCCCGGGCTTGATGCCGTGTACAGATGGAAATTCGCGGCGGTCTTGTGACACTTCGTGCACGCCACCTTCTTGGCATGATTTTGAAGGGAGGAGTGGCAGGCGCCGCAGTCCGCAAATCCGGTCGCCTGCCCGCTGTGATGCGGGCTGTTGCCGGGGTCGGCGATACCGGGGCTCGTCTCATGGCAGTCGAGACAGTCCACCGTCGCACCGAGGTGTGGATTGGCGCCGTGCGTGAACGGGACCACATACGCCTTCTGGGCTGCGTTCCAGAGGTGACACTCCTGGCTGCAGGCCGAAGTCGTCTCGGTGGGCGTCGGGGTGGGCGTCGCCGTTGGCGACCCGGTGGGCGACGCCGTGGGCGTCGGCGATGTGGTCCAGTAGGGCGTGGTGTCCTGACCGGGGTAGTGACAACTCCAGCAGGTCTCGTCGGGATAGCTCTGGTACCCGGTGTGGCATTTCACGCAGGTCGCATCGGTCGGCGTACCCTCCGAGTGGCAGGATGCACAGCCGATCGCGCCGTCGTGCTGCCACTCGGAGAAGGCGGACGCCGGCGCGGCCGACAACGAGAGGGCCAGCACGATGGCGGCGAGCAGGATCGCGACCATCGCCGCGCTCATCGTCAAGCGGCGCACACCCCTCACGCCGACTCCTTTCCCGAGGCCGGTCACCGCACTCCACTGCGCGGGGGCGGCCACACTCCCATCGGGGCGAGCGCCCTACTTTCGGGCGCAACCCCCGAACGCGCCTCGCAGAGGCGAGGCTGACATCCTGTCGAGTCTACCGGTCATTGTGAAGCGGTTCGCCCCATAAGAGATCAGCCCGGCGGTTCTTGACCGACGATTTACAGATCCTTACATAGGTCGTACACGCTCACCTCGTGTTGTGCGATACATGTGGTAGGGCTTGATAGGGCATTCAGGTTCTCGAGGATGGGAGGAGCCTCCTTGGACTTCACGACTCGACGCCTCGCCGTCGCGCTCACCATCTTGGCGGCGCTGGCCGCCGTCGGCAGTGTCGGCAGCGTCGGTCAGGCGGCTGCGCGTGGTGCAGCGTCCGCCCGCACCGTCAGCGGTCCGCCCTATCCCTCCGCGCTGATCGTCAAGTCCGAGCTGCGCCTGAAGGCGAACCTGGTGCGCGACAACCTCTCGAGGCCGCCGCGGCTGGTCTTCTTCGGCGGCTCTCGCAGCCAGCGGTTCGACCCGGCTTTCGCGCGCAAACGCACCGGTCTCAGTGCTGTCAATCTCTCCCTGAGCAGCGCCAGGCCCGAGGCCGCCTGGGCCTACGTCAACTGGCTCTACAAGCGCGCACCGGACACCCGCCTGCGCTGCATCTGGGGCGTCCAGGCAGGAATGATGCGCGATCGCGACCTGGACGCCGCACTGCTCCAGGACCGACGCTTCTGCCGCTACTTCTCCGATGAACTAGTTGCGAGTCAGCGCCGCCTGTTGCCGAGTTCGAAGGCGGAGATGCCTGCGTACTATGGCTTCCTGCGCAACCGCTACTCGAACCGCGGTCTGCTGATCCGCAACGTCTACGACGTGCGCCGTACCCGCGGCTACACGCTCAGGAAGTCTCTCGACCACTACATCGACAAGATGCTCCGCGGCCGTCGCGCCGAGGCGCCGATCTACACGTCGCGGGCGAGCTCGTACTTCGAGCAGACAGTGGAGCTCCTGAACGCCCACGGCACCACGCCGATCATCGTCCTCATGCCGATCCACCCCCGTGTACTCACCGTCATGCGTCGCCACAGCATGGGCGGCGAGCGCGAGAAGTTCCTCGCCTACCTGGCCGGACTTGAAGCCGAGTACGACATCAAGGTCCTCGACTTCACGAAGATCTCGAGCTTCAACGGCAGTCGCGATTGGTTCTACGACGGCGTTCACGTGACCCGGCGCAACGCAAACCGCATCATCACGGCGGTCAGGGCCGGTGCCGGCGAGTACCTGAGGTAGGGCCGTGCTGCAGCCCATGCCCGCTTCCGTCCTCGTTGCGGCTTTGTCGGTGTGCTCGCCCGGAGTCTCGGCCATTTGGGGCCCGACTGAGGGAAGCAAGAGGTCGGCCCTGCGCAGTCTGATCGTCAACTGCGGCAGAAGCTTCGCGTCTGGCGTGAGAAGGTGGGCGCGGATTCCCGAGGTGTCAGATCCGCGAGTCAGGTCGTTGGCGCCGGTCGGCATTGTGAACGCCTAGGCCGGAGCGGTGTCTCCTCCGTGCTCGCGCGCGCCGGACGACGGCCCGTCGGCGCAGGGTCGCAAGTGCGACACCCAGGAGCACGATGCCTAACGCCAGAGGCCAGAGAGCTCCCGTGCCGCGCGCCGGCTTGCGGCCGGGTGCGTCCACTGGCGGCTTCAGGGAGGCGGCTCTCGCGGTCGGCTGAGGACTGGCGCCTCCCGCCTCGGCCGCCGGCCGACCGGTTGCCAGCAACCGTACCGTTTCGAACGCGAGCCTAGCCTGATATATCTCTGGTCCGGGTGCCACGAGGTGGTCCAGGTCGAAGAAGTCGTCATCGGTCAGCTGCAACTCTGGTACGAAGTCGACGAAGGCGACCCCGTGCTTTCTCGCGAGCGTCCGGCCGGCGGCAAGATAGACGCCCACGGGTTCGTCCAAGGCGTGGTGCATCGCGACGAGGTTGCGCGGCAGGGCGAGGACCACGGGTGTATACCCACGCCTGACGCACGCGTCGATGAGCCGGTCCAGCTGCGCAGCGTGGTCGGTGAACCGTTCGTTGAAGACCGCCAGGCGATGATCAAGCCAGAAGCGGACGCGCTCCCGCTTGCGCTCGGGACTCCAGATCTTCGCGGCGCTGTAGTGATGGCGGACCCACGTCGGCTTCGTCTCCGGCGGGGTGGTGTCGGTGGTGGTCGTGAACTGGGCGGCGAACCGGCCCGCGTTGAGCCCGATGTAGACGATCATGGGAATCTCCGGCAGAGCTTTGACCAAGGCGACTTCCTGCTCGAAGGTCTGCCGCCGGGAGCTGAGGTTGTATGTCGCCACACGATAGCCGCCGAGATGCCGCACGTCGGCGGCCCAGCTGGCGTCGTTGACGATGGCCTCTCGGGCACAAGATCCGCCGAGCAGCACGGCGATGGGGCCCTCCGGAGGATGAGTCCGCAGTTGCGCGCCGACCCACAGCGCGTGCTGCCATTCGGATCCCTCGAGAGCCTGCACCGGGGTCGTCAACGCGCCGGCGCTGAAGACGGCGCTGGCCACAGCCACGGCGAGGATCGCGAGCCGAAGACGCCGCACGCGATCCCTCATCGACCTGGGGATGCGGTATTCACCTCGCAGGCCCTGCCGCCTGGGCTGCCAGCGCAGACCGGCCAAAGGCGAGAGCGGAGCGGGGCGAGTGCACGTAGCCAGTCTCCGCCGTTCGGGCGCGGAAACTGCCGGGCTCGCCTATTCGAGGAAGTCGGCCGGAGCACTCTTGTCCTCGGGCACCGGAGTGTACGCCGGCGCTGGGACTAGCGACGGGGTGGGGCTTGTGCTGGGGCTCGGCGACGGGCTCGGCGTCTGGGTCGGTGCCGGCATCGGCACGCGGAAGTACCCTGGGAACTTGCGGACGAGGTAGCGGATGAGGCGCCGAGAGTTGCCGGTCGTGAGATGAGCGCCGTCGTAGAAGCCGTTGGGGCTGCCGCCGAAGGTCTTGATGTTCAGGCAGTTCACGACCCTGAAGTCGCGGTAGCGCCGAAGCTTCTTCAGGTAGGTGCGCAGCGCGCGCTGCTTGGCACCCCAACCGACGGACAGGAAGGTCTTCAGCACCCTCGGCTGGTACGGCATGATGACGATAAGCGGCTTGATGTGATGCTTGTTGAGCAGCAGGAGCGTGCGCGAGAAGTATGCCTTCGCCCGCGTCCTGCCGGGGATCTTGCGGTTGCCAGCCTTGGCGAGCATGTCGGCGTCGAGGTAGTTTCTTAGCGACTGCTGCAGCGTGCGGCCGGCCGCACGCTTGCGGTCGTAGCTGTTCCACCAGAGCATCCCGTCGAAGCCGAAGCGGCGCCCGGAGAGCAGGTTGCGCTTCGGCTGGCGCATTGCCGCTTTCATCTTCGAGTCGATGAGCGCTGTCGGGAAAGCCTGCGAGAGGCGCTTGTCGACGATGAGGCCCGGAGCCATCGGGACATCGGCGAGCGCGGTCGCCTGCAAGCACCAGATCACCGCCGCCGGCTCGTCGGGATGATTGTCGATGAGCCAGTCGGTGACCGCCCAGGCGTCTTCGGGGCGGCCGTTGTGGAGGGCGAAGTTGAAGGCGGGGAGACCGGTCTCGTGCTTGATCGTGGCCGGGTCCATGCGCAGGCCACGCGAGCCGCCGTACACGACCACCCGGGGCACTTCGGGCATCTCCTCGGCGACGTCGAGCTTGAAGCTGCGATCCCAGCCACGGCTGTAGTACTTCGCGAGCTTCCAGGTCGGGGTGGCATCCTCTCCGCGGGCTATCACCGGCAAGCTGATGCCAAGCAGGCAGCCGGCGCCAAGCGCCACGAGGACGAACTTGCCACGCCAACTGTCGAGAGAGAACCGCGCTTCACACACCCTTTCCTGCGCTGAAGGGTAGCAGGAGATATCGACGTCCTCAAGTGGGCGCATCTCCTCTCGGTGAAGAGGGTCAAGCGTCGCGCCCCCTGTGGGAGACTCCCGCATCAAGGATGTTGGAGACATAGTGGAACAGGCGTGGCTCTGCGCGGTCCACCGCGAACGGCTGGCTTCACGGGAGCGACTCACGCGGCCTGACCTCGTTGAACACCGTGAGGAATTCATCGACCTCCGCGGCGAGCGCCGCGGCGTGGTTCAGGGGTTCTACCGCAAGTCAGGCGGCCATGAGACAGCGTAACACTGCGGGATGGAATGCAAGACCTCGATCATCGGTTCAACTCCGCTCGCCGCCTCCGACTGCTCCGCACATGGGCGCTTGCCGGTCTTCTTTGTGCGCCCATTTCCTTCCGAACCGGCAAGACTGCCGACATTCTGCCGACGAGACGCGTGACTACGGGGAACAGCGGCACGTATCAGGCAGACGATCACAGGTCGACGCTCGGCCCAAGGCCTCGCCATTCCGCCTCAACTCGTGTGGATGTCGCGGCCGCGTGAAGCGGTCTTCGGCTGCCCTCAAGGGTGACGATGCGCCGACCGGAGTGACAATGTGCGAGAGGCCCGACCGGAGCCCCTCTAGGCTTGGGATTCTTCCTCCCAGTCGCATCGCCAGGGAGCACGCCACCGGGGCCTCCCAGCCCTCGTTGCTGTAGATGGTCTCCCGGGCGACCTTGTCTCCTCTGAACTCGAGGATGCTGACCACGTAGCTCCATGGCGCTCCGTCGTAGCTGATGAGGTTCTCGGCGACCCAAAGGTCGCGCCGACCTCGGATGCGCCTGATCTTGAATCGGAGTCGCGCTGGAAACTGCTTCCTCCAGCCCATGAGGTTCTGCTTGCCGACGAAGCGCTCCTTTCCTTGAGGGAACTCGAGCGCGACATCCTCGTGATACATCTCGTGGAGCGATGTCTTCGTCGCTCCCCCCAATGCCGAGTGAGCGTGGCGATCACGTCTGCTTCGTCCATCTCGCACTCCATTGGAACTGGCTGTCAGTCGGTCATCAGCCCCAAGAGCTCACTGTCACCATCAGGGCTCATGACATCCGTCCACCGAGAGCGCCACTCAGGTGCTTCGAACATCGGTCCGAAGAACAGGATGTCCTTCGCGATCTTGCCGTTTCTCAGGGTCGAGATGAAGACGATGTACCACTCGCTGCCGTCCGTGTACCGTGTCCGCTGGTATGTCGTCAGCGTGTCACCCTCGCCTTCGATGCTGATGACGGTGGATCTGGCGAAGAAGCCGGCGGCGGGTGTGGCGACGTCATGCTCTTCCGGTGGCACGACACGACTGCCGAGCGCCTGCGGATGTTGTTGATCTTCGCTCGGGGGCCAGTTGCGGATGATCTGAGCCCAGTTCTCGATGCCGTGGACTACCTCTCGTGACTGCGGGATGACTTGCACGTAGTCGGGGTCCAGGACTTCTTCCAGTCCCTCCGGATTGCCCGTGTTGAGAATGTCCATGTAACGGAGGAGCACCCTATGGCTTCTCGACCGAGCTGTGACATGTCTGGGCATGGCTAGTCTCCTCTGCCTCTTTCCGGTACCAGCGCGCTCTCACGCGCGACACGAGCTCGCGATGCGTTCGCTATACCCGTGTTCCGAGAACCTGTTTCGGCGAGTGTGTCGACGCGACGCAACCCTGGACGGGCACAGTTCGTGCCGACGAGTCCCCAACGAGAGAGACGGGGGGATATACAGTAGCCGCATGCCCGCGCCACACCGGCTTGACCCGTCCAGCATCGTCGAGCACCTCCCTGTCCTGTACCGGGCGGCGCGCGCGTGGACCGGGTCGCGGGACGAGGCGGAGGACCTCGTCCAGGATGTGTGCGCGCACGTACTGGCACGTCCGAGACGGGTGACCGGCGACGACCTTCACTATCTGCTGCGAGCTCTGCATAACGAGCTGACGAGCAGGCGGAGGGCCGCCGCCCGGCGACCGCAAACGGTGGAGCTGAACGACGACCTGGACGCGGCCGACCGCGGCATCGACCCCGAGGCCGCGGCCGAGAACGCCGAGCTCGTGGCGGCGATCGCCGGGCTGCCGGACGAGTTCCGCGACGCACTGGCGGCGGTCGACATCGCGGGGCTCTCCTATCGGGAAGCGGCGCGGCTGCTGGGGCGCCCGGAGGGGACGATCACCAGCCGCCTGTACCGCGCCCGGGACCGGCTGGCGCAGCGGCTGGGAGAGGGTTGAAGCGGCGCGGACCTGCCAGTCGCGCGTCAGCGGCTGCCGCTCCAGCTTGCGAGCGAGACGAGCTCGCTCGCTGGCGCTGAGCCGACCAGCACGCACGTGTGCCCCCCGTTCACCCAGGTGACGACCCGTCTGCCGTTCTGCGTGAGCGTCAGGTACTCGACGCCGGCTCTGGTCGTGCTCATGGCGCCGGCGGGACGAGCCAGCGCCGCGCCGTCGACTATGGCGTAGCCGACGGTCTGGCCGTCCTTCTCGTAGAACACGACGGTCGCCGGACGGCCGTCGACGTCACCGGTGCGCACGCCCGATGCCTGCCAGCCGTACGCGGCGGCGTAGTCGGGGAACGAAACGCCGCCGACGGCCGCGTCCAGTCTGCTCGTGTCGGCAACGGCGGCGGGAGCCGGACCCGTCGCCGCTTGGAGAGCGAAGTCGGCGGCCGCGGCCACGGTAGGCCCGCCCGGCCCGGCGCTCACGCTCAGGACGACGAACACGACGAGGACGGCCGCGGCTACCGCTGCGGCCGCCAGGGCCCAGGTCAGCCGCCGCGGACGCCGCGCCTTCGGCTGCAGTCGGTCCACGGCGATCCGCAGCGAGTCCGGCACCGGTTCGCTCGCCAGCCGTGCCGTCGCCGTCAGCGCCGAGCGCTGCCGCGCCACCAGCGCCGTCAATTCCAGCGAGGATTGGACGCGCCGCTCCACCTCCGCCCGTCGGGCCTCCGGCAACGTGCCGTCGGCAAAGGCGCAGGCGTCGGCGATCTCCTGCTCGCTCAATCTTTCGAACGGGTCGTCCATGTCCTCTTCGCCCTCCGCCTCAGCCCCTTCTGTCCTCCAACAAGAGAAGACGCCGCCGCAACAGGATCCCTTCCCGCCGCGACGGCGCCTCACCCGAGTCACCTCACGACGACGGTGGCGTGCATGCTCGCCATGGAAGCGTGGATGGTGCACTCGTAGGTGTACGTGCCCGGCTTGGAGAAGGTGAAGCTGAACGACTGGCCCTGGTTCATCGGGCCGCTGTTGAAGAGGTTGGTCGTGGCAGCGTCGATCGCGGGTCCGTCCGTGGATGCCACGTCGTGGATCGTGGTGTCGTTGTTCGTCCAGGTGACCTTGGTGCCTGCCTGGACGGTCAGTGTCTCGGGCGTGAATGAGAAGTTCTGGATGGCCACCGCGTCTGCCGTCGCCGGCGCCCTCTGCTCGCCGACATCGAGGGCATGGGAGAGGCCGAGCCGCCGGACGAGGCGGCGGACCCGCCGTAGGAATTGCTGACCTTGCCGCACCCGGCGAGAGCAACGACGGCCACCAGGCCGACGACCAGCGCGGGGAAAGCTCGATGCAGGTTCATGAGGACCTCCTGCTCAGGCCGGCGGAGCGGCTGCGCCGCCGCCGGCCTCGTTGGCTGAAGACGTCGTACACCTGCGATGACGCGGTGGCGCGCCGAATCCTTCCCGTAGCCTCTCGGCGATGTCCGGAGCATGCCCATGGACGACCGACGGCCGAGCATGACCCGCCCTCGGGCGCGTCAGCCGCGCCCTCAGCCTCCCGCGGCGACCAAGATCCAGTCGGTGAGGAACCCGGCCAGCAGCCCGGTCAGCAGGCCCCAGGTCACCAGCCGCTTCAGCCCGAAGCCGCGGTTGACGTTGAGCAGCTCGATGACGACGTAGAGGATCGATCCCGCGGCGAGAGTCAGGAACGCGACGGAGACGAACTCGTTCACCCACGCCTGCCCGACGAGCGTGCCCGCGAAGGTGGGGCCGCCGCCGATGAAGCCGAGGAGAGCCAGAAAGCGCCAGCTCGGCACCGCGCCGTCCCCGGCGAGCGGCGCCACGATGCCGAAGCCCTCGGTGGCGTTGTGCAGGCCGAACCCGACGATGAGGACGAGCGCCAGGCTAACCTCGCCGGCAGCTGCCGACTGGCCGATCGCGAGGCCTCGGTGAAGTTGTGCAGGCCGATGCCGACAGCGATGAAGAGGGCGAGCGATCGGCTCGGCGTCAGCCCCTGACGGTGCTGCATCTCGACGACGGACACCGCCCC
>CAVXJO010000004.1:0-214322 GCA_963762125.1 uncultured Thermoleophilia bacterium
AACATGGACAATTTGTCACCCGGCCACCGTGTACGTGCGCCATTATGGGGCTCTTCAATTCAGGACACAAGGGTAGAAGCTGTCCCGTTATCTTCGCGTGCTCTCAGCGGCTGGCCAAGACGGTCGGCGGTTTCACCCGAGGCGGTGAGACGGCGGCGGCGGCTTGTCTGTCTTGAAGACCACTCGGTGACTCGCGTGTCGGCTTGAAGCTCGCATCGTCCGAGATGACTTTGACCGAGCGAGTCGTTGCCGGTATAGAATGGCACCTCGGCCGGCCTTGACCGTGGGAAGGAGAGCGATGCTTCTGCCGAGTGACTCGCCGCCCGATCGCCGGAAGGGCAGGTCTGGCACTTCCGCTCCGACTCCCCGATTCGACCTCGAGCCAATGATAGGCGTGAGTTCCGTCATCTTCGGCGCCGGCACGCTCGTCAACTTCTACCTGATCTTCACCGCCGCCGGCGTAGGCTACAGGAGCGTATTGACTGCGCTTGCGCTACTGATCGCCTTCTGCGCCTGTATCGTTGCGCTTCTTGTGCTGGGTCGGGCACGATTCCGGGACGGGCGCTCACGAGCCGCGTCTTCCGCGGTCCAGATCCTGTCGATCGGTTGGTTCCTCATCTCCCTGCCGATGTGGATCGCGGACCGAAGCTGGTGGGCGGTGGGCATCGCTCTCTGGGCCGTGGTCATCATGTGCATCACATTGCGGCTGCAGTGGGCCCGCAAGGCGCCGACCAGGACCAGACCCTAGAGTACTGTCGCTGACCGAACGCCGCGGCAGGCCACTGGTGGGCGATCTCGAATGGCGCGATGAGGCCCGGCTGTATCGCGACGTGCTCTAGGTCGTCGACGTTCAGGGCCAGCCGGCCGCCGATTCCTGATCTTCCGCCTGCAAGCCCGCCTGATCGACGGCGTGCCAAAACTCGGGACCCGTGCGATGGGCTGAGAAGAGCAGGAGAAGAGCGTCCTCCGCCGGGGAGAGACGATGGCCGAAGTAGTCCACCAGGATGCGCGCCGCGCCGTACTGCCGAACGCGCGCAAGCGTGTCGGGGTCGTTGGCCATTCGGGAGGTCAGCCGGGCCAGAGTGGTGTCGCTCGGGCACGAGATCCAGATCGTGTAGCGTCTCTCATCAGCGCGTGAGAAGTGGACGTGTGGTGGCCCCGCGACGGACGTCAACTTGACGACGTGGATCGGCGCTGAGGGAACGCCGCCGGCGACGCGCTTCTTGGTCCTTTCGAGGAAGCCGAGTTCGCGGGCCCTTGCCACCCACTTTGCCGCTGTCGAACGGGACACGCGGAAGTCCTTGGCCACCTTCATCGTCGGGTTGCGGGGCTGATTCCTGTAGGCCTGTGAGTAGGCGTGAGCGACATCGGAGAAATGACCCTCGTCATAGAGCGGGGGGCGGCCGGGGCCCCGGTGGTTCGCGTCGCCGCTTGGCCTGGCAGACGGCCTCGTGGCCCGACCCGTCTCCACGACGAGCCGCTGCCAGCCGACTTCTTCCCGCTTCGAGAAGTCCGCAAGATGCAACTCACGCAGTTCGCGGCTGGTCAGCTCTCGGGGACATCCCGGCCCTGTCTCCTCCACCAGGAGCCCGGCGTCGCCGGCGTTCTGAGCTGCCGACGGCGCATCACCGGGATGCGTCGCGACGGAGCATGACCGGACGGCCAGCCCGGTCAAGGTCCAGCGACCGTCGATGAGGTCCCAGTGGAGCTGCAGTCGCCAAGGTCCAAGCTTCTCATCGGGCCAGAGGTAGTGAGAGTCATAATGGAGCGGTTCCGCCTCACCTTCCATGGAAGAAGCGTATCATCGATCGTTATGACCCCGAGCCCCGGGCAACGAAGGTCGATCAGGCTGAGGAGCGCTCCTACCGGGGGTATAGTTGAGGCGGCCGGAGATACGGCCGTGCGCAAGCTCATTCGCGCAAACCTGCACCATGAGGGCGACCGGCGTCCGCAGGCGGCGGTGCTCGCGTCAGTGCGCCAGGTGAGGCACGCAAGGTAGGAAGATGCGACTGCTCAGACGGCCTTCTGCGTCCGACGACCAGGACTTTGAGTCTGGCGGACGGCTCCGCACGGTCTGGCGACTCTGGTTCGTGCCGTTGCTCGTGCCCCTGCTGCTCGTCCCTTTCGGCTGGCTTCTCTACGGGACGGTCGAGCGCGGGCTGAAGACCCAGGTCGAGAACCAGTTGCAGACGGTCCTGCAGGCCGATGTTACTGGGCTGCGCCTCTGGATGCAGGACATGAGGACGGGAGCGGAACTGATCGCGGCCCAGGATGTCGTGCGGCTGCCGGCGGGTGAGCTGGTGGCCGCCGCGGCAGAGCCGGGTGCGACGAGACAGACACTGCTGCAGTCGGACGCCGGGCGGGACCTGTCTCATGCCATCACGCCCCTGGTCAAAGGCACGGCCGCCGAAGGGTGGGCGGTGGTGGACGATAGCGGCCTCGTGGTGGCCTCAAGCGATCCCTCCCTGGTTGGTCGAACGAGCCTGGCGGAGGACGCTGATTTCGTAGACAGTGCGTTGCGCGGTGAAACGGTCATCAGCCACCCCATCGACTCAACGGTGCCGCTGCCCGACGAGGATGGGGGCGAGTCCTACCCTCAGCCGACGATGTTCGTCGCGACGCCGCTGCGAGACCGTGCCGGTGAGGTGGTCGCCGCGCTCACCTTGCGGCTGCCCGCGGAGGACTTCACGAAGATTCTCGCAGTGGCACGCTGGGGGACGAGCGGCGAGTCGTACGCGTTCGACAGCGCGGGCCGCCTCCTCTCTCGCAGCCGGTTCGAGAGCCAGCTGAAGGAACACGGGCTTCTGCCCGACATCCCGAGTCTGACGTCGATCCTCAACATGCGCGTAGTGGACCCCGGCTACAACACGCTGGCGGAGCAGCGGCCGGCGCGCCTCTCCCCCGACAGACCGTTGACGAGGATGGCTGCCGCGGCCGTCACCGGCAGCGACGGCGTCGATGCACAAGGCTATCGGGACTATCGCGGAGTACCTGTCGTGGGCGCCTGGACTTGGCTGCCCGGATCGGACTTCGGTGTCACGACGGAGGTCGACGTCGCTGAGGCCTACGGCTCGCTGACGACCGTGCGCTCGATCTTCCTCATACTGCTTGGGCTGCTTCTTGCCGCGGCTATAGCTCTGGCGGTCTTCTCCCGCTCGTTGTACTTCATGCGCGTTCGAGCTCGGCGAGGAGATACTCGGGCGGACCGACTCGGCCAATACAATCTCGAGGAGAAGATCGGCGAGGGCGGGCTCGGAGAAGTCTGGAAGGCCAGCCACGTTCTGTTGCGTCGTCCAACCGCGGTCAAGCAGCTGCATCGGGACGGCGTCGACGACGAGGACTTGCGCCGCTTCGAGCGCGAGGTGCAGCTCACCAGTCGGCTCACAAGTCCCCACACCGTGCGCATCTACGACTACGGCATCAGCCCCGAGGGGGTCTTCTACTACGCCATGGAATATCTGGACGGCGCCGACCTGGTGCGCATCGTGGAGCGCACCGGTCCCTTGCCCGAGGGACGCGTCCTAGCCCTGGTGGTGCAGGCGTGTTCGGCGCTGGAGGAGGCTCATGGCCAGGGAATCATCCACCGCGACATCAAACCAGCCAACTTGATAGTGAGCGCTCACGGTGTAGAGCTCGACTTCGTCGTCGTGACCGACTTCGGCCTGGCGAAGGAACTGTGGACTCAAGACCCCGCCAACATCACGAATCCACGCGTTGCTGTCGGCACTCCTCGCTACCTCGCCCCGGAGGCCCTGCGGAAGGATGGGTCCGTCGATGAACTGGGTGACATCTACGCGCTCGGCGCCACCGCCTACTTCATGCTGACCGGGAGCGACGCGGTGACCGGGGACTCGGTGCTGGACGTCCTCAGGAGCGTCTTGCTGGAGACTCCGGAGTCGCCTTCTGCGCGGCTCGGAAGCCCCATCTCCGCCGATGTCGAGCGGATCATCACGCAGTGTCTCGAGAAAGACCCCGCCGCCCGCCCCCAGAGCGTGGAGACACTGAGCGTGGCACTGAGGGGTTGCGCCGCATACGGGAACTGGACCAAGGCAGCCGCGAACGCCTGGTGGGCCGCGCACGGAGACGAAGTGCGAGCGCGGGTGACGCGGCCGACTGGCCAGATTCCCTCCGAACTCGTCAGGATGGCAAACCGCTTGAGCGCCGACCAATTCGAGTAGATGGCTAGGCCGAAGCCTCCCCCGGCAAGGGGGAGGCTTCGGCCGTTCCGATTCTACTGCTTCGGTGTGTCTTGCTTCGGAATGTCGGTTCTGCTGAGCGAGTAGAGGTCACCCTTGACGATGCTGGTCATGGAGGCCTCGTCGCCGAACTCCTCGATTTCCTCCTTGTAGGTCTTGTTCTCCATGCGGTGCTCGGCCACGAACCAATAGACCACGATCACGACGGCGATCAGCAGCATCAGCCATTCCCAGCCGACGAAGGGATACATGGGCCCGATCTTGTCGATCTGACCGTCCCAGGAATCGATGCGCGTCGTATTCACCGCGACGAGCAGGAGATCCATCATTCTTCACCTCCCGACGGCTGCGCGGCGGCACCGCTGCCAGCCCCTTCCTTCACCAGGCCGTTTTCGAGGCCCCACTGAAGCTCGGCAGCCGAGATCTCCTGCTGATCCAGGTACCGGCCATGGTATTCGGTGAAGTCGAGGCCCATAAGCTCGACCTTGGCCGGGATACGCAGGACCTTCAGAGCCTTCATCAAGCGGGCGAAGAGGTAGCCAGGGATCAGTCCGAGCAGGCCAAACATGATGAGGGCCCCCACGAAGTTGCCCCACGGCGTGATCGCGGCGAAGCTGGGGTCGGGCGACGACGGCGACCCCCATAAGAGTATGCCGGCCCAGACGACTCCCAGGAACCCGGTGTAGCCGTGGACGGCACACGCGCCGACCGCGTCGTCGAGGTGGAACCTGCGCTCCACCCAATAGTGGAGCTTGTAGATGATCAGGACGGTGATGAACCCGACGATGAACGCCGTCAACGGGTTGTAGAGGTCGTTGCCGGCAGAGGCCGCGATGATGCCGGCCAGTCCGCCTGAGTAAGTCCAGAACGCGTCCCCCTTGGATATGAGGAAGCCGGCAATCAGGCCGCCGCAAAGGGAAGTGATGAAGTTGAACGTGATCGCCGACAGAGTCGTCGGGGCCAAATAGATGTTGGTGGCGGAGTAGAAGACCTTCTCGCCGGCTTGGATGTCCCAGATAGGCACATTGCAGGCGGCGTAAAACCCCCAGAAGCCGGCGTAGATAAGGAAGAGCCCCACCGTGGTGAGCCACGGACTTCGCGGAGCGAAGTTGCGCGGCGTCCCGTCGGCGCGGAACCTCCCGATGCGCGGGCCGAGAACGATCAGGATACCGAGCACGAAGCCGCCCGATATGGCGTGGATCACGCCCGAGGCGTAGGCATCATGGTAGCCGAGTTCCTTGACCATCCAGCCTGCAGGATGCCAGCCCCAGGAGGCATCGATGATCCACAGCACCGAGCCAAGGAGCGTGGCGGCGATCCAGAAGGACCCCGAACGGATGCGCTCGATGACACCTCCGGAGACGATCGATCCCGCAGTCAGTGAGAAGAGGAGGAACGCGGCCCAGAAGACTCCGTTGAGACGAGCCCATATGAGTGTGTCATCGGCGGTCAGGGCACTCGTGACGGGCTGGCCACCCATGTGCGTCCCCATGAGTTCGCTCCACGGGACAGCCCACGGTGCGCTGACCAGGCCGCCGGTGATGCCGGGACCGTTCGGCAACGCGAAGTAGATCCACCAGCCGAAGAAGAAGAACGTCATCGTCACCGGTGGGATGAGCATGGTGTTCTTCATGAGTGTGTGCATCATGTTCTTGTGCCTCGAGACCGAGACCTCGTAGACACAGAAGCCGATGTGGATGAAGAACATGAAGACGACTGTTACCCAGTAGTACTCCTCAGTGAAGAGGATGCTCAGAGAGTTCGACAGATCATCCAATATTTCTCACCCCTCTTGTCGCGCGAGATGCGACGCGGTCGTGCGCATCGCATCGGTGGCCGGGTAACTCAGGTCATGGAGTACCCCCTTCTCCGCTTCCGCGACTCGATCTTGGCCGGGCGGTCTCGATGGTCTGGACTTCCTGGTCCTCGCCGGGGCCCGGGCTCGGACTGCAAAGCCTTGGGAGGCGGTGTCGGGCACGGCACCCGACGCTGGGTCAGACGGAAGCGGCGCCCAGGGGCGCGCAGGAGAAGCGCGCGGCACATTGCGGTGCGAGCGGTGACGCACCGCCCACGAACCTCAGTCGTCCTCCTGGGGGCGACAGGCGCTGATCGTCCAAGTGCAGTGCCTGCCACCCTGGGCTCGGAGTCGCTCAACCCCGCAGACGCTTCGCATACAAATACGGCGGCCACCATGTCTACCTGCACGTGCCTTTCTGGCGGGAAGACGAGTGGACCCTGCGATGTCGCCGTCCTCCCGCTCCACCGTGGTCGATTGTTGGACTGTAGAGAGGCAGTTCAACGACCACAATAGTGCGAGCACATATCGGCAAAGGCGTGACGATGCTGTCCTGCTTCGGCTCCGCCTCGCAGGCACTTCTGACGACCGTCCAAGACCGGGTCTACCATCCCGTATCGTTCTCCGCCCTTTGCCTTCGTGGTTCAATGGATGCGCACGAGGAGCGCAAAGGCGAGCACCGGGCGGTGGACATGATGATCGGGCGTGATGATGGGGCGTCTGACCGGGCGCGAGCGGTTGGGCGCCGGAACGTGAACGATCGGACGAGCAGTGGGTCTGCTCCCGATCGCGTCGAGATGCTCATCGATCAGCTCGGATCACCCGACGCAGACCGGCGCCGGAAGGCGGCGGAGGCGCTCGGTAACCTGGACGATCGACGCGCTCTGGCGCCGCTCGTGGCGCTCAGTGTCAATGACGACTCGTCGGTCGCCGACGCGGCTGTCACTGCCGTGGGTCGCCTCGGCGGAGGGAGCGCTCTCGCCGCCCTGCAGGGTCTGATCCCGGTGGAGGGAGCGAGGAATCCGATACCTCGGTCCAAGGGAGGGCGGAGGGGGCCAGAACACGGGCAGGCCGTCGCGCGCTCTGAGGCCCTTGGCGTGCTCCTCGCGGACCCTGATCCGGACGTCCGAGGTGCCGCCCTTGCCGTCCTGGGGAAGGTTGACGACCCGAGGGCGATGGGTCTCGCCATCGTCGGCCTTCGCGACGGTGACGCCGGCGTCCGGCGTGTTGCGGCGCAGGTCCTGGGCGAGCTGGGCACCGCGGTGGCAACTGAGTCGCTCTTGACCGCGCTGGACGACTCAGACCCGACGGTGCGCTGCGCGGTGATCGACGCTCTCGGAGAGATCGGCGACCTTCGGGCTGCGGAAGCGCTCCTCGTGGTGGCGCAGCGTCCACGACGTGAGGACCCCGGCTCAGGCTCGGCTGCACAGGCGGCGGCCCGTCGTGCGCTCGAGCGGCTGGCGCTCCTGCATCCCGGAAGCCTCGGCGCAGCGGACCCTGACTGACCGAGCACAGCGTCAGGTCGCGGTCGCCGCTGAGTGAACTGCGGGCCGCACGGAAGGGTCGCCGGCCCCGCTCAAGACTCGTCGCAGTAGTTGCCGGACGCCGCCGGCGCCTCGACCAGGCGGTCGAACAGAATCAGGACGGGTAGGGGGAGTCCGCGAGGCGAGACGGGGCGGCGCCCGAAGCGCGGGCGCCGCCCCAGAGTGTTCGCGGGCCGCTTGCTGCAGCCTCTTGCCTCTTACTTGATTCCCAGCAGCTTCTCGATCTTCTTGACGCCATCGCTGGCGTCGGCGGCGTACGCATCGGCCCCGATGGAATCAGCGTACTCCTGCGTGCACGGAGCACCGCCGACCACGAACTTGACCTTGTCGCGCATGCCGCGATCCTCGAGCTCGCCGATGATCTCCGCCTGCTTGCGCATCGTCGCCGTAAGCAAGGCGCTGGCCCCGACGACGTCGGCGTTGACCTCTTCGGCTTTGTCAACGAACGCATCCACGGGCACGTCGCGGCCGAGGTCGTGGACCTCGTAGCCATTGGCCCGCAGATACGCGCAGACGATGGCCTTGCCGATGTCGTGGATGTCACCTTCGACGGTACCCATGACGACGACGGCGCGGGTCTCGCTCTCGCCCTCGGGCAGTGCCGCGTTGCAGATCTCCATGGCGGCTTCCATCGCCGCGGCTGCCAGCATGAGTTCAGGCAGGTAGACCTCGCCCTCGTCGAACTGGTCACCGACCCTGCGGATACCGACGACGAAGCCCTTCTGCATGATGTCCTGCGGGCTGACGCCCGCGGCGATGGCGCGCTCTGGCCACGTCTTCCGCCGCGTCCTTGTCGTGATTCACAAGAGAATCGATCGCTTCGTTGTAGAACGCCTCATTTGCCATGTCCCTACAGCCTCCTCGAACTCGGCGTGATCGCTGTCCAGACTGCTCTTACCAGAGCTTGTAGTCGACGCCGAGACTCTTGAGAGCGGCGCAGGCCTTGTCGTAGACCTCGAGGTACTCGTCGGTCGGGACGACCTTCTCTGTGTCATAGCACTCATGGAAGAACTTGCCTTGGTCGGCGGTCTTGTAGTCGCCCTCGTACATCTTCACGAGAGCGTCGAGGATCTCGTTGGTCTGCTCTGTGGGCAGGCCGGCGACGGCATGCGCGCATTCGCCCATGAAGCGGGCCTCCATGCCGGTGGTCTTGTCGGTGATGACGCCCTTCGCGGCGGCCACGCCTGACATGAGCTCGCGGCCGCTGGAGGTGTCGGTGATAGCCTGGGCGGCGGTCTCGAGCAGGCACATGACGGTACACGGGCCGGCAATGGTGTAGTACTGGTTGCCGCTCATGAGGTTCGGCCAGACGGACTTGAGCGACATGATGGCGTGGCCCGCGATGGCCAGGGCCTCCCTGGTCGTCGTGATGCCCCACCTCATGTGGACCGGACCGTCTTCGATGCCACGTGCCGCCGAACGTCACGAACGAGTTGAGATGCGAGGCGACATCGACGATGGTCGTCTCCTCGAGACCACCGGCAAAACCGCCGAAGATCGGCATCTGCTCGACCATCACGTTGTCCCGAGCGAGATTGTAATGAGAGGTGAAGGTCAACGCACCTACGTCGCACTTCAGCTCATTCAACTGCGAGACTTCATGGAAGTCGGTGGTCCGCATGCCGCCCGGGAAATCCATCGAGATCGTGGCGGCAGCGTTCAGAGTGGTCTCGGGGCCCTACAACCCCATGCCCGAGCGGCCGCACTTGGCTGCGCCATGCGCACATTCATGATCTCCTGGCGCCCGGCGAGGACCTCCCAGGGGGTGTCCGGCCCCGGGTTGTAGCCGTTGATCGTCGAGAGCACGCCGTCGACGATGCAGTCGACGATGCCCTCCTTGGCGTAGGACTCGTGGATGCCGAAGAAGTGCTCCTCACTGCACGGCGCGCCCGTGGGGCCGCCCTGGACGAGCGGCGGGCGAGTGTCCTTGTGCGAACGCGGGAACATGCGCCGAGCGTCCAGCCCTTCGCCGACCATGCACTCCTTGGGCGCCGTGGCGACGCTGAGGAGGATCTCCTCCTCGGTGTACTTGATGACGCGTCCGGTGGAGATGCAGTACACGCCACATTCGACGAGCATCTCGAGGCCGGCCTGGTAGATCTTCTTCATCATCTCGGGATCGGTCGGGACCATGACGCTCTTGTCCATCTCGATCCCGTACTTCTCCTTGAGGCGCGTAGCCGTTTGAGGAATGATCTCGAAGTTCCAGACTGCCTCGTCGACCTTGGGTCCCTTGCGGGCCCTCTCGTACGCCTCGAAGACCGACATGCGCTCGCGCTGGGCTTTCGTCCCAGGTCCAGCCATGTGGTCCCTCCTTTCAGACTTGCGGTGCAGAAGTCAAGCGAGGAATCGCCGTCGTCGATGCCGTGTGACGCCACCTCCCTGTTGAGTTTCGGGAACAGAAGCAACTGCCGGCCACGGACCTCTGACCGACCGCGCGTGCAGTATACACATTGGAGCGAGCCTCAGGTCAAGGGTAGACCCTTTGTCCACGCATGGTGCGGAAGTGAGCGACGGCACTGGGCCCCCGGGCCGCCGACGACGAGAAAACTCAGCGGCACCGGCGCGACGCAGCGGTCCACGCTACTTGGCGCCGGAACCTTGTGAGGTACCATAGCGCCATCTCGAAGGCGACCCTCGGCGAGAACCACATCTTCTCGCGATCGCGGGGAAAGGGGTGCACCGGTGCCGAAAGTCCTTGTGGAGCCCATCGGCGTGACCGTCGAGGTCGCCGCCGGCGACACACTCCTTGCCGCCGTGTCGAGCGCGGCCGTCGATCTCCCGGTCGATTGTGCCGGCCGCGGCACGTGCGGCAAGTGCCTGGTCCGCCTCGGCGCCGGCGAACTCAGCGGGCCGACCAGCGTCGAGCTCCGCAAGATCACTCCCGAACGGCTTGCCCAGGGTTGGCGACTGGCCTGCCAAGCCAAACCCCTCTCGGCAAGGGTGAGCATCGAGGTCCGTCAGACTGCAGGTCGCCGGCAGATCCTCACCGCTTCGAGGCTCACGCACGGCGAGGCTCACCCCGCGGTGCGCAAGCAGGTCGTCTCTCTGCCTCGCGCAACGTTCGACGACGCGCGCAGCGACCGTGAACGCGTGAGGAACGAACTCGGCGCCACAGCGGTGCCCCTCTCGGTGCTGCGCAGGCTGCCCGCGATGCTCCGGCAGGGACGCTTCACGGCCACGATCACGATGTATGAGGGAAGCCTCATCGATGTTGAGCGCAAAGACGCGGCACTGAGAGCCTACGGGGCTGCCGTCGATATCGGTACGTCCAAGATCATCGTCTACCTCATGGATCTTCTCGAGGGCCGTCTCATCGATCAGGAGGCCATCGAGAATCCGCAGATGCACCACGGAGAAGACGTCGTCACTCGCATCACCGAGGCTCTGGAGACGGAATCGCTGACCGAGTTGACTCGTCTTGCCGCCGAAGGCATCAACATCGCTCTCGCGAATCTCTGCACGCGCCAGGAGATCTCCGCGCAGCACGTGTACGACATGGTGGTCGTCTGCAACACCGCCATGCATCACCTGGCGTTGGGGCTTTCGCCGGAGGGCCTCAGCGGCGCTCCGTTCGCGCCGGCACTCGACGAGCCGATCTCACTGCGCGCCACTGAGCTCGGTGTGGCCATGAACCCGGAGGGCCGGGTCTACTTCATGCCGCCGATCGCCGGGTTCGTCGGTTCCGACTGCCTGGCCGTCATCGCCGCGACACATCTCGAAGCCAAGCGCCTGCCGGCCATGGCAGTCGACATCGGGACCAACACGGAGATCGCGCTCATCAAAGACGGCGTCGTCTCGGTGACCAGTTGCGCGTCGGGTCCGGCGTTCGAGGGCTACCAGATCACCTGCGGCATGAAAGCCACGGAAGGGTCGATCGAACGCGTGACATTCACCGCCGATGGTCACCCACGGACGATCGAGACCATCGGACACCTCGAGCCAGTGGGGATCTGCGGCTCCGGCGTCGTCGACATCCTTGCCGGGCTCGTCACCACGGGAGTCGTCGACGAGACGGGCCTGATGCAGCCGCACGAACGAGTGCGTCGCGGGGCGCATGGACTGGAGTACGTGCTCACGGAGGGTGCCCACGAAGATATCGTCTTCACGCAGCACGATGTGCGCGCCCTCCAGCTTGCGAAGGGCGCGATCGCGGCCGGATGGTCGCTGCTGCTCGCGGCCGTGGACCTGGAGCCCGCCGACCTGCGCCACATCTACGTCGCCGGCGCGTTCGGGAACTACCTCAACCTCGACAACGCATTGGCCGTCGGCCTGCTTCCTCCTATCGCCAAGAGCCGGATCGCGTTCGTCGGGAACGCAGCCGGCGTCGGTGCGCAGATAGCACTGATCGACGTTCGTCAGCGCGAGCGCATCGCGGAACTGAGAAGGAGGATCCGGTTCCGCGAGCTGGCGCTCGACCCACAGTTCCACGAGGTCTTCATGCGAGAGATGGGATTCCCGAAATGATCCCGAGACTGTTGGCTGGGCCGTCGGCGGCCCTAGCGCAGCTGCCTACGACGCACCCGACCCGAACGGCCCTACCCGGGATCCGCGTCGTCTGACTCCCCGTCGATCCAGCGCCGCACCGCGGCGTAAGCGACGGACGAAGAGAAGCCGCGTCGCTGGAGCGCCTGGAAGGCGCGCCGGCGGGCCGCGTCCAGCGGCGCCTCCGGCGCTCCCCGGCGGCGCAGGACGGCGAGGGCGCGGTCGAGCTCGACGCCCTCCTCCCCGCCATCTCCGGCGAGCGCATCGTCGATGAGCGCCGCGTCGACCCCGAGTTCGCGCAGTCCGCGCCGGATGCGCTCGGCGCCCCAGGACTCGAGCCGTCGCTTATCGGCGACGTAGCTGCGCGCGAACGCCGCGTCGTCGAGGAACCCGTCGGCGGCGAGCCGCTCGAGGGCGTCGTCTATCGCGTGCTCGTCGTGCTCCTTGGCCAGGAGCCGGCGACGAAGCTCCTCTCGGCTCCGGGCGCGATGGCCGAGCAGACGGTAGGCGTCGCCCACGACGCGCTCGGCGGAAGAGGCCGCTCGGATCTCGGCCAGGTCGGCGGCGTCGAGTTCGCGGCCCTTGAAAAGCCGCCAGCGTGCCACCAGGGACTCGCTGACGACGCACACATACTCGTCGTCGACGTGCAGCGCCACCCCCCCGCGGCGAGCGGCGCGCAAGGCGCTGACCACGGGCACGGCTAGGCCCGCAGGACCTCGCCGGTGACGGGGTCGACGCCCTCGGGGACGGCAGTCGCGTCGGCGGCCGCGACCGCTGCCGTGGCGTCCGCGAGCGCCGCGCTCACCGGCAAGCCGGCCTTGGCGCGGATCTGGACCTCGATCGCGTCGGCGATGTCCGGGTTCTCGGAGAGGAAGACCTTGGCGTTGGCCCTGCCTTGGCCCAGGCGCTCGTCATTGTAGCTGTAGAAGGCGCCGCTCTTGGCGACCACGTCGTAGAAGACGCCGAGGTCGAGGAGCGAACCTTCGCGCGAAATACCCTTGCCGTAGGTGATGTCGAACTCCGCCTGCTTGAACGGCGGGGCGACCTTGTTCTTCACGACCTTGACGCGGACGCGGTTTCCCACCGCCTCGGTGCCGTCCTTGAGCGTCTCGATGCGGCGGATGTCGAGCCGGATCGTCGCGTAGAACTTGAGCGCCTTGCCGCCGGTCGTGACCTCCGGGTTGCCGAACATGACACCGATCTTCTCGCGCAACTGGTTCGTGAACGCGCAGATCGTGCCCGAGCGGCTCAGGCTGCCGTTGAGCTTGCGCAGGGCCTGGCTCATGAGCCGCGCCTGCAGGCCGACGAAGCTGTCGCCCATCTCGCCCTCGATCTCGGCCTTGGGGGTCAGCGCGGCCACGGAGTCGATGGCGACGATGTCGAGGGCGCCGCTGCGCACCAGCATCTCGGCGATCTCCAGTGCTTGCTCGCCGTAGTCCGGCTGCGAGACCAGCAGGTTATCGACGTCGACGCCGATGGCCTTGGCGTAGATGGGATCCATGGCGTGCTCGGCATCGATGAACGCCGCCTGACCGCCGAGCTTCTGTGCCTGGGCGATGAGGTGGTAGACCATGGTCGTCTTGCCCGAGGACTCCGGGCCGAAGATCTCGATGATGCGGCCGCGCGGGATGCCGCCGACGCCGAGGGCGATGTCGAGAGCCAGCGAGCCCGTGGGCACGAACTGCATATCGTCGCTCACGGGATGGTCGCCGAGCCGCATGACGCTGCCCTTGCCGAATTGACGCTCGATCTGGGTGACGGCGGCCTCGAGGGCTTTGTCTTTGTCCAAGGTAGCGCTCCTCTCTTGCTCAGGACGCGGGAAAGTCTGCTACGGGGGTGTGGACTGCTCCGGCCCGCTCCAGGTGGCTACTATACAAGACCATCCGGACGACACCAAATGCGCCGATGTTCACGTTTTGCAGGGAAAATGGGTGACCAGGGCGGCGGAATCTGGCTACCGTCACGTGCGGCAGCCACGGCCGCTTCTCAGGCTCGTACAGGCCTGCGGTGACGAGCCCGTCCGAGACGTCTGCCTGCAGCCCGCGCAACCCGCCGGCCGGGTCGTCGAGCTCCAGCGCCACGACCCGGCGCTTGCCCCGCGCCGGCAGGAACAGCGGGTCCTTGAAGCGGCACTCGGCGCGCGTCCAGCGGACGGCCCCGAGGACGCGTTCGAGGTCGGGCAGGCGGGCGGCGTCCACGCCGCCGAGGAACGCGAGCGTGAGGTGGAGTGTAGGCGCGACGCGCAGGCCCTCGTGTCCGGCGAGCTCCCTGCGCTGCCACGCCGCGACCGCTCGCTCGACCGCCGGAGGCAGGTCGCAGGCCACGAAGAGTCGCAGGTGTTCCACCTGGCCGGCTCCTTCCCGCTCACGCGGGCAACGACGTGCGCAGCAGGTGGAGCGCCGCCGTCGCGGCGAAGGCGCGCACGCTGTCGCGGTCGCCGGGGAACGAGCCTCGGCGCACGCGCGTCCCCTCCGGGCCCGCACAGCCGAGGTACACCAGCCCGACTGGCTTCTCGGCGGTGCCGCCATCCGGACCGGCCACGCCGGTGACGGAGACGGCGTAGTCGGCGCGCAGCGCGGCGCGCGCTCCCTCGGCCATCGCCACGGCCACCTCCTCGGACACGGCGCCGAACTGCGCGAGCATGCCCGGCGGTACCGCGAGGAGGTCTATCTTGGCCTGGTTGGCGTAACTGATCACTCCGCCGGTGAAGTAGTCGGAACTGCCGGGACGGGCGGTGAGCCGCGCACCGAGCAGGCCGCCCGTGCAAGACTCGGCGGCGGCCAGCGTCAGGCCGCGGCTGCGCAGCACGCCGGCGACGATGTCGTCGATGCTACGGCCGTCCGCGGAGTACACCGGTACGCCTGACTCCAGCGCTGCGACGAGCGTGTCGGACTGGGCCTGAGCGCGGGCGTCCTTGCGATGGCGGATGCGCACCGCCACCTCTCCCCCGCCCACGTTGATACCGAGCTCGACGCGGTCGTGCGGCAACGCGTCGAGGATGGGACCCACCTGCAGTTCGCCGACGCCGAACACCCGGACCGTGCGCACGACGACGTCGGGAAAGAAGCCGGAGCCCTCGAGTCCCGCGGCCGTCTCGAGCCACATCTGACGGAATTCGTAGGGCACGCCGGGATAGGCGAAGATGCGCGTCTCTCCGGAGCGCGCGGCGATGCCGGGCGCGACGCCGGCCGGCGGCACGGCAGTGGAGCCGGCCGGCAGCTTCGCCTGGCGCCGCGCGAGGGCGAACGTCTCGCGGTAGTCGAGGTGGCGGCGCTCGGCGACCGCGCGTACGCGCTCCTCGACGAAGGCGAGCGCGTCCGGGTCCTCGGCGAGCTCCACGCCCAGTACCTCCGCGAGGCATTCCGCCGTCAGGTCGTCGTGGGTGGTCCCAAGACCACCGCCGACCACCAGCACATCGGGCTCGCCGCCGAGCGCGTGCCGCAGCGCCCCGGCGAGACGTTCCCGGTCATCGGCGACCGTCAGCAGTTCCGTGACCTTGACCCCCCTGCGGCTGAGATCGTCGCACACGAAAGCGCCGTTGGTGTCCTGCGTGCGGCCGTCCAGCAGTTCGTTGCCGCTGAGGACCACGGCGGCGCGCGGCGCCCCTGGAGGCATCAGCTGGTGGTCCCCGGCATGCGGATCACGCCGCGCGCGTTCAGGAAGTAGCGCACGCCGCTCGCCAGGGTCACGATGACGACGACGACGGCCAGGATCCACTGGATGACCACGGCCACGTCCGTGGACACGTGGATAAACTCGGCTATGTCGGTGGTAGGCACGAGGACGTAGACCACGTAGATGATCTGCAATACCGTCTTGAGCTTGCCGTACTTGTCTGCCGGGATGGAGACGCCCTGCGAGACCCCGATGATGCGCAGCACGCTGACGGCGATCTCACGGCCGATGATGACCATGGCGACCCACGCGGCGACCCTGTCCTGTGCCACGAGGGCGATGAGCGCCGCGGCGATGAGCAGCTTGTCGGCGAGCGGGTCCAGGAACTGGCCCAGCGTGGTGATCTGCTTGCTCCTCCGGGCCACGTAGCCGTCGAGCTTGTCGGTCGCCGCGGCGAGGATGAAGACGGCGGCCGCGGCGATGTCGCCGTAGGGCTCCGGCAGACCGCCGAGCAGCAGCACGAGGAAGACGGGGATGAGGAGGATCCGCGCGATGGTGATGCTGTTGGCGAGATTGAGCTGGCTGCTCACTTTCCCCCTGTCGCGGCGACGGCCTCCACATCATACCCGAGGCTGCCACGGACGACGGCGCGCACGAGGTCGCCACGGCGCGTGCGCGCGCCGGAGAGGGCGGTCCGGCCGTCGATGTCCGGCGCCTGCAGGGCGATGCGGCCGGTCGCGACGCCGCCGGCGCGGGCGGACCCCTGCTCGACGAGCACGTCGACTTCACGCCCGGCGAGCTCCGACCAGAAGCTCTCCGCCTCGCGGTCGATCACTTCTCCGAGGCGGGCGGCCCGTTCGAGGGCGAGCACGTGCGGCACCGGATCCGGCATGCCCGCGGCGGCCGTCCCTTCCTGTTCGTCGTACACGAAGACGCCGGCGACGGCCAGGCGGGCCGAGCGGACGAAGGCGACGAGCTCCTCGAATTCATCGTCGGTCTCCCCTGGGAACCCGGCGATGAACGTGGAGCGCACGGCGGCGCCGGGCAGGACGGCGCGCACGCGCTCGAGCAGCGCGAGGTGAGCGGCGCCGTCCCCTGAGCGCCGCATGCGGCGCAGGACGGCCTCCGAGGCGTGCTGGAGGGGTACGTCCACATAGGGCACCGCGTGCGTCGCAAGGGCATCCAGAAGCTCATCGTCGATGCCTTCCGGCTGCAGGTAGAGGAGGCGCAGCCAGTCTGGGGCGGGCTCGAGCGCCACCAGTTCGGCGAGCAGGCGGCTCAGCCCGCCCCACCCGCGCTGCGCCCAGCGCGACGTGTCTTGGCCGACCAGCACGAGTTCCCGCGCCCCGGCCGCCAGTGCGCCTCGGGCGGCGCGCAGCACTTCCGTGGCCGCGACCGTCTCGTAGTCGCCCTTGATGAGCGGGATCGCGCAGAACGAGCAGCGCCGGTCGCAGCCGTCGGAGATCTTGAGGTACGCGCTCACCGGGCGCGGTCGGCGCGGCACAGGGACTGAGGTGGCCCGCTTACCGGGGCCTTCGGGCGCGCCGGCGCCTCCCCCAGCCTCGTGCAGCGCCGCCAGGAGCGGCGCCGTGTCGAGGCCGCACCAGAGGTCCACCTCGGGGACCTCGGCGGCGAGTTCCTCGCGGTAGCGCTCAACAAGGCAGCCGACGGCCGCCACACGGGCGCCGCGCGCGTGCGCCATCTCGGCGGCGTCCAGGATAGCCTCGATCGACTCCTCCTTGGCGGCGTCGATGAAGCCGCAGGTGTTGACCACGACGACGTCGGCGCGGCCCGGCGCTGCGGGGTGATGCCCCGCAGCACGAAGCCGCGCCCCGAGCGCGTCGGAGTCGGCTTCGTTCTTCGGGCAGCCGAGCGTCTGGATGAAGAACGAGCTGCCCGTGAGGGACCTCAGCGGTAGTTGACGAACTGGACCGGGATGCCCCAGTCCTCGTCGCGCAGTGCGCCCATGGCGGCCTGGAGCTCGTCCTTGCTGCTCGAGAACACGCGCAGGGTGTCGCCCTGGATCTGGACCTTGACCTTCTTGAAGCGCTGGCGGATGAGCTTGTTCATCGCCTTGGCCTTCTCGTCGGGGATCCCCTGGGTGATCGGGGCGCGCTGGCG
The DNA here is from genome assembly GCA_963762125.1 of uncultured Thermoleophilia bacterium. Taxonomy (GTDB): domain Bacteria; phylum Actinomycetota; class Thermoleophilia; order UBA2241; family UBA2241; genus CAIXSE01. The sequence continues at coordinate 17,757 of CAVXJO010000004.1, forward strand.
GACGGTGCCGCCGAGGGCCTCCTCGACCTTGCCGTACTGGATGGCCTTGAGCGGCACCTTGCGGCGCACGAGCTTGTCCTCCAGCACGTCGACGACCTGCTTGAGCTTGCCGTCGTTGTCGGAGACGAGCACGAGGTCGTCGCCCTCGAGCGTGATCGAGCTCGCACTCTTCTTGAAGTCGTAGCGTGTCGCGATCTCCTTCTGCGCCATGTTCACGGCGTTGCGCACCTCGTTGAGGTCCGCTTTGGAGACCACGTCGAATGAGAATTCCTTGGCCATGTGCTACCCCTGTACGTTGGCGCCTTGGACGACGCGCCCCTGGACGACCTCGACCGTCCACGGGCCGACATCGCTCTTCAGCTTGACGTCCTTGCCCTCCACGTTGAGCCGCACGTTCGCGGGGGCGCCGAGGCTCATCCAGATGTCCTTGCCCTTGAACTTCCTCGTCTCGCTCTTCTTGAGCGTGCCCGAGAACAGGACGACGCCGGTGGAGTTGTTGCGGCGCACCTCCATCCAGCAGTCGCCGCCTTTCCCTTGTATCTTGACGAGGTTCTTCTGCCACGCCGGGACGCCGGTCGCGCTGGGCTTCGGCGTCGGCGTCTTGCTCGCGCTGGGTGACGGGCTCGCGATGCCGAGCGCGCCGGGATTGGTGGTGGGCCCGTCGTTCGCGTCGCTGTTGCGCAGTCCGAGGGCGTAGATCGCCGCAAGGGCGATGAGACAGACGACGGCGACGACCACGATGGTGTTGCGACCGCGGTGGCTGCGCGGTTTGCCGATCACCGATGAGCCGCCGAACGGCTCTGTGCTCGGCTGACGGGACCATCCCGCGCGAACGGAACTCGCCGATGATGACGTCGGGGTCCAGACCCAGGTACGTGGAGTAGGTGCGCAGGAAGCCCTTGACGTAGGTGACGCCGGGCATGACGTCCCAGTCCTCGTTCTCCATGGCCTGGACGTACTTGACGCGGATCTTGATGTCCTCTTCGACCTGCTGCAGCGTCAGGTTGCGGCGGACGCGGGCCTCGCGCAGCGTGTTGCCGATCTCAAACACGGTGGATGCCGTTCTCCTCGCTCGCCGCAGAGGGTCCGGTCGCGGCGGTCACCCGAACGTACAGTCTAGTAACCGGCCGCAGCGAAGACAAACGAGCGCAGGTCTGCCCGAACGGTCTACAGGTCGGTGGGCACCGGCGGGGCCGGCTGCTCCGGCGCGTCCGTCGCGGCGGCCGGCTCCGGCTGCGACGGCGCCGGCTCATCGACCACGTCGCCGCTGAGGCGCGCGAGCGCAGCCGGCAGGCCGGCCTCGTCGATAAGCACCGCGCGGGCCTTGCTGCCGTCGTAGCCCGAGACGATGCCCATCTCCTCCATGATGTCGATCAGCCGCCCGGCGCGGGCGTAGCCCACGCGCAGGCGGCGCTGCAGGAGCGCGACGCTGGCGGCGCCGGTGTTCACCACGGTCTTGATGGCGTCGGCGAGGTACTCGTCGCCGCCGGCCGCCTGCTTCGACTGCTCTGCGTCGGGGCCGGCCGGGTTCTCGAGAAGCTCCTCGTGGTAGTCGGGCTTGGCCTGCCGGCGCCAGTGCTCCGTGACGAGCTTCATCTCCGCGCTCGTCACCAGCGCGCCCTGCACGCGCAGCAGCTTGTTGCTCCCCATCGGGCTGAACAGCATGTCGCCCATGCCCAGCAGGCTCTCGGCGCCGCCCTGGTCGAGGATGATGCGCGAGTCTGTCTGCGAACTCACGGCGAAGGCGATCCGGGAGGGGATGTTCGTCTTGATCATGCCGGTGACCACGTCGACCGATGGGCGCTGCGTGGCGACCACCAGATGGATGCCGCAGCTGCGCCCGAGCTGGCCGAGGCGGATGATCGAGTCCTCGACCTCCGAGGGGGCCACCATCATCAGGTCTGCGAGTTCGTCGACGATCACCATCGTGTACGGCATGGCGTCCTCGCCCGCGCGCACCAGCTTCTTGTTGAGCGCGCGGATGTCCTGGCAGCCGTTGCGCGAGAGGACGTCATAGCGCCGGTCCATCTCGCGGCAGATGTTGTCGAGAACGTAGGTGGCCTGCTTCATGTTGGTCACGACCGGCGCCAGCAGGTGCGGCACGCCGTTGAAGTTGCTGAGCTCGACCTTCTTGGGGTCGATCATGATCATGCGCACTTCGTCCGGCGTGGCGCGCAGCAGGATCGATGTGATGAGCGCGTTCAGGCAGCCGCTCTTGCCCGACCCGGTGGTGCCGGCGATGAGCAGGTGGACCATGCGCACCAGGTCGGCGAGGATGGCCTTGCCGGTGACGTCCTTGCCCAGCCAGAACGCCATGGGCGACGCGTGCGGCGGGAACAGCCCGTGGATGTCCCCGAGCGAGACGTAATTGGCCTGGATATTGGGGACCTCGACGCCGACCGCCTGCTTGCCGGGGATCGGCGCCTGCACGCGCACGTCGGTGGCCGCGAGCGCATACGCGAGGTCGTCCTTGAGGTTGGCGACCTTGTTGACCTTGATGCCGGGAGCCAGCTGCAGTTCGTAGCGTGTCACGCGCGGCCCGGAGACCGTGCCGATCACCTGGGCCGGGATGTTGAAACTCGCAAGCGTGGAGACGAGGCGCTCGGAGACGCGGGCGACGGCCTCCGGAGCTTCACCGTTGCCCTGCGCCAGGCGGCGCAGGACTGCAGGGTCGGGCAGCGTCCATTGCCGTCGTTCGGCGTCGGCGAAGGCGAGCGCGACGGCGGCGTCGCCCTGATCGCCCTTCTCGACAGCCGCCGCCGCGGCGGCGAGCGAAAGCTGCACGCCTTCTTCGGCGGCCACGATCGGCTCGGGGGCAGGCTCGTCGGGTATCGGCGTGGCTGAACCGAAGATCTCCGGCGCCTCGGAGACGCCGTCGACGAGGTGCGGCCCGGTCGCCGGCCGAGGCGGCGAGAAGTCCAGGTCCTGCGCTGGTGCCGGTCTGATGGAGGTGCGCATGAGGTCGTCGGCGACGATGGTCTGCGCTTCGAAGGGTTCGACGACGCGCGTGTCCGCCGCCTCCTTGCGGCGCGCCCCAAGAGCTTCGGCCTGGCTGCGCGCGGCCCGGCCGGCCTTGGTGACGCCCTGTCTGGAGTGGGATGCCCACTGGCGCAGCGATGAGCCGGTGACGAGCAGGATCCCGGCGACGAGGAGCGCGACCACGAGTACGTCGACGCCCACGCGACCGATGAACGGGCTGAGTACGGCCCACTGCACTTCGCCGAGCAGGCCGCCGTGCGCGCTCATGTAGGCGTCGCGGAACAGTGCATCCGGGCGCTCGCCGGAGAAGACGCCGAAGGCATCCGCGGCGGCGGCGAGCGCCACCCCCGCGACGATGAAGGCGAGGCCCCAGCTCATGCCGCGGCGCGGTCGGCTCTCCTCCTTGACGACGAGCAGATAGGCCATGAAGCCCAGGAGGAACGGCAGGATGAGGGCGAGGACGCCCAAGAACCAGCGGGCGACGTCGCCGAGCCAGCGACCCAGCGAGCCGCCGTCCCAGCCCAGATAGAGGACGAAGCCGAGAAAGACGGCGACGGCGAGGCAGGCGATCGCCGCCAGCTCGCGGCGATGCCGCGAGGCCGGAGCCTTCTTCTTGGGGGTCGCCGCGGCGCGCGGTCGTGTGCGTGACGCAGGGCCCGCGCGCCGACGAGCCTGTTTCGGGCGTGCAGTCGCCATGGGGGGATGTTCGACGCCGGAGGGCGAATCCCTAGCGCGGCACGGACTCGCCGCGCCGCCGAGTCCGGTCGCGCCCCGGCTCAGACCTCGACGACGACGGGCATGATCAGCGGCCGGCTCTTGGTGCGCCGGAAGACCAGCTCCGAGAGTCGCTGGGTGATGTCTTCGCGGATCAGGTGCCGGCCGGTGACGCGCTCGGCTCCGAGCTCACCCATCAACGTATCGAGAGCCACGCCGCACTCGTCGAGGATGCCTTTGAGACGTTCGTCGTCGTGGAGGAAGCCTCGGGCGACGAGTTCGGGCGCGGCGACCGAAGCGCCGGTCTGAGCGTCTACCGTCACGACCGCGATCAGGATGCCGTCGCCGGCCAGCTGCTGACGGTCGCGCAGCACGAGGCCTTCGGGGTCGCCGATCTCGGAGCCGTCGACGAACACCATGCCGGTCGCCACCTTGCCGACGATCTCGGCGTTGTCGGCCTCCAGTTCGAGCACGTCCCCGTTCTCGAGGATGAAGATGTCCTCGTCGGAGATGCCCGACTGGCGGGCCAGTTCGGCGTGCATGTGCTGCATGCGGTACTCGCCGTGGACCGGGACCAGGAACCGGGGCCGCGTGAGGTTGAGCATCATCTTGAGGTCGTCCTGGGCGGCGTGGCCGCTGACGTGGATGCCGCTGCGCTCGCCGTAGATCACCGTCGCGCCGACCTTGAGCAGGCGGTCGATCGTGCCCGTCACGCTACGCTCGTTGCCCGGGATCGCCTTCGCCGAGATGACCACGGTGTCGCCTTCGTGCAGTTCGACCTGCGGATGGTCGTTGAACGCCATGCGCGTCAGCGCCGAGAGCGGCTCGCCCTGGCTGCCGGTGGAAAGGATGAGGATCTCTTCCGGCCGGTAGTCGTCGATCTGTGTGAGCTTGATCATCGCACCCTCCGGCACCTTGAGGTAGCCGAGGTTGCGGGCGATGTTGGCGTTCTTGACCATCGAGCGGCCGGAGAGCGCGAACTTGCGCCCGTGCAAATGGGCGATGGTGATGGCCTGCTGGATGCGGTGGATGTGCGAGGCGAAGCTGGCCACGATCACGCGGCCCTCGGCTTCGGCGAAGATCTGGTGGAAGGCGTGGCTGACGGTGCTTTCCGAGGCGGTCGTCCCTGGCGCCTCGGCGTTGGTCGAGTCGCCGAGCAGCGCGAGCACGCCCTTCTCGCCGAGCCGCGCGAAGGCGTCCACGTCGGTGACGCGGCCGTCGATCGGCGTGTGGTCGAAGCGATAGTCGCCGGTGAGCACCACGGCGCCGAGATCGGTGCCGAGGACGATCGAGAGCGAATCGGGGATGCTGTGGCTGGTGGCGATGAAGGAGAGGTCGAAGGGGCCCACCTGAAGCTGGGAGGTGTCAGTGACCTCGACGAGCTCGACGCTCTTGAGCAGGCCGTGCTCCTCGAGCTTGGACTTGATGAGCGCGAGCGTGAAGCGGCTGCCGTAGACGGGCCGGTTGAGCCGCCGGAGCACGAACGGCAGCGCTCCCTGGTGGTCCTCGTGACCGTGCGTTATCACGAAGGCGAGCACGTCCTGTTGACGCTCGATCAGCCATCTGATGTCGGGGAGCACAAGGTCGATGCCGAGCATGTCTTCGCTTGGGAACTCGACGCCGCAGTCGAGCACGACGATCTTGCCGCGATACTCGACGGCGGTCATGTTCTTGCCTATCTCGCCGAGTCCCCCGAGGGGAATGATCCGAACGGCGTCTTCAGTCATGAAAGCCTCTCTCTGGGCGGCCGCGAGGGCTCAGGCCTCGGTCAAGCCGAGTCGCCTGAGCTCCGCGGCCACCACTTCAGTCTCTTTGGGTGTGGCGGGCACGAGCGGGAGGCGCAAGCCTCCGACCTCGTGCCCGAGCAGGTTGAGCGCCGCCTTCACCGGGATCGGGTTCGCGGTCACGAAGAGCGCCTCGTACAGCCCGTGCAGCGCGGCGTCCTCAGCTGCTGCGGCCTCGAAGGCGCCCGCACGGCAGAGCCGGGCGACCTCGGCCATCCGCGGCCCGACCACGTGGCTGGCCACGCAGATGCCGCCCGCGCCGCCTCGGGTCATGACGTCGCACAGCATGTCGTCATTGCCGGCGTACACCGCCAGGTCGCAGAGCTGCATCAGCTTGTCGGTCTCGATAAGGTCGGGATTGGCTTGCTTGACGGCGACGATGTTCTCCGTGTGGGCCAACTCGGCCAGCGCTTCCGGCGACAGGTTGATGACGCAGCGCCCGGGGATGTTGTAGACGATCACCGGCAGGTTCGTTGCGGCCGCGATGGCCCGGAAGTGCGCCAAGACTCCGCGCTCCGGCGGCTTGTTGTAGTAGGGGACCACCGCGAGCACGGCGTCTACGCCGCAGGCCTCCGCCGCGCGCGTGAACTCCACGCTGTGGCGGGTATCGTTCGAGCCGGTGCCGGCCACGACGGGCGCGCGACCGTCGGACGCGGCGACCACGGTGCGGAACATCTCGAGCTTCTCGTCGTCTGCGAGGGTGGGCGACTCGCCGGTCGTGCCGGCGACGACAAGGCCGTCCGACCCGTGCGCGAGCAGGAACTCCGCGAGTTCCGCGAGCCGGACGTGGTCCACGGCCCCTGCGCCGTCGAAAGGCGTCACCATCGCGGTGAGGATGGTCCCGAAACTGTCTCTCAAGTCGCTCCCCCTCCGAATGGTCTGGTCACGCTGGTCCCCTCAATCCAACAGGTTCTCGAGGCCGATGACGGTCCCTTCTACCTCGCCGATGCGGCGCAGGGCGAGGAGGACGCCGCCCATGAACGATCGCCGCGACAGCGAGTCGTGGCGCAGGGTGAGCAACTCGTCCTCCCCGCCGAACACGACCTCCTGGTGCGCCACCGCTCCCGGCAGGCGCACGCTGTGGATCGTCACGCGGTCGTCGGCGACGAGGCCGCGCGAGGCCTGGCCGGCGCCGGGCGGAGCCGCCAGGGCGGATCCCGGCGCCTCAGTCATCAGCCGCGCCGTGCGCAGTGACGTGCCCGACGGCGCGTCGATCTTGCCCTTGTCGTGCGTCTCGATGATCTCCGCGTGCTCGTAGTGACGCGCGGCCTCGGCGGCGAACTTCATGAGCAGCACCGCGCCGAGGGCGAAGTTGGGCACGATGACGAGGCCGGCGCCGGACGCCTGCGCCTTTGCCGACAGGTCGTCGACCTTCTCGTCGTCGAGGCCGGTGGCGCCGACGACGGTCGGGATGCCAGCCTCGAGCAGCGCCGTCACGTTGTCGTAGACCGCGCCGGGGATGCTGAACTCGAGCGCGGCGGCAGGCGTCGTCAGCGCGAGCGCCGAGGCCACGTCGCGGAACCACGGCGTCTCGCCCCCGTCGCCCTTCCGCGGGTCGACCAGAGCGGCGAGCCTCAGGTCGGGCTGCGCCGCGATGGTCGCGGCGCTCAGCGAGCCCATCTTGCCGGAGGCGCCGGTCACGAGGACGTCGATCATCGTTCCTCCGGGGCGAAGTCCTGGGTCACGGCCCGGAACGGCTCCGGCTCGGGGCCGATGCAGGCCGTCGACCACGTCTCAGGGTCATAGTATCGCCGCACGGCGGCGATGACAGCGTCCCTGTCGACGGCGTCGATGCGCGCGAGGATCTCGTCCACGGTCAGGATGGGCTGCTCGAGCAGCACGGCGCGCCCCAGGGACTGCATGCGCGCGCCGGGGCTCTCCATGCTGAGCACGAGCTGCCCTTTGAGGTGGTTCTTCGCGCGCTGGATGGCGCTGTCCGCCATGTCGGCTTCGAGGTCGCGCAGCGAATCGAGGATGACGTGCATCGCCTCTTCCACGGCCTCCTGCCGCGAGCCGAAGTACACGGCCGTGAGGCCGGCGTCGGCGTATAGCGAGGCGTAGGAATAGACCGAATAGGCGAGGCCGCGCTTCTCCCTTACCTCCTGGAAGAGGTGCGAACTCCACGACCCGCCGAGGATGGTGTCGACCACGAAGACGGCGTAGCGGTCGGGGTCGCCGCGGCGCGGTCCGGGGCCGCCGAGGCAGACGTGGTACTGCTCGGTGTCCTTCTGCGTGAAGCGGGCGATGTGCCGCGTGTCGGGCGCGCTGAGCTCGGCACGCCGGACCACCGCGCCCGGTTCGGGCCGGAAGTGCTCCTCCGCCAGTCCGCACAGGTGGTCGTGATCCACGTGGCCGCTGGCGGCGACCACGATGCCCGGGTTCACGTAGTGGCTGTCGTGATACCCGCGCACGGTTTCGAGGTCGAGCCCGGCCAGCGTCTCGTAGTGGCCGATGATAGGCCGCCCGAGTGGGTGCTCGCCGAAGACGACCTCACTGAGGTCGTCGTGGATGAGCTCCGGCGGCGAGTCCTCGTACATCGCCACCTCTTCGAGTACGACCTCGCGCTCCTGGTCGAGGTCGGCGAAGGTAGGTCGCGCGACCATCTCGGCGATCACCTCGAACGCCTTGTCGAGGTCTTCGTCCAAGAGGCGCGCGTTGACGAGGGTGTGTTCCTTGGAGGTCGAGGCGTTGGGCTCGGCGCCCATGTCGTCGAAGATGTGCGCGATCGCCGACGCGTTGAACTTCTCAGAGCCCTTGAAGATCAGGTGCTCGATGAAGTGGGAGATGCCCCCGAGTTCGACCGGCTCGAGCCGGGACCCCGCGGCTATCCAAACCCCGAGGGCCACCGAGCGCACGCTATCCACGCGCTCGGTGGCCACCCGCAGTCCGTTCTCCAGCGTTGACAGGCGGTAGGCCTCCGTGGCCCGCTCCCTGCTCAGCTTCTTCTCTCAGTCCGCCTCGGGCGGCTTGAGCAGCGTCAGCCCGATGCGGTTGCGCGCCTTGTCGATCTCGACGACTTCGACGGTCACGGAATCGCCGCGCTTGACGACGTCCTCGACGTTCTTCACGCGCTCGCCCTTGGGAGCGAGGCGCGAGATGTGCAGAAGCCCGTCGGTGCCCTTCTTGAGCTCGACAAAGGCTCCGAAGTCGGTGGTCTTGACGACGCGTCCGGTGAAGACGTCGCCGACCTCGACCTCTTTGGTCATCGACTGGATGCGATTCTTGACGCCCTCCGCAGCCTCCTCGTCGGGGGCGCAGATGAAGATCGTCCCGTCGTCCTGGATGTCGATGTCGGCGCTGAACTCCTCGGTCATGCCGCGGATGGTCTCGCCGCCCTTGCCGATCACGAGCCCGATCTGGTCGGGGTTGATCTGGATCGAGAAGATGCGCGGCGCCCATTCGCTGAGTTCGCTGCGCGGCTCGGCGATCGCCTCGAGCATCTTGCCGAGGATGTGGAGACGGGCCAGGCGGGCCTGCTCGAGCGCCTCAGTGAGGATCTCGAACGTGACCCCGGTGATCTTGATGTCCATCTGCAGGGCCGTGATGCCTTCGGCGGTGCCGGCGACCTTGAAATCCATGTCACCGAGGTGGTCCTCGACGCCGGCGATGTCGGTGAGGACGACGTAGTCATCGCCCTCCTTGATGAGACCCATGGCGGTGCCGGCGACCGGACGCTTGATCTGCACGCCGGCGTCCATGAGCGACAGTGTGCTGCCGCAGACGCTCGCCATCGAGGAGGAACCATTGCTCTCGAGGATCTCCGACACGATACGGATCGTGTAAGGAAACTCGATCTCGTCCGGCAGGACCGGCACCAGGGCGCGCTCGGCGAGGGCGCCGTGGCCGATGTCGCGGCGCTTGGGGCCGCGCATGAACCCAGTCTCCCCCACCGAGTACGGCGGGAAGTTGTAATGGTGGATGTAGCGCTTCTTGTCCTCGATGCCGAGGCCGTCGATGCGCTGGAACTCACCGGTGCCGCCCAGCGTGACGAGGCTGAGCGCCTGCGTCTCGCCGCGCGTGAAGAGGGCACTGCCGTGCGTGCGCGGGATGAGCCCGACTTCGCACGTGATCGGCCGGACCTCGTCGACCGCGCGGCCGTCGGGGCGGATCTTCTTGACGGCGATGCGGTCGCGGATGATGTCCTTCTCGACCGTGGCGACGGCGCGACGGACCTGGACGACGCGCTCCGGGTCGGGATCCTCACCCAGGAGCTGGGCGTAGACGGCTTCCTTGACGTCAGACGTCGCATCCTGGCGGGCCTTCTTGTCGTGCACCTGGGTGGCGGCATCGAACGCCGCGCCGAACCCGGTGCGGACCTGCGCGAGGATCGCCTCGTCGACTGTGTACTCGGGGACGTCCCACTTGGGCTTGCCGGCGAGCTTTTGCAGCTCGAGCTGCACGTCGACGAGCTTCTTGATCTCCTCGTGGGCAAGGCGAAGGGCCTCCACGATGGTGCTCTCGGAGACTTCCTGAGCTCCGGCCTCGACCATGGCGATGGCGTCGGCGGTGCCGGTGACCACGAGATCGAGGTCAGACTCGTTCTGCAGCTCCTCGAGCGTCGGATTGATGACCAGCTGGCCGTCGATGCGGCCCACGTGCACGGAGCCGATCGGGCCGAGGAAAGGGATCTCGCTGAGCGTCAGAGCCGCGGAGGCGCCGAGCGTGGCGAGGATGTCGTAGGGGATCTCGAAGTCCACGGACAGCGTGGTCGCGACCACGTGGACCTCGTTCATGAAGCCCTTCTTGAAGAGGGGCCGGATAGGACGATCGATCTGCCGCGCCGCGAGGATGGCTTTCTCGCTGGGCCGGCTCTCACGCTTGATGAAGCCGCCGGGGATCTTGCCGGCGGCGTAGTGACGCTCTTCCACGTCGACCGTGAGGGGGAAGAAGTCCTGACCCTCCTTCATGGTCTCGCGCGCCGTCGCGGCGACGAGGACCACCGTATCGCCACACGTCACCAGCACCGACCCATTGGCCTGCTTGGCGAGGCGACCGGTCTCGAGGGTGATCGTCTGACCCCCGACTTCTACTTCGATTCTGTTCATTACTTCCTTCGTCTCTCTCGACCCGGCGCCCCATTGCGCGCGGGCATCTGTCTCGTCGGCGTGGCTTTCTTGGCACGGGACGATTGCTGCGGCGCTTCTGGCGCCGCGTGTCGTGTCACTTGCGGAGTTCGAGTTCCTTGACGAGCGCGCGGTAGCGCTCAAGATCGCGCGCCTGCAGGTAATTCAGGAGGCGGCGACGCTGACCCACCATCTTCAGCAGGCCGCGCCGGCTGTGATGGTCCTTCTTGTGGGTCTTGAGGTGATCGGTGAGGGTCGCGATGCGCGCCGTCAGGAGCGCGATCTGCACCTCGGGGGAGCCAGTGTCGCCTTCGTGCTTGGCGTGTTTGGCGATGATGGTCTCTTTGACGTCTTTGGTGACTGCCATGTATCTCACCTCCCTCAGGGGAGTGTCCGTAGACCCAGTCGCGGGTTGGCTGCCCGTGACCGAGAAAGCGGTCGCGCAAGGGTAGCACAGCGGGCGACGGTGAGAAACCGCGCCCGGCGCGGCCGGGACGCGGTCAAGCGCCGCCGCCCAAGCCGACGGCGTCGAGCGCCGGGTCCGTGAGCGAGGCGGCCGCCTCGATGTCGAGGCGCATCCTGGCGACGAGCGCTTCCACGCTCTCGAAGCGCCGCTCTTCGCGGATCTTGTGCAGGAAGTCGAGCCGGATCTCACGATCGTAGATGTCCCCGGAGAAGCCGAGGAGAAACGCCTCGACGGTCACATGCGTCGTGGGCTCGTCGCGGCTCTGAAACGTCGGGTTGTGGCCGACGTTCACGGCCGCTCGATACCACGACCCGCTCACAAAGGCGCGGGCAGCGTACACGCCACGCCCCGGGAAGATCGTCCCCGCCTCCACATCGACGTTCGCGGTCGGCACGCCAAGTGTACGGCCGCGCTTGTCGCCGTGAGCGACGAGGCCGGCGGCCGACGGCGGCCGACCGAGGATCTCGCGCACCTCTTCGAGTTCGCCGTCGTGCAGAAGGCGCCTGATGCGTGTGGAACTGATCGGCTCGCCGTGTTCGGTGACGAGCAGGCAGACCTCAACGTCGTAGCCGTTGGCGGCGCCGAAGGCACGGAGTTGCGCCGCGTCGCCGGCACCGTGGGCGCCGAAGTTGAAGTTCTCGCCGACGACGACCACTTTGGCCACAAGTGCGCCTGCCAGCAGCCCGGTGCAGAACTCAGCCGGCGTAAGCGCGGCCATCCGTTCGTCGAACGGCAGCATGACGAGCTCCTTGGGACCGAGTTCGCCGATCAGCCGCACCTTCTCCTCATTCGAGGTGAGGAGGCGCGGCACCCGCGCGGGATCGATCACCGAGAGCGGGTGCCGGTTGAAGGTTACGACCGTGCTCGTGAGGCCGCGCTCGGCTGCAAGCTCGACGGCGCGGCCGATCACGGCGCGGTGCCCGGCGTGCACGCCGTCGAACGTCCCGAGCGCGAGAGCCCGAGGGCGTGACACCAGCGACGCGAGGTCGGTGACGACCTCCATCAGAGCTTGACGAGCAGCTTCAGGGCGTTGCCCTCTTCGGCCGGTCCGTATATGGCGATGAGCTCGCCGCGAAACGTGAGACGGACGGGCTCCTGCGGGCCGCCGGGCAGCCTCGCGCCGTTGCGCACGGCGGTCACCTGAGCGGCCGACAACTCGATGCCGGGCATGAATTGCAGCGCCACCGCCGGCGGGATGAGGCCGGGGATGTGCTCGTCGCCGGCCTCACGCTCCGTGATCGCCTCCTCGAACTGGGCCAGGCTCTGCGCCTCGTCGAGGCGCAGGTCGCCCACCGCGGCGCGAGAGAGCTGCTGGAGGTGAGCTCCGCTGCCCACGGCCTCGCCCAAGTCGATGGCCAGCTGCCGCACGTAGGTGCCCTTGGAGCAGGCGATGTGACAGCGCATGCTCTGCGCGTCCTCATCGAACTCGAGCACGTCGATAGCCTCGATCTCCACTTCCTTGACCGGCGTCTCCACGACCTCGCCGCGGTGAGCCTTCTTGTAGAGTCGCTCACCGTCGACCTTGACCGCCGACGTCATGGGCACGCTCTGCATGATGTGCCCGAGGAACTCGGGGATGGCATCGTCTACGGCGGCTCTCGTCGTGGTCACCCCTGTCTCCGTCAGGTCGCCGGTGAGATCGCCGGTGTCGGAGCGGACGCCGAACTGCACGGTGCACTCGTACTCTTTGGGCAAGTCGACGAAGAACCGGGCGAGCTTGGTGGCGCGCCCGGCGAGGACGACCAGCAGGCCGGTCGCGAACGGATCCAGGGTCCCGGCGTGACCTACCTTCTTGACGCTCGGGCGCAGGTTGCGGCGCACGCGAGCGACGACGTCGTGCGACGTGAAGCCCTCCGGCTTGTCGATCAGGAGGACGCCGTCGAGAGGCGCCTTTCGAGTTCGGAACTGAGCCACGCGATCACCTCCTCGGGACTGTCGTCGCTGGCGAATCCGGCGGCAAGCTTGTGGCCGCCGCCGCCCCGCAGGGCGGCCACAGCGCTGACGTCGACGGTGTCGGAGCGCAGGCTGATGCGGACGCGCGTGCCGGCGGCTTGTTCTTTGACAAGCGCGGCGATCTCCACCCCGTCGACGCCGCGCAGGCTGTCGACGATGCCGTCGGTCTCTTCGAACCCCGCACCCGTCGCGGCGAAGTCCTGCCGCGTGACCATGGCCAGCAGTGCGCGTCCGCCGGCGACCTCCCTGGCGCCGGCGACGGCGCGCGCCCAGAGGCGCAGCGCGGCCAGAGAGCGTCGCTCGTAGAGCAGTGCGTACATGCCGGTGACGTCCACCCCGAGTTCGACGAGCCAAGCCGCGGTGCGGAACGTGGACGGCGCCGTGCTGTCGTGGTGGAAGTGGCCGGTGTCGAACGAGATGCCCGCATAGAGGGCGGCTGCGGCCTGCGGCGAGAACCGCAGCCCCAAAGCGCGGGCGATGTCGCACACGAGTTCGCTGGTGCTGCTGGCCTCGCCCCGGACGAGGGAGAGCTCGCCGTAGCGCGGATTGTCATGGTGGTGGTCGATGTTCACGGCGACGTCGCCCCAGCTGGGCAGCGCCAGGCGGTCCGGGTCGCCGGAATCGAGGGCGTACAGCGCGGCGTCCGCCGGCGGAGCGCCGCGAGGGATGCGTGCGGCCGGCAGCAAGACGTCACCCAGCGGAAGGATCTCGTCCTCGGCGACGTACAACTCGGCGTCGACGTCGAGTTGCGTGAACAGGTCGAGCATGCCCGCCGCTGCGCCGAGGGCGTCCGCGTCGGGCTTCTCGTGGACGGCGAGCGCCACGCGACGCTCGCCGCGCATGCGCCGGCACAGCGCGTCGAGGTCGGCGGCGAGCGATCTCACGCCTCGTCCTCGCCGTCGACCGCATCCTCGCCGGCGACGTCGGCCTGCGACGCGCCGCCTTCGTCGGCCTCCGTGTCCACGCCGGGGACGAGGATCTCGTGCGGCTCTTCGCCCAGCACCTGCGCTTCCCGCTTCAGCGCGCGCTCGATGCGCAGCGCGTTGTCCAGCGTCTCGTCGTAGACGAACTGCAGTTGCGGCGTGCGCTTCATGTGCATCGAGGCATTGATCTTGGCCTGCAGGAACCCGCGCGACTTCTCCAGCGCCTTCATGGTCAGGTCGCGCTCCGTCTGGCCGCCGAGCACGCTCACGAACGCCTTGGCGTGACGCAGGTCGGCCGACGTCTCGACCCCGGTCACGGTGACGAACCCGATGCGGGGGTCCTTGAGGCCCTCAGCGGTGATGACCGATGAGAGCGTCTCCTTGATGCTTTCGTTGATCCTCAGTAGTCGAATTCCCATACCGTGTCCACAGAGTCGGCTGTCTTGAGCAGCACGCGCGCGACCTCGAAGGCCTGCGCGTGCAGATAGCGGTCGATGTCGTCGAGGCGCTCACGAGTCTGCTGGAGCGAAGAAGCGGCGATCACGACGAGCACCCGCGCCCGCTGCCACGCGTCCTGCAGTCCTACCTCACTGAACGAGGCGCGAAACCGCGACTGCAGGACGTCGCGCACCGAGGCGAGCGGCGCGCGCTTCTCCTTCAGCGTCCGGGCCTCCGGGAAGTGCAGTTCCGCAAGATAGACGCCGAGGCAGGCGTCAGGCCTCACGCGCGACTTCTCTGGTCTCGTACGCCTCCAGCACGTCCCCTTCCTTGAGGTCGTTGAAGCCGTCGAGCAGGATGCCGCATTCGAAGCCTTCCAGGACCTCGCGCGCATCTTCGGCGAAGCGCTTGAGTGAGGTCATCTTGCCGTCGTGGACCACCACATCGTTGCGCAGCACACGCACGCCGGCGTTGCGCACGATCTTGCCGTGCGTGACCATGCAGCCCGCGATGGTGCCGAGCTTCGAGGCCTTGAACGTGGTGCGCACCTCGGCCTGGCCGAGGACGATCTCCTCGATGGTCGGCTTGAGCATGCCGACCAGAGCTGCCGTGATGTCCTCGGTGACCTTGTAGATCACGCGGTAGGTGCGGATGTCCACGCCCTCGCTCTCTGCGAGCGTCGTCGCCTGCGGGCTGGGGCGGACGTTGAAGCCGATGATGATGGCCGTGGACGCGCTCGCCAGCATGACGTCGGACTCGTTCACGCCGCCGACGCCGGAGTGGATGATGCGCACCTTGACCTCGGGGTGCTGGATCTTGAGCAGGGCGTCGCTGAGCGCTTCGAGGCTGCCCTGGACGTCGGCCTTGACCACGAGGTTGAGGTCGAGGACCTTGCCGGCGGCGATGCGCGCGAAGACGTCGTCGAGCGTGAGCGCGTGCTGCTTGGCGAGCGCCTCGGTCTTGAGCCGGTTGGCGCGCTTCTGGCCGAGCGTCCGCGCGGCGCGCTCGTCCTTGACGACGCGAGCGAATTCGCCGGCCACCGGCAGTTCGTCGAAGCCGATGATCTCTACCGGCGTCGACGGTCCGCCCGCCTTGAGCGGCTCGCCGCGGAAGTCGCGCATGGCGCGCACCTTGCCGCTGGCCTCGCCGGCGACGATGGCGTCGCCCACGTGGATGGTGCCGCGATTGATCAGCATAGTCGCCACGACGCCACGTCCGGGGTCGACTTGCGACTCGATGATGAACCCACTGGCGGGAGTGTCCGGGTTGGCCTTGAGGTCGCCGACCTCGGCCACCAGCAGAAGCATGTCGAGGAAGTTGTCGAGGCCGATCCGCTTCTTGGCGCTGGCCTCGACGAACACGTTGTCGCCGCCCCAGTCCTCAGGCACGATGCCGTGCTCGGCCAGCTGTTGCTTGATGCGCTCGACATTGGCGTCGGGCTTGTCGATCTTGTTGACGACGATCACCATCGGGACTCCGGCGGCCTTGGCGTGGTCGATCGCCTCCACGGTCTGCGGCATGACGCCGTCGTCTGCGGCCACCACGATGGCGGCGATGTCGGTGACCTTGGCGCCGCGCGCGCGCATGGCGGTGAACGCGGCGTGGCCGGGGGTGTCGATGAAGGTGATGAGCTGGCCGTTGTGCTTCACCTGGTAGGCGCCGATGTGCTGAGTGATGCCGCCGGCCTCTCCGGCCGCCACCGCGGTGTCGCGGATGGCGTCGAGCAAGCTGGTCTTGCCGTGGTCGACGTGACCCATGACGGTGATGACGGCGGGCCGTGGCTGCAGATCCTTGGGATCGTCCACGGCCTCCTTCTCCAGTTCCGCCTCCTCATCCGCCGCGTGGGTGATCTCCACCTCGCGACCGAAGTCGGTGGCCAGGACCTCGATGGCCTCGTCGCTCAGCGTCTGCGTGATGGTGACCATCTCGCCGTAGCCCATGAGGGCCTTGATGATGTCGGAGGTCGTGATGCCGAGGAGCTGTGAGACGTCCTTGACGTTCGAGCCGGACGGGACCTTGACGAGGCCCGTAGGCACGACGGGTGCAGTCTGTTGCTCCTCGCGGTCGCGCCCGCGGCCGCGCCCACGGCGCCGGTCGCGTCCGCCCTGTCCGCCGCCGCGCCGAGACGCGCCTGCATCGATGATGACGCGGCGCTTCTTGCCGGCCGCCGTCCCGCCGCCGGAACGCCGGCGTACTGCGCCGCCCGCGGCCGTCGCATAGGCCTTCTCGATCGCTTCGTCGTCTACGGTGACCTCACCGTCGACGACCTCGATACCCGCCTTCTTGAGGTGGGCGAGGACATCGTCGACGCTCGTCTTTCGCTGAGTCGCGATGTCCGACACTTTACGTTTCGCCATTCACCTCACCGCCTTTCGTCGTTCCCCGGACGCGCTACTTCGGCACGTACCGCAGGATCGAGAGTCACCGGGCCGCGGAAGGCGCGCGCGAACGCGCGCTTCTTCTCTGCAGCCTGGAGACACTTCTCTGCTGGACACAAATAGGCGCTCCTGCCCGGAGCGCCGGGCGAGGCCTTCACGACTCGCCCCTGCTCGGCCACGAGCCGCACGAGTTCGTCCTGGCCGCGCTTGCGGCGACAGCCGACGCACGTCCTCTCCGGCGTCGCCACCGCGATCACGCCTCGCTCGCCTCCGCGGCCCCGCCGGCCTTCTCGGCCGTCGCCTCGGCGGCGGCTGTGGCGGCAGGTGCTTCCGACTCGGTCGGCGGTACGTAGTCGGCGTGGATGCTGCAGTAGCGCGAGCCCGGCTCGGCCTGGTTGGGACAGCGCTTGCCGGTACGCATGATCGCCATGCACTGGCCGTCGACGCCGTCTTCCTCGCTGAACTCGAGGCTGTTTTCGGCCTCAGCCATCTGCTGCTGGCTCTTGATGTCGATGCGCCAGCCGGTGAGCTTGCTCGCCAGGCGCGCGTTCTGGCCTTCCTTGCCGATGGCCAGCGACAGCTGGTCGTCGGGGACGATGATGGTCGCCGTCTTCTCCTCGTCGTCGACGATGACCTCACGCACGCGGGCGGGCGACAGGGCCTTGGCCACGAACCGTGCTGCGTCGTCGTTGTACGGGATGATGTCGATGCGCTCGCCGCGCAACTCACTGACCACCATGCGCACGCGCGAGCCGCGCGGACCCACGCAGGCGCCGACCGGGTCGACGCCGTCGGCGTTTGAGATGACGGCGATCTTGCAGCGGCCGGGGACGGGCTTGCCGTCGCGGCCGCGATAGCCGGTCTCGCGCGCCACCTGGCGGATCTCCACAAGGCCGTCGGCGATCTCCGGCACCTCGAGCTCGAACAGCTTGCGCACGAGTTCCTCGCTGCGCCGCGAGAGCTTGACCTGCGGTCCCTTGGCGGATTCTTCCACGCGCATGATCACGGCCTTGATGCGCGCACCGTGCTCGTAATGCTCGGTCTCGATCTGCTCCCCGCGCGGCAGTTCGGCCTCGACGCGGCCGAGTTCGACAAGCGTGTTGTGACGCGGGTCGCTCTGCTGCACGATGCCCGTGACCAGCTCGCCGACGCGGTCGATGTACTCCTCGTACATGAGGTCGCGTTCGGCCTCGCGGATCCGCTGCAGGATGACCTGCTTGGCGGTCATGGCGGCGATGCGGCCGAAGTCGTCCGGCGTGACCTCTATACGCTCGACCTCGCTCATGTCGACGCCGCTGAGGTCGAGCCCCACCTCTTCGCCGGTCTCCTCGTCGTGGATCTTGAGGGACTCGGTGTCGATGTGGTCCGGGAAGATCAGTTCGAAGACCCGCATGTCGCCGGTCTCGGTATCGATCTCCACCGCGGCGTACTCGGCCGAGTCGGGCGACTTCTTGTAGGCGGACAGCAGCGCGTCCTCGAGAGCCTCGACAAGAGCCTCGAAGGCGATGCCCTTCTCGCTCTCGATCTGGCGCAGAGCCTCGATGATCTCTCTACTCACGTTGGCCTCCGTCGGTTTCATAGTTGTAGACCACGTGGGCCTTCCCGAGGGCGTCGAGCGGCAGCGTTGCGCTGCCCCCGCCCTCGAGGGTGAGGGTGATGGACTGGTCGTCGGCAGCCGCGAGGATGCCGCGGAAATTGCGCCGACCCTCGATGGGCTGCGCCATGGACACCGCGACCTCGCGGCCCACCTGCGCGGCGAAGTGCCGAGGCTTGCGCAACCGCCTGTCCAGGCCGGGCGACGAGACCTCGAGCGCATAGTGTTCCCGCAGCTCCTCCAGCGACTGGCTCACCGACGCACACAGGTCGAGGGTCACCCCGCCCGGCTTGTCGATGAACAGCGTCAGGATGGGCGGCCGTCCGCGGACCTCGAAGTCGACCAGCTCGATGTCCGGGAACCGCTCGGTGAGCGCAGCTTCGACGACCGCTTCCAGTTCCTCTCTCTTCTCCCTCATACCGACCCCTAACACGAGAAAAGTCGGTTGCCACCGACTTTTGACGCAAGAGCCCGCCTCGTGGTGTGTTGTCCTGCTCGTGGAGTATAGCACCGGCTTCGAGAGGCGTACACTGCTGCACCCGCTCACGCGACACACGATCCTGCCGATAGGAGGAGGGACAGTCTGGAGACCGGGCGAGAGGCAGGCGATGGGAGAGTACACGACGTTCGAGTGCCGCCAGTGCGACTACAAGGCCGAACGCATCCGCTGGGGCGTCAGCGTCTACGATCCACGCCGGCGGTTCATGCCCGGCTACTGCGTGGAGTGCAACGCGATCGTCGAGGTCGACATGACCGGCGCCGACATCCACGTGGACGAGTTCCGTTGCGTGGTCTGCGGCAGCGAGTTGTTCTTCCTCGAGAAGGCCGCCTCCTACACCTGTCCCAAGTGCAAGGCGCACGACATGCAGTTGCACCAGGGAGAGTACTGGTAAGACGCGGCGGTCTGCCTCGGCGGCAACCGGCTCTACTTGACGATCTCGACCGGGCTGCCCGCCGGCACGTACCTGCTCACCGCGAGGACGTCCTTGTTGTGCATGCGCACGCAGCCGTGGCTCACGGCCTTGCCGATCAGGTAGTCCTCGTTTGTGCCGTGGATCGCCACCGGCCCGCCTTGCGCCCAATAGGCGAGCTTGGGCTGGAACGCGCTGATGCCGATGGCGAGCACCCCGTAGGCGCCGTCCGGCGACGGTGGCTTGAGCTTCTGGTTGATGAAGTAGAACCCGGTCGGCGTGCTCAGCCCCGGCTTCCCGACCGCGACCGGATAGGTGCCCAGGAGCTCCCCGCGCCTGTACACGCGCAGTTTGCGCTCCGAGAGGTCGATGGTGATCTTGGCCGACGTCTTGTAGAAGGCCAGCTTGCCCTCAGGCACCCAACCCCGGCTCCCGTTGGGCCGCATCGCGATCCAGACGCGGTACCAGACCTTGCCGCCGACCTCTCTGGTCGTGTCGACCAGCACCAACGTCGGATAGCCGTTCTGGTTGACCTTGCCGAGCTTCGTCTTGACCCGGGCGGCAGCGCTGGGCCGTGTGTACACGGTGACCGGTCCGACCGCCTTGCCGACGGTCCATCGGTCGAACTGCGGCTGCGGCGCGCCGGTCTGCGCCGGTGTGGGCTGGGCCACAGGCGCAAGCGCCTGGTCGGTCCCCGATCCCTGCGCCCGGGCGCGCACGGCCGCGTAGCCGCCGAGCGCCGCCGCAAGGACGACGGCGAGGCCGATGACGAGGAGCAGGATGTCGCGAACGCGTGCGTTCATGGGACCAAGGATAGTGAGCCCCTCCGGCCGGTACAAACGATCATGTGGTCGATTCCCGCCGGTGGCGTAGACTAAAGCACGCAAGAGTCAGTGAGCGGCCGCCGGCCCGAGGGGCCTCGCGGCGGACCGACCAGCCGCACGCACCGGGCTGCCAACGAAAGGAGCGCCGCTTGATCGCCGTCATCGTCCTTATCGTCATCGTGGTCGTGGTCGTGGCTGTACTTGCCGGTATGTACAACAGTCTCGTCAGACGCCGTAATCAGGTGGACAACTCGTGGAGCCAGATCGACGTCCAGCTCAAGCGCCGCCACGACCTCATCCCCAACCTGGTCGAGGCGGTCAAGGACTACATGTCCTACGAGCAGGAGACGCTCACGAACGTCACCAGGGCCCGCGCCGCCGCCATCGATGCCGGCAAGCAGGGTCCCGCTGCGGTGGCGGAAGCCGAGAACGCTCTTACGGGTACCCTCAAGAGCCTGTTCGCGGTCGCGGAGAACTACCCGGACCTCAAGGCCAACCAGAACGTCATGCAGCTCCAGGAAGAGCTGACCTCGACGGAGAACAAGATCGCCTTCGCGCGGCAGTTCTACAACGACAGCGTGCTCACGTTCAACAACAAGGTGCAGACCTTCCCGTCGAACCTCATCGCCGGGATGTTCAACTTCACGACACGGCAGTTCTTCGAGGTCCCCGAGGCCGATAAGGCTGTTCCGACCGTCGACCTGAGGTAGACGCGCGGCCCTTCGGCCACGGACCGGTATGTACGAACAGATCCGCAAGAACCGCCGCGCGTCCTGGCTGCTGATGGGGCTCGTCGTGGCCCTGCTGGCCATGCTGGGCTTCGCCATCGGCTACGCCACCGTCGGAGGCACGTCCGGCGGCATCGGACTGCTGGGCGTGTTCGGCATCGTCGCCATCGCCTGGAGCATCATCGGCTACTACAGCGGTGACAAGATGGTGCTCGCGGTGAGCGGCGCCCACCGGGTGACCCATGCAGAGGCGCCGCAGCTCTACAACGTCGTCGAGGAGATGACGATCGCCGCCGGCCTGCCGCAAGTGCCGGCGGTGTACGTGCTCGACGAAGCCTCCCCCAACGCGCTGGCAACGGGACGCGACCCCCAGCACGCCTCCATCGCCGTGACCCGCGGGCTGCTCGAGCGCCTCGACCGCGAGGAACTCCAGGGCGTCATCGCTCACGAGATGTCGCACATCCGCAACTACGACATCCGCTTCGAGACGCTTGTCGGGATCCTCGTCGGGATGATCGCGCTGATCGCCGACTTCTTCCTGCGCTGGAGCTTCTGGGGTGGTATGGGCCGCCGGCGCGGAAGCAGTTCCGGCGGCGATCAGGCGGGAGCGATCCTGGCCGTCGTCGCCATCGTGCTCGCGATACTCGCGCCGATGGCCGCCTACGCGGTGCAGTTCGCCGTGTCCAGGCGCCGCGAGTACCTGGCCGACGCCACAGCCGTCGAACTCACGCGCAACCCGCTGGGGCTGGCGCGGGCGCTGACCAGGATAGCGTCCGATCCCAGCCCGCTGCGCCACGCCAACCGGGCGACGGCGCACCTCTACATCGCCAACCCGCTCAAGAAGACCAAGCAGGTCACCGGGGTCTTCGACACGCACCCGCCCATCCAGCAGCGCATCGCCGTCCTCCTGGGGATGGCGCACGTGGGGCCGGAGGCCCTCGCCGCCGCGCCGGCCGCCGCAGGCACGCCGGGTGCCCAGGCCTGGGCGCGTCCGTCCGCCGCCACGGCACAGACGCGCGTGCCTCCGGAGCCCATCACCCCGACGCCTCCGTCCGCCCCGCGCGAACCGCCGCCTGCCCCCCCAGGCCCGCCGTCACGCGGCTGATCACCCGACCGCGACTCGATCCGGCAACCCAACGCCGTGGCGGGGCGTCACCTCGATCAGTCGACGCCGTCGAGGCGCTGCCGATACGTCTCACTGCGCGGATGCAGGGCGCGGGCGAGGCGCAGGTGTCCCCGCGCCTCTTCCTCGCGCCCCATCGCCTTGAGGCAGCGCGCCAGCGCGTAGTGCGCGTAGTCGCAGTCCGGCACATCCTCGGCGACGGCGCCGAAGAGGTCCGCCGCCTGCTCGAAGTGGCCGAGCGCGAACTGCGCCCGGCCGAGCGTCTCCCGGATCGAGTTGCGCCCGGGCTCGAGCAGGAGTGCTCGCGCCAGGAGCATCGCGGCCTGCGCGGGATGCCCGGATTCGAGAAAGTCGACCCCACGCCGGAACAGCGTGTAGGCCTCGCTCTCGGCACAGAAGTCGGGGGTGCTGCGTGCAGGCGACTCCACCATCGGCTCCCTCAAAGGCCGAGCTCGGGAGCGATGCCCAGCATCGCCTCGAGTCCGAGAGCGAAGAACTCGTCGAGCTCGAGACCGAGTTCCTCGCAGCGCGCGATGGACTCCCGGTCCACGCCACGGGCGAACGCACCCTCACGGTACCGCTTGCGCACCGATTTGACCTTGACGCCGCTGAGGTCCTTCTCGGGGCGGACCAGCGTCGCCGCCGTGAGCAGTCCGCTGAGCTGGTCGGCGGCGATGAGGGCGATGTCGAGCCGCTCCGTCGCCGCGACGCCGGTGTCGGGATTGTGGGCGGCGACGGCGTGCACAGCCTCGTCCGGCAGCCCGAGGGCACCGAGAGCCTCGGCGGCCGCGGCGCCATGGCGCGTGACGTCGCCCTCGGTGTCTTCCGCGTCGAGATCGTGGCCCAGACCGGTGAGGCCCCAGACCTCGGGATCCTCGCCCAAGCGGGCAGCCAGGCCTCGCATGATCGCCTCGGTGGCGAGCATGTGGCGGCGCAGATTCTCGTTGGCGACGTGCGCCTCCAGTTCAGTGAGCACCGCTGCGCGGTCGAGGGTCATCTTGCCAGCCCCGCCTCGATCTGATCGGCGATGGCCGCCGCGCATGCCGTCTTCGTGGTGCGCGGCACGTGCACCTCACCGTCGGGCGTCAGGATCGTGATCTCGTTCTCGTCTGAGCCGATGCCGACGCCCTCGGCGAGGATATCGTTGAACACCAGCAAGTCGACGCCCTTGGCCGCCTTCTTGGCCCGCGCCCGGTCGAGCCGCGGACCGGCCTCGGCGGCGAAGCCGACGCGGAACAGCCCTGGGCGGGCCGTCGACGCGAGCACATCGACCGTGCGCACGAGGTCGAGGGTGAGTGACTCGCGGTCGCCGCGCTCGATCTTGCCGCCCTCCTCGTCCCTGGGGCGGAAATCGGCGACTGCCGCGGCCATGACGAGCACGTCGGCGTCGCGTACACGCTCGCCGACAACCGCGGCCATCTCGGCGGCGGACTCGACGCGCACGACGTCGTAGGGAGACCCCTCGGCCGGCTGCGTGCTCACGAGCGTCACGCCGGCGCCGCGCAGGTACGCCTCATCCGCGACGGCGCGCCCCATCTTGCCGCTCGAGCGGTTGCCGATGAAGCGCACCGCGTCAATACGTTCGCGCGTGCCTCCGGAGGTGACCACGATCTTCTTTCCGGCGAGCGCACCGGAGGCGGAGGCGGCGAGTGCCCGGCGCACGGCGATGCGGATGACGTCGGGCGAGGCCATCCGCCCCGAACCCTCTTCGCCGCAGGCGAGCTCGCCCTCCTCGGTGGGCAGCACCTCCACCCCACGCTCCGCGAGCACGCGCAGGTTCTCGCGAGTCGCCGCGTGCTCATTCATCGCCCAGTTCATGGTGGGCGCGACGATCACGGGCCCGCGAAAGGCGAGGTAGATCGCCGTGAGGAGGTTGTCGGCCATACCGGCGGCCATCTTGGCCAGCGTGTTCGCCGTCGCCGGGGCGACGACCATGACGCCGGAGGCCCTGGCCGCCTCGATGTGCTGGAACCAGCCGCCGCTCGCCTGCCAGGCGCTGTGGTCGTCCAGCACCGGGGCCTGGGAGACGGCGGCGAACGTCAGCGGCATCACGAAGCGCTGCGCGGCCTCGGTGGTGACGACCAGCGGCTGGAACCCGTCCTTGACGAGGCCGCGCACCAACTCCACGGCCTTGTAGATGGCGATGCCGCCCGTGACACCGACGAGCACGGTGCGGGCGGCTTGCATGGTCGGTGCCTCACTCATAGTCCGGCCAGTCCGTCTACCGCGCGGCCCTTCGGGCAGACGGCCGCGCAACAGTTCTGCGTGCTCTTCGAGGCACTGCGTGCATCAGTCGGGCGTCTCGTGGTCGATCTTGTTGTCGACGATCTCCTCGAAGGCGATCGTGAGCAGGTTGGTGCTGCGAGTCGTGATCAGCGGCGGCGTGAGCTCTTCGAGCCCAAGCGTGTTCTCGCCGAGGCTGTGGTAGTAGTTGTTGATCTGCCGGGCGCGCTTGGCGGCGATCATGACCAGCTCGTAACGAGAACCGTCCGCGTGGGGCAGCAGCTCGTCGATGCGGGGCTTGTCCACTAGTCGTCCTTCCTCTGTGCTTCGATGATGGCGGCCACCTCGTCGGCGGCGCGCCCAGCCTCGTCGTTCACCACGACGTGGTCGAACTCCTCTGCTGCGGCGACCTCGGTCTCCGCCCTGCGTAGCCGCTTCGTGACGGCCTCCGCCGTCTCCGTGCCGCGCCCGCGAAGTCGCTCCGCAAGCTCGGCCATGCTCGGCGGCGCGATGAACACCGAGATCGCCTCGGGCATCGTCCTGCGCACCGCGCGGGCGCCGATGAGCTCGATCTCGAGGATCACATCGTCGCCCGCCGCAAGTCTGGCCTCGACCTCGCTGCGCAGCGTGCCGTACAGGTTGCCACTGTACTCTACCCATTCCAGGAAGTCGCCCGCCGCGACTGCGGCGCGGAAGTCTGGCTCGTCCAGGAAATGATACTCGCGGCCGTCGACTTCGCCGGGCCGCGGCCTGCGCGTCGTCGCCGAGACGGACGTCACGACGCGAGGGAGACGCTGGCGGACGAGGGCGATGACGGTCCCCTTCCCGGCGCCCGAGGGCCCCGAGATGACGAAGACAGAGGGGATGGGTCAGCCTCCGAAGTAGGCGAGCAACTCCTGCCGCTGGCGCTCCGAGAGACCACCGACGGTCTTGCTCGGGCTGATGCGGCACTGCTCCATGATGCGCGCCGACTTCACTCGTCCACACTTGGGCGCCGCCATGAGGAGGTCGGCGACCTTGGCCGTGAGCAGGAATTCCGGCGGCGCAGCCAAGATCTCGTTGATGCTCACGGAGCCGTGCTTGAGGTCGGCTTTGAGCGCGGCACGGCGGCTGCGGACCTCGTTGGCCCTGCCCAAAGCATCCATGCGCTGGTCAAGGGACCGTGCCGGAGCCGTGTTGAACTGCTTGGAAGAGGTGGACATCGCGCGAGAGTATATGTCGGGACAGACCGTGCCTGCAAGGACGCCGTAGCCTCCACGCCGACCCACAAAGTCCCTCCATCTCCACTGCTTTTCGCCATCGTGTTGGCAAATGTGTTGGCGGATGAGGCAGCACCAAGGAGGTTGTGCGGCTGAGGACACGACAGCGCTAGTATCCAAAACGGTCGGGAGGGGCTCGGCTTTGGCCGAGCCCCTCCCTGTTCCATCCCACTCACCGCCGATACTATGGACGGAGGCGACGAATGGAGGGTCATGGAAATCGCCACGTTTGGGCCGTCCACGGGGTGGGCTGGACGCGCCATCACCTTTGACTCTGGCCAGTTCCAGCTCGCCGACTACGGACCAATCACCGCGGCCGACGTCCTGAAGTACGACCGCCAGGGGCAGTTGGTATGGGCCTACGACGGTCTGCGGGAGTGGGTGGCCGAGCAGGTGGGGTCGGCGCCACAGCCACCGGGTCCGGCAGCTTCGATGATGGGCGCAGCCGTCGGCGGTGCCGGGGGCAGCTGGAGCAGAAGAAGGCGAGCTTCCCCGCGTGGGCCATCGTCCTGATAGTGGTCGCCGTACTGGTCGCGGTCGTCGCAGTCATCTACCTGCCTGCCAGGGCCAGCCAGGACGACAAGGCGCGAGAGTCCTCCGTCAAGGAGGGCATTCATTCCATCCAGATCGGCGTGCAGTCCTGGGCAGTTGACCACGGCGATCTGTACCCGGACCCATCGCTAGTCTCGCAGGCAGGCTTTGCGAACTACCTCGACTTCTGGCCCACCAACCCCTACACAGGGCTGCCCATGATGCAGGGAACCGCCCCCGGGGACTACAGCTACTCAGTCGCAGCCGATAGAGGCAGCTTCCACCTGACCGGCTACGGCAAGGACGGCGAAGGCATCATGACCGTGCCGTAGGAACCTAATCGCGCCCGCGGTGGACGTCGCTCACACGACCATGAATCATGGCGCGTCAACACGCAGGCTCAGGCGGAGTCCGTCGGCGCCCGGATGCCAACGGCAGGCCAGAGGGGCACAGGCCGGTGAATTCGACAGGTGCCGCAGTTGGGTACTTCTTCCCTTGCGATTGGACTAGGTGTAGCACCCAGCTGCGTTGTTGGCAGGTGAGGGCCCTTTCCGTCAACAACGTGCATGGGCGCAACAACTTGGTCCGGCTCGCCACAGGCTTTCAGTGCATGGCACGCGGGCTCAAAATCTAGGCCTGGTTGCCAGGCTGAGCGTCCGCGAGAGGCACTCAGGACAGGGCACCCACTCCCTCTAAGTCGGCACGAGGGCACCCACTCTTGCGTATCTCTCACGGGGCGGCGTGGTGGATGCTCGGAGCAGTCCCATCAGGCGGCGAAAGACGACCTCCCGGACGGTGGCCGCGGTCGGGGCACCAGGCCTGCTACTTGACGGTCAGCCTCGCCGAGACTCTCTTCGTCGCCTTATGCCCGTCAATGTCCGTGGCCATCACGCGCCAGTTGTAGACACCCCTGCGGAGCCGGACCCTGTACCGATAGACGAGGGCGACGTTGGTCGCCCTGGTGCCCACGGCGATGCTTCTGACGACCTTGGAGCGCCTTCTGATTTGAATCTTCACCACGGCCTTACCGCAGCTCGGCAGCGGGTCGTTCACGCGGAACTTGAGCGTCACCCTCCTGCCCGCCCTGACAGTGGCACGAGCGGCCTTTGTCCTGGGCGACGCCGTGTCGGGCTGCACAACATCAGGCTGCACGAGCGCGGCGCCATAGATCTCCCAATTGACATTGCGCTCGTCCTGCCACACGACGGTGTCGCCGGAGATCGCCGGAGCCTCCTGCGAGCCGGCTGCTGCCGAGATGACGTACTCCTTTGAGACGGGGTCCCAGCCGTGGACGTCCGTGCCACTCGCGGCCACGACGGTGTCGCCGGAGATCGCTGGCCTATCTCCCCCCATGAAGACGTCAAACGTCGAGCTCGTCGCGAGGTCGTAGCCCCGAATGGCCCGGCCACCATCCAGCCACACTACCTTGGTACCGGAAATCGCCGGAACGTACTCGGTGACCCAATCCCTGGAGACGAGGAACTGTCTCTTCGCGGCGAGATCGCAGCCGAAGATGTCACCACCGTCATTGGTGTTCTCCCATACGACGAGGTCGCCAGAGATCGCGGGTCGTACCTGACTGCCGCCGTCGGTGCAGACTGGGAACTCCGTCTTCGCGGCGAGGTCGTAGCCGTAGATGTCGAAGTTGTCCCTGTCATAGTCACGCCAGACATCATTCCAAGAGCAGTTTCGCTGGTCCTGCCAGACGACCCTACTGCCTGATATGGCCGGGGCTGATTGGCGACTGGCAGCGTCGGAAACTAGGAACTCCGTCTTCGTGGCGAGGTCGTAGCCGTAGATGTCGCAAGTCGTGTCACTGACGCGACTGTCCTGCCAGACGACAATGTTCCCGGAAATTGCTGGGTCCAACTGGTTGCCAGGCGCTGTGCAGATGGGGAACTCCGTCTTCGCGGCGAGGTCGTAGCCATAGATATCCCACGGAGTCGAACTGCTTTGGCCTCCGAGCGCGTTTCGGTTGTCCGCCCACACAACGAAGTTGCCGGAGACCACCGGAGTCATCTGGTCGCTGGAGGCAGTGCATATGGGGAACTCAACGACCGACGGCGACGCTGTGGAGACGGCGGGAAACAGGAGTAGCGCGCCCGAGACGAGCGTCAAGAGAATGACGAGCCGTCCGCGCATGACCCCTCCAGTAGTAGCCCAGTCCAGTGTCGCTGCAGCGAGGATCATGGGCCTGCTCGTTGCGCCTATGCCTCGAATGCTGGGTCGTCCACGTGGGCCATAGCTGCGCGATTGTCTACCCGCAGCCTGCCGCACGCCTTGCAGCCTGCCCACGCGGGCCGATACCCCCCCCGTCGTAGCCGACCTCCAGCGGAAGACTGCCGGCGGGCCGCTTGTGCTCATCACCCCTCGGGATGTCGGCTCCGCTGCCGTCTCCAGTTCTGGCAACGCTTTCGCAGAGTGCGCCCCGCTTGCGTGTGCTGAAAGCTATGCCAGCTTGGCCGACGCCGCCCCACCGCACGAGTCTTCAGGCCGCATGCAGACATATCGGCATCTCGCCCAACGGCAACTCCGTTGGGAGGCAGGGTGGACGGGTAGGCCCCGGGGTGATGGCCAACAGCGGTCCCGATGACTGCTGTGCGTGCTCTTGAAGGGAGAGCACCAGTCGCCATTCCATGGAGGTGGTATCAAGATGAAGAAGCATTCCATCGTGACCGCTATGCTCGTGGCGGTACTGGCGCTCGGCCTTCTCGCAGCCGTCCCCGCGGGGGCGAAGCAGAAGGCGCACCACCGCCACCACCCGCAGAAGGTCCTGTTCGTCCAGACCAACCAGACGGCCGGCAACCAGATCATGGTCTACGACCGGCACGGGAACGGCACGCTCCAGTACCGCAGGACCTACGACTCCGGCGGCAACGGCGCCGTGGCCGGGGGAGCCCCGTCGGACCCGCTGGCCTCGCAAGGCTCGCTCGTCACCGCCGACCGCGGCCGCATCCTGCTCGCCGTGAACGCCGGCAGTGACAGCGTCTCGGTGTTCCGGGTCAAAGGCGACCGCCTGAAGCTGCGCCAGGTCGTCCCCTCGGGCGGCTCGTTCCCGGCCAGCATCGCCGTCCACGGCAAGCTGGTCTACGTCATGAACTCGGGCGGCGAGGGCACGCTGCAAGGTTATCGGCTCGCCGGCGACAAGCTGCATCCGATCAACCGCTCCACGCGCTCGATCGGACTGGTGAAGCCGGCGTTGGACGATTTCCTCACCTTCCCGGGGCAGGTCGGCTTCTCACGGGGCGGCTCGCGGCTGATCGTGACCACCAAGGCGAGCGGCAGCCTGATCGACGTCTGGTGGGTCCACCGGAACGGGCGCCTCAGCGCCGACCCAGTGATGAACGCCTCGCAGTCGCCGGTGCCGTTCGCATTCATGTTCGACCGCCGTGGCCGGCTGGTCGTCACCGAGGCGGCGAACAGCCAGGTCTCGACCTACAAGCTAAACCACGACAACACCCTCACGGCGATCGGCACCACGACCCCGAGCGGCGAGGCGGCGCTGTGCTGGCTCGCCTTCGCCCGTGGCACCTACTACGGGACCAACACCGGCTCCGCCTCGATCAGCAGCTTCCGCGTGGCCTGGAACGGCTCGCCGATGCTCATCGCCGCCATGGCGGCGATGACCGATGGCGGTCCCACCGACATGGCGGTCAGCGCCAACCAGCGCTACCTCTACGTCCAGGGCGGCGGGTCCGGGACCATCGATGTCTTCCGCGTCGGCTGGAACGGCTCGCTGACGCAGGTCCAGACCGTCACCGGTCTGCCGACCTTCACCGAGGGGATCGCCGCGATCAACTAGCTCTCTCAGCGGCCCTCAACCGCTCCGCGGCGGTCCGGCGCGTGCCGGGCCGCCGCGGCCCTTCATATACGTCCGGTGACGGGGCCGACTCGTCAGGTCCAGACAGGACTCCCAATGCTGGTGCGCCACCGTGTAGGTTTGGATCCTGACCCCTGCCAGCCTGCTGCCAACGGGGCCGGAGCGGCCGAGGGGTTATGAGCGCCGACTAGAACATCACCCCGCCGGCCCCTGTCGTCACCCTTCCCCGCCAGGGATCGGCGCTTTGCCGAGGACCTGCCACCCGCCGCAGCCGACTTTCAAGGCACTGAAGATTGCCGGCGGGCTGCTTCTGCGTCTTCGCCCCATTGTTGTCATCCGAGGCGGGGCGTAAGCCGACTATTCGCATCCGGAGTCGCCGGGAGCTGACGCATTGGCATGGTGTTCGGGACGTTCACCTGCAAATGCGGCTCACACAAGAGGAGGGGTCCGATGTGGAGGAAGCTGCTCGTCGCTCTTGCACTCGTTTGCGCCTTGGCGGGGGGCTCGTCCTTGTCGCTGCTTGTGGCAGTACAGGCGGCGGGAGCGGTGGCAAAGGGCCGAAGACCTACACGGATAGCCAGTATCGCTTCTCAGTGCAGTATCCGAGGGGCTACGTCGAGTCATCTCCCCCCGCCTCAGCACTGACTCAAGGGCTCGACGTCTATGTCGGTTTCGCTGATCAGGCGGGAGAGTCTGACGCTACCGCATCAGGCGATTTCGTTACCGCAGTTCTGGTATGCGCAAAGCAGCTTCCTGGGAGTGTGACGGCATCCGAGGCCCGCAAGGCTCTGAAGAAGTCGGTCAAGCAATTTGATGCGTTGCCCAAAGACGTTCCCGCTGCCGGTTACCGCGACATCACACTTCTTGCCAACCGTGTTACGACGTTCAATGGATTACCGTGTCTGAAGGTCGACATGACATTCACAAACGCGAGGGGCAAACGTCAGCACGATCAGCTCTACATGATGATGAACAAGGACATGTACTACGCAATCCAACTATCGGCGCCAGAGAAGAGTTGGGAGCAGAATCGCAGCACTGTCGAAGGCATCGCGAACTCCTTCAGCGCATGGCAAGTCAGCTTTGTGGGCGACTGGGGCTATGAGTAGGAGAAGGCGTGGCGGCTGACCTAACTTGGACCTGTCCGGAATGCGGTTCGTCAACGGTGGTCTCGACCCACGTCTGCCGCAACTGCGGATACAGCACGGACGAGGAAGAATGCTGCTCCGGGGCGGACGTGAAGAAGAGCAGCGTTGCCATCGTCATGCTTCGGTGGCTGGCCGTGTTGCCGGCCGCGTTCTTGGGTTCGGCCGTGATAATCACGGTGTATGACTTCTTGCGACCAGCGGTCGCGGCCTATGGTGGCGTCATGCTCATCACGGACCTCCTAGCTGTTGGGGGAATGGGAGCGTACTTCGTGGTGGCCGGTGCCTATGTGGCACCGGTCAAGCACATTGCGGTTCGCGCCACCTGCGCCTCCCTCTATATCGCCGCTGTCGTCTACCTTGTGGTGGTGACGAGTACAAGCCCTGACTGGGTCATCTCTCCACGGTGGGGCGGACCCCATTGGATGGTCTACGTTCAGACGGCCGCGGCCGTGGTTGGGTCGGTGATCGCAGTCGTCAGTTACGACGGGGACTAGCGACTTGGTCACCTTTTCGCGGTCGTGGAATTGCTGACCGACTGACGTGAGGGGGCATTGTGACGCGCCACGAGTCTGAGCTACCCGCAAGCATGAAGGAGCTTGAGCATCTTTCATCGTGTTCGCGACCCCGCGTTGGCGCCGGTATTCCCACTCGGTGCGCCAAAACGTAAGTGCTGCTCGCTCGTAGCTACTGCTCGCCGCCGCATACCCGTCATACCTCGCCAGGACTTCCTCGTCGGTTAACTCCTCACTTGGGCCATCCTCGGACTCACGCTGTTGGTGGCGGCGGTAACCGTGCTGCTTTACGTCCACCCCCTGACCTAGCTGCTGCACATCATTCGTTGTCGCACCATGCCGTGCCCGCAAGGACGCCTTGGCCTCCACACGGACGCGCAATGTCCCTCCATCTCCACTGTTTTTCGCGGTCGTGTCGGCAATGGTGGTGCAGATCGGGCGGCGCCAGGGGGCTCGCCACTCACCTGAGGAGCAGCGATGGGCAGTGGACGCACGTGAGGGGCTCGGCGGAGGCCGCCTCGGTCGGCCGGAGCCTGTTCTTATCGGGACTGGTGGCAGGCCGCGTCTGCGTCAGCGGTCGTGCCGTTCTGGCCAGAGGACGCTGCCCATGCCGGCCAGGAGGCGGCCAACCTCGTTCATGGTGCCGTCGACGACGAACTGGGCATCTGGGGGGGCATCCTTGGCGACCGCCTGCACAGGCCCGTGCCTGTAGCCGCGTGGCCAGGCATCGGTGAAGACGTTGCCCGCGATGCAGGTGGGCGAGTTGGTGAGCAAGGTCACGATGTACGTGCGCCTGCGCCGGAACGCATCCTGCGGCGGCGTGGCCGCGGCGGGGTCCTCCTCCTCCTCGTACACGAGCCGGAACATGCAGCCCTCGCGCGCAAACATGACACGGTCTTCGCCGGCTTCGATGCGGGCGGCCACGTATCTTGCCAGTGCGTCGTCGTCCTCGAAGTGCTCCCCATCGCACGACCACAGGTGGACGATGTCTGGACGCATCCCGACCCCCTCAGAGAATCGTTGGTCGGCCGGATGGTAACACTCCGCCCGGCGCAGGTGGGGACAGCCTCACCCTTCCCCGCACAGCAACGGCCCTGTACCGTCCTCCTGCGGCTCGCCGTAGTCCGACTTCCCACAGGAACACGTCGACAATGTCCGGGGCGCGAGTCAACGGGTCGTCTTCAGCAGGGCCGCCTTTGCCTCGGTTCGCCGGTCAGGCGGCGATTTGCGCCGCCCTCCGGCGACGCGTCAGGAGCGTGCCGGCAGAGCCGCCCGCGTAGCAGCTGGTTTGATGGGCGGAGGGGGTGGAGTGGCCGGCGGAGCGGGGACAGAACGAGGGGACCTGCGCCCCTCCAAGCACCTTCCGCCGGCCGTAGATTCATTCTCGCTGCGTCGCACATTCCCTCCGCGATGTACGCGAAGACCGGCGTTCGGCCCCCCTCTAGGCGGCCTCGTGGTCAAGCCCAAAGCCGGAGACGCAAAGACGACACGAGCACTGGGTTTCGTGCTCCCACCCATAGGATGGAGACTGCCACGACGTCACCAACTTGTGTTCACCCCTCCTCTTGGGTCGCCAGAAGCACAAGCCGTCGAAGTAGAACAATGATCCCCGGGCATCCTGCGCCCACGCCGGCCGGCCTTCCGTGAGCACCTGGAATCGGCTGTAGCGCGTGCAACCGGAGTCCCGCATGGTCCCGCCCCTCATGATCCACCCTCCTCCCTGGCCTGACTCCTGCGTTCCCGTCGTCGAGGAGTTCTGTCACCGCGCCCGTTGCCTACAATGACCGCACGATGCTGCACGTACGGGCGGGCTTCCCGAGGGTACGGCCTGAGTAGACGCGCGCGGATCAATTCTTGACGGGGCGAGATCTCCGCCCGACGAGCGCGATCAGGGGCGCAGTGCCACGCCACGCGCCTCGGCCACGGACGAGAAGCCGTGCGCCTCGAGCTCGTCGCGGAGTTCGCCCAGGATGCGCTGCGGCGCCTCAAAGGCGGTGAAGTTGGCTGCGCCCACCGCCACCGCCGTGGCGCCGCAGGCGATGAACTCGAGCGCATCGAGCCCGCTCATCACGCCGCCCATGCCGACGAGCGGTGCGTCGGGGAACGCTTGTGCCACCTCTGCGACCATGCGCAGGGCGATGGGCTTGATGGCCGGGCCGCAGAGACCACCCGTGCGGTTGCCCAAGAACGGGCGCAGGGTCTGCCGGTCCAGCACCAAGGCCTTGAACGTGTTGACGAGTGACAGGCCGTCGGCGCCGGCGCCGAGGGCTGCCGCGCCGACCTCGGTGACGTCTCCCACGTTGGGCGTGAGCTTGGCGAGCAGGAACCTGTCCGTGGCCTCGCGGCAGGCGGCGACGACCTCCGCGGTGGCGGCCGGATCGGCGCCGATCTGCAGCCCGCTGGAGACGTTGGGGCACGAGACGTTGAGCTCGTAGCCGCGGATGGAGGGTGCGGAGCCCGGCTTGGCGCCGGCGAGGTGCGCCTCGAGCGCAGACACCACGGCCGCGTACTGCCCGGGATCGTTGCCGCCGACGCTCACGATGACCGGCTGTCGCAGCGTCGCCCACCCGTGCAGCAGGCTGATCCAGGCATGGATGCCCGGATTCTCGAGCCCGATGGCGTTGACCACCCCGGCCGGCGTCTCGGTGACGCGCGGCGCCGGGTTGCCGGTGCGCGCATCGGCCGTCACGGTCTTGGGGACGTAGGCAGCGTAGGGGAAGTCCGCGAAGTAGTCGCCGTCATACCGCCGCGCGTACTCGAGGAGGTCGAACGTGCCCGAGCCGTCGACGAGTGGATGCTCGAGCGCGATAGGGCCGAGGTCCACCGCGAGCTGCGGCCCAGCGTCGGTCACGGCGTGACCTCGTCGAGCCTGAAGACAGGGCCCTCGCTGCAGACGCGCAGCTTGCCTCGCGCCGTGTCGACCACGCACCCGTGGCACGAGCCGGTGCCGCAGGCCATGTGCGCCTCGAGTGAGACGTAGCCGCGCAAGCCCTCCGCGAACGTCCACCGCTGGATGGCCGCGACCATGGTGGTCGGGCCGCAGGCATACACGGTCGTTCCGGGCGCGACGTCCAGAGCGGCCAGCAGGTGGAGCACGGTGCCGGCCTTCCCTACGCTGCCGTCCTCCGTGGCCACCCAGAGCCGCTCGATGCTGAAGGCACCGGCAGCGCGCGCAGAGCGGAAATCGCGAAAGCCGAAGCCGGCGGTGACGTGAGCTCCTGCAGCCGCCAGATCGTCCGCCAAGTACTGCAGCGGCGCGCAACCGATTCCGCCGCCAAGGAGCAACGCGTTGCTGACGCCCTCTGTCGGGAACGCGCTGCCGAGCGGGCCCGCCACGTCGACGCCGTCGCCGACGTCGAGCTGGACGAGCCGCTCGCTACCGCTGCCGCGTGACTCGACCAGGAGGCTGATGCGGTCGCCATGCACGGCGAACAGCGAGATGGGACGTCGGAGCAGAAAGCTGCCCCCGGGCACGGTGACCATGACGAACTGCCCCGGGGCAGAGCGCCGCGCGACGCGGGGCGCGATGAGCTCCAGGGCGGCAAAGGCGCCGAAGTGACGCACGCCGGCGACCCGGCAGTGGGAAGTCTCGGCCCACTGCGAGTGGTCGCCGTGCGTCTGCGCCCCCAGGTCACGCATGCTCACTCCGCCGCCGCGTGCAGGTCCTGTAGACAGTGTACCTGCACCCGTGGCCGCTTGGCCGCTTCGATCGCCGAGACTGCGGCGGAGGCGCCGGCGAGGGTGGTGATCGACGGTGTGCCCTTGCGCAGCGCAGTGGTGCGGATCTCGTAGCCGTCGGCACGGGCGCCGCGGCCGAACGGCGTATTGATGACGAGGCCGATCTGCCCGCTCTCGATGAGGTTCACGACGTTGGGCTCCCCCTGGAACACCTTGTTCACGACGTTCACGGGGATTCCCAGGCTGGTGAGCGCCGTTGCCGTGCCGCGGGTCGCATAGATGGTGAACCCGAGCATGTGCAGTCGCTGCGCGAGGATGGTGGCCGCCGACTTGTCACTGTCGCAGACCGAGAGGAACACGTCGCCCTCGGTCGGCAGTGGCATCCCCGCGGCGGCCGCGGCCTTGCCGAACGCCGCCGGGAACGCCTCGGCGATGCCCATGACCTCGCCCGTCGACTTCATCTCCGGGCCGAGTTGCGTGTCGCTGCCGGGGAAGCGGTTGAACGGGAGCACCGCCTCCTTGACGCTCACGTACTCCGGTACGCGCCGCTCCAGCCCCATCGCGGCGAGAGACTCGCCGAGGATCACGCGCGTGGCGATCTGCGCCATCGGCACGCCGGTGGCCTTGCTCACGAACGGCACCGTGCGCGAGCCGCGCGGATTCACCTCCAGCACGTACAGCTGGTAGCTCTGATAGGCGAATTGCACGTTGATGAGTCCGCGCACGCCGAGCCCGATGGCCAGCGCCCGCGTCTGCTTGCGTACCTGTTCCAGCGTGCCCTCGCCGAGCGAGATCGATGGGATGACGCAGGCCGAGTCGCCCGAGTGGACGCCCGCCTCCTCCACGTGCTGCATGACGGCGCCGATGTAGACGTCGTCACCATCGCACACCGCGTCGACGTCTACCTCGATCGCGTCCTCGAGGAACTTGTCGATGAGGACCGGGTGTTCGGGGCTGACGCTGGCGGCCCTGCTCATGTACTCCTCGAGCTCGGCCGGGCCGTAGACGATCTGCATGGCCCTGCCTCCGAGCACATACGACGGCCGCACAAGCAGTGGGTAGCCGACGCGTGCGGCGACCTCTGCGGCCTGGGCGGCCGTCGTCGCCAGGCCATACTCCGGACAGCGGATGTCGAGCTCGTCGAGCAGGGCGCCGAAGCGCCCGCGATCCTCGGCGAGGTCGATGGACTCCTGGGGCGTACCAAGGATCGGGATGCCTGCCTGCGGCGAGCGCGCCGGCGATCTTGAGCGGCGTCTGGCCGCCGAACTGCACGATCACGCCCTTGGGCCTCTCGTTGACGACGATGTTGGCGACGTCCTCGAAGGTGAGCGGCTCGAAGTACAAGCGGTCGGAGATGTCGTAGTCGGTGCTCACCGTCTCCGGGTTGCAGTTGACCATGACAGCTTCATAGCCCTGCTCCCGGGCGGTCAGCGCCGCGTGCACGCAGCAGTAGTCGAACTCGATGCCCTGGCCGATACGGTTGGGCCCGGAGCCGAGGATCACGACGCGCTCCTTGTCGCCGGGCTCGGCCTCGTTCTCCTGCTCGTAGGTCGAGTAGAAGTACGGCGTCTCCGCCTGGAACTCGGCGGCGCACGTGTCGACTGCCTTGTACACGGGCAGGACGTCGTGCTCGATGCGCAGGGCCCGGATCTCGCGCTCGCCGCGCCCGGTGAGCTCGCCGAGGCGCTTGTCACTGAACCCGTAGCGCTTCATGCGCCGCAGCAGTTCCGGAGTGAGCCGGGGCGTCTCACGGATCTCCTGCTCGAGCTCCACGATGTCGGCGAACTCGCTCAGGAAGAACGGCGAGATCCCCGTGAGCTCGTGGACCTCGTCGACGCTCAGCTTGTGGCGGAATGCCTGCAGCACGAGCTCGTAGCGCTCCGCCGTCGGGATCGCCAGCGCCTTGCGCAGATCCTGCGGCGTCGCCGGCAAGTCGGCGGGTGCGTCGAGCTCGCGCGAGCGCATCGCCTTCTGGAAAGCCTCTTTGAACGTGCGCCCGATGGCCATGGCCTCTCCCACGCTCTTCATGTGCGTGGTGAGCTCGCGATCCGAGAGCGGGAACTTCTCGAACGCCCAGCGCGGCATCTTGACCACGACGTAGTCGAGCGTGGGCTCGAAGCAGGCCGGCGTCTTGCGCGTGATGTCGTTGTCGATCTCGTCGAGGGTGTAGCCGACGGCGAGCCGGGCGGCGATCTTGGCGATGGGGAAGCCGGTCGCCTTGCTGGCCAGCGCCGAACTGCGCGAGACGCGCGGGTTCATCTCGATGACGACGACCTCGCCGCTGTCCGGGTTCACAGCGAACTGGACGTTGCTGCCACCGGTGTCCACGCCGATCTTGCGGATGATCGCCTTGGAGGCGTCGCGCAACTCCTGGTACTGAGCGTCGGTGAGCGTGAGGGCGGGCGCGACCGTGACGCTGTCGCCGGTGTGCACGCCCATGGGGTCGATGTTCTCGATGGAGCAGATGATCACGACGTTGTCGGCGTGGTCGCGCATCACCTCGAGCTCGAACTCGTGCCAGCCGGCGACGGACTCCTCGAGCAGGACCTGCGAGATCGGGCTGAGCGCCAGCCCCTGTTCGCAGATACGCAGGAAGCTGTCGTGGTCGTGGGCGATGCCGCCGCCGCTGCCGCCGAGCGTGTAGGCGGGGCGCACGACGAGCGGGAGGCCGAGCTCCGCGCAGGCGGCCTCGGCCTCCTCCATGGTCTCGGCCAGCATGCTGCGCGGCGTGCGCAGGCCGATCTCGTCCATGGCCGTGCGAAACTCGAGACGGTCCTCAGCCCGGTGGATGGCCTTCTCGTCGGCGCCGATCATCTCGACCTCCCAGAGGTCGAGCACCCCGGCGCCCTTGAGCTCCATGGCAAGGTTGAGCGCAGTCTGCCCGCCGAGGGTGGGCAGCAGCGCGTCCGGCCGCTCGACCTCGATGATGCGCGTGAGCGTGGCGAGGTCGAGCGGTTCGATGTACGTCCGCGTCGCGAAAGCCGGGTCGGTCATGATCGTCGCCGGGTTGCTGTTGACGAGCACGACCTCGTAGCCCTCTTCGAGGAGCACCTTGCAGGCCTGCGTGCCGGAGTAGTCGAACTCGCAGGCCTGTCCGATGACGATCGGCCCCGAGCCGATGATGAGGATCTTGTGGAGGTCGTCGCGGCGCGGCATCAGGCCTCCCCTCCCCGCTCGAACCGCTCGATCTCGTCGCGGAACCGCTGGAAGAGGTAGCGTGAATCGTGCGGGCCCGGCGTGGACTCCGGATGATACTGGACGGAGAAGGCGTACCTGTCCGGCGCCGCGAGGCCCTCCACAGTGCCGTCGTTCAAGTTGACGTGAGTGATCTCGGCGCCGGGGACTGACTCGTCGCGCACGGCGAAGCCGTGGTTCTGCGTGGTGATCTCGATGACGCCCGTGCGCAGATCCTTGACCGGGTGGTTGGCGCCCCGGTGCCCGAACTTGAGCTTGAAGGTCTTGAGGCCGAGTGACAGCGCCAGGACCTGGTGCCCGAGGCAGATGCCGAAGATGGGCACCTTGCCGAGCAGGCGCTCGACGGCCTTGACGGCGTAGGTGACCGCGGCCGGGTCGCCGGGGCCGTTGCTCAGGAACACGCCGTTCGGAGCCAGCTTGAGCACCTCGCGCGCGCTGGTCTGCGCCGGCACCACGGTGACGCGGAAGCCGCAGCCGGCAAGGTAGCCGAGCATGGAGCGCTTGACCCCGTAGTCGAAGGCGACGACGTGGAGGTCGGGCGCCGGGGCCCCTTCGGGCGCCGGCGGCTCGTACGTCTTCTCGCAGGTCACGACCTTGGCGAGGTCGAGGCCGCCCATGGCGGGCAGCCCCAGGGCGGCCTTGCGCAGGTGCTTGACGTCGGCTACATCGGTGCTCACGACGGCGCGGAGCGCGCCTTGCTCGCGGATGTGCCGGGTCAGCGCGCGGGTGTCCACGCCCGTGACGGCGAGGACGCCGTGCTCGGCGAGCCAGTCGAGCCACGTCTGCCGCGAGGCCCGGTTGAAGCGGTAGTTGGTCAGCTCCCGGGCGATGATCGCCCGGGCGTGGGCCTTGCCGGACTCGTCGCGGTCGGAGTCCGCCCCGTAGTTGCCGTTCATCGGGAACGTGTACGTGATGAGCTGACCGCAGTAGGAGGGATCGGTGGCGATCTCCTGGTAGCCGGCCATGCTGGTATTGAAGACGATCTCGCCGCCCACCGACCCGGAGCCGGCGAGCGCCTCGCCGGCGAAGGTGATGCCGTCCTCGAGGACGATGACGGCCGGGCTAGGCAAGGTGATCCCAGGCGACGCGCCCGGCGGCTATCGTGAGACGGACCTTCCCGGTGAGCTCCCGCCCCAGCCAGGGGGAGTTCCAGGAGCGCGACTGCAGGGCCTCAGGTGTGACCGTCCAGACGGCCGCCGGATCGATGACGCAGAGGTCGGCGGTAGCGCCGGCCGCCAGCGACGGGGGGGCCAAACCGGCGATGCGCGCCGGGGCCGCGCTCATCCTCGCGACCAGCGTGGCCAGGTCGAGGTCGCCGCCCACGACGAGTTCCTTGTGCAGGACGCTGAAGGCCGTCTCGAGGCCGATGCACCCGAAGGGCGCCTCCTCGTAGGGCACGTCCTTCTCCTCCGAGACGTGCGGCGCATGGTCCGTGGCGACACAGTCGATGAGGCCGGTCCTGAGCGC
Organism: uncultured Thermoleophilia bacterium; assembly: GCA_963762125.1. Classification (GTDB taxonomy): domain Bacteria; phylum Actinomycetota; class Thermoleophilia; order UBA2241; family UBA2241; genus CAIXSE01. The sequence goes on from CAVXJO010000004.1 coordinate 57,468, forward strand.
CTCGACGAGCGCCCTGCGGTCGCGCCCGGCGCGCAGCGGCGGGTTCATCTTCAGATTGGGGTCGAGCGTGGCCAGACACTCGTCATCCAGGGTGAGATGGTGCGGCGTGACCTCGGCAGTGACCTTGACGCCCGCTTCTTTGGCTCGGGCGATGGCCTTGAGCGACGCCTCCGTGCTCACGTGGCAGACGTGCAGGTCGGCGCCCTCATAGGCGGCGATGTCGAGCGTGCGCGAGACATCAAGGCTTTCGCACAGAGAGGGGATGCCGGTGAGGCCGAGGCGCGCCGAGGCCGGCCCCTCGTGCATCTGGCCGCCCTTGAAGAGAGAGGCGTCCTGCGCGTGGATGGCGACGAAGCGCTTGCTCACCTTGACGTACTGGAGCGCACGCCGGGTGATCGCCGCGGTGGGCAGCGGGAGCCCGTCGTCACTGAAGCCGACCGCGCCGGCGGCGCCGAGCTCACCCATCTCCGTGAGCTCCAGGCCCTCGAGACCCTTGGTGACGGAGGCGAAGAACCCCAGCGGGATGATCGCGTCCGCGCCGGCCTGCTGGGCGAGGCCCTTGAGCAGGCCGGCGTTGTCGACCACGGGGTCCGTGTTGGCCATGCCGAAGGCGGCGACATAGCCGCCGGCCGCGGCCGCTGCGGAAGCGGTCGCGAGGTCCTCTTCGTCCTCGCGACCCGGCGTGCGGAAGTGCGCGTGCAGGTCGACGAAGCCCGGCAGGACGAGCATGCCGCCGGCGTCGACCACGCGCGTGTCCCTGCCGGCCTTCAGATCGCTGCCTACCTCGGCGATCTTGCCCTTCTTGACGAGCACGTCCTGGACGGCGTCGATGCCGCTCTCAGGGTCGATGACACGCCCGCCCCTGATCAGCAGTTCGGCGGCCGGGAGATGCCTGCACCACGTGCGTTGCATCAGAGCACCTCCCCACTCGCGGCGCCGTCGCTGTAGCCGACGATCGTCCGGTACAGGATGGCCATGCGCACCGCGAGGCCGCTGAAGACCTGGTGGGCGATCAGGTTCTCGTCGTCGTCGGCGATGTCCGACGCGATCTCGACGCCGCGATTGATGGGGCCGGGGTGCATGACCCGCTGCCCCGGCCGCAGCCGCGCCTGCGAGATGCCCCACAGCTGGCTGTACTCGCGCAGCGAGGGCAGGTAGGCCGCGCCGGCCTTGATGCGCTCCTTCTGGATGCGGAGCAGGTAGATGACATCGGCGTCCTCGAGGTTGGCGAGGTCGTACTCGACCTTCACGCCCATCTCCTCGATGCCGCGCGGCATCAGCGTCGGCGGCGCGACCAGCGTGACGTCCATGCCCAGCATCTGGAAGCCCATGATGTCACTGCGCGCGACGCGGCTGTGGAGGATGTCGCCGATGATGAAGACCTTGAGCCCGTCGAGGTCGCGGCCGAGGTTCTGGCGCATGCTGAACAGGTCGAGCAGGCACTGCGTGGGGTGCTGGTGTTTGCCGTCGCCGGCGTTGATGACGCTCGCCTCTGTATTGGCGGAGAGCGTTTGGCACGCCCCGGCCGACGGGTGCCGCATGACGATGATGTCGGGCGAGTAGGCGCTCAAGGTGATCGCCGTGTCCTTGAGTGTCTCGCCCTTCTCGACGGCCGAGCCGCTGGCCTTGAGGGCCAGGGTGTCGGCCGAGAGGCGCTTGGCGGCGAGGTCGAAGCTCGACGAGGTGCGCGTCGAGGCCTCCCAGAAGAGATTGATGATGGTGCGCCCGCGGAGTGTCGGGACCTTCTTGATGTCGCGCTCCAGCACCGGCAGGAAGCTCTCGGCCGTGTCGAGGATGAGCTCCACGTCGGCCCGCGAGAGGTCTTCCATGCTGATCAGGTCTCTCTTGGGCACCGTCATGCCTCCTTCGCGCGCACGAGGACGACCTCGTCCGCGCCGTCGCACTCGACGACGCGCACGTTGATGCGTTCTGTCGGCGCCGTCGGCAGGTTCTTGCCGACGTAGTCGGGCCGGATGGGCAGCTCGCGATGGCCGCGGTCGACGAGGACGGCGAGCTGTACGGCCGCCGGCCTTCCGTAGTCGAACAGGGCATCTACGGCGGCGCGGATCGTGCGCCCCGTGTACAGGACATCATCGACGAGGACGACGCGCGCACCGTCGACGATGAAGGGAAGGTCTGTGCCTCTGACCACCGGGTGCGGCGTGGACGGGATGACTCCCACGGCGCCGCGAGCGGCGACGTCGTCGCGGTAGAAGGAGATGTCGAGGTTCCCGGCAGCGTAGTCGCCGCCAGAGATCCCGGCAGAGGAGCTTGCGGATGCGTTCGCCGAGGAAGGCGCCCCGTGTGTGGATACCCACGATGGCGAGCCCACCCTCGCCGGGGTTCTTCTCGAGGATCTCGTGAGCGATGCGCGTGATGGTCCGCGACATCTGCTCGGCCGTCAGGACGACGACCTCGTTGGCGGGTATGGCTTCAGACATACAGAAGCGCCGCCGCGAGTTCGATCCCGTACGGCAGCGCTGCACCCCCTTTCCGTCTCTCAGGACGCGGTTAAAGGTCGCTCGTCAATCTACCAGCTGGCGCAGCAGGCGGCAAGGCGACTAAGCTGACCGTCGCCCGGGCGGACGGGGCCCTCAGCCGCAGCGCCCGCTGAGTCCTGGATCGGGCGCACGCGAGATCACGTTCGTGGCACGAACTCCACCGCGTCGCGGTGCATGCCCGAGGCCACGGGAGCGTCCACCTGCCCGGTGCCGACGCAGTCCCAAACCGGGCACACGTGCCGGCAGAGCAGACAGCCCACGCACCGCTCGTCGTCGACCTCGGCCTTGCGCGTGAACGTGTTGAACCCCATGGCCTGATTGGCGCCGTCGTGGCAGACGACGTGGCACAGGGCGCAGCCGATGCACTTCTCGGGGTCCACCTTGGCGACCACGTGTGCTGTCTGATGGTGTTCGGCGGGGTCGACGATGGCTCTCAGGCTCTTCCCCACGAGTTGCGCGACCGACTCGTACCCGAGCGTCTCGAGGTAGTCCTCCAGCCCCTCCTGCATGGATTCGACGATGCGATAGCCGTAGTGCATCACGGCCGTCGTCACCTGCAGGTTCGTCGCGCCGAGCAGCAGGAACATGGCGGCATCACGCCACGTCTCGATGCCGCCGATCCCTGAGACCGGCAGGTCGACCTCCGCACTCTGGCCAAGCTCGGCCACGAAGCGCAGGGCGACGGGCTTCACGGCGGTCCCCGAGTAGCCGCTGATCGAGCCCCTGCCCTGGATCGACGGCATGGGCGAGAAGGTCTCAAGGTCGATCTCGGTGATGGACCGCACTGTATTGATGGTCGACACCGCGTCGGCGCCGCCCCGCTGGACGGCCAGCGCCGACGGCAGCATGTCAGTGACGTTGGGGGTCAGCTTGACCATGACCGGGATCGAGACGTGCTCCTTGACCACGCGCGAGTAGCGCTCGAGCAGCTCGTTGTCCTGCCCCACTCGGTGACCCGCCCCCTCGCACGCCATCTGCGGGCACGACACATTGAGTTCAAGTATGTCGGCTCCGGCCGCCTCGGATCTCGTCGCAAGCTCGATCCACCCCTCGTCGCTATAGCCCATGATGCTGGCGACGAGGACGCGATCGGGGTAGTGCTGCTTGAGCCAGGCGATGTCCTCGAGGTTGTCCTTGAGAGGGCGCTCGCTGATCTGCTCCATGTTCTGAAGACCGATGAACCGCTCGTTGCCGTTGTTCAGCGCGTTGAGCCGCGGCGTCGGGTCGATCACCTCGAAGTCGGTGTCCAGGTTGAGCGTCTTGTACACCGCTCCGCCCCAGCCGGCGTCGAACGCCCGCGCGATCATCTCTGCGGTGTTGCCGACCGGCGACGACGAGAGGAAGAACGGGTTCGGGCAGCGCACACCGCAGAAGTCGATCTCGAGGCTGGGCCTTGACGCCTTGGGAGTGAGCGCAGCCGCGCGCAGAGGGAATGCCTCAGCGATCGCCGCCGCAGCTCTCTTGCCGTCGCGCACGCTCGCGGCGACGGTCTTCCCCGCAGCCACCAGGTCACCCCCGGCGAACACCCTCGCATCGGAGAGGCGCATGCTCCGGTCGTCTGCGCGAGGGCGACCTCCGTCACTCTCCAGACCGCTCAGCATCGCCGACAGCTCCGGGGAGAAGCCTGTGCCTACCGCCTCCACGACCATGGAGGTGGGGATCGAGAACTCGCTGCCGGGGATGTCCACCGCGTTCTGAGGCACGAAGCGGCCCGGCTCGAGCCAGCGGATCTCGACGCCGTGCACGGCGTCGACCGCGCCGTCGCGGACCGCGATCTGCGTCAGGCGTCCGTTGGGCTTGAAGCGGATACCTTCGCGGAAGGCGAGGTCCTTCTCGTCCTCATCGGCCGGCAACTCCTCCATGGACTCGAGGGAGACGGCATACACACGGTCCGCCCCCAGGCGTTTGGCGGTCACCGCACAGTCCATGGCGACGGCGCCGCCGCCGACCACCACGACGTTTCGCCCGGTCACCGCGGCGGCCAGCGCCCCGCGTGCCTGCGGGTCCTTGCTCTGCGTGAGGAAGTCACTCCACGTGTACAGGCCCGTCGACACGCCGTCCCCGAGCCCGAGGGAATAGGGCCGATCGTAGCCCGGGGCGAGGAACACGGCGTCGAAACCCTGCGCGAAAAGCCCTTCCAGGTCGGCCCTTGTGGCGATCGCGTGCTCACACTCGATCTGGACGCCCAGGCCCCGGACCAGCGCGATCTCATGCGCCACGAGTTCGGGAGACAGTCGGTGGTCGGGGATGCCGTAGCGCAGTTGCCCTCCGGGCTCCGGCATCTTCTCGAAGACCACAGTGGCGTAACCTGACAGGGCAAGCGTCGCGGCCGCGGACAGGCCCGCGGGTCCCGCCCCCACGATGGCCACCTTGCGGTCGCCCGCCTCCGGGGCCTGGAGGACCTGCATGCCCTGTTCCCGCTCATAGGCGGCGAGGAAGGCCTGGATCTCCGAGATGCGGATCGTCTCATCGATCCCGCTCCTCGCGCATCCCTGCTCGCACAGGCGGCAGGTGGGACAGACCTGGGCGCAGGTGGCCGCCAGGACGTTGTTCCTGCGCATGGTGCGGACGGCGCCCTTGATGTTTCCCAGGCGGAGCTGCCGAATGAAGGTCGCCGGCTCGTTATCGGCCCCGCAACCGGCGTTGCATGGCGCGTCGTGGCAGACCAGGCAGCGTCCGGCTTCCTGAATGGCACCCTGTAGATCCATCGGTCCACCCCCGTGTTCCGAGACGACGCAGGACCGCCGCGTGAGGCTCGCGCTTCACAGTGGAGCCTCGGCGGCGAGGAGAGCATCTATTGACTGTAGCGGACCACTATTCTATGTCATCAACGGCTGTCGCGCGCTCGAACCAGGCTCGCTCCGCTCAGGCAGGCCCTCATGTCGGCGACTGCCTGCGGCGACGCTCATCCGGCGATCGGCACTACGGGTATCACAGCCTGGCGGCGCGCTCGCGACGCTTCTTCACGATCTGCGAAGCCGAGAGTGCGACCACCAAGGCGCCCGCCGTAGAACACGTTCTGCACCCAGGTCTGTACGCCCAGGATCGCAAGGCCGGTGATGCCGGTCACGAGGAAATACACGGCGATGAACGTGCCCCATGGGTTGAAGCGGCCCGGCGTGATCGCCGTGCTGCCCAAGAACGCCGCGGCGAACGCGGGGAGAAGAAACGTCTGTCCGGACGTGGGATCCGAAGCGCCGGCGGTGCCGGTGTACAGCACTCCGGCGGCCGCAGCGATGACTCCGGCTGCCACGAAGCAACCCCAGCGCACGCGTCCCACGCGGATGCCGCTCAGCCGGGCGACATTGGTGCCCCGCCCCACGAACAGGATGCGTCGCCCGATCGCGGTGTAGTCGAAGACGTACCAGAGCAAGACGCAGAGCGCCAGCCCGTAGTAGAACTCGTACGAGATGCCGAAGATGCGATGCACGACGACCCAACTTGACAGCCAGTCCGACACCCCGCTGATGGTCTGCGATGCGCTGATCCACAGCGTGAGCCCCAGAATGATCGTACCGGTGCCCAGCGTCACGATGAAGGCGTCGATCTCGAAGTAGATGATGAAGAACCCGTTGATCAGGCCGATCAGCGCGCCGGCCGCGATGGCGACTGCGATCGCCAGACCGATCGGCACGCCGTGCTGTGCGTTCAGCACCGCGACGACCATGCCCGAGAACGTCAGGGTCGCCGCGACGGAGATGTCGTAGTCGCCGGCTGTCAACGGTATGAGGAGCGCCAGGGCGAGGATGACGAGGGTCGTCTGGGTGCCGAACATCGTCGTGAAGTTGCGCACGTTGAAGAACGTGTCCGGCGCCAGGATGCTGAACACGACGATGACGACGAGCCACGCGATGACGAGCGCAAGGCGCTCGACGTAGTCGCCGACGGCGAAGCCCTTCTTGTCGCGCTGAGGCTCACTCGCAGTGGGCGGCAGCAGCTCGCCGTTCGCGCCCGGGCTGACCTGATTCATGCTTGCATCCTCAAATCCTTGTCGGGTTTGAGCGTCCGAGCGCTCATGTAGCATTGTTCCGTGATCCGATCCTTGGTGATCTCGTCACCCACCAGCGTGCACATGATCTCCCCGCCGGCAAAGACGAGCACCCTGTCGCAGATCGCCGCGAGCTGCTCGTAGTCGGAGCTCGCGCACACGACGGACATGCCTTCCGCGGCGGCCTGCGTGATCGTCTGGAACACCTGCAGCCTCGCACCTACGTCGACGCCTTGGGTCGGCTCGTGGACGAGAAGGACTTTGGGCGCGGCCTGGAGCCACTTCGCGAGCACGACCTTCTGCTGGTTGCCGCCGCTCAGAGCCTGGAAGTCCATGGCCGGTTCGGGAGGACGGACGTCGTACTGGCGCAGCGCCTCTCGTGCCGACCTGAGATAGCGCCGCCGGTCGAGTCGATACGGCCGGTAGTCGTCGATCACCTGCAGCATCACGTTGTCGCGCACGGGCAGCGAACCCACCCCGGCGCCGCCCTGACGGTCCGCAGGGATGAGGGCCATCCCCGCCTTGATGGCGGCCGATGGAGACATGTGCGCGAGGTCGTACTCGTGTCCCGAGATGGTCATGTGACCGGCGGCGGCGGGCTCCGCTCCGAACAGCAGGTAGGGCATCTCCTCAAAGCCGCTGCCCACCAGCCCGGTGAGGCCGAGCACTTCGCCCTCGTCCATCGCGAAGGAGACGTCGTCGATGCTCCCACCGCGCACCCGCTCGACGGTCACATGACCGCTTGCTGCGACGCTGTGGGCTTTGTGGGACGCCTCGAACGCCTCGAGACGCTTGCCGATGATCATCTCGACGAGTTGGTCCTTCTCGGTCTCGGCACTCACGACGGTGCCCGCGACGCGACCGTCACGAAGCACGGTGATGCGGTCGGTCACGGCAAGGGCCTCGTCCAGGTCGTGCGACACGAAGAGAACGCTGGCGCCTTGCGCGACGCTCCTGCGGACGACCTCGAAGAGCCTGTCCCTGTCGGTGCGCGGCAGGAAGACCGTCGGCTCGTCCAGGACCAGCAGTCCGCCCCGCGAGTCGTCGTCCTTGGTGTACTCGGCGAGGTCGTCGAGCGCGCGGACGATGGCCAGCAGGGCTCGCTGCACAGCAGGCAGGTCGGCGACCCTCGCGCGCGGATCGAGATGCAGGCCGAACCGGGCGAAGGCCTCCTCGGTCCGCGCCCGCTCCTTGCTCCAGTGGATGAGCCACTCGGACTTCGTGGAAATCGTCCAGGCGCGGAAGTTCTCCACTACCGTCAGCGACGGCAGCAGCCCCAGGTCCTGGTGCACGAAGCTCAATCCGAGATCCGAAGCGGATCCGGTGCGCACCGGGAGCTTGATGGGGCGGCCGTCGATCTCGAGCTCGCCGCCCGGATCGGGGTGGTGGTAGCCGGCGAGGATCTTGATGAGCGTCGACTTGCCGCACCCGTTCTGGCCGACAAGGCCGTGGACCTCTCCGCGCCGGATGCTCATGCTGACCTTGTCCAGCGCACGCTGTCCGCCGAACGTCATGGACATGTTGCGCACGACGACGGTGTGGTCCACGGCCTTGTCTCCCCTCTTTGCTACTCGACCTGGTCTGAACGAGACGTGGCTACTGGACCTGCCACAGCGTGAGGTACTGATCCCTGAAGTCGCCGTAGCCCTTGGAGAACTCCGCCGGCACGCCGGCGTCGGCAGCGTTGGCCTCCGTGAACAGGCGGAACGGGATGTTCATGCTCTCCACCTGGCCCATGCCGCCGATGAGCCGCATCTCGGCGTCGGCGATGGCCATGCCGGCCCAGTTCAGGCTCTCGCCCAAGTCCATCTCGACCTTGCCCTCGCGGACCAGGTCGAGGACGAACGGCGTCCCGTTGAAGCCGATGACCTTGACCGTGCCCGCTGAGTTGGTGGCGTCGATCGCCGGGGTGACGAACTGCGACATGCTGTCGTAGATGCAGACGATGTAGGTCAGACCGGGATCCGCGACGATGGCCGACTGCACGGAGGGCTTGATCTTCGTGCCCCATTCGGGGATCGGCACGTTGACGAACGAGTACTCGATGTCCGGGCCGCCGTAGGTGTCGAACTCCGAGGAGATGCCGTCACGCATCGCGCCCGTCGAGACGATCTCATCGGAGACGACCACCAGCACGTGCGCCTTGGTGTCTTTGGTGATGACCCAGTCGGCCAGCAACTGGCCGGCCTTCTTGTAGTCGATGGGCAGGTTGTTGTCGACGTTCGGCACCGTCTGCTCGAGGCCCGAGAGGTGAGACGAGACGACCAGGATCCCGGCCGCTTTGGCCTCGTCGATCTGCGGCTTCAGGGCGTTGGGGTCTGGGCCGGCGAGCAGGTCGATGAGCGAGACCTTCTTGGTGATGGCGTTGGCGAAGCCCTGCTGATACTGGGTCAGCTGTCCCTGGTTGTTCCACACCGAGAACGGGTAGCCGACCGCGTCGGCGGCGAACTGCATGCCCTTGTTCATCTGCACGTAGAACGGGTCGCTGCCGGTGCCGGGGATGCTCTGGATGGACTTGCCCGCCATGACGGCCTTGGCGTCGAAGGACGGGCCCGGCGCCTCGAACGTCGGCAGCGCGTCGAGGCCATTGAGCTGCTCCTGCGCGTACGCCTGGTCCGCACCGCCGGCGGCCGGAGCCGAGGCGGCGGTTGATGCCGTATCGTCTGTTGACCCGCCGCAGCCGATCGCCGCGAACGCGGCGACCAGAAGGCCGATCATCAGTACGGTCGCGAATGTTCCGTAACGCCTGCGATTCATGCCCTTCCCCCTGTCATAAGCCTCTGAAGGCGGTCACGGTTTGTGACCCCCTACCCACGCGGAATTGCGCTCAACTAGAGCATCTGGCGTGATGCCTGTCAACATGTCGGGCCGGCCCTTGGACCAGTGGTGTCGGGGCCGAGGCGGGCCTTGCTCCGGCCTCGTTTCGCTGGGCACTTCTCCGCTGTCCACCCCCCAGGAGCAGGCATCGCGGCCACAGGCGCGGGAACGAACCGGTCCGGCACGGCGAGGCAGTCGTGCGTCGTTGACACCAGACGATCAGGAGACGTATGTTCCGCTCGCTTGTCGGTTCAGCAGTTCGAGTCCTCGCCAGACCAGGTCACCGGCAGGCGTCGTGGCGGATGACATCGCGGACAAAGGATCGCAGCTCATGGACCCAGACAAGTTGCGCGTCAACGGTCAGCGCCTCAGAAGCAGTCTGGAGGCGATGGCCGAGATCGGGGCGACGCCGGGTGGCGGCGTGCAGAGGCTCACCCTGACCCCCGAGGACAAACAAGCGCGAGGCCTGCTGGTGTCGTGGCTCGAGCAGATCGGGCTCGACGTCACGGTCGATGAGATGGGCAACATCTTCGGCCGGCGACGCGGCAAGGACGACACCCTGCCGCCGGTGATGGCCGGCTCCCACGTCGACTCCCAGCCCAAGGGCGGACGCTTCGATGGCATCCTGGGCGTGATGGGAGCGCTGGAGGTGCTGCGCACCCTGGAGGAGCAGGGCGTCGAGACCCGTCGCCCGTTGATGCTCGTCGACTGGACGAACGAGGAGGGTTCGCGGTTCGCGCCCGCCATGATGTCCTCCGGAGTCTGGGCGGGCAAGCTTGAGCGCGACTGGGCGTGGGCGCGCACGGATGTCAACGGCATGGTCTTCGGCGAGGAGCTGGAGCGCATCGGCTACAAGGGCTCCGTCCCCTGCGCGAGCTGGCCCTTCCACGCCTACTTCGAGCTGCACATCGAGCAGGGCCCGATGCTCGAACGCGCGGACAAGACGATCGGCGTCCCCAAAGGCATCCTCTGCCTGCACTGGTACGACATCTACGTGGACGGCGAGGCGAACCAGGTCGGCCCTACGCCCATGGTCGGGCGCCGTGACGCGCTGGTCGCGGCCGCCGAGATGATCCTCAAGGTGCGTGAGCTCCCCGCCAAGATGGGCGGCAACATGGTCGCGACAGTCGGCGAGCTGCACAACTCTCCGAACTCGCGCAACATCATCCCAGACCGGGTGCACTTCACCGTCGATATCCGCTCGTGGGACGACGAACTGGCCCTGCGCTCGTGGGACGACCTCAAGGACGACTTCGAGGCCATCGCCGCCAGGCACGGCTGTCCGCTTCGCGCAGAGGAGACGTGGCGGGTCCAGCACAGCGAGTTCGCCCCCCATCTGGTGGAGCGGGTCCAGACGGCCGCGGAGGCTCTCGGCTACTCCAATCTCCCCATGGTGAGCGGCGCCGGTCACGACGCGAGCTACGCGGCCATGGCAGGTCCGACGGCGATGATCTTCGTGCCGAGCATCGGCGGGCGAAGTCACGTCGAGGTCGAGAACACCACGTGGGAGGATTGCGAAGCCGGAGCCAACGTGTTGCTTCGCTGCGTGGTCCAGTCCGCCGATGAAGACAGCGCCTGAATCGCCGCGACGCTGCATGCCGGACCGACGCTCCGGGCGCACTTCCATCGCAGACTGAAGGCGGTCGACAAGGAGGCCCACAGATGAAGACGATCATCACCGGCGGGACAGTGGTCAACTCCGAGGGCGAGTTCAGCGCCGAGGTCCTCGTGGACGGCAGCCGGATCGTCGCCGTCGGCATCGAGTTGCCGAGAGACGGCGCGGAGGTCATCGACGCCTCGGGCGCCTACGTGCTTCCCGGCGGCATCGACGTGCACACGCATTTCCAGATGCCGTTCGGAGGCACGGTCAGCTGCGAGCGGTTCGACACCGGGACCAAGGCAGCCGCGAGCGGCGGCACCACCATGATCGTGGACTTCGCCATGCAAGTCCCGGGCGACTCGCTGATGAAGACCTACGCCGACTGGCGGGCGATGGCCGACGACCACGTCGCCGTCGACTACGGGCTGCACATGGCGGTCACCGATCTCAACGCCGACACGCTTGCGGAGATACCGGTGCTGGTCGACGAGGGCGTGACCAGCCTCAAACTCTTCATGGCCTACAAGGGCGCCATCATGGTCGACGACGCGACGCTCCTGCAGACGCTGAAGAAGGGTAGGGAGTGCGGCGCCCTGGTGTGCGTCCACGCCGAGAACGGCGACGTCATCGATGTGCTCGTCGCTGAACACGTCGCCGCCGGCAAGACGGCCCCGAAGTACCACTACATCACCCGTCCTCCCGCCGCCGAGAGCGAGGCGACGAGGCGGGCCATCGTCCTCGCCGAGATCGCCGGGGCCCCGATCTACATCGTCCACGTCAGCTGCACGAGAGCTCTGGACGAGATCCGTGCGGCGAGGGACCGGGGCCAGGCAGTGTACGGCGAGACCTGCCCCCAGTACCTCGCCTTGTCGGTCGACGATTTCGATGCCCCCGGCTTCGAGGGGGCGAAGTTCATCTGCTCGCCGCCGCTGCGCGACAAGTCCAATCGGCCGGGCCTCTGGGCCGGACTCCGCACTGGAGACCTGGCGGTCGTGGCCAGTGACCACGCCGCGTTCAATTACGCTGGTCAGAAGGAGATGGGCCTGCTAGAGGGATTCCACAAGGTCCCCAATGGATGCCCCGGAGTGGAACATCGCCTCTTGATCCTCCACACGCTCGGCGTAGCCGGCGGCGAGATCGGCATGCCGAAGCTGGTGGACGTCTTCAGCAGCGCGCCGGCACGGCTGTTCGGACTCTATCCGCAGAAGGGCGTCATCGCTGCGGGCAGTGACGCGGACATCGTCATCTTCGACCCGTCCGCGGATGCCGTCGTCTCAGCCGCCACGCAGATGCAGAACGTCGACTACACGCCTTATGAGGGCATGCGCGTCAAAGGCGCGGTGCAGACGGTCCTCAGCAAGGGTGCGGTCGTGGTAGACGATGGGCGTTGGGTCGGCAAGGACGGCGCCGGCAGGTACGTGAAGGCGAGACCCTTCGTCGCCTGACTGCTGCCTGCCGGCCGATGATCCCCGGTCCCCACGGCTCGGGCAGCCGCTGACCGCCCTTCGGCAGACCGGAGGGCGGTCAGCGGGTCGTCTCGAGGATGTCCGGCAGCTGGTCGCACGTCCACGAGACATACCCCTGGCAGGACCGGTACTTGTCTTCGGCCTTGAACCGCTCGTAGGCCTGCGTCGAGTCGGTGCGGTAGCCGACCAACTTCCGGCAGGCCGTGGCTCCGAACTCGACCTCGAAGCGGCGGAACAGCTGCTGCAGCTTCTCCGCGGCGGGCGATGACCTGTCCGCCCACGAGAGTCCGCGATGCTGGTCGCGCAGTCCCACGGCGAGAGCTGCGCCCGACAGCGCTCCACACACCTCGCCCATGCCTGTCATGCCCCCGCCCATGTAACGGGCCAGGACGACCGAATTCTCGCCGGCGCCGAGCAGGATGGCCGCGAATCGGACCACCGCCTGGGCGCAGTTGAGCCGGTCCGGCCCCGTATCGGCGAATCCAGCCAGGGCAGCAGCCTTGGCGGTCAGGACAGCGTCGTCGACCATCGCCTCGCTCCTCCGGTGTGGGCGGCGCAGGCTGTCTGCGCCTCGTTCGACAGTGCCGCCAGTCTAGCGTCTGCCGGACCGTGACGGGGCGGTGACGCCTCGGCGCGCAGACGACGCCGTCTCTGTGAGGCGTCAGGCGAGGGGCTGGGCCGGCAGGCCGAGGCGCCCCAGGAACGCGGCCAACTCGAGCGGAAGCGGACTGGCACAGGCGATCTCCCGCCCGTCCTCCGGGTGCGGGAACGCGAGTCGCGCAGCGTGCAGGAACTGGCGCGTCAGACCCTCCGGGCGCGGGGGCCGGCCATACTGGACGTCGCCGGCCACCGGATAGCCGAGCGCCGAGAAGTGCACCCTGATCTGGTGTGTCCTCCCCGTCTCGAGGCGTACTCGGGTCAGGGTGAAACCCGGCGCCCGCCCGAGCACCTCGAAGTGGGTCACGGCTCGACGCCCGGCCGCCGTGTGCAGCGACATGCGCTTGCGGTCGCGCAGATGTCGCCCGATGGGCGCGTCGATGGTGCCTGTATCCTGGGGCAGGTGACCGCTGAGCAGCGCCAGATAGGTGCGGTGGATGTCGCGCCGCTCCATGGCGGCTACGAGACGGAGGTACGCGTCGTCGCGGCGCGCGACGATGAGCAAGCCGGAGGTGTCCTTGTCGAGACGGTGGACGATGCCGGGCCGCGACTCGTGCCCGCCGCGAGCTCCCTCGGCCACGAGTCCTTGCGCGAGCGTGCCGTGCTCGTGGCCCGGCGCCGGATGCACGACCACGCCCGCCGGCTTGTCCACGACGAGCAGCCAGTCATCCTCGTACACCACGGCGAAGGGCACGGGCTCCGCGGCGAGTGTCCCGGCGGAAGGCGGCGGGACCTGCCATGCCACTTCCTCGCCGGCGCGCAGGATGTGCTTCTTGCGCGCCGGCGCCGCGTCCACCAGCACGAGGCCGCCGGCGATGAGCCGCTGGGCGGCGGCCCGGCTCATCCGGGCGTGTGCGGCGAGCGCGACGTCGAGCCGCTCCCCGGCGTCGCCTCCGGCGGCACGGAACGCGTGCGGCTCACTCGCGCCGGCCAACGACCACCTGCAGTGCGAGGAAGATGGTCCCCACGACGATGGCCGCGTCGGCGACGTTGAACGACGGCCAGCCGTAGAACCCGATGAAGTCGACGACCGCCCCATCGAAGCGCAGGCGGTCGATGAGGTTGCCGACGGCCCCGCCCAAGATGACGCCGAGCGCCGGCCGGTATCGCGGCGGGCTGAAGACGAGCGCGACCGCCACGCCGGCGGCCACCGCCGCCACCATCGCCACGACGATACTCCCACGGCCGGCGAAACGGCTGAAGGAGATGCCGGAGTTGTAGGTGAGGTCGAGGTGCAGGCCGGCCACCAGCTTGAACGGCAGCCGATCAGCGGCGGCGCGCACCAGCCACTTGCTCAGCTGGTCGGCGACCACCACGGCCGCCGCCAGGACCAGGGCGAGCGCGTAGCCCTGTCTACTTCTTGCCACGCTGCTTCGGGACCGTGTCCAACTCCTTGACGTCCAGGTGACCCATGGGGCACGTCGGTTCCTTGGTCTTGCCGCTCCGCCCGCCATCGTTGACGACGATGTTCAACGGGTACGTCGCTTTGCAGCGCTTGCAGTAGGCGAGCTTCGCCATCAGTACTCCTTTGCTCGTTCAGAGGCCGAGTCTACGCCTCGCCTCAGGAAGGGTCACACCGCTGAGGTGCAGCAGCTTTCGTCGCGAACGGCCGCCGGCTACCAGAGTGACATCGTCACGCCGCACGCCGAGCTCCCGCGCCATGAACCGTATCAGTTCGCCGTTCGCCCTGCCCTCGATGGCCGGAGCCGCCAGGCGCACGCGCAGGCGCTCATCGGCGACGCCTGTCACCGCACTGCGGCGTGCGCCGGGCGTCACCCACACGGCCAGACTCAGGCCGCCTCGCGCCTCCGCGAGGGGCCCGCTGTCACCACTTGAACTCGTTCTCGTTCACCCCGGTATCCACATCCGCGAGCAGGTCGTCGCTCTCGCCGAAGAGGATGCGCTCGCGGCGCCGCGGCTCGTCGTCCTCGTCCGCGGCCCCGGCATCTCCGCGCGGCGCCGTGACCTCGGGGTCGTCGGCCGCCGCCGGCGCCTTGTCCATCGTGTCCGCGGGCGACGGCTCGCGGGGTTCCTCCGGCGCAGAGTCCGAGTGCACGCCGGCCTGGACGCCGCCCCGCCCGCGAGCCGGCGCCACCGCGGGCGCGTCGGGTACGGGCCGACGCGGGGCGGCCGGCTGCGCCTCGCTCGCCTCTGGCGCTTCGGGGCGCTGCGTCGCCGAGGGCTCGGGCTCCGACGTCGTGACGGACTCCTCGACGGGCTCCGCTCGTGTCGCCGCAGCCTCCGGCGTCTTGACAGGCGCCGCCACCGGCTCCGGCTTGGACTCGCGTGCGATGGCCTCCTTGATGGCCTCCGCGTGTCGCGAGAAGTCCGGCGCGGGAACGGCGGCCCCCGCCACCTCGGGCGTCTCTTGCAGTTGACGCAGATAGCCATCGAGCAGCTGGCGGAACTTGAAGCGGAAGTCCTCCTCGGCGCTCTTGAGCTTGGCCATCGACTGCTCGATCGCCTGACGCTCCGAGTACGCCTCGTTGACCAGCTGGCGCGACTTCAGCTCGGCATCCTGGAGGATGAGCTGCGCTTGCTTGTTGGCGTTCTGCTTCTGCTCCTCTGCGCTGGCCTGCGCGTTGATGAGCGTCTTCTGCAGCGTCTCCTCGATACGCTTGTAGCCGGCGACCTTCTCCTCCAACGCCTCGACGCGGTCCTGCAGGTCGATGTTCTCCTTGAACAGGCGCTCATATTCGTCGGCGACCTCGTCCAGGAACTCGTCGACTTCGACGTCGGCGTAGCCGCGCATCCCGCGCTTGAACTCTTTGTGACGGATGTCGAGCGGTGTGAGCTTCATCGTCTCCCCTCTCATCGCGCGGACCTTGCCACGCGTCGTCTCCTGCTCTCTAGTCCGTCCGCCGAGTAGCCCATCGGGCCGGCGGCCGCTCACTGGCGCTTCGCTGTCTTCGTGACCCTACGGGCATTAGTGCGACGCGACTACTTGAGTTCCTTGGCGCGCTCGGCGGCCGCATGCACGGCGAGCGCGATGGCAGCGGCGACGTCGCGCTCCTCGAGCGTCGCGATGGCGGCTGCCGTCATCCCCCCCGGCGTGGCCGTAGAGGCGATGACCGCGTCCGGGTCTCCTTCGCGGGCGATCACGGCGGCGGCGCCGTGCACGCCGGCGATGGCGAGGCGCCGGGCCACATCTTCGTCAAGCCCTCGCTGCTCGCCGGCGCGGCCGAAGTCGCGCACCACCAGCGCCAGCATCCCGGGCATGCAGCCGGCGATCGCGGTCGCCGAGTCGAACTGCGACTCGTCCAGCGCCACGACCTCGCCGGCCAGCGCGAGCAACGTCTGAACGGCTTGTTCACGGTCAGCGAGCGTACCGGCAACGAACAGGAACACGCCGAGTCCCAGAGCGGCGGCCACGTTGGGCATGACGCGCCCTACCCGGGCGTCCGGCAGAAGCGCCCCTCGGAGCTCCCCCAGCGAGACGCCTGCGGCGACGGACACAAGTGCACGGGAGCCGAGCAGCGGAGCCGCCTCGGCGAGCACGCCGGCGACGTGCTGCGGGCGTACCGCGACGACGACGACGTCGGAGGCCGCGACCAGACCGGCGAGATCTTCGGCGACGTCCGCGCCGGTCTCGCCCGCGGCCCGCGCCGTGGCTTCGGGGGAGACGTCGAAGTACGTCAGCCCTGGAGCGTCGCTGAGCCCGGGCCGGCTCCATCCGCGACCGAGGGCCCGGGCGATGTGCCCAGCGCCTACGAACCCGACCCTCATGACGGCTTCAGGGCACGCGGCGCCGGCGACCAAGCCGGCTCGACGCGGAAGCGCCCGGCGTCAGAACTGATTGAAGAAGCCCTTCTCAATGAGCCGCGCGCGCTCCTCCGCCGAGACTTCGACGTTGCGCGGGGTGAGCAGGAAGATCTTTTCTCCGACCCGCTGCATGCCCCCGTCGAGGGCGTAGGTGAGCCCGCTGCAGAAGTCGATGAGCCGCTTGGCGAGTTCGGTGTCCGAGCCCTGCAGGTTGATGATCACCGGGACATCGGCCTTGAACTTGTCGGCGATCTGCTGGGCGTCGTTGAAGTTCTTGGGGATGACGAGGTGGACCTCGACGCGCGCCGGCCGCACGGGCTCGAGAGAGCGTACGGCCTGCTGCGATGACGATGAGGCACGGCGGCGAGGTTCGTCGGCGAAGATGTCGTCGTAGTCGTTACGACCCTTGCCGCTGTTCAACTTGCGGACGTTGGGGCGCTCCTGATACGAGCGTTCGAGCTCTTCGTGCGGCGCGAGAGTCTCATCCTCGTCGTAGTCGTCCTCGTCATCGGCGATGCCGAAGTAGACGGCCACCTTGTGCCACGAATCGCCTAGGCCCATCAGGTCCCTCCCTACGGGTCAGAAGAGCACGCTCCCGACGCGGATGATGGTCGCCCCTTCTTGGACGGCCACTTCGTAGTCGGCGCTGGTACCCATCGATAGCTGGTCGAAAGTATACGTTCCACTCCACGCGGTAGAAAGCCGTTGCGCCAAATCGCGCGCGCGCACGAAGAAGGGGCGCGCCTCCTCGGCTTCGTCGAAGAGCGGCGGCATGCACATGAGGCCGGTGAAACGGGCCTTGGGGTACGCCGCCGCCGCCTCGAGGAAGGCGTCGACATCGTCGAGCGGCACGCCGCTCTTGCTCTCCTCCCCGCCGATGTTGACCTCGAGCAGCACGTCGGTGGCGTTCGCGGCGCGCGCCTCGATCTCCTGCACGACGCTGATGCTGCCCACGGAATGGATGAGGCTGACGATCGGCAGCACGAGCTTCGTCTTGCGACTCTGCAAGTGACCGATGAAGTGGTAGTCGAACGCGTCGCGGTAGAGCTCGTGCTTGGCCGCGAGGTCCTGGGCTCGGTTCTCGCCGATCAGGCGGATGCCGGCGTCGCGCAGCGCGCCGAGGTGCTCGGCGGCCACGTACTTCGTAGCGACCAGCACGCGCACGGCGGCCGGGTCGCGCCCGGCGGCCCCGGCCGCCTCGGCGACCCGGCCTTCGACCTCGGCGAAGCGCTCACGGACCTTGTCCACATCGGGGACGAACTGTGTGACCACGTCTTTCCTCCTCGGCGGCCTACTTCTGGAGCCGCCCTATGCTTCCTGCCGCCAGGCTATCGCCAGATGTCGCCCGGTCGCCCCTGCGTCCCGCCGGTGCGAGAAGAAGCGCCGGTCGGAGGCGGTGCAGAGACCGGCCACCGATATCGTCGCGGCGGGTACGCCCGCCGCCTCAAGATCCATCCGCGCGCTGCGCCAGAGGTCGACGGTCGCGGCGGCGGCGGAGCCCGGGAACCGGGACTCGAACCGGCGCCGCAACTCATCGTCGACCTCAAAGCAGCGGGGGCCGATGCTTGGCCCGACGGCGGCGGCGACGAGGCGGCCCTGCCGGGCGAGCTCGGCCGCCGCCTTGCCGGCGATGCCGGCGATCATGCCGCGCCAGCCGGCGTGCACCGTGGCGAACGCCGGCCCCTCCTCCCCTTCCGCGACGATGACGACGGGCACGCAGTCGGCGTAGCTGATGACGAGGCCGAGGCCCGCGGCGCGGGTGAGCAGGCCGTCGTGCTCCTTGATCACGGTCGTGCTGTCCAGCGCGCCGCGTCCCGCCTCGGCCTCGCCCACCCAGGCCAGCGTCGTGCCGTGGACCTGACCGGGGATCACCAGCCGCTCCGGCGGCACGCCGAGAGCGGCGCAAAAACGGCGCCGGTTTTCGAGTACGTCCTCCGCGCGGTCGTTGACGGACAAGCCGAGGTTGAGACTGTCGCAAGGCGGCGCAGAGACGCCGCCGTACCGTGCCGGGAACGCGGCGGTCACGTCGCCGGCCTCCCACGCGAGCCAGCTCACGCCGTCGCGCTCTCTCCACTCGAAGCCTGCGCCGGCCACGCTCACCCCCCGGGAAGCAGAGTGTTGGCGAACGAGATGACGGCTCCGAACGTGGCGTCGAACAGCCCGGGCTGCAGGAACAGCAGCAGCACGATGCCGAGGAAGACGTAGTTGCCGTAGCGGTCCAGCGCCGCCCACTGAGGGTAGACGCTCCTGGGGAGGAAGCCGCCGACGACGCGAGACCCGTCCAGCGGCGGGATCGGCACGAGATTGAGCGTGCCCAAGATCACGTTGAGCACGAACAGGGTGTACAGCTCCTTGACCAGGAAGGCGCTCCACGTGTACGTGAGCCAGATGAGGCCGGCCGAGACCAGCGCCAGGGCGAAGTTCGTCAGCGGGCCCGCCGCACCCACCCAGGCCATCCCTCGCTGCCCGTCCTTGAAGAAGCGTGGGTCCACCGGGACGGGCTTGGCCCAGCCGAAGAAGAAGGATCCACCGGAGCCGAGGTAGGTGATCGCCAGGGCCGCGGTGCCGACGGGGTCCAGATGCCTGAGCGGGTTCAGGGTCAGCCTTCCGTGCGCTTTGGCCGTCGGATCACCCAGGTAGTTGGCGACCCACCCGTGTGCCAACTCGTGCAGGACGAGGCTGACGAGCAGCAGCGGTGAGATGAGCAGGAAGTCGACGAGAAGCCGGGAGTCGTTCACGCGGGCTCTCGCATCTGGGCGGCGGCCGTGAGCTCTTCGTCCCGGCCGTACACCACGCCGTTGAGCTTGAGATGCAGGACGCTGCGCAGCACCTCGCCCAGGCGGGGTCCGGAGGCGAAGCCCAGCTCGAGGAGGTCGGCGCCGCCGATGTCGAGACGCACATGGCGCGTGACGTCGAGGAAGTGCGCGAGGCGGTCGGCGGCGGTGCCCGAGTCGTCGAGCGTCATCGCCGCCAGTACGGCCTCGAGCGGCTCTCCGGCGGCGAGATCGTACAGTTCCGCCTCGCTGGGACCCCGCGCGACACGGTCGACGAGACGCCGGCCGACGAGGAGCGCACGTTCCAGCACGCGAGCGTCCAGGCCGCGCACGCGCATGCGCACCGCCCAGGCGGCGATCTCCTCCGGGTCCAGGTCCATGAGCAGCCACACCAGGCGGAGCCGCCAGCGCGGCGCTTCCCGCTCCAGCCTGTGCGTTTCGCGCAACTCGTCGGCACGCCGAACCAGGGCGCGCGTGTCGAGGTCCACGCGCAGCCGTCCGTGGATGGCCGGCCACACGCCGAGCTCTTCGGCGCGCCGCAGGGCGAAGTCCACCTTCTCCTCGTCGAGCAGGCTCACGAGCTCGTCACGCAGTCGCGCCGAGGAGAGGTCGCCGACCAGGTCCATGGCGCAGCAGGCGCGCGCCAGGTTCAGGGTGTGCTCGTCCATGCGCAGCCCGTACCGGCTCTCGTACCGGATCGCCCGCAGGATGCGAGTGGGGTCCTCGATGAAGCTCAGATTGTGCAGGACCACGATGCGTCCGGCTTCGAGGTCCTCGCGGCCGCCGAAGTAGTCGAAGAGGTCGCCGAACGTCTCGGGCTTGAGCGATACGGCCATCGCGTTGATGGTGAAGTCGCGGCGGGCGAGGTCGCTGCGGATGCCCGCGTGCTCCACCTTGGGCAGGGCGCCCGGGTACTCGTACGACTCGGCGCGCGTGGACGCCACGTCGACGCGGAGCCGATCCTCCTCGCTGCCCGAGACGACCACGGCCGTGCCGAACTTCTGGTGCGGGCGGACGTGGCCCTTGAGCCGCGCCGCGAGCTCGGTGGCGAAGGCGATCCCGTCACCTTCGACCGCCAGGTCGACATCGAATCCGGGCTCGCGCAGGAGCAGGTCGCGGACGGCGCCGCCGACGAGGTAGCAGCCGCGCACGCCGGCGGCGACGGCCTGGACGTGGCGGAGCAGCTCGTCCAGGTCGAGCCCCGCAAGCGGGCCGGCGAGGTTGGTCGTCACCAGTGCGGCCGGCTCCCGCTGCGGGGCGCCGGCCACCGACCGGCGCGAGACGACGCCGGACAGCGTGTCGACGGCGACGGACTCCTCCTCCCCGGATGCGGGTTCGTAGTCGACCACCGGCAGCCAGCCGACCTCATCCTGGGCGAGTCTCAAGGCGACCCGTTCCAGCGGCGTCTGAGCCCAGACGAGCGGCACGCGCGTGGTCATGACGGCCTTGACCGGCGCGTGGCCGAGGCCGTGCGCCGACGCGCGTTCGAGGTCGGCGAGGGCGACGCGTCCGACCAACAGGTCGTCGCGGAGCACCCCGACGCCCCCGAGGCCGTCCCGCCGGCAGAGCAGAGCCGCCTCGTCGACCGGCGTGCTATCGGCGAGCACGGGCGGGCCGGGCTCGAGCGCGTCGAGCGCGATCTTCGTCGGCGCGACCGCGGCCGGCGCCGCAGCCGCAAGTGCGGCCGCGACCTCGTCCAGGGACGCGTCCTTGACCACCGCCGACGCGGCGGCCGTGTGCCCGCCGCCGCCGACGGCGCGCAGCGCCTCGGCGACGTCCACGCGGCCACCGCGGCTGCGCGCCGTGACGAACACACGTCCCTCCATCTCGACCAGCAGGAAGTAGGCGTCGCAACCCGTCAAGTCCATGACCCGGTGCGCGACCACGCTGACGCCCTCCACGTAGAGGTCCTCGTGGAGCGCGGAGATGAGGACCGACGCCTGCGCGATGGGCAGCTCGACGGCCGTCTGCAGTGCTCCGGCGAGCGTCGTGCGTTGCGCCGGCGTGAGTGCATTGGTGAGCCACTTCTCGAGCAGTTCCGTATCGGCGCCGGCGCGCATGCAGTAGGCGAGCGCCTCGGCGTCCCGCGTCGTCGTCGTGGCGAACGTCAGCGAGCCCGTGTCTTCGTGGATCCCCAGGGCGAACACGGTCGCCTCGAACGGCGTGACCGGGATGCCGCGCTCCGCGATGATGCGCACGAGCAGGGTCACGAGCGATCCGTCGCTGGAGCTCACCACGGCGTCCGCGCTGAGGTAGGTCGGCAGGTCGCCGCGATGGGCGTGGTGGTCGAAGGCGACCACCTGGACGTCCGTGCGCCCGCAGAGATCGCCGAGGTCGCCGAGGCGGTTGGCGTGGACGGTGTCGACCAGGATCAGCCGGCGGACGCTGTCGCGGTCCACGTCCGCGGGGTCCACCACCGGGATGGCGTCCGCGTACAGCGCCTGGAACTCCCGCACGTTGCGGTTGACCGCGCCGCCGAGGCTGATCAAGGCCTCGGGGTACAGCTTGTGCGCGGCCACCATGGCCGCGAAGGCGTCGAAGTCGGTGTTGGTGTGCGTGACGATGAGCTCAGGCGTGCGCATGCACTGCAGTATACGCGGGCGGGCCCAGGCGCCGGTTCAGGCCTTGAGCAGCCACTCCAGTCCGTGGCCGAACGCTTCCTCCACCGCGTCCCTGAGCGGTGCGTGCTCGGGGCCGAGCAGTCCGGCGTCAGCGGCGAGGATCTCAGCCGCCAGTTCGCGCGCCTTGAGCAGGGCAGCGCGGTCGCGCGCCAGGCGGGCGAGCTTGAGGTCGGGCACGCCCGCCTGGCGCGATCCCATCACCTGGCCTTCGCCCCGGATCTCCAGGTCCTTGTCCGCCAGCTCGAACCCGTCGTTGGTCTCGAGCAAAGCCTCGAGGCGCGCCTGGGAGCTGCCCGTCTCCGCAGTTGCGAACAGCAGGCAGTACGATCTCTCGCTGCTGCGCCCGACGCGCCCGCGCAGCTGGTGCAGCTGGGCGAGCCCGAAGCGCTCGGCGCCCTCGACGATCATCACGGTGGCATTGGGCACGTCGATACCGACCTCGATGAGGCTCGTCGCCACCAGCACGTCGAGTTCGCCGCCCTTGAAGGCGCGCATCACGTCGTCGCGAGCGGCCGACTTGAGCTGGCCGTGCGCGACCGCCACGCGGGCGTCGCGGAACGGCCCGGCCTGCAGCCGTTCGGCCTCGGCCACGGCGGTGGCCGCCGAGATGGACTCGGATTCGTCGATCGCCGGGCACACGACGTAGACCTGCCTGCCCTTGGCGATCTGCTTGCGCACGAAGTCGTACCCGACCTCGCGCTTGTCTTCGTCCACGAGCCGGGTGACCACCGGCTGGCGGCCAGAAGGCACCCCCGCGATGGTCGTGACGTCCAGGTCGCCGTAGACCGTGAGCGCCAGCGTGCGCGGGATCGGCGTCGCCGTCATGTGCAGGACGTGCGGCGCTCCACCGCCGCGCTCTGTGCGGTGGACGAGCGCGTCGCGTTGCTCCACCCCGAAGCGGTGCTGCTCATCGACGACCAGCAGCGCGAGCTCGGGGAAGCGGACGTCCTCCTGCAGGAGCGCATGCGTGCCGATGGCGATGCGCGTCTCGCCGGAGGCGATGCGCGCCAGGGCTTCGCGGCGCTTCTTGGCGGTGAGGGACGCCGTGACAAGCTCGGCGGGCGCCAGAGCGCCGACGAGCCGGGCCGCAGTCTCCGCGTGCTGCGCGGCGAGCGTCTCCGTCGGCGCCAGAAGCACGCCCTGGAGGCCAGCTTCCGCGGCCCGCACCAGGCAGTACAGAGCGACGACCGTCTTGCCCGAGCCCACGTCGCCCTGCAGCAGTCGCCGCATCGGCGTCTCCCGGCGCAGGTCCGCGTCGAGCTCGTCCAGTGCCCCGAGCTGGTGGGTCGTGAGCGCGAAGGGCAGCCCGTCGAGGAAGGCTCGGCTGAGCTCTGCGGGCGCCGGCAGCGGCGGCGCCTTGAAGCGGAGCTGCTGCTCCTGTTTGTGCAGCAGCAGCCCAACCTGCATCAGGAGCAACTCCTCGAGCACCAGCCGCTCGCGGGCCAGCTTCGCCTCCGCGAGCGTGCGCGGCAGGTGCACGGCCGTGACCGCGTCGCCGCGGCCGGGCAGGCGCTCGCGCACGAGCAGCCTGGCCGGCAGCGGGTCCGGCAGCAGGCGCATCACCGGCGCCACCGCGTGCACCAGTCCGCGCAGGAGCTTGGCCGAGACCTGCTCGCTCGCGGGATAGACGGGGACGATCCCTTCGGTGTGCACCCCCTCCCTGTCCTCCTCATCGAGGATCTCGTGGCCCTTGACCGCGAACGACTGTCGTCCGCCCTGCGGCCGGAACGTGCCGCGCAGGCTCAAGCGCATCCCTTCCTGCAGCACCCTGGTCAGGTAGCGCTGGTTGAACCACACCGCCTCGACCGCTCCGGTGTCGTCGCGGACCAGCACGCGGACGACGTCGACCCTCCGCCGTGCGGTGCGGTCGGCGCTGACGCGCACGACCTGGCCGCGGATGGTCGCCTCCTCCCCGACCTTGAGGTCGCGGATGTGCTTGCGGTCGCGGAAATCCTCGTAGCGGCGCGGGAAGTGCTCGATGAGGTCGCCGACGCTCTGCAAGCCGAACGTCGCGAGGCGCCGCGCCACGGCAGACGTCACGTGCTCGAGGTCGGCGAGCGGGCGCTCGAGGGCCGCCGGGTCGAAGGAGAGGCGGGTGACCGGCGGCCGTTCGTCGTACCGACCGCCGCCGAAGCGATGCGGAAGAGGCTGCCCGGTCACTCCACGATCATAGCAAACGCGGCCGTGCCCGGGCCGATGTGCGTGCCGACGACCGCCGCGACGTGGCCCTGGAACGTGTAGTGGGCGTTGGGCCTGATGCGTTCGATCATCTCGCGGATGAGGGGCGGCTCCTCGTCGTTCACGGCGTCGATGACGCAGAAGTAGAGCTCGTCGTCCGGCTTGCTGTGCTCTTCGACGAAGCGCTGCATCGCCGCCATGGCCTTCTTGAGTCCTCGAACCTTGGCGTAGCCGACGAGTGTGCCGTCGCTGGCGGCGATCAACGGCTTGATGTCGAAGACGCCGCCCACCAGCGAGGCAGCCCTGCCGATGCGGCCGCCGCGACGCAGGTACTCGAGGGTCGCGGCGTGGACGAGCAGTTGCGACTCGTCCCGATAGTGCTGCACGTAGGCGTGCGCCTCGTCCAGCGTGCAGCCCGCTGCCAGGCGGGCGCGCAGACGTTCCGCGCCCAGCGCCAGGGCGCTCGTCACGGTGCGCATGTCGTAGACGTACACGTGATCGAACTGCTCGGCCGCCTGCGCCGCCGCGCGGACCGTGCCGCTCATCTCCCCGGAGAGGTGCAGCGAGAAGACGTGCTCGTGCTCGAGCAACGCCTCTTCGTAAGCTGCCGCGAACTCGCCGGCCGTCGGCTGCGACGTGGTCGGCAGGATCTCCGACTGTTCCAGCTTGGCGAAGAACTCCTTGTAGGTCAGGTCGACGCCGTCGCGGAACATCTGGTCGCCGAAGTGCACCTTGAGCGGGACCATGTAGAGACCCGGCTGCTGCAGCCAGCCGTCCGCCGGGTCACAGGTGGAGTCGAGGACGATGGCCGTGTTCTCGAGGGTGAGAAGGTCGTTCATGGTCGGGCCCCCTGCGGCTCGCCTGACGATGGATTGCCCGCGGTGTTCATTCTGCGCTCGCAAGGATCGGGTAGAGCGGCTGCCCGCCCTCGTGGAAACTGACCTCGGCATCCGGCGCGATGCGCGCCGCCAGCTCCTCGAGCTGTTCGAGTGTCGTGCCCGACCCGTTGAGCGCCGTGAGCACGGAGATGTACTCGGCGCCGTCGCGCGCGAACTCCTCGAGCACGCCGGCGAAGGCGCTCACGATGTCGTCGCCTGCGGCCACCAGACGGCCGTCGACCATGGCCATGGCCTGGCCCCGCCTGACCTCGATCCCATCCAGTTCGGAGTCGCGCACCGCGTGCGTGACCTCAGCGTAGCGGACGTCCACGATGGCGTCCTGCATCAGCCGGGCGTTGCCGACCGCGTCCTGGTCCGGGTCGAAGGCGACCATGGCGGCGAGCCCGCTGGGGATGGAGCGCGACGGGACGACGGCGATGTGCAGCGCGCTCATCCCCGCGGCCTGCTCGGCGGTGAGGATGACGTTACCGTTGTTCGGCAGGATCACGACCTCGTCGACGCCGAGTTCCTCCACTGCCTTGAGCAGCTGAGCGGCGCTCGGGTTCATCGACTGGCCGCCGTCGACGATGGCACGGCAGCCGAGCTCGCGGAAGAGCTGCTGGTTACCGGCGCCGGCCACGACCGCGACGACCACGGCGCCGCCTTGGACCTCAGGCGCCGACCACAGCCGCTGGTCGCGCTCCTGCGTCTGCGCGTGCATGTCGTTGATCTCGACGTCGCCGATGGCGCCGTACTTGAGCGCCTCGCTGAGCACGGCGCCCGGATCGTTCACGTGCACGTGCACCTTCACGACGTGCTCGTCGCCCACCACCAGGGCGCTGTCGCCGAGCGGAAGCAGGAACGCCTCGAAGGCTTCCTGGTCGACGGCGTCGCCGGTGAGGAGGAAGCTCGTGCAATAACGGTACTCTGAGAGTTCGCTGGGCTCGTCGACGGCGATGGTGTGCGCGGCCCGCGACCGCCGGCCACCGACTGCGCCGGCGGTCGTCTGCGCGGCCACGCGGGCGGCGAGGCGGGCCCCAGCCACGATCTTGCCGCCATGCATGAGGTCCTCGATGCCGTCGGAGAGGCCGCGGAAGAGGACGAGCAGCCCGTAGCCGCCGGCGTCGACGACGCCGGCCTTCTGCAGGGCCGGGAGCTGCGCGGTCGTCTTCTCGACCGCGATCCGGCCGGCCTCCTCCACCGCCGCGAGCAGGTGTTCGAGGCCCAGGCTGTCCGGCACCGCCTGCGCCGCCGTCGCCATCTCGCGGATGACGGTGAGCATCGTGCCCTCGACCGGCGTCTTCACGGCGCGGTAGGCGGCGTGCTGGCCCTCCAGCACCGCTCGCTTGAAGACCGCCGTGTCCAGTGAGTTGGCCTGCCCCCACACGTCGCAGATGCCGCGCACGATCTGCGAGAGGATGACGCCTGAGTTGCCGCGCGCGCCCATGAGCGAGCCCTTGGTGACGGCGGCGGCCACGGAGGGGATGTCCGTCACCTCGCTCAGCTCGAGCTCCTCGACCACGGCGCGAACGGTGAGCGCCATGTTCGTACCCGTGTCGCCATCCGGGACCGGGTACACGTTGAGGTCGTTGATGAACTGGCGCTCAGCCTCGACGGCGGCGAGCGCGGACTGGATGACTCCGATGGCGGCTGTCCGGACGATCAATCCTGGAGATCCTCCACGCGCACGCTGATCTCGCCCACGGGGACGCCGCCGACGCGCTCCAGCTGGTAGCGCACCTGCTCCCGCAGGTTGGCGGTGACCTGGGCGATGTTGACCCCGCGCTCCATGATGACGTGCAACCCGATGTCCACGCGGCCCCCGACCACCTCGAGCTCGACGCCTTCAGTCAGAGACCCGCGAAAGAAGCGCGCGAGCTTCTTGACGGGCGGCTCTTGCATGGCCACGACGCCGTAGGTGGCTCGGGCCGCCGTGCCGGCGAGCTTGGCGATGACCTGGTGGGCCACCGTGACGCCGCCGTCCGGGTCCTGGCCGCGGAACGGGATCCTGAGGTCGGCCTGCGCCACGTGCCCTCCGTCAGTTCTCGTCGCCGGGCAACTGATTGAGCTCCGTCACTACGGCGTCCGGATCGACCTGGTGAAGGATGGCCCCGGCCTCGATGGTCTCTGACTGGGCGCCGATGCACAAACAGCAGGCCATCCCGTGGCTCTCGAACACGTTGCGCGCCGCCGGATCGGCCTCCAGGGCTGCGAAGATCGACATGTCCTTGGTGAAGCGCATCAGCCGCCAGAACCCCCGTTTGCGTTCCCCGACGGGCTGAAGGATACTAGCGCGACTGTTCAGCAAGCAAGCCGAGGAACACCCATGTCCAAGATCTGCGCGACCTGCGGCAAGACTCCGGCGATCGGCAACAACGTGAGTCACTCACACCGCCACACCAAGCGCCGCTTCGACCCCAACCTGCAGCGCGTCCGCATCGTCGTCGACGGGCACCCGCAGCACGCCTACGTGTGCGCCCGCTGCCTCAAGTCGGGCCGCGTCACCAAGGCCGTCTGAGGCGCAGCCGGGCGACCGGCGCCCCCGTATCACCGAGCCCCGCCCCACAGCGGGGCTTTTGCGTGGGCGATCGCCTCTGACTCGGAGGCGACGTCCTGAGGACCAGATGCAGCAGCACATCGTCGCCTGGCTGTTCCTGATCGCCGTCGCCGCCGGCGTGGTCGCCATCGTCGTGGCGGCGATCATGGACGTTCGTCGCCGCTGAGGCGACGCAGCGCCGGGAGCCGCGCGACGCGCCTGCCCGGCGCCCGGGTCCCTCAGGGAAGCGCCTTGGCGAGGTTCGCCATCTCCAGAGCCGTCGCGGCCGCCGACCAGCCCTTGTTGCCGCCCTTGGTCCCCGCGCGTTCGATGGCCTGCTCGATGGTGTCGGTGGTGAGCACACCGAAGATCACGGGCACGCCGCTGTCGAGGCTGATCTTGGCGATGCCCTTGGCGGCCTCGCCCGCTACGTAGTCGAAGTGCGGCGTGCCGCCGCGGATGACGGCGCCGAGGCATACCACGGCGTCGTAGCGGCCGCTCTCGGCCAGCTTCTTGGCCACGAGAGGCATCTCGAACGCCCCCGGCACCCAGGCGACGTCCACGTCGGCGTCGTCGACGTCGTGGCGGCGCAGACAGTCCAGGGCGCCTTCGTGGAGCCGCCCGGAGATGAGCTCGTTGAAGCGCCCCACCACGAGGCCGAACTTCATCCCCTTGCCGCTCAGCTTGCCTTCGTAGGTCGTCATGGTTCGGCTCCTTTGCCGTCGTCGGGGGTGTGCCTGCGGCGCTTGCCGGCTCGGCTGCGCTGGGCCTGTCAGCCCTCGAGGCCTTCGTCCTGCCCGAAGAGATCCTCGTGTTCGAGCATGTGTCCCATCTTGTCGCGTTTCGTGCGCAGGTAGCACATGTTGTCCTCCTGCGGCGCCACCTCGATCTGCTCTCGCCCCGTGACGCGCAGGCCGTAACCCTCGAGCGCGACGATCTTCTTCGGGTTGTTGGTCATGATGCGGATGGTCGAGAGGCCGAGGTCGGCGAGGATCTGTGCGCCGGTGCCGTAGTCACGCAGGTCGGGCGCAAAGCCGAGCTCCACGTTGGCCTCCACGGTGTCGTAGCCCTGTTCCTGCAGCGCGTAGGCCTTGAGCTTGTTGATGAGGCCGATGCCTCGGCCCTCCTGGCGCATGTACAGCACCACGCCGAGCCCTTCCGCCTCTATCCGACGCATGGCCTCTGCCAGCTGTTCGCCGCAGTCGCAGCGCAATGACCCGAAGGTGTCGCCGGTGAGGCACTCGGAGTGAACGCGCACGAGCACGTCCTTCTTGCCGGCGACGTCGCCCTTGACGATGGCCACGTGGTGGCTGCCGTCGAGGACCGACTCGTAGCCGATGGCCTTGAAGTCGCCGTACTTGGTGGGCATGGCGACCGTCGCGGCGCGCCGCACCAGGTGCTCGTTGCGGCGACGGTACTTGATCAGGTCGGCGACGGTGATGATCTTCAGGCCGTGCTTGCGTGCATAGGGGACGAGGTCGGGCACGCGGGCCATGGTCCCGTCGTCGTTCATGATCTCGCAGATGACCCCGGCGGGATTGAGGCGGGCGAGCCGAGACAGGTCGACGGCCGCCTCAGTCTGTCCGGAGCGCTCAAGGACTCCGCCCGGGCGCGCCATGAGCGGGAACACGTGGCCCGGCTGCACGAGGTCCGAGGGACTGGACTCCGGGTCGATGGCGACCTGGATGGTGTGCGCCCGGTCGGCCGCGGAGATTCCCGTGGTCACACCCTCCCGCGCCTCGACGGACACGGTGAAGGCGGTCTGCAGGCGCGCCTCATTGTGGTCGGTCATGGGCGGCAGGTCGAGCTCTGAGCAGCGCTGCGGCGTCAGCGAGAGGCAGATGAGGCCGCGACCTTCCTTGGCCATGAAGTTGATCTTCTCGGCGGTCGCGAACTGCGCGGCCATCGTGAGATCGCCCTCGTTTTCGCGATCCTCGTCGTCGCAGACGATGACCATGCGCCCCTCGCGCAGGTCTTCGAGCGCCTCTTCGATGGTCGAGAACGGCTCGGGCGGTGCGGCGTCCGCACTGCTCCCGTCGTCAAACTGGTCCGGCGTCATCAGAACCCCGCTTCCGCTAGCTTCTCCCAGGTGAGTCCGCCGTCCGGCTTGCGACCGGAGACGAACGCGTACACGTACTTCGCGATCAGGTCGGCTTCGAGATTGACCCGCGAGCCGACGGAGAGCCGCCCGAGCGTGGTCATCCCAGCCGTGTGCGGGATCAGAGACACGCGCACGCGTCCGCCGGTGACCGCCACGACAGTGAGGCTCACGCCGTCCACAGCGATCGACCCCTGGTCGACGGTCACGCGAGACACCGCCTCCGGCGTCTCGATCTCGAGCACGAGTGCGTTGTCTTCGGGGGCGATCGACGTGACCACGCCGACGCCGTCGATGTGGCCGCTCACGAGGTGCCCTCCGAGCCGTGAACTCAGCGTCATCGCGCGCTCCAGATTGAGACGGTCGCCGGGCCGCCTTTCAGACAGGGTCGTGCGGCGCACGGTCTCCGGCATGGCGTCCGCCGTGAACCCGTCCGCCCGCAGCGACGTGACCGTGAGGCAGACCCCGTCGGTGAGGACGCTGTCTCCGACGGCGGCGTCGCCCGTCACCGTCCGCGCGACGATGTCGAGCGCGACGCTCTCGGCGCCGGGTCTGACGCCGCGCAGCGCGCCGATCTCTTCGACGATCCCCGTGAACACCGTCAGCCCTCGCGCGGCACGATGGCGCCGCTGAGCAGAAGGTCGTCGCAGACCGGTCGCCACTCGACGTTCTGCAGACGCCAGGCGCCGGCCATGGCGCTGACGGCAGGCAACGCGAACAGGTCGGGCGCGCCGCGCCCGACGATGAGCGGCGCCACGAAGAGCAGCACGCGGTCGATAAAGCCGCCGGCGAGCAGCTCGCCCGCGAGTGTAGGGCCTCCCTCGCAGAGGATCTCGAGGAGGCCCTTCCCGGCCAGCGCCTCGAGGGCGGCTCGCAGGCCGCCGGTCCCGACCTCGACCAGCTCAGCCCCGCGCGCCTGCAGCAGCCTGCGCGCGGCGTCCGTGGCGCGGTCGGCGACGACCACGGTCCGTGTGTGCCGCGCCGTACCGAGCACCTTTGCCCCGGGTGGGAGGGTGCCGTCATGAGTGATCACCACGCGGACCGGGTCTCTGCCGTCCGCCAGCCGCACGGTGAGCTCTGGGTCGTCCCTGCGCACCGTCCCGGCGCCGACCAGGACCGCATCGACCTGCGATCGCAACTCGTGCACGGCGCGCCGGCTGTCGAGGCAGCTGATCCAGCGTGCGTCGCCGCCGGCGGCGGCGACCTTGCCGTCGAGGGTGATGGCCGCCTTGTAGGTCACCAGCGGCAGACCGGTGCGGTGGAACTTGAGGAAGGGCGCGTTCTGCTCGCGAGCGCGCGCTGCCCACGCCTCGCCGGCGAGCTCCACGGCGACGCCACCCTCGCGCAGCCTGCGGAACCCTCTGCCGTCGACCCGCGGATCGGGGTCGCCGAGCGCGATCACCGCGCGCGCGATGCCGGCCGCGACCAGCGCCTCAGCGCACGGCGGGGTCCTGCCCTGGTGGCTGCAGGGCTCGAGCGTGCAGTACAGCGTGGCGCCTCGAGCGCGCTCGCCGGCCTCCGCGAGCGCGTTCGCCTCGGCGTGCGGCTGGCCGGGCGCGAGGTGCCAGCCGCGCCCGATGACCTCATCGTCCTTGACGAGTACGGCTCCCACCAGCGGGTTGGGGTGCGTGCCGCCCCGGCCTCGCTCGGCCAGTGCGAACGCTTCTTCCAGGTACTGTCCGTCATCCATACGCAAAACGCCCCAGAGCATGCGCTCCAGGGCGGACGGCGCCGAGGCGCCGAACCTGCTTCTCTCATCCGGACTGTGACCGTCGGCCCAGGAATCTCACCTGGTCGGCCCCTCTCGGGGTTCGCGGGCTGTACCGCCGGTGGGGACTTCCACCCCGCCCTGAAGCAGCGTTTGGTCTAGCTGAAAGCGATTATACGCCGTCCACCGCAGCCTGCGCCACTGCGGAGTAGCGCGCTTCGATGTCTGGCCCGCCGAACACGCTCGAGCCCGCGACCAGCCAGTTCGCACCGGCGGCCACGAGCGCGCCGGCGTTCGCGTCGGTCACGCCGCCGTCCACCTCGACGGTGACGTTCTCCGGAAGGTACGCCCGGGTCCTGGCGATCTTGTCCGTCGAGGTCGGGATGAAGCTCTGGCCGCCGAACCCCGGGTCCACCGACATGATCAGGACCATGTCGCAGTAGCTCCGCGCCTCAGCCAGGGTCTCGATCGGGGTGGCGGGGTTGAGAGCGACGCCCGCCAGCGAACCCGCCTCGCGGATCTGCGCGAGGACGCGGTGCAGGTGGACGCACGCCTCCTGATGCACGACCACCATGTCGGCGCCGACGGCGGCGAACTGAGCGACGTAGTGTTCCGGCCGCTCGATCATGAGGTGCACGTCCAGCAGAGCGCCGGCGCCGTGGACGAGCGGCTGCAGCGCCTTGACCACCAGCGGCCCTATGGTGATGTTGGGGACGAAGTGGCCATCCATGACGTCCACGTGGATCACGCGTGCGCCGGCGTTGAGGACGGCCTCGACGTCGTCTCCGAGGCGGCTGAAGTCGGCGGACAGGATCGACGGCGCCACGTTGATGCCCCGCAGGATGTCTTCCACCGTTCCTCCGATCCGTCGTCGCAGCGGCACAGCGCCGCGCCGGTATTCTACCTTGCCGCCGGGCCCATGGGACGCCGCTCGTGCGCGCGGCCGACACGGCGCAGCCGGGCGACGAAGAAGGCCGTCGAACCGGCGGCGGGCGGGAGCACGAGAAGGAACCCGCCCGAGGCGGGATGACCGAGGCCCGGCCATGCCGCCCCCAGGTCGTCGGCGGTCCAGCCGCCGCCGGCCAGCAGCGGCTCGACGACGCCGAGCGTCTCGGCGTGGGTCATGGTGCAGACGGCGTAGGTGAGCGCGCCGCCGGGCTTGACGGCGGCGGCGGCGCGCGCCAGCAGCCGCGCTTGGAGATCGGCGAGGCGCGGCACGTCCGAGGGGCTTCGCCGCCAGCGCAGGTCGGCGCGCGAGGCGAGCGTCCCGAGGCCGCTGCACGGGGCGTCCAGCAACACGGCGTCGAACGCACCGTCCCAGTCTGGCGTGAGCGTCAGCGCGTCGGCGCGCACGACCGACACGTCACCGGCGCCGAGGCGGGCGAGGTTGGCGCGCAGCTCGCCGGCGCGCGCCTCGTCCAGTTCCACTGCGGTGATGGCCGCCTCCGGCAGCAGCGCCGCCAGCTGGCTGGTCTTCGCGCCGGGCGCCGCACACAGGTCCAGGACGGCGGCGCCCGGACCAGCCACGGCACCCGCCGCGACGGTCCCGGCGACTTGCGATCCGCGCGACTGCGGCGTCACCAGCCCGTCACGGAACACGCCTGAGCGCTCCAGCGGCGGACCCTCGTAGAGCAGCGCGTCTGGCAAGCCCTCGACACCGCGCGTCTTGAAACCCTCGGCGGCCATGGCCTCCCTCGCGGCGGGCAGCCCGCCGCGCAAACGGTTGGCGCGCAGGCAGCGCTCGGGAGCGGCGTTGCCAGCTTCCAGCAGCGTCCGCGCCGCCTCGGCGCCGAGGTCGGTGCGCACCCGCTTCACCAGCCACAACGGATAGGAGAGCCCGGCGGCCCACGAGCGCGCGTCGTCGCCCTCGCCGAGATCGGCCAGCGTCGCGCGGCCGTCCGTCGCGACCCGTCTGAGAACGGCGTTGACGAACCCGCCGGCCTTGCGGCTCTTGCGGGTCGCCAGCGTGACCGCGTCGTCGACCACCGCGTAGGCAGGCACGCGGTCCAGGAACAACAGCTGGAACGCCGCCAGCCGGAGCGCGTCGCGCACGTCGGGGTCGGTGCTCTTGAGCGGCGCCTTGGTGAACGTACCGAGCACAGCGTCGATCGAGCCGCGTCGTTTGACGGTCCCGTGGATCAGTTCGTTGGCGAGGCCGCGGTCGGCCACGCCGAGTGACGACAGCTCCGGGAGCGCCGCCGCGGAGTCGTCGAGGTGGGCGCCGCTTCCGCGCAGGCGTCTGAGGGCGGCGAACGCCGCCGCTCGCGCCGGGCTGACGACGGAGCCGCGCGCCGAGCCTCCTGCGCTCGCCGGCGCGCTCACGTCGCCAGCAGCCCGCGGCCGGCGCCGCGCAGGAACTCGCCGGCCGTCATCCGGCTCCGGCCCGCCTGCTGCAGTTCCAGCACTTCCAGCCAGCCCCGTCCCGCGGCGATCACCAGCCGGTCCTGCCCGATGCCCGGCAGCGGACCGTCGCCCGGCGCCGCGCGCCAGATGCGCGTCCGGCGCCCGGCGAGGTCCGTGACCGCACCGATGTGCGGCGAGAGCGCCCGGACCTGATCGGCGATCTGCGCTGCGGGCCGGCTCCAGTCGATCTCCTTGTCGGCCGGCCCTATCTTTGCGGCGTAGGTGGGCTCGCCTTCCTGGGGCCGCCAGGTCGCGGTCCCGGCGGCGATGGCTTCAAGGGTCTTCACGACCCCTTCGACGGCCGCCGGCGCGAGCAGTCCATAGGCTCCGCCGGCGTCGGCGTCCCTCGGTACGTGGACCGTGCGCGAGTCCCCCACGGGGCCTTCGTCGACGCCGGCCGTCATGCGCAGTGTGCAGACGCCCAGCTCCGTCTCACCCGCCATGAGAGCGCGCTCCACCGGCGCGGCCCCGCGCCAGCGCGGCACCAGCGAGGGATGCACGACGACGGTCTCCACTGCGTCAAGGACCTCCTGCGTCACGATCTGCCCGTAGGCGCAGGCGACGAGCGCCTCGGGCGCGAAGTCGAGCAGCCGCTCGAGCGCGCCGGCATCCGAGAGACGCTCGGGCTGCAGGACAGGTACTCCGAGACCCTCCGCGGCCGCCTTGATCGGCGGCGCCTGGGGCGTGCCGTGGCGCCCACGCGGCCGGTCGGGATTGGTGACCAGGACTTCGGGCGTACAGCCTTCGCCGGCAAGCCCCCTGAGGACGAGTTCTGCGAACGGTGCCGTGCCGGCGAAAGCGAACCGCATGCGGCTCAGAGGCCGCCGCCGGCCGCCTCGACTCCGGCGGCCTCGTTCGCGCGCATCTCGCGCAGAGCCGCCGCCCGGGCGCTCCGCGAGGTGCGGTCGACGATGAGGACGCCGTCGAGGTGGTCGTTCTCGTGCTGGATCACGCGCGCCTGGAAGCCCTCAGCACGAAAGTCCACCGGGTCGCCGTACTCGTCCGCGCCCCGCACACGCACGCTCACGGGGCGCTCGACCGGCATCGTGACGCCGGGCACGCTGAGACAACCCTCGTCCGCCTCTTCAGTATCCGCGGAGAACTCGTCCAGCACCGGGTTCACGAGCACCCTCGGGTCGTCGTCGACGTCGTACACGAGGAGCCGCTGGAGCACGCCCACCTGTGGCGCCGCGAGGCCCACGCCGGGGGCGTCGTGCATGGTGCGGATCATCCGCTTGGCGAACTTGCGCAGGCTGCGGTCGAACTCCGTGACCTCGTGCGCGCGCTCGCGCAACACGGGGTCACCGATGACGCGGATATCTCTGCGGGCCTCCCGCTGCCTGCGCGAGAGCTCGCGCTCGTCGGCGGTCTGTCTGATCTGAGTGGTCTCGCTCATGGCTCTAATGGTACCTCACGCCCGGTTCACAGCCACTGGGGCTCGACGTCCGGCACGACGCGCACGCCCCGGGCGGCGTAGCGGTCGCGGTTCGCCGCCAGCCAGCTGCGCAGTGTATCGAGGGTTTTCCCTGTTTCGGAAGTCTTTATCACCACCCGGCACGCGTGACGACCTCGCTCGCGCCACAGAGGGCCGGGTCCGAGGACCTGCGCACTGTCGCCGAGCCGGGCGGCCAGCCGCTCCGCGGTGAAGCGCCCGGCGACGTCGACCTTGTCCCTCGATGCCCCCGAGAGGTCGAGGCCGACGAGGAAGCCGGCGGGCGGGTAACGCAACTCCCGCCGGCGCTCGAGCTCCTCGGCGTAGAACTGTTCTTCCTTGCCCGCGGCCGCCAGCGCGATCGGGCGAGCTTCAGGGTCGAGCGTCTGGACGATGACGCGCCCCGGCCGCTCGCCGCGCCCGCTGCGCCCGCCGACCTGCACCAGCAGCGCGAACGTGCGCTCCTCGGCGCGGAAGTCCGGGAAGTGCAGCGTCAGGTCGGCATTCACCACCCCAACGAGGGTGACGTCGGGGAAGTGATGCCCCTTGGCGATCATCTGCGTGCCGACCAGGACCTTGGGCCCCGGTTCGGCGAACCGGCTGAGGATCGCCTGCAGCCGCGCGTAGGAGTTCGCCACGTCAGAATCCAGGCGCAACAGGTCGACCCCGGGCAGAAGCAGCCTGACTTCGCGCTCGAGCCGCTCCGTGCCGAAGCCGTGGCGCACGAGGTCCGAGCTGCCGCAGACCGGGCAAGCCGACGGCGCCGGCTCGCTATGGCCGCACGTGCGGCAGCGCAGCGTGCGGCTCCCGAACAGGGTCAGGGTGACGTCGCAGCGCGGGCACTCCCACGTGTGGCCGCAGTGGTCGCAGACCAGATACGAGGCGAAGCCGCGGCGATTGAGAAAGAGGATGGCCTTGTCGCCCGCGTCGACGACCGCGCTCAGCGCCTCGGCGAGCGGCGGTGAGAAGACGCCGTGGTGGTCGCGCATGTCGACGATCTCGAGTGACGGCGGCAGTGAACCGTCCACTCGCTGGTGCAGATCGGCGTGGAGCGCGACCCGAGCGAAGCTCTCCACGCTCGGTGTGGCCGAGCCGAGCACCACGACCGCGCCGGACGCGGCGGCGCGCCAGCGCGCCACCGTGCGCGCGTCGTAAGCCGGCTCGCTCTCCTGTTTGTAGGAGGTGTCGTGCTCTTCGTCCACGACGATCAGGCCGAGATCGACGAGCGGCGCGAAGACCGCCGAGCGCGCGCCCACGACGATGCGCACGTCGCCGCGCGCGACGGCGGCGTACGCGAGCAGCCTCTCCCCGGCCGAAAGCCCCGAGTGCAGGACGGCGACCTGCTCGCCGGAGAAGCGGCGCTTGACGCGCGCCACCGTCTGCCCCGTGAGCCCGATCTCGGGCACCAGCAGCAGCACCGAGCGGCCGGCCTCGAGGGTGGCCTGCGCGGCCTGGAGGTAGACCTCGGTCTTGCCGCTGCCCGTGACCCCGTGCAGGAGGACCTCGTCGCCGGGGCGCGTGTCGCAGAGGATGCTGTGCAGGGCGCGCCGCTGCTCGTCGAGCAGGTCCGGGATGTCGGACAGCGTGGCGCACGCGCGCAGGCGACCGGCCTGGGCCACCGCGGCGCCCGCCGGAGCGTCGCCGGCCTGGCCCCGGTCAGGCTCCGGGCGAGGCGCGACGGCATCGTCCTCGCCCGGAGCGCCGGGGTCCGACGCGAGTACCGCGCCTGCCTCGATCAGCCGCCGCAGACCTGCGGCCGAGAGCCCGCTGGCGGCGCGCAGCTCGCGCTCCTCGAGCCGCCCTGCCTCCTCGATCAGCACGAGGGCCGCGCGTTGCCGCGGTCCGAGCCGAGCCGGCGTCTCGGGGCCGCGGGCGAGCGTGCGTCCAGGAGGGGTCACGCCGACGACGTGGACGCTGTAGGCCACGCGAAGCCAGCCCTTGCGGCGGTAGCGTTCGGCGGCGGGTGCCACCGGCCCGCTCGGCAGCCGGAGGCCAGACAGCTCGACAAGCTGGCTCTCGCCGGCTCCCGCCGCGGCTCTCCCCGCGTCCGTGAGTTCGTACTGGCGCACGATCTTGAGCGCGCCGGTAGGCGGGCAGACCAGCGCCAGGGCGGCGGCGAACGAGGTGAGGTAGTGCTCCTCGACGCGGTGGGCCACCGCGAGGAGGTCGGCGGGGATCGGGGGCACGAGCAGGACGTCGCGGAGCGGCAGGACGCG
Source organism: uncultured Thermoleophilia bacterium (assembly GCA_963762125.1). Classification (GTDB taxonomy): domain Bacteria; phylum Actinomycetota; class Thermoleophilia; order UBA2241; family UBA2241; genus CAIXSE01. The sequence continues at coordinate 95,103 of CAVXJO010000004.1, forward strand.
GCCCCCGTGCTCGGTCTCATCGCGGACCCCGAGGATGACGCCGATCACCGTCTGGGCGCCCAGCGGCATGGCCGCCAGGGCGCCCGGCAGCGCGCGAGCGGCGAGCTCGCGCGGGATCTCGTAGTCGAAGGCCTCGGAGAAGGCCCGCGTGCGGACGAGCGGAAAGACGGCGGCGTAGCTCACGCCGCGCCGCCCTCCCGGCGCCGCCTCAGGCCTTGAGGCCCGCGGCGGCGCGGAGCGCGTCTGCCTTGTCGGTGCGCTCCCACGTGAAGTCGTGGTCGTTGCGGCCGAAGTGGCCGTAGGCGGCCGTCTTGGCGTAGATGGGACGGCGCAGGTCCAGGTCGCGGAGGATGGCGGCCGGACGCAGGTCGAAATGCTCGCCGATGAGGCGTTCGATGGTGGCCAGCTCGATCTTCTCGGTGCCGCTGCAATCGACCATCACGGACACAGGGTGGGCGACGCCGATGGCGTAGGCCACCTGCACCTGGCAGCGCTCGGCGAGGCCGGCGGCGACCACGTTCTTGGCCACGTAGCGCGCCGCGTAGGCGCCGGAACGATCGACCTTGCTCGGGTCCTTGCCGGAGAAGGCGCCGCCGCCGTGCGGAGCGGCGCCGCCGTAGGTATCGACGACGATCTTGCGGCCGGTGAGGCCGCAGTCGCCCATGGGGCCGCCGATGACGAACTTGCCTGTGGCGTTGATGACGGTGATGTCCTCGAGCTTGCCCGCGTCGTACATGTCCTTGGGCAGGATGGGCTCGACGACGTGCTCGAGCAGGTCCGGGTAGATGATGCTCTGCAGGTCGGCGCTCTCGGCGTGCTGCGACGCGAGCACGACCTTGACGATCTCGACCGGCTTGTTGTCCTCGTAGCGGATCGTGACCTGGGACTTCCCGTCCGGGCGCAGGTAGGGCAGGATCTCGGCCTTGCGCACGTCGGCGAGACGCCGGGCGAGCTTGTGCGCCAGCAGGATCGGCATGGGCATGAGCTCCGCGGTCTCGGTGCAGGCGTAGCCGAACATCATGCCCTGGTCGCCGGCGCCCTGGCTGTCGAGCACGTCATCGTCGTTGACGTCGGTGCGGACCTCGAGGGCCGTGGTGACGCCCTGGCTGATGTCCGGCGACTGCTCGTCGATGGCCACCATGACGCCGCACGTCTCGTAGTCGTACCCGAAGTGGGCGCTGGTGTAGCCGACCTCCTTGACCGCCTGACGGACGATCTTGGGGATGTCGACGTAGGTCTCCGTGGTGATCTCGCCCGCGACGAACGCGAGGCCGGTGGTCACGAGCGTCTCACAAGCGACGCGCCCGTAAGGGTCGTCCTTGAGGATCGCATCGAGGATGGAGTCCGAGATCTGGTCGGCGAGCTTGTCCGGGTGGCCTTCGGTGACCGACTCCGACGTGAAGAGATAGTTCCGCTTGTCCAATGTGATCCTCCGGCGAAACGCGGCGCGGGCGGAGCCGGCGCGGGTTGGATGTGGTGTCAGGCGCGGGCGCGGGGACGTCCCGCGGCCCGAAGGAGTCTACCAGACGGCCGTGACGGCCAGCAACGCGTGACCCGGCGGTGAAGCCGCGTCACGGAGCAGCCGGAGGCATCTGCTCGTGCCGCTCCTTCTTGGGCGTGCGCCCCATGAGATCGGCGACGCACTCCTGAGGCGTGCGATTGCCCTCGAGCACCTGGTAGACGTTCTCAGTGACCGGCATCTCGATCCGCAGGCGCTCGGCGAGGTCGTGGAGCGCGTAGGCGGTGTGCAGGCCTTCCACGACCTGGCCCACCTGCTGTTCCACCTCGACCGGTGAGGCGCCCTTGGCCAGCAACTCGCCGGCGAGGCGGTTGCGGCTGTGCCGGGAGGTGCAGGTGGCGATCAGGTCACCGATCCCGGCGAGGCCGGTGAAGGTGGCGATATGCGCTCCCTGGATCATGCCGAGCCGGGTCATCTCGGCGACGCTGCGCGTGATGAGGCTGGCCCGGGAGTTGTCCCCGAAGCCCATGCCGTCGGACATGCCTACGGCCACCGCGATCGGGTTCTTGACCGCGCCGCAGAACTCCACGCCGACGACGTCGTCGTTGGTGTACACGCGGAAGGTGTCACTGGTGATCGCCGCCTGCAGCGCCTGAGCCATGGCTTCGTCGGCGGCGGCTATCACCGTCGCCGACGGCATGTCCTTGCTGACCTCTTCGGCGTGGTTGGGGCCGGAGAGCGCGGCGGCGCCGGCCCCGGTCTCCTCCTCGATCACCTGCGTGGGGCGCTTGAGCGAGCCGATCTCGTAGCCCTTCGCCAAGGAGAGTTGGAGCGCGCCCGTCGGGCGCCGCGCAGCCACCCAGCCGGCGACCTTGCGCACGGCCTGGGTGGGCACCGCGTAGACGAGCAGCCCGGAGCCGCTCAAGTCGGCGTCCTCCATCCCTGCGAAGCCGATCTCGTCGGGCAGACGCACGCCCGGCAGGAAGTGCGGATTCTCGTGCGTAGCCTGCAGCTGCGCCGCCTCCTCGCGCGTGAGAGCGAGGACCTGGACGTCGTGCCCGCGGCGCACGAGCAGCCGGGCGAAGGCGCTACCCCAGCTGCCGGAGCCGATGATGGTCGCCCTCATGTCACGCTCCTCCCTCCCGGTCCGCGGTCGCCCGGCCTCCTCCGGTCCACGGGAGCCTGACGCGGTTCTCCTCACCGGCCAGCAGGCGCTGGATGTTGCCGCGATGCGCCCACCACACGATGACGGCGACCAGCACACCGGCGATCTCGTAGGGAAGCGGCTCGTGGAACCAGATGGTCAGGACCGGCACGAGGAACGAGGCCGTCAGCGACGCCACGCTCACGTACCGGGTGGTGAGGACGAGCACGATCCAGACCACCAGGATGATGGCGAAGACGACCGGTACCAGCGCGAGCACCACGGCGGCGCCGGTGGCGATGCCTTTGCCGCCCTTGCCCTTGAGAAAGATCGAGTAGATGTGGCCCACCACCGGAGCGGCGGCGATGAAGACCGCGAACCACGGGTTGAAGAGCGCCGCCGCGATCGCCGCCGGCACGTAGCCCTTAAGCATGTCGCAGATGAGGACGGCGACGCCCGCCTTCTTGCCGAGCACACGGAAGACGTTGGTGGTGCCCACGTTGCCCGACCCGTGCTCGCGCACATCGACGCCGTAGAAGAGCTTACCGACGACGAGACCGAACGGTATCGCCCCGGCGAGGTAGGCGAGGACGAACAAGATGATGAACCCGAGCACCTGGACGACGATCAACGCTTGCCCTTGAAATCGATGACCAGAGGGACGCCCTCGAGGCCGAACTGCGCACGCAGCCGGTTCTCGACGTAGAAGCCGAAGTCGCGCGTCACCAGCGTCCGGTCGTTGATCTCGATGGCGATGCGCGGCGGCGAGGTGCCGAACTGGGCTATGTAGTACATCTTGAGCCGCTTGCCGTGCTTCTGCGGCATCGGGCGGTCGGCGGCGAGCTCGGCCAGCGAGCGGTTGAGCGCCCGGGTCGAGATGTGCGCCATGTAGAGCGCATCGAGCTCGGCGACCTTGCGGAGGAGTTCCTTCACGCCGCGGTGGGTCTCTGCGGACACGGCGATCACCGGCGGCCGCTGGCGCAGCTTGCGCCGGGCGATGCCGGCGATCTCTTCCAGGTCCGGTTCGGCGATGTCGCACTTGTTCACGGCGATCACCGTGGCGCAATTGCGGCGGGTCGCCTCGGTGCAGATCGAGAGGTCGAGCTCGCCGAAGCGCATCGTGGCGTCGACGACGATGATGGCGACGTGCGCGCGGTCAAGGCTCTGGACGCTGCGCAGGTACGAGTAATACTCGACGCCGCTCACCTTGGCCGCCTTGCGCATGCCGGCCGTGTCGATGAAGCGGAAGCGGCCCGAGTCGGTCTCGATGACGCTGTCGATCGCGTCGCGCGTCGTCCCCGCGATCTCGCTCACGATCGTACGCGTCTCGCCGGCGATGGCGTTGAAGAGCGACGACTTGCCGGCGTTCGGGCGGCCGACGATTGCCACCGGCGTCTCGGCCGGCCCGGCCTCCGCCTCGCTCTCGCCGGGCACGGCGCCGCTCACCTCCACGAGGCGGTCCAGGAGCTCCCCACTGCCGGTGCCGTGAACGGCGGAGAACAGCAGCGGCTCGCCGAGGCCGAGCGCGTAGATCTCCGGCGCCGTCGCCGTGCTCGCCGGGTCGTCCATCTTGTTGGCGACCACGATGACCGGAGCCTTGGCACGCCGGAGGACGTCGGCGATGGCGTAGTCGTCGGTCAGCGGGCCGGCGCGGCCGTCGAGGACGAAGAGGACGACGTCGGCCGAAGCGATCGCCTGCGCGACCTGTTCGCGGATGTGCCCGGCGAACGGAGCGTCTTCCGTGGTGTCGTAGCCGCCAGTGTCGACGAGCAGCAGGCGATGGCCCGTCCACTCCACCTCGATCTCTTTGCGGTCGCGCGTGACGCCGGGCGTCTCGTGCACGACGGTCGCTCTCGAGCCGGTGAGCCGGTTCACGAGGGTGGACTTGCCGGCGTTCGGCGAACCGACGACGGCGACGATGGGGAGCCCAGTCATCTGGACAGTCTAGCAAACACGTCGCCGATGGTTTCGGCGACGACGAAGCGGCCGCCGCAGGCGGCGGCGAGTTCGTCCTCCCTGACGTCATCGAGTGTGCGGCCGAGGTCGGCGGGCAGCCAGACCCGGGGGGCCGCGAGCCACTCGCCCTCGGCGAGCGGGTCGCTCCGCAGCGCGTCCAGTACCTCGGCGCCTCCCAGCAGCCCGGTGACCGTGACATGGGGGCCGAAGACGGCGTTCGTCACGACTTGGGGCCGCAGCGGACGGCCGGTGGCCGCCTGCAGCGCCGCGGCGACGCGGTCCATCACCGGACGGGCGAGCGTTCCCGTCAACAGGCGCACACCCGTGACTCCCGGCAGCGGCCGCGCCGGGCCATCTGCAGACGAGCCAGCCCCGCTCCAGGCGGCCACCAGCGCCTCGGCCTCGGCGATCGTCGCCGCGGAGATGCCGACGCCGTTCTCGTACTGTTCGGGCGCGTCGCCGCCGGGAGGCTCTGCGCCGGCGAGCAGGTAGAACTCGTCGGCGGCGTGTACGAAGGCCGTCTCGCGCCGGAGGCGGAACTCCCGCTGCCATCCCTCGACGGCGCCGATGACGCCGCGCGCATCGTCGGGCGTGACGCGGCGCAGGTCGCCCTCGGCGGCAAGCGAGACCGGTACGACACCGAGATCCGCGACCGCCTCCAGCTCGCCGCAGCGTGACACGGTCTCGGCGAGCACGTCGCCGTCGTTCCAGCCCGGACAGAGCACGACCTGAAGATGCAACTCCAGGCCGGCGGACGCGAGCCGCTCGAGCACAGTCCGCGAGCCCCTCGCCGCCCGCCCCATCAGACGGACGCGGGCGTCGTCGTCCCAGGCGTGGAGGGAGACGTACAGGGGCGAGAGCCGCAGGTCCTCGATACGCTGCAGGTCCGGCTCGCGCAGATTGGTGAGCGTCATGAAGTTGCCGTGCAGGAACGACAGCCGGTAGTCGTCGTCCTTGACGGACAGCGCCATGCGCAGCCCGGAGGGCACCTGGTCGACGAAGCAGAAGCGGCAGGCGTTGCGGCAGGTGCGAGGGTCGTCGCCGAGACCACCGCGGTCGAGCGAGATGCCGTGCCACTCGCCGGGTCTCGGTGAGACGACCAGGTCGAGCGGATGGCCGTCGCGCAGCACCGAGACCCAGAGCGTGCCGTCGGCGGCGGCGTCCTCGACGTCCAGGACGTCGATCGGAACGCCGCCGTTGAGGCCCACGATACGGTCGCCGGCGAGCAGCCCGCCACGCGCGGCGGCGTCTCTGGCGTCTGCGACGAGGACGCCGTCGCAGGCGGCCTCCACGCCCTCACCCACCACAGAGGTCCAGGATGGCGCGCACGGTGGCCTCGATCTCCTCGTCCGGGGTCGAGGCACCGGCGGTGACGCCGATGCGGGCGGCGCCCTCCACCCAGTCCGGGCGCAGTTCCGCCGCGGACTCGATGTGATGGGTCCGCGGCTCGATCGCCGCGCACAGCTGGGCGAGGCGCGCCGTGTTGGCGCTGTTACGCCCGCCCACCACCACGACGACGTCCACGTCCTCGGCCAGTTCGCAGGCGGCGCTCTGGCGCTTCTCGGTGGCGTCGCAGACCGTGTTGAACACGAGCAGTTCGCGCGCGACCGGCGCCAGCGCCGCGGCGAGCGCCGAGAGGTTGGCGCGCGTCTGCGTGGTCTGCACGACCACGCCGATGCGCCGCCCGCGAAGACGCTCGAGCGGCAGGCCGGAGGCGTCCTCGACGACCACCGCCCCGGAGCCGGCGAACCCCTCCAGGCCGACGACCTCAGGGTGGTCCCGCTCGCCCAGGATCACGACCGTGTACCCCGCCTCGCGCAGCGCAGCCGCCTTGCGCTGGGCGACCGAGACGAACGGACAGGTGGCATCGACCACGTTCAGGTGACGCGAGCGAGCGTGTTCGATCACGTCTGGAGAGACGCCGTGAGTGCGGACGATGAGCGTGCCGACGGTGGCGTCGTCGACCTCATCGATGACGTCGACGCCACGGCCCTTGAGACTGCCGACGACGCTTGGATTATGGATGATCGGCCCGAGCGTCGCGACCGGCGGCGGCGAGCCCTCGAGCGCCTCGCCGGTGAGGCGCAAGGCGCGCTCCACGCCGTAGCAGTAGCCGGCGTAGCGCGCGACGACGATCTCGGACTTGCCGGCGGGGACGTGACGCAGGTCGGCGCGACGCTCCGGCTCTTCGTCGTACGATGCCGATCCCCGCTCGGGCGCCGGCAGGATCTCGTCAGAGGCGGGCATAGAGCCCCGCGACGGCGTCGTGCATGCGCTGCGCGGCCTCCCGGTAGGCCTTGCTGTTCCGCGTCGTGATGTCGCCGAGGTCGACCGGCGGACCGACGAGCCCGCGCAGCGCCGGCAGTCCCGGCTTGCCGCCGCGCAGCATGTACTGCGTGCCGTCCATCGCCAGCGGGATCACGGGGGCGCCGCTGCGCAGCGCGATCATGCCTACGCCGGGCATGAACTCGTGCACGGCGTCGTCGCGCTGCCGGTGCCCCTCCGGGAACATGAGAAGGATCTCGCCGCGATCGAGTATCTGGAGAGCGGTCTTGAGCGCCTCCCGATCCCCGGCGCCCCGGTCCAGCGGGAAGGCGCCCAGACTGGTGATGAACTTGGCGGCCGACGGGTTGACGAACAGTTCCTTCTTGGCCATGAAGCGCAGCGGCCGGTCGAAGATCATCCCGGCGATGACCGGGTCCCAGAACGCCTTGTGGGTCATGATCACCATCGCGGGGCCGGTGCGCGGCAGGTGCCCGGCGCCGTGCACCCTGCAGCGGTAGAGCCCACCGAAGAACGGCACCGCGAGCCAGCGCAGGAACGTGTACAGGCCGCTGTCGCCGTATCCCTTCAGCGGGTATCCCCACGGCCCCATCACGCAGGCACCTTCTCCCTGACGACGGCGACGACGGCATCAACCGCTTCGTCCAGCGTGAGCGCGGAGGTGTCCACCTCGACGGCGTCGGCCGCCTTGCACAGCGGCGCCACCTCTCGTTCGCTGTCACGCCGGTCGCGTTCCCTCAGAGCATCGAGGACTTCGCCCGCGTCCACCTCCTCGCCCCTGGCGCAGAGCTCGTCGGCACGGCGCGCCGCCCGCACCTCCGCGCGCGCCGTCAGGAACAGCTTGACCTCGGCGTCGGGGAACACATTGGTGCCGATGTCACGACCCTCCATGACAATGTCGGCGCCGGCCCCGAGCGTCCGCTGGCGGTCGACCAGCAGCCGGCGCACGCCGGGCAGCACGGAGACCACCGAGGCGGCCGCGCCCATCTCGAGGCTGCGGATGAGCTCGCTCAGGTCGCGGTCGCCGGAGAACACGCGCCCGTCGCCGTCGAAGCGCAGCTCCGCAGCCGCGGCGATCGGCACCACGGCCGCCTCGTCGTCGAGGGAGACGCCGGCCTCGCCGGCCAGCAGCCCGACGGCGCGGTACATGGCGCCGGTGTCCAGATAAAGGTAGCCGAGCCGCTCGGCTACACGCCGCGCCACCGTACTCTTGCCGGAGCCGGTCGGCCCGTCGATGGCGACCACCGTCATTCCGCGTCGACCTCCGTCCTGGTGGTCGCCTCGTAGCCGAGCGCGCCGAGCACGTGGGCGGCACGCTGGCAGACCTCTTCCCCGAGCACGAACACAGTCAGTGTGCCGCCGAGCTCGGCGCTCATGTGATGCAGGGAGAGGTCCTCGACGTTGATGCCGGCGTCGCCGAGCGCGACCATGATCTCGCTGAACACGCCGGGCCTGTCGGTGACGGGGATGATGACGCGGTAGAGGTCCTCCGCTGGCAGGCTGCCGGCCGCGAGCATGCGGTCGCGCTGCTCCTTGGCGCGCACGATGGTGTCGCTGAGGCGCGCAGCGTCTGCGGCGGCCAGCGCCTCCAGCACCTCCTGGAGGCCCTCCTGGAACTGGGCCAGCGACGCGAGCAGCGCCGCCCGGTTGTCGAGGAAGATGTCGGTCCACACGCGCCGGTTGCTGCCGGCGATGCGCGTCAGGTCGCGGAAGCTCGGCCCGGCGGAGAGGAGTGCATCGCGAGCTCCGGCGTGCTGGCCCGCCTGGCTCATAAGCACGTTGGCCAGCACGTGCGGCAGGTGACTGACGACGGCCATCTGCCGGTCGTGTTCATCGGGGTCGACGGCGACGGGGCGCGCGCCGATGTCGCCGAGGAAGCCGTACAGGAGCTGATAGGCGTCGGCGTCCACGTGCGCGCCCGGCGTCACGAAATAGGTGGCGCCCTGGTACAGCGAGGCGCGCGCGTTGACGACCCCGGCCGACTCCGAGCCGCAGAGCGGGTGGCCGCCGATGCAGCGCCGCTGCTCGTCCGGCGAGAGCGCCCGCATCAGCGGTCCTTTGGTGCTGCCCACGTCGGTGACGACGGCCTGAGGGGGTGCGGCGGCGAACGCCGCCCGCACGTGCCTCGTCACCAGCCGAACGGGCGTACACACGAAGACGAGGTCGGCGCCTGCGCAGGCTGCTTCGAGGCTCTCGCAGGCGCTCGTGATCGCGCCGCGCTCGAGCGCGAGGTCGAGCGTGGCCTGTGTCTGGCTGAAGCCGCGGACCTCGGCGACTCCGCCGTGCTCGCGCGCCGCGAGGCCGAGCGACCCGCCCATGAGGCCGACGCCGATGAGGGCGACGGTGCTGACCTTCGCCTCGGCCACCGGCTCAGACGGTCTTGCCGGCCCAGCGCGCGAGGTCGAGGACGCGGTCGGCGTACTCTGCGAACGCCGCCGTCGGCAGCGACTGCGGACCGTCGCACAGGGCGTGCTCGGGGTTGGGGTGCGTCTCCACGAGCACGCCGTCGGCGCCGGCGGCCACGCCGGCCAGCGACAGCGGCAACACGAGATCGAGCCTGCCCGCCGAGTGACTCGGGTCCACGACCACCGGCAGGTGGCTGGTGAGCTTGATCACCGGCACGGCGCTCACGTCGAGCGTGTTCCGGGTCGCCGTCTCGAAGGTCCTGATGCCGCGCTCGCAGAGGATGACGTCCCGGTTGCCCTCCTTGAGGATGTACTCGGCCGACATCAGCAGTTCCTCGATGGTGGTCGCCGGGCCGCGCTTGAGCAGGACCGGCTTGCCGGTCTTGCCGAGCTCCGCCAGGAGGAGGAAGTTCTGCGTGTTGCGGGCGCCGACCTGGAGCACGTCCGCGTAGCCGCACACGACGTCCAGGTCGCGCGCGTCCAGGACTTCGGTGACAATGGGCAGGCCGGTCTCGGCACGCGCCGCGGCCATCATCTCCAAGCCCTCTTCGCCGAGGCCCTGGAACGCGTAAGGCGACGTGCGCGGCTTGAAAGCCCCGCCGCGCATCATGTGGCCGCCCGCCTCTTTGACGGCCCGGGCGGCAGCCAGCACCTGCTCCGGCGTCTCGATGGAACACGGCCCGGCGATGAGGGCGAAGTGCCCCCCGCCGATCTTGACGCCGTTCACATCGATCACCGTGTCCCGCTGCTGGAACTCGCGGCTGACCAGCTTGTACGGGCGCCGGATGGCGACGACCCGCTCGACTCCCGGCATCGCCTCGAGCGGCAACTCCGTGATCTCCTCGCGGTCGCCGATGACACCGATGACCGTCACCCGGTCCCCCAAGGAGATGTGCGCGCTGGCGCCGACCTCCTCGACACGCGCACAGACGTGCGCGACCTCTTCGTCGGTCGCCGCCTCGTGCATGATCACCATCATGCTCACGAGGTCCTCCCTTCGCCGGTCTTCTGAGCGCCGACCTCGAGCGAGGCCAGCTTGTCCAGGAAGAACTCGATCTCCTCGTGTGTACCCACGGTCACCCGCGCCCACCCCGGGCACCCGAGCGCGTTGCCGTCGCGCACGATCGCCCCGAGGGAGAGCAGGGTGCCGCAGACCTTGTCGTGCGGGTCGCACAGGTCGTTCATGTCGACCAGCATGAAGTTCGCCTGCGTCGGGACCGTGGCGCGGCCGCGGGCGGCAAGGCGCTCGACCATGTGATCGCGCAGCGCCGCGTTGGACTCCCGGCGCCGCGCAACCTGGTCCTGGTGTTTGAGCGCCTCGGTCGCGGCGAGTTGCCCGAGCAGGTTCACGTTGAACGGCTGCCGCACCTTGTCCACAGCGGCCTTGACCTCGGGCGCACAGATCCCGAACCCGGTACGCAGGGCGCAGAGTCCGTAGATCTTGGAGAACGTGCGCAGCACGACGACGTTGTCGTGCTCCTTCTGGATGGCCAGAGAGCCCTCGCGGTCTTCTGCGGTCACGAATTCGATGTAGGCCTCGTCGATGACGACCATCACGTCGTCGGGGACGCGGTCCACCAGCCTGGCGACCTCGGCCGATGACACGTAGGTCCCGGTCGGGTTGTTCGGGTTGCAGACGAAGACCATCTTCGTCCGCGGCGTCACCGCCGCGGCCATGGCCTCGAGGTCGTGAGTGTTGTCCACCAGCGGCACCGCCACGGGAACCGCGCCGTGGATGTCGATGACGTCGCGGTACGACGTGAAGGACGGCTCGGCCAGCACCACCTCGTCGCCGCGCTCCAGCACCGCCTGCGCGAGCAGGTACAGCAGTTCGCAGGTGCCGCAGCCGACGGTGATCTGTTCAGGGCTGCGCGCGAAGAAGTCGCCGAGGGCCACGCGCAGATCGGTCGAGAAGCCGTCCGGATACCGCTGCAGGCGATCCAGAGCCCCCTTCACGACCTCTTTGACCTCGGGAAACGGGGGCAGCGGGAACTCGTTCGACGCGAGCTTGACGACCTGGTCGAGGCCGAAGCGCCGCTGGACGACCTCGATCGGCAGGCCTGGCTGGTACGGGACCATGCCGGCGAGCTCCGGGATGAAGCGCACGGTCATGTCGCCACTCCGGGTGGTCGGGGCACGCCTTGGGCGCGCCGCACATGCACGATGACTGCAAGAGTATACATATCAGGCCTGGTCACCCTGCCGCAGCTCGTCCGGGTCCCCGGACTGCTCCGGGGAAGCGTCCGGCTCGTCGAGCATGGCGGCGTCCGCTTCTGGCAGTGCGGCAGCTGCGGCGGGCGCCGCGGCTGCGCCGGCATCGGCCGGCTCTGCCTTGGGCCCGCTCGCCGGCGCGGCCTCGTCCGCGTCGAACGGCTCCGGCTCGCCTTCGTCGGAGCTCTCGGTGAACGCGGCCTCGGGCCCGGCGTCGGCGCGCGTGAGCACGGCGTCGGCGGCCTCTTCGGGCGCTTCTGCCGCGAGGAGCAGCGGCGAGCCCTGCACCTCCTTGGCGACCTCGCCCGCCACCTCTTCCCCAGCCCGGCGCAGGGCTTCGACCTCTTCGCCACTGAGCTCGCGGAAGCCGCCGGGCTCGAGACCTTTGTCGGTCAGCGGGCCGTACCGACGGCGGCTGAGCTCTTCGACCGGCAGACCGACAGCGAGGAACATGCGCCGCACCTGACGCTTACGCCCCTCGTGGATGGTGACCTCGACGAGGGCCGTCTTGGCGCTCTGCTTCTTGAGGCGCACGTCGGCCGGCGACGTCGGGCCGTCTTCAAGGTCGACGCCCTGACGCAGCGTCCCGAGCGCGCGCCGGCTCACCTTGCCGCGCACGCGCGCCACGTACGTCTTGGGCACACCGTAGCGCGGGTGCATGAGCCGGTTGGCCAGCACCCCGTCGTTGGTGAGGATGATGAGCCCGGTGGTGTCGACGTCGAGGCGGCCGACGGGAAACAGGGCGCGGCCGCCCGGCACCAGGTCCACGATCACCCGGTCGGCGTGCGGGTCGCTGCGTGTGCTGGCGACGCCGCGCGGCTTGTTCACCAGGAAGTAGCGCAGTTCGCGGGCCGTCACCGGCTCACCGCGCACGGCCACCACATCTTCCGGCGTGACCTTCTGGCGCGGGAAGGTGACGACCTCGTCGTTCACCGTCACGGCGCCGCCGCGGATGAGCTCATCGCACGAGCGGCGCGAGCCGACGCCGGCGCGCGCGAGATAGACCACCAGGTTCATGGGCGGGGCAGGGCTCATTGCGCCCTCCTCTCGGCGTTGGCGTGGAGCCGGGAGCGGATCTCGTCGACTTCGTCGGCGCCCAGCGAGAACTCCTCGAGCGGTGGCAGGTCGTCACGGCTCGTGAGTCCGAACAACTTCAGGAACCGTTCGCCGGTGCCGTAGAGGATCGGCGCGCCCGGAGTATCGGCGCGGCCCTCCTGTTCCACCAGGCCGCGCTCCTCGAGAGCGCCCAGCGCCCACTCGGAGGAGACGCCGCGCACTTCGGCGATCTCGGCCCTGGTCACGGGCTCGAGGTACGCGACCACGGCGAGCGTCTCAAGGAGCGCCGGCGTGAGGTCATCCGGCTTCTCCACGCCGGTGAGGCGCCGCACGTCCGCGGCGCAGTCCTCGGCCACCGCGAACGTGAACCCGCCGGCCACTTCACGGAGCTCGATGCCGTGCATCCCGGCGGCGTACTCCGCGCGCAGCGCGTCCACCGCCGCCGAAGCCTCCTCCTCGCCGCAGGCGCACGCCTCGGCCAGCCTTTCGGCCGCGATGGGTCGCGGAGAGGTGAAGAGCAGCGCCTCGAGGCGCCGTGCGAGTGGCAGCATGCCGTAGCCGGGTCGAATGGCGGGACCCGTCGATGCTACCGCACGGCGGCAGCCGCCGTCATCCTGCGACGGGCACCGCCGCCGTGACGCGACTGACTACGATGTCACCGAAGTGTCGCGCCTGGCGCAGGCGCGCCTCACCGCTGGAGTGCAGCTCGAGGAGCGCGAAGAACGTCACCGCCCGCTCGAGGCGGTCGCGCGGCGCGACGGCGGCGAACGTGAACTCACCCTCATCGTCGAGGATAAGTCGCAGACGACGCAGTTCCTTCACGAGCGACACCGCCAGATCGGCCAGATGACTCGTATCGGGGACCGGCGGCTCGCGCAGCAGCGGCGTCAGAGCAGCGGCGAGGACGCTCGCCGGGAGCGCCCCGTCGACGGCGCGTCGGCGCAGCAGCTCCGCCGGCACCGGCGCGTTGCGATACAGCCGGGCGCTGTGCTCGTCCCAAGCCGCCCGCAGAGAGCCGGCTGCATTGCGGAACTGGCTGTAGCGCACGAGGCGCTCGAGCAGCTGGCGTGCGGCCTCGTCCGGATCGAGGTCTTCGAGCTCTTCCTCGACGTCTTCCTCCAGCAACATGCGCGACTTCATCTCGAGCAGCGCGGCCACCAGCACCACGAACTGCGACGTGGCGTCGAGGTCGAACTCCCCGCTGTCCGCCAGATGGACGACGTACTCCGCGATGATCCGCGAGACGCGGACCTCCCAGATGTCGATCTCGTCGCGCAGGATCAGCGTGACGAGCAGGTCGAACGGACCGTCGAAGACATCGAGGTCGAGTTCGAAGGAACGGTCTGCCTGCGGCGGCCCGCTCGCCGACCTGCTTGCGGCGGCCGGCGCATCGGGGGGTGCGGCGACCGCGCTCGCGTCAGCGCGCATCGCCGTCGCCTCCTCTGCGCGTCATGCCGGCGTCACCCGGTGGGCTGCGTGCGGTACAGGCATCAGTCTTCGGGCTGATTGACGAAGGACGGGATGTCGAAGTCGCCGTCGCCGAACCGTGGCGCGGGACCGAACAATCCCCCGCGGTCCTCTTTCGGTTCTGGCTTCGGCGCCGGGCCGCGGCTCTCCGGGCTCCGGGGCGGCGCCTGGGCGTGCGTGACCTCGTCCCCGAACCCGGTGGCGACCACGGTGATGGAGATCTTGCCCTCGAGCTTCTCGTCGACGACCGCGCCGAAGATGATGTTGGCGTCGTCGTCGGCGGCCTCGCTGATGACGCCGGCGGCCTCGTTGACCTCGAAGAGCGTGAGGTCCTCGCCGCCGGTGATGTTCAGCAGCAAGCCGCGGGCGCCCTCGATGCTGGTCTCCAGCAGCGGCGAGTGGATCGCCATGTCGGCGGCCGCCTGGGCCCGGTTCTCGCCAGCGGAGACCCCGATGCCGAGCAGCGCGGTCCCCGCGTCCTGCACGATGGTGCGCACGTCGGCGAAGTCCAGGTTGATGAGGCCGGGCACGGTGATGAGGTCGGTGACGCCCTGGACGCCCTGGCGCAGGATGTCGTCGGCATGCTGGAACGCCTCGACGACGCTGGCGTTGCGCTCGACGACATCGAGCAGGCGGTCGTTGGGGATGGAGATGACGGTGTCGGCCACTTCCCTCAGGACGTCGATGCCGTCGAGCGCCTGGCGCTGGCGACGGTTGCCTTCGAACCCGAACGGCTTGGTGACGATCGCGATGGTGACGGCGCCGAGCTCGTGGGCGACCTGCGCCACCACGGGCGCGCCGCCGGTGCCGGTGCCGCCGCCTTCGCCGGCGGTGACGAAGACGAGGTCGGCGCCGCGCAGGGCGGCCTTGAGCTGGTCGCGGCTGACCTCCATCGCCTCGCGCCCGACCGCAGGGTCGGCGCCGCCGCCGAGCCCGTGCGTGATCTCCTGGCCGATGTGGATCTTGACGTCGGCGTCGCACACGTCGAGCTGCTGCACGTCGGTGTTGACGGCGATGAACTCGACGCCCTTGACGCCGGAGTCGACCATCCGGTTCACCGCGTTGGTACCGGCGCCGCCGATGCCGACCACCTTGATGGTCGTCACGTACGGCCGCCCCTTGACTGGAGCGTCCGGACCCCCGGGATCGGGGATCGCACCGCCGCTGTCGGTGCGCCGGAAGAGCTCGCTCAGTCCATCCTTCATGCTAGGACGATCTGCCATTCAGCACCTCCCGCGCGAGGGCGCGGTACGATTCTGCCCCCCGGCCTTTCGGATCGTACTTGAGCACCGAGGACCCGGTCACGGGCGCCTCGGCGAACTTGATGGTCTTGCGTACGACGGTGTCGAACACGAGGTCCCCGAAGTTCTCGCGCAGCACCTCGATCGACTCTTTGCCGTGAAGGGTCCGCGCGTCGAACAGCGTCGGCAGGATGCCCTTGATGTGCACGTCCGGGTTGAGATTCTCGCGGATCATCTCAAGCGTCTTCTCCAACTGCAGGAGGCCGCGCAGCGAGAGGTACTCGCACTGCACCGGCACGATCACGCCCTCGGAGGCGGTGAGCGCGTTGATGGTGAGCAGCCCGAGCGATGGCGGCGTATCGATGAGAATGTAGTCGTACTTGTCGCGCACGGCGTCGAGGGCGCGCTGCAACGCCCTCTCGCGCCCGATCATCGTCGCCAGGGCCATCTCGGCGCCGGCGAGGTCGATGGTGGAGGCGGCGACGTCCAGTTCGCGCTCGTAGATCACGTCCTCGATGGGCGCGCGGTGCACCAGCACGTCGTACATGCTCTTCTCGAGACCCTCGGTGTCGATGCCCTGGCTCATGGTCAGGTTACCCTGAGGGTCCATGTCGACGGCGAGCACGCGCAGGTCGTGCTCGCGGAGGGCCACGCCGAGGTTCACCGTCGAGGTGGTCTTGGCCACCCCACCCTTCTGATTGGCGAACGCCAGAACATGCGCCATGTGAGCCTTACCCCTGTGTCGAGTCCACGTCAGAACGCAGTTCGGGCCGCAGGCAAGAATCCCTGCATGAGACGGGCCCCGCAGCGCCTGCGGGGCCCGTCGTCACACGCTGCGTCCTGGTCGAGGCCGGGAACGGCGGCGTCACGCCTTGGGAGCCTCCGGCGCGTCGGGCGCGTCGGGCGTCTCGCCGGACTCGGCCATGACCTCGTCGTCCTCGACTTGCTCGTCGTCGTCGATCCACTCGTCGTCGGCCTCCTCCGTGACGTCCTCGTCGGCGGCCTCGATGTACTCGTCTTCTTCTTCCTCATCGTACTCGTCGATGCTGGTGATGGACGAGATGGCGCGCTTCAGGTAGCGGACCTTGGTGCGCTTGGCGACCTCGAGCTCGACCCAGTCGTCACCGATGGCGGTGACGGTACCGAACATGCCCCCGATGGTCACCACCTCGTCACCCCTCTTGAGCATGCTGACCATCTCGGAATGCTGCTGCTTCTGACGGCGCTGCGGCCGGATCGCGAGGAAGTAGAAGATCCCGAAGAATACGAGGATCCAGATGATGATCGTGAACGACACAGACCTCAACCTCCTGCAGGGTCACGCCCCGCAACGTCGTTGGCGAATTCGGCAAAACGCCCGGCGCTGATCGCGCTGCGGGCGTCGCGCGTCAATCTTAGCAGAACGCGCAGGTTATGAAGACTCAAGAGCTGCGCGCCGAGCATCTCCTTCTGTGTCACCAGGTGACGCAGGTACGAACGGGTGAAGGTGCGGCAGGTGTAGCAGTCGCAGCCGTCCTCCAGCGGCGCGAGGTCCATGACGAAGCGGGCGTTGCGCAGGTTGAGCCGCCCGCCGCCGCGCAAGATCGCCGTGCCCGTGCGCGCCATGCGCGTCGGCAGCACGCAGTCGAAGACGTCGATGCCACGCGCGATCACGTCGATGATGCCGACCGGGTCGCCGATGCCCATGAAGTAGCGCAGACGATCGGCGGGCAGCAGTTCGTCCATGAGCTCGACGGCGGTGAGCATCTCGTCGCCGCGCTCCCCGACGCTGAGGCCGCCGACGGCGTAGGCGTCGAAGCCGACGCCGGTGATCTCGGCGGCCGACCGCCGCCGCAGGTCCTCATCGGTCCCTCCCTGGACGATCCCGATGAGAAGCTGGTCGCGGCGGCCGTGAGCCGCCTTGCAGGCCGCCGCCCAACGCGTGGTGCGCTCCACGGCGGCCTCGAGCTCGGCTCGCGGCAGGGTGCCGGGGGCGCACTGGTCGAACGCCATGATGATGTCAGCCCCGAGCTCCTCCTGGATGCGCATGGCCAGCTCAGGCGTGAACACGTGCCGGGAGCCGTCGTACACCGAGCTGAACTCCACCCCGTCATCACGTAGGAGGCGCGTGCCTTCGAGGCTGAACACCTGGAACCCACCCGAGTCGGTCAGGATCGGGCGGTCCCACTGCATGAACCGGTGCAGGCCGCCGTGCGCAGCGACGATCTTCGTGCCGGGGCGAAAGTACAAGTGATAGGTGTTGCCGAGGACGATCTGCGCGCCGAGCTCCCGCAGCTCGCGAGGCTCGACGGCCTTGACGGTCGCCTTGGTGCCCACGGGCATGAAACAGGGCGTCTCCACCACGCCGTGAGGCGTCGTCAGACGACCGGCGCGGGCGGCCCCGTCCCGGGCCTCGACCTCGAAGGCAAACCCCTCGGCGCTCATGGGGGCGCGGCTCACAGCGCCAGCATCGCGTCGCCGAAGCTGTAGAAGCGGTAGCGCTGCGCCACAGCGTGGCGGTAGATGGCCCGCGTCTCGTCCACGCCGCAGAAGGCCATCACCAAGGCGAGGAGACTGGTGCGCGGCAAGTGGAAGTTGGTGACCAGCCCGCCGACCAGGCGGAACGGGAAGCCCGGCCGGATGAAGAGGCGAGTATCGCCGTGGATGAGCGCGGCGCCGTCGACGGGCGCGCCCGTCAGCGCCACGTGCTCAAGCACGCGCATCGAGGTAGTGCCGACGGCGACGACGCGGCGGCCGTCACGGCGCGCCGCCGTGAGGCGCGACCACACGGCCGTCTCGACTGTGAACGACTCCCTGTGCAGCGTGACCGCCTCCAGCGGACCCTCCTGCAACGGCTTGAAGGTCCCCAGACCGACGTGCAGCGTCACGCTCTCCACGTCGACCCCGACCTCGGCGAGCGCCTCGTCGAGGGCAGGCGTGAAGTGCAGCCCGGCCGTCGGGGCGGCGGCCGAGCCGAGCGTGCACGAGTAGGTCGTCTGGTACCGCTCCGGGTCGTCCAGCGGCGTCGTGATGTACGGCGGCAGCGGCGTGACGCCGGCGTGAGCGAGCACCTCCAGCACCGGCGCCGGCGCCAGACTCTCGACCACCCAGCGACCGTCGCCCAACGGCTCGATGCAGCGCAGCGGCCAGTCGGGGCCCATCGCCTCGCTCTCGAGCACTTCTTCCCGGCGCGGACGGCCGCGCACCAGCGCCTCCCACCGCTCGCCGGCGGAAGAGGGGGGCGTCAGGGCGCACAGGAACAGCACCTCGATGCGGCCCCCGGTCGCCCGGTGGAAGTAGCTGCGTGCCGGGAACACGCGCGTGTCGTTGCGCACCAGCACGTCACCCTCGCGCAGCAGCGAGGGCAGCTCCGAGAAGACGTGGTCCTCCAGGGCGCCGGTCGCGCGCCCGGCCACGAGGAGACGTGACGCGTCGCGCGGCTCGGCGGGCGTCTGTGCAATGAGGTCATCGGGGAGCTCGTACTCGAGGTCGGCCAAAGTGAGGGCGGCGGTCTTGTCGCTCACGCGGACCTCCGCCGCGCGCGGCGCCCGTGCCACGCCTCCCACTTGCTGGCCGCGCAGCCGCAGTAGGGCTGCCGGTAGAGCTCGAGCCGCCGGCTCTCGGCGTAGCTCTCACGGAAGCGGCTGCGAGCGTCCAGGTAGACGAAGTCGACACCGTGGGCGTCAGCGGAGGCCTCTCCCGCGGAGACGATGAGGTCGTGGCGCTGGTAGGGGCTCACAGTCAGCGTCGTGGAGAAGCGTAGGAAGCCAAGGTCACGTGCCGCGCGCCCGGCGGCATCGAGACGCAGGCCGAGACACGCGGCGCAGCGCTCGTCCGGCGGCGTGACCGCGAGGCGGTCGCGCCACTCGCTCCAGCCGGGAGCCTCTCCCCCGCCTTGGCTGACGACCAGCTCGAGGCCGGCCGCGCGGCTGAAGCGGCGCATGCTCTCGAGGCGGCGCTCCAGCTCCGTGGCCGGCTGGATGTTCGGGTTCTGGAACCAGCCCACGGGCTCGACCCCGCGCTCGCGCCACGCCGGCACGGCGACGGTCGAGCACGGGCCACAGCAGGCGTGCAGGAGCAAGTCGGTCATCGGGCGAGTATAGCGCGAGCCTCCGGCGCGGCTGCCGGCTGCGTCAGAGCTCGTTGAAGAGCGTGTCGCCGGGGGCCGGCGGCTTGAGGCCGCAGTGCAGGAAGCCGCTGCGCGTGAGCACACGGCCGCGCGGCGTGCGCTTGAGGAAGCCCTGCATTATCAGGTAGGGCTCGTAGACGTCCATCACCGTGTCGGCCTCCTCCCCGAGAGCCACCGCCAACGTATCCAGGCCGACCGGACCGCCGTCGAACTTCTCGGCGATCGCCTTGAGGATGTCACGGTCGAGCTTGTCGAGGCCCTCACGGTCCACCTGGAACAGCTCGAGCGCGGCGATGCAGATGTCGTGGTCGATGATGCCCTCGTGGCGCACCTGCGCGAAGTCGCGCACGCGCCGCAACAGCCGGTTGGCCACGCGCGGCGTGCCGCGCGACCGTCCGGCGATCTCGAGCGCGGAGTCCTTGTCGATCTCCACGCCGAGGATGCCCGCCGAGCGGCGCACGATGGCGGCAAGCTCTTCGATCTCGTAGTACTCGAGCCGTTGCCAGACGCCGAAGCGGTCGCGCAGCGGCGTGGTGAGCAGGCCCGTGCGCGTGGTCGCGCCGATGAGGGTGAACGGCGCGACCTGCATGCGGATGCTGCGCGCCGCCGGTCCCTCGCCGATCATGATGTCGATCTCGTAGTCCTCCATGGCGGGATAGAGGACTTCCTCCACGGCGGCGTTGAGGCGGTGGATCTCGTCGACGAAGAGGACGTCGCCCTCCTGGAGGTTGGTGAGCAGGCCGGCGACGTCGACCTTGCGCTCCAGCGCCGGCCCCGACGTGGTGTGCATGCCCACTCCGAGCTCCTGGGAGATGATGCCGGCGAGCGTCGTCTTGCCGAGACCGGGAGGCCCGGCGATGAGCACGTGGTCGAGCGTATCGCCGCGCTGTTTGGCCGCCTCGACGAAGATCTCGAGCTGCTCCTTGGCCACGCGCTGGCCGACGAAGTCGTCGAACCGGCGTGGCCTCAGGCTGAGCTCGAGGTCCTTGTCGTCGGCGCGTTCGTTGGGGTCGCCGATGCGGTCCTGTGGCTTCTTGGCCATCACTCGTCCGCCTTGCGCGTCAGCGCGTACTTGACGATGTCCTCGAGCGGCGCGTCCTCGGGCGCGCCGCGGAGCGCCTCTTCGGCCTCGCGCAGCGACAGACCGAGATTCTGCAGCGCGGAGCGCGCGGCAAGGAACGCGTCGCCGGGCGCCGGGCCGCCGGTCCCGCCAGCTTCGCCGGCGCCCACAGGCGGCAGCTCCCCGACTTTGTCCTTGAGCTCGACGACGAGCCGCTGGGCGAGCTTCTTGCCGATGCCGGAGATGCTCTCGAACTTCTTGACGTCGTCCCGCGCCACCGCCAACTCGAGCTCGGCGACCGGGTAGCCCGACAGCACGGCCAGGGCCACCTTGGGGCCGACGCCGCTCACCGCCGTCAGCCACAAGAAGAACGTGCGCTCTCCGAGGTCACGGAAGCCGAACAGCTGCAGCGCGTCCTCACGCACGTTGAGGTACGTGTGCAGGCTGACCTCCTCGCCGAGGTGCGGGGAGAGGCTGCCGAGCGTGCGACTCGACGCCAGGACCTCGAGACCCACGCCGCCGACCTCGATCACCGCTCGTTCGCCGTCGACCAGCTTCAGCACGCCGCGCACGGAGGCGATCATCGGCGGCCTCCCGGCGGTCGCTCACAGGCCGCGCGGAACGCGTCCGCGTTGTGGTGCGTGTGCGTGATCGCCACGGCGAGCGCGTCGGCGGCGTGGTCCGGCTGCGGGATGCGCGGCAGGCACAGGATGACCTTGGTCATCTCCTGGACCTGGATCTTGCTTGCGCGTCCGTAGCCGGTGACCGCCTGCTTGATCTGCAGCGGCGAGTACTCGCAGGGAGACTCATCGAGGTCCGATGCGGCCAGGTAGAGGACGCCCTTGGCCTGGCCGACGGCGAGCGCGGTCTTGACGTTCACGTTCACGAAGAGCTCCTCGAGGACCACGATGTCCGGGCAGAAGCGTTTGATGAGACCGCGCGCCTGGTCGTAGATCTGCCGCAGGCGCACGTGAGTGGGATCCTTCGCCGAGGTGACGATGCAGCCGTGACCGAGCGAGGAGAGACGGTTGCCCTCCTGCTCGATGACCCCCCAGCCGGTGCTCGCGGTGCCCGGGTCGAAGCCCAGGACGATCATGCCCGTCAGCCCGCCAGCGCCTCGAGGACGTCCTCGGGGATGTCGAAGTTGGCGTAGACCTCCTGCACGTCGTCGCTGTCCTCCAGCGCATCGACGATCTTCATGGTCTTGCGCGCGTCGTTCTCCTCGAGCTTGACCGTGTTCTTGGGGATCATGGTGAGCTCCGCGGCCTCGAATTCGATGCCGGCGGCCGCGATGGCGTCGCGCACGGCGGCTAAATCGGCCGGCTCGGTGAGCACCTGGAACTCCCCGCCGTCCTGGACGACGTCCTCCGCCCCGGCGTCGATGGCCGCGGCCATGACGTCGTCCTCCTCGTACTTGCCACCGTCGACGACGATGGAGCCGCGGCGCTCGAAGACCCACGCGACGGCGCCCGGCTGGGCGAGCTGCCCGCCGTGCTTGCTGAAGATGTTGCGCACCTCGGCGGCCGACCGGTTCTTGTTGTCGGTGAGGACCTCGACGATGATCGCCACGCCCGCCGGGCCATAGCCCTCGTACACGATGCTCTCGTACTGCTCGCCTTCGGCTCCTCCGCCGCCGCGCTGGATGGCGCGCTCGATGTTGTCCTTGGGCATCGACTCGGCCTTGGCCTTCTCGATGGCGTTGGCGAGCGAGATGTTCATCGCCGGATCGGTGCCGCCCTCACGGGCGGCCACGGTGATCGCCCGGGACAGCTTGCTGAACAGCTTGCCGCGCCTGGCGTCGGTCTTGCCCTTCTTGTGCTTGATGGTCGCCCACTTGGAGTGCCCGGACACTGTGGCACCACCTCCCTTGTCAGCGGTGGCCGGCCGCGGCAGCGGCCCGGCCGGGCTCGCCGGCATCACGCGCGGCGGTCGCGCCATCGGGCGCGCCCCCCGCGGCCTGCCGGCGGCGGATCATTTGGATGAGCAGCTCGTGCAGACGCGCGTCGTCGGTGAGCTCAGGGTGGAACGCAGTGACGAGCACGCCGCCCTCACGCGCTGCGACGATGTGGCCCTCCCAGGTGGCGAGGACCTCGACGCGCGGGCCGGCGCGCTCCACCCAAGGCGCGCGGATGAAGACGGCGCGCACAGGAGCGGAGCCGAGACCCTCGACCTGGAGGTCGGCTTCGAAGCTGCGCACCTGGCGGCCGAACGCGTTGCGACGCGCGACGATGTCCATCAGGCCGAGCGTCGGCGGCGCGCCCTCGACGGTGTCGCGCGCGACCGAGATCAGGCCGGCGCACGTGCCGTAGACGACGCCGCCGGCAGCGGCGAACTCCTGAATGGGGCCGGCCAGCTCGAAGGCGGTCATGAGGTTGTGGATCGTGGTGCTCTCGCCGCCGGGGATGACGAGGCCATGGAGACCGGCAAGGTCGGCCGGCTTGCGCACCTCTCGGGTGCGCGCCCCCAGACGCTCGAGCATGAGCCGATGTTCGCGGAAGTCGCCCTGCAGGGCGAGCACGCCCACGACGAGGCCGGCGCCGGGACCGTGCAGGTCGAGCGCCGGTTCGGGCGACAGGATCCAGTCCAGCCGCTGCGTGCCGCTCGTCGGAGTCACGCCGCCCTCGCGCTCACCAGCCGCGGTGCTGGATCTTGGCTTCCTCGGGCAGGCGCGCCGCGTCGATGCCGGGCATGGCGTCGCCGAGGCCCACACTCACCTCGGCGAGCACTGCCGCGTCGCGGTAGTTGGTCGCCGCCTTGACGATGGCGTTGGCGCGGCTCTGCGGATCTTCGCTCTTGAAGATGCCGGAGCCGACGAACACGCCCTCGGCGCCGAGCTGCATCATGAGCGCGGCGTCGGCCGGAGTGGCGATGCCGCCGGCCGAGAAGTTCACGACCGGGAGCTTGCCGTTCTCGGCGACCCACTTGACCAGCTCGACGGGGGCCGGCAGTTGCTTGGCCGCCACGTAGAGCTCGTCCTCGTCCAGCGTCTGCAGGCGGCGGATCTCGCCCATGATGGTGCGCATGTGGCGCACCGCCTCGACGACGTCGCCGGTGCCGGCCTCGCCCTTGGTACGGATCATGGCCGCGCCCTCGCTGATGCGGCGCAGGGCCTCGCCGAGGTTCACGGCGCCGCAGACGAACGGCACGTCGAACTTCCACTTGTTGATGTGGTTGGCTTCGTCGGCCGGCGTGAGCACTTCGCTCTCGTCGATGTAGTCGACCTCGAGGGACTGCAGGATCTGCGCCTCGACGAAGTGCCCGATCCGCGCCTTGGCCATCACGGGGATGGACACGCAGCCCTGGATCTCCTGGATCTTGGTGGGGTCGGCCATGCGAGCCACGCCGCCCTGGGCGCGTATGTCTGACGGCACCCTCTCGAGAGCCATCACCGCGCAGGCGCCGGCGTCTTCGGCGATCTTCGCCTGCTCGGCGTTGGTGACGTCCATGATGACGCCGCCCTTGAGCATGTCTGCGAGACCGCTCTTCACTCGCATCGTGCCGATATCAGTCACGGGAACCTCCGGTTGCTGTTGCACCCCAATCCTACCGCAGCGCTCATCGCGGCCGCCACCCTTGGCGAGGCCACGAAATACCCAGCTTTGCGGGGAAAACTGGACGGATTGGAGTCAGCTCTTCTGGGCCTCTTCCTTGTCCTTCTGGGCCTGCTCGACGATCTTGGCGGTGAGGTGCGCCGGCACCTCTTCGTAGCGCAGGAACTCCATGTGGTAGTCGCCGCGCCCTCCCGTCATCGACGTGAGGTCGGGCGCGTAGGTCAGCATCTCCGCCAGCGGCACCTCGGCGCCGACCACGTTGTTGTGCCCGCGCGGCGTGGTGCCGAGCACGCGGCCGCGCCGCGAATTGAGGTCGCCGATGATGTCGCCGACGTTCTCGTCGGGCACGGTGATCTCCACGTTCATGATCGGCTCGAGCAAAGCGGGCTGGGCCTTCTCGCACGCGGCCTTGAAGCCGAGGGAGCCGGCGATCTGGAACGCCATGTCGCTCGAGTCGACGGGATGATACTTGCCGTCGTAGAGCTTCACGCTGACGTCGACGACCGGGTAGCCGGCGAGGAACCCGTCGTCCATGGCGGCGCGCACGCCCTTCTCGACCGCCGGGATGAAGTTGCGGGGGATGGCGCCGCCGACGATCTTGTTCACGAACTCGAAGCCTTCGCCGCGCGGCTGCGGGCGGACTTCCATCCAGGTGTCGGCGAACTGGCCGCGCCCCCCGGTCTGCTTCTTGTGCTTGCCTTCGGCCTTCGCCGTGCCCTTGATCGTCTCGCGGTACGGGACGCGCGGCGCCTTGAGCTCGACCTCGACGCCGAAGCGGCGCTTCATGCGCTCCACGGTGACCTCGACGTGCACCTGGCTCATGCCGCCGACGATCATCTCGCCGGTCTGGTCGTCGTGGTGCACCTCGAGCATGGGGTCTTCTTCCGAGAGGCGACGGAGGGCGGTGATGACCTTGTCCTCCTCGCCCTTGCTCTTCGCGGTGACGGCGAAGCTCATGAGCGGAGCCGGGAAGTCGATGGCAGGGAAGCTGACCGCCTCCGCGTCCGCGCACAGCGTGTCGCCGGTCACGACGTCCTTGAGCTTGGCGATGGCGCCGATGTCGCCGGCGACGAGTGCCTCGGAGGCCTTGCTCTCCTTGCCCATCGTCTTGAGGATCTGACCGAGGCGTTCCTTGTGACCATCGCGCGCGATGACGATCTGCGAGTCGCTGCTGATGGTGCCCTGGAACACGCGGAAGACGTTGACGTGGCCGCTGAACGGGTCGGCGAGCGTCTTGAAGACGAAGGCGACGGCCGGCTGCGAGGGATCGCAGTCGAGTTCGACCTCGGCCTCGCCCTTCATGGCCTTGGGATGGGTGACGTCGGCGGGCGAGGGCGCCAGCGCAAGCACGTCGAAGATGTGGTCCACGGCGATGTTGGCCGTGGCCGACGCGCAGGCGACCGGGTAGAGCTGACCGGCGGCGACGGCGGCGGCGAACGCCGCATTCAGCTCCGCCGCCGTGATCTCCTCCTCCATGAGGTACTTCTCGGCGAGGTCGTCGTTGGTGCTCGCGACCGCGTCGATGAGCTTGTCGCGGGCGGCCGCGGCAGCGTCGGCGAGCTCCGCCGGGACGTCGCCCACGGTCGCCTTGCCATCCGTGTACGTGTGCGCCTTCAACGTGAGCAGGTCGACGACACCGCTGAAGTCGTGCTCCTTGCCGATCGGCAACTGCACAGCGACGACCTGGGCGCCGAAGGATTCCTGCAGGAGGCCGAGCGCGTGGTCGAAGTCGGCGCGCTCGCGGTCGAGCATGTTGCAGACGATGACGCGGCCGAGGCCGCGCGCCTCGGCGCGGTCCCAGAGCCGTTCATGCTGGACCTCGACGCCGAGCACGGTGTTGACCACGACGAGCGCGGTCTCGACGACCTGGAGGCTGGCGATGGCGTCCGCGAGGAAGCTCGAGTCGCCGGGCGTATCGATGAGGTTGAAGGAGAGGCCGGCACGATCGACGTGCGCCAGGCCCGCCGAGAGGCTCATCTGGCGCTTCTTCTCGTCTTCGTCCCAGTCGGAGATCGTGGTGCCGTCCGCGACCGAACCCAGCCGAGTGACCGCACCGGCGTCGAACAGCAGCGCCTCGAACAACGACGTCTTGCCGGTACCGCGGTGGCCGACGAGAGCGATGTTCCTGATCTTGGCTGGGTCGTTCATCCGGGGTCTCCTCGTTGTCTTTCGCCGGCCTCCCGCCCGCGGGCGCGCGAAGCGGCCGGTCGTGTCCTGTCGGAAGGATGAAGTCTAGCACAGGGGGCGTGGCGGCATGCGCCTCAGACAGGCTCCGGAAGCAGGCGCCGGGCGGGCCCGGCGGCGAGCTCGCGAGCGGCCTCCACGGCCCGCTTCGGCGGCGCCTCTCGAGTGAGCGCTGCTCCTGGTCTTCGGCATCCGAGCCGGTCCCCCAGCTCGTTGGCGCATCGCTCGTTGGCGCGACTACGCAGGCGGATCGGGGTGGAACGACTGCGCCGGGGATTGGTGGTCGAGGTGGCGACGGGCCGGCGAGCCGCCCGCCAGGGTGAGCGCCTTGAACCCGTATTTCTCGCGCACCCGGTCGACGGCCTCGCCCAGCGCCACCTCGCGCCAGCCGTCGTCCATGGTGAGCTGAAAGGCGTTGTGCGTAAAACCGCTGACGCTCACCCCGACGAGGCGCACCCAGCGGGCGCCGACGTCGAGTTCGTCCAGCAGCGCCATGGCCGTCTCGTGGATGGGCCGCACGGCGCTCACCGGACGCGGCAGCGTGCGACGCCGGCTCACGGTGTGGAACGTGTTGAAGCGCACCTTGAGCGCCACCGTGCGCGCCGCCAGACCCTTGCGGCGCAGCTCGGCGACGGCGCTGTCGGCGAGCGAGAGCAGCGTGGCACGCAAGAGCTCACCGTCGTTGACGTCGTCGTCGAACGTGATCTCACGGCCGACCGATTTGGGCAGCGGCCGCTCGCTGCGCACCGGCGAGAAGCTGCGCCCCAGGGCGAGCTGGCGCAGCCCGTGCGCGCCCTTGCCGAACGCCGCCGCGAGCAGCGGGAACGGTACGTCCTGCAGCATGCCGACCGTGGTGAGGCCGAGGGCGGTGAGCCGCTCCTGGGTGACGGGGCCGATGCCGCAGACCTCTCCTACGGGCAGGTCGCGCAGACGGCCGTGCACGTCGGCGGCGCTGAGCTCGCCGATGCCGGCCGGCTTGTGCATGCCGGTGGCCAGCTTGGCCAGCAGCTTGGTGGGGCCGATGCCGATGGAGCAGGTGACGGCGTGCGCGTCGTAGACCTGCTCCTGGATGCGGTGGGCGATGGTACGCGGCGGGCCGAACAGCCGCCGGCTGCCGGTGACGTCCAGATAAGCCTCGTCGATGGACGCCACCTCGACGAGGTCGGTGTAGTGTCCCAGGAGCTCGACCAGCGCGCGGTGGACCGCCAGATAAGCCTTCATGTCGACCGGCAGGAACACCCCGTGCGGACACAGCCGCTCGGCCTGCGTGATGGGCAGCGCGCTGTGCACGCCGTAGACGCGCGCCTCATAGGAGCAGGCCGAGACCACTCCCCGCCCCCCGCGCTCGCCGCCGACGACGACCGGCAGGCCGCGCAGCTCGGGGCGGCGCGCCTGCTCCACGGAGGCGAAGAAGGCGTCCATGTCGAGGTGGAGTATCGCTCTTCCGGGTACGAACATATGTTCGTATCCTACCCCCGGCGGGGACGGATGGTCAACGGATCAGGAACCGACCGACGCGCAATGCCGGACGGCTGTCCGGCGGCGCACCGGCTACTGCACGCGCCGCCCGAAGTCGATCGTGTACATGACCACGCCCGACAAGCCCCGGTAGGTGCCGCGGGCGCAGCCGATACCGACGTCACGCCAGCGCCTGGTCAAGATGATCCGTCGGTGCGCGCTCGACCGCATCCAGCTCTTGAAGATGGTCCGCGGCGTGCCCTTGGAGGACGAGCCCAGGGCGATCACCTCGCCCACCGTCCACTGCGAGCAGCCGCTCGTCGCATAGCCGGCGCGGCGAGCCCTCGTGGCGATCGACGCACCGGCGAGCGATGAGTGCGAGAAGTAGTCGCGGGCGATCATGTCCCGGGAGTGCGAGAGCGCCGCCCGGTCGAGCGGCCTCACGACCTTCACCTTGGCGAGCCCGCGGCTGCTGCGGGCCTGGTTGACCAGACGCAGCATCGTGGCCTCAGTGGCCGCACGGTCGAAAGCCTGCGCCGGGACCACCCCGGCGCCCAAGAACGCGAACAGCGCGACCAACGCCGCACCCGTGAATCGTCGCATGTGACGGACCTCCCCATGGCCGGGCTCTCGAGCCCCTTTCGCGCTGCGGGCCTTCACCCCTCCACCGGCACGTCGAGCCGGGGCACGTCGCCCCACAGCGTCTCGAGCCGGTAGAAGTCGCGAGCAGTCGTGGTGAATACGTGCACGACGACGTCGATGAAGTCGATGAGGATCCATTCTCCCTCGCGCTCCCCCTCCACACGAGCGGGGCGGCGATCGGGGCGGAACCGGTGCTGGATCTCTTCGGCGATGGCTCTCGTCTGGCGGGTGTTGGCGCCGCTGACGAGCACGAAGTAATCGGTATACGACACGGCCTCGTCCATGCTGAGGACGACGATGTCCTGCGCCTTCTTGCTGTCGGCGAGCGCGACGATGGCTCGAGCCAGGCGTTCGGAGGTCGTGGGTTCTGGAAGGGCGGCTACGGCTGGTCCTTTGTGCCGGGTTGCGGTGCCTTGAAGTCGTCGCCGACGATGACCTCTACCGTTGCGTCAGGCAGGTCGGGGCCGTCGAGCACGACGCCGCGGCCGAGTATAGCACGGATGTCCCGGGCCACCGCGAGCGTCTCGGGACCCGCCAGGATCTGCGTCTGCCTGTACCCGAAGCTGTCCGCATTGAGCGGCTTGGGAAGGTTCACATCGAGGCTGGCGAGGCGCTCGACGACGGCCTCGCCCACCCCGATCTTGCCGCTGCCGTTGCGGACCTGCACGGTGACGTCTGCGTGATAGGCCGGCGACCTCCGCGTGATGCCGGCCTGGATCGCTTCCGGATCGGGCACGAACGCGAACTGTCCTTCGGCCACCCGTGTGGTGGCCGGGAACAGCGCCACCTCCGCCGAGCCGCTGGTGATGCGGCGGAGGATCTCGGACAGCGTCGCTCCCGCCTGCGGCGACGGGCTGCCGCCGGTCAGAGCGGCGCGCTCGCCGGCCGGCCGCAGGGCGGCAGCCTCGAGCGCCGATTTGACCAGCGCCACCTGCAGGGCGCTGCTGTCGCTCCGGTTGGCTCCGACGTCCGAGAAGATCGCCGGCAGGTCGGCAATGGCGACGGTGCCGCCGTCCTCGACCATCTGTGTGTGGCCGTTCACCTCCGCGGCCACAGGACGCTCGAGAGCGACCTGGAGCTCACTCGTCCCGGCCCACCGACCCAGAGCGGAGACGGGCAGCGTGTAGACCGCGTCGATGGGCGCGTTGACCACGCGGCCCAAGTCCGCGGCGAACGTGCGCGCGGCCATCGCGTCCGCCGCGAACACGTACTCGCCATTCGGTCCCTCCAACAGCAGGTCGGGCGGCACCACGTACACGCCCGGGTCGCCGCCCGCCGGGTCCTGCACCACGAGCAGTGCCGCGACCGGCGTCTGCGCGCCAGGCGCCGTCAACTGGATCGCCGCGAGGTATCCGCTCTTGTCGGCGACAGTCTCATCTTTGGTGAGGCGACTCGCCACGTACCAGGCGCCGAGGACCGCGGCGAAGGCGACCGCCGCCGCAAGAAGATACAGAAGCCAAGCCTGCGAGCGCTCGATCCGCGAGCGGCGCCGGCGGCGCAGTCGGTCGCTGCGGTATCCCCTATTCCCCGGCATGGGTCTCGTTGTACAACGCGAGTGCCCCGGGGACCACCCCGCGGCCGCGGCCGATGATGTCCAGCAGGCTCAAGCGAGCCGCGGCGCCGAGGGCGCGGTCCAGCGAGGTCGTCGCCTGCTCGCGCACCTCGTCCACGCCGGGGAAGTCCCGCCCCGGTTCCAGGTAGTCGGCGAGGTAGACACACTTCTCGAGAACGGTCATGCCGGCAGCGCCGACGGTGTGCGACCTGATCGCGGCCGCGACCTCGGGATCCAGCCCCTGCTCTGTCAGCTGTGCGGCAGCGACCGGACCGTGCAGGATCTTCCGCGGCCGGCGCGCCTCCACCGGGCTCACCGGGATGCCGTACCGTGCGGCCGCGGCGAGCGTCTCCGCATCGGACAGCTCGCGACAATAGTCGTGCAACAGGCCCGCCAGCTCGGCCTTCTCCGGCGGTGCGCCGAACCGCTGCGCCAGGATCACCGCTTCGGCGGCGACCCGGTGAGCGTGGTCTCGCCTGCGCGGCGAGAGCCTGACGGCGATGAGCCGTTCTGCAGCCGCCCGGTCGATGCCCGTCACCGGTACAGCCCCGTCTCCTGGATGTACTGCTCCACGCGATGGGGCACCAGATAGCGGAGCGACCGGCCCTCGGCGGCGCGCCGGCGCAGGCCCGACGAGGAGACGCCCAGCAGCGGCAGATCCAGCATCGTCACCCGGGAAGCTCCCCAGCGACCCGCGGCGGCGGCGATCGCCTCCGGCGCGTCACCCGGCCGCGGCGCCACGGCGAGAGAACAGAGCGAGAGCAGCTCCTCGGGCTCGTGCCACTCCCCGAGCTGCAGCAACGAATCCGACCCCATGATGAACACCAACTGGCGGTCCAGGTGGCGCTCGCTCAGAGCGCGCAGCGTCTCGACGCTGTAGACGAGCCCCCGCTCGATCTCGATCGCGGAGGCGGTAAAGCGGAGGTCGTCGTCGATCGCCAGGGACGTCATCTCGAGCCTGCTCGCGGCCTCGCTGCGTCCGTCACTCCGCTTGTGTGGCGGCGCAGCCGCGGGGACGAACAGCACGCGCTCCAGTCCCAGTGCTTGACACGCCTCGGAGGCGACGGCGAGGTGCGCCACGTGCGGCGGATCGAAGCTCCCGCCCAGGATGCCCAGGCGAGGCTGCGCCGGCGCCACGAGACTAGCCCCTCACCTGCCCGTCGCCCCACAGCTCGTACTTGACGCAGGTGAGCTCCTGCAGCGCGATCGGGCCTCGGACGTGCAGCTTCTGGGTGGAGATGCCCATCTCGGCGCCCAGCCCGAACTGGCCACCGTCCGTGAAACGGGTGGAGGCGTTGACGTACACGCAGGCGGCGTCGACTTGAGCCACGAACTGCCGGGCCGCGGCCAAGTCCTCGGTGACGATGGCCTCGGAGTGACGGGTGCCGTACGTGGCGACGTGCTCGACCGCTTCGTCCAGCGACGCCACTACATGGACAGCGAGCTTGAGCGCCAGGAACTCGGTGTCGTAGTGGGTCTTGTTGGCACGCTTGAGCGCCGGGTCGGCGATGATGTCGGCCGCCGCCTTGTCGACGACGAGTTCCACGCCGCGCCGCTTGAGCTCCTCGGCGGCGCGCGGGAGGAAGGCTGCCGCGACGTCGTGGTGCACGAGCAGCGTCTCGGCGGCGTTGCAGACGCCGGGGCGCTGGCACTTGGCGTTGACGATGATGGGCAGCGCCTTCTCCAGGTCCGCGGCGGCATCCACGTACACGTGGCAGTTGCCGCCGGCGGCGTAGATGACCGGCACCTTGCTGTTCTCGAGCAGGTACTCCTTGAGGTCCTCGCCGCCACGCGGGACGATGAGGTCGACGTACTTGCGCTGCTTGAGCAGTTCGGTGAGCTCCTTGCGGTCCGGGCCGAGGTACGAGACGGCCTCGCGCGGCAGGCCTGTCTCGATGACGGCGCCCTGGACCACCTCGGCGAGGATGCGATTGGTGTGCAGCGCGGCGCTCCCGCCGCGCAGGATCACTGCATTCCCCGACTTGAGGCAGAGCGCGGCCGAGTCCACGGTCACGTTCGGCCGCGCCTCGTAGACGACGGCGATCACCCCGAGCGGGACGCGCACTTTGCGCAGTTCGACCGCGTTGTCGAGACGCCAGCCGTCGACGACCTGTCCCACCGGGTCGGGCAGCGCGGCCACGTCGCGGACGGCCGCCTCGACGTCACGGAGCCTGTCCTCGTCCAGCAACAGCCGGTCGACGAGGGCGTCGGCGAGACGGTTCTCGCGCGCCAGCCGGACGTCCTCGACATTCTCGGCCAGGATCTCGGCCGACCGCCGTCGCAGGGCGTCGGCGACGGCGAAGAGGACTTCGTCTTTGCGTGCCCGGGAGAGGCCCGCCAGCGCGCGTGACGCTCGCCGCGCCTCCGTGCACATCTGCTCGACCTTCATCCTGCCTCCTCGCCGACCAGCACCAGATGGTCCCGGTGTACCACTTCGTCATCGAGTTGTGGGTTCAGCGCCCGCAACTCGTCACTGCGCAGGCCGCGGACGCGGCGCAGGTCGCGGGCGCTCATCGTGGTGATCCCCCGGGCGATTTCGCCGCCCTCCGGACCCACGATCGCCACGGCATCACCTGCCACGAACGAGCCATGGACCGCCTCGACTCCTACGGGCAGCAGGCTGCTCCCGCCTTGTGCCAGTGCACGCGCGGCGCCAGCGTCCACCTCAAGCCTACCACGCACCGGCTTGGCGTAGCGCAGCCACAGCTTGAAGGCGGATGCGCTGGTGGCGCGGGCCAGGACCTGCGTCCCGACGTCCTCGCCCGCGACCGCCGCGGTGAGCGTCCCGGGCCGCGAGCCGTTGGCGATCACGGTGCGCACGTCGGCCGCCGCAGCCATGAGCGCCGCGGCGGTCTTGCCGCGCATGCCGCCGGCTCCACGGCGCGACGCGTCGCCGACGTCGAGCGCGGCGAGCTGCGCCGGATCGGTGACCCGGCGCACCAGCTCCGCGCCCCCGTGCCTGCGCGGATCCATCGTGAACAGGCCGTCCTGGTCGGTGAGGAGCACGAGCAAATCAGCGCGCAGCATGATCGCCACCTGGGCGGCGAGCACGTCGTTGTCGCCGAAGCGGATCTCGTCGGTCGCCGTGGTGTCGTTCTCGTTGACGACCGGCACCACGCCCCACGAGAGCAGCCGGCGCAGCGTGTTGCGCGCATTGACGTAGCTCGAGCGGCGCGCGAAGTCCTCGCTCGTGAGCAGGACCTGGGCGGCGGTCAGCTCGTGATCGCCGAACAGACGCTCGTAGTGGGCGAACAGGCGGCCCTGCCCTACGGCGGAGGCCGCCTGCAGCGCAGGCACCTGGCGCGGCCGCTCGCTCACGCCGAGGACGTGCTGTCCGCAGGCGATGGCGCCGCTCGACACGAGCACGACGCGCCGTCCTTCGTGCACCAGCTCCGCGATGTCGGCGACGAGGCCGGCGAGCAGGCGGCGGCGCAGGCGCAGGTGGTCGTCGGCGACCGTGCTGGAGCCGACCTTTACGACGATCGTCTTCACGGGCGAGATTCTAGCAAAGGGGCCGGCGCGCCCGCGGTCGCGATCACGCGAACTCGAACTCGGACTCGCCGACGACGACGGTGTCTCCGGGCACGGCGCCGGCGCGCCGGAGGGCGTCGTTGAGGCCGGCGCGCTCGATCACCTGCTGCAAGTAGGCGACGGCGTCCTCGTTGTCGAGATCGGCCTTGGCGAACAGTCGCTCCATCTGGACGCCGTGCACGACGAAGTAGTCATCCTCGGCCGTCACGGTGAAGGCGTCGAGGCGACCGTCGGCCGGTCGGAGGATGGTCGCCGCCCGGGCGGCCTCCGCGGCGGCTTGGGCCTCAGCCTGGGCCGCCCGCGCCCGATCCATGACCGTGCTCAGCTCTCTCACGAGGTCTTTGAGGCCGTCGCCGTTCTGGGCGGAGACGACGACCGTCGCGGACGGCCAGCCGAGACCGGCGAGGAACTGGCCCGCGGCGGCCCGTGCTTCGCCGTCGAGAAGATCCACCTTGTTGACGGCCACGACGGCAGGCCTGTCGAGGAGCTCGGCGCGAAACGCCCCGAGCTCGCCCCGAAGCGTCTCGAGGGCCGCCGGCCACGCCTCGGGTCCGTCTCCGCCGTCGAGGACGTACATGAGCAGGGCTGTGCGCTCGATGTGCGCCAGGAAGCGATGCCCAAGCCCGGCGCCCTCGCTGGCGCCTTCGATGAGGCCGGGGATGTCGGCGATGACGGCGGTCCCCTCGCCGAGATACAGGACGCCGAGGTTCGGGTCGATGGTCGTGAACGGGTACGCGGCGATCTTGGGGTGCGCTCGCGTCAAGGCGGCCAGAAGCGACGACTTGCCGGCGTTGGGAAGCCCAACCAGGCCGATGTCGGCCAGCAGCTTGAGCGACAGCGTCAGCCAGAGCTCGTCGCCTTCGAGACCCCGCTCGGCGAACTTGGGCGCCTGACGGGTCGAGCTCTTGAAGCAGACGTTGCCGCGCCCGCCCTCGCCGCCGCGCGCGACCAGCAGGCGCTGGCCCTCACGCACGAGGTCGCCGAGCAGCTCGCCTCCGGCGTCCCGGACCTCCGTGCCGACCGGCACCTGGACGAGCAGTTCGGGGCCGTCGGCGCCGCGCTTGTTGGCGCCGCGCCCGTGACCACCGTTCGTGGCCCGGAAATGGTGCTTGTGGCGGAAGTGCGAGAGGTCGTGCACCTGTCGCGTCGCGATCAGCACGACGGCGCCGCCGGGCGCTCCGTCCCCTCCGTCGGGCCCGCCTTTGGGCACATACTTCTCGCGGCGGAAGCTCATGGAGCCGTTGCCGCCGTGACCTCCGCGCGCGCAGATGCTGGCCCTGTCGAGCATCGTCTAGACCGAAGCCGGCGGACGCCGGCCTCTGCTCAGGCCTCGGGGACGACCGAGATGAAGCGGCCGGCGCCCTTCTCGGTGAACACGAGCTTGCCCGTCACCTTCGCGAAGATGGTGTGGTCGACGCCGATGCCGGCGTTCTCGCCCGGACGGAAGCGCGTGCCGCGCTGGCGGACGATGATCGATCCCGCCGGGACGACCTGGCCGGCGAACGCCTTGACTCCGAGGCGCTTGCTCTCGGAGTCGCGACCGTTGCGGCTGGTGCCGGCGCCCTTTTTGTGGGCCATGCCCTTACTCCTTGGTGCCCTTGAGGGTGATCGAGTCGATCGTCAACTTGGTGAGCCGACTACGATGACCCTTCGTCTTCTTGAACGTGCTCTTCGGCTTGTACGTGAAGACCTTGATCTTCTCGCCGAGGAGGTGCTCGCTGACCGTCGCCTGGACCTTCGCGTGCTTGGCCGCATCGGCGTCGTAGGTACCCTTGGCGTCGCGCACCGCGAGTGCGTCGAGCGTGATGCTCTTGCCCTCTTCGGCGTCGACGCGGTCGACGACGATGGTGTCGCCGGCGCTCACTCTGAATTGCTGGCCACCGCAGCGGACGACCGCGTAGGTGTCGCTAGACTTCGTCATTGGTTTCTCCCTCAAGACAACGGCAGGAAATGATAGCCAAACCGCCTGCCCGGGTCAATTCGCGTCCTTCTTGAGCACGGTCGCCCTGGCGCCGGTGCGCGCGATCTCGGTGACGCGCACCTTGCGGCGCTTGCCCAGATGCTGGCGGCCGCCCTCGACGATGATCATGTAGCCGTCGACGTACCCGACCGCGTCGCGCGGGCTGTAGGTGAGACTGAACTCGAGTTCGACCGTGACCTCCTGACCCTCGCGGACCGGCACGCGCTGCTCCTCGACATGGGCGAGGCTGCCCTCCGAGATCACGCGGAAGGAGTCCACCGGGAGCGCCGAGCCGCCCTCGAGGAACACGCGGCGTCCGGTGAGCTTCTCGAGGCGCTTGAGACGTGCTCCGCTCAGGCGGTCGGCGACGGCGCCGTTGACCTCGATCAGCCATGCCTTGGCCTGCGACTTGCGCGCCAGGGCGCGGACACGGCGTTCGACGCTCAGCGCCATGGTCTCGTCGCTGAGCACGCGCGCCTTGCCCTGACAGACCGGACAGGCGCGCGTCAGGATGCCTCGCGCGCCGTCGGTCGTGTTCTGTCGCGTCATCTCGACGAGGCCCAGGGGCGAGAGCTCGACCACGTACGTCTTGGTGCGGTCGGTCTCGAGCTCGGCCTCGAGCGTCGCCAGGACCATCTCGCGGTTCTTGGCGTGCGCCATATCGATGAAGTCGATGATGATGATGCCGCCGATGTCGCGCAGCCTGAGCTGGCGCACGACCTCGCGTGCCGCCTCGAGGTTGGTCTTGGTGATGGTGTCCTCGAGGCCCTTGCCACGCGTGAAGCGGCCGGTGTTCACGTCGATGACCGTGAGGGCCTCGGCGTGGTCGATCATGAGGTTGCCACCGCTGGGCAGCGGCACGCGGCGCTCGAGGGCCTTGGTGATCTGCTCCTCGATGGCGTAGGCGGTGAAGAGTGGCTCCTCCCCCGTGTGCAGGTGCACTTTGGGGAGGAGTTCCGGCGCTTCCTTGTCCAGGAACGAGACGATCGCCTTGTGCCGCTTGGGATCGTCGACGATCAGGCTCTCGCAGGTGTCGTTGAAGAGGTCGCGCGTCACCTCGAGTGAGATGTCGACCTCCTTGTGGACCAGACCCGGCGCCTTGACCCCCTCGGCCTTCTTCTTGAGCCGCGACCAGAGCCTCGAGAGATAGCGCATGTCGCGCCTGAGGTCCTCGAGGCCGTGCCCCTCGGCGATGGTACGCACAATGAGGCCGGCGTTTTTGGGCTTCAGCTCCTTGGAGATGTCGCGCAGCCGCTCGCGCTCGCCCTGCTTGAGTCGGCGGGACACGCCCACGCCGCTGCCGCCGGGCACGTACACCAGGTAGCGCCCGGCGAGGGAGATCTTGGTGCTCAGCCGGGCGCCCTTGTGCCCCATCGGGTCCTTGGTGACCTGCACCAGGACCTGCTGCCCGTTCTTGAGCGCGTCGGTGATGCGGCGGGCGCGCTTCTCGCCCTCCGGCACCGTCACCTCGTCCACATAGAGGAAGCCGTTCTTCTCGAGGCCGAAGTCGACGAAGGCCGCGTCGATGCCGCTCATCACGTTCTCGACCTTGCCCTGGTAGATGTCGCCCAGGTACGACTTGCGGTCGGGGCGCTCGATGTAGATCTCGGAGAGCCTCCCGTCCTCCACGAGCGCCACGCGCAGCTCCTCGCCGTCGTCGGTGACGAGGATGATCTTGCGCTCGGGGCGTTCGGCGACGACGGTGGAACGCCGTTGCCCCAGTTCGATCGGCGCCATGGTGCCGAAGCCGCTGCCCTCGTCCTGACGGACGATGGCCCGGGGACGCCGGCGGTCGCGAGGCCTGCCCTTGGTCTTGCCCCCACGAGGTGGCGCCTCTCCGGTCTTGGACTCGAGCGTCGCTTCGCCGCCCGCATCCGGCGGCTCGGCCTCAGCGGCGCCGGGCGCCTCGGCGAGGGCCTCAGGAGCGGCCTCGCGCTTGCCGCGCGCGCGGCGCCCGCCGCGCCGGCGCCGCTTCGTGCCGTTCTCGCCGGCCTCGCCCGCCCCGCGCTCGTCGCTCGCGGCTGCTTCAGCCGCCTCCTCGACGGGCGCGGCAGCCGCGGAGACTTCGGCGTGCGCGGCTCCCGCTTGCGGCGCCTCTGCCTGGGTCTCGCCGGCCGCCGGTTCGCCGGCGGCTTCCTCGGCCTCTCGGGCCGCCTCTTCGTGTTCGATATCGGCGCTCTTGTGCCGGCGGCGACCGCCGCGGCTGCCGCGCCGGCGGCGTTTGGCGCGCGCCTCGCCGTCGTCGTCCTGGCCGGCGCCGTCCGCCGGCGCCGCACCCGATGACGCCGGTTCGACGGGAGGCGTGAGTCCACCCGGCGCCTCCACAGGGGCAGACTCGCCGGTGGGCTCTGCTGCGCCCGCGGTCTCTGCAGCCGCGCGGACTTGCGCCCTGGGCTTGCGCCTGCTGCGGCCGCGGCTCGTGCCGCCGGCCTTTGCCCCCGGGGCGGCAGGCTCCGCTTCACCCGGCGTCACAGCAGCCTCGGCGGCAGCCACAGGCACCAGCGGCGCCGTAGGCAGTTCGAACGTCGCCGCCGATGCCGTGTACCCGGCCCGGGGCGTGGAGACCGGCGCAGCTGATTCGGGCTGCGACTGCGCCGTCTCGCCGGTCGCGGGCGCCGGACGCTTGTGCCGGCGGCCGCCGCGGTTGCCGCGCCGGCGGCGCGGCGCCCCTTCAGCAGTCTGTCCGCTCGCGTCCGTCACATCTGGGGCGCCGTCCTGCGCGCCCGGCGCGGCCGCCGGCTCTTCGCCGGGCGCGCCCTTCTTCGGTGTGCTCACGTGGTCAACTCCTTTCGCCGTCGGCCAGAAGGCCGGGCGGCACATCGTCCCAGGCGATGCCGAGGCGTTCCAGGCCTCGCATCACCGGATCGGCCTCCGCCCACTCGGCGATCAGGTCGATCAGTTCCTGTGGCCGGGCGGCCCCGTCGCTGCGGCGGCGGATGGTGAAGCCCACACGAGCCCCACCCTCCATCGGCGTCGCGACGACGTCCCCGGCGTAGTCCTTCAGATCCAGCCGGCGCGTGCCCTTGGGAGACACGCGCTCGCGGATCGCATGCTCTGCGTCGTTGTAGCGTTCGACGGCCGCGGCGATCGCGCCTGCGTCCCCGTCGAGCACGCAGGCGTACTCGGCGGCGCGCGCTTGAGGGCGCGGATGGCGCTCGCCGGCGTCGACGATGCGCAGCAGCCGCACTCCCGGCGGACTGGCCTCGCGCAGCGCCCGCAGTACATCCGTGGTCGCGTCCACGCCCTCCGGCACCTCGACCACCGCCAGTTCGGAAGCGCCTGCGGCGCCGACCGGCAGCGGCAGCGGCAGCGAGATGCGCGGCTTAGGACGCATCCCGTGCGACAGGGCGATGGGCACGCCGGCGCGCGCAAACGTGCGCTGGACCACGCGTGACGTGTCCAGGTGCGAGAGATAGCGGGCCGAACCGTGCCGCGCGAAACTGACGAGCCACCAGGTCATGCGAGCAGGTCCATGCCGATCTCCCCGGCGCACACGCCGCAGGCGGCGCAGGCGCCGTCCCGGCAGTCCTCCGTGAGCTCACCGGCGCGGCTGCGCCCAAGCTCGCCGGTGAAGAAGTCTTCGTCCAGTCGCGCGTCCACGGCATCGCGCCAAGCGGGACGCGCCACGACGGGCTCTCCGAGAGTGATGCCCGTGGCGGCGGCCGCGTCCTCCCAGCGACGCACGTCGAAGTGCTCGCTCCAGCCGTCGAAGCGGGCGCCGCGGCGCCAGGCCTCTTCGACGAGGCGATCGCTGCCGGGTCCGCCGCGCGCCAGTGTCGCTTCAACCACCGACGCCGCCACGTCGTGGAAGGCGACGCGGACGTTCCTGGGCGCGGCGGCGCGCACGAGTTGCTGTCGCCGGCGCAGGGTCTCGGCCCCGGCGAACGGCTCCAATTCAAACGGTGTATGCGCCTTCGGCACGTACGACGACACCGACACCGAGAGGCGTGCGCGGCCGCGGCCGATCTCCTTGGCGAGCCGCGCCGCCGATCCCGCCATCCTGGCGATACCGAGCACGTCCTCGTCGGTCTCGCCCGGAAGGCCGATCATGAAGTACAGCTTGAGCCCGGTGAACCCGCCCTCGAACGTCGCCCGCACAGCCTCGTCGAACTGCGCCTCGTCGACGCCCTTGTTGATGGCGTCGCGCAGTGCCTGCGTGCCGGCCTCCGGCGCGAGCGTGAGCGAGCCGCGCTGGTCGGCGGCGAAGGCCGCGAGGCTCTCGGCGGCGGAATCGATGCGCAGCGACGGCAGGGACACGCGGAGGCCGGGTCGCAGTTCGCGGATGCGGGTCAGCACCTCGGCGACGCCGCCGTAGTCGCACGAGCTCAGCGAGAGGAGCGAGACCTCGTCGCACCCGGTCTCGTCAAGGAGCCGGTCGGCGGCCGCGACGATGAGGTCCGCCGGCCGCTCGCGCACGGGGCGATACCACATGCCCGCCTGGCAGAAGCGACAGCCCGCCGTGCAGCCACGCATGACCTCCACGACGACGCGGTCGTGAACGGCCTCGAGCACCGGCACGACGGGCCGCAGGACCGGATCGCTGGAGGAGAACCCGGCGAAGATCTGGCGCTCGGCCGGCCGCGCGCTGCGGCCCGGGGCCCAGACGCCGGGCACGGCCGCGAGCGCATGCAGGCGCTCCTCGCGGCCCTCCTCCTTCATCGCGGCGACGATCGCATCCAGGTGGCCTTCGACCTCCCCGATGAAGAACGCATCGAAGAACGGCGCCAGCGGCCACGGATTGGCGACCGCGGGACCGCCGCCGAGGACGATGGGGTCGTCCCCGTCCCGTGCGGCGGCGTGCAGCGGCACTCCGGCCAGGTCGAGCATCTCGAGCACGTTGGCGTAGCAGAGCTCGTGCGGCAGGGTGAAGCCCCAGAGGTCGCAGTCGGAGACCGGCGAGAAGGTCTCCAGCGCCCACAGCGGCACGTGCGCGGAGCGCATGAGGTCGGCCATGTCCGGCCACGGACAGTAGACCCGCTCGGCTGCGGCCGGCGTGGCGTCGTTCAGCTGACTGTAGAGGATCTGCAGCGCGGGGTTGGAGACCCCGATCTCGTACACGTCCGGATAGGACAGGACGATGCGGGGACGCGCTCCGGGCTTGTTGCGGGTGTTGAACTCTCCCCCCGCGTAGCGCCCAGGGCGCGTGACGCGCGCCAGCAGTCTCGCTATCTCATCCGGAAGCCAATCTCCGGAGTGGCCCGGGGACCCGGGAGCGTACTCGTTGGAGTTGATTGTTGATCCTTTGCATCCGCGAGACCCGGAGCGGCGCTCCGGCCTCGAAGTACGCGATGGCGGCCTGGCCGAGCGCGATCGTGCCCGAGAATCCGACGGCGCCCTTGACGGCCCAGCCGAATCCCGGCACGAAGTCGAGCGCCTGGCGCGCCAGCGTGCGGAGGACGAATCCTGTACCCACGATGGAGAGGATCTCGAGAGCCCGGTCCAGGCCGAGCTCCTCCCCATAGGAGTGGGCGATCTTGAGGACCATGCGGATCTGGTTGGCGGTCATGGCCGGCATGTCCGCGCCGGGGATGATGACCACCACACCGATGACGCCGTTCTGGGCGGCATTGGTGAGCACGACATGGTCGCAGTACGTACGGCGTACGGACGGCAGCGACGCGGCGAGAGCACCAGCGCCGTCGCCGGCGGCGTCGATGATGCGGTTCTCGAGGGTGGGCTTGCCGGCCGGGTCGCGGCCGAGGCCGTAGGCGACCTCGTCGGCGAAGAGCCCGGCCTCGCGCACCCAGCCGTCTTCGTGCGGGATCTCGACGAGGCCGATGACCTTGTCGCCGGCGCGGCGCGCGGCGTGCACGACGGGCGCCATCTCAGCGGCGGCCGCGCCGGAGGCGACCAGGACGACGATGTCCCAGCGGCCGGCGAGGCGCTGGTCGCGCGGGAAGTCGGCCGGCGTGAGCGCGTCGACGATGGCGGACACACCGCCGGACTCGTCCCTGGCTCCCGCCGAGAGCACGGCGACGACGCGGGCGAGGTCATCAGCGACGCCGACGACGCACAGATGCGGCGCCGGAGAGGCGACGCGCGCCTCGGTGACGGCTTTGAGGATCTTGGAGATGCTAAGACTACTGGCCAAGCCGCCCCCTCCGTTCTGGAGTGATCGTCGCCCGCAGATGGATCGCCTGCAGAAGGCCGACGAGGATCAGGAACGCGATCATCGCGGTGCCGCCGTAGCTGATGAACGGCAGCGGGATACCTGTCACCGGCATGATACCAATCGTCATCCCGATGTTCACGAACACCTGGAACAGTACCAGCACGCCGATGCCGCCGGCGAGGATGCTCCCGTACATGTCGCGCGCCAGGACGGCGATCCTCAGCGCGCGCCAGATGAACAGAGCATAGAGCACCAGCAGCACTGTTGCTCCCAGGAACCCGTTGCGTTCGCTGATCACGGCGAAGATGAAGTCGGTGTGGTGCTCGGGCAGGAAGTCCAGGGTGGTCTGCGTGGCCATGTTCCCGCGGCCGGTGAGCGCACCCGATCCGACGGCGATCATTGACTGGATGACGTTGTACCCGGTGCCGGATGAGTCGTGGCCGGGGTTCACGAAGACGAACAACCGGTCGATCTGGTACTGCTGGATGAGATGGATGCCCGCAAGCGGCAGGACCTTGAGCGCGACGACGAAGCCCACGACGGCGGTCCCACCCATCACGGCGAAGTGAGTCCACGGCGTGCCGTAGAAATAGAGCATGGCCAGCGCGAGCACGACGATGATCATGGCCGAACCGAAGTCGGGCTCCCGGTAGACGAAGAACGCCGGCACGGCCGCCAGGAAGAGCACGATGAACGTGACGCGCTTGGAACCCAGCAGTTCCATGCGGTCGGAGAGAAAGGCTCCGATGCTCAGCGCCAGCAGCAGCACCGCCGCCGACGAAGGCTGGAAGCGCGTGAAGCCCAGGTCGATCCACCTGGTGGCCCCGTTGACGTTCTCGCCGAGCGGCAGCACGGCAACGACGATGAACACCGCGAGCGCGTACAGCAGCCACTGGAAGCGCCGGTAGAGGTCGTAGTCGAGCAGGGAGGCGACGATCGCGACCAGAAGCCCGACCGCGACGGCGATCAGCTGCTGGCGGACGTAGTAGAACGCCGCGCCGTCGATGTCCTGGCGGGTCGCGAAGTAGATCATCGTGACGCCATAGACGATCAGCCCGGCAGTGGCCAGAAGCAGCAGGTAGTCCAGGTGCCGGAGGTAGGCGCGCCAGTCGACCATGTCAGTCCGCGGCGCGCGGGGCGCTGCGCGCCGCGCCTCGCTCGATAGCTCTTCCGCCCATCAGTCGCCCCGGACCGTCCCCGTGAAGGCGCCACTGTCGATGTGGAAGAGGGCGTCGTAGATGACGCGAGCGGCTGGAGCGGCGGTGGTCGCGCCGTGGCCGCCCTTCTCGATCATGACCACGACCACGTACTTGGGGTCGTTCGAGGGGGCGTAGCTCGCGTACCAGGCATAGTTGACGATGCGGCCGTTGTCGAACACCTCGGCCGTGCCGGTCTTGCCGGCTACCGACACCTTGTATCCGGCCCCGCCGAACACCGCGAACGAGGTGCCGGCAGGCGAGTTCGCCGCGTCGTAGAGCCCCTGCTTGACCACTTCCAGCGTGGTCTGCGCGATGTCGACCTTGCGCGTCTTCGTCGGCTCAAGGTCACGCACTGTCTGTCCGGTGGCGTCGGTGATCTTGAGGCCCAGATGCGGCGTCACGACCTTGCCCCCGTTGGCGATCGCCGCGTACGCGGTAGCGAGCTGCAGCGGCGTCGCCTCCAGGTTGCCCTGCCCGACGGCGAGGTAGATCGAGTCGCTCGGCTTCCAGATCCTGTCGATCTCGGTCGTGAAGCCGGGCCAGCTCTTCTTCCACTCCGGCGTCGGAACGCGACCCGGCGCCTCGTAGGGGATGTCGATTCCCGTGGGCTTGCCCATTCCCAGGCGCTTGGCCCAGTCCTCCAGCGCCTCGCCCGGTCGATTGAAGAAGATGTTGCCGACGTTGTAGAAGTAGACATCGCACGACTGCGTGATGGCGCCGATCAGGGCGAGATTCCCGTGGCCGTCCAGCGCCCAGCATTTGAACTTCTGCGGGGGATCGGCGTGGTCGTTCGGTGAGGTGTAGTAGCCGGGGCACCAGAATGTCGTTCCCGACGT
The DNA here is from genome assembly GCA_963762125.1 of uncultured Thermoleophilia bacterium. Lineage (GTDB taxonomy): Bacteria > Actinomycetota > Thermoleophilia > UBA2241 > UBA2241 > CAIXSE01. Next base: position 138,518 of record CAVXJO010000004.1, read on the forward strand.
GATGACGCCCTCTTCCAGCCCGGCCACGGAGGTGATCGCCTTGAAGGTCGAACCGACAGCCTTGGTCTCCTGGGTCGCGCGGTTCACCAGCGGGTAGTTCGACGACTTCTTGGTGAGCTGCTTGTAGGTCGTCTCCTTCATTCCGCCGACCCAGACGTTGGGATCGAAGGTCGGATAGCTGGCCATGCCGAGCACGTCGCCGTTCTTGACGTCCATCACGACGGCGGCAGCGCCATTGGCCTCGTACTGCTTGTTGGCGTGGGCAAGGCTGATGCCGGTGCGCAGCGCCTGCTCGGCCGCCGCCTGGATTTTGGAGTCCAGCGTCGTGACCAGCGTGTCGCCGGGATCGGGCATGCGTCCGCCGACCGGCTGGGTCTGCTTTGGCCGGCCGAAGGCGTCGACCTCGATCCGCGCGACCCCGTCGCGGCCGCGCAGCCACTTGTCGTAGGTGTATTCGAGGCCGTCGTAGCCGACGACGTCGCCGCCCGAGTACCCCTTGAAGTGCTGCGACTTCAGCTGATCCGCCGAGATCTCCCCGAGATGGCCGAGCACCTGCGCCGCCATGTCCCCCTGCGGGTACGAGCGCAGAGAGTCGTCTTGGATCTCCACGCCGGGGAACTGCAGCGTGCGCTCCTTGAGGTAGGTCATCACCTTCGGGCTGACGTCGTGCTTGAGCACGATCAGGTCGAGGCCGGTGATCGCGCCGTCGGTCACCTTCTTCCAGGTCAGGAAGCTCGTCCAGGTGCCGTCCGCGTTCTGCTCCAGGGTGCTCGGGTACAGGTAGTCCTTGATGCGCTTGCGCAGCGTCCCCGGCTTCACGCCGAGCACCGGCGCGAGACGCGCCAGCTCTTCCTCGAGCTTCCCCTTGGGCACATCCATCAGGCGGATGCCGACGGCCTCCCCTGGGCGGTCGCCGACGATGACTTTGCCGTTGCGGTCGACGATGTAGCCACGCGGCGCGACGACTTTGACCGACGAGAGCCGGTTGTCGTTGGCCTGGGCGACGAACTCCTGGCCACTCAGGATCTGCAAGAACCAGAGGCGGAAGAAGACGATGCCGAACATCACCGCGGCGATGCCGATGATGACGGCGACGCGCAGAGCGATGGAGGGCAGTTGGATGAGAGGCTTGTCGCGGCGGCCGGTGCGGATCGGCCGGTCACGGTGCGCAGGGTCATGACCGAGCAGCGGCACGCAGATCACCTGCCCCTCTCAGCCAGACGCGCACGAGCAGGTACACCGGCGCGGCCAACAATGTGTTGAAGACGAGCGACGGGAAGAGCACCCGCTCCAGGAAGAAGCCCAGAGGCACCTCCCGGGCGAGCAGGAACTGGGCCATGGCGAACAGCACGTTCGCGACCAGGGTGGCGACGAACACCGTGAGGAGCGGCGCGAAGCCGGCCGGCAGATCCGCCGTCTCGGCGTACCGGCCGGCGAAGTAGCCGACGATCACGAACACGAAGGCGCTGAGGCCGAAGGGCTCCATCAGCGCGATCGCCGTCAGCATCCCTGTGAGAAAGCCGAAGACGGCGCCCGTCTCCGGACCCCTGATGAGCGCTACGGAGACCACCGCGATGAGCGCGAAGTCCGGGTAGGCGCCGAGCAGACGCAGGTGCGGCGCCACGGCAGTCTGCAGCAACACGGCGACCAGCAGGACGGCGGCGAGCCGCGCGATTTCGGGCCAGGCCGGCAGGGCGCCCCCCGAGGCGTCTTTGACGGGCCGGACGATGCTCATCGCGTCACCACCTGCACGATGTCGAGCCGGCGGAAGTCGACGAACGGCTTGATGGCGATGGACTGATACAGCTCCACGTCCTGAGTGCTGACACTTTCGACGACCCCGATGGGGATTCCGCGCACGAAGACGGAGCCGTTCCTGCCTGACGTCACCACGTACTGGCCATCCTTCACCTTCTCGTTCTTGTCCACGTACTCGAGCGTGACGTCGCCGGTGACGCTGCCGCTGACGATTCCTTGGGCATTGCCGCTGACGTCACCCGGTTCGATCATCGCAGCGACGAAGCTCTGCTGGTCAGTGACGAGCATGACCTGCGCTGCGTTCGCGGTGACCTTGGTGACGCGGCCCACCAGCCCCTGGCCGTTGACCACAGCGTCGTACACCTTGACACCGTCATCACTGCCCGCGTTGATGGTGGCAGTGGAGTACCAGGCGCTGGTCGAGCGCGCCACGACGCGCGCCGTGACCAGCGTGACGCCCTTGGGGAACACGTGGTCCGTCTGGAACTGAAGCATCGCCCGCAGTTGGTCGTTCTCGCTCTGGGTCGTGAGCTCTTGCGCCAGACCCGCGCGCAGCTGCTGGACCTCCTTCTTGAGCGACTTGTTCTGTGCCTTGGCGCTGAACAGGTCGCCGACCCAGTTCCAGGCGTCGCGGAACGGCTTGGTCGCCGTCGCGGTGCCGCTCTGGAGCGGCGAGACGACGCTGATCACCCCGCTCTGCACGCCGTGCGCGACACCGCTGTCGGACTCGCGGAAGTACGCGGTGAGCAGGGCGACGGACAGCAGCAGCAGGACTGCCACGACGATCCGCCGCCGGAGTACGCGCCGGCGATTCACAGATCAGCGAAGGGCGGGACTACCGGCCGCGCGGCCGGGAGTTGCGCTTGCTCTTGACCAGGACATCGAACTCCTCGAGGTACTTGCCCGAGCCCACGGCCACGCAGGTGAGCGGCGATTCGGCGAGATGCACCGGCATCTGCGTCTCGTCGCGCAGGCGCTCGGCGAGGCCCTGCAGCAGCGACCCGCCGCCGGCGAGCATGATCCCGCGGTCCATGATGTCACTGGCCAGCTCAGGCGGCGTCTTGTCGAGTGTCGCCTTGATGGCATCGACGATGGCCTGCGTCGGCTCTTCCAACGCGGTGCGAACCTCCTCGGACGACAGCACGACCGTCTTGGGGAGCCCGGTGACGAGGTCGCGCCCGCGGATCTCGGCCTGTTCCTCCTGCGGGAGCGGGTAGGCCGAGCCGATCTCCAGCTTGATCTCTTCCGCGGTCTGGCTGCCGATGAGGAGCTTGTATTCCTTCTTGACGTAGCTGATGACCGCTTCGTCGAGCTCGTCGCCGCCGACGCGGATGGACTGACTCACGACGATGCCGCCGAGGGAGATGACGGCGACCTCTGAAGTGCCGCCGCCGATATCGACGATCATGCTGCCCGTAGGTTCGGCCACCGGCAGGCCCGCGCCGATCGCGGCGGCCATGGGCTCTTCGATGAGCGTCGCCCAGCGCGCGCCGGCGGAGTACGTCGCCTCTTCGACGGCGCGCTTCTCGACGCCGGTGACGCCGCTGGGCACGCAGATGACGACGCGTGGGTGCGCCCAGCGGTTCTGCATGACCTTGCGGATGAAGTGGCGGAGCATCTGCTCGGTGACGTCGAAGTCGGCGATGACGCCGTCCTTGAGGGGCCGCACCGCACTGATCGTGGCGGGTGTGCGGCCCAGCATGCGCTTGGCCTCGGCGCCGACGGCGTGCACCTCTCCGGAGCGGTGGTCGATGGCGACGACCGACGGCTCACTGAGGACGATGCCGCGGCCGCGGAGATAGACGAGCGTGTTGGCGGTGCCGAGGTCGACCGCCATGTCACGGGCGCCGAAGCCCGTTACGAATCCGAGGAAGCTGATGGCGAGCTCCTTTCGAGGCAAATCTCGAACGACGATTGTATACGGTGCCTCTGGGCATGGCCACCGGAGGGCAGGCCTGCGTGTGGCGCCTGCCGGAGGCAGCGCAGAGGGATGTTCGCCGCCCGCGAGGCGTACCCTCGCGCGGGCGCAAGAGAAGCCGCCGCGCCTACCTTTGCAGCCAGGAGAAGGTCGTGACGCGGAAGCTCGCCAGGAGGCGAAGCAACTCGGAGACCGGCAGGCCGACGACGTTGAAGTAGTCGCCGTCGACGCGCCGCACCAACGCCGAACCGATGCCCTGGATCGCGTAGGCGCCGGCCCTGTCACGCCACTCGCCGCAGCGGATGTACGCGTCCAGCTCGGCGTCGGTAAGGCTGCGGAACTCGACCCCGGTGACCGCGTGGCTGGCGAGCGCGAGCTTGCGCGAGGTGAGATACAAGCCGCCGTAGACCTCATGGCGACGAGCGGCGAGCCGGCGCACGTAGCTCGCCGCCTCCTCCGCGTCGCGCGCTTTGCCCAACACCTGGCCGTCGCTCACGACGACGGTGTCGACGCCGAGGACCAGCTCGCCCGGCTGCATCTGGGTGTGGGCGAGCACGTCCTCGGCCTTGCCGCGCGCGTTCTGCTGCACCGTGTGCGCCGGATCGCCGTCGCGCGTGTCCTCGTCGTGCTCGCTGACCACGACGCGGAAAGGGATGCCCAACTGCTCGAGCAGCGCCTTGCGCTGCGGCGAGCGCGAGGCGAGGACGAGGCCGGTGAAGCCGACCGCCTCGTCCGCCATGTCGGGGAGGACCCGGTCCCAGAAGTGCTGCGGGACCGGGTCAGACAAGCTCGGCCTCTTCGAAGAACAGGGCGATCTCACGCGTGGCGCTCTCGGGGCTGTCGGAGCCGTGCACGACGTTCTCCTCCTTGCTGAGGGAGAAGTCGCCGCGGATCGTGCCCGGCGCTGCCTGCGCCGAGTCGGTGACACCCATCATCGTGCGCGCGACGCTGACGGCCTCGCGCCCCTCCCACACCATCGCCACGACGGGGCCGGAGGTGATGAAGGCGGCGAGGCTCTCGAAGAACGGCTTGCCGATGTGCTCGGCGTAGTGCCGCTCGGCGAGGGCGCGGTCGATGCGCAGCGCCTTCATGCCGCGCAGCACGAAGCCGCGCCGCTCGAAGCGGGCGACGACCTCACCGACGAGACCGCGGGCGACGCCGTTGGGCTTGACCATGACGAACGTGCGTTCCATGAGATCCTCCGGATGTGCTCAGCAAGTGCGGTCGTGGGCCGGCAGCGACGCGACGGCGAGCGCCGTCCGACCGTGTGCGCTTCAGACGCGGTCGAAGACCGGCGGCATCGCGTGCACGTCGGCCTCACAGTACGGGCACACGCGCCACTGGGGGTCGATGGGCTTGTGGCACGAGGGGCAGGACGTGCGCAGACGCCGGCCACATGTGGGGCACACGAGATAGTCCTCGCGCACCGGCGTCTTGCAGAACGAGCAGCGCTCTTCCTCGCCGATGCGCTGCTGCATCATCTGCATCTCGAGCTCGTGCTCCTCCCGCTCGGCGAGCGTCACCGGTGGGCGCACGATGGCGTACACGATGAGCCCGACGGGTCCGAAGACGAGGCCGGTGAGCACGGCGACGGCTAGCACGATCTTGTCGTCGATGCGCCGCCGCGCGTCCTTGAAGACCCAGTAGGCGCACGCGATCCAGAGCACAGCAAGGAAGAAGTAGGACATCAGCGTGATGAAGTGCCAGGTCGGCGACTTGAAGAAGTCCAGCACCGACTGGAAGGGGTTGCTGCTGTCGCTTGTCGTCGTGACGGTGGTGGTCTTCGCCGTCGCGGCGATGATCCAGTGAGGCACTCTTCCTCCTCAGGAGAACTCCGTCGAGGGCGCCCGCGGCGCCTCCACGCGATGGCGGCCGTACGCGCAAGCGGAGACCATCAGCCCCCCGCCGGCGCAGCCGGCCGGCCAGCCTCAGCGGCCAGCGCCGCAATCATACCCGAGAATATCCTGCTGTGGACAGGGAGCAGCCCGTACCAGTAGGCGAGACCCGGCACCCCGCGCGGCGCGAAGTACGCAGTCTGGACGAGCAGCGTGCCGTGCTCGTGCGGCAGCGTCTCGAACTGGAGCCAGGCTGCTCCCGGCACCTTCATCTCAGCCCGGAGCCGCAGCAGACGGCCTGGCTCCACGGCCTCCACACGCCAGAAGTCGAGCGCGTCGCCGACGCGGACATCGACCGGGTCGCGGCGGCCGCGACGCAGTCCCACGCCGCCGACCAGCCGGTCGGCGGCTCCGCGGAGCTCCCAGGCCCAATCCCAGGCGCGGTAGCCACGACGGCCGCCGATGGTGCGCACCACGGCGAACACCTCTTCCGGCGTCGCCGCGACCAGCGCCTGGCGCCGCTCGATGAGCTTGCCCTCCTGTGTGGTGAGCAGGCGCGGGTGCACGTCGCCGCCGCTCGTCACCAGCGCGTCCGCCCAGCTCGTCTCGACCTCCCCGGTGTCCAGGCTCGCCACCGCCGCACGCACGGCGGTCGCGTACCCGACGGCGTGGATGACCGGGAACAGGTCGTGTGCTGAGTGGTCGCGGACCACGGTCTCGTTGCGCAGCCCCTCGATGAGTGGCCGCGCGATCTGCGACGGGATGGGCGTCACGAGGTGCACCCAATACGACGAGAGCGTCGGCGTGAGCACGGGCACCGGTTGCAGGTGCCGCCACAGGCCGCGCGCATCGGCGTAGCCGAGCATCATCTCTCCGTAGGTGAGCACGTCGGCGCCGCCGATCTCCACGATGCGTCCAGCGCACTCGGGCACGTCCAGCGCGGCCACCAAGTAGCGCAGCAGGTCGTCCACCGCGATGGGCTGCACGCGTGTGTACACCCACTGAGGACAGACCATCACCGGCAGGCGCTCGGTAAGGTAGCGGATCATCTCGAACGAGATGCTGCCGGAGCCGACGACCACCGCGGCTCGGAACTCCGTGACCGGCACACCAGCCTCGCGGAGTGCCGCACCGGTCTCCTGGCGCGAGCGCAGATGCAGGGAGAGGTCGGCGGCAGGATCGCCCAGCCCGCCGAGGTAGACGATGCGACCGACGGCGGCGTCGGCGGCGGCGCTGCCGAAGGCCCTGGCCGCGGCCTGGTCACGCTCGCGGTAACCCTCTCCCCTGGCCATGGAATGCACCAGGTAGTAGGCCACGCCGACGCCCGCCATGGCTGCGCCGAGCGTCTCGGGGCGCAGGACGTCACCGGCGACGATCTCGACGCGGTCCGCCCAGTCGCGACCCTTGAGGCGCAGCGGGTCGCGCACGAGCACGCGCACGCGCCTGCCGGCCTGGAGGAGCCGGGGGACGAGCCTCCCGCCGACGTAGCCTGTCGCGCCGGTGACGAGAACGAGTGCGTCCTGAGGTGCCGCCGGAGCGGTCAGGGTCCCTCCTCTCCGGAGAAATTGCGCCGGGAAGGACTGCCCGGAGGCGATCCCGGCGACGGGACTGTCAGGCCAGCCGCATCCCGATGAGATAGCCCACGAAGAAGGCGACGGCGGCTACGGCGATCACGATGAGGAACGCCACCAGGAAACGCACGACGGGATGAGCCTTCTGCTGCGCCATTCACCTCTCCACGGATTTGCGCCAGTATATCCGAACGCGGAGCCCGGCAAGCCGGGCTCACGCCCCTCCGAAGAGCACGTCGCGGAGGTCCTCGAGGAGGTACAGCGAGCCGGCGACGAGGACGCTGCCAGGGGCGCCGGCGAGCTCGCGGGCCCGGGCGAGGGCACGGTGAGGATCGGCGAGCACCTCTACGGCAGGCGCCTGTTGAGACGCCGCCGCCGCTACGCCGACGGCGGCGGCCAGTTCCCCGGCGGTGAGGCTGCGCGGCTCGCTCGCCTGCGTGCACACCACGCGGTCCAGCAGCGGCAGAAAGCGGTCGATCATCGCCGGGTAGTCCTTGTCGCGCATGATCGCGAGCACGCCGACGGCCGGGCGCGGGACCGAGACGGCGGCCAGGCTCTGCGCGAGCACGCGGACGCCGTCCGGGTTGTGCGCACCGTCGGCGAGCACCAACGGCCGTTCCGCGACCACCTGCAGGCGGCCCGGTACTGCCGCGCAGGACAGCGCCTGCCCGACGGCGGCCTCATCGAGGTCACCGAGAAGCAGGCGCACGGCGGCGACCGCCAGAGCCGCGTTCTGCACCTGATACAGAGCCGGCGTCGGCACCCGCAGCCCGGCCCAACGCTCCAGCCGCCCCGAGGGCGCGAAGGCCACGGTGAAGGTCTCGGGAGAACCGCTGACGGCGAGGTCACCGGGCCCGGCGGACTCGCGCAGGAAGTGGGGCGTCGCGCCCGCGGCGGAGCAGACTCTGCGCGCCTCGTCCTCGAGTCCGTCCAGCTCACCGAACACCACATCCCCGCCCTTGATGACCGCCGCTTTCTCGGCGAAGATCAGCTCCCTGGTGGCGCCGAGCACCTCGGTGTGCTCCAGGGCGATGTTGGTGAGCACGACGACCGGCGCGTCGACCACGTTGGTGGCGTCGAGCCGGCCGCCGAGCCCGGCCTCCAGCGCGACGGTCTCCACCCCGCTCTCCGCGAGCGCGAGCAGCGCCGCGACGGTGAGCACCTCGAACTGCGTCGTCTCACCGAGGCCGGCGGGCAGAGCCGTCACCTCGGCTCGCACCCGTTCGACGGCGGTCGCGAACATCGGTCCGGCGACCGGCCGCCCGTCGACGATCACGCGCTCCGTCCAGCCCGAGATGTGAGGCGAGAGATACGCGCCGGAGCGCAGACCGTGAGCCCGCAACAGGGCCTCGCAGTAGCGCACCGTCGACGACTTGCCGTTGGTGCCCACCACGTGCACGACGCGGTAGGCGTCCTGCGGCCGGCCCAGGCGCGCGAGCAGCTCACTCACGCGCTCGAGGCCCGGCCGCATGCCGAACGCGGCCAGCGATTCGAGATACGCCTCCCAGCCGGCCAGATCGGGAGTCGACGTCACGCCGGGCTCCCGTACGCGCCGTTCACGCGCGCGCGCTCATCCACCGCGCAGCTGCGCGAGCCTCGCCGCGAGGCTGTCGCGCTCGGCGACGTGGGCGGCGAGCTTCTCGCGCTCCTTGACCACGACGGCCTCCGGCGCACGCCCGACGAACTTCTCGTTGCCGAGCTTGGCCTCGCCGCGCTCGACCTCGGCCTCAGCCTTGGCCAACTGCTGCTCGAGGCGCGCGATCTCCTCCGCCTTGTCCACCGTGGCCGCCACTTCCAGCCGGCCACCCGGCACGATCACGACCGTCGCATCCGGCGCGGGCTCGCCCTCGAAGGCCACCTGGGTGCGCGCCAAGGCGCGGAAGACGCCGGCGTAGTGGGCGTAGTGCGCCGTCGCGCCCACGATGTCCTCCACGAACGCCGCGGCGAGCACCTTGCCCGGCGGGATCTCGGCCTCGGCGCGGAACCGCCGCAGCGCATCGACCGCCGACTGGAGCTCGGCGATGGCCTTCTCGTCCGCCGGTGAGAGCTGCGCGTCGTCCTGTCGGGGATGCTGCTGCCGGAGCAGCGGCGCCGCACCGTACTGCTCGGCGATCTCCTCGGTGACGAAGGGCATGAAGGGGTGCAGCAGGCGCGCGATCTGGTCGAGCATCCAGCGGGCGTGACCGGCGGCCTGCGCCTTCCTCGCCTCGTCTTCACCGTACAGCGGGACCTTGATGAGCTCCAGATACCAGTCACAGAACTCGTCCCAGACGAAGTGGTAGAGCGCGTCCACCGCGGCGGTGAAGTCGTAGCCGCTCACCGCCTCTTCGACCGTCGTGAGGCAGCGCTGGAACCGGCTCGCGATCCAGCGGTCCACCTGGGCGGCCTCGCTGCGCTCGGCCGCGTAGCCTTCGCTGCCCAGGAGCACGAACCGGGCCGCGTTCCAGAGCTTGTTCGCGAACCCGCGACCCATGGCGATCTTCTCTTCGCTGAAGCGTACATCCTGTGTGCTGCTCATGAGGAGCAGGCCGAAGCGCGTGGCGTCGGCGCCGTGCGCGTCGATCATCTCGAGCGGGTCGATGCCGGTGCCGAGGCTCTTGCTCATGCGCCGGCCGTCGGGGGCCTGGATCACCGAGTGGAGGTAGACATCGTCGAAGGGGATGTCGTCCATGAACTCGAGGCCCATCATGATCATGCGCGCGACCCACAGGAAGATGATGTCGCGCCCCGTGCTCAGTACGTTCGTCGGATAGAAGTAAGCGAGGTCGGCGGTCTGCTCGGGCCAGCCGAACGTCGCGAACGGCCAGAGCGCCGAGCTGAACCACGTATCCAGCACGTCGGTCTCGCGCGTGAGCTCGCTGGAGCCGCACTGGGTGCACGCCTGCGGCGCGGACTCGGCCACGGTGACGTGACCGTCCGGGCAGTACCACACCGGCAACTGGTGGCCCCACCAGAGCTGGCGGCTGATGCACCACGGCCGCAGATTGTCCATCCAGTCGATGTACACACGGCTCCAGCGTTCCGGCGTGAACTTGACCTTGCCGTCGCGCACGACGGCGGTGGCCGGCTTCTTGAGCTCATCCATGGCCATGAACCACTGCTCGCTGATGAGCGGTTCGATGGGCGTGCCGCAACGGTCGCAGGTGGCGACGCTGTGAGGGTATCCTCGACCTTCTCGAGCACGCCGAGCGCGCGCAGGTCTGCGACCACGCGCTCCGCGGCCTCCTCGACCTCGAGCCCGGCGTAGGGGCCACCGGCCGCGGTGATGCGCCCGTCCTGGCCGATGGCCTGGACGGACTCAAGCCCGTGTGTGCGGCCGATGTCGAAGTCGGTGAGGTCGTGCGCCGGCGTGATCTTGAGGGCGCCGGTGCCGAAGGCCGGGTCGACGCGCTCGTCGGCCACGATCCTGAGCTCGCGCCCGAGCAGCGGCAGAATCGCCGTCTTGCCGACGACGTCCTTGTAGCGCTCGTCGTCGGGGTGGACGGCCACGGCCGTGTCGCCCAGCATCGTCTCCGGCCGCGTCGTGGCGATGGTCACGCTGCCGCCGCCCACCACGTCGTAGCGGATGTAGTTGAGCGTGCCGGGCATGTCGCGGTACGCCACCTCGAGGTCGCTGATGGCCGTGCCGCATCGTGGGCACCAGTTCACGAGGTAGCTGTCCTTGTGGATGTAGCCCTTCTCGTAGAGGGCCACGAAGACCTTGGTCACAGCGCGGGCGTAGCGGTCGTCGAAGGTGAAGCGCTCGCGCTCGTAATCGCACGAGCAGCCGATTCGCTTGAGCTGCTCGATGATGGTGCTGCCGTACTCGCGGCGCCACTCCCAAACGCGGCTCACGAACTCCTCGCGCCCCAAGTCCTCCTTGGTGAGGCCCTCCTTGCGCAGCATCTTCTCGACCACGTTCTGCGTCGCGATGCCGGCGTGGTCGGTACCCACCAGCCAACAGGCGTTCTCGCCCAGCATGCGGTGGTAGCGGGTGAGCACGTCCTGCACGGTGTCGTTGAGCGCGTGGCCCATGTGCAGCACGCCGGTGATGTTCGGCGGCGGGATGACGATGGAATACGGCTCGCGCTCGGGGTCCGGCTCGGCGTGGAAGAGGTGCTCGTCGAGCCAGTGCTTCATCCAGCGCGCCTCGACGGCGGCCGGCTCGAAACGCGTGGTCTGCTGCAGGTAGTCGATGCCGTTGCTGGGGTCGGTCATGGGCCTCTGTCTCGATCCGTACCGGGCCGCGGGGCAAGCTGCGCTGGCCGCGGCGGCTGCTTCACACGGACGAGCCCGCGTCGCGGGCTCCCGGGCCGCGGGGCCGGCGTCGCCGCCCGCGGCCGAGACCGAAGTATACCGGGCGAGACCGGCGAGTGCAGAACGGCCGCGCCGCGCCGCGGGCAGTGCGCCGACCAGCCGTGGCACGCTCTACTACGACGCCGACGGACCGCCGGCAAAGGCAGCCGGAAACCCGGAGATGCGAAGAAGGCCGCCCCCTCGCCGAAGGGGCGGCCCTCATCGTCCTTACGGAGGAGGCGCCTCAGGCGTCCTCGGGCACCTCTCCCCCGCTCGACTCGATGGCGCACACCTGGCAGAACTCGTCGGAGCCCTCGATCAGCGAACCGCACTGGGAACAGTGCTGTTCCAGGTGGCCGGATCCCGCGTCCACACCAGGCTCCTCGGTCGAGCCGGGCGTCTGATGGTCGTGCTCGTGGTCGTGATCGTGCATGACTTCCCCCAGGTACCTGACGCTTGGTTACTTGTGACCCTTAGATGCCCGCTTCGTAAACACTCGAGCGCCGAAGACGTGCGGCAGGGCTTCCTCGAAGCTCGCAACATACACCAGATCCAGCTTGGCCGTCAGCTCGACCGGCAGCTCCGCGATCGTGGCACGGTTGGCCTCCGGAAGCAGGACGGTGCGGACGCCCGAGCGGCCCGCCGCCAGCAGCTTCTCCTTGAGACCGCCCACGCGGAGGATCCTGCCACCGAGGGTGATCTCGCCCGTCATGGCGACGCGCGGTTTGACCGGCGCGTCTCCCAGAGCGGAGAGCATCGCCACGGCGAGCGCGAGCCCTGCCGACGGGCCATCCTTGGGCACCGCCCCTTCGGGGACGTGCACGCGCACGTCTTGGGTCGCGAGGTCCAGACCCTCCTGGGTCAGGAACGGCGACCGGTCGATCACGTGCCTCAACGCGGCGTCGCGCTCGACGTGTGAGAGCAGGTAGCCCCAGGCCGCCGACCCGGACTCCTGCATGACCTCGCCCAGCTGCCCGGTGAGCACGAGCTCCCCGCGGCCGCGCGCGATGGTCGCCTCGATGGTGAGAACCTCACCGCCGTCGGACGTGTATGCGAGGCCGAGGCTCTCTCCCACGCGCGCCGCACGGGGCAGATCGGTGTCCAGCCAGTACGCCTCGCCCAAGAATCCGTGCAGGTCGTCGGCGGCGACGTCGATAGGAAGGCTGAGACCGTCTTCGAGGTGCTTGCGCGCCACCTTGCGGTCCACGCGCCGCAGCGCCCGCTCGAGCTCGCGCACCCCGGCCTCCCGCGTGTAGCCCCGGACGATCGTCTGCAGCACGCCGCGGGCGAAGCGCACGTCCCCTCGGCGCATCCCCGTGTCGCGAGCCACCCGCGGCAGCAGGTGGCGTCTGGCGATGGCGAGCTTCTCCGGCATCGTGTAGCCGCTCAGGTGAATGACTTCCAGCCGGTCGTACAGCGTGGCCGGGATGGCGTCGACGTCGTTGGCGGTGGCGATGAAGAAGACCCGGCTGAGGTCGTACTCTGCTTCGATGTAGTTGTCACGGAAGGTGTGGTTGTGCGCCGGGTCAAGGACCTCCATGAGCGCCGCGGCGGGGTTGCCCCGCCAGTCGCTGTCCAGCTTGTCGAGCTCATCCAGGAGCATCACCGGGTTGTCGACGCCGGCTTTGGTGAGGCCGTCGATGATGCGGCCGGGCATCGCCCCGACGTAGGTGCGGCGATGCCCGCGGATCTCGGCCTCGTCCCGCACACCGCCGAGCGCGACGCGCACGAAGGGGCGTCCGAGCGCATCGGCGATGCTCTGCGCGACGCTGCTCTTGCCGGTGCCGGGCGGGCCTGCCAGACAGAGGATCGTGGCCGGCTGATCGGCGGCGTCCGCCGCGCCACCGGCCGCGCGCGCCGCATCCGCCCGCATCCTGCAGACGGCCAGGTACTCGAGGATGCGGTCCTTGACGTCCCTGAGCCCATAGTGCGTGCGCTCCAGATGACGGGCCACGCCGGGCACGTCCACGTCCGCCGGCGAGAGCTTGCCCCAGGGCAGGTCGAGCACGGTGTCGAGGAACCCGCGGATGACGGCGATCTCGGGGCTCATCGGCGGCGCCTGCCGGAGCTTGGTCAGCTCGCGAGTGACAAGCTTGCGCGCCGCCGGCGAGAGCTGCGCCTCGGCGGCGCGCTGTGCGTACACCGCGATGTCCTCGTCGGCAGCTTCGCCCTCCTCCTCGATCTCCTCGCGCAGCACGCGGAGCTTCTCGTGCAGCAGCAGTTGGCGCTGCGCGCCCTCGATGCGCTGCTGCACCTTGAGCCCGATCTCCTGCTCGATGCCGAGTACCGCGTTCTCCTCGGTGAGGCTCTCGAGCAGAGCGAGGAGACGCTCCTGCGTACTCTCGATCTCCAGCAGCGCCTGCTTCTCCTCAGCCTCCGTCTGCAAGTGAGCGGCGACGATGTCGGCCAGCTGGTCTGGATCCTCGGCCTGCTGCACCACGAACTGCGCCTCGTCGGCGAGCTGGGGGTGCAGCCGCACGTAGCGCACGAACTCGTCGCCCACGCGGCGCGCCAGACTGCGCGAGCGCGCCGAACCCGCGTCGGCGCTCTCGACTGCCGCGTACTCGACCACGAAGTGCGGCTCGCTGGCGACCATACGCTCGGCGCGCACACGCTCGTCCCCCTCGACGAGCGCCTTGACGCTGCCGTCCGGCAGCTTGAACAGCTGGAGCACCCTGGCGCGGACCCCGACCGGACGCAGATCGTCAAACGAGGGGTCCTCCACGGCCGCCTCGCGCTGCGCGCAGAGGATGAGCGGAGTCTGGGCGCCGAAGGCGGCCTCTATCGCCGAGATGGACCTTTCGCGCCCCACGAAGATCGGCGCCACCATCTTGGGGAACAGGACGAGCCCGCGAGTCGGCAGGAGGGGCAGGGTCGCCGCAGGCGTGCCCTGCCCCTCCTCAGTCACCGCGTTCTGTTCAGGCGGATTCGGCGTCACGCTCCGGCAGCGACTTGTCGGCCTCGGTGAGAAGCGTAGGGTCGATGCCTTTCTCGATGGTCTCTTTGGTGATGACGCACTTACGCACGTCGGTGCGGCTCGGCAGGTCGAACATGACGCCGAGCAGCGACTCCTCGATGATGGAACGCAAGCCACGGGCGCCGGTGCCGCGCGCCAGGGCCTTGGTCGCGATGGCGGTGAGCGCCTCATCGGCGAACACGAGCTCGACGCCGTCCAGCGAGAAGAACTTCTGGTACTGACGGGTGAGCGCGTTCTTGGGCTCCGTCAGGATGCGCATGAGGTCGTTCTCGTCGAGGTTGTGCACGGCGCTGACGACGGGCAGTCTGCCGATGAACTCCGGGATGAGCCCGAAGTCGAGAAGGTCCTCCGGAAGCGAGTGCGTGAAGATCGTGCCGGGATCCTTGTCGGCCTTGCTGACGACATCGGCCATGAACCCGACTCCCTGGCGGCCCATGCGGCGCTCGATGATCTTCTCGAGGCCCGAGAAGGCGCCGCCGCAGATGAACAGCACGTTGGTGGTGTCGATCGTGAGGAACTCCTGGTGCGGGTGCTTGCGCCCGCCCTGCGGCGGCACGCTCGCCACCGTACCCTCGAGGATCTTCAGCAACGCCTGCTGCACGCCCTCGCCGGACACGTCACGAGTGATCGACGGGTTGTCCGCCTTGCGCGCGACCTTGTCGATCTCGTCGATGTAGATGATGCCGGTCTCGGCGCGCTTGACGTCGAAGTCGGCAGCCTGGATCAGCTTGAGCAGGATGTTCTCGACGTCCTCGCCGACGTAGCCGGCCTCCGTGAGCGCCGTCGCGTCGGCGATGGCGAATGGGACGTTGAGGATCCGCGCCAGCGTCTGCGCGAGCAGGGTCTTGCCGCAGCCGGTGGGGCCGAGCAGCAGGATGTTGCTCTTGGCGAGCTCGACGTCCGTCTCGCCGCTGGCCACCGCCTGGACGCGCTTGTAGTGGTTATAGACGGCCACGGCCAGCGAACGCTTGGCCTCGTCCTGTCCGACGACGTAGTCGTTCAGGATGCCGTAGATGTCACGCGGTTTGGGCAGCTGCTCGAGGTCCAGCGTCGCCGGAGCCGTGAGCTCCTCGTCGATGATCTCGTTGCACAGGTCGATGCACTCGTCACAGATGTACACGCCCGGGCCTGCGATGAGCTTCTTCACCTGCCGCTGCGATTTGCCGCAGAAGCTGCAGAGCAGCTGGTCGTTACCCTCGGTCGTTCCTGCCACCGTGCTCCTCCTGGTGCGAGGCCGTCGTCGTCGCCACCATCAACGGTGCGCGATGACGTCGTCGATGATGCCGTAATCCTTCGCTTCGGCCGCGCTCATGAAGTAGTCACGCTCCGTGTCGGAGCGGACCTTGTCGATCTCCTGACCAGTGTGGTCGGCGATGATCTCGTCCAGGCGCTTGCGGAGGTTGAGGACCTCCCGCGCGTGGATCTCGATGTCGGTGGCCTGACCCTCGTACCCTCCAGCCACCTGGTGGATCAGGACACGGGCGTTGGGCAGTGCGAAGCGCTTACCCTTGGCGCCACCGGCGAGCAGCAGTGCGCCCATACTCATGGCGCTGCCCACACAGATGGTACTGACATCGGGCTTGATGAACTGCATGGTGTCGTAGATCGCGAGCCCGGCGTACACGCTGCCGCCCGGGCTGTTGATGTACAGGCTGATGTCCTTGTCGGGGTCGTCGCTCTCGAGGTGGATGAGCTGCGCCACGATGAGGTTGGCGATCTCGTCCACCACCGGTGTGCCCAAGAAGATGACGCGCTCGTTGAGCAACCGGGAGAAGATGTCGAACGACCGCTCGCCGCGGCTCGTCTGCTCGATCACGAATGGAACAAGTGGAGTCACGTACTCACCCTCTTCTCTAGCTTGTCTCTCTCAGTGTGGTTTCCCCGCCGCGAAACCCTTAGTCCGGCTCGTCCGGGCTGCGCCCTTCGCGAGCCGCTCAATAGCACTCCGTGCACTACGTGCCCTACGGGCATTAGTCGGCCTCGGGGTCCACGGCATCGGCGGATTCCTCGGCCGCGGCCTCCTCAGCCTCGGTCATCGGCACCGCCACAGACGCGTCGGCGACGAGGTCGGCAGCCTTGGCCACTAGCATTTCGTCGCGCAGCGCCTCACGCCTCCCCGACTTCTCGAGATCGGCGAGGAGCTGCAGGTGATCGCGGCCCAGCGCCTCGGCGTCGTGCTTGACCACCTCGGCGATGTCGTGGTCGGTGACCTCCAGGTTCTCAGCCTGGGCGATCGCCTCGAGCACCAGTTGCCGCTTGATGATGAACTCGGCCTGCGGGCGCATCTCTTCTTCGATGTCCTCTTCGGTCTTCTCGAGCACGCCGAGGTACACGTCCATGGTGAGGCCCTGCTCGCCCACGCGCTCCTCGAGCTGATGGAACAGCCGGTGCGCCTCGCGGTCGACCATGGAGGATGGGACCGCCAAGGTAGCGTGCTCGACGGCCTTCTCGACGGCGGCCGCACGGAACTCGCGCTGCACACCCGCTTCCGCGGCCGCCAGCAGGCGCTCGCGGACATCGTTACGCAGCTCGTCCATGGTCTCGAACTCGCTCACGTCGGCAGCGAAGGCATCGTCGAGATCGGGAACGACCTTCTCCTTGATCTCCTTGACGGTGACGGCGAAGCTGGCGGGCTGCCCGGCGAGCTCCTCCGCATGGTAGTCCTCGGGGAAGGTGACGTCGAAGCTCTTGTCCTCGCCGGCTTTGACCCCGACCAGTTCTTCCTCAAAGCCCGGGATGAGGTTGCCGCCCCCGACCTCGTACATCTGGTCCTTACCCTGGGCGCCCTCTATGGGCTCCCCGTCGCGGCTGCCCGCGAGGTCCATCAGCACGAAATCGCCGGTCTGCACGGCACGGTCCTCGACCGGCTGCAGGCTGGCGAGCCGCTCCTGCAGCATCGCCAGCTGGGCCGCGACCTGCTCGTCGGTCACCTCCACCTCGCGCTTCGGCACCTCGAGGCCCTTGTACTCGCCCAGCGTAGGGACCGGCAGGGTCTGGACCTTGAGCGTGAACGCATAGTCCTGGCTCTCGTCGAGCGGCCCGACCTGGAGGTCCGAGGTGCCGACGGCGTCGTCGTAGAGGCCGGCCTCCTTGAGCGCCTGGTCGCCCCACTCCGGGATGGCGTCCTCGAGGGCCTCGCCGCGGATGAAGTCGGCGCCCACGTTCTGGATCACGAGATCCACCGGCACACGGCCTTTGCGGAACCCGGGAAGCTGCATCTCTTCACGGACCTTGGCGACCGTGCGGTCGTACGCCTTCCTTACCGCCTCGGCAGGGACTTCGACGCTGAGTTCGACCTCGTTTTCGCCTGTGGGGCTGACCTTCGTCTTCACTGTGGATTCTCCGTCTGTCGCTGGAAACGGCCCGCAGTCGCCGGCGTGGCATTGCGGACCGCCGTGTGGTCGGTGCGGGGGTCAAGATCGAGCTAGTGGTGCGGGTGAGAGGACTTGAACCTCCACGAGCAGAGCTCACCAGATCCTAAGTCTAGCGCGTCTACCAGTTCCGCCACACCCGCATCTGTCGTTAACCGAGACGGCCGGCGCTCCGCGCCGGCCGGGGCATCGCCTAGTTGGGGTGAAGGACGGGATTCGAACCCGCGACCGCCGGGACCACAACCCGGAGCTCTGCCAGCTGAGCTACCTTCACCACCGATCACCGCCGCAAGAAGCGCCGCGGACTCACCCGCGGCCACGCCCGCGCGGCCGGTGAGCAATGGTACCATCAACGCCCGGACGCGTCACATGGCGCCAGTCTCAGCCGCGCCGGCCGCCGAGATCCGGATATCATCGCGCCGCTAGGTACTGGTTGCGGAGATCCTGCAGCAGGGCGCCGTCGCTGATCTCGAGGATGCGGTCGGTCTGCTGCGCGACGTTGCGGTCGTGCGTGACGATCACGAAGGCCGTGCCAAGCTCTTCATTGATCTCGCGGAACAGCTTGTACACAGCCCTGGAGTTCTCGCTGTCCAGATTGCCGGTCGGCTCGTCGGCCAGCACGAGGGCCGGACGGTTCATGAGCGCGCGGGCGATCGCCACTCGCTGCTTCTGCCCGCCGGAGAGGTCGTTGGCGTTCTTGTCTTCGAGGCCCTCGAGGCCGAGGAGGGCCAGGTTCTCCTCGGCGCGCGGGACGAGCTCCGCAGGAGCCACTCCCGCGATCCTTCCCGGCATGAGGACGTTCTCCAGCACGCTGAACTCCGGCAGCAGGTAGTGGAACTGGAAGACGAAGCCGAGGAAGTCGTTGCGCAGCGCGGCGCGCTGCTTGCGGTTCGCGGCAGTCGCATCGTGCCCGTTGAGCACGATGCGCCCCGTAGTCGGCGTATCGAGCAAGCCGATGAGGTTGAGCAGGGTCGATTTGCCCGACCCTGATTGGCCGATGACCGAGGCGAACTCCCCGGCCGCGATCTCGAACGAGACCTCGCGCAGGGCCACGGTCTTGACGGCGGCGCCGTAGGTCTTGCCGATCTCCTCGGCGTGGACGAGCGTCTCAGCCACCCTGGATCACCTCGATGGGGTCGAGCTTCGCGGTGCGCCGCGACGGGATGTACGACGCGCCCACCGCGACCAGCACACCCACGACGAACGAGATGACGATGAAGCCCACCTGGGGCGTGATGGGGAACAAGGACGCAGAGTCGCGGCCGAGGTACGTGAACAGCGCGATGAGGCCGAGCCCCGCGACGACGCCGACGGCGGCGCCGCTCACGCCAAGGATCAGGGCCTGCCAGAGGAAGATCCGGCCGGACCGGCGGTCACTCATCCCCATCGCCTTGAGGATGCCGATCTGGCGTGTCTTCTGGACGGCTGAGATGGCCAGCGTGGAGGCGATCCCCAACGCGACAGCGACCAGCACGAAGAACTGGATCATATAGCTCGAGGAGCTCTGGCTCTGCAGAGCGGACAGCAGGTCGGCATTCTGCGCCTGCCACTCCGTCACACTGAGACCGTTCAGCGCCGGGTCGGCCGCCAGATCGGCGGCCACCTGTTTGGACGAGAAGACGTCCTTCACCTGAGCGTCGACGGCCGAGTACTGGTCGGACGAGAGGCCGAGGACGGTGGCCGCCTGGTCGCCACCTACGAAGGCGGTGGCGCTGTTGGCTGCGGCGGAGCCGAAGTCGAAGACGCCGCTCACCGTGAGCTTGGCCGGCGTGCCCGTCGGCAGGACGAACTTCGCCTCGTCGCCGGGCTTGAGACCGAACTTGTCGGCGAAGTCCTTGCCCACGATGACCTCACCGGCCGCCAGAGACGCCTTGCCGGCGACGAGCCGGCCGGAGATGTCATAGATCGTGTCGAGCTGGTCGAGAGCGCCCCCCGTGAGCTGGAGCGGCGCGCTCTCCGTCCCGCTGCGGAAGATCGCCGAGTACGCGCGCGTGGGCACGACCGCGGTGATCTCGCTCTGCGCTTCCATCGCCTGCTTCAGCTGCGGCGTGTAGGTGACCGGCTGCCCATCCTGCTTCGCCTGCACGATGATCTGAGGGCTGTTGCCGATGGTCTGGTCGACGAGGCTCGTCTGCAGGCTCGTGATGAGAGATCCGAGAAACACCTGCACGCCGATGCCCACCGCGATACCGGCGGCGATGAGGATGGACTGGACGGGGCTCTTGCGCAGGAAGCGGGCGGCGATGCTCAGGCTGAGCATCGCTCAGGCTCCCTCGTCCCCTGCGTCCGGCGTCTTGTCCGTCGCCACGTCGGCGCCTCCGCCGGCGCCGTCCCCCAGCAGTTCATCGAGGTCCACGAGCTCTTGCGCCAGCCAACCGGTGGCGGCTCCCATGAAGGCGGGACCTCCCACCCAGATGTCCATGCCGGGCAGTTCCTTCTTGAGCGCGTCGACGGCGTGACGCACGGAGAGCCGGTGGTAGTGCGTCGACGAGCTCATCACGATCGCGTCGGCGCCCAGGCGCCGCGCCGCGTCGGCCACCTCCGCCACCGGGGTGTCGGGGCCGAGAAAGTACGTGTTCCAGCCGGCCATGTCGAAGCGGTCCGACACCATGCGCAGGCCCAAGTCGTGCCCCTCTTCGGGCGGGCAAGCGAGCAGCACGGTCCGCCCCGACGGCTCGACCGCGGCCTTGGCTTTGAGCACGCCCGGATACACGATCTCGACGATCGTCCGCACCGTGGCGCTCGCGAGGTGCTCCTCCCAGATGGCGGCTTTGCCCGACTGCCAGGCGGCGCCCGTGTCCATCAGGATGCGCGCGAGGACGTCCCGGTACAGCGACGGGATCGTCACCGCTCCGGATGTGACCGCCTCCACGGCGGTCCGCACGGCGGTCGCCTTGTCGTGCTCCACCAGAGCGGCCGCGACGGCCCTGTACACGGCGTCCACGGCCGGGCCTTCGCCCCCCAACTCGAAGCTGTCGTCGAAATCAGCCATCGGCCAGCCATCTACCCGCGTGGGGGCCGGTCGTAACGGACCTCGACGCCGACTCCCAGGCAGCCCACGTCCGCTTACGAGGGAGCGGAGAGACGCGCGACTGTCCGTGGCCGGGCGTCTCGGCGGGACCTCGCCGGCGCACATGCTGCGGAGTGTCGGCGACCCGGCTGTGGCGCCCGACAGTGGGCCAAGCGGCTCACCAGCCGTCCTTGGGTATGCTGCATACATCGGAGCCCGGAGGAGCAGTGAACCCGCTCGAGTTGATCGGCAGGAGGGTGCGGTACCAGGGGCGCGAAGGGCACGTGCGCAGCGTCCACGCGGGGAGAGACCGGCCACCTGCGCTCAGGATCAAGCTGCGGGTGCCGATCAGTGAGCCCGACCGCGTCATCGATGTGCCGGAGTCCGAGTGGGACAGGGTCGAGATCCTGTCTGGCTGACGTTTCACGCGGGCCCCGCTTCAGGCTCGAGCAGGCGAGCGGTCACCGCGCGGCGCGGCCGAGGTCACCGGCCTGTGTGGTCAAATGCCCCCGAGATGCGCCTCGCCCGTGCAGTTCCGCGTGCAGTGTCGGCAGTCACACGGAGGCAGAGAGAGATGGCCCTCGTGCTGCTCGCTGCACGCTCCTGAACGCAGAAGCGGCCCCGAGGCCTGAGACCCGGGGCCGCGCCACCGGCGGAGCGGGGACAGAACGAGGGAACCTATGCCCCTCCTAGCGCCTTCCGCCGGCGCACCTCAAACTGTCGGTGCGCTCCCACGGGGCCTACAGCTCGCTCGAACTCGACGGCCCAGCCCACGCCGGTCTCAGGCGAACGCGTGGTGTCTCGCGCGCTGAGCTGCGCACAGCTGACACGAGCATTGGGATTCGTGCTCCCACCCGTAGGACGGAGTCTGCCAGGACGCCACGATCCGGCTCCTGCCTCTCCTCGTGGGCTGCCAGAAGCGCAGACCATCGAAGTAGACGGCTGATCCCCGGTCGTCTTGCGCCCACGCCGGCCGACCTTCCGTCAGCACCTGGAACCTGCTGTAGCCCTTGCCCCCCATTCCATCACCAACCCCACCCCCTCCCGCACTCGGAGTCCCCCCTGGGGCTGCGGACCACACCGTGAGGATGCACGCCGTGGACCACTCTGGGAGCCTACGCCCGCCCCTTCTTCGGCGGTCAAGCGTTTGCCCACTAGGCATTGGATGTAGCGGAACGGCCTGCGGCGCAGGGCTGGCCGGGCGTCAGTGTCGGCGGGGCCTCGTGGTGTTCACCTCGGTCCTGCGGCCCGCCACAAGGGTGAGGGGCCGGTGATCGCGTCGTACCCGAGATAACGAAGAGAGAGGTCAGCCCCGCAGGACCGTCGTGCGCCGGACTCAAGGACCCGCCCTCAGCAGGCCACGCGGGCGCGTCTCGGTCAGAGGCTGCCTCTCTTCTCGTTGTCAAGAGGCTACCCCAGCCATGTTTCGCCCGAATGAAGAACCTTAAGGGCTTGGCAAACACTCGTCCAGCAGACAGTTACAGGCTCTCGCCGACAGCGCTTCTCCGACGCTTCTCTGAGGTATGTGGAAGAACAGAGGTGCACACGGATGTGCACGAATGCCGGGAAGTGCGGGATGCTGGCGCGCCCGGCAGGATTCGAACCTGCGACCTGAAGATTAGAAGTCTCCTGCTCTATCCAGCTGAGCTACGGGCGCGCGCGAAGGCCAGTATACGGAAAGAGAGAGATGGAGCGGGAGACGGGTTTCGAACCCGCGACCCTCAGCTTGGAAGGCTGATGCTCTACCAACTGAGCTACTCCCGCCGGTGAAGATTGGTCGGGACGGCGAGATTTGAACTCGCGACCCCCTGCTCCCAAAGCAGGTGCGCTACCAGGCTGCGCCACGTCCCGGACGCGGCGCCAGTATACCCCATGAAGTCGGGGCCGAGCCTGCGCCCTGCCGCGTCACTCCTCCAGGTAGGGGAGCGTGAGGTCCTGACCAGGCTGGAGCGACGACCCAGCGAGCTTGTTCGCCGCCTTGATGGAGTAGATGGCCGCGCGCAGGTCGATCCCCGTACCGTATTCTGCCATCGCGATCGACCAGAGATCATCGCCCTGGTGGACCGTGTAGTGCTGGCCCGTGTAGATGGAGCCGTCCTCGCCGGCGTGGGCGACGCGCACGCCGGCCCACACGGCGATGAAGATGAGCAGCAGGAACACGATGAAGCGGAGCAGGCCGGCAGCACGGCGTCTGCGCCGCTGGCGCCGTCCGGTCCTGCCCAGCGACCGCGACCCCGGCGCCGCTGACCGGTGTGCGCCCTGTGCGCCGGCGACGGGGTGAAGGCGGGCGCGCTCGCTCACCGGGGCACCCCGCGCAGGTGGCGCGGGACCACACCGCTCAGTTCGCTGCCGCAGTCGGAGCAGGCGACCTTGACGGCTCCACTCCAGATGTCCGCGGCCAGGACGACCGCGTGGCCTCCGCACCACAGGCAAGCCACTTCACGGCCGGCGAGGGCTGCGGCGAGGGACTCGTCGATGGACTCGGCGAGCGTTTGCTGAACGGCTGTGGCGAGAGGCACGGTACTCATAGCTGGCGAAGGACCCCCACGACTCGGCCGACAAGTTCCACCTGGTCGGCGTTGACGATGATCGGTTCGTAATTGTCGTTCGCGGCGACGAGCCGCACTTTGGACCCGTCACGATAGAACCGCTTGGCGGTCGCCTCGTCGTCGCCGACGCCCGCCACGCGGGCGACGACGATCTCTCCGTCCCGCACTTCGGGCTGAGGGTGGATGACGATGAGGTCGGCGTCGAAGATGCCGGCGTCGACCATGGAGTCGCCGCGGACGCGGAGTACGAAGTCGCCGTCGTCGCGCCGCAGGAACCCAGGCACGTCGACAAGATCCTCCACGTTGTCCTCGGCGAGGATGGGTGCACCTGCGGCGACCCCGCCGACCAGCGGCAGCGGCCGCAGCGGACGCAGGTCCTGGACGACGTCGAGGGCGCGAGGTTTGGTGGGGTCGCGCTTGATAAGGCCCAGGCGTTCGAGGTTGGCGAGATGCGCGTGCACGGTGGACGGCGACGACAGCTCGAGGGCCTTGCAGATCTCGCGCACCGTCGGCGGGTAGCCGTTGGCGCGGACGCTCTCGCGGATGAACTCCAGTACCTGTTCCTGTCGCGGCGTGAGACCTTCCACCGTTCCTCCTCCTGTGGCGAACACGTGTTCGTGTTGAGCGTAGGGCGAACCCGTGTTCGTGTCAAGGAGGATGATAGGCAGGGCCTCGGACGGAAGATCGCGCACGGCGCCGAACAGAGCGCTTCAAGAGACCGCGACGCCGGTGCCGGCGGCGGTGACCAGCTCTGCGGACCGAGGCGCCGACCCGTCCGCCCCGGCCCACGACCGCGCCCACGCCGCCGTCCAGGGCTGCGCTGGAAGAAGTGCGGGCTGGAGGCGATCGACTGGTCACGCGCCTTGCGCCGGACGACACCGCGCGGCTCGCGCTTGCGTCCGGAAAGCGCCGAGGGGCGCCGCCACTCGAAGGTGGCGGCGCCCCTCGGCGCGACCCTCCGGCAGCCGCGCTCACGGCCGCCGGGCGTTGCGCGCTCGCTACTTCTTGTAGGGACCCAGCGGCAGCACGACGTGGCCGTAGAGCTCGTTCCACACCTGGGCGATCGAGCCGTACACGGCCGAGAACCCCACGAAGATGCCCTCCCAGCCGGCGATCTTCGTGATGGTCTCGTTGCCCGTCCACTCGGCGGCGGCGAGCAGGAAGAACAGGACGGTGAGGCTGAGGAAGACCGTCTGCAGCGACCGGTTGATGCGCAGGGTGCCGACGAACATGAGTGCGGTGAACATGCCCCAGGCGGCCAGGTAGTAGCCGAGCGCGGTGCTGGTCGCGCCGAGGTCGAGAGCCGCGCTGCCCATCCACTTGGGGAACGCGAAGATGCCCACGAACGTGAGCCAGAAGAGGCCGTAGGACAAGAAGGCGGTCATGCCGAAGGTGCTGTTCTTCTTCCACTCCATGATGCCGGCGATGACCTGGGCGATGCCGCCGTAGAAGACACCCATCGCAAGGATGATGCCGCTGAGCGGGATGATGCCCGCATTGTGTACGTTGAGCAGGATCGTCGTCATGCCGAAGGCCATGAGGCCGAGGGGGCCGGGGTTGGCCGTCGCGTCGCGCAGGGTGGCCGTGATGGTGCCGCGCTCACCCATCGGGCCGGTTGCGCTGGCGAACGGTGTTCTGGGTTCGTCACTCATCTGTCGAAGCCTCCACTCTCGCTAGAACGTCAGGGATAGCCGAGTCCGCGCGCGCCGCCCCCGGCTCCCGCCATCGACGCAGCAAACCCGCGGATTTCTATCACGAAGCAGCTGACAAACCAAGTGCCTGCGTGCACAAGCAGCTCCGCGCGAGCGTGTCGAAACGGCCGGGCGAGGCGGCGTCAACGCTTGGTGATGGCGCTCATGGCGACCGTGTCCCAGCCTCGGATGGTGGCTCGATGAGGCTTGGGACCGCCTGCCGCGCGCAGATTCACTATACTGTCGGCGCATCCGCAGCACACGTGAAGAGGTCCGGACGCTGATGCTGGCAAGCCCACTACGTATCGAAGACCCCGCGCGCCGCCACGGCTACGCCCTGGCGGTCGCGCTCATCCTGCTCATCTCCACCGCCCTCCGCCTGTGGCAGCTCGGCACGCCTGCGGACATGATGTTCGATGAGGTCTACTATGCGAAGGACGCCAAGGCCATCGTCGACGGACGGGTCGGCACGCATGGCCAGTACCGGTGGGCGGCCGGCGACGAGGTGTCGTGGCCGCATCCTGAAATGGGCAAGTTCGCCATCGCCGCCGGGATCCTCCTGTTCGGCGATCGTTCGTTCGGCTGGCGGCTCCCGGCGGTCATCGCCGGCATCGGCATCTTAGCCTGCGTCTACCCGCTCGGGCGCCGGCTTGGCCTCTCACCTCCGTGGGCGATCGTCGCCCTTCTGTTCGCGGCCGCAGACCCCCTCGGCGTCGCTCAGTCCCGCATCGCCACCCTGGACGTGTTCATCGCCGTGTGGACGGTCGTCTGCATACTGTTCGCCTTGCGCTACGTGCAGGACGGCTGGCAGACCCGCTGGCTCTTCCTCTCGGGCGCGGCAGGAGGCATGGCCGTGGCTACCAAGTGGTCCGGCGCCTTGGCCATCATCGCCGCGATCCTGATCGTGTTCAGCACCTGGCTGCTGCAGCGGCGTGCGGCGCAGCGGGCGGCCCTGCCGCTCGAGGAGGACGACGGAGTCGCCGCATGGCCCGATCGCGGGCTCAGCCCTCTCGCCATGACCCCGGAATCCGAAGCCGTGCCGGCCGCGGCGCCGCACGGTCCGGCGAAGCGCCGCGTCGCCCTGGTCGTCGTCGCGCTGGTCGTGCTACCGATCGTCATCTACCTGCTGAGCTACACGCAGTACTTCCTCGCTGGACACACGCTGGCCGACTTTCGCGAACTGCACCGCCAGGCCATGACTTTCAGCCTCAATCTCAAGGCGACGCACACCTACGCGTCACTCGCCCCTTCCTGGATCATCGACTACCGTCCGGTGTGGTACTACTTCGAGGGAACCAAGACGTACCACGGAGTGATCGCCATCGGGAACCCGTTCCTCTGGTGGCTCGCGACCCTGTCGCTGGTCGCCGCAGTCGTCCTGGCGCTGCTGCGGCGGTCCTACGCGCTGCTGCCGGTGACCATCATCGTCGCTGTGCTCTACCTCCCCTGGTTCCTCACCACGAGGACCTCGTTCCTCTACTACATGACGCCGGTGGCGCCGTTCCTGGCCATCCTGGTGGCCACATCACTCTGCCTGTTCGCCGGCGGCGTGCTGCCACGCAGAGGGTGGCTCGCGATCGCCGGCGCCGCCCTGACCGCGGCGGTGTTGTGGCGACCGATCGGGATCACTGCGGGCTGGTTGTTCTGGACGCTCCCGCGGCGCGCCGGAGACTCACTCGGCTGGGCCGGAGTCGCCGTGGGTGTCCTGCTGGCCCTCGGCGCCCTCATCTTCCTGCTGTCGCCGCGTATGCGGCAGCACCGGCCCTGGGTGGCGATGGTCGTCGTCGGCCTCGTGATCGGCATCATCGTGGCGTTCGTGCCCATCGTGCTCGGGCTTCCCATCTCGCACGGGTACTTCGAGCACATCATGTGGTTCCCCAACTGGATCTGAACGTGTGAAGGGGCGGGGCGGCGGCCGCCATGGCCTCCGCCCCGCCCCCTTGGTCCTTCTCGCCGGCGCCGGAGACGGGAGTCACCGCCGGCGCCTCACCTCAGGCCTCAGGCGACGACCGCCGCCAGGATCGCCTTCTGCGCGTGCAGCCGGTTCTCCGCCTGGTCGAAGACCACGGAGTGCGGCGAGTAGAGCACCTCTTCGGTGATCTCCTCGCCCCAGTGCGCCGGCAGGCAGTGCATGACCTTGACCTGCGGGCCGGCGAGCGCCAGAAGGTCCATGTTGACCTGGTAGTCCTTGAGCGCCGCCAGGCGGACGTCGTGCTCGGCCTCCTGGCCCATGCTGGTGAAGGTGTCCGTGTAGATCACGTCGGCGCCCGTGACGGCCGCCGCGACGTCGCTGGTCAGCTCGACCGAACCACCGGTCTCCTTCGCGTCCTGCTGCGCCCGGGCGATGATGTCACCGTCCGGCCGGTAGTCGGGAGGCGTGCAGGCGACGACGTGCATGCCCGTCTTGGCGCCCACCTCGGCCAGAGAATGCGTGACGTTGTTGCCGTCGCCGATGTACACGAGCTTGATGCCCTCGAGCTGGCCGCAGTGCTCGCGGATCGTCAGCGCGTCGGCCATGCCCTGGCAGGGGTGATGCGCGTCCGTGAGGCCGTTGACCACCGGGATCTGGCCGTACTCGGCGAGGTCCTCGACGTCCTTCTGCGCGAACGTACGGATCATGATGCAGTCGACGTAGCGGCTCATCACGTTGGCCGTGTCCTTGATGGTCTCGCCGACACGCAACTGGATGTCGTTGGCGTTCAGGAACATCGGCTGCGCACCGAGCTGCTCGATGCCGACCTCGAAGCTCATGCGCGTGCGCGTCGAGGTCTTCATGAAGATCATCGCCACGGCGCGGCCGGCGAGCACGGCGTGGTCCTCGCGGCGTTTCTGCGCGGCCTTCAACTCGGCCGCGAGGTCGAGCAGCGCCTTGATCTCAAGGGCCGTGAAGTCGTGGACGGTCAGGAAGCTGCGGCCGGTGAGGTCGAGCTCGGAGAGACGGCTCTTGATGGCCTCGGTCATGGGACCCCCTCATGGAGACGGTTGACTGCTGCAGTGTACCGCCGCGCCGGCGGCGCGCCTGGCGCGGCCGGCGAAGCGGCGGCGGGGACCGGACGCACCGCGCGCTCGGTCCCCGCCGGGATCACATCTTGATGCCGCCTGAGGCTATCAGATGAACTTGTGCTCGCGGAGGACGTCCTCGAGCGTCGGGCGGCCGATCTCCTGGAGGTCGTAGCCGACCTGCACGGCCGGCAGCTTGATGTCGATGATGCGGCGCAGGTCCATCGGCGTGCCGATGACGACGACGTCGGCGCCGGAGGCGTTGATCGTCGTCTCCAGGTCCTTGAGCTGCTGGTCTGAGTAGCCCATGGCGGGCAGCAGGACGCCGACGTTCGGGTACTTGTCGAAAGTCGCCCTGATCTCACCGACGGCGACCGGGCGCGGGTCGATGAACTCGGCGGCGCCGAACTGCCTGGCGGCCACGGTGCCGGCGCCATACTTCATCTCCCCGTGCGTGAGCGTCGGGCCGTCCTCGACCACGAGCACGCGCTTGCCCTTGATCATCTCGGGCTTGTCGACGGTGACGGGGCTGGCGCCCATGATGATCTGCGCCTTTGGGTTCACCGAGCGCACCGCCTCCAGCTCGGCCTCGATGCCGGCGCGGTCGGCCGAGTCGATCTTGTTCAGAATGATCGCGTCGGCGAGCCGCAGGTTGACCTCGCCGGGGTAGTACACGAGGCCGTCGCCGGGACGATGCGGGTCGGCGACGGTGATGTACAGGTCGGCGGCGTAGAAGGAGAAGTCGTTGTTGCCGCCGTCCCAGAGGATGACGTCGGCTTCTTTCTCCGCCTCACGCACGATGGCCTCGTAGTCGACGCCGGCGTAGATCACGTTGCCGGCCTTGACGTGCGGCTCGTACTCTTCCATCTCCTCGATCGTGCACTCGTACTTGGCGAGGTCCTCGACGGTCGCGTAGCGCTGCACGCGCTGGGCGACGAGGTCGCCGTAGGGCATGGGGTGACGGATGCTGACGACCTTCTTGCCGGCGGCGCGCAGCATGGTCTGGATCTTGCGCGTGGTCTGGCTCTTGCCGGCGCCGGTACGTACGGCGCAGACGGCGATCACCGGCTTCGTGCTCTTGACCATGACCTTATCGGGACCCATGAGCATGAAGTCGGCGCCGAGGGAATTGACCAGGGCCGAGCGGTGCATGACGTACTCGTAAGGCACGTCGGAGTAGGCGAAGACGACCACTTCCACGCCATGCTTCTTCACCAGCTCGGGCATCTCGGACTCGTCGTGGATCGGGATGCCGTCCGGGTAGTACGGGCCGGCGAGCTCGGCCGGGTACTTGCGGTCGTTGATGTACGGGATCTGCGTCGCCGTGAAGGCGACGATCTCGTACTCCTGCCTCTCGCGGAAGTAGGTGTTGAAGTTGTGGAAGTCGCGGCCCGCGGCCCCCATGATCAGGACTTTGGTTCTCTCTGCCATGCTCACTCCTGTGGTTGCAGGTCCCTCCGCGCCACGATCCTTGTGTCAGGCCGGCGGAGTGAACACTTTGTGGACGTAGGGCGACGTGAACAGCCGTAGTGTCGCCGCGTAGTCGGGGACGAACGTGATCGGCTCACCGAGCGCCGGTGGCTGCGCCATAGCGTCGACGTCGAGGATGAGGTGATCGCTGGAGGCGCCGAGCACCTCGACGCTCGGGTCGACCGGCGTGAGACCCCCCGGCGGCGCATCCTGGCGCCCCAGGGCGCAGATGGCGCGCCGCCTGTCCCCGCGGTCGGAGAAGGTGGGGAAGTTGCCGAACGCGTCCTGCGCGCTCGTACCCTGCGGAAGCGACGGCTTGACGAAGCACTCGACGACCGGCGCCGAGACGGTGATCGCGTCGAGGTGCAAGCCGAGCGCCGGCTCGCGGGTCAGCGTGTCGACGCCGAGCAGGATGGTCTCGCCGATGCGCAGCGAGTCGACTGCGGCGGGCATGCGCCCGGAGGTGACCATGCCGATGGAACCCGAGTTGCCGCCGGAGACGAGCAGCGGACGGCCGAGTTGCTTGACGCTCTGCGCGGCCAGCTCGGCCAGACGGCCGAGGTTCTCCTCGTCGGGGACGATCGCCCCGTAGCAGGTGAGATTGACGCCGATGCCGGCGATGTCGACGTGATCCATGGCGTTGACGCGCTCGAGGAACGCCGGCAGTGCCGCCGGCAGCATGCCCTCGCGCAGGTCACCGAGGTCGACCATGGCGACGATCGCGTGACGCCGCCCCGCGGCGGCGGCGGCGTTGTCCAGAGCCACCACCGTCTCGAGCTCGCTCTCAAGCGAGACGTCGGCGAGCTGGACGGTCTCGCCGGCCAACTCCGGCGGCGGCGCCCGCAGCAGCCAGATGGGCGCCGTCAGGCCGGCGTCTCGGAGGCGCTGGACGTTCTCCAGGCGTGAGTCGCCCAGCGCCCGGGCACCGCCGGCCAGCATCACACGGCCCACCTGCGGCGAGCCGCAGGTGACCTTGGTGACGGCGACGACGGAGATACCGGGCAGATGATCGACGACGGCGCGCGCGTTCGCGCGCACCTTACCCAGATCGACGGTGATCGTGGCTCTCGCCGGCATGACCCTCCAGTGCATAAGACGTATGCAGAAGGGTATAGCCGGCGAGAGGTCCGCGCAAGCGCCAAGAGCCGTTGCACGCCACACCCGCGTCCGCCGGCCTCATGCGCGTAGCGCCCGAGCGGCGGTCTCGCGTGCACTCGGGACACACGCGCTCAGCGCTGACAGGAGGGGCACCAGTACGTCGTGCGGTTGTGATCGCCTTGGCCTCGAGCCCGGATGAGAGATGGGGCGCCGCAGCGCGGACACGGAAGGCCCGCCTTGTCGTAGATCGTCCGGAACAGGCCCTGCCGCCCACGGTCGGCCGACTGCTGCATGAGCGGCCGGACCGAGCGCACGACGGCGAGCGCCTCCTCGTCGCTCACCCGCGCCAGCGGCCGCCACGGGTCGATGCGCGCGAGCCAGCAGCCCTCCGACTTCCAGAAGTTGCCGATGCCGGCGACGATCTGCTGGTCGAGCAACGCGTCGCCGAGCGTCCTGGTCGGGTCGTCCTCGCGCAGACGGCGGAGGAACTTCGCCTCGTCGAACGGCTCCGGCGCGACGAGGTCAGGACCGAGGTTCGCCAGGCGCGGGTCCGTCCGCACACGCGCCGCCGTGAGCAGGTCGAGCACCGGTCCGTTGAACTGGACCACCTCGTCTTCCCCGCGACGGATGACGAGCCAGGCGGAGCGCGGCGACCGTGGCCAGCGCTGGCCGCTCCTCAGCACCCTCCAGGTCCCCGTCATGCGCAGGTGGGAGTGGATGACGAGCCCGCCCTCGAAGCGCAGGAGCAGATGCTTGCCGACCGCGTCGACCGCCTCGACCCTGCGCCCCGCCAGGCGCTCGGGCCAGCGATCGCAGCCGAACCGCGGGTGTGGCGTGCCGATGGCGTCGGGCACGTGCCCGGAGAGCACGGCGCCGACGCGCCGGGCGGCGTGATGGATGGTGTCGCCCTCAGGCATCGCCGGGCCCCAGGGCGAAGTCGTGCAAGCCGCGACGGAAGCCCAGCGCGACGAGGCGCCCGGCGAGTGGGCTGACGACGGCCGGCTCGCCGTCGATCGTGTCCAGCGCGAGCCGGCGCAGGCGCCCCGCACGGACGGCGGCGGCCAAGGCCTCGAGGGCCGGTTGGACATCGTCCTCGCGGCCGACGCCTCGCATCGCGCGGCCGCCGGCGTGGACCGACAGCGCCGGACGTCCGCCGACTGTGACCAGGTGGGCGCCGGGGCGCCGTGACGGCGGCCGCGCCTCGGCATCCGGCCAGCGCAGGCCGGCGCCGTAGAGTTGCGCCGGATCGGCGGTGGCGATGACGAGTGCAGTCTCCGCCGCCTCCTGCTGCCCGCGGAGCCGCTCGACGGCGCCTGGCAACGCGAACTGGGCGCCGCCCAGGCCCTCCACGAAGTAGCCGCGCCGGGCCGCCCCAAGCGTCTCGAGCGCCGCCAGCGCCGGGTACAGAGCCGCGAATCCACCCGGGAACCCCTCGGCGCGCACCAGTTCTCGCGTGAGCACTCCGTGACGCTCGAGCAGCAGCTCAGCCCAGGCGCGCCTCCGCGCCTCGGGGTCGGCCGCGCGCGAACGAAAGACGTCGTCGGCCAGCGACCACCTGCCCTGGAGCGGCGGCGTCCCGCGGGCCCGGCGACGGAAGCGCCCCGAGGCTGCACGCCGCGACCGCGCCGCCGCGCCCGACGTCTTGGCGCCGTGCGAGCGCAATGGCCCGAAGGCGTCGTTCGTCGCCTCCCCGGCCCAGACGAGGTCCCACAGCGCCTCGCGCAGCTCCTCGGCGCCCAGGCCGGGATACTCGACGAGCAGGTCGGAGAAGAAGCAGGCGCCGCGACCGAGCCGTTCTCGGAG
Organism: uncultured Thermoleophilia bacterium; assembly: GCA_963762125.1. Lineage (GTDB taxonomy): Bacteria > Actinomycetota > Thermoleophilia > UBA2241 > UBA2241 > CAIXSE01. The sequence goes on from CAVXJO010000004.1 coordinate 170,844, forward strand.
GACCTCGTGGACCTCGCCGGCGGGCCGCGCGGCGTTGCCCGGCGGCGGGCCGAGCAGAGGCGCGTCGTCGCGGAAGTAGAGCGCGACCCGCCCGGAGCGCCCGCCGACCGGCCCGGCGCCCACCCAGACCACTTCTCCGTTCGCGCACAGTTCGTCCATCCAGTACGGCGAGTAGGCGCCCAACCGGCGCGGCAGGACGTCTCTCTCCCACAGCTCGGGGGCGAGCGGCAGGCCCTGGAGCGAAGCCAACACGTCGCGCAGACGCTCCACCCCGGCGCCGGCGGACGCGTGACGGTCGACGCCCTGCCACGCGGGCGCGAACCGGGCCAGCGTCGCCTGGGCGACCGGTTCGATCTCCTTGCGCAGTACGGCCAGTGAGGCCCGGCGCAGACGGCGCAGGACCTCCGGGTCGCACCACTCGCGCTGCGTGCCGAGTGGCCGGAGCTCGCCGAGCACGAGCTCGCCGGCGCGCTCGAGCTCCTTGAGCGCGGGGTCGGCGTCGACGCCGTAGCGAGTGCGTACGTCGCCCGACTCAAAGGGGCCGTGGGTGCGCGCGAAACGCCGCAGCAGGCTGAGCATGGGCTCGGGAACGTCCCCGAGGAACGCGTCCGGCAGGCCGCCGGGCGGCACGACGCCGAGAGCGTCGCGGTACAGCCCGGCGTCCTCGGCGGCGATCCAGCGCTCTTCGCCGCCGAGGCGCACGCGCACGGCGCGCCGTTCGTCCTCGAGTTGGGCCAGCCACGAATCGGCCGCGGACGGCGGCTGCGCGCGCTCCGCCGCCGCGGCCGCCGTCAGGTCGCCGACGCGCCGCAGGACCTCGTGCAGCGCGTCGGCGTCCCGCGCCCGCAAATGCTCGGAGCGCTGCTGTAGTTCGTCCTCCACCTGTTCCAGCGCGCCCGCGTCGATGAGATCCCGCAGCTCCTCCTGCCCCAGCAGTTCGCGCAGGAGCTCGCGGTCGAGAGACAGCGCCACGGCGCGCCGCTCCGCGGCGGGGGTGTCTCCCTCATACATGTAGGTCGCCACATAGTCGAACAGGAGCGACGAGGCGAACGGCGACGCAGTCTGCGTCTCGACTTCGACCAGGGAGATCTCGCGTGTGTGCAGGCGGCGCAGCAGGTCCTGGAGTCCCGGTACGTCGAGCACGTCGCGCAGACACTCGCGGTACGTCTCGAGGATCACCGGGAACTGGGGATAGCGCCGCGCCACCTCGAGAAGGGACTGCGCCTTGAGACGCTGCTGCCAGAGCGGAGTGCGGCGTCCGGGGTAGGCACGCGGGATGAGCAGCGAGCGCGCCGCGTTCTCGCGGAAGCGGGCGCCGAACAGGGCGCTGCCGCCGAGCTCGGCCACCACCAGGTCCTCGGCCTCCTCAGGGTCGACGAGAACCAGCTCGGCCCCCGGGGGATCGTCGGCGTCCGGCAGGTGCACGATGATCCCATCGTCCGACCAGATCGCGTCCGCCTCAAGGCCGAAGCCGTCGCGGATGCGCGCCGAGAGCGCCAGCGCCCACGCGGCGTGCACGCGACCGCCGTAGGGCGAGAGCACGCACAGCCGCCAGTCGCCGATCTCGTCGCGAAAGCGCTCGACGACGAGCGTCCTGTCGGAGGGCACGACGCCCGTCGCCGCCTCCTGCTCGCCCAAGAAGGCGAGCAGGTTGGAGGCGGCGCGCCGGTCGAGGTCGTAGTCGCGCTGCAGCGTCTCCTCGTCCTCGCGCACGGCCACGCGTGCGAACGCCCCGATGGCCTCGCCGAGCTCCCGGGGGCGGCCGATGCCTTCTCCGTGCCAGAACGGCACCGCGCCGGGCGCGCCCGGCGCCGGTGTGACCACTACCCGGTCGCGGGTGATCTGCTCGATGCGCCAGGACGTCGCGCCGAGCAGGAACGTCTGGCCGGCGCGCGCCTCGTAGACCATCTCCTCATCCAGCTCACCCACACGGCGGCCGTCGGGCAGGTTCACGCTGAAGAGGCCGCGGTCGGGAATGGTGCCGGCGTTGGCCACAGCGAGCGCCCGCGCGCCGGCGCGGGCCCTGATCGTCTGGGCGATGCGGTCCCAGACGATCCGCGGCCGCAGCTCGCCGAACTCCTGTGAGGGGTAGCGGCCGTCGAGCATGTCGAGCACGTTCTCGAGCTGTCGGAGCTCGAGATCGGCGTAGGTCCACGTGCGCCTGACCAGGGCGTGAAGGTCGGCGACCGCCACGCCCTCCTCCCCGGCCGTTGCCGCGATGGCGACCACCTGCTGCGCGAGCACGTCCAGTGGGTTGCGCGGGACGACCGTGGACTCGATGAGCCCCTCGCGCATGCGCCGCGCCACCACCGCGCACTCGAGGAGGTCGGCGCGGAACTTGGGGAAGATCCGGCCGCGCGACACCTCGCCCACGCCGTGACCGGCGCGGCCGATGCGCTGCAGGCCCCGGGTCACCGACTTCGGCGATTCCACCTGCACGACGAGGTCCACGGCGCCCATGTCGATGCCGAGCTCAAGTGACGAGGTCGCGACCAGGCAGGGCAGTGTGCCCGCCTTGAGCAGGTCCTCGATGAGGACGCGCTCCTCCCGGGCAAGTGAGCCGTGGTGGGCGCGGGCTATCTCGCGCGTCTCCTCCCCAAGCTCCTCAGCCCCCTGCCGCGCGAGGTCGTTGAGGCGCAGCGCGATGCGCTCGGCCGCGCGACGGTTGTTGACGAAGACGAGGGTCGAGTGGTGCTCGCGGACCAGGCGCAGCAGTTCCGGATAGATGGCCGGCCAGATGCTGCGCCTGGTCGCCTCGCCGCCGGGGACGGCGTCGAGCTCCAGCGGCGCGTCCGGCTCGACCATGGATTCCACGGGCACGTGGATGCGCAGGTCGAGGGGTTTGCGCACCCCGGCGTCGACGATGCGGCACTCGCGGCCGGGTCCGACGAGGAACCGCGCCACCTCGTCGAGCGGGCGCTGGGTGGCAGAGAGGCCGATCCGCTGCACGTCACGGCCCGCCTGCTCGGCCAGCCGCTCCAGCGTCACCGCCAGATGAGCGCCGCGCTTGGTCTGCGCTACCGCGTGGATCTCGTCGACGATCACCCAGCGCACGCCGGTGAAGATCTCCCGTGCCTGCGAGGTGAGCATGAGGTAGAGCGACTCCGGCGTGGTGATGAGCACGTCGGGTGGCCTGCGCAGCATCGCCGCCCGCTCACGCTGCGGCGTGTCCCCGGTACGCACGCCGATGCGCACGTCGGCGCCGATGCCGCGCAGCGGCGCCCGCAGATTGCGCTCCACGTCGTACCCGAGCGCCTTCAGCGGCGAGATGTAGACCAGCCGCAGCTTCCGCTCGCGAGCGTCCGCCGGCGGCGGGTCGGCGACGAAACGGTCGAGCGCCCACATGAAGGCGGCGAGCGTCTTGCCGGAGCCGGTGGGCGCCGAGACGAGCGTGTGGGCGCCGGCGGAGATGGCGGGCCACGCCTGGACCTGTGCGGGTGTCGGCTCCGCAAACGCCCTCGCGAACCACTCACGGACCTGCGGCGTGAACGGCGCGAGCGCCGGATGTACGGCCTGTGTCTTCATGTGCACTGTGGATGCCCGTGGGCCGCCCAAGCATCACACTGCGCCGGGACGGAAGGCCGACAGTTCCGAGGCCGGCGTCGGCGCGCACGGCCGACGACAGAGCCTCAGGCTCGACGCGCCGCAGTCCGTCTATCTCACCCTGAGCGTCGCCTTGCCGATCACGCTCGCCTTGTTGCCGGCGAGGTCTTTGCCGGTCACGACGATCCGGTAGTTGCCCTTGGGCAGGCGACACCTGTACTTCAGGTACCGCCAGCCGCTGTAGCTTGCTCGGTAGCCCGTCGACCAGCGCATCTTGGTCTTGCCGGACTTCGTCTGGATCACGAGCCGCTTCGTCACTTTGGCGCTGAGCGCATCGTAGACTCTGAGAGGTAGCCTGCACGTCCGGCCGCGCCTGACCCTGACGTTCTTGGCCGCGCACCTCGGGCCGACGGTGTCGTCGTCGCCCGCTACGGGGGTGGGCGTCGGCGTGGGCGTCGGCGTGGGCGTCGGGGTGGGCGTCGGGGTGGGCGTCGCCGACGTCGTGTAGGCCTTGAGGCAGACGTTGGCCGTGCCGTCCCACGTGGTGATGTCGATCCAGCTGGTACCGCTGCTGCTGACGAAGCTCTGACCCGGCGACGCCGTGGCGGTCGAGCTGTAGCCGGATACGGCGCGTTCGACGGCGATGGAGGGGTCGTCGCCCGGCGCCGTCAGGCTCACCGCCACCGCATAGGTGCCGCCGCCGCTCACTGCTATCGGCGAGGAGAAGGCGACGGTGTGATAACCGGGCATGCTGATGGAGCCAGACCCCCTCGCCTGCAGCGACCCGAGCGAGGGGCCGGCGTAGACCGTGTAGGACGTGTCGGGCACGGTCGTGAAGAAGCCTGCGGCGGCGACCGATTCACTCCGCCTCGCCGTGAACACGTTGGCGGCCCACGCGGTCGTGGCGCCGACATAGCCCACGCTGCCGGTCTGCCCGAGGGGATCGTAGGAGTAGACGTCGCTGTAGGTGCTGGGCGCCTGCGCACCCTCGAAGACGGCGTTGAACACGTTGTCCGTCCCGCAGTGCTGGTCATAGTAGGACGCCCAGAAATAGCCGGACCAGCCCCACTCCGTGCCCCAGCTGTTCTTCACGAGCCATGCCCCAGGGCCGGGCGGCGTGGAGGTGAACTTGGAGGCGGCGAAGTCGTCGTCCCAGCCGACGATCGTCACCGCGTGGTTCGAGGAGCCGGTCCCGTGGTCGTAGAAGCCGCCCGTGCCGCCGTACTTGGGGTTGGAGTAGTACTCGCCTTCCCAGTCGATCTCCGTGGCCACAGCTCCGTAGGTGGTCAGCGCGTACTTGATGTTCGCGGTGTCGGTCGCGTCGGCCCCGCCGGGCACGTACAGGACCTCCTGGACATGCTCGTCCGCCGCCAGTCCGGGTGGGGTGTAAGAATCACCATAGGCATCTTCGCTCTCTTCGACAGGGCCGCCCCAGCGGATGAGGTACGCCGTCGACATGGCGTAGTTGCCGCCGTGGTCGTATTTCTGCGCCGGGGTGCCCCCGGTGTCAAAACCGGCGTTCAGTGCGACGTTGTCCTCCGAGAAGTCGTGCAGCTCCCCAGGCAGGAGACTGGACTCGAGCGAGGCCAGGGTCGCAAACGTCCAGCAGGTGCCCAAGGGGCCCTGATCCCTCACCGGCGAGACCTTGCTGACGGCCCGCAGATCGTACGATGCCGGGTACGCGCCGCGCGCCGCATCCAGGCGAGCACCTCCGAGCGCCGGGGGATCCACGGGAGCCGGCACCAGGCCCGGCCGAGATCCGACCACCAGGTCCAGCCCAAGGCTGCGCCTCACCTTGAGGTCGGCCCGGTAGCGCACGAACTCGTCACTGAGTGGCGCCGCCTTGAGTTGCGGTCCCGCCGCCCATGCCAAAGGGGCCGCCAGCGAGACCGCGATCAGCGCCGCGGCAAGCACCAGCGGCGCGACGATCCTCGAGCCTCTCGCGTGCATCGCCCCTCCCTCGCGTCCGGTCTTCCCTGGACCACTCCAAGCGAGCGGCAACCCGCGTCCGCGGCCCGAGCGCGCCACCGCTTGGGCCGGCGCAGCCGATCCCGCCTCTTGAGGCTATCGTCAAGAAACGGCCGAAACCTGAGTCGGGCGGGGCCGGACATGACGTAGCGGGACAAGAGAACGCCCGGCCTCGAGCCTGCCGACACGACCGGGGGACCCAGCGCCGCCGAAGGACGGGCTCCGCGCGCGAAGTCTCAGAGGCCGGCGCTGGAGCGCAGCAGCGCCGTGACGGCCTCCGCCGCGAAGTGCTGCAGCAGCGCGCCGCAACAGGCGAAGATGTAGTCGCGGTCTAGGGCGACGTGCGCGTCCGGCGGCGGCAGAAGCCGCTCCCCGCCGCCGCTCCTGGCGCGCGTGTCCGCGAGCACGGCCTCGCCTCCGGGCAGGCGCGTGAGCGCGCCGCCGGTGCCGATGACGATCCGGCAGGCGGTAAGGTCGCGCCCGCGCGCGACCGTCTGCCGGCCGGTCGGCGTGTAGAGATGCGCGAGCTGCCCCGCATGCCGCTGCACGCCGGTGACGGCAGCGAAGTGCGTCAGGGTCAGCGCCGCCGCGACCTCCTCCTGCGTCGTGGGCAGCGGCGGCGGCAGGCGCACGCGGGCGCTCCTGTGCGGCCAGCATCTCGACGACGTGCCCGGCGCTCACGTAGGTGCCCAAGTCGCCCTCGACCGTCCGCTTGCTGTGCGGCTGCGGCTCGATCATGAGTGCCGCGAACTCCGGGCTGCCGTCGGTGATGGAGTGCACGTCGGTGGTCGCGCCGCCGACGTCGATGACGACGAGGTCACCCAGGTCCTCGGCCAGCCGCTCGGCGGCGATGAGCACCGCGCCCGGCGTGGGCAGGATCCTGCCGCTCACCAGCTCACCGATGCGCTCCATGCCCGGCGCGTGCGTGATGTGTTCCTCGAAGGCGTCGTGGATCACGCCTCTGGCCGGCACGATGTCGAGTTCGTCGACCGCCGGATAGACGTTGCTGGTGAGCTTGACCTTGAAGCCGACGCGCTGCAGCAACTCCTGCGCGTCGCCGCAGACGACGGAGTTGCCCGCGTAGACGACGATCGGGCGCGCCTCGAGGCGCTCGAGCTGCTCGGCATTGAACAGGATGGTGTCGCAGTCGCCGCCCTCGACACCGCCGGCCAGCAAGATCAGGTTGGGCTTGACGGCGTCGATCTCACGCAGGTCGTGGGCACGCAGGCGGCCCGCGGTCTGGTACTTGACCACCGCGCCGGCCCCGAGCGCGGCCTCCCGCGCCGCCATCGCCGTCATGCGCTGCGTGAGGCCGTGGACGGTCATGCGCAGGCCACCGGCGGCCGAGCTGGTCGCCAGCGTGAGCTCGGGCACGAGCGGCCCGGTGGCCGCCTCGAGCCGCGCCCGGGCGGCGTTCACGCCGATGGTGACGTCGCCGTCGGCGACCGACGTGGCGGCGACTCCCTGCCCGACAAGACCGGGCGTCGCCGCGGGGTACTCGCGCAGCCCGACGAACGCCGAGACGACAGTGGTCGTCGAGCCGATCTCGGCGACGAGAGCGTCGACGGGGCGGGGGGCGGCCGTCACCGGCTCTCCCCCGCCCCGGCGCGCAGCGTCCCCGTGCACCTGTCGCGCGAGCGCGTCACTCACATCCCGCGATCGGTCATCGCTTTTGCGACGAACGAGGCGACGCCGATGCCCTTGGCCCCGCGCCCGAAGCCTGCGTCCATCCCCCAGCCACGAGCGAGCTCGTCGGTGACCTGGGTGCCGCCGGAGATGAGCAGCAGCTTGTCGCGCACGCCCTTCTCCACGGCCAGGTCGGCGAGCTTCTCCATGTTGTTCCGGTGCATGTCGCCGTGCGTGATGATCGTGCTGATGAGGACGACCTGGGCGGCGTGCTCGATGGCCGCGTCCAGCACCTTCTCGACCGGCACCGAGGTGCCGAGGTACTCACACGAGAAGCCCCATTTCTCGAGACCGCCGTGCTTGATGTCGATGATCTCGCGCATGCCGACGGAGTGCTCGTCCTCGCCGACCGTGGCGGCAACGCACTTGAGGCCCTTCTCGACGACGAACGCCTTGATCTCCTCGTCGCTCATCACCTCGGGCTCCGGCGGGATCACGAGACGGGCCGGGTCGACGACCACGTCCAGCCGGCCCTTCATCTCGATCAGCGTGCCCTCGGCCGGATGCATGACCTGCTTGTTGATGACTTCACACTCCTGCAGGTTCATGGCTTTGCCGAACTCGAGCGCCGCGAACTCCGCGACGCGCGGCGCCGCCGGCAGGAACAGCGTGACCACGACCCAGCCGTCGGCGGCCCACTCCACCTCCGGCTTGAGGAGGCCCTTCTCCCGGAGCTCCGCCGTCTGCGCGAGCCGCGCCTCGACGTTGTCCTCGGGGTCGAGCTCGTCGATGAACGGCACCTTCTCGGCGTCGCACAGCGTGCAGCCGCCGATGAGGTCGCAGGGCTTGTGCGCCGCGGCCGCGCCGCCTTCCGCCGCGTCTCCGTAGCCGTCCGGCAGGTGGTTCACGCCGAAGTGATGACACACGGGCGCAAGGTAGTCGGCGGCGCGCGGCACGATCGTGCCCGCCGCCACGCCGCCGTCGCTCTTGCGCGCGATGCCGTCGTCGTGCGTCTCAGGGTAGATGCCCGAGTCGACGAAGTACGCCTGCTCGACGGCGCCGAAGTAGCCGCCGTCCTCGAGCATCGCCTCGAGGAAGAGGACGGCGCGCTCCTTGATCTCGCGCACCTTCTGCTTGAGCTCGGGCGCGTCGCGGTCGAGCTTGACCATCTCGCGCAGTCCGTCCATGCCGACGAGGCTCTGCTTGGCCGTGTCCACGGCGGCGACGTTGTTGTAGTGCCAGGGCACGTTGCGGCCTTCGTCGGGCGTGATCGTGCTCTGGATGTCGGCGCTGGTGAGCCGGCTGATCATGAGGTTCATCACGTGGCTGACGGTGGCGTCGCGGCTGTCGGCCTCCATGTAGCGCGTGTTCTCCTGGGCGCGCATCTTGTACTCGCCGAACAGGTCGCGCAGGGCGAGCGCATAGGGCAGGTCCATGCGCATGCACGGCGCCGGCGCCGCGTCGGGAGGCACCGTGCTCAGGCAGATGTCCTCCTTGGCCATCCCCACGGAGACCGAGTACGCCGAGTTGATGGCGTGCTGCACGAGCAGCTCGGGCATCACGTTCCAGGCCTCGACGGCGGTGGCGTTGGCGTTGTGGGCGCCGTCGATCTGCGCCATGCGTACGCTCGCCATGACATGCTTGGCCACCGCCGCGTCGACGAAGCTGCGGTACATGTTGATGTTGCGATAGAGGACGTTGTACTGCGGGTCCTGGTGGGCGCCGTTGACGCCCTCCTCGGCGAACATGACGGCCATCTCGGGGCCGGCCACACCGCTGACGTAGCTGTGGAAGTTGATCGGCCGGCCCACCTCGTCCTCGATGAGGTCGAGCGCCTTGCGCGTGGCGCGCACCTGCTTGCGGGTGACGGCGATGCCGCCCACGCCCTCGGGCGTGCCCTCGAGCAACCCGTCCATGTGGCTCTGCCCGGCGGTGCGGATCACCATCATGTGATCGGCGCCGTGCCAGGCCGCCATGCGCATGCGGCGGATGTCGTCCTCGAAGCGTCCGGAGGCGATCTCCGTGGTCACCACGCAGTCCGGCTGCGGATCGATGTCACCGAAGTAGTGGGCCGCCGGCAGCGGGATGCTGCGCTTGAGGCCTTTCGACGTCTCCTTGTACACGAACTTGTGCAGCCTCTGGTCGGGCACCGGCTCGCGCCAGCGCCAGCCCTTACGCCGCGGTCGGTAGTCCTCGATGCCCTCGAGAAGAGCGGCGAGGTCGAGCTTCTGGTCGGGGTCGAGGGGCGGCATGGCGGTCATCGCGCTCCTCCCCACTTTGCCAGGGCGACGTCCCAACCCTCGCCGGCCGCGAGCTTGCGCGCGGCCTCCGGCGTGGCGCAGTCCCAGTGGCCCGCGCAGTGCAGCACCACGTGACCGGCGCCGTGCCCCAGCAGGCCGCGCTTCTCGCACTCACCGACCACCGCCATGCAGGTCGGCGAGTCGATCCCCATGCGCATCAGCACGGAGCGCTCGATGCTGGGCGAGGTGTGCGTGCGGGCGAGCTCGACCATCGGGTCGACGACCCGCTGCGCGAGCTCCCAGAAGCGCGCCTCCAGCTCCTCGTCGGTGAGAGCGGCGAGGTGTCCGCTGATCTTCAGGTACGTGTCCTCGCGGGCCATCTCAACTCTCCTTGAGCTCGACCAGCGTCGCCTGGACCGTCTCCGGGTCGGACTTCGTGTCGGCGGCGAGGAACTCGACGTCGTCGGAGGTCGGTACGTAGCCCTCGGGGGCGTTCTTGAGCGCGTTGCGGATGTAACTCTTACGCATGCGCGCCACGTCGAAGTCCTTGGCGCGTATCTGCTCGATCGCCCGCGGAATGACGATGACCTTGCCGGGGACGTTGTTCTTCGGGTCGCCCGAGCACACGCCGACTCCCATCTCCCTGGCGAAGTTGAGCTGGCTCCAGTGGTGCTTCCCGGCGCCGGTGTACTCCGTCTCCTGCACGACCACGGTGGCATCGCGCGGCAGGTCGCGGGCGAGGCTCACCGCCGCGGTCATGGCGGTGTTGCCGGCGGGGCCGCGCTCGAGGCCCTCGAGCTTGGCCATGGCCTCGGTGATGTAGAACACCTCGCCCTGAGTCACCGTCAGGTAGCGGTCGATGTAGCGCAGCGGCCGCGCCGCGTTGCGCGGCACGTCCGCACGGTCCGGCCAGGTGGCGAACGGCACGCCGAACCCGGTGTGTCCGGTGGTGAAGCTCTTGCGGTTGAAGTCGTCGTCGCTTGCCATGTGCAGACCGCTGAGGTCGACCGAGGCGCTGATGATCTGCGTGTCGGTCGCGCCGGCGCGCTCCAGGCCGCGAGCGGTGCCGGTCGTGTTTCCGCCGCCGGCGTGAGTGATCACGACATGCGTCGGATACGCGCCCGTGAGCGTCTCCATCTCACGGGCGATCTCGAGGCCCAAGGTCTCGATGCCGCTCACGCCGAAGCTGCTGTAGAGCGAGGCCGCGAAGTAGCCGGTCACGTCGAGCAGCTCGACCATGTGGAAGAAGAGCTCCGGACCGACGGTCAGCTGCACGACCTCGGCGCCGTAGGCCTCGCAGACGCGCCCCTTCTCGACGATCTCCGGCTGGCCGATGTGGCGGCTGTCGAACGTCTCCTGGACGATGATGCACTTGAGGTCGTTGCGCGCCGCCTGACTGGCGACGGCGGCGCCGTAGTTGCCCGACGTCGCCGCGATGACGCCCTCGTAGCCCTTCTCCTTTGCCACGTGGATGCTGACGCTGGCACGGCGGTCCTTGAAGGCGCCGGCCAGGTTGGCGGCCTCGTCCTTGACGAAGATGCGCGCGCCCTTGCCAGGCTCACTCACGCTGCGCACGAGGTCGGTGAGGTTGCGCAGCTCGAGCAGCGGCGTGCTCCCGACGCCGGCACGCCGCTGGATCGCGACGATCTCGTCGAGATCGAAGCCGCCGGAGGCCATCATGCGCTCGTAGTCGAAGGCGACTGGGCTCAATTCGAACTCGCTGTAATCCATGCCGAGTGCCTTGCGCATGATCTCGCCGCGACGCGCCATGATGGCGTCGAACTTGGTGGCCATCAGCGCTCACCGCCTTCGGCCGCTCTGTAGGCCGCGAGCCGGGCGCGCAGGTCGCGGCCGACGTGCGTCAGCTCCGGGATGGGGTCGCCGTAGGTGATGTAGTAGCCGGGGTTCACGACCGAGAGAGCACCGGTGACCGTGCGGCCGGTGATCGTCTCGATGGTGAGCTCTTCGCCCTTTGCCGCCTCACCCAGGGCGAATCCCTTGACCCACATCATCAGCGGCTTCTCCGCCGTCTCCGGCGGGAGGTTCTTGCTGCGATCGGCCGGGTCGAGCAGCTTGCACTCGACCTCGACCCAGTCGCCCTCGCGGGCGCGGATCTCGTCCGTCACGCGGATCAGTCCCTTCAGATCGTCGGCGTCCAGAAGCGCGGCAGCGGCATGTCGACCACGGTGAGCATGCCGGGCTTCGCGTCCTTCATGAGCGGGATGTAGTTGCCGGTGCTGGCGTAGGTGCCCTTGCCGCCCGGGATCTCGGGGGAGTTCACCATGTTCACGTTGGGGTCGCCGGTGATCTTGATGTAGTCGCCGGTGCCCTGGTCCGCCATCTCGGGGTGGATCTGCTGCGGGTGGATGAGGTGGATCTTGAGCTCGCCGTCGCTGTAGCCCTTGCCGACCTGCTTGCAGCCCGGCGACCCAGCCGGCGGGGACGTGCACGTGCGGGGTGGAGCGCTCCACCTCGGTGACGATCGGCTCGCGCGTCTCGACGATCTCGTCGATCGTCCAGCCCAGCGCCTTGGCGATGAGCTCGATGGACTCGGGGAAGCCGATGTGGCCGACGATGCTGCCGTCGGCGACGCCCTTCTCGAACTGCTCGACTGTGGTACCCACGCCCTGGCCGACCATCACGGTCGGCCCGAACGGCGAGAGATCGTTGACGCGCGAGGCCTCGATGGAGTCGACGCGCAGGCAGATCGAGCTCCACATGACGATGAGGGCGTCGAGCACGAACCCGGGGTTGATGCCGGTGCCGAGGATGCTGACGCCGTTCTCCTTGGCCACGCGGTCGAACAGATCGGCGCGCCCGGGATCGCTCGCCCACGGAAAGGAGATCTTCTCGGCGATACAGATGACGTTGCAGCCGGCCCTGAGCGCCGGGATGATCTGCGGCTCGACCTCGTCGAGGTTGGACTGTGTGTTGATGCAGACCACATCCGGCTTCTTGGCGAGGACGGCCTCGAAGTCGATGGTCATCTTGACGTCGCACGGGCGATCGAGGAGCTCACCGACGGTCTTCCCCTCCTTGGCGGGGTTGGTGACGATGACGCCGACGAGATCGATGTCCTTCGGCCGATCAAGGATGTAGCCCAGAAGACCCTGTCCCATCATGCCGGTGCCCCACTCAGCGACCTTGATCATGTCTCGCTCCTGTCCACGTGATTCGCGCCTGGCGGCGCTGGTTCTCATTCATGCATACGGAATATGCAGCCCTGGCCGAGACTCTACCATGCGGTCAACGCGGAAGTGACGGGCGCTCGGGCGCGATGCTGGACGATCGCTGTGCGGCGCGCCGAGTGCGCGCCCGTGCATGGATGGGTCCGCCCGACTGCGGGCGGGCATGCGCCGGAGCCGCGCCCGGGGGCGCTCAGCCGGCGCTCAGCCGCAGGTGGCTGGAGGAGGCTGGTCGACCGTGTCGTGCGCGAGGATGGAAAGCTCTTTGCCCATCACGCCCCCTCGGTCGACTCCCGCCGGCGGGCGCCGGCGGCCGCCCACAGGGTACGCGCGGCGGCCGAGGGGCGTCAAGCGTATGGCGGCGCCGGCGCACTCACGTGGCGGCGACTTCGTCCGGCGCGAGCTTCGGCCGCGGGCCGCCGCAACTCAGCCGTCGCCGAACAGGTCTTCGTTGGCCCCCGCGACGGCCAGAAGCCGGTCCCGGTCCCGCACCGGTCTCCGCCGCAGACCGACCGTGGCGTCCTCCAGGAACTTCGCGTGTACGGCGACGGCCAGGGTCGCGACGCGGATCGGTTGCCGCCGCGCCGCCTCACCGGGCAGGCACGCCGGCTGCTCGCGGATGAAGCGCACCGCCGCATGGACGGCGTCCTGCAGCCGGCGATCCTCCGCCCGGGAGTGGCTGAAGCGCCAGCGCCGCACTTGGGCCGCGATCTGGGCCCGGTCGGGCTCCACACCGGTCGCGGCGTACAGGCGACAGTCGTAGGTGTGGCAGACCAGGGGCCGGTGCTCGTAGATCGTGCACCGGCCCTCGACCAGCACCGGGCACGATCCGGTCTCGTCGTAGCCCAGAAGAAGGTACCCCGGCGGCAAGCCACGCGCGACGGAGAGGTACTCCTTCGGCAGCCGCCGGCGCGCCTGTTTCTCGCCGGGGCGCAGGTGGATCTGGTGAAAGGTGCGGCAGCAAGCGTTGCAGCTTCCGCACGGCACGTCGGCGGGCGCGTCGTCCTCCAGCGTGGCGATGGTCGACCGCAGCCAGGCCGCGAAAGGCATCGCCGGCAGCTCTTGGTTCATGGGCCGGCGGTCACTCCCTCAGGCTCGTTCACTGGCGCGGGCGACGGCCGCGGCCATCGCGGCTGCATCGGCCCCGGAGCCCTCCGCCGCGGGGCCGCCCGGCAGGAACAGGTCGGCGACCCGGACCGCGAGCACCGCCAGCCGCACCGGGTCGTCGGGCGCGGCGGCGGCGGGGAACGCGGCCGCATTGTCGCGCACGAAGCGCGTGGCCGCGCGCACGGCGGCGAGCTCGTCGCGGTCGCGCGACTCCGGGCACGTGAAGCGCCAGCGCCGCGACCTCCGGGAGATCTCTTCGCGATCCGCACCGATCCCCGCAGCGGCGAAGACGCGGCAGTCGTACATCCGGCAGGTGAGCGGCCGGTGAGCGTAGACCGTGCAGCAGCCGCCGTCGTCCAGCAGCGGGCAGCGCCCACGTTCGTCGTAGCCGAGAAGCACATGGCCGGCCGGCAGGCCGGGGGCCGGGAAGAGCAGCTCCCGCGGGATGTGCGCGAGTGCGTCCTCCTCGTCGGGGCCGACGTGCACGAAGTGCGACGTGGAGCAGCAGGCGCTGCAGCCGCCACAGGGCACGTCGGCGTCGGCTTCACCCCGCAAGGACGCGCGCATCTGGTCGAGCCAGGCGGCGAAGGCGCCGGCCACGAGGTCTCCGGAGCGGCTGTCGTTCGAGTCGGTCACACCTCAGACGTTGCCGCCGGGAGGGCTGCGCGTCAAGCCGGACCCGCAAGATGAGCCGGCGGTCTCGCGGCGAACAGGCACGTCATGCGAGACCGACGCCCCGGTGTCGGCCTCGCATCGCTCGCGCCTACTCGGCGCCGTCGTGCGCCAGCTTGAGACCCGCGATGTCCAGCTTCTTCATCTGCAGCATCGCCTGCATCGTGCGTCCTGCCTTCTCCGCGTCGGGGTCGCTCATGTACTCGGCGAGCTGCCTCGGGACGATCTGCCACGAGACGCCGAACCGGTCCACGAGCCAGCCGCACTGCTGCGCCTCCGGGTCACCGCCCTCGCCCAGCCGGTCCCAGTAGTGGTCGACCTCCTCCTGCGTCTCGCAGTCCACCACGAACGACACCGCCGGAGTGAACGTGTAGTGAGGACCGCCGTTGAGTGCGGTGAAGCGCTGCCCGGCAAGCGAGAACTCGACGACGAGCGCACTGCCGTCCTGCTGGCGGCTGATGGCGCCGATCTCAGCGTCCTGGAAGATGGAGACATAGAGCTGAGCTGCCTCCTCCGCCTGGCCGTCGAACCAGAGCATCGGAGTCACCTTCTGGAGTGTCGCGGGCATGAGCAGCCTCCTCGCCGACGACGCGGGGCACGACCTGTCGGTCCGCGCCGCCGCACCGGGATGTGTGTGTCTCTCCCGGTTCTTCCACTGCGCGCGCAGACTCAGGCGTTCGGCTGAGCCTCTGAGTCGGGCCGGAGCTCGTCCGGGCTGAGGGCGCGGCCGGCGCCGGCCGCCGCGCCTATCTCGCGGGTCGCCGCTGCGCGCAGTCGGTCGTCGACGGGTACGTGCACGACCACCCCGTCCGCGCGCGCGGCCACGAAGCACACCTCGCGGACCTGCTCTCCGGTCGCCGCCTCCACGGCCAGGGCGTAGGCGGCTCCCTGGGGCTGGTAGCGTTGGCGCAGCACTTCCGGCTCGGTGACGCGATCGGTCTTGTAGTCGACCACCACCCACTGTTCGCCGTCGCGGTAGACGAGGTCGATGGCGCCGCTGATCACGACATCGTCGACGAGGGTACCGATCGGGAGCTCGCGGTAGACCACGCCGGGACCGGCTGCGGCGGCGCGCACCGGCGCCGCGCGCCAGCACGTCCGGGCCAGCTCCGCCGCCTCGAGAGCGAGATCCGGGCGCTCGAGCTCGGCGGCGACGGCTGCCGCGACGCTCGTGATGGACGCTTCGTCACCGAGGTCGCACAACTCCATGATGCGGTGGACGGCCGAGCCCAGCGCCAGCGCCCTGCCCCGGCCGGCCGGGGCGCCGGGACCTCCGGTGCTCACCGACTCGTCCACGTGCTCGAGGCCGCTTGGGCTGGTCGCCGCCGCCGGGCGCCGGGCGCGATCGAGCACGGCGTCGCGCCGCTCCCGCCAGCCGCTGCGGGCGCCGGCGAGGTCCTGCTCGTCGGGCGCCCCGTCCTGCTCGTCGAGGCGCGGCGGCACGCGCGCCGGCAGCACCAGCAAGCCGCCGTCCTCGTACTCCTCGCTGATCGGCCCCGGCGAGGGCAGCGCGCCGGCGATGGGGCCGAGGAGCACGGCCGCGGGCGATCCATCCTTGTTCGTCAGGTGGCCGAAGCACGAAACGACCAGGCGGTCGCGGGCGCGTGTGGCGGCCACATACAGCAGCCGGCGCGACTCACTCGCCTCCATGAGCTTCTCGCGTTCCCTGAGCGCCGTGTAGCGCCGTGGCTCGAGGTCGCGTGCGGGCGCTCCTGGAAGCTCCGCCTTGAGCTTGATCGCCAGCCGCCGCTCCTCGCGATCCACGATCGGGTCGCCGCCGCGGCCGCCGCCGGAAAGGGCGCCCCCGACGAGGATCACGATGGGGTACTCCAGACCCTTCGCCTTGTGGATCGTGAGCAGGTGCACGACGTCGCCGTCGTCGTCCACTTGGGACTCCTGCTCCCCCGAGGCGTCGCCTGCTTCGGCCGCCCAGACGAGGAACGCCCCGAGACCGCCCCCACCTGCTCCGGAGAAGGCGCGGGCGCGGTCGACGAGCTTCTCGAGGTTGGCGATGGCCTGGGCGCCTCCGGGACCCGTGGCGGCGAGGAACTCGGACGCGCGAGCCACCCGCACGAGGTCCGCGGCAAGCTCATGCGGCTCGCTCGCCGCGCGGCGCTCGTGCAGTTCGCGCAGCGTCGCGAGCGCCGCGCCGACCGCCGCGTGCGCCTCCGGCTGCGCGGCGAACAGGTCGAACCGTCCGCCCGCGGCCCAGAAGAGGAAGAGCTCGTCGTCGCTGAACCCGAAGAACGACGAGTGCAGCGCGCCATACACAGCCGGTCCGTCGCTCGGGTCGTCCACGGCGCGCAGACACAGGAGCGCATCGTCGACCTCGCGCCGCGCGAAATAGGCTTTGCCGCCGTCGACACGGTACGGGACGCCGGCCTCGCGGAAGCGCCTGCTCGTAGGTCTCGAGGCCGGTGGTCGCCCGGAAGAGGAGGGCGACGTCACCCCAGCGTGGCGGGCGCCACACCTCGGCGTCGCCGCCGGCCGCGCGGTCCTGCACGCTCCAGCGCTCCTGCTCCTCGGCGTGCATGGCCAGCAGCAGTGCGGCAAGCGCCTGGGCCTCGACCCTGCCGCGCCGCGTCCGCGGCGCCCGCGGCGCCGCCGAAGTCGTCGCCGAGGAGCACCGACACTCGGGCGCCGTCGGTCGGAGGCCGGAACGGCTCGACCCACTGGTACCCCGGCTGGCGACCCTCTTCTCGGTCGTCGTCGAACACATCGGCAAAGACGTTGTTCACCCACTGCACAACCGCTGGGGTGGTGCGGAAGTTCTGGCGGATGACCTCCAGCGCCCCGGTCCCATCCGGCTGGCCGGCGACCAGTCGCCGGACCTGGTCGTACATGCCGATGTCCGCCCGGCGGAAACGGTAGATGGACTGCTTGGGGTCGCCCACGACGAAGAGCTTTCCGGGCTCGAGGACGGCCTCGCGCCAGTCTCGAACGACGGGCTCGTGCTCGCACAGGAGGAACACGATCTCGGCCTGCAGAGGGTCGGTGTCCTGGAACTCGTCCACGAGCAGGTAGCGAAAGCGAGCCTGCAGCGCCGCCCGCGCGGCGAGGTCGCGCGCCAGGAGATCCCGCAGACAGCCGAGCAGGTCGGTGAAGTCGAGCCGGCCGAGGGAGAGCTGGGTCTCTGCCGCCCAGCGCGAGAACGCGTCGGCGACCGACACGGCGAGCGCGGTGAGGTAGGCGGCGTAGGCCTCCCGCGCCGCGAGCACCACGCCGGCGGCCTGGCGGTACCGGGTCTGCAGTTCGTCCTTGCCGCCGTGCAGCTGGCTCCAGTTGCCTTTGGCGCCGCCGGGAGCGGTGGACGTCGCCCTGACGGGAAGCGCGAAGAACGCGGCGGCCAGCTGATCCCCGTCGTCGGGAGGTCGCGCCGCCAGTTCGCGACCGGCTTCGACCAGCGCCATGGCGGCGATGCAGCCCTTGTCGTCGTCACGGCTGCAGGCGACCGAACAGAAGGAGCCCAGCTGCTCGAGGGACGCGACCAGCTCAGGGAGTGAAGCGCGAAGGTCCGGTTCTGGCAGCGACTCCGGCTCGGGATCGAGGTCGTAGCGCTCGCCGAAGACCCCCCGGGGGCCCACGGCGAGCGTCCGCAGCCAGTCGAGGCGCACGCCGGCTCGCAGCAGCCGCGAGAGTCCGCGCCGTGTCGTCCCCACCGACGGGTCGCCCGCGGCGAGCTCGCCGAGCCACTCCTCCCACAGCCGACCGCGTTCGAGGTCCGAACCGAGCGCGTCGAGTTGCTCGAAGGCGGGGTCCACACCTGCCTCGACCGGGAATTCGCGGAGCAGGCGGCCGGCGAAGCCGTGGATGGTGCTGATGGGCGCATCGTCGAGGGCGTCGAGAGCGCCCTGGATGACCGCGGCACGCCCGGCGTCGGCGGACGTCCGCTGCGCCAGCCGCTCGAACTCCTCGCGGATGCGCTGGCGAAGCTCGCCGGCGGCCTTCTCGGTGAAGGTGATGGCCGCCACGGTGCGCACGTCGCCGGTCCCGCGCAGCGGGTCGAGGACGCAGCTCACGTACCTGTCGACGAGCACGCGCGTCTTGCCGGTGCCCGCTCCGGCCTCGAGCAGGAAGGTCATCCCCAGGTCCGTGGTGACGCGGTCGCGGACGTCCTGGTCGCAGACGTGACGGTCAGGCATCCCCGTCCTCCCCGGCCGCCGGCGACTGCAGCCCGATGACGGGGTCGAGCAGCTCGTGCTCGCGCTTGCGCGCCTTTGCCCAGCCGGACACGCCGCAGGCGTAGCGCACGTCACAGTACTCGCAGCGCTGGCGCGTGGAGCGCGGGAACAAGCCGGCGTCGACCAGCGCGACGGCGGTGGCCACCAGTGCCTGCAGCCGGTGAGTGGAGGGCCCTTCGGCTTGCGGCAGATCGAGGTCCTCGAAGCCGCCGCGCCGCGTCACCAGGCGGTAGAGGCAGCTGATGGACGCGTAGTCGCGTTCGCCGGCCTGCCGCAGCGCGAGGCGGTAGACGGGAAGCTGCACGCTGAGGCGTTCCTTGATGCCGTTGCGCTCCGCCCCGCCGCCGCCCGACTTGTAGTCGATGATGCGCGCACCGGACGGCGTCTCGTCGACGCGATCGAGACGCCCGGCGAACCGGACGGCGCGTCCATCCGGGAGCTCGAGGACCACAGGCCGCGCCACGGCTTCGCCGAAACGCCATTCGACGGCGCTGGGACGGCTCGCCGGATCGAGGAACACGCGGTCGCGGCGCACCGTCTCGAGGAGGTCCTCGAGCAGCAGTTCGCGCCGGACCTCCCACGAGAGCGCCGCCCCGGTGACGCCCCGGCTCTCGGCTTCGGCGCAGCATGCTTGCCAGGCCGCCAGGACCGCCGCCAGGGCGCCGTCGCGGCGCAGATCGCCGTCGATCACCTGCTGGTAGGCACGCTGGAGGATGTCGTGGGCCAGCGTCCCGAACTCCCTGGCATCCATCTCGAGAGAATCGCCCGGCTCGTCCGGCGCCTGCAGCTGGTACACGTCGCGCAGGAGGAAGGCGAACGGGCAGCTGACGTAGCGCTCGAGTCGCGTCGGGTGCATCTCGGCGTCGAACGGGTGCGTCGCCGTGAGCGCGGCGCGCGCGCCCGCCCCGAGCAGGCCGTCCCAAGGACCGGGCACCGCGCTGCGCGCCGAGCGCCAAGCGCCGAACCGTCGCCCGGCGGCGTCGCCGTCGCCGAGCACGGCGGCGGCGTACGGACCGGGCGGCTCCGCGGCGCCCCGCGTCGCCGAGCGCCAGCAGCAGGGCGATGTCCCGCTCGCGCTCGTCGACCCACACGACATCCTCCGAGAAGCCCGGCGAGCCGGCGAGACTCCTCCAGACGGGTCCGAGCGGCCCGCCCTCCAGGAACTCGTCGAGCCCGACCGGACGACCGGCAGCCGCGGATGCCAGCCGCAGCAGGAGCCGCGACGGCAGCCGCAGCCGCCCGTCGGCGGCGCCCGAGCGCGGGGCGAGCATGACGAGCCGTTCGCGAGCCGCCTCGCAGGCGAACGCGAACAGCAGCAGCGACTCGGCTTCGCGCTGCTCGGCCAGCGGCAGCCGGACGCCGAGCGCCGAGCCGACGCGGCGGCGCTCGGCGTCCCCCAGTAACGGATCGGGGCGCCCGCGGGAGGGGAAACCACCCTCCGCGAGTCCGGTGAACACCACGGTGTGGAAGCTGAGCCCGCGGAGCTCGAGCGGCGTGAGCACGGCCACGCCGTCGCGGCCGGTGCGGCCGCGCGGCACCCGCGCGCCGGCCAGCAGGTCCCGGAGCACCCGCGCGGCCTCCTCCAGGCCGACCTGCTCATCGAGGACGGCAAGCCCCTGCAGACGGGACGCCGCGTCGCGAGCCTCGTCGGCGGCACCCTGCTCGAACACGGCGGCGACCGCAGCGGCGAAGAACTCGCCCCACACGCCCCAGGAGGCGCGTTCCGGCGTGGCGGCGCACGCCTGCACCAAGGCGGCGACCGCATCCAGGAGTCCGCGCACAGCCGCCAGTCGGCGTCGGGCCGTCTCCGCCTTGCCGGAGACTTCGTCGTCATCATCCTCGCCTGCAGCGACGCCCCTCGCCTCGAGGTCGGCCAGGCGCCGCTCCAGCCCGCGCCGGCGGCGCGCGAGCCGGTCCGTCCACTGCTCCGGCCCGGCGACCACGCCAGCCTGCCGGGCCTCGTCCAGCCACATCGCCGTCTCCCCCGGCTCGCCGCCGCCACGCAGCGCTCCGGCGGCGAACAGGTCGATGACCGCGCGCCGCGAGAACGGCTCGCCGGCCGGCGGCGCGAGGCAGTCGGCGAGCCGCACCAGCAGGCGGGGGCCTGTGGACCTGTCGGGCACCCGGCAGGCAAAGGGCAGCCCGGCTTCTTGCAGCGCGGCCGCGGCAAGCTCGACCGCCTCGCCGTGCGGCACGACCAAGGCACAGTCCCAGGACGACGCCCCCGCCTCGACGGCGCCGAGGACGGTCCGGACCGCCTCACGGAGCTCGGCTCGCTCGTCCGAGACGGACACGACGGCGAGCGAACCGTCGCCCCGGAACCCGAGGGGCTCGTCCGGCGTCTCCTCCGCCCAGATGGCGCGAAGCCGCTCAGCGTCCCGCTCCGCCGGCGGCGGACCGAGGCGTCTCTCGGCGAGCCCGAGCCCCAGAGCGACATCGAGCGTCGCCAACGCGGATCTCGCGGCGCCGGCCGCGACGGGGACGAACACATCGGCGCCGTTAGCGATCAACTCGCGGACTAGTGACTCCTGCGTTTGGTTGAGGTCGTACACGCCGAAGACGATGACTGCGCCCGGCAGGGGGCGCGCCGACAGGGCGCCGGCAGCCTCGGCCTGCACGCCTGCGCCGTCGCTCAGCCGTCGCTCCTGAAGCTCGGCGCAGAAGGCCTTGTACAGACGCTCGAGATCGCGTGCCTTGGCGCCGCTCGCGGCGGCGGGAGCGGCAGCGGCGACTGCTTCTCTCCACGCCGACTCGGGAGGCACGCGTGCCTCGCGCAGGTCGGTGAGCGTGGCCGCCAGCGCCTGGGCGAAGTGTGGGCGGTCGACGACCGGGGGGAAGTACTCGAGGTCTCCGGCCCGTTCGGCGACCAGGCGCCGCACCAGCCGCTCGCGCGCGAGACCGCCGAGCACCGCCGGGGGCGCCCCACGCTCGGCGGCCACAAGATCCACGGCCAGTCGCCCCAGCGTGGCGACGCTCAAGTTGGCGACCGCCCCGAGCCGCCGCACCAGAAGATCGCCGACGCGCGTACGTACGGCGGCCGACCCGACGACAACGGTGAGCGGCGCCAGCGCGTCGTCGCGCTTGAGCTCGGCGACACGCTCGCAGAGCGCGTCCTCGAGCTCCGGGAATCGGCCGCTGATGAGCAGCCCCTGTGCGTCGGCCCCGCTGGTCATGGTCGCGGCGAGCGTATCACGCGGTCCGGACGGGTCCCCCGAGTCCGGACGCGGGCACGCCGGGCGGCGCGACGCGGCGCCGCCGGATCAGGTCAACTCGCGGATGAGCTCAGCGTGCTGCGGATGCGCGGCGATGAGCGCGTCGCGGTCGCCGAGCTCGAAGTCGGCGAAGTCGAACCCGGGCGTGACGACGCAGCTGACGAGCGCCCAGGCACGGTCGGCCGGCAGGTGCGGACCGCCTGCGAGACGGGCGCCCTGCCAGCTGCCGGCCGGCACCAGCGCCTGTGGCAGCCAGCCGGACACGCTGCCCGGCAGTTCAGCCGCGGCGCCGGGCGAATGCGGACGCTCGCGCTCGCCGCTCCGTCCGAGCTCCTCGAGGGCGCCGAGCACGCGCCGCGCCGCCTTGCCGTCCGGCGCGATCGTCACCAGCTCCAGAGGCAGGCCACCCTGGTACACCCAGAGCTCGTCGCCGCTCAGGCGGTGCAGGCGGCTCACCGACTCGGCGGTGATGAGGAAGAGGATGGCCGAGGAGGCCGGGCGCTCGCCGCGCGGCGTGCGCAGCGTCTGCGCCGCGCGGTACGTCTCCAGATAGTAGCCGCCTTCGAGATGCGGCTCGAGCCCCAGCAAGGCGGCCATCTGTGCGGCGGTGGATCTCATGGCCGCAGCATAACGGAGCGGCCGCGCCGCGTCGCCGCTCCCACCGACTCCGGCGGGAGGCCCGCGCTTGATAGGATGCTGCCGCCGAAGGGGGCGCCATCCAGCTGACGAGCTACACCTTCCTGTTCGCCTTCCTGCCGGTCACCCTGCTGGTGTACTGGCTGCTCCCGCGCGCGGTCTGGCGGCTGGCGTTCCTCACGCTGGCCTCCTGGGTCTTCGTCGGCTGGTACGACTGGCGCTTCGTGCCGATCATGGTCGGCGCCACGGCGATCGACTGGGTCGCCGGCCTGCTGCTGGCCCGCGGCGGCACGGCGCGCCGGCGCCGGTGGATCCTCGCCGTCGCGCTCGTCGCCAACATCGCCATCCTCGGCTACTTCAAGTACCGCGGCTTCTTCCTCGATTCCCTGAACGGCCTCGGCTCCTGGGTCGGGTTCGACCTCGACCTCCACGCCCTGCACGTGCTGTTGCCGCTGGGCATCTCGTTCTACACGTTCAGCGCCATGAGCTATGTCATCGACGTGTACCGCGGGGACGTGCGCGCCGCGCGCAGCTTCGTGCGCTACGCAGCGTTCATCGCTCTGTTCCCCCGCGCCATCGCCGGTCCTATCCTGCGCTGGCGCGACGTGGAGGGGACGTTCGACGACGCGCCGCGCCGCCTGACGGCGCGGCTGGCGGCGCTGGGCCTCTTCTTCATCGCCTGCGGCATGGCCAAGAAGCTGCTCATCGCCGACGTCCTGCTGCCGCACGTGGACGGACTCTTCGCCAACGCCGCCCACCTCCACTTCTTCAGCGGGTGGGCGGCGGCGCTGGGCTACACCCTCCAGCTCTACTTCGACTTCAGCGGCTACTCGGACATCGCCGTCGGCATCGCCTATCTGCTCGGTTACCACTTCCCGCAGAACTTCGACTCGCCCTACAAGGCCGCCAACCCCAGCCAGTTCTGGCGCCGCTGGCACATGACGCTCTCGTTCTGGATGCGCGACTACCTGTTCATCCCGCTGGGCGGCTCGCGTCGCGGCATGGCGATGACGGTGCGCAATCTGATGATCACCTTCATCCTGGTCGGCATCTGGCACGGCGCCGGCTGGACGTTTATCGTCTGGGGTCTGCTGCACGGCATCTACCAGTCGGTCCACGCGGTCGCGCGCAAGCAGGGCTGGACGCCGCGAAACGAGTGGCTGAACCGCGGGCTCACGTTCGTCGCGGTGGTCGTGGCCTGGGTGTTCTTCCGCGCCTCCACGCTGGCGCAGGCCGGCCAGATACTCAAGGCCATGGCCGGCCTGAACGGCCTCGGCAGCCTGCACTCGGCCAGAGTGCAGATCGGCTGGTCGCTGACCCTCCTGATCTTCGCCGGCCTCGCCTGGGTGAACTTGGCGCCGAACACGTGGGAACTCGACGTGAAGCCCACCCGGCGCTACGGCATCGTGTTCGGCCTGCTCCTGGGCGCGGCCATCCTGGCCATGGGCAAGCCGGCCGCCTTTGTCTACGTGCAGTTCTGAGGCTGCCGCACCGCACGCGAGTGGCCGGCCCGTCCCGTCGGGCGGCCGGACCCTCCGACCCGTTCCATTGGAAGGGCCCCTCGTCCAGCTGGAACGAGGGGCCCTTCTGTAGCAAGCCGTAAGCCGGATCCTGTCGTGGGTGACCATCCATCTCGGCCGTCCGTTGCCGGACGGCTCGTGCGGCCGGAACCCGGGAGTCTCGGGCGAGCGACCCTCAAACACTCCCCTATTTGGCCTTGCACCGGGCGGGGCTTGCCGAGCCGGCCTGTCACCAGGACCGCTGGTGAGCTCTTACCTCACCGTTTCACCCTTACCCGCACCCCCCGAAGGGGGCCGCTGGCGGTCTGCTCTCTGTTGCGCTTTCCCTCGGGTTTCCCCGGCTGGCCGTTAACCAGCGCCCTGCTCTGCGGTGTCCGGACTTTCCTCGGGCGGGAGCCTGATGGGCTCCGAAGAGCGTCATCACGCGGCCCGCGCGCGGCCACCTGGCTTGCCCACGAAGTGTACCACCGAGCTTGGCTGCCGAGGCGTCAGCGCCTGGGACGCAGGTGGATCTGGACGTAGTCGCCGGGCAACGTGCGCGTCTCGACCATCTCGAGACGCGCGTAGGCGTCCCTGCCCGACGGGAACATCGGCACGCCGGCGCCGAGCAGGACCGGGACGAAGGTGATGATCCAGAGGTCGATGAGCTCGGCGGAGGCAAAGCTGCAGAACAAGCGGCCGCCGCCGACGAGCCACGCCGTGCCCTCTCCGTCGCGCAGCTTCACGCCGACGTCGGTGAGCGGGCCCGGCGTGACCGTCACATGCTTCTCCGGGCCCGCCGGCAGCGTGGTCGAGAGCACGTACGCCGGGATGTCGCCGTAGGGCCACGCACCTCGGGCGCTGACGCGCTCGTAGGTGCGGCGTCCCATGGCGACCGCACCCACGTGCCTGAAGAAGTCATGGAACCCTGTGGCCTCGCCATCGAACTCCGGCAGCCAGCGCATGTCGTCTTCGGGACCGGCGATGTAGCCGTCCAGGGAGGCCGCGACATAGGCGATGATCTGACGCATGTGGAGGCCATTCCCGGCGCGGCGGGCGCCAAACCCGGCCTCGCCGTCACATCTGCCGTCAGGCCCTCAGGCTCGCGCGTCGGGACTCAGTTCGGCCGCGGCTGCCTCGTCGAGGAACCACGTGAGCGCGCCGTGCACGGGCGCGACGCCCTGAGCGGGTATGGCGTTGGGCATGCGCAGGCCCTCCAGCACCTCGGCGACCATGCCGGCCTTCTTGGCGCCGCTCACCAGGAACCAGACGCGGCGCGCGGCGTTGAGCACCGGCGCCGTCACGGTGAGCCGTGGCGAGCCGTCGGGCGCCGAGGTGGGGACCGCAAAGCGATCCTCCACGCCGAGGGCATCGCTGTGCGGGAAGAGCGAGGCCGTGTGGCCGTCGGTCCCGAGGCCCAGCAACACCAGGTCGAAGACGGGAACGTCGACCCGCGGTCGTTCCTGGGCGGCCAAGCTGCGCAACTCTTCGTCGTACGCCTGTGCGGCCTCCTCCGGCGAATCCTCTCCGCGCATGCGGTGCACGCCGGCCTCCGCGATCGGCACGTGCTTGATGAACGCGTCACGCGCCATGCCGTAGTTGCTCAGGGCGTCGTCGGACGGCACGCAGCGTTCGTCGCCCCAGTAAAGCTGGACGTGGCGCCACGGGATCTTCTGGCTGAACTGCTGGCGCGCCAGCAGGCGGTAGAGGGTGCGTGGCGTCTCGCCGCCGCTGAGCGCGACCGCGAAGCGGCCGTGCGCGGCGGCGGCCTCCTGAGCCGCCAGGGCGAACAGGTCGGCCGCGCGCAACGCGAGCGCCTCGCCGTCGGGCAGTATCTCGATGCTCATGTCCCGTCTCCCTTCATGGGCCGCCGCCAGGAATGACCGTCGCGGGCGATGACCGCGTCCGCGGCTTCCGGTCCCCAGGTGCCGGCCTCGTAGATCGAGATGTCACGCTCCGGCCGCCTGGCCCACGCATCGAGCACGGGGCCGACGATGCGCCACGCCTCTTCGGCCTGGTCGCCGCGCGTGAACAGCGTCATGTCGCCCTCCATGGCGTCCACGAGCACCGTCTCGTAGGCGCTGAAGGGTAGTTCGTGCAAGGTCGTGCCGTAGGAGAAGTCCATGGCCACCGGTTGCAGCGCCACGGCGTGCCCGGGCTGTTTGGACTCGATGCTGAGCGAGAAGCCCTCGTCCGGCTGCACGCGCAGCACGAGGACGTTGGGCTGCAGGCCGCCGCCCGCCTGGGCGTCGCGGAAGAGCGCCACCGGCGGACGCTTGAAGTGGATGGCGATCTCGGTCACGCGGCGCGCCATCCTCTTGCCGGTGCGCAGGTAGAACGGCACGCCCTGCCAGCGCCAGTTGTCGATGACCAGCTTGAGCGCCGCATACGTCTCCGTGAATGAGCCCGGGGCGACGCGCTCCTCCTGCCTGTAGCCGGCCACGTCCTCCCGGCCGATCTGCCCGCGGACGTATTGGGCGCGCACCGCCCAGTCCTTCACCGAGTGGGCGGGGATGGGCCGCACCGCGCGCAGCACCTTCATCTTCTCGTCGCGAACGGCGTCGGCGTCGAAGGCGGCCGGAGGCTCCATCGCCACGAGCGAGAACAGCTGGATGAGGTGTGGCGTGATCATGTCGCGCAGCGCGCCGGCCTCCTCGTAGTACGGGCCGCGGTGCTCGACCCCGAGCGTCTCCGCGGCCGTGATCTCCACGAAGTCGACGTAGCGCCGGTTCCACACCGGCTCGAAGATGCCGTTGGCGAAACGCAGGACCAGCAGGTTCTGCACCGTCTCCTTGGCAAGATAGTGGTCGATGCGGTAGACCTGCCGCTCGTCGAACACCTGGCCGATGACGCCGTTCAGCTCGTGCGCCGTGCCCAGGTCACGGCCGAACGGCTTCTCGATGACCACGCGGGTCCAGCCCGGCCTGTCGTTGGGACCATGCTCGCCGTCGAACGAGCCCGGCCGCGCCAGCCCGGACGCGCCGAGCTGTTTGATCAGCACCTCGAACTGGCTCGGCGGCGTGGCCAGGTAGAACATGCGATTGCCGCGCGCCCCTTTGCCGTCGAGCTCGTCGAGCACGGCAGCGAGGCGCTTGAAGCCCTCGGGGTCGTCGAACTGGCCCTGCACGTACCGCGGCGCCGTCAGCAGGCGGTCGCACATGTCCCCGTCCACGACCTCCTCGCCGTAGTGGTCGTCGATCGCCCTGCGCATCAGGTCGCGGAACCGGTCGTCGTCCAACGCTTGGCGCCCGTAGCCGACGAGCGTGGTGCCGAACGGCAGCACGCCGTGGCAGCCGAGGTCGTAGAGCGCCGGGATCAGCTTGCGGTGGGCGAGGTCGCCCGTGACGCCGAACATGACCAGGCTGCAGGGGTCCGGGTGCCGCTCGCCGCCGAAGGGCGAGGCCGACCCGGAGGACTTGGCCCGCCCCGTGACGCGCACGCCGCTCTCGTCACCGTAGTCCGGCTCGTCGTACGCAGAGACGCCTGGCGGCCTCCTCGTCCACCGTCACTCCTTTTCCTGGACGGCGTGGCCGCCGAACTCGTTGCGCAGGGCCGCCAGCACCTTGCCGCTGAACGTGTCCTGCTGGCGCGAGCGAAAGCGTGCGAACAGCGCCGCGGAGATGGCCGGCATCGGCACCGAGTGGGCGATCGCCTGCTCCACCGTCCAGCGGCCCTCGCCGGTGTCGTCGACATAGCCGGTGATGTGCTCGAGACCCGGATCCTTCTTGAACGCGTCGGCAGCCAGCTCGAGCAGCCAGCTGCGCACGACGCTGCCCTGGTTCCAGAGATCGGCGATGGAGGCGAGATCGAGGTCCCACTCGGTCGCCTCGAGGAGCTCGAAGCCCTCGGCGTAGGCTTGCATCATGCCGTACTCGATGCCGTTGTGGACCATCTTCACGAAGTGCCCGGAGCCGTGGCCGCCGCAGTACTCGTAGCCGTGGCCGGGCGGCGCGAGCGTCTTCAGAAGCGGCTCGATGTGCTCGAACGCCGACCTGTCGCCGCCGACCATGAGGCAGTAGCCGACCTCGAGGCCCCAGACGCCGCCGCTGGTCCCGGCGTCGAGGTAGCGGATGCCCTTCGCGTTGAGCTGGGCGCCGCGTTCGATGTCGTGCTTGAACGGCGAATTGCCGCCGTCGATGAGCACGTCGCCCTCATCGAGCAGCGGGGTGAGCTCGTCGATCGCCGTCTGCGTCGCGTCCCCGTAGGGGAGCATGATCCAGATCGCCCGTGGCGCCCGCAGCGCCTTGACGACGTCGGCGAGGTCCTTGACCGGCTCGGCGCCCTCGGCGCCGAGCTCCTCGGCTTTGGCGTAGGTGCGGTTCCAGACCACCACACGATGGCCGTCGCGCAGCAGCCGCCGCGCCATGTTGCCGCCCATGCGCCCCAGCCCGACCATCGCTACGTCCATCTCGTCCTCCTCTTCCCGCCGGGCCAGGCCGGCGTCAACGTGTCACTGTGAGTGCACCCTCGACCAGCCCGTTCAGGCGCTCGATGCCGGCGCGCACGTCGTCTCCGAGACACACGCGCAGCGCGCGGCAGCCGTGGGCTCTCAGGGCGCCCAGGTCGCCGCGCGCCTGCGCCCGCTTCAGCACGCTGAAGCTGTACGGCTGTCCGGGGATCTCCGCGTCAATCGGGTCATGCCCCAGCAGTTGCAGGAACAGACCTTTGTTCGGCCCGCCTTTGTGGAACTGACCGGTGGAGTGCAGGAACCGCGGCCCATAGCCCAGCGTGGTTGCGCGGAGAAGGCGGTCGCGGATGTCGAGGCGCAGCGCCTCCAGCAAGTTCCAGACCGCCTCGTCGGGAGCCACGTACGCCTGCAGGGCGACGTAGTCGCCGGTCTGTGCTTGGGCGAAGAACTCGCCGAGAGCAGCCGGCAAGTCGGCGTCGAGCAGCGGATACGCCAGGCGCCCGTCGCCCTCCGCCACCTCCTCGAGCAGCTCGCCGGCGGCGACGTAGCCGGCGAGCAGCCGCCTGGTGTTGTCCTTGCTCTCCTGCACGTTGGGCTGGTCGAAGGGGTCGATGCCGAGCACGCGGCCCGCGGTCGCGACCGCGATCTCCCAGCGCAGGAACTCGCCGCCGAGGCCGTACACGTCGCGCCAGCTCGTGGCCGTGTACCGGATGCCCGGCCGCGGCCAGCTCCATCAACTGCGTGCGCGATGCCGGTCGCGGCGACGCTGTCGAGCCCGACCTTGACGAACACGCGGTCGTCGCCGTAGACGTCGGGGTCGCCGAGCGTCTCGAGGTCGACGGGCAGGATCCCCCTGCCCTCCTTGCCGGTGCTCTCGGCGACCAGCTGCTCGACCCAGGCGCCGAGCGCCCGCAGGCGGGGCTCGGCGACGATGGTGAGCTTGTCGCGGCCGGCGAGCGCGGCCTCGCCCAGCATGGCGCCCAGCCGCAGGGCGGGGTTCTCGCTCGGCCGGGACGTCCGGGCCGCACTCGCACGGCCGTGGCGCGCACGCCGTCGAGCAGCCGCTCGAGATCGACGCCGATGAGCGCCGCCGGCACCAGGCCGAAGAAGCTGAGCGCCGAGTAGCGCCCGCCGATGTCCGACGGGTTCATGAACACGGCGCGGAAGCCCTGGTCGAGCGCCTCCTGCTGGAGCGATGTGCCCTCATCGGTGATCGCGACGAAGTGGTTGCCGGCGTGGTGGCCGTCCAGCTCCTGGAGGCGCGCGAAGAAGTAGGCGTGGAAGCTCGCCGTCTCGGTGGTGCCGCCGGACTTGCTCGAGACCACGAACAGCGTCGTCTCGAGGTCCACGGCGGACTCCACGGCGAGCACCGCCGCCGGATCGGTGGAGTCGAGCACGTGCAGGTCGAGGTAGCCCTCGCGCACGCCGAGCACTTCGCGCAAGACCTCCGGCGCCAGGCTCGAGCCGCCCATGCCGAGCAGCACCGCGTCGCGGTAGCCCTCGGCCCGCAGTTCGTCCACGAACTCCGTGAGTCCCTCGATCTGCTCGCGCACACCCTCGAAGACGCTGAGCCACCCAAGGGCGTTGCCGATGATCGCCTGATGCGCTTCGTCCTCAGGCTTCCACAGGCTCGGGTCGGCCTCCCAAAGCCGCTCCGGGTAGCGGTCGGCCTGCAGCGCGTCGAGACGCCTGGCAACGGCTTCGCCAAGTCCGGCCGGCAGCGACCACTGATCCATGTCAGCTCCCCTCGCCCTCGAGCAGCTGTACACGCTTCTCCTCGACGATGCCGATCAGCCGGTCGAACGCCTCGATGAACAGCTCGACGCCCTCGTTCTGCAGCTCGGCACCGATGCGCTCGAGGTCGATGCCGGCGTGGCTGAGCTCACGCAACAGCCGGTGGGCGTCGTCGATGTGCCGGTCGACCGTGCGCGCCACGGTGCCGTGCTCCTTGAACGCCTTCCAGGTGCTCTCGGGCAGGGTCGTCACGGTGTACTCGCCGATGAGTTCGTCCACGTACAGGGTGTCGGGGTATGCCGGGTCCTTGACGCCCGTGCTGGCCCAAAGGATGCGCTGGACCTTGGCGCCCGAGGCCGCGATGAGCTGCCACTCGCGGCTGTTGAGGTAGCTGCGGAAGCGCTCGTAGGCGACCTTGGCGTTGGCCACGCCTGCCTTCCCCTTGAGGGACTCCAGGCGCCGCCGCTCCGCGACGTCGCCGGTGGCCTCCGCCCGTTCGTCCAGCAGCTTGTCGACCAGCGTGTCGACGCGAGAGACGAAGAGGCTGGCGACCGACGACGTCGCCCGGATCGTGAGGTCCTTCTGCAGCCGCTCCTCGTGCGCTTCGAGGTAGGCGTCCGCGACGGCTTCGTATTGACTCATCGAGAAGAGCAGGGTGATGTTGATGTTGAGGCCGTCCTTGAGGCACTGGAAGATGGCCGGGACCCCCTCCCGAGTACCGGGGATCTTGACCAGCACGTTCGGCCGGTCGACGGCGGTGAACAGGCGGTGCGCCTCCTCCGCCGACTTCTGCGCATCGCGGGCCAGGTGCGGCGAGACCTCGATGCTGACGAAGCCGTCCTCTCCGCCCGTCGCGAGGTAGACCGGCGCGAGCACGTCACAGGCCGCGCGCACGTCCTCGATCACGAGCCGGTCGAGGATCGCAGACGCGTCGAGCCCTTGCCGGCCCAAGGTGAGGATCGCCTCGTCGTACTCCTTGCCGCCGCCGATGGACTTCTCGAAGATCGACGGGTTGGTGGTGACGCCGCCCAAGCCGTCGCGGTCGACCATCTTCCTCAGGCCGCCACGCTGGATGAGAGCCCGGTTGATGTAGTCGAACCAGGGACTCTGACCCAGACGGTGGAGCTCCGCGAGCCGACTCTCGGCAGGGGGCACGGCGACCACTCTCCTTTCGTCGGGCTGCGGCCCGTCCACATCGATTCGCGACACCATGAGGGCCGTGCGGCCCGCCGGCGCCGCCGGCGCCGGCCCTCCCCACGGCCTCAGAGTACTCATTTCCCACAAGCCCGGGATTTCAAGGGTGGAGCCGGGGCCGGCTGCGCCGACCCGGCCCGCACTCCCGGCCACCGCCTGAGGGTCTCACCTCAGTAGTCACCGCCCTCCGGCACGATGCAGACGAAGGAGAGCGGCGCGGCGGCGGCGCGGAACTGGTGCTCGTGCTTGGACGGCACGTAGGCGAACGAGCCGGGCTCCAGCGGGTGCTCCTCGCCGTCCAGGAGCAACACCCCGCTCCCGCCGGCGACGAAGTTGATGTGCGGCCAGTCGTGCGCGTGCTTCGGCGTGTGCCCTCCGGGCTCCACGTCGAACAGCCGCATGACCCACCCGTCCCACCCCTGTGCGGGCGAGACGAGGACGCGCTTGACGACGCCCTCGATGCCGTCGCCGACCATCTCCGCGGCGGCGACATCAGCTTTCTTCCCTACCACCCAGCGATCGCTCATGCCTCACTCCCGTCGGTCGCGGATCCTTCTCCGCCCGGACTGTACCCGCGAGGAGCTTCCGGGGTACACACCGAGCACGCGGCACGCTCCAACCGCGTCCCGCTCGATCAACGGAGAAGGAACGATGAGCGACCTGGACGAGAACAAGGCGCTGGTGCGGCGCTACTTCGAGGAGTTCTTCAACGAGAGCGAACTGGGTGGCGCCGCAGAGGTGTGCGCGGCGGAGTACGTGGAACACGCCGTCGCGCCGTTCGGCGATTCCGAGCCCGGAGCCGTCAACGGACCCGACCACGCGCGTCAGACGGTGGCCTGGCTCACCGAGCAGTTCCCCGACGTCCGCATGGATATCGAGGCGCTGATAGCCGAGGGGGACCTGGTGGTGGCACGCGTGCTCTCATTCGGGACCAACACCGGCAGGCTGAACGGGGTGATGCCGCCCACGGGACGGAGCTTCAGCGCCCGCCAGACGCACTGGTTCCGGGTGGCCGGCGGCCGGCTGGCCGAGCACTGGGCGACGCGCGAGGACCTCCCGGCGATGATCCAGCTGGGCGTCGTCCGGCCGCCCGGCCGCCCGGCCGCCTGATGGGTGACCGTGGAGCGGCGCGGGTCCGCACCGCGCCGCCGCGTCAGCGCGTGGTCCGCTTCAGGTTCTCGGCGACCCGGAACGCGACGATCCGCCGGATGAGATCCACCGGCAGCGGCTCGCCGAGCGGGAACTGTGCCGAGCCCTTGCCGCTCTTGTACGGAGAGAGCTCGTCGGCGAAGGCGCTCATCGCGCTCGGGATCGGATAGAAGCCGACGTGCTTCGCGTACCCGGCGAAGTGGACGAGGTGCCGGCCGTTCAGGTCGAAGGTCGGGATCGCGTAGCTGATCGTCTCCGTCGCGTCCGGCGCCGCGGCGCTGATGAGCGCCCGCATCTCGGCGAGCACGGCCTGCGTGTCGGGGGGGAATCCGGCGATGTACTCGTCGATGGTGGCGGGAGCCGTTCGCGGCATCGGTATCACCGGCCCTTTGGTCGTCTTGCGAGGATGCGGAGCACCTGAGAGAAGATGTGCCGCCGGCGGGAGACGCCAAACGCGCGGCGCAGATGCAACTCCTCAGCGGCTGGCCGTCACCACTGCCAGTGACCGCCGACCCCGACCTCGTTGTCGACGTGGGCCACGCCGGGCACCCGCGAGGCGACCTCGGCGATCGCGTCCAGCGACTTGGCGTTGTCGGCCGACCCGGTGATGAACACATCGCCGTCGTCGGCAGCAACGCGCACGTTGGCGGAGCGCGTCCGCCCATCGCCGGTCAGCGCCGACCAGACCTGACTGCTGAGCAGCAGGTCGTCGAAGGCCTTGCGGGAGGCCTCCGTGGGGCGGAACTCGCGCAACCTGGTCATCGCCGCGAGCGTCTCCGCGGCGCCGTCTACACTCAGCCGGTCGAGGCTCACCACGATGTCGTAGAGCGCGGGGTCCTGCCAGTCCACTAGCAGGCGATATGCGGTGTTACAGATTAGGCGAGCTTGCCGGCGCCGCCGCAGCCCCTACCTCGCCGTCACGGCCGCCGAGAGCCGGTCGATCCGCTGCAACTCGTCCGCACTCAGCCGCAGGTCCATCGCCCCAGCCGCCTCGGTGGCGTGCTCGGGGCGGGAGGCGCCGGGGATAGCGACGACGATATCGCCGTAATACGTCACCAGCCACGCGAGCGCGACCTGCGCAGGCGTGGCCCGGTGCGCCGCGGCGACGTCGCGAAGCTCCTCGATCAGCGGCGCAGAGCGCCTCAGCCCTTCCGGCGTGAGATACCGGCTGGACGGGCTCAGGCGCGACCTGCGCCCCCATCGCAGCGCCTTGACGCGCGAGGGATCATCGTGATATCGGCCCGTGAGGACGCCCTGCGCGAGCGGCGAGTACGCGATCAGCGTCACGCCGTGCCGCCGCGCCATGTCCAGCACGCCGTTCGACTCGATCGACCGGTCGAGCAAGTTGATACGCACCTGGTTGGAGGCAAGCGGCAGACCTTCCGCCTCCAACGCTGCTCCCGCCTTGGCCATCCTGCCCGCCGAGAAGTTGCTGACGCCGACGGCGCGGACCTTGCCGGCGCGGACCAGTTCCGCCATCTCGTGCATCTGCGCCCGGACCGTGGAGACACTCCACGGGATGTGCACCTGGAACAGGTCGATGGGATACGGCGCCAGACACTCGATCCTCGCGCCGATGGTCCGCGGGATGTCATGCGCCCTCCTGAGGATCGGCAGCCACTTCGTCGCGACCACGACCCGCCCGGGTTCGACGCCCGAGTTGCCAAGCGCCGTGGCCAGGGCGCGTTCGGACGCGCCGTTGCCGTAGGCTTGCGCAGTGTCGAACCAGGACACCCCACCCCGCAGCGACGCGCCCACGATCTCGTCCATGGTCGCCTGGTCGAGGACGGACCACATCATGCCGGTCATGCCCCGGCCCTGCTGGAACTGCCAGCAACCCAGGCCGACGGCGGTGACGCTGACGTCGGTCCTGCCCAGTCTCCGCTCGCTCATGTGAGTCCTCCCGTCACCGGTGAGCACCAGCCGGTGCTGGACACGCTCGGGACGCCGCCCCGATTCCGGAGACTCGGCCTCTGGCGGCCCTCCGACTCATCGGCCCCGGCTTGGTTGCACATCCATTGCATAGAGCAGGAACGGCCCCTGTTCGTCCTCCATCTTCCCCTCGAGGGTCATGCCGATGGCGCCGGCCACCTTCGTCGACGCCTGATTTCCCGGAGTGACGAGGCAGATCAGACGCGTCAGGCCCAGCTGCTCGACGGCGTAGCGAACGATACCCCGCGCCGCCTCGGTCCCCAGCCCTCGCCCCCACCACTCCTTGGCCAACAGGTAGGCCACCTCCACTTCTTGGCGCTGCCCGATCGTCCAGGGCAGCAGCCCGCAACGGCCGATGAACTGACCGGTCTCTTTGTAGACGGTCGCCCAAAGCCCCAGTTCGGGATGATCCGGATGTCCGTTCAGAAACCACTCCAGCTCGTCCTTCGTTTCTTCGTAGGTCAGCGTGCCCTCCGGGAAGTAGCGCCGGGTCTCGGGGTCCCGATAGAGCGCGAACAGATCGTCGAGGTCGTCGGGGAGCAAGCGCCTGAGGATGAGCCGTTCGGTCTCCAGTATGATCTGCATGGGCTTGCCGCCCCTTCTGCCCGACGCCCTGCGTCTGAGGGGCGCGTGCCGTAGCCAACAGCGCTTGGCACTTCCGCGTCTACGCCCTTGCCGTGAAGGCCGAGTGGCAGGACACCTCGCCGACGGGTGCGTCCCCGGACATCTTGAGACAAAGTACGTTCGCATCCGGGACGCCCTGCCACACGACGCCAGGGTACCGCCGGAATCCGAAGCGACCGTAGAAGGCGGGGTCTCCGACCAGGGTGCATCCGCAGGCGCCAGTGGCACGCAGCATGCCAAGGCCAGACTCGACCAGAGCGCGTCCGATGCCGTTCCCCTGGAGATCCGGCAGAACTGCCACCGGCCCGAGGAGGAACCAGCCGGACGACGTACCACCGATACTGGCCGCCGAGAACGCGATGTGGCCCACGACTTCGCCATCGATCTCAGCTACCAGGGACAACTCCAAGGCGCCGGCCGCGCGCAGCGCTTCCACAATGAGGTGTTCGGTCTGCTGACTGAAGGGATGGCCGTCAAAGGCCGCGACGTTGACTTCGCGGATGGCGCCGAGATCCCGTGCGGTCTCAGAGCGAATGATCATGCGCATCACCCTTCTATCGCCTGCACCCGAGGCACCGCGCACCCGCGCGCGCCGACTGCAGGATACACGGCCGGCGCTGCGGGTCAGGTCGATGCGTTTGGCGGCTGGGTCCGCGTCAGTGCCTGCCGACGACATCCAAGGCCTCTGCGAGCGACGGCAGGACCGCCTTGGCCAGAGCGCGTGCCGCCGGTGAAGGTTCGACGAGGTCCGGCACCATCACGACCGCCATGCCTGCCGCCGCAGCTGCCATCACGCCCGCCTCGGAGTCCTCGAAGACGACGCAGCCGGCGGAGCTCGCACCAAGTCGTTCGGCGGCGAGAAGGAAGAGGTCGGGCGCCGGCTTTCCGCGCGCGACCTCGTCGCCGCCGACGACTGCGCCGAATCGCCGGAGCAGCCCGACTCTGGCCAATCGGCGCTCGACCTCGTCTCGGACAGTCGCGCTCGCCACCGCCCTCGGTAGGCCCAGCGCCTCCAGGCCGTCGAGGAAGTCCAGCAGCCCGTGCTTGAGCGGCGGACCAGGCGCGAGCATCTCTTGCAGGTAGCGAGCCTTCGCCGCCTCGATCTCGGCGATCGGCAGCTCGGGCCCAAGAGCGTCGACGAAGACGCTGCAGGCGCCCTCCACCGTGCGGCCGACGGCGCTGAGATACACCTCGTCATCGAGCCTGTAGCCGTACTCGGCCATGGCGCGTCGCCAAGCGTCGCGAGCGAGGCGCTCGGTGTCGAACATGAGACCGTCCATGTCGAAGATGACGGCGCTCACGGCCAGAGACTCACGCTCTCTGCCGCCCCGAGATGCCTCTGAGCCCGTCACAGTTCCAGTTCGAGGTACCGCGCTTCATGCGGGTTGTATCGATACGCGTCGATATCGCGGAAGCCGAGACGCGTATACAGGCGCTGCGCGGCCCGCATCGTGGACAGAGTGTCGAGGCGGACGCGTTCATACCCGGCCACCCGGGCCACACCGACGGCCGCCTCAGACAGGCGCTCGCCGAGGCCTCGATCACGTGCGGCCGGAACAACGTAGAGGCGCTTGATCTCGGCGACTCGCGGGGCCTCGAACGGGCGCAGCGCCACGCAGCCGACGGCTGCGTCGCCATCAAGCGCAAGAAATAGCGCGCCCAAAGGCGGTACGTACTCGCCGGGGAGCCCCCGCAGTTCGGAGGCGATGTCCTGGAAGCCGAGGTCGACGTCGAGCGAGGCGGCGTATTCCACGAACAGACGCCTGGCCGCATCGACGTCGGCCCGCGACGTCGCTTGCACGATCTCGGTCAACGACCACCCTCCAGGCGCGCCCAACGCACCGACTTCGAGCTCTCGGAGCGTGTCCAGCAGGTCATCCCGGGCCATCGTGCCACCCTATCGCGCCGCGCATGAGCAGCCTCGGTCGGCCCGCCGGTGTGCGACCGACCTCCTGGCGTCCAGAGGCAGGAAGCGCCGGCGCTGCCCGTCCCGGCTGCGCTCGGACCCGGGCACAGCGTGGCTGCCGGTCTGTTCGAACTGCCTGACGGCAAGCGGCTGCACCTAGGCATAGGCGATGACGAACGTCCTGCGGAAGAAGAAGAGCACGCGCCCGTCCTGCTGCGCCGGATAGGAGCGGGCGACTCGCTCGCGCAGCCTGGACACGAACTCGTCGCGCCCGCCTTCGGTATCGAGTGCGTCGACGAATGGCCGCAATCCCGTGCTGGCGATCCACTCGACGATCGTCGAGGGGGACTCCATGACATGGATGTAGTCCGTCTCCCAAAGGTCCACGGAGCGAGCCTGTGGGACGAGGCGATCGTAGTAGAAGCCCGGCGGCTCCATGGTGAGCACGCTGAGAGGTCCGTGCATTCGCTCAGCCCATGGTTCTTCGCGCGCGATCTCGTGGATGAGGTTGCGGACCTCGGCATAGGTCGCGCTGGGGATCTGGAACGCCAGCGCCCCGCCGGGCGCGACGAATCCAAACAGGCGCTCGACCAGCGGGCCATGATCGGGCAGCCACTGCAACGCCGCGTTGGAGAAGACCACGTCGACAGGAACCTCGGGGCTCCACTGCGCGATGCCCAGGATCTGCCACTCCCCGTGCGGATACGCCGCACTGGCGGCTGCGATCATCTCCCTCGAGCTGTCCAGGCCGAGCACGCGGGCCTGCGGCCAGCGGCGCGTCAGGACCGCGGTGCTGTTGCCCGGTCCGCACCCCAGGTCGACGACAGCCGTGGGCGAGTCGACGGCGATGCGAAAGGCCAGGTCGACAGCGGGCCGGGTGCGCGCGTCTCCGAAGAGCAGGTACTCGCTGGGATTCCAACCGGTCATCGATCCTCCTACGCGCTGAACTCCGCGGTTGGCTGCTCCTGACCCCTGTCGCGGGACGGCGCACCTACAGCCCGTTGCGCTCGCGAATCGCGTTGACGGCCCACTCAGCCGACGCCTTGACGTCGCGCTTGCGCGAGGTGAGGTTGGCCTCGATCACGGGCAGCGCCCGGACGGTGCCGATGTTGCTCAGCACGGCGTTACAGCAGGGTATGTCATCCGGGTCGTCGGTAGACACCAGATGCTGCAGGATGCGAGCCTCCGAGTCGGGGTTCGCGGAGTTGTCGAGGGCCTTGATGGCTGCGCGACGGACGAGCCAGCGCTCGTCGTCGAGCAGCGGGTAGACCGGCGAAAGGTCGAGCTGGGACCCTTTCGGGATGCGGCCGATGCCCTCGAGCAGGCCGGCGAGGCCGTACTTGTTGGTCTCGGCCGGCACTAGGCCCAACAGAACCTCGACGCACCGCTCATCTCCGAGGTTGAGGCCGATCTTGCCGATGGTGAAGTAGCAGGCACGACGCTGCGCCGGCCTGAGCTTGCGCGCCCCCTCGGCAAGATCATCGACCATCGTGATGTCGGTCAACTGCTCGGCCTCGCGATGCGCGGTCCATGACACCGACTCCGGCGATGACGTCACCGGCGTCTGATCGGCGAGCCTCTCAACAAGGTCTTCGAGGTACGGCCGCATTCCCCCCAGCCCTCCGGCTGACGCACCGCGGATGACCCGCGCGGGCTACGGTCTGAGATTACTGAGTCCGTCTGCCTGAGCAGGAAGGCCTGCGAGCAGACCCGCATCGACTTCGAATGAGCCCGTCAGTCCGGTGGGCCGGTACTCGCGTCCGGCGTAGGCCGCCCTGGCGAGTTGAATATGGAGTACGCGATGGCCGGCCGAATCGTGGCTTTCGAGGCGCAGGTCACATTCGCCGGGGCTCATGGCTGCCAGAGACGCGGCGCCTTGGCGCCGGTGCTCCAGATCGCGGAGCGCACTGGGGAAGGACGCGATAGCAGAGGTCTCGAACCACACCTCTTCAAGAACGCCGGCGAACTGCCCCAAGCGGCACTCGACGCGCACGCAGATCGAGCTTGACCCATCCGCGCCCGCCTCGAGCGCCGTCAAGTTGAGGACGCTGCCGTCTCGACCCAGGAACTCCACGGCCCTCCGTTCGCACGCACCCTCGTGTTCGCCGAACGCACCGCACATGACCTGCGAGCGCCGCGGCTCCGGTTGGCCGCGACCCTTTGGCGAGTCGGGTTGGTCCGCTTGTCAGTCACACGATCCCTCAGCGAGTGCCTCGCGCTCGCGACGACTTCGCGCCGCGTCCGGGTCCGGCACGGCCGGGACGTCGAGTTGTTCACCGATGTAGGCGTCCGGCAAGCCATGTTCCCGCGCGCCGGCCACGACCAGGTCGCGGTACCAGTCATAAGGCAGGAGCCCTTCGACCAGATGCGTGTCATCGGCGAGGTAAGTTAGCGCCTCGAGCGCTCGACCGCGGACGAGAGCCGTGACGGACGCAGGGTGATAGCCGTCGCCGACGCTCTCGAACCGGTCGAGAATCGTCTGCTGCTCAAGATCAATGTCGAAGAGGACGCCGTAGGCGGTCGTCGCCCCCCCGACGAAGACGAGATCGCACTTTGCCGAGAGGTCCACGCTCCGCTTGCGATAGCGAACGGCGTAACCGGGCAGACCGGCGACTCGTGGATCACGGGCACTGGAGATGCGCCGCAGCAGTCGCGAGCAGAGCATGTTCGAGCCGTACGCCAGGTACTCCAAGACATCACCTCCCTGTTGCGACTAACGCACCGCCCCCAAGCAGACGGAGCCGCCCTGCCGCCGTGCGGCAGGACCTTCTGGCGTTCTGCTCGATGCGCTTGTTGGCTGGGATCACCGACGACCCACGCTCGGTTCGCCGTTCGCAGCGACTGCACAGCGGCATCCAACATGCGGCTGCGATCCGTTTGGGCGACTTCACGAGCCCCTCCTCCGTTTGAACCTGCACCACACCCAACGCCTCGCGCATGAGCTGCGAGCGCTCACGCCAGGGAATCCGCGGTGGAGCGTGCTGCGAGCCAGCTCGATGCGCTCGTTGGGCCGGTGCAATGGCGGATGCGCCAACTCATCATCTCGGCATCAGTGCGAACACACCCCAACCCAGGTATTCACGAGTGAAAGCAGCGTAGCGCTCAGGCTCCGAGATCAGTTGGGCGCGAACATCTCCCGCGAGCTCGTCGTCGGGATTGGCTTCAAGCCATCGGCGCATGGTGAGCCACTTGGCCGCCTCGTATCTGTCCCAGCCGTCTTGGTCAGCCAGAACCATCTCGACGACGTCGTAGCCAAGCTGGCGGAAAGATGCGAGAAGTCCTGGAAGCATGAAGAAGTCGGAGATCGAGTTGGCGAGGCACCCCCTGGCAACGTCCTCCGTCGGCGGTGGCTGCCGCCAGTAGGGCTCACCGATGAGGACGATCCCTCCGGGGCGGAGGCTCCGCGCCAGAAGCTCGATAGTGCCGGCGACGCCTCCGCCGATCCACGTGGCACCGAGACAGGCCGCCACATCGGCCTTCTCGTCAGAGACATAGCCGGCAGCATCGCCATGGATGAACCTGACTTGATCGGCGAGACCGAGCTCCTCAGCACGGAGTCTCGCTTGCTCGGTGAACAACTGGCTCATGTCAATGCCGGTGCCGACGACGCCGTGATCGCGTGCCCAGGTGCACAGCATCTCCCCCGAACCGCTGCCGAGGTCGAGCACTCTGGCCCCCGGTTCCAGATGCAGCGCCGCGCCGAGGGTAGCGAGCTTCTCGGGCGTGATCGGGTCGTGGATGCGGTGAGCGGCCTCGGTGATGTTGAATATCCGTGGGATGTCCACTGCGGAGCCCCCTTACCGGCGTGAGTAGACTCGGTCTTGGCCTAACGCAGCGCGCGCAACCTGCGCGGGCTGCAGCCGGAGGTTACTACAGAGACCGGCGGACGCGTCAGGTTGACGCACGTGTTAGCCGTGGCGAATTCAGATACCAAGCGCAACACCCACCCCCTCGGAAGGTGAGGTGACCTGGGACACAATCGGTTCCTCCCAACCGCCAAGAAGAGGGGAACCGAAGATGCAGTATCACCAGATCACCTCGGAAGAACGATACGCCATCGCCGCCCTGCGGCGACAGGGGCTGTCCGTGCGGGCCATCGCCCGCGACCTTGGGCGGGCGCCGTCGAGCGTGAGCCGCGAGGTGGCGCGCAACCGCCGCGCCGATGGCGGCTACCGCGCCTTCACGGCCTGCGAGCACACCAGGGCGAGGCGCCGCCGCTCGCGCCGCAACAGCCACTTCGGCGAGAGGGAGTGGCTGCTCGTCGAGCAGCTGCTCGAGCTCGACTGGAGCCCCGAGCAGGTGGCCGGCTGGCTGCGGCTGCACGATCTGCTCGCGATCAGCTACGAGACCATCTACTTGCGCGTCTGGCGCGACAAGCACGCCGGCGGAAAGCTGTGGCGCCACATGCGCCAGGCGGGCAAGCGGCGGCGCAAGCGTTACGGCGCATACGACTCGCGCGGCAGGCTCGCCGGCAAGCGCCACATCTCGGAGCGGCCGGCAGAGGTGGAGACGCGCACGGTCGTCGGCCACTGGGAGATCGACACCGTGATGGGCAACGAGCACGGCCTCAACAGCGTCATGACCCTGGTCGAGCGGGCCACCGGCTACACGCTCATGGGCAAGCTCGCGCGGCACTGCGCTGCGGACGCGACGGCGCGCTGCGTGGAGCTCATCGCCCGGCACCCGGGACGGGTGCTCACCGTGATCGCCGCATACCCGACAACGGCACCGAGTTCCACAGCTACGGTGAGATCGAGGCGGCAACCGGGACGCGCTTCTACTTCGCGACCCGGCACCACTCCTGGGAGCGGGGCACGAACGAGAACACGAACGGGCTCATCCGCCAGTACCTGCCGAAGCGCCAGAGCATGGCGCACGTGACCCAGACCGACTGTGACGCGATCGCTGCGAAGCTGAACTCGAGGCCACGCAAGCGGCTCGGCTACAGGACACCGGAGGAGTGCTATGGACAAGGCAGGTAGACGAGAGCGTCAGAAGCGTAGGTGTTGCACTACAAACTTGAACTCAGGCAGATTCGCCCTTCAAGCCTGCCGCCTCGATTTCAGCGTCGCGCCGAGCGAGAAGGCGCTTGAAGCCCGTGCGGTCCCACCAAGAAAGGACCACGAAGAACACGACGAGCACAAGGGCGAGCACCGTCAAGACCTTGGAAGCAGGGCTGTCGATGGCGACATAGATCAGAAGTCCGGGACCGACCAAGCCACCGACCAAGGACCACCACGAGGTGCCCTTGGCTCGCCGTGTCGCCCAGCGCTCGGCTGCCGTCAACTGCTCGGTGTCATCCAAGTGTGCCGTCCCCTCCCACGTGCAACGCCAACCCCAATTCTGTCTAACTGCATTTCTGCAGTATGCGAGAGCATCTCCATGCTGCAGCCGACTTGTGCGTAAGACTGTACCACGAGACTAGGAGGGGGCTTCTCCAGTCTGTGGGAGAAGGGGCTCGTCCGGTGTAGTGCACCCAGTCGGCCCCGCAGTCGTCGTGTCTCCTCCGCACGATCTTCCTCATCAGGCCTTCGCGAGGGCCCAAGCACGCTGAGTGACGTCATGGTGCGTCCAGCGGGCTGCGCACGCCCTGTCCGCCGCGCTGGAGAACGTGCGTGTAGATCATCGTGGTGCCCACGTCCTTGTGGCCGAGAAGCTCCTGGATGGTGCGGATGTCATAGCCCGTCTCGAGCAGATGCGTGGCGAAGGAATGGCGCAGCGTGTGACAGGTAGCGTGCTTGTCGACGCCGGCGCGCCGCACCGCGTCGAGCACGGCGCGCTGGATGATGCTCGGATGGATGTGGTGGCGGCCCTGACGGCCAGTGCGCCCGTCGCTCCAGCGGCGCTGCTGCGGGAACACCCACTGCCTGCGTCAATCCACTGAGGCACGCGGGTACTTGCGCCCCAAGGCCGCAGGGAGCTCGACCTCGCCCCAGCCGTCGGGAAGGTCGCGCTGGTCGAGGAGCTTCGCGCTGCGCAGCTGCTCGCGGAGGTCGGGGATGAGCGCCTGCGGGAGCATCGTGGCGCGGTCTTTACCGCCCTTGCCCGAGCGGACGGTGAGTTCCCCTCGCGCCATGTCGAGGTCCAGCACGCGGAGGCGCAGGCACTCCGTGAGCCGCAGGCCTGCGCCGTAGAGCAACGACGCGACGAGCCAGCACCGCTGATCGTCACGGTCGAGCTCGCGGAGCACCGTGCGGACCTCTCCCCTGCTGAGGACGACGGGCAGCCGTGGCTGCTTGCGGGCGCGCACCAGCTCGTGCAGCTCGCCGACCTCGCGATGCAGCACGTGGCGGTAGAGGAACAGGAGCGCGCTGAGCGCCTGGGTCTGCGTCGAGGCGCTGACGTGCTCGGCCACTGCAAGGTGCGTGACGAAAGCATTGATCTCGGGCTCCGCCATGTCCCGCGGATGACGGAGCCCGTGGAAGCGGATGTACCGCCGCACCCAGCGGCAGTAGGCCTGCTCTCTGCGGCGGCTGTAGTGGCGCGCCCGCAGGGCGCGCTGCAGCTGGTCGATCAACTCGGACACGGCCCAATCGCGGCGGTGCCGGCGTCCCCGTTCAACGGGTGACGAGGAACGTCACCCAGTCGCGCAACGGTACGGAC
Organism: uncultured Thermoleophilia bacterium; assembly: GCA_963762125.1. Taxonomy (GTDB): domain Bacteria; phylum Actinomycetota; class Thermoleophilia; order UBA2241; family UBA2241; genus CAIXSE01. Next base: position 214,263 of record CAVXJO010000004.1, read on the forward strand.
GCGCTCTCGCCCGCAATGGGTGAAACGGCTTCCGCTCGCCTCACGCCCGTGCCCGGTCAG
>CAVXJO010000005.1:0-310399 GCA_963762125.1 uncultured Thermoleophilia bacterium
CGTCAGTTAGAGCACGGGGAGTACGCCAGGCGATGAGCTGAGCAACCTCCTGGTTCAGCATCAGGGTCACGACGCTCGCGCCGGAAGGCGCTGCGTCATCCTTGTCATCCCGGCGAACCGGGCTTTCCGCACCAAGTTGACCCGTCGCTCGAGAATCGCTCCAGGTCCCTCGTAGTTCCCGGGTCGCTCTTGGCTCCGTGCCTGAAGTACACGGCACCCCTACTGAAAGCGGGTACCTGTTCGGCGTCCACGGCGTAGGTGCCTGGTCTCGTGAACATAATCGGGGATTCCACGGAACCAATATCGTACCACGATGCGTCCACGCCTCTTGCTCTACCAGCTGATTCGAAGTCCTCGAAATCGACGCCGGTGTCCTTCTGGACCCAGTCGGTGATCACGGCAGGGTCAAGGTCAGGACAGCGGTCACGTCGGCATGAGACGATGCCCCGGAATTGTCGAGGCCGACGAGGATAACGCCACCGCCGGAGTCGCCATCGCAACAAGATCCTTCACGGCTCGGGCCGATGTCGGATGCTTCGAATCGAGCTGGCTCTTGAAGTCGATGGGCCGAGACCTTGACAGCCCTGCAGCGCTTTGGCCACAAGATCGCTCACATCGCCCCCCGGTGGGCAGGCAACACTCCTGGGTCTGGGCGGTCAATGCCGTCGTAGGTCACCTGACCTCGCCAGCCCGGCCAAGCCTACTCCGCTCACTCCTCAGCGTCTATGGCACCCGGTCTCATCACTCGAGGTGATTGGAGGGCTGCGCTAGAGGCCGGTTCATGCCATGTTCCACGGCCCTTCCCTGGCCTGACTTGCTCGCGTGCCAGTAGGTCTGCCTCGCAGACCAAATCCGAAAAATGCCGCCTTAGTCGTTCCGCGACTACGTTGACGGGTGTACCGTAACGTCCTGGAAAATCGGTCTGGTCCCGGCTACGGCGTCCTGTTTTCCGTCACTATGATCTTCAGGAAAGCCTCGACTCAGAGGCTGCAAGTGCGACTCGCTTCGAGAAGGCGTATGGCAGGTACTGCGGACATCGCACCCGCCGGCAAGACCGGCCAGATGCGCCGGCCCTGACGACCTGCAGCAGGAGAGCGACGCCACTTCTGCCGCCCCGGCAACATGGGGCCAGCATTTGTTGCATCGGCTACGCAGCTCCAGATGCCGAACCCCAGTGGCTCCTTGTCTTGGATCGCAGGATGCCATGAAGAACGCCTTCGCCAGGATCGGCTGCGTCCTGCTGTGCGGTAGACGTCGCCGAGGGCCGACCCCGTGGTACCCTGGGGACATGGCCGTCGTGCTTCACGGGCCGCCGAAACCTCATTTCATTCTCAGCTCGCGCCGCCGCGTCAGCCTCACCTGCTAGAATCTGGTTGCCTAGATGATTGATTCCACGCCCACAGCCTCAGGCGCAGTAGTCGACCAGCGAGCGGCTCGGCCGTCCCAGCCGGTGGTTGAGGCTGATGCAGGCGGCGAGGCAGAGGAAGCGCACGAGCACCCGCTCACGCAGGCCCGCCAGGGTGCGCGCCCCGTGGCGCTCCAGCGTGAGCAGGTCCTTGCAGGTCCAGAAGATGCTCTCGATGCGCTGGCGGATGGGCGCCAGGTGCGGACCGCGGCCGGGCTCGTCCTTGCGAACCGGTCGCGCCACGGGAACACCGAGCTCGCCCGCGGCCACGGCGAACTCTCGGCCGGCGTAGCCCTTGTCGCAGACGAGCACCTCGCCGCCGCGTGCGGCCCGCGCAAGCAGCTCGAGTGCGACCTCACGCTCGCCGCGGCGGGGATCGGCGAGCGTGTAGCGCGCGCGGCGTGCCGTCAGGCGCGGCCAGCAGGTGCAGGCGCAAGCCCCAGTACCAGCGCGAGTGGGCGGCGCAGTAGCCGTAGCCGGCGACCTCCCCGAGCGCCGAACGCTTCGCCGTCTCACGGCTGCGGCCGCACTCGACCGGGGTCGAGTCGACGAGCAGAAGGTCATCGGAGAAGCCCGGACTCGTGCTCGCGAAGACGCCCATGAGCCACTCGATCGCGTCTGCGAGGCGGCGGCGACGCTTGAAGTAGCCGGCTTGGCGGGGCAGGATCGGGAAGAGATGGCGGAGCCGCTTGCGCGCCACCGCCAGGAAGCGGCGGTCGCTGGGGATGCCCATGATCGCCTGCGCGACGCAGAGCGTGACCACCTCGGCGTCCGTGACCCGGCGCCTCGCGTTGCGCTTGGGAGCTGGCAAGAGATCGTCGGCTGTGCAATAGATGACCGTGCAGAGAGTGTCGAGGTCGGCGTCCATCGTGGCCTCCGGGCAGACGGTGTTTTAGGCACCGTCGGCTTCGGCCTCTCTGCTTTGCTTTCCTTGGACACGGTCAGATTCGTGGAATCAATCATCTAGTCGTGCGAACAGACCGATCATTGGGGTGCTTCGGTTGAACACAAGGCCACAGGGATGGCTGGTTCTATCGGCAGGCACACGCGGGCGCATCTGTGATTGTCGGCCCTCGCCCGGCGCTCCCGAGAGGGCGCTCTCATGAGAAGGCGCGCGCCCTTGGTCGTCGGAGTCGTCATGGCAACCGTTCTCGCCGTCACCATGGCCGCATGCGGGAACGGCGCCACTGCGCCCAGCACCGCGGTGGTCACGACCCTGGCCGGCAAGGCCGGCGCTACGGGCAGCGCCAACGGCCGCGGCGCGGCGGCGCGCTTCAACAACCCGAAGGGCATTGCCTGCGACGCTGCCGGTAACGTCTACGTCGCGGACTTCCAAGGCTGCACCATCCGGAAGATCACTCCATCCGGTCGCGTTGCCACCCTGGCTGGCAAGTCACGCTCCGTAGGCAGCGCCGACGGCAAGGGTGCTGCAGCACGCTTCAATGGCCCCGACGATGTCGCCTGCGGAGCGGATGGCAGCCTCTACGTCCCCGACATGAAGAACAACACCATCCGCAAGATCACTCCCGACGGAGAAGTGACGACCTTGGCCGGCAAGGCCGGTTCTAGGTCGTGGGGCCACGCTGACGGAAGCGGCGCGGAGGCGAGCTTCAGATATCCCGCAGGCATCGCCTGCGACGCCGCCGGCAACCTCTACGTCACTGACTACGGCAACGCCACCATCCGCAAGATCACGCCCGATGGAGAAGTGACGACTTTGGCCGGTGAGGCCGGCTCGACAGGCAGCACCGACGGCAGGGGTGCCGCGGCGCGCTTCGAGGGACCCGTGGGCATTGCCTGCGACGCTGCCGGCAATGTCTACGTCGCCGACGGGGACGCTAACACTATCCGCGGGATCACGCCCGACGGACAAGTGACGACCTTGGCCGGCGAGGCAGATTCCGAAGGCAGTGCCGACGGCAAGGGTGCCGCGGCGCGCTTCTACCACCCCGCCTTTGTCGCCTGCGACGCCTCCGGCAACGTCTACGTCAGCGACTGGAGAAACGCCACCATCCGCCGGATCACTCCCGCCGGTGAGGTGACAACCCTGGCGGGCAAGGTAGGCGTGAGAGACGCTACGGACGGCCTCGGCGGCGCGGCGCGCTTCGCCTACCCCACAGGAGTCGCGTGCGATCGCAGCGGCAACCTGTACGTCGCTGACAACGGCAGCAACACCATTCGCAAGATCACAGTTGGCCAGTGAAACGGTCCCCTGGAGGTGCTCTCGATACCGTCCACGTACTACGCCTCGGGTTGCGTTAGACATCGAATCGGACGGGGCACTGCCTTGGCGCCCCCCGAGCGCCGACATCGCGCCGGCGACCGTTCCACCCGCCCCTTCCACATGCTGCTGGCTCGCAGACTGGCACGTGCTGGCATTCTGGGCGCTGCTTTGTGAATCCACCCCTTGCGTCCCGCCATCCGGTGCGCCTTCGGCGGACGCAGGCAGGGCACGGGCCTTGGCGGCCATCGCACGTGGTCGTCCAGGCGTCCGCTGGGCCCGAGGCCAAGCGTCCGCCGTCGAGAAGAATCGACTGACGCGGCAAGTTGCTAATAAGTTGCTAATTCTGCAGGAAACTGCAGGCTCGAACAGGCACCGGGCGCGAGCGGACTGTCGCCAAACGACCCCGATTCACCCTCAAAGTACCCCGATTGGCACCCTAGGCTGCGGATTTAGGAAACCTGTGCTCTATCCACTGAGCTACGAGGGCATTGTGCCGATTTGCAGGGGTTTTTCCTCTGCGCGGGCCGGACCAGAATAGCAGAGTTGCGAAACAGTTGCGAAATTTGCTGGAAACGTGATGGCGGCGCGGCCGGATGGGCCGGATGGGCAGCTTACGGAGACGGAGCGAGGCCCTGCGCGAGGATGTCGAGCGCCGCCGCAGCCGGGACCGGGAAGCCTCGCGGCTCGGCGGAACCATCTCGGGCCGGCGTCCGTGGGTCAAGGGCGCGCTCGGCGCCCCGGGCGAACGGCAACGCGGCCACGACAGCGGCGGCCTCTTCGGCATCCACGTCCGTCCTGATCCTTCCCAGCTTCTGCTCGGCGCGAATGTAGTCCGCGACCGCCGATACCGGCGCCGAAAGCTCAAACCCCTCGAGCGCGTTGTCGGCGACGTGCGCGGCGAAGCTGCCCGCCAGCTCCGGATCGGCCGACATCGACGCCAGCAGCGGCGCCGAGCGCTCCTGCAGCGTGCCGAGCAGCCCGAACAGGTACGCCAGGTTGGCGCGCACGGTGGCGCTACCGGCGCGCTCGGGGAGCCGCCGCAGCTCCTCCCCCATGCCGCCCATGACGGAGAAGAACACCTCGCGGAAGAGCGCGTGCTTGTCGGCGAAGTGCCGGTAGATCGTGCCCTCGGCGACGCCGGCAGCGGCGGCGATCTCGCGCGTCGTCGCGCGCGCGAAGCCGCGCCGCAGGAAGACCTCCAGAGCGGCGTCCATCAGCGCTCGGTGGGTGTCGCCCTTGCCCGACCTTGCTGCAGTCATCGGACCTCCTCGTCCTACGCCGTCCGGATCACGCCGTGATGTCGCGCTGCCGGAAGACGACCGCGGCCACGGCGATGGCGATGAGAGCGTAGGCGGCGCCGAGCAGCGGCGCCGTCGCGAACATCATGTCTGCGCTCCCGCCCTTGGCGATCGCCGTGAACGCGGAGCCGGGCAGCCACTTCTGTCCGCTGCCCAGGAGCATGCTGAGCACCCCCTCGAAGACCATCAGGTAGCCGATGCCGATGGCGATGGAGATGCCGCCGCTGCGCGTGAGGATTCCGACGCACAGGCCGACCACGCCCCAGAGGAGGACGCTCAGCGTCAACTGGAGGTAGCCCACGACGATGGTGTTGACCATGTCGGACTGCCACGCTGCGGTGGAGACCCCAGATGACTCCGCGAGGCCTTGGACCACGGGCATGACCATGACCGTCGCGACCAGCGTGCCCGCGCATGTGAACGCGACGAGGGCGACGATCTTGCCGCCGAGCAGGCGCAGGCGCCTCGGCTCCGCCTGGACAAGCAGGCGGATCAGCCCGCTAGAGACGTCGGTGGTGGCGGACATCGCCCACACGACGAGCGCCACGATGCCCAGCATGCCGGCGAAGGTCTGCATGCCAGCGAACATGCCGTCGGGGGCCTCCAGCATCGCCACCGTGATGCCCTCGGTGCCGGGAAGCGTCGCCGAGCCGCTGCCGGCCGTGACGAAGACGATGACCGTCGCCAGAAGGCCGAAGAACGTCATGAGGCCGATGCCCCCAAGGAGCAGCGGCGGGCTCCCGAGGCGCGTCAGCTCGCTGCGGATGACGCGCATCACGACCGCGCCTCCGCGCGTTTGGCGGTCTGCACTTCTGCCGACTCGGCGCCGTCGTCCGAGCCCTCACCTGTCATGCGCAGGAAGACATCTTCGAGGCTCGCCGCGCGCGGCCGCAGGGCGCGCAACGTGATGCCGGCCCCAGCCGCGGCGCGGTTGACCGCGGCGGACTGCGAGGCCGGGGCGGTCACGCGAACACTCTCCTCGTGGACCGTGGCCTGCCAGCCGTTCGAGGTGAGCAGCTCGGCGAGTCGGCCGACGTCGCCGGGGTGCTCCGGCGCAGTCTCGATGCACTCCCCCGCCTGCGAGACCAGGTCGCTCAGTGGACCCGAGAACAGCAGTTCGCCATTGCGGACGACTGCCAGCGTGTCGCAGGCCGCCTCGATCTCACTGAGCAGGTGCGAGGAGACGACGACCGTGCGACCCTCGTCGGCCAGCCGCCGCAGAAGCGCTCGGATCTCGACGATCCCGGCCGGGTCGAGACCGTTGGTGGGCTCGTCGAGCACGAGGAGCTCGGGGTCGGGCAGGAGCGCGGCGGCGATCCCCAGCCGCTGCTTCATGCCGAGGGAGAAGCGCTTCGCAGGCTCCTTGCTGCGGTCCAGCAGGCCGACGACGCCGAGCACCTCCTCCACACGACCGTTGGGGATCCCGCGCAGCCGCCCCAGCGAGCGCAGGTTGGTGCGCGCGGAGAGCGTCGGCACGAACGCCGGGCTCTCGATCAGCGCGCCGACGCGCGCCGCGTAGGCGAGCGGACGCGAGATGGGCGATCCGAAGACCGTGGCGGTCCCGCTAGTGGGCCTGATGAGGCCGAGCAGGAGGCGGATGAGCGTGGACTTGCCGGAGCCGTTGGGGCCGACGAGACCGACCACGCCTGCGCCATCGACCTCGAAGTCGAGCTCCCGGACCGCCACGATGTCGTCGAAGCGGCGCGTGAGCTTCTCGGTGCGGATCACGGCCATTCCAGCCTTCCTCGGATGATGTGAGTGAGCGCTCACACGCTACCGGGGGGATCGCCCTGTTTTCAAGCGGTGCGTCGGCACATCCCGGCCGGCGCCCTCCTCCAACGAGATCGACCCGTGATGGCCTCAGATGGACCCGAGCTCACCCAAGGCTGTGCAGGCAGAAGACTCGGCTCGACGTCGGCGACCCCAGCCACGGACGCACCCAGGGACTTGGCCTTCTCGATGACGGTGGCGGTGAACTCCGAATCGGAAAGCATGCGTGGCCGCCACTCCTTTCGTGGACGAAGACGCCGGGCGGCGCTGGCCTCGATGTGCCTGGTACATACCAGAGCTTCCGACAGCCATCATGGACTGGGGGGTCCCTCCCGGTCAAGTGACGCGAGCGGTCGTGCCCGGATCGACGCCGTTGCTGCTGGGGAGCCGTCTGCCATCCAGTCGTGGCGGGCCGGCCCTTCGCTAGGGACGCAATGCAGCCACAACTCCCGCCGGAGTGCCGGCCGCAGCGGTCGGGGTGATGTGCACGTTGGCTCAAGATACGTCGCAACTTCTGATGGATAGCGCACTGAGTGGAGTATTCATTGACGTATTACCATGCGAAGTGTACATTATGTGCGGATTTCCGTGTCTCTGATGGGGGGCCAACGTGCTGATGAAGGAAGACAACCTGGAGCTCGTGCGTCAGCTCAAGGACGGGCGCAGGTCGTACCGTGAGATCGCCCGAGAACTCTCCCTGTCCGAGAACACCGTCCGTTCGCGCGCGAAGGCTCTGCTGGACCACGGGGGCATGGAAATCACAGCGCTCGTCGACCCCGGGGAGCTGCCTCAGCACCAGCTCGTCTACGTGGGCGTCAGCCTGGACACCATGGATTTCATGGGCAAGGCGAAGGAGTTCAGCGAGCTGCGCGGCGTGATCTCCGTGGCGGCCGTCACCGGGCGCTTCCACCTGATCCTGCAGGTGCTCTTCGCGCCCGACTTCGGCCTCCTCGAGTTCTTCCGGGACGACGTCAGCACCATCGAGCATGTGAGCTACTGCGAGACGTTCGTCGTCTTCGGCAGCGAGAATCTCCACGTGCCCTACGTTCACTGATTCATGACTCGAGGAGAGGCAAGCATGCACGCGAGGGCATCGCGATGACTGAGAGTCCCAGCGCCATCGAGCGCATCCGTGCGGCATTTGCGGGTGGGGAGTTCGACGAGGTAAGGCCTTTGATTCAGCGGGGGCTGGACGGAGGCGCGGACCCCGGCGCTCTCTTGGACGACGGCATGATCCCGGGGCTCCGGGAGGTCGGCGAGCAGTTCCAGCGCTCTGAGGTGTATCTGCCCGAGATGATGATGGCAGCCGACGCTTGGCAGGAGGGCATGGACCTCCTGGGCCCGCTGCTCGCCGCCCAGGGGCGAGGGGGCGAGGCCAAGGCCAAGGTCGTCCTCGGCTCGGTCAAGGGCGACGTGCACTCCCTCGGCAAGAGCATCGTGGCGACGATGCTAAAGACGGCGGGCTTCGAGGTGATCGACCTCGGCTGCGACGTGCCTGCGGCCGGGTTCGTCGAAGCGGCCGAGAAGGCGAAGGCGGACATCATCGCCCTCTCGGCGCTCATGACCACGACGATGGCGCAGCAGCAGGACGTCATCCAGTACCTGGAGGCCCGGGGAAGCAGGGCCGACTACTACGTGATGGTGGGCGGAGGCCCGACGACCGCCGGATGGGCCGAGGAGATCGGCGCCGACGGCTACGGACGGACGGCGGCCGATGCCGTGGACCTCGCGCTCGCGTATGTTGAGGCCGGCCGATGATCTCCTTCGAGGACGTCGTCGACCGCGCAATGACCGGCCCTCTGGTGCCGGAGAGGGACTATGACCTCAAGGTCTTCGTTCCCGCGCTGCGCCGGATCCTGAAGAAGTACGAGATCCGCTACGACCCGCAGGTCGTCGTGCCGTCCGACGACGAGTTCGCCGACCGGCTGTTCCGGGCCGGCCTGGAGTTCTACCAGGAGGTCGGCACGTACTGCGTGGACACCAGCCGCATCATCCAGTTCACCGAAAGGGAGATCCGGGAGGCGCTGGCCACGGCCCCGCAGGGACCCGTGTTCGGCCAGGGCAAGGACGCCAAGGCCTACCCCTCCCGGCGGCCCGAGAGCGAGATCCCGCCCTGGTGCTACGTGGGGGCGGGCGGCACGCCCGTCTCCAGTGAAGAGGTGTTCGAGGCCTTCGTCCAGGCCACCGGCGAGATCCCGCTGGGCGACGGCGTCACAGCCCCGTCGCTGGCCAACTACCACGGCGCGATGGTCCGCGCCGGTACGCCTCTGGAGATCCTGGCCTGTATCAAGAGCACCGTCCTCACGCGCGAGGGCCTGCGGCGGGCCGGACGGCCGGGCATGCCCGTGCAGAACTCCATCGCCACGGCGGTGTCGGACACGGGCAAGATCGCCGGCAGCGCCTTCGGCATGCGGCCGTCGGACGGCTGGAACATCGGGCCGCTGGCCGAGATGAAGGCCAGCTGGGAACGACTGAACGAGGTCGCCTACGTCATCAGCCTGGGCGGGCACGTGGTCGCGGAGACGTGCCCCATGGTCGGCGGCTACTGCGGCGGTCCGGAGGGCATGGCCGTCGCCAACGTGGCCTACCACATCCACTCGATGCTGGTGTTCCGGGGCTCCATCCAGCTGAACTTCTCCATCGACATGCGCACCTCGAGCAGTACGAGCCGGGGGGTCATCTGGGGCATGAGCGCCAGCGCCCAGGCGATCTCGCGCAACAGCCACTTCCCGCTGCAGATCTCAGCGCTCACGGCCTCCGGCCCCGGCGCCGAGATGCAGCCCTACGAGGCCGCGGCGCCGATCATCGCGCACGTCGTCTCGGGCAGCTCGGTCGGCCCCACCGGCGGCTCGCCCGGCAACTCCGTGATGGATCACATCACGCCCATGAACGGGCGCTGGTCCTCGCTGGTCGCCCACTCCGTGCTGGGAATGGGCCGCGCGGAGGCGGACGAGCTCGTCAAGCAGATCCTGACGCAGTACGAAGACCAGCTGAGCGACGCGCCCAGGGGGCTCAAGTTCTGGGAGTGCTACGACATGAAGACGCTGAGGCCGTTCGCCGAGCATCAGGCGCTCTACGACAAGGCGCGCAAGAACCTGGCCTCGTACGGCGTCCGGTTCAAGTTCTAGCTGACGGGGTGGTGCAGTGAACGAGTCACCGAGAAACGGCGTCTCAGCGAGCGGCGGCTGGGGTCTGAGTGCGTTCACCCCAGACGACTTGGACCGCCTTCACGAGGCCAGCCTCGAGGTCTTCGAGAACACCGGCGTCGTCGTCGAGGCGAGCGAGGAAGCATTCGAGATCTTCGCGTCGGCCGGAGCGCGCGTGGAACGGCAGGGGGCCGATGCTCTGGTCCGGGTCCCCGCATCCGTGGTCGAGGAGTGCATCCGCGCGGCGGCCCGCCCCGTGGTGCTCAACGGGAGAAACCCGGAGTCGGACATCCCGCTGGATCCCCATCGCGTGACGTTCGCTCCGATGGGTGAGCTGGTCCAGATCGTCGACCTGGCGGACGGTACTCTGCGGCCGACGACTCAGCAGGACAGCGCGGACATCGCCCGGCTGTGCGACAGCCTGGACGAGATAGGGGTGATGCACCGTCCGGTCGCCTCCCTGGACGCGCCGCCGGGCCTCCATCCGGTGTTCAACGCCGAGTCTCTCTTCGCCAACACCGGCAAGCATGTCTTCATTGGACCCGGCGACGCCGCCAACTTCTCCGCCATCGCCCGCATGGCCTTCGCGCACGTCGGCGGCGCCGAGGAGTTCGCGCGCCGGCCGATCTTCACCGCCATAGTCGCCCCCGTGAGCCCGCTCAAGATGGGCCGGGACTGCGCCGAGATGACCATCGCGTCGGCCAAGCTGGACGGAGGCGGCATCGTGTGCGCTCCGGCGATCGTGGGCGGCGCCACCGGGCCGGTCACCGTGGCCGGCTCCGTGGTGTGCACCAACGTGGAGTTCCTGAGCGGACTCGTCCTGGCGCAGCTGGTGCGCCGTGGGACGCGCGTCGTCTACGCCAACTCGAGCGCCATGATGGACCTCAAGAGCGGCAACCACGCCTACGGCGCCCCCGAGATGGGCATGATCGACGCGGCGTCGACCAGGCTCGCGCAGTACTACGGCCTGCCCAATCTGGTGTCGGCGTTCCCGAGCGGCAGCAAGGTAGCCGACGCCCAGATGGGTTACGAGGGCGCCATGAACGGGCTGCTGGCCGCCCTCGCCGGCGCCAACGTCATCAACGGTCTCGGCGCGCTCGAGTTCGGTCTGACCTTCGACTACGCCAAGTTCATGCTCGACGTGGACTGCGCGCGCATGATCCGCGCGATCCTGGGCGGCATCCCCCTCACCGACGAGCAGCTCGCTCTCGACGTGATCGGGGAGGTGGGCCCCGGAGGCCAGTACCTCAGCCACAAGCACACCTCTCGGCACATGCGGGAGCGGTCTCAGGCGAGGCTGTTCGACCGTCAGTCGCGCCACGCCTGGAGCGAGCAGGCCCTGCCCGATCTCGTGGAGCGCGCGCGCGAGCAAGCCCGTGCGGCTCTGGCTGCCCACGAGCCGCCGCCGGTCTCGGACGCGACTCGCTCCGAGGTCCAGGAGGTCATCGCCGGACTCGTCGCCGGACAGGCGTGAGCCGCGCGCCCGAGTCGCCGCACGTGGACCCCCCGTCGCGCCAGACCACTTCACCGCGTGACCCCGAGCGGTCACACAAGGAGCCCCTCATGTTGTCGCAGGAAGCCATCAAGACCCTCGACCGAAGGCACATCATCCACAGCTGGTCGGTCCAGGCGGACATCAAGCCACCGGTCCTCGAGCGGGGCGAAGGGGTGTACTTCTGGGACGGTGACGGCAACCGGTACCTCGACTTCTCCTCCGGCCTCGTCAACCTCTCCATCGGCTACCAGCATCCCACGGTGGTCCAGGCGATCAAGGACGAGGCGGAGAAGATCTGCTACGCGCGTGCGGACTGGGCCTGCGAGTCGCGGTCCAGGCTTGGCCGGGACCTCGCCGCGGTCACGCCGGGTGACCTCGATCACTTCTTCTTCACCACCGCCGGCGCCGACGCCAACGAGAACGCCGTGAAGATCGCGCGCGCCTACACAGGCAAGTTCAAGATCCTCGCCAAGTACCGCTCCTATCACGGGGCCACCTACGGCGCCATCACCCTCACCGGCGACTTCCGCCGCCCGCCGGTCGAGCCCGGCATCCCCGGCGTCGTCCACTTCCTCGACCCCTTCTGCTACCGCTGCCCGTTCGGGCTGACGCACCCGGACTGCGGCCTGCGCTGCGCGGAGCACGTCGACGAGGTCATCCGCTGGGAGTCACCCAAAACCGTCGCCGCCGTGCTGGTGGAGACCCACACGGGCGGAGCGGGGTTCTTCGCGCCCCCCTCGGGCTACTACGAGAGGCTGCGCGAGATCTGCGACCAGCACGGCGTCCTGCTGATCCTGGACGAGGTGATGGTGGGCCTCGGTCGCACCGGCGAGTGGTTCGCCATCGACCACTACGACGGCGTCGTGCCGGACATGATGACCATGGCCAAGGGACTCACCTGCGGGTACGTCCCGCTGGGCTGCGTCGCCGTCTCGGACCGGATCATGGAGAAGCTGGACCACGAGATGCTGTACGTGGGTCTGACGTACAGCGCCCACCCGCTCGCCTGCGGCACGGCGAGCGCCGTGCTGCGCGTCCTGCACGAGGAAGGACTGATCGAGAACGCCCGCAGGCTGGGAGACGTGGTGAGGCCTCAGCTGGAAGCGCTCAAGGCGAGGCGCCGCTGCGTGGGCGACGTGCGCGGTACCGGGCTGTTCTTCTGCCTCGACCTCGTCGCCGACCGCGCGACCAGGGACCCTCTGTCTCCCGCGCTGTCGGCCGCCGTCCACCGGCGACTGCTCGAGCGCGGGTTGAGCACCAACGTCATGGCCAACCTGCTCTTCGTCGGGCCGCCGCTGATCATCACCGAAGACCAGCTGGCCGAGGGCATCGCCATCATCGACGAGGTCCTCGAATGCATCGACAACGAACTCGCCTAGGACCGGCGCTGCCGCCGGGCCGACGAAGGAAGGGACAGGCATGCCCGAGACATTCGGACTGAACGTCGACCGTCTGGTCACCATCGAGATGAAACGAGGCGGGGTCGAGAACCGGGGCGTGATCCTGCCGCTGTACGAGGCCGCGCACCGGGCCCAGGGCAGGGCGCTCACGCTGCTGGCCGCTGGGCGCCTCGTCGAGCGCGTGGGCCGAGGCGAGTACGTCCTGATCCTTACCGGCTCAGGGCGGCCGCCCTGGCGGCCTGCAGGCGAGACCGACGGCCCGCTGGGGGCCGCCAGCCTGGGCCGGGCCGTGAAGCTCGGGCTCGGCGCACGGCCCGCCTACGTGGCCGCCGAGCCGTACCTCCCGCCCGTGGTCGCGGCGAGCGAGGCGGCGGGCATCACGTGTACGCGCGACCGCGAGATGGCCGACTACGACGGCTTCTACCCCGCGGCGCTGGCGCGGCCCTTCACGCTCGACAAGGACAAGGCTCTCGGGGCGGCTCGGGCGCTGCTCGACGAACTGCAGCCTGCGGCCGTCATCTCGATCGAGACGCTGGGACCGAACGCCAAAGGCGTGATTCACAGCGCCAACGGCTACGAGCGGCCGTCCGAGCACGTGGCTCACACGTATCACCTGGTCGAAGAGGCGACCAGGCGCGGGATCCTCACCCTGGGCATCGGCGACTTCGGCAACGAGATCGGGTGCGGCGTGGTCGCCGACGAGCTGACCAGGATGCGTCCGTGCTGGACCGCCTGCAAGTGCGCGTGCGCGTCCGACCCAGTCTGCCATGTGCCCACCGACGTGCTGGTCGTCGGCGCGATCAGCAACTGGGCCGGCTACGGCGTGGCGGCTTGTCTCGCCTACCTGCTCAAGGACCCCACGATCCTCCAGTCCGCCGAGGTGGAGGGCCGCATGGGCCTCGACTGCGCCTACGCCGGCGCCGAGGGCGAGGCCGGGATGAAGCAGCCGTGGGTGGACGGCACCTCGCCGGAGACCCAGGAGGCGGTGGTGACCATGCTGCACATGCTGGTCCGCAACGCGCTCTCCAGCCCGCAGGACAGGGGCTGGTAGCGTGAGCTCGGGCGCAGGCATCGACCCATCGGTCGGCTACGCGCGGGGCTCGATTCTGGCATCGTCTCTCGACGAGGCCAGACGCCGAGCCCACGCTCTGCGGCTGATCCGCGAGCGCGCCGCAGCCATCGGTCACGACAGCTTCTACAACTTCACCGGACTGCACCGGGACTTCCCCGTCCCCCCCGACAAGGTGGCGTGGGGAGAGGAATGGGTGGGCCCGGCGTTCTTCTCGGACGAACTCGAGCAGCTGGCGAGAGAGCACTTCGGCGGTGATGCCGGGCACGAGGTGGCGGTCTTCAACCGCTGTTCGGCCGGCATCATCGCCGCCTGCCTCGCCCTCGCCCGGCCGGGGTCGACGGTGGCGTCGGTCACGCCCGGAGCGCGCTCGCACCCTTCGATCGGGCGCGGCGCGCGGCTCGCCGCCGCGCAGCTCCGCCAGACCACGCTGCCCTCCGATGTGGAGCTCTGGCTGTCTGAGGAAGACGTGAGCCTCATCGTCATCACGGGGGTCTCGAGCGAGCTGGAGATCCTTGACCAGGACGTGCTTCTCGCGGCGGTGCGCCTCGGCCACGACGCGGGAGTCCCCGTGCTGCTGGACGACGCCTACGGCACCAGGCTCCGCCCCATCGTCTTCGGCGGCATCAAGACCATGGAGACAGGCGCGGACCTGGGCGTGACCGCCTGCGACAAAGCGGGTCTGGGTGGTCCCCGGGCCGGCCTCATGGTCGGCGAGCCCGGACTGATGCGTCAGGTCGCCGCCAAGGCCGCGGAGCTGGGAATGGAGGCGCGGCCGCCGCTGGCCTTGGGCATCTGGTCCTCGCTCCGCACGTTCGATCCCCGGCACCTCCGCGAGGAATACGCCCTCGGCGATGAGATCTTCGGGGCGCTCAGCGAGCACTTCGGTGAGGGTCGGGTGGTCCGCTCCGCGCTCGGCGCGAGCATGCCGGCCGACAAGGTCGACGAGCTGGTGCGCGAGATGACCGGCCACGACCTGCCCGTCGCACCTGGCGAGCTGACGGCCGGCATCGGTCTGTACTGGCTCGGGGAGCACGGCGTCATCAGCGTGAACGCCATGGGCCAGCCGGGGGCCAGCATCTGGCTGCGCTTCAAGCCCTCACCCGGAGAGCTCGAGCGCTTCGGCGGCATCCCGGCGCTGCTCGGCATCGTCGAGCGCGGCATCGACCACGTCGCGCAGCGGGCGCACTCGGTCGCGGAGATGCGGCGTCTCATACTGGGCGAAGGACCGGGCGACGAAGGGAACGAAGGAGCATGAACATCGGCGGCTACGTAGGCAAGCTGCTCCGCGTCGACCTGACGTCGGAGACCACCATCGTCGAGCCCCTGTCGCAGGAGTTCATCGAGACCTGGGTGGGCGGCGTCGGCTTCGGCGCGCGGATCCTCCACGAGGAGGTGCCCGCGGGCGTCGAGTGGGACGACCCGGAGAACCGGATGGTCTGGACCGCCGGCCCACTGGGCGGCAGCGGCGTGTACGGCGCGGGGACGTTCAACGTCGCGGCCAAGGGGCCCATGACGGGACTCGCCGGAGCCTCGCAGGCCAATGGCTTCATGGGCGCCTACATGAAGTTCTCGGGCTTCGACGGCATCGTCTTCACGGGTCGGTCGCCGGAGCTGGTGTATCTCCACATCGAGGACGGGGCAGCGGAACTGCGCGACGCCCGGCACCTGGCCGGCAAAGACCTCTTCGAGCTCGAGGACTTCCTTCGCGAGGAACTGGGCATGAAGGGCCATCAGGTGAGCGTCTACGGCATCGGACCGGCCGGCGAGCAGGGCGTGCGCTTCGCGGCCATCGGCGGCGACGGCGGGCACCTGGCGGCCCACAACGGGCTGGGCGCCGTGATGGGCGCCAAGAACCTCAAGGCCGTGGTGGCGCACCGAGGCAAGCGGAACTTCCCCATCCACGACGCCGCTCGGCTCAAGGCCGCCAACCTGGCCATGTTCGAGCACGCCAAGGGCTTCGGGCACGTGTATCAGTGGGGCACCGGCGGCGGCTTCTCCGCCGTCCACGACGGCGGCCGGCTCCCCGTCCGCAACTACACGACAAGCATTTTCCCCGAGCACGAGAGCATGAACGGACAGTACATGCGCTCGCACTTCGAGACGCGCTCGATGCCGTGCTACAAGTGCGCGTTCGCCCACGTGAAAGAAGTCACGGTGACCGAGGGCCCCTACGAGGGATTCGTGGGGGAGGAGCCCGAGTACGAGCAGCTGGCCGCGTGGGGGCCGCAGATCGGCAACACCGACCTCGGGGCAGTCGTCATGCTGACGCGCGAGGTCGACCGCCTGGGCATGGACTGCAACGAGGCCTCATGGACCGTCGGCTGGGTCATGGAGTGCTACGAGAAGGGGCTTCTGTCCAGAGAGGACCTGGACGGGCTGGACCTGCGCTGGGGCAACGTCGAGGCGGTACGGGAGTTGCTCGGCCGGATGGCTGCCCGAGAGGGTATCGGGGAGCTGCTGGCGGACGGGGTGAAGCGAGCCTCCGAGCGCGTCGGAGGCGAAGCTGCCGACCTCGCCGTCTACACCCACAAGGGCGCCAGCCCCCGCAGTCACGACCATCGCGGTGGTTGGGCGGAGCTCTTCGACACCGCGCTCAGCAACACGAGCACCATCGAGTCGACCTGGGCCGGCATACACCCGCAGCTGGTGGACCAGCCCCCGGTCGCCGACCCGTTCTCCCACGAAGAGGTCTCGCGCACCAACGCCCGCTTCAACGGCATCCGGCAGTTCGATGACTGCCTCGGCACCTGTCGCTTCGTCTCGCCGCATCCTGGCCTCCAGCTGGAGTGCCTGAACGCCGTCGCCGGCTGGGACATGACGCTGGACGACGTGTTCACCGTCGGCCGCCGGGTCGTGAACCAGCTGCGTGTGTTCAACTTCCGGCACGGGATGCGCAAAGAAGAGGAGCGGCCGTCCAGGAAATACGGTTCCGTGCCCGTTGACGGCCCCGCCAAGGGCAAGGACATCATGGAGAAGTGGGGCCGGATGCTGGAGGTCTACTACGGCGAGATGGGCTGGGACCTCCAGACCGGCAAGCCGCTTCCCCAGACGCTCCGGGACCTCGGGCTCGAGGATCTGATCGCAGACCTCTAGGTTCCACGGGCGCGCCACGGCTCAGACAAGGACGGCAGCACATGAGCGGGACACAGATCTCACTGCGCGGGGTGTTCACCCCCATCGTCACCTCGTTCGACGAGGACGGGGCGGTCGCGCATGGCAGGATGGCCCAGAACCTGGATCGCTGGAACCGGACGGGACTCAAGGGCTACGTCGTCCTCGGCTCCAACGGCGAGTGGGTCTTTCTCGACGAGCGGGAGCGCCTGGAGGTGCTCAAGACGGCGCGCCAGGCCATCGGCGGGGACAAGCTGCTCATCGCCGGCGCCGCCGCGGAGTCCACCATGCACACGATCGCCCTGACGGAGGCCGCGGCGTCCGTCGGGGCCGACGCGGCCATCGTTGTGAACCCCAGTTACTACAAGGGCCAGATGACGCCGCCGGTCCTGGCCGACTACTACGTCGCCGTGGCTGACCGCTCGCCGATCCCGGTCGTCATCTACAACCTTCCGCCCGCCACCGGCATCGACCTGCCGGCGGCGCTGCTGGTCGAGCTCTCGCGGCACCCGAACATCGTCGGCGTCAAGGACACCGGCGGAGACGTGGCCAAGATGGGCGAGACCTTGCGGCAGGCCGACGATTCGTTCGAGGTGCTCGCCGGCTCGTCCAGCTTCTTCTACCCGACCCAGGCCATGGGCGTGGTCGGCGGCGTCCTCGCCTTGGCGA
This sequence comes from uncultured Thermoleophilia bacterium, assembly GCA_963762125.1. Classification (GTDB taxonomy): domain Bacteria; phylum Actinomycetota; class Thermoleophilia; order UBA2241; family UBA2241; genus CAIXSE01. The sequence goes on from CAVXJO010000005.1 coordinate 17,591, forward strand.
ACATCGCCCCCAACGAGTCGGTCGCACTCTACGACCTCTTTCACGCCGGCCGGATGGACGAGGGGCGCGAGCTGCATCTCCGGATGCTGCCGGTCAATCTGGCCGTCACTACCCGCTTCGGGGTCAGCGGTCTGAAGGCGGCCATGGACATGCTCGGCTACTACGGGGGGCCGCCGCGACCGCCGCTGCGGCCGCTCGACGAGCAGCGGCGCGGAGAGCTGCGATCGATCCTGCGGCAGGCGGACCTGCTGACAGAGGAGTGACTTCTGCCGGGTGCGGCACGACCGTCGCAGCGGCGGCCACGCCCTTGGGCGCACCGCGGGCCGCCCGGGAGAATGACGCACTCTCGGCATCGAGGCCGGCGCTGATGAGCAGGAGGCGGGCGTGAGCAGGAGTCAAGGGAGTCTGGAGCCGTATCTCGAGAAGCGTCGCCGCCACGCCGTCGACTCGTGCACGGCCTGCGGCACCTGCTTCCGCAAGTGCCCGGTGCTCGATCACCTCGACTTCGGCGATCTCAAGCCGGCGGCGGTGCAGGCGCAGATCCGTGTTCCGCCGCGTGTTCTCGTGCATGGGCTGCTACGGCTGCTGCTCGGGCGTCTGCCCGCAGGACCTCGACGTGATGCAGGTGAACGAGCTGGTCAAGGCGCGGTATCGGCGCCTGGGCCTCGAGTGCGCGGCCTACACGCCGGCCGCGGACCCGCAGGCGCCGCAGCGCGTCGTCGCCAGCATCCAGGCGACGCCGGAGGACTACCGCCGCATCTTCACGGCCTCGCCGCAGCGGCCGGCTCGCTACGTCTTCTTCGCCGGCTGCAACGTCTACAGCCAGCCGGCGCGCCTGCTCGAGGCCCTCGACGTGCTCGCACTCCTCGACGACGACGTCGCCTTCCTCCCGAGCCTCGACCACTGCTGCGGCGATACACCGCTGTTCATGGGCGACCCCGATGAGGCCGCTCGCGTCATGGACGACCTGGTGTCCGCGGTCGCCGCCTACGAGCCCGAGGCGGTCGTGTTCTGGTGCCCGACCTGCCGGTGCCGCGTGCACACGACCGTCTCGGAGGCGTACCGGCTGCCGTTCGCCGCGCTGTCGCTGCCGCAGTTCCTGGCCGCCGGCCTCGAGCACCTCGACTTCAAGCGGCCGTTCGCGGCCAGGGCGACCGTCCACGACGCCTGCAAGGTCGCGCTCACGGGCCTCGACGTGGACGGCCCGCGGCCGCTGCTGGCAAGCGTGCCGGGTCTGGAGCTCGTGGAGATGGAGCGCACCGGGGCTGAGGCGGCGTGCTGCGGCTGCGACGCCTTCACCTGGTTCCCCGACGTCGGCGGCGAGGTCCGCGACGAGCGGCTCGCCGAGGCGCGCGGCACCGGCGCCGATACGCTGATCGACGTCTGCCACTACTGCCACCACGTGTTCCTGCCGGAAGTCGAGCGGTTCGACCTCGCCGCCGAGAACCGGATCCACGTGCTCGCGCGCTCGCTGGGCGTCGCGCGCGAGGACGACTACGCAGCCTGGCGGCGAAGCGCTGACTCCGAGCACGTGATCGCCGCCGCAGGGGACGGCATCGCGGCGTCGCCCTTAGACCGCGAGACCATCGAGCGCGTCATTCGCGCCCACTTCGGAAGCTGATCGCGGCCGCAGCGGGCCCGCCGCCGGACGTGCCGCTAGCCGCCTCACGGCTGGAGAGGCCGCCGCGGTACGCCAGTTGGCCAGCACCCGGCTCCATGGTCTCATCGCACGCTCACGAACTCCAATGCGGCGACGGAGCAGTGGAGGCGCCGTCGGTAGCTACAGGCGACGAGTCCATGGCTGCCCCAAAGGACTGGCTGACCATTGACGCGCCCAACTCGAGCCAGAGAGCCTGAAGAACTGTCCGATTTCCCCCCGAAGGTCCGGGAGCCGTGACGACCGCGAGGACCAGCAGCCGAGAGGCGCCGCGGGCCGTCCCCTGCAAGTTGCTAAGAAGTTGCTAATTCTGCGGGAACTGCAGACTCGACCACGCACCGCGGGCGTCGCTATCGAGCAGGATTGACCCGTTTTGGCCTCAAAAGCACCCAAATAGCACCCGAGAGTGCGGATTTAGGAAACCTGTGCTCTATTCACTGAGCTACGAGGGCATTGTGCCGATTTGCAGGTGTTTTTCCTCTGCGACAGCCGGACCAGAATACCAGAGTTGCGAAAAGGTTGCGAAATTTGCGGGAAAACGACGCCGACGCTCCGTCGCGTGCTCCCCGAGGAAGACGGGAACAAATCCGACATTAGAGAAACGAACGCGAGCAGACGCGCCCAGGGGCTCAGCCCCGCGAGGGACCGGCTCTCGCGAGAGTGGGTGATGTGACGTTGAACCCTCCGCAAATAGTGCAGCGTTTGCAGCAAGCCATGAACGATCATGATCTGGACGCGATCGAGGCATGTTTCGAACCCGATTACCAGAGCGATCAACCCTCCCATCCAGCCCGCTCCTTCCGCGGAACGGAGCAGCTGCGCAAGAACTGGTCGCAGATCCTTGGCGGCATCCCCGACCTCACCGCCGAGCTGAAGGGATGGGCGGCCAATGGCGAGGCGGTCTGGACGGAGTGGGAGTGGCGCGGCACACGCCGCGACGGCAGCCCGAGCGTGATGCGCGGGGTGACGATCCAAGGGCTCCGCGGCGATGTGGTTGCCTGGGTGCATTTCTACATGGAGCCTGTCGAGGAGAGCGGCGCCGGCGTCGAGCAGTCGATCAGCGAGCAGGTCAGCGAGAGGCGAGTGGCATGAGCGGGATCGACCAAGAGCAACGACCCGACTTGGTGGCAGTCGTGGGCGGCACCGGTACCCTCGGCGGCCATCTGGTCGAGCGACTTATCGGGCACGGCATCCGAGTGCGGATCCTGGCGCGCGACCCGGGGCGAGCCAGGAGTCTCGAGAACGACCTGACCGAGGTCGTTCCCGGCGATGTGCGCGACCAGGCCGCCCTCGACGCGGCAGTGCACGGGTGCGACGCCGTCGTCTCCGCCTTCACGGCCTTCGGCCGGCCACAGGGCGGCGATCTGCGCAGCGCCGACCTGCAGGGAAACATCAACCTGATTCGGGCGGCCGAGAAGGCCGGAAAGGCCCACTTCGTGCTGGTATCGCTTCACGGCGCCGCTCCCGACGGCCGTCTCGAGCTGGAACAGATCAAGTATCGCGTCGAGCAGGTCCTGAAAGATTCCTCGCTGACCTGGACGATCATCCGCCCCACGCCCTCGATGGAGCTCTACGTGAAGCTGCTCGCAGCCCCGCTGCTTGAGCATCGCAAGGCGCGGATCTTCGGGCGTGGCGACAATGCGATCAACTTCGTCTCGCAACGGGACGTCGCTGCCTTCATTGAACTGGCCCTGACCGACGGCCGGCTCCATGGTCAAGCGATCGACGTCGGCGGCCCGGAGAATCTCAGCGCCAATCAACTCGTGCGACACTTCGAGGAGCTGACCGGCGCGACGGGCAGCGAGCAGCACATTCCACTCCCGATGCTGCGTGCCATGTCGGTCATCATGCGGCCCTTCAACCCGACGCTGGCGCGCCAAATCAAGGCGGCCGTGCTGATGGACACCGCCGACATGGCCTTCGACGACAGAGAGACGGCGCGGAGCTACCCGACCATTCACCCGACCAGTCTCGAGGAGGTGGTGCGGCGGGACTTCGCCCAGACCGCATAGGCGTCGTCTCGCCCTCCGTGCGGACTATCGTCGACGACTCGCGAGCGCGACGACGTTGTCCCCGAGCGGATGAGCGTCCTCCCTCGATGGCCAGTTCCACCACTGGCTCTTCAGGGTCGAGGGCGCCATCTGGCTGCCGTCCTTCTTGGGCACCACGCGGCCGGCCTCGTTCCAGGCCGGGCCTTGCGCCAAGCGGTACTCCTTCTGCGCGGCGAGCCAGACGCGCAGCTCGTCGCAGGCGGCGGCGGGCAGCGGCACCACGCGCGCCTTGCCGTTCTTCGGCGGGTACTCGAGGAGCGTGCCGTCGTCGTCCTCCTCGATGGTGCGGGACACGGTGACGAAGCCGCACGTGAGGTCGAGGTCGGACCAGAGCGGGAAGACTGCGGAAGGCCCGACGCGCGCTGCGGCGCGCTCGGTGGCTTCACGCGCAATCTCATCGGGGGCTCAGAGCCTTCAGACCCCAGACTTGCGGCTCGATGCGAACTCTGAGCTGGCAAGCTGATCGGCAGTTGACCACCCGCGGCCGTCGTTCAATCGCGCCTTCCTGCTCACTCCATCTGCGCCGGCGTGCCGTTGGCGACGCGGCGAACGTCAGCGCCCGAGGAAGAGGTCGTGCCTGGCGGCTCCGCCAGCCCGAGCTGGAAGAGCGCACCGAGTCGATCGGGGACGCCCCAGTGCTCGGCCAGGAGTCCGTCCTCGATGCGAACGACGTCGATGACATCGATACGGATCCGGCGGCCGGTCGGCGCATGGCCCATGAAGCGACCGTCGTTCGTCCCGGTACCGGTCATGCGCAGCCAGACAGTGTCGCCGCTGACGGCGAGATCGTCGATGGTGAGATGGAAGTCGGAGAAGGCGCGACGCAGCGAGGAGATGACCGCTTTGGTGCCCTCGGCTCCAGGCGCGTGGTCGGGACCGAAGACCTGATGTTCGGCCATGCTGGGGGAGGTGAGTTCGTCGGCGACGCTGAGGTCGCCCCGATTGAAGCCCTCCTCGATCAGGCGGCGGGCGATTGTCTCTGGAGTGGACGGCATGGTGTCCTCCATTTACATACAGTTTTACTGTAGTGGATACTGTGTTACTATGCCCCCCGTGTCGGGAAACGAACATCGGCCTCGCCCCTATCGCTCCGAGCTCCGCCGCGCCCAGGCTGAGCAGACCGGTGCCCTCGTGCTCGATGCCGCCGCCAGCCTGTTCGAGGAGCGCGGGTACGAAGGCACGAGCATCGCGGCGATCGCCGAGACGGCTCGCGTGTCGGCCGAGACCGTCTATGCACGCTTCGGGACCAAGCGCGCCGTGCTCGGCGAGCTCGTCCGCCGCGCGGTCCGCGGCGACGACCAGGCACCCGTGCCCGAGCAAGCGGGTCCGCGAGCGATCGCCGCCGTCACCGACCAGCACGAGCAGCTGCGGCTGTTCGCCGCCGACATCTCGCTCCGCCTCGAACGCGCGGCGCCGCTCGTCACGATCGTCGGGGGCGTCGCGCGATCCGACCCCGAGCTGGCGGACCTCCTCGCCGCGCTGCACGCCGACCGGCTGAAGAACCTCCGCAGCCTCGTCGACACCCTTGCTGTCAACGGGCCGCTCCGGCTCGAGAAGGACGAGGCCGTGGACACGGTCTGGGCGCTGACGAGCCCCGAGCTGCACCAGCTCCTCATCCGCGTTCGGGGCTGGACAAGGCAGCGCCACCGCGACTGGCTCGCCGCGAGTCTCGCAGAGCTTCTGCTGCCGCAGGTCAGTCCAAGCAGGGCATGAGGGCGTCGTCGCGCGACGCGCTCTGCGGGTTGCCCACACACGGTGAAGTCAGCGACGCCGGCTGGCGAGTGCGACGACGTTGTCGCGCGGCGGCCGGGCATCCTCGGCGGCCTTGTCCTCGGCGGCCTCAAGTGCTGCCCGCGTGACCTCGTCGAGCCCGGCGACCGCCTTCGCTCGCGCGGCGGTCGTGAGCCGCACGTAGTGGCGCAGCGTGGTCGCCGGGTCGGAGTGCCCCAGCCACTCCTGCGCCTGCTTGACGCCGTAGGTCTCGTAGACCCAGGTCCCAAAGGAGTCCCGGAGGCCGTGGATGGGCAGGTGCGGGTCGATCTTCTGGCGGGCGACCCAGTTCCACCACTGGCTCTTGAGGGTCGAGGGCGCCATCTGCGTGCCGTCCCTCTTGGGGACCACCCTCCCCGCCTCGTTCCACGCCGGGCCCTGGGCCAGGCGGTACTCCTTCTGCGCCGTGAGCAGGACGCGCAGTTCGTCGCAGGCGGCGGCGGGCAGCGGCACCACCCGGGCCTTGCCGTTCTTGGGCGGGTACTCGAGCAGCGTGCCGTCGTCGTCCTCCTCGACGGTGCGGGAGACGGTGACGAAGCCTCTGGTGAGGTCGAGATCGGACCACAGGAATCCAGCGATCTCCCCCACGCGCAATCCGGAGAAGCCGGCGAGCACGCCGGCGGCGTGGACCTGCAGGCCGCGCGCCTTGATCACGGTGCTCGCGATCTCCCCCATGCCCCAGACGGGGCGCGTCTTCGGACGGAGCGCCGGCGGGTTCTTGACGCGCAGCGCCGGGTTGACCAGCAGGAGCTCCTCCTCGAGCGCCCAGTTGTAGGCGGTCTTGAGCATGGCGTGGTGGTGAGCGACGGTGGTCTCGGCGAGCGGCTTCCTTTTCTTGCTGCCACGCATCTTGGCCGCGTAGTAGGTCGAGAGCTGCGCGCGCGTCAGCTTGCCGGCGAGGACCTGGCCGAGGGCCGGGTCGACGTGGATCCGGCGGATCCGTTTGTAGGAGTTGTAGCTCGCGACCCGCATCTCGCCGCGCGTCGCCTCGAGCCAGCGGTCGAGGAGCTCGGCGAGCTGCAGGCGGTCGGGGTCGATGGTGCGGTGGGATTCTAGCTCGGCGATCCATGTCTCTAGCAGGCGCTCGGCGGCCTTTTTGCCCTGGGCCTCGACCACCTTGGTGTTACGCGGAGCGGATGGCGAAGCGGCTGCAGGCGATGGGCCAGCCCAACTACCGGGACGGGTTCGCCGTCCGCACACACGCCCACATGCTCGAGGTGCCGCTTCGCTGGTCGAAGCCCCGCATGGTGTTCGTCAACTCGATGGGAGACCTCTTCCACGAGGAGGTCGAGACAGAGTTCATAAAGGCCGTGTTCGAGGTCATGCGGAAGGCATCGAGGCACACCTTCCAGGTGCTGACCAAGCGGGCGGACCGACTCCAGGAGGTCGCCGCCCAGGTCGCGTGGCCCAGCAACGTATGGATGGGCGTGACCGTGGAGGACGACGAGCATCTGACTAGGGTCGAGAAGCTCCGGACGGTGCCGGCCGCGCTGCGCTTCCTGTCGGTCGAGCCCCTGCTCGGCCCGCTTCCTCACCTCGACCCTCGCGACATCGACTGGGTGATCGTCGGCGTGGAGTCCGGACCCGGAGCCCGGCCGATGGACGAGGCGTGGGCGCTCGGCGTCCGCGATGCTTGCATCCAGGCCCAAACCCCGTTCTTCTTCAAGCAGTGGGGCGGCGTCCGCAAGAAGGCCGCGGGCAGAGAACTGCAGCAGCGGATCTGGGACCAGATGCCCTTCGCGGTGTAGCCGAGCACCTCTGAGCGCTTCCTTTTCGTGCCGAATCAAGGCGTGAGCAACTCGATCGAGGGCCTCGTGGGGGAGGAGCAGTCTGCCTTTCGCGCACTCCTAGGCTCGTGGCAGCGTCATATGCAGAAAAGGGCCGTCTGCGTTTGGGGCTTATACAGACTGCCTAATAGTAGTCATACAGGGCGAGAATCAGCAGCACGAATGACCAACAGAAAGGAGCCACCAGCATGACGGGACCGACCTTTGGAGATTCCTACTCACAGAACGTTGCCGAGAACTACGAAAGGTACTTTGTACCTTCAATCGGTCGTCCGGTGGCCGCGGACCTGGTTGGACGCGCGGCTCTCCGTCCGGGTGAAAGGGTCCTGGATGTGGCGTGCGGGACGGGCATCGTCGCACGATTGGCCGCGGAGCGGGTCGGCCCGAGTGGCGCTGTCGTGGGCCTGGACCTCAACCCGGGGATGCTCGCTGTCGCCCGCGATACGGCGCCCCCCGACCTTTCTATCGCCTGGCACGAGGCCCCGGCGGAGGCGATCCCCCTGCCGGACGAGGGCTTCGACGTCGTTCTCTGCGGCATGGGGCTCCAGTTCTTCTCCAACCGGGAGACCGGCCTGAGAGAGATGCGGCGCGTTCTCGTCCCCGGCGGCCGCCTCCTCGCAAACGTCCCTGGGCCCGCACCTCCGCCGCTCGAGGCCATGGCCGAGGCGCTCAGCCGCCACGTGAGCCCCGAAAGCGCGTCCTTCGTCCACGCCGTGTTCTCACTGCAGGACGCCGATGAGATCCGGTCTCTCGCGACGACCGCCGGCTTCGACGACGTGGAGGTCCGGTCGGAACCCGTAGCCCTCCGCTTGCCGCCCCCAGCGGACTTTCTCTGGCAGTACATCCACAGCACACCCATGGCGGCCGTGGTGGCGAACGTCGACGAGGAGCGCCTCTCGGCCCTCGAGCGGGACTTCTCCGAACGTTGCCGAGACTTCGTAAAGGCGGGCGCCTTAGTCGGCGCGGTGAGGCTGTCCACCCTGACGGCAAGGCGGTAGAGGGGACGCCCCGGCCCACCGAACTTCCTGGAGGACGATCGGCGTCTCTTTGATGACCATAGACGGCGGAGACCGACAGCGTCACGAGTGCCAATGAGGACGTCGCGGGATCCGTTCGTCACGGCGCCACTGCAGGAATCCCTGATTCGTTGACTGAGTCCCTATGTATGAACCCGCGCGGAGTTGAGGCTCATGGCGCTTCGGACAGCGGGCTCGCGCTGTATAACAAGCTGTTGCACCTGACGGCGCCTGCGGCGCCCGCAGGTGAACAGCCGGTCGTTGGGCGAAGAGGGAATCGGCGGGCTGACGACGCCAGGGCGGGCGGACAGGCGCACCGCGGCCCAATCCGGCAAGTTGCTAAAAGGTTGCTAAATCTGCAGAAAACTGCAGGCTCGACCACACTCGGCGGGCGCCCTCATCGAGCAGGATTGACCCGTTTTGGCCCGGAGGCTGCGGATTTAGGAAACCTGTGCTCTATCCACTGAGCTACGAGGGCATTGTGCCGATTTGCATGGGTTTTTCCTCTGCGACAGCCGGACCAGAATGCGACGTAGTGTCGGAGCCATTGTCGCTCGCCCCCGCGCAAGCCGCGTCCCGGACCTGCGACACGGTCGGCGGAGCCAATGTGTCACGCCGTGTCGGAGCCGCGCCGCACGTTTCCCGCAGATTTCGCAACGCTCGGCCTCTGGCACTCAGAGGTAGCGTCGGACGCGCTCACGATACTGTCGGTAGTCCCGATCGAACCGGCTCTCCAGGTAACGCTCCTCGCGCAGCACCGTCCGGTGGGTGTAGGCGAGGGCCGGGGCCAGCAGGATCAGCAGCCAGCGCGAGCCCACCATGAGAGCGGCGCCGAGGTATGCCATCGTCCAGCCCACGTACATTGGGTGGCGAGAGAGCGCGTAAGGCCCGCGTGTGACGACCTTCGCCGGCGATGTGACGTCGACCTCTCGAACGGCAACGACTGCCCAAATCGTGAGCAGCGTGCCGAGCGACGCAATCACCGGGCCGATGACCCGTTTCACCAGGGTGGGCGCCGGCAGTCTCAGTGGTAGCGCCTTGTGCAGGACCATCCCGACCACAAGCGCAGCCAGGTGCCCTTCAGGGAGCGGGACGTTGCTCCACCTGACGCTGCTCATCGGACTCGCCTCACACCTCAAGCGTCGCTTTCCGAGCTGCAGAAGCCGGACAGGAGCTCGGACACCCGGTCCGGGTTGCCAAGCCAGGGTACGTGCCCTGCCGGCAGCACCTCGAGCTGCCCGCGGGGGATGAGCCTCGCGTTCGCCCCGGCCACATCGACCGTTCCGACTGGGTCGTGGTCGCCCCACACCAGCAACGTCGGCACGCTGACCTGCCTCAACTCGTCGGACTGCAGCCGGACTGAAGACCTGAACCCCAAGGGAGTCATGATCGCACGAAGCTCGGCGAGGTTCGTGGCCGAGGCGATCGGGTCGTTGCCCTCCGCGACGAGCGCCTCGACGAGGTCCGGATGGCGGACGATGGTGTCCCCCTCACCCATCACCGCCATGAATCGAGCGACGGTCTTCGCATTGGGCTTCATGACACGCGCCAACAGGTCTCCGAGCACCGGTGCGGACATCGCTCGCAGGGGCACGGGCGGCGTCGTCCCAGGCAGGAGAGGGACCGCCCCGACCAGCACGAGCTGACGGACCTGCTCGGGGTGAGCGAGGGCGTACCAGATGGCGAAGGTCCCACCCATCGAGCTGCCGACGATCGCGCATGGCTTCAACTTCAGTTCCTCCAGAACCTCGTCGACGAACTCGACGGCCGCATCTCGGAAGCGCTCTCGGGGAACGGCGACGGGCTCGCTCAACCCGAACCCCGGCCGGTCCACGGCAATCGCGCGCACACCGGGGAGTCGTGCGAGCAGAGGCATGAACGAAAGCGAGGACGTGCTGCTGCCATGCAGGAGCAGGATCGGCGGACCTGCACCCGCCTCGAGGACGTGGACACTTCGGCCCGAGGGGACCTTGATGCGGCGGCTTCGGGCCTCGTCCAGGATGCCGAGTGCCCGTTCGTGGACCCTCACTACCTGATCAGTGTGCACCGGAACGGGGTCATCGGAACGATAGATCTTGGACCGGATCGTCACACTGCCTCGCATTCATAGCCCGTCCGTGCCGGCTGCCGCCCGCCACTCACATATTCCCATGCCCATGCTGGCGTCAAGCAGAACAGCGACCGAGCGCTCTCCGCGGTCGGTAGGGACGCCGTGAGGCGTCGCCGCGCGGAGACAGGAGTGGCCGTCAGCGACCCCGGCGTCGCTTGGCCAGCTCGACCACGTTGCTGGGCGGGGACATCTCGTCCTCGAGCCACCGCGCCTGGGCCGCCTCCAGCGCCGCCCGCGTCACCTCGTCGAGCCCCGCGACCGCCTTCGCCCTCGCGGCCGTCGTGAGGCGCACGTAGTGCCGCAGGGTCGTAGCCGGGTCGGAGTGCGTCTCGATGACGAACGCCTCGAATGCGGGAGCCCCCCTGATGCGTCCGCGCGTCGGGTGGTGCGGTTCGGGCTCGCCGGCGAACGACTCGACCAGCGCGTCAAGCTCCCCCGCAATCAAGCCGTCAAAGAATGGCACGGCTGCAAGCTCGCGCTGCCGTTCCTCCTCGAGGATCGCCAGCGCCTGCGAAGTGAACATCTCCGGGACCCAGGGCATGTCGTCGGCCTACCCTTGGCACGCTGCAGGTCTCGCGCGCGGCGCCGACGCGCGCCTGATGGGGGAACGACTGAGTTGTAGCTGCGTCATGTCAGGCCTCAGATGCGTGTTGCTGCAAGCCTGATTCCCCTACCCGGCGTCGACAAACCGGTGCCCGAGCGGCTGGCGGACGCTCCTCTTTCGATCTCGCCGGGCCTTCGGCCGTCGACGATCGCGACGCCGCCGTCGCGCCCTTTCAGGAGTGCTCCTTGCTCAAGAGGCGTCGGTGACGGCGCTCGCGCGCCTGCCGGCATGAGCCGTTCGCGATCGAGCGTTAGCGCCCGGCTGCCTGGCCGCCGTCGATGTGCAGGATCTCACCGGTGACGAACGTCGCATGCTCGAGATAGACGATCCCGTCGACGACGTCGCTGATCTCTCCCACTCGTCCCAAAGGGTGAAGCGCGGCCATTCCCTCGTATGACGTGGGGTCGTGTGCCGGGGTCCTGATGACTCCAAGGGCGACAGCATTGACGCGGACGCCGTATGGCGCGTACTCGATGGCCAGCGACCGGTCACGGCCGCCAGCCCACCCTTGGTCAAAGAGGCCAGGGCGGCCGGTCTCTGGCTGTCCGGGTTGTCGACCAGACTGGTCGTGACATTGACGACGTGCCCGCTGCCTTGGGTGACCATCTGCCGGATCGTGTGCTGGGTGATCCGGAAGAACCCGGCCAGGTTGACAGCGGTGATCGCGTCAAAGTTCTCGGGCGTGTAGTCCGTGAAGGGCTTTCCAATGAAGATGCCCGCGTTGTTGATCAGGCTGTCGACGCGGCCAAACCGGTCGAGCGCCTGCTCCACAACGCGCTCGGCAGTCTCGGCGTCCGCAATGTCGCCATGCACGGTGACCAGGCCGGCCTCGTGCGAAGGGCTGATCGAACGCGACGTGGCCACCACTGCATACCCTTCACGCATGAAAGCGGTCACCAAGCCTGCACCGATGCCCTGCGAGGCGCCGGTGATGATCGCTACGTTCTGTCGTTCCACTCGCGAGTCCATAGTGTCCTCGTAGTCGCTCCGCTGTCTGAGCCACCGTCATATGCCGGATTCGTTCCCTCTGGCTGCGGGGCGCATGCGTTGGCGTGACCGCAGGCGAGCTTGCGTTTCTCTGCTGCGGCATCAGGGAGCTGCGCTTCCCGGCACGGTGAGCTATCTGGCCACTGGAGCCAATGGCGGGGTGGAGCGGGGGGCGTCTCGCGTCGCGCAGGCCGTCGGCGTTGGACGTGACGCCCATCACGGCAAGGAGGAAGACATCCTCTTCGCCCGACGATGGCGGTGCAGGCAGGGGCTGTAGATCTCTCGTAAGAATGTCCAGGCGCTGCCCGCCCCGAGGAACGCCCCTTGATAGGGTGACCTACGTACCAGCTAGTCGCTTGTAGGGCCAATGCATCGCATCACCATCGCCACGTCCGTCGTCCTGCCCATCTTCCTGACCGTGGCGGCACTGCTGCTGCCGGCGGGGCCTTCAATCACGACGCGCAGGCTGCCTTCCTCGCAGTCCATGGTAGTGACCTGCGAGCAGTCACCATGCTGGGTGCGGCTGATTGTCTCTCTCGTGCTCGGCATCGCATCCTCCTTGCAGCAGCCTACTATCACCATCATCGTTCTGGGTGCGCCCCTAGCAAGTCCCTGGAGCCTGGGCGACGCCGGGAAACCACAGGTCACGGCAACCTGTTCACAGCCAAGAGTTCCTGCAAACGGCCTTGGCGGCCGTGCGGCGGCGCCGGCGGCAGGACGTACTCGTGTGCGGCGGCGTCCCAGCCGCCGAGGGAGGTAGCGACGTCGTAGACGCGGTGTCCAGGCGGAGATGGCCGAAGTCCCGTTCACCAGCACGACCGGCGGCGCCATGCCGGCTGGTACCCTGATCTTCCCTGCCGACAAGACGACCGCCGCGGCCCTCGACGCCGCCGGTAAGAGCTCCGGCCGAGCAAAGTCGACAAGAGTGACAGCACTTGATCGCCAGCCTCGCCGTCGCCGGCGCCCGCGGAGAACTCTTACGGCATCGGCTGCCTAATCCGGGACACCTTGGGGAATCGTCGTTCCATGCAAGTTCCGTGCAGCGGGGAAGTCGATACGTCTGCCGGAGCAGGGAATGGGTGCAGGACCGAGGATGAGGGGGACACGATGGGGACCACAGTACGGCTGACGGGCGATCCCTACGCCAAAGCGACGGCCTTGGAACTGTGGGCCGCCGGTGAGCTGCACGACGAAGCCGGGCCTAGCGGAGTGGCCTTGGGGGTCGGAGCGATGATCGGCCTCCTCATCGCCCTCGCGGCGTTCTTCGTGGCATTCGCTCCGGGCGTCTGATTCGATGCGACATGCGCTATCCGACAGGCTCCTTTCCCTCACAGAGGTGAGAACAATCGGCCGCCCAGCCCTCTTCTTCGACTGGGGTGAACAGCTCCTGTTCCGAGATGGAACCATCTTCGATCTCGACGAGACTGACGACGGACGTGGGCACGTCTATCCGCCCAAGAAGCTGCCGGCTCAGATGCTGGAGACCGCGACAGGCATCGACTACGGCTGGCGACATCTGGCCGAGTGCGACTGCTCGGTCTGCCTTGGGGACATAGCGCCTACATGGCTACGGACGGCCAGCTGATTCGCACAGAGGCTCCGCGGACAGCCGATGCGGGCGCTCGAGGGGGCGTCGCAGGTGGCCGCGCGGTGGTCGACGAGCTACGGGTCGAGCGCCTGCGGCGTGCCGGATGGAAGGTCGCGGACCTGCCGTTGTGACCCGTGCGCGGGGCGACCCGGGTTCGCGCGAGCACCGGTGCCCTGGGGGCGGCGGCACAGCTCGCAGCTGCAGTTGAGCGCGTGGCAGCAGCCGTCTTTCGGAGCCTCTGCTCGGAGGCTGCACGCAGCAACGAGCCCTTGCCGCGCCAGAACTCGCTCCCGTTGAAGAAGAACTCGGCCTGGCCCGCGCCGACGACGGGCGCGACGTCGCCGCTTCGAACGTCACACTCTCGTATGCGATACTTGATCGCTGCCCAGCCGAACCTGACGGCTTCCAGACAGGCCGCGGTAGCGTCTTCAGGCCCAGCAGGAGAGAGATGCACAAACCGACAGGCCCGCGCGTCGCGGCGGCGATAGCAAGAGATGGCTGAGCGCAGGTGCCCCGGCAGCTCCGATCAGCATGCCGAGGACTCGCTCCCTGCGATTGAAACCGCGGGTCCGGCGTCTGGCTCATTGCTTGCCCGCACGGCAGACATCTTCGCTCGTCGGCGGCGACCCCGCCGCTCTCGCGTCCTTCTCGTCGCGGTGGCAATCGATTCTGCCTGCATGGTGGCGCTCGGTGCCGTCCAGCAGACGAGGCACATCCTCGGTCTTCCAGGCTCTGTACTGGCGCTTGTCGCTGTGGTCGCCGGGGCCGTCGGCGGACCTGCGGTGGGCCTCGTCACAGCCCTCGCCGGCGGCGCCGTGTACGCGGCGACGGTCGCGAGCCTGGGCGCACGCGGGGAATGGCCCGCGACTATCGCCTCTATCGCTCTGTGGGCGGCCGCGGCGCTCGTGTCGGCGACCCTTGCAGATGCCCTGCGCGCACAGGGCAAACGGCTGCGCGGCGCGGCGATCTATGCCCGCAGCCTTCTCGAAGCCAGCCTCGACGCCCTCGTCACCATCGGCCCCGATGGCCAGATCACCGACGTGAACGCGGCCACCGAACGCCTCACGGGTGTGCCGCGCCAGGAGCTACTCGGCACCGACTTCAGTCGATATTTCACCGATCCGGAAGAGGCCCAGGCAGGCTACCACCGGGCCTTCAGCCAGGGGCACGTGATCGATTACCCTCTCGCCGTCCGTCACAGCTCGGGCGGCGTCACCGACGTGCTCTACAACGCCAGCGTGTACTACGACGAGGATGGGGCAGTCACCGGCGTCTTCGCCGCGGCGCGCGACGTCACCGAGCGCAAGCACGCCGAGGAGCAGCTCCGCGAAAGCGAGCAGCGCTTCCGCACGGTGGCGGACCTGACCTACACTTGGGAGTACTGGATCACCCCCGACGAGCGGTTCCTCTACATGTCACCCGCCTGCGAGCGCATCAGCGGCTACCGCCGGGAGGAGTTCATCGCCGAGCCTGGTCTTTCAGCTCGAATCGTGCATCCCGAAGACCGGCAACTGTACTCCGAGCACGTGCGCGACGGCCATGGCGAGAGTACGCCCGACGTCGCCGAAGCGCGCTTTCGCATCGTTCGGCGCGATGGCCAGGTGCGCTGGATCGCTCACCTCTGCCGCCCCGTCTACGGTGAAGACGGGACGTTTCTGGGGCGTCGCGCTTCGAACCGCGACGTCTCCGACCAGCTGCGCGCAGAGGAGGCCCTGAAGTCCGAGAAGGAGGAGCTGGCGCGCTCGAACGCCGAGCTCGAGCAGTTCGCCTACGTGGCCTCCCACGATCTACAGGAACCGCTGCGCATGGTGGCCAGCTACACGCAGCTGCTCGCACGCCGCTATGAGGGCCAGCTCGACGACGACGCCGATGAGTTCATCGGCTATGCGGTCGACGGCGCCACACGCATGCAGCAGCTGATCAGCGATCTGCTTGCCTTCTCCCGCGTGGGCACGCGCGGCAAGCCCCCGGTCGTGATGGAGTCGCAGGCCGCCTACGACGATGCCGTGACCAACCTTGCTCTGGCCATCGAGGAGAGCGGCGCCGAGGTGAGCGCAGATTCGCTGCCCGCCATCACGGGCGACCACATCCAGATCGTCCAGCTCCTGCAGAACCTGATCGGCAACGGCGTCAAGTTCCACGGCCAGCGCACCCCCAAGGTCCACGTCGCCGCTGAGCCAAGGGACGGAGAGTGGCTGTTCTCCGTGGCCGACAACGGCATCGGCATCGATGCGCAGTACTACGAGCGGATCTTCGTCATCTTCCAGCGCCTGCAGGGAAGGCAGGAGTTCCCCGGCACCGGCATCGGCCTCGCGCTCTGCAAGAAGATCGTGGCGCGCCACCACGGTCGCATCTGGGTCGAGTCCGAGCCCGGCCACGGCACGACGTTCTACTTCACGATCCCCAGGCAAGGAGACGACGAATGACGGTAACCAGCCCCATTGAGATCCTTCTGGTCGAGGACAGCCCCGGCGATGCACGCCTCACCATCGAGGCGCTCAAAGACGCCAAGGTCCTCAACCACATCAGCGTCGCCGAAGATGGCGTCGAAGCCATGGCCTTTCTGCGCCAGGAGGGCGAGCACGCACAGGCGCCGCGGCCCGACCTCGTCCTCCTCGACCTGAACCTCCCGAGGAAGGATGGCCGCGAAGTGCTGGCGGAGATCAAGGCCGACAAGTCGCTCGCGCAGATCCCGGTCGTCGTGCTCACCACTTCGCAGGCGGAGCAGGACATCGTCAAGAGCTACCAGCTGCACGCCAACTGCTACATCACGAAGCCCGTGGATCTCGACCAGTTCATGACCGTCATCAGTGCTGTGGAATCGTTCTGGCTGACGGTCGTGAGGCTGCCGCCGAGCGAGTTCGCGTAAGAGTGGCGCTCAGCGCGACAGGGCCTGCCGACGCAGGCGGTTCCGGCGACGCAGAAGGGCGCAGGCTGCGCCTCCTTCTGATCGAGGACAATCCCGGCGATGCCGGCCTCGTGCGTGCCTTTCTGGCTGCGGTCGGCGCCGGCGTCGAGCTCGAGTGGGCCCAGAGCCTTGCGGACGGCGTCAAGCTGCTCGACGATCGCGGCGCGCAGGTCGACGCTATCCTCCTGGACCTGTCGCTACCCGACAGTCAGGGCTTCGCCAGTTTCGAGAGCGTCCGCGACCTCGCACCACTCGTGCCACTCATCATCCTGACAGGCCTCGACGACGAAGAGCTCGCCGTCAGGGCCGTGCGCGGCGGCGCACAGGACTACCTGCCCAAGAACCACCTTGACGGCCCGCTCCTCTGGCGCGCAGTTCGCTACGCGGTGGAGCGCCGACGGGCCGACGACGCCCTCCGCCTCAGCGAAGAGAAGCTGCGCCTCGCTATGGAGGCGAGCGAGTCGGGCGTATGGGACTTCGACATGCGCGCCGGCACGGTCACTGCCAGCGCCGAGTGCCAGGCGATGCTGGGTAATGTGGCCGTCGAGGTCACGGGCAGCCTCAGTGAAGCCTGGACCGACTACCTCCACCCCAGCGACCGCGCCGCCACCCTCCAGGCGCTTCTTGATACGGCCGCGGGACGCGCGCCCTTCTTCGAACGCGACGTGCGCCTCCTGGCGGAAGGCGGAACCTGGATCTGGGTCCGCGGCAAGGGCAGCGTGGTCGAGCGCGACGCACGTGGCGACGCGGTTCGCCTCCTGATCACCGGCTCCAACATCACCGCGCGCAGGACCGCCGAAGCCGCGGCGATCGAGAACGCGACCCGCTTTGAGGAACAGCGCCGCATCGCCACGGCGCTCCAGGAGAACTTCATCCGTCCACTCCCGGAGGTCAAGGGCCTCGAGATGGGCAGGGTGTTGGAGACTGCGCGCGAGGCCGAACTCGTGGGTGGCGACTTCAGCGACGTCTTCGTCGTCGACGAGGCGCACGTGGCCGTGCTCATTGGCGACGTGGCTGGCAAGGGAATCGGCGCTGCCGGCCTCACCGAGACGGTGTGCACGGCCGTCAGAGCGTTCGCCACCATCGATCCCTCGCCCGCGTTCATACTTCGCAAGACGAACGAACTGCTGCTGCGTGGCCAGGGGGCCGGAGCCTCCGCCGACTTCGCGACCGCCTGCCTGATGGTCATCGATGTGCGCACCGGGCACGCGACCTTCAGCAGCGCCGGTCATCCACCCTTCGTGCATTGCGGCCGGTTCGCCTGCAGCCCTCTCAATCCCAAACAGGGCGTTCCGCTCGGCTCGTTCGAGTCTGACTATCTCGACGGACACATGACCCTGGCGCTCGGCGACGGCCTGGTCTTCTACACGGACGGCGTCACCGAGGCGCGCCGCGGCCGCGACTTCTTCGACGAGAAGGGCCTCATCGCCACCGTCACCGGACTTCGGGGCGAGGCGCCGCAATCACTTGCAGAGGGAGTACTTGCGGCGGCCGTGGCGTTCGCGGGCGAGCTTAGGGACGATCTGCTGGTGCTAGCGCTCAGGTTTGCCTAGTCGCACCACAGCGCGCCGCTCTCTAGGACAGATGGCACCACAAGGCGTCGGATCGCGCGGCTTGGCGCTTGCACCAGGGGAAGATGCTGCTGGGTCACTTGCAGGCACGTCGCACAGCCCGCCGGCGACGCGCCGACGTGATTCAACGGGGTCTGGTCCGACTACGTCAGACCGACGCGCCTTGGACTCCACTTCGCCACTTCGCGAGCGAAGGCAGTCCGAGCTCGTACTGCGCCATCACCGCCGCGCCGCAGCACTGCGCCGCGTTGTCAGGCCAGGCCACGCAAACGGCCGCCACGACCGTAGGCGCCCTACTCGTCCGCATGTAGCATTCTTTCGCGAGAGGGGTCAGGCCACGTCGAGTGCACGGCCTGGCGCGCAACGTTACCAAGGGGGTACTGAATGATCCGGCCATTCAATCGCATCATCGTCACGCTCGGGCTGGTGCTGCTCATCGTGGCCGCCACCGCCGCCGCGGCGGCGGCAAAGCCGGTGGCGGTCTCGCCCATCGAGCAACTGGGCGCCGCCATCGCCTTCGACGCCAATCTCTCGGAGCCAGCAGGACAGGCCTGCGCCGACTGCCACGACCCACGAAGCGGCTTCGCCGACCGGGCTAGGAGCAACCCGGTCTCCGAGGGCGTGATCGCGGGCATGTTCGGTGGCCGCAACGCACCGTCGTGGGCCTACACCGCCTGGAGCCCCGTCATGCACTTCGATGAGGGGGAAGGTCTCTGGATCGGCGGCATGTTCTGGGACGGCCGCGCCACCGGCTGGACGCTCGGATCGCCCTTGGCCGAGCAGGCGCAGGGCCCGTTCCTGAACCCCGTCGAGATGCACAACGCGAGTAACGCCGAGGTCATCCGCGACATCAGCACGAGTGAGTATTCCGACCTCTTCCTCGAAGTGTTCCCGGGCACCGACTGGGCAGATGTCGACCAGGCCTACGACGACATGGCCCGCGCCATCGCCGCCTACGAGGCGTCGCGCTCCGTCAACCGCTTCAACTCGCGCTTCGATTCCTACATGGCCGGCCGCAAGGGTGCCCTCACCGCGAAGGAGAAGCAGGGCCTCAAGCTCTTCAACGGCAAGGCCAAGTGCAACCTGTGCCACCTGAGCGAGCCTTCCATGGACTCGACCGGAATCGCCGAGGGCAAGGCGCTGTTCACGGACCACACCTACGACAACCTGGGCCTTCCGGCGAACCCTGCCGTCTGGGCGCTGACCGGCAGCAACGCGGTCGACCTCGGTCTCGGCGGGTTCCTCGAGACGGCGGGCAAGGCCAACTGGGCGGCCGAGATCGGCAAGTTCAAGGTGCCGACGCTGCGCAACGTCGCCAAGACCCGGCCATACGGCCACAACGGCTACTTCAGGACGCTCTACGAGATCGTGCACTTCTACAACACACGCGACGTCGCCGGAGCAGGCTGGGCGGCTGCAGAGGTGCCCGAGACGGTCAACAGTAAGGAGCTCGGCGATCTCGGCCTGACGAAGCTTGAGGAGCTGCGGCTCGTCGCCTTCATGAAGACTCTGACCGACCGCGCGATCATGCCGCAGCCGTCCCACTGAGCTGCGAAAGGGCGAGGCGACGGCATCAGCGTCGTTTCGCGGGATGAACGACGAAGGGGGCGGTGCCCGGCGGGCACCGCCCCCTTCGTCGTTCTCGGCCCGTCGGCAGTCGCACTTCCGCCCTCGGACGGCATTGGCGAGTGCACGCGCCAGGGAATGGCCCGCCTGCGCTTCCACCGCTCACGCCGGGAGTGGCAGCTCTCTGGGCGTCAGGACCCGTGCTGGCTGGTACGATGCAGATCCCCCACGACACCGCCACAGCGCGCGACCCGGCAGGGGGGCCAAAGCTGCAGTTCGGCCATCGCCCACCCTGCCCGCCCCCGGACGTGCGAAAGCCCGAAATTGGAGTCTTCGAGGCTGACTGCGGTAGCGGAACTCGACGTGCTCTGCGTTACGAAACGGGTGACGGCGAACTCGAGGAGTGAGTGTGGCCCCCTGGCGTTCGACTGGCCACAGCTGCCAGCGGCCCCTCACGGGGACGCCGTTCTTCTTGACCGGTAGACGGAGCCGGTGAGGCGGTCGGAGTTCATGGGCCGATACTATCGCGCGCGTCGGCGGGAATCTGCCGCCTCAGACGCCGTACCTGTCGGCCGCTCGGGAAGTGGGGAGCCTGCTCGACGGTAGCCCTCCTATGCCGCCCACTCCTCCACCACGACCTCGGCCTGCGCCAGCACGAGCTGGGTCGCGTGCTCCTGTTTGTCCGGCGGGTAGCCGTACTTGCGCAGCAGGCGCTTGACCATCACCTGGATCTCCATTTGCTGGCGATCGTCGGAGGTTGCAGCAAGATGGGCGACAGAACTCAGCTGGCGAGCAAGTAGATGCCGGCGAGCACCACGAGCGCTCCGCTGATGCGCCGTACCCAGAGCGTCACACCCGAGCGATCGCCCCACGACGACCAGCTCTGTACCTTCTGCGCAGCCGTGCCCGCGGCCACGATGACGCCGCAATGCCCCGCCGCGAAGGCGGCAAGCAGGCCGACCGCCAGCAGGTAGTCGGCGTCCGCGCTGCCGAACACGAACACGAGCAGCGGCGCGAGGAAGGCGAAGGAGCAGGGTCCAAGGCCGACACCGAACGCAAGTCCAAGCCCCACAGCCGCCGGAGCGCCCCGCCGGCTCGTCGTCTTGGGAAAGACGTTCCAGTGGAGCGGCAGCAGGCCCATGAGATAGAGGCCGAAGACGAAGAAGACGACGGCGACCGCAACGTTGCCCACGGATCCGAGGTCGCCCCACAGCCTGCCGAGTGAGGCGGTCACCACGCCGATCAGCGCGATGGAGGCGAGCACACCGAGCGCGAACAGTAGCGAGAGCCGGAACGCGCGCCTCGTCGAGGCACCTTCCTGTGTAGAGATGAAGCCGACGATGAGCGGCACGCTGGCCAGGTGGCAGGGACTGAAGACAATGCTCACGACGCCCCAGGCGAACGCCGCCAGCAGGGCCCAGCCGAGCGACTGGCTGAGGCCGTTGCTCAGGCTGGTGAGGATCTGTTCCAGCACCGCGTGCTACTGCGCGGCGATCTTGGTGAGGCCCCGCTCCACCAGGAGCGCCTCGATGTCCGCCTGCGGATAGAAGCCGACGTGCCGATGAAACTCCTCGCCGTTCTCGTCGAGGAAGACCTGCGTCGGGATCATCTGGACGCCGTATTCGTTCGCCGGCGCCGGATCCTCCCAAACGTCGTAGAAGATCACCTCGACCTGATCGCCGAAGGACTGCTCGACGCCCTTCATGACGGGCTTCATCTCTTTGCAGGGGACACAGCTGTTGGCGCCGAGCTCGATGAAGGTGACCTTCGGCTGCGCGCCTGGGCTGTGGCCCGACGCGGGCGTGGCGGAGAGGCCGGCTCCGCCGGCGGATCCGCCACACCCTGCAAGCGCGAGCGCGCCGAGGAGCGCGCCGACGACGGCAAGCGCGGCGCCCCGGGCACAGATGCCGCGCGCCGACGTCATCCCTGCGAGGCCAGAGCTGTGGTGACGAGCGCGGTGACCTGTGCCTTCGACGGCGCCTTGCCGCTCACCACGAGCTTGCCGTCGATGGCCAGGGCGGGCGTCGACATGACGCCGTAGGCCATGATCTTGGGGAAGTCCTCAACACGGATGCTCGGCGCCTGCAGGCACGGTGGGCCGAGCTTCGCCGCAAGCTGAGGCCTGAGGTCGTGATGGCTCGTCAAGCGTCTCCTCCCTCGGCTACGCCCTCGGCGGGCTCTGGGACCCCGGCCGAGGGGCGTCTCGCGCGTAGTCTAGCGGTTCGCAGGCTGCGGCGGGACGGTACTTCTGTATATCCGAGGATATACACGGGCGGACGCTAGCACCCAGCCAGTCGCCGCGCTGGCTCACTCTCGCCGTGTACCTGGTGGTCTACGCGCTCGCGGCCGGGCTCGCGGCGGCGCTCTTCTACCGGCGGCGCTGGGCTTACTGGGTCTGGCTCGTGCTGTTCACGCTCGGGCTGCCCGCACTGTGGACGGCTTGACCACCTCACCCGGTTCCAAGGTGATCTGGGAGACCACGACGCGCGCGGTCTTGAAGAGGTGGCGCACATCCACGCCGTGTGGATTGTCGGCTGCGGGGATCTGGTCGGCTGTGATGGACTGCATGGGCTCTCCGTTCGTCGCGGGCGTGATCGGCGAGCCAAGGATCATCATGGACGACCCGCGGCTCCAGGCCGCCCCCCAAGTACAAGCTCCTCGCGGGCATCGGCGTGGCAGCGCTCCAGTCGAGCGCCTGCACCGTCCAGTGGTCCCACCAGGCGGTGCAGGCGGCGCCACAAAGGAAGAAGTCGTCGAGGCGATCGTCGTCGCACGCCTGATGAAGGCCGCCACCGTCAATGACACCGTCGCGGATGCGCTGGCGTGGCTGGCAGAGACGACTGAGTGACACGGCCGGTCGCGCCGCGATCCGCACGCTCGCGGGTGTCGGCGCGACCGGCCTCGGTCTCAGTCGAGCGCCGTCAGCAACAGCAGTTCGGCCCCGAGCAGCAGCCGGCCGACTTGGCCGCGCGCACGAAGCCGCTGACGAGCTGCACACCCTCGGGCATCGGCGGGGCGCCGCACATGCTGTTGGCATCGGAGCCGTCGTACACGTTGGTCACCTCGACGCTCGCGTCGGCAAAGCCCGCGCGCGTCAGGCGCTCGATGAAGTCCCGCTCCTCGAGCGCGCCGGCGATGCACGCCGACCAGGCCCCGGGATCGTCGAGAAGAGTACGGGGCACGAGGCTCATGTCGCCCTGGAAGAGCACGTCGCTGATGGCGAATCGGCCGCCGGGTTTCAGTACCCGGTACGCCTCCGCCAGGGCGCGGTCCTTGTCGGTGGAGAGGTTGACCACGCAGTTGCTGATGATCACGTCCACGGAGGTGTCGGGAAGCGGGATGCTCTCGATCTCGCCCTTGAGGAACTCCACGTTGGTGACGCCGGCCTTCTCCTGGTTCTCCCGCGCGAGTGCCAGCATCTCGTCCGTCATGTCGAGTCCGTAGGCTTTGCCGTTGGGGCCGACACGGCGAGCGGAGAGCAGGACGTCGATCCCGCCGCCGCTGCCGAGGTCGAGCACGACCTCGCCGGGCAGCAGTTCGGCGAGCGCCGTCGGGTTGCCGCAGCCGAGACTGGCGAGTACCGCCTCGGCGGGCAGGGCGCTGGTCTCGTCCACGCTGTAGAGACCGCGAGCCACGTCGTCGAGGGGCTCGACAGAGGTCGGCCCGCAGTTGCACCCGCAGCCGCACGGCTGCGCTTGCCCTGCGGCCACGGCACGCTCGGCGTAGTGATCGCGAATCTGTGCCTTGAGGTCCGCGCCCTGTGTAGTCTCGCCCATGACTTCCTCTCAGTCGCCCAAATCAGGTATGATTACTGTGAGGGTACGTGGTGAAGACGCGGGGTGTCAACCTCAAATCAAGAACACCTGTGCTGGTGTCGAGGAGGTGCGCGGAATGGTCCAAAGCAAGAGCAAGGCCCAGGTGCCCACGTGTTCCTGCGGGTCCGTCGGCGCCGAGACCGAGCGTTGCTGCCCACCGCCCGAAGCGGCCGAAACGGAGCGGCTGACCCTCGTCGCCAAGGCTCTCAGCGATCCGATCCGCCTCGGCATGCTGGACGTGATGGCGCAAGGTCGAGCCTGCTGCGGCCTGCCCGAGCCCTCCGAGCGAGGGGTGCCCGGCACAGGCGACCCCGAGGGCATCTGCGTCTGCGACTTCCAGGAGCATTTCAGCATCGGCCAATCGAAGGTCTCGTATCACCTGCGTGTGCTCAGAGAAGCCGGCCTGGTGCGCGAGGAGCAGCGCGGCAAATGGAGCTTCTACGCGATCGACAGTGAGGCGGCCGCAGAGGCGCTCGAGGCCTTCAAGAACCTGCTCCGCGTCTGAGATCAAGGCGGCGGCGGGAAACGAGAAGGGGAGATAGGACGTGAGCGTTACCGACACGAGTCCTCAGGAGTTCGTCTGGGGTCCCACAATGGACGAGACCGTCTGCACCGACTGCAAGGTGTGCCTCGAGTTCTGCCAGCAGGGCGTCTACGCGATGGTCGACGAGCGCGTGCGCGTCGTGGCGAGGGCCTCCTGCATGGAGGGCTGCTCGCACTGCGCCGGCATGTGTGAAGCAGCCGCCCTGACCTTCCCGACGCTCGACGAGCTTCGGGCCGCGAAGCGGAAGAACTGAGAGCGCCCGCATGACGCCGGCCGAGGGCCGCCCGAGCAAGGCCTACGTCGAGCCGACCAACGCCTGCAACGTCGCCTGCGCCACCTGCGTGCGTCACTCTTGGGTCGAGCCCGAGGGCTTCGAAGGCCGCAGCCTGCCTCGAGATCGTTCTCGAGGAAACGCTCCGGTAGAAGGACGAGGCCCCGTGGGGCGGGGCCTCGTGCAAGGGCTTTGGGGCAAACCCTCGTCTTTGGGGGGGTCTTCGCTTGCCAGCGAAAGGAGCCGTCATCATCCTGCCCAACGAATGTTGCGCTGGCGTGAAGCAAGGCGAGGGTTCAGCGAAGGAAGGTTGCTGGGGAATCGCATTCGTGGACGCGCTGTAGGACCGCTTCGAGGAGGTCCTGCGAGTGATGCCAGGTGCACCGAGATGGGCCGCTTTGTCGGCCGAAGCCCGAGTGCGTCCGAAGACGGTGCGGCCTCAAGGCACTAGGACGGAACTTCGTCCCGGGTTTGACGGCAGCGTGCGCCGCCCATAATATCGATACGTTACCGTTTCGTTATTTGACCCGAGGTTCGCATCATTCGTGTCTTCGTCCTGGAGCCTCGGCGCTGCCCGTCTTCCCGCCAGGCCCAGGCCAGGCGACATCAGCAGATGACTGAGGAGTCGCATGAACGTCAACGAAGACGCCGGACGGAGGAGCGCAAGAGCCGGACGGCCCCGAGATCCGCGTCTGGACCAGGCTGTCATCGCGGCTACGCTCCAGCTTCTGGCCGAGGAGGGCTACGCGCAGCTCACCGTCGAGCGGATCGCGGCGCGGGCGGGGGTCGGCAAGGCCAGCCTGTACCGGCGCTGGCCGGACAAGGTCTCCATCGTGCTCGAGGCCGTGAGCCGCAATCCCGAGCGGCCGTCGGCGCCGGACACCGGCAGCCTGCGCGGCGACGCGCTCGCCTACCTGCGGACCCTCGTGCGCTACCGCACGCTTCACGCCGACGCCATCTCGGCCATCAGCAGCGAGGCGCTCTGCGACGACCGGTTCGGCGACGCCTTCCGGGTCGGCATGGCCGAGCCGATCATGGCGGGCATGCAAGTGATCCTCGAGCGAGCCATCGCGCGTGGCGAGCTCGCCCCTGAGACCGACGTCGAACTCCTCAGCTCGGTTCCTCCGGCGCTGCTTCAGGCCCAGCGACTGGTCGCCGGACGGCACCCGGACGAGGCCTTCGTGGAGCGGATCGTCGACCAGTTCTTCTCACCGCTCGGCGAAGTCTCCGCTGGCAGCGCCGATCAGACCGACCCTCCCGCACCGGACGCCATGGACCCAGAAGAAAGTGGTGGGCTCCCGTGACTACCGCAACAAGCATCTACGAGCGCCGCTGGAAGATGCTTGCCGTGCTCTCGCTCAGCATGCTGATCATCGGGCTCGACAACACCATCGTGAACGTCGCGTTGCCCACCCTGCAGGGCCAGTTCTCTGCCTCGGCCGCCGATCTGCAGTGGATCGTCGACGCCTACCTGCTGGTCTTTGCCGCGTCGCTGCTCACCATGGGCACGCTCGGCGATCGCCATGGCCGCAAGCGGGCCTTGCAGGGCGGTCTCGTCCTCTTCGGCGCCGCCAGCGCGGCCGTCGTCTTCGTCGACAGTGTGAACCAGCTGATCGCGCTGCGCGTGCTCATGGGCCTGGGCGCGGCGCTGATCATGCCCGCGACGCTGTCGACCATCACTAACGTGGTCCCGCGCGAGGAGCGCGGACGGGCCATCGGCATCTGGGCCGGCACCGCGGCCATCGGCATCGGCTTGGGACCGCTGGCCGGCGGGCTGCTGCTCGAAGCGTTCTCGTGGAGCTCCGTCTTCCTGATCAACGTCCCCGTCGCCATCGTGGCCCTGCTTCTCGGCATCAAGCTGGTACCTGACAGCCGCGATCCGGCGCCGGGCGCGTTCGACCTGGCTGGAGCGGCGCTCTCGGCCACGGCTCTGCTGGCGTTTGTCTGGGCCGTGATCGAAGCTCCGTCTCGCGGCTGGACGAGCACGGCCGTGATCGTCGGCTTGGTGGTGGCCGCGCTGCTGGGGGCCGCGTTCATCGCTTGGGAACATCGCGTCGCGTCGCCGATGCTCAACCTCAAGTACTTCCGCAACCCGCGGTTCAGCATGGGCTCACTGGCTATCTCGACCATCTTCTTCTCCCTGATGGCGGCGATCTTCGCGCTCACGCAGTTCCTGCAGTTCGCGCTGGGCTACAGCGCGCTCCAGGCGGGTGCGACGATGATCCCGCTCGCGCTCGGGCTGATGCTCAGCGCCACCAACAGCAGCCGTCTCGTGGTCAGATTCGGGACGAAGCGGTGGTGGCGATCGGCATGATCTTGCTCGCGCTGACGTTGTCGGCGACGGTCTTCTGGACGCCCGGACTCGATCTGGCTGGTCACCTCCTGGTTGTTCGTGCTCGGCTTGGCCATGGGCTCCGTGATGGCCCGGCGACCGACTCCGTGATGGGCTCGGTGCCCCCGGCCAAGGCCGGCGTCGCATCCGCGATGAACGACGTGACCAGGCAGGTCGGCGGAGCGCTGGGCGTGGCCGTCATCGGCTCGCTCATCGGTACTATCTACACCAGCAGCATCGGCGACGCGGCGGCCGGGCTGCCGGCGGCCCTGCGCGGTCCCGTTCAGGCGTCCATCGGCGGCGCCGGCGCGGTTGCGGCACGCCTGCCCTCGCCCGCGGGCGCTCACCTTGCCTCGGCCGCGGCGGATGCGTTCACGACGGCGCTGGGCTACGGCCTGTTGGCTGCGGCGGCTGCCGCTCTCATCGGTGCGGGCATCGTCGCCTGGCGGCTCCCAGCAGGCCACGCCGAGGCGCCCGAGGTCGGGAAGCCAGTGGAACCGCTTGCGGTTCAGGCCGAAGCGGAGCCATGACTGCGCGAGGTGCTTTAGACCGCCGCCGGAGATCACGTGAGCGCTGGATCGCGAGGCACCGTCCGGCGGCGTGAGGCGATCGGCGCTCACCAGTTAGGTCTTGCCGCGACGTGAGGCGGCCCTGAACCGACCCCGCACTCTCCGCGGGCAAGTTGCTAGAAAGTTGCTTGATCTGCGGGAAACGCGCGGCTCGCACTCGGCCGGAGGGACCGGTCTCTGTACTCAAATGGACTCAAATGGACTCGAATTGACTCCAAGAGCCCCCAAATAGCACCCGAGAGTGCGGATTTAGGAAACCTGTGCTGTATCCACTGAGCTACGAGGGTATTACGCCGATTTGCAGGGATTTTACCTCTGCGGCAGCCGGACCGGAATACCAGAGTTGCGAAAGAGTTGCTGAATCTGCAGGAAACGCGCGGCGGAGCAGCCGGACGCGGCGGTCGGGTCTTGTCCCAGCGGCACGTGGGGACGGGGTGGCATGCCACCCCGTCCCCCGTTTCGGACCGACGCTTCGAAGGCCGTCCTACCTACTGCCGCGCCATGTGCGCGCGCAGCTCGGCCTCTGGATCGTGGATCAGCTCGCCGCTGACGTCGACGGTCACCTCGTGCAGGGTGCCGGTGAACTTGAACGGGCTGGGGTAGTCGGGAGTGACCGGGGAGCCCGGGTTGGCGCCGCAGGTCAAGGCGCCGGGGTTGAGGATGAACGGCGTGGTCGTAGGCGCTTCGGCGTTGGCTACCAGCGCCTCGTCGACGTAGAGCTGCAGGCGGCCGGGCGCGCCCTTGCCGTTCGCCAGGTCAGGCTGTCCGGTCGGCTCGAACTCGAAGCGCAAGTCGTGCCTACCGGTGGGCACGTCCACCTCCGACGTCACCTGGTAGAGGGCCCGGCCTACCCAGTTGTGTACGTAGTGGAGCTTGCCGTCCTTGACGAACAGCGAGTAGCCGCCGGCGGCGCAGCCCTGGCTGAGCAGGACGCCCTCGGCGCCGTCCTCGGGGATCTCGACGCTCGCGGTGATGCTGTGCGGCCGGTTCATCAGGCGCGGAGCGGCGAAGAAGGGCACGGACTGCGTGGCGGGCCTGTAGACGTAGCGCTCGCGGGGCACGGCCACCAATGGCTTCTCGGCGATCATGCGCGCCAGACCGCTGCCGTCGACCGGCATGACGTCGTACTTGCCGGCCTCGACGTACCACGTCGCGATGAGGGCGATGAGCTTGTCGCGGCTCTCCGCTGCGACGTCGTGGTTCTCGGCGAAGTCCTCATCGATGTGGTAGAGCTCCCAAGCCTTGGCGTCGAGCTCGGAGAGCTTCTCCGCCGAGATCGGCTGGCCGAAGCCGACGCCGGCCTCGGTGAACGATGGCCCGGGCCAGGGGCAGACGGCGCGCCAGCCGTCGTGGTAGACGGCGCGGTGGCCGAGCATCTCGAAGTACTGCGTGTGATGGTTGCTGGCCGCGGTGGCGTCATCGAGCGCGTGCGCGAAGCTGACGCCCTGGAGCGGCGACTGTGTCACGCCCCTGATGGTCATCGGCGGATCCAAGTCGAGCAGTTCGAGGACGGTCGGCACCATGTCGATGATATGGGCGTACTGCGTGCGCACCTCGCCCTTTGCCTTGATGCCAGCCGGCCAGGAAACGATGAACGGGTCGCTGGCGCCGCCGCGGTAGGTCTCGCGCTTCCAGCGGCGGAACGGCGTGTTGCCGGCCCAGGTCCAGCCCCAGGGGTAGTGGTTGAAGTGCTTGGGGCCGCCGATCTCGTCGATGACCTTGAGGCTTTCCTCCAGGGGCTCCTGGGCGTTGTTGAAGAACTGCGCCTCGTTGGTCGTCCCGGTGGGACCGCCCTCGGCGCTGGCGCCGTTGTCGGAGATCACCATAACGATGGTGTTGTCGAGAAGGCCCTGGGCGCGCAGGTAGGCGAGCAGCCGCCCGAGGTGATGGTCGGTGTGGCTGAGGAAGCCGGCGAAGACCTCCATCATGCGGCTGTAGAGCTTGCGCGCCTCGGGCGGTAGCGAGTCCCAGTCGGGGACGTCGGGATCGTGACGCGAGAGCTCGGTGCTCGCGGGGACGATGCCCAGCTCCTTCTGCCGCGCGAAGACCTTCTCGCGGTAGGCGTCCCAGCCGTCGTCGAACTGGCCGGCGTACTTGTCGGCCCACTCCTTCGGCGCGTGGTGTGGCGCATGCGTCGCGCCGAAGCAAAGGTGCAGGTAGAAGGGCTTGTCGGGGTCGATCTGCCTGGCGTCGGCGATGAACTCGATCGACTTGTCGACGAGGTCCTCGGTAAGGTGGTAGCCCTCCTCGGGCGTCGCCGGCGGTTCGACCTGGTGGTTGTCGTACACGAGGTCGGGATACCACTGGCTCGTGTCGCCGCCGAGGAAGCCGTAAAAGCGCTCGAAGCCGCGCGCCAGCGGCCAGCGGTCGTAGGGCCCCGCCGCGGTCTCTTGGTTGCTCGGGGTGAGGTGCCACTTGCCGACCATGTAGGTGTTGTAGCCGTGCCCCAGCAGCATCTCGGAGAGCATGCCGTTCTCGAAAGGGATGACGCCGTTGTAGCCGGGGTAGCCGGACGCCAGTTCGGTGATGCACGCCATGCTGTTGCTGTGGTGGTTGCGCCCCGTGACGATGCAGGAACGGCTGGGCGAGCAGAGCGCCGTGGTGTGCATGTTGTTGAAGCGCAGGCCCTCGGCGGCGAGTGCGTCGAAGTTCGGTGTTGCTATCGGGCTGCCGTAGCAGCCCAGCTGGCCGAAGCCGGTGTCGTCGAGGACGACGAACACCACGTTCGGCTTGCCCTTCTGGGCGCGCACCGGCGCCGGCCAGGCGGGGCTTGACTCGTCGGTCGTGCGGCCTACCACCCCCGGGAAAGTCGTCCCATCTGGATACTCGACTATCGCCATCATGACCTCCGATGTGAGAGTGACGCGGCCGATCGTTTGCCTTGAATGCGTAGGCCGCCGCGCACCAAGGATGCCGCGTCCAGAGTCTAGCCGAAAGGTGACTCGCGCCGGAGTGGGCACCGTTCGTGACCGATGCCTCCGCCAAGTCTCTCCCTCGTCCCCGGCGCACTGTGGAACTCGAGTCTGCCCGCGGGCAGGATCAGCGGCGACGCCTTGCGAACGCGACCACGTTGTCGGCGCAGGCCGGGAAACGGCAGGCTCGAACTCAATCCGGGGCTGCGTGGCTGATCCCGAATTGGCCCCGAATTGACTCCAAAAGCACCCAAATAGCACCTTAGAGTGCGGTTTTGGGGAACCTGTGCTTCGTGCGTTTCCCGCAAATTTCGCAACCTATTCGCAACCCTGGTATTCTGGTCCGGCTGCCGCAGAGGTAAAATACCTGCAAATGGGCACAATCTCCTCGTAGCTCAGTGGATAGATCGTGCACCGTCGCCTCGCCGTCGAGCGGCTCCCCACCTGCGCGTACGAGGTCTTCCTGGACGTCGGCGACTGCGGGTAAACGGGACTGCGGGCACCGCGGGGACGCGCGCCGCAAGTTGCTAAGAAGCTGCTGAATCTGCAGGAAGCGTGCTGTGCGCGGCTCCGGTAGGTGCTTTCCACCCCGGCTCCGGCACCTGCGTCACAGGTCCGGGACGCCGCTCCGGCACATGGGCGACACTGGCTCCGGCGACTAGGTTACCCCTCCAGCCTCCTCAAGGCGGCGGCGTGCCTCACCCGTGAGGTGACTGAGGAGGGCCTTCGGATTCATGGTACCTTTCGGAGAGTCCGGCACCGACCAGTGACGTCGCCGTCTGCGCCGCTTGGTGCGGTCCCCCGACAACATAGGAGCGAAGGACGACCATGCTTTCCGAGTCGAAGTTCACCGCCGCTGTCGTCGAGAAGGCCAAGGCACTCGGCGCCTCCGTCGCCGGGGTCGCCGACGTCGAGCCCCTGAAGCAGTCGCCGTCGCACCGCATCTATCCCAAGATCGGCATGGACCCCAAGGTGCGCTGGCAGGACGCGCCGGAGGAGGCCCTGCAGCACGAGGTCGAGTGGCCCGCCGACGCCGTCTCCGCCGTCGTGATCGGGGTCTCCCACCCCGCCGGTCGGCCGGAGCTCGACTGGTACGACGGCAAGGGCACGCCGGGCAACCGCATCCTCATCCGCATCGTCAGAGAGCTCTCCGCGTGGCTCGAGGAGACGTTCTCGGTCAAGAGCTACCGGCCGCCCTACGTCATCGAGAGCACCGGGATCTTCTTGAAGGACTCGGCCGTGCTGGCCGGCCTCGGATGCATCGGCAAGAACAACATGGTGATCACGCCGGAGTATGGCCCGCGCATCCGCTGGCGGGCGCTGCTGATGGACCGTGCGGCGGAGGCCACCGGCCGGCTCGACTACCACCCCTGCGACGGCTGCCCGCAGCCGTGCCGCAAGGCCTGCCCCGTCAAGGCGTTCGACAACGCCGCCTACTCGTCTTCCGAGCTTGGACAGTCGCTGCTGCCGGGCATCGACGGGACCTACGACCGGGTGATCTGCAACACTCAGCTGGCGCGGGACGCCGATGAGGCCGCTGGAGCGACTGCGGCGAGCGGCGAACAAGGCGAGGACTTAGCCCAGAACATGAATGCATACGACGAGGCCATCCTGGCGATGCCCGACGGCGACGGCGAACCTCAGCAGGTCGTCAAGTACTGCAGGCGATGTGAGCTGAGCTGCCCGGTGGGCAGGAGTTCCCACGAGCAGAGGCGCCGCGGCCCGTCTCCTGCAAGTTGCTAGAAAGTTGCTGATTCTGCAGGGAACTGCAGGATCACCCACACTCGGCGGACGCCCTCACCGAACTGCCACGCCTGCTCGTAGGCGCGGAAGGTCAATGGCACGAGTCCTATCCGCGTGACGGCGCTACCCCCCTCAGTCCCTGGTGCGGGCTCTGCAGCCGCATGACCATGGTCTGGCGGCAGGGCAGCCGCCGACCGCAGCGCACGTCTGCCGTAAATTTCGCAACTTCTTCGCAACTCTGGGATTCTTGTCCGGCTGTCGCAGAGGAAAAGCCCCTGTAAATCGGCACAATGTCCTCGAGCTCAGTGGATACAGCACAGGGTTCCTACATCCGCACTCTCGGGTGCTATTTGGGGCTTTTGAGGCCAAAAAGGGTCAATCCTGCTCGAGCAAGAACAAGGGGGGGCCGGAAGTCCGCCGCCCCCTTTCCTCGCCGATCGTGAACGGTTCAGTCGATCGGCCCATGTCCTTGTCGCTTGAGCTCCTCAATGCCGTCCTTCATCGCCTTGATCGCCTCGGGGGAGTGCCCCTGCCACCCCGAAAGCTCGCCGGTGACCCGCAACGCCTCCCCTGACCGGTATGACTTCGACGGATTGCCCGGGAACTTCTGGTCGGTCAGGTTGGGGTCATCCTCCAGCGGGCCGGTCGGCTCCACCACGTAGATCCTCCCGGGGCCATCGCCGACCGCCAGCTCCGCCCCCCAGGTGGCCGCATCCAGCGTACCGGTAAAGTAGACGTAGGGCTGCGTCCGCTCGCGGTCGCCGAAGTTGGGGGCAAAGCCCGGCCCCAGCAGGTCTCCCGGCTTCAGGTCGGCCTTCGTGCCGTGGAAGAAGCGCCCCACGCCGGTACTCTGACAAGCTTGGCAGGGCTGCCCGTCGACGGTGCCCTGCCCGTCGCAGTTTGGGCAGGGGTCCGACACGACGAACGGGCGCGGACCGTCCGCGCCCGCGCCGGACTTCGGGTCATCTATGGTTGCCATCGGCACGCTCCTCATGTCGTACTCTCCAGCTTGCGGCCGATGATTATGCG
The DNA here is from genome assembly GCA_963762125.1 of uncultured Thermoleophilia bacterium. Lineage (GTDB taxonomy): Bacteria > Actinomycetota > Thermoleophilia > UBA2241 > UBA2241 > CAIXSE01. The sequence continues at coordinate 50,421 of CAVXJO010000005.1, forward strand.
GCACCACCCCCGCCTTGCCGCAAGCCCCCACCCGGGTGTTACACTTGTACTGGAAAGCGAGGGATGGCGGGCCGAGGCCAGCCGCCCCCGTAACCCGGACCCCTCCTCCCTCCGTCTCCGTCCGGGCGGCATGCTAGCGTCCTGTCGGCCCACCCCGCCGAAGGAAGTGACGCATGACGATCGACCCGGACAACCCCGTCGTCAAGCTGTGCGCCGACGGGATGCGCGCCGAAGCGGAAGGGCCCATGTCCCCGTACGGTCCGTCCGGAAGGGCGGAGAAATGCGCCACGGCGGCGTGGTAGCGCTCCTCGGCTTTCTGCCGATTCCCGAGCTGCTCGGTCAGGGACGGCGTCGCACGCGGACTGGAGCGTCTGCGCTAGCGGCGCCGGCCTGCGAGCGAGACGACGTTGTCGGGCGCCGGCAGCGCGTCCCGTACCGCCTTCGCCCCAGCCTTAACCAGCGCCGCCCGCGTGACCTCGTCGAAGCCGGCCACCGCCTTAGCACGGGCAGCAGTGGTGAGGCGCCCGTAGTGGCGCAGCGTGGTCGCCGGGTCGGAGTGCCCGAGCCATTCCTGCGCCTGCTTTGACCCCGTAGGTCTCGTAGACCCACGTGCCGAACGAGTCGCGCAGTCCATGGATGGGCAGGTGCGGGTCGATCTCCTCAATGGACTGGACTTCTTCTATCTCAACTCGACCATGGCCTACGAGCACGTCGGCACGGGTGCAACTGACGGCGATGCGCTCGTCCATTACTTGAACAGGGGATTGCAGGGCCGAGAAGGAGTACGGGCTTCGAGTCCGCAGCGGGGACCTCGGGCCGGACGACCAAGCATGGTATGAAGAGGTCTACCAAGCGGATCAAGCTGGCTCGCCAAAGCCTCGCGGCAAGATGTGGCCGCGGCGCTCGCAGCTTATCCGCGGGTGCGTTAGGCCGCACACAGGCTTCACGACCGCCATTAATTCCCGGAAGGAGCACCGTGGCCAAGTACCTGATCTCTTTTCCAAGCGCGGCAATGGTTGTGCCCGATAGCGAACGGGGGGCGGTAGGTCGCGACGCGCACGCCGTGATTGATGAGGCGAAAGCCGCCGGTGTCTACGTCTTCGGCGGCGGAATCGACGAAGACGTACCGCCCGTGCTCGTCTCGGCTGACGGCACGGTTGCAGTGGGTGGCTATCCTTGGGCGCCCACGCTCGACGGCGGCTTCACCGTGTTGGAACTGCCTTCGCGCGATGATGCCATCGCGTGGGCGGCGCGCATGGCCAAGGCCTGTCGCTGCGACCAAGAACTGCGCGTCTTCGGGTTCGACCCGCAGTCCTAGGGGCAGCACTGAAATGGCGCTGCAAGTGCGGCCTGACAATCCATTCAAACCGAACCCGCTTCGCGGCGCGGCTTAATTCAGACGTTGGGCGGAATCGAGCGCGACCTACGAAGGGCGTGATGGCAATAGTCGTTCTCTTCGCTCACGGTGCCGGAGAGGGAGCCTACGAGGAGGATGGGCTGCTCGTCGCATCCCTCCGTGACGCTCTCGGTCCGTCCTACGAAGTGCGGTATCCGAGAATGCCGCTGGAGGAGGGTGCTCAGTATCCCGATTGGACGGCTCGGATTGCTTCCGCGTTGCCTCCCCCGGGAAACGAGGTAGTCCTGGTCGGCCACTCCGTGGGTGGCTCCGTTCTGCTGAGGTATCTCTGCGAGAAGCCCGCCGAGGCATCTGTCACGGGCTTGTTCGTGATTGCCGCGCCGTTTTGGGGTGCGGACGACTTCTGGGATTGGGATGAGGCACGGTTGCCCGAAGACGCCGCAGAGAAGCTCGCCACCGTGCCGCGGCTCTTCATGTACCACAGTCACGACGACGAGGTCGTGCCCTTCTCGCACCTGGCTCTCTACTCGGCAAGACTTCCGCAGGCCACCATCCGCCCTCTCGACGCTGGTGGCCACCAACTGGGGAACGACCTCGCCGACGTTGGGCGCGACATCGCGGACGGGCCTGATCGAAGCTAGCCGCACTGCTGGAATCGGAGAGGAGACTCCATGGCCAGGCTGATCTACTCGATGATCCAGTCCCTTGATGGTTACGTCGCGGATGCGGCCGGCAAGTTTGACTGGGCCGAGCCTGACGAGCAGGTGCACTCCTTTGCCAACGAACTGCAGCGCACGGTCGGCACGAACCTCTACGGCCGGCGGATGTATGAGGTGATGTCGGCGTGGGAGACGCTCGGCACTCTCGGCGACGAGCCTGCCTACATCGAGGAGTTCGGCGAGCTGTGGCGCGCGTCCGACAAGGTCATCTACTCCACGACCCTCGACGCTGTGTGCACCGCTCGCACGCGGATCGAGCGCGCGTTCGAGCCGGATGCCATCCGCCGGATGAAGGCCGAAGCCGGCGGCGACATAGCGATCGGCGGGCCGGGTCTGGCGGCTCAGGCGATCACGGCCGGTCTGGTCGATGCGTACCAGCTATTCGTCGTCCCCGTGGTCGTCGGCGGGGGCACGCGCTGTCTGCCGGATGGAGTCCGGCTCGACCTGCAGCTCGTCGGCCAGCGCCTGTTCGACAACGGCACGGTGTACTTGAGCTATCGTCCGGTTAGGTAACGCGGACCCCGGCGTCTCATGGGAAGGCCGACAAGCGCATCGAGCGGACGCCGCAAGCTGCGTCATCCTGCCAACGTGGGGCCGAGTCCGTCTTCCTAATGGACATGGGCATGAGTTGCATCCTCGAGCGAGGGCGCCTCGAGCGGCACACTCCTGCCTGCGCAGTCCTCCCCCAAGTACAGCTCACCCGCGATGAGACGAACGGCGTTCGGCCAGCGCGACGGATCCTTGACTCCAGCCCCATAACCGGCCCCGTCCATCCACATGGGTGGGAGATGCGGGACCTGCTCGGCGAACATCGACACCAGCGCAGCTCCGGTCGGGGTCGTGAGCTCCATGGCCGGGCCAACCGAGTGGCACCTCCACCCAGTGAGGAGGCGCAGAGTCGCCGGGGCGGGGACCGGCAGGCGGCCATGCGCACACTCGACGGAGCCGGCGCCGACATTGATCGAGCCGACGAGGACGCAACCCACATCGAGATGGTCCAGCCCCGCGGTCACGCCGACGATGTCGGCGATGGCATCCATGGCCCCCACCTCATGGAAGTGCACCTCGTCCACCTCGACCCCGTGCACTGCCGCTTCCGCCTCTGCCAGCCGCGTGAAGACCCCAAGTGACTTCTCCTTGACGGGAGCAGCGAGCGAGCTGGAGGCGAGGATCTCGGCGATGTCGTGCAGCCCGCGGTGGTGATGGCCGTCGTCGTACTCCACGTCGACCTTCATGCAGGTGATGCCGGAGCGGACCACCTGACTGGAAGCCAAGTGGAGGCGTCCCGCGGACAGGCAGTCCAGCGTCCCCTGGAGGAAGTCGAGCGGCACCCCGAGGTCGACCAACGCCCCGAGGAGCATGTCGCCGCCGACGCCACTGAAGGCGTCGATGTAGGCGCACCTCACGGCTGCGCTCCCGATGCCGTGCGCAGCGTCGCCTTGCCGCATGGCTCGCCGTCCTGGCTGCCGGCTCGCTCCTCGCCGCGGGCGGCCATCAGGTTGATGACGTTCGCCGAGTACCCGGCTCCAAAGCCATTGTCTATGTTCACGACGGAGATCCCGGGGGCGCAGGAATTGAGCATCGTGAGCAGAGCTGCAAGGCCACCGAAGCTGGCCCCATAGCCGACGCTCGTGGGCACAGCGAGCACTGGGCAGGCGACGAGGCCCGCGACGACCGTGGGGAGAGCCCCCTCCATGCCGGCCACGGCGACGATCACGTTGGCCTTGGACAGACGGTCCACCGCAGCGAGCAGCCGATGGATGCCGGCGACGCCCACGTCGTAGACGCGCTCCGACGACACTCCCCGAGCACTCTGCGGTGAGCGCCGCCTCCTCGGCGACCGGGATGTCCGAGGTGCCGGCCGCGACCACGAACACGAGGCCGGCCCCGGGCCGCTCGACCGGATTGACGACCGCCAGCGAGGCGGTCCTGTCGATCCGGACCGGCACGGCCTTCTCGAGTGCGTCGAGCGTCTCGCCCCGGGCCCTGGTCGCAAGGATGTTCTGGTGCCCGAACGCGACCATGCGCTCGGCGATGGCGACCACCTGCTCCGTCTGCTTGCCGGCGCAGAAGATGGTCTCGCAGTGGCCGCGGCGAAGCGTACGGTGGTGGTCGATGGAGGCGAAGCCGAGGTCCTCGTGAGGGAGGCGCGCGAGCTGGTCGGCCGCGGCCTCGAGTGGCACGCTACCCTCACGCACCCCCGCCAGCAGGGCGACGAGCTGGTCCTTGTTCACGATGCACCTCCGGCAGGCGATGCGTTCATGCTCTCGCGCAGCGCGTGGACCGGCAGGGGCGAGTCGACCTTCCTGCCGCGCCGCCGTCGCAACGGTCCACGACGCAGTGCGCACCGCAGGCGGGAACAACCGAAGGCATCCGCGCCCGCCGGACGTCTGGCAACACGCAAGGCCGACCGCAAGGAGGTCGTCATGGACACCAAGCAGCTCGTCAAGGAAATCTTCGAGATGGTCGACTCTGGGGACTTCAGCCGCGTGAGCGAGCTGATCCACGAGGACTTCGTAGACCACGGCAGCCCCCAAGGAGAAGTGCGCGGTCCCGAGGGCTTCCAGGCCGTCGTCCAGCAGTTCGGTGGCGCCTTCTCCGAAGGCCACAGTGAGATCGACCTCCTGATCGTCGAGGGCGACCTCGCTGCTTGGCGCAGCACGTTCACAGGCGTCCACACGGGAGAGCTCATGGGTCTGCCGCCCACCGGACGCCGCGTTTCATTCGAGATACTGAACCTAGGGCGGACAAAGGACGGCAAGGCCATCGAACACTGGGGCGGGCCGGATATCGGTGCCCTCATGGCGCAGCTCGGGGCGGCCCAAGCTGCATGATGAAGGCGCAGCATCGTGGGGCCGGCGCCGCCAAGACACGGCCGCCGGCTCGGCGATGCTGGAGCCGCAGATCATTAGCCTCCGGGAGGCCGCGAAGTGGCGGCGGCTCCATTCGCTCGAGTCGCTGCCCGCCGAGTCTGACCGCGCGTCCACGACGATCGCCCCCTGCCTACAAGTGCGCGGCCCTGCTGAATCTGCGGGAAAGGCGGTACTCTCGCCGCAATGCGACCCCTTCGGTATTCCATCAACGTCACATTGGACGGGTGCTGCGATCATCGCGAGGTGCTCGCGGGCGAAGAGCTGCATCGCCACGCAGCCGAGAACCTCGCCCGCGCCGATGCCCCTCCTCTTTGGCCGAGTGACCTACGAGATGATGGAGGCTGGCGTGGCGGGCGCCGGCGCAGCCGGGAGCAAGGCATGATTGGATGGAGTCCTGGATGGAGCCCTTCGCCCAGACGATCGACGCGGCGGTGTACCAGTCCGCCTGACGCCGGGGAGGCGAGTTCTCGAAGGGCGGGCGGGCCGGACAGCTCACCCACCCTTCCCCTTGCTCGTCGGAGTTGCCTCGTGCTCTGGATCGCCTCCGTGCGAAAGAGTTGAGCCTGCCGTCCGGCAACGTCGGCGCCCTGATGCGTGACAACGATCTGACCGCGACCGCCGCGCAACAGCAGGCCGTGTCACCTCTGCGCCGCCGGGCATCTACAGCCCATGGATCGATTGCGGCGTGGCCGGCCAGAGACTGAGGACGGTGAGTTCGTCGGCTTCTCGGGCGAGCGCTTCAACGCCGCTGACGACAGGAGGACAGGTCATGTCGACCGAAGACGATGTCCGAGCGGTATCGGACAGGTTCTACTCAGGTCTGAGCCGCATGGACGTCGCGGCTATGCCCGAGATCTGGTCCCACAGCGATGACGTCACGGCGATGCACCCAATGGGCGGAGAGCAGGTCGGCTGGAAGGAAGTCCGCGCCTCGTTCGAGCAGGCCGCGGGACCGATGACCGACAGCCACGTGGACCTCGTCGACCAGAGGATCCATGCGGGCACGGACTTGGCTTGCGAGACCGGCATCGAGCGTGGCAGCGCCAAGCTGGCCGGAGAGCTGATCGAGTTCGAGCATCGCGTGACGAACGTCTACCGCCTCGAGGACGGCCAGTGGAAGATGATCCACCATCACACCGACGTCTCCCCGGGCCTCGTCGAGATGCTGCAGCACCGGCAGGCTGCCTGAACGTGCCTGCGGTCTGCTGTTCTGACGGATTGCGGCGGGCTGCCGATTGGAGCAGCCCGCCGCCACATGAAGACGACCGACAGAGTGAGGGACCGAAATGGCCATCAAGGTGATCGTCGAACTACAGGCTAGACCGGGCAAGCGCGAACAGCTCAGCGGCCTGCTCGAGAGCATCGCGGCGAAGAACGGCCCTAGCGCGCCCGGCTTTCTGGGCAGCACGCGCTACGAGGTACTCGAGGACCCCGATGCCTTGATTGAGATCGCCGACTGGGAGTCGGCCGAGGCTCAGACGACGGCTATACAGGCGGCGATGGCCACCGGCGTCTATGTGCCTCTGTCGGCGTTGTTGGCCGCGCCGTTCAAGGCCACGGTCATCAGGCAGCTGCCTTGATCTCGGCGAGGCGTGGGCCGGCGCCCGGCAGGGCGCATCTCTCTCAACGCCCCGCAGACCGTCAGCCGGCCGAGCAGCCACGAGGGCTCGTTCCAAGCACGAGGCCCGGGCGTGCGGGTGCCTCCAGGCAAGTGCGAGGACCAAGCGCCGCGGCAGTCGGCCGCCTGACGCCGACATCGTCGCGGGCGACGGCCTACTCTTCCGCCACGCCCCTGGGCGGACTGCGGCTCACGTGCACCGTCGTGCCGGGAAGCACAGAAAGGAGAGCACGATGAGCAACGAACAGGCGGCACCTGACACCAGAGGTGTTGCGGTGGAGTTGCTGGCAACGGTCGACCTTGGCCCTGAGATCGAGGGCATGGCGGGGCGCGGACTTCGTATGCGTATGGTGACCATCGAGCCCGGAGGCGTCTTCGGCCCGATTCACGATCATAGAGGCAGACCGGGCACCGTCTACATCCTGCAAGGAACGATCACCGACCATCGAGATGGAGTCGCCACGGACTATGGGCCGGGAGTGGGCTGGCCCGAGGACAGGACCACGACACACTGGCTCGAGAACAGAGGAGCGATCCCCGCGGTGGAGATCTCGGTCGACATCGTCAGGCACGAGTGAGCTCGGGCCCGACTCATCTGCGTGCCGTTCCGGTGGCTCGAACGGCCGGGGTGGTTTCGGGTCCCCACGCGATCTTGCCGCCGATTCGGCGCAACTTGACGGACGGGGGTGAACGTTTCCCCGGACCCCTGCTCGCGGCGCCCGCGGGACGTCGCGGGGGATCGCGCGTTACCCCGGCCGACGCCAGTGGAACAAGCGGTTAACGTCAGCAACGCCGAGGCAGATCGTCCGTTGGAGCATCTCGAAGTAGCCGTGATAGGCGCCGGACAGGCTGGCTTGGCTGTGAGCCATGAACTCACCGTCGCGGGCATCGAGCACGTCGTCCTCGAGCGAGGGCGTATCGGCGATACTTGGCGACGTCGCTGGGACAGCTTCTGTCTCGTGACGCCAAACTGGAGCCTCCAGCTCCCGGGCTTCCCCTACGACGGCGACGACCCGGACGGGTTCATGGTACGCGACGACATCGTCGCCTACCTGGAGCGCTACGCGCGGCACTTCGGTGCGCCGGTCCGGCAAGGCGTCGAAGTCGAAGCGGCGCGTCGTCGACCGGGGGGCGGCTTCGTCCTGCATACGGCCTCCGGCGCTTTGAGCGTCGCCGCGCTGGTGGTGGCGACGGGCGCCTTTCAGCGGCCGCATCGCATCGCTGGCGCGGACGAGTTCCCGCCCCGGCTGGTGCAGCTGGATACCGCGGCCTACCGCAGTCCCGATGGGCTGCCGACCGGCGGCGTCCTGGTGATCGGCGGCGGGCAATCCGGGGCGCAGATCGCCGAGGAACTGCGTGCCACGGGTCGCCGGGTCTGTCTTTCGTGCGGTCGTGCATCATGGGCCCCGCGACGATGGGAGGGCCGCGACCTCTTCTGGTGGCTGGTGGAGTCCGGATTCATGGATCAGCCCGCGGCATCGTTACCGTCACCGGCTGCACGCCTCCTCTCGAACCCGCTCGCCACCGGCCACGACGGTGGCCACGACCTCGACCTGCGGAGGCTGCGGGCCTTGGGTGTGACGCTGACCGGGCACTTCCAGGGCGTCAGCGGTGGTGAGGCGAGGTTCGCGCCCGACCTGGCCGACAGCGTCGCCTGGGGTGACGCGCGGTACCGCGAGCTCATGGGCCTCTTCCGCGCGACCGCGGAGAAGCGCGGCATCACGCCGCCGCAGATCGCCGATCCCGAACCGTTCACTCCAGAGGCGCCGGAGCGCCTGGACCTCTCCGGCTTCGGCGCCGTCCTCTTCACCGGCGGCTTTCGTCCGGACTATCGTTTCTGGCTTCCCTGGCCGGCCGCCTTCGACGCCGACGGCTTCCCGCTCCAGCATGACGGCGAGAGCACGACGATCCCAGACCTCTACTTCATCGGCGTCCATTTTCTGCGCAAGCGCAGGTCGTCACTCCTGATGGGCGTCGGTGAGGATGCTGTGGTCGTCGCCCGCCAGATCGCGGTGCGCAGGGGTGGCAGGACGGGCTGACGGGCCCGCGGCGCGCGTGACGCCGGCGTGACGGCGAGTGTGTCCATGTCAGGACGCAGGGTCACGAACCTCGAGGAATCAACCCATGATCAGGGAAGTCGAGTTTCCGTCCGAAGGCGCGATGGTTCGACACCCGACCGGGTAGAGGGATCCGAGGCAGCAGGTCGGCGAGGACCCACTCTGCCCGCCCTCGCGTGCGTGCAGTCCCGCCACCAAGGATAAGCCGCTCGAATGCATGGAAGACCCATCCTCTCCAAGCGCATGCTCTTCACATCCGCCGGCGGTACCGGACACCTGGAGCCGCTCATTCCGCTCGCCTGCGCGGCTGAGGCTGCGCGCCACAGCGTCGCCTTCGCCGCCCGTCCCTGGATGGTCCCCGAGGTCGACGCTGCTGGATTCCCCGCGTTCGTCGCCGGCTCGGATCTCGGCCTGACGCCAAAGCAGCTGCCGCTCACCGCAGTGGATCTGGACGAGGATATGCGCGATGTCGGCATCGGCTTCGGTCGTCGCATCGCGCGCGAGCGGGCAACCGACATCCTCTCGCTCTGCACCGAGTGGCGGCCCGACCTCCTGGTGTGCGAGGAGTTCGACTTCGGCGCGATGGTCGTCGCCGAGCGGCTCGGGCTGCCGTACGCGACACTGCTCGTCAGCGCCACCGGTGCCTTCGTGCTCCCCGAGCTCGTCGCCGGACCACTGGACGAAGTGCGCGCCAAGCACGGCTTGCCACGCGATCCTGGTCTGGCGATGCTCGGCCGCTATCTCGTTCTGACGCCCTTCCCGCCGAGCCTTCGCGATCCCGCCTTTCCCCTGCCGGCCACGGCGCACCACGTGCGTCTGCTCGCGGCCCGCCCGGGCCGCGACGAGGCTGCTCCGGCGTGGCTGACCCGCCACGGTGACGTGCCGACCGTGTACTTCACCCTCGGTACCGTCTACAACATGGAGTCCGGCGACCTGTTCCAGCGCGTGCTGGCCGGACTCCGCGACGTTCCGATCAACCTCATCGTCACCGTGGGGCGAGACCGCGGACCGGATGAGCTGGGTGCGCAGCCGGCCACCGTCCACGTCGAGCGGTTCATGCCACAGGCGGAGCTCTTGCCTCACTGTGACCTGGTCGTATCGCACGCCGGCTCGGGCAGCGTGCTGGGCGCGTTGGCGCATGGGCTGCCGATGGTGTTGCTGCCGATCGGCGCCGACCAACCGCTGAATGCGGCGCGCTGTCGGGCGCTGGGAGTCGCGGACGTGCTCGACGCCGTGAGCGCGACGCCAGAGACCATCCGCGCCTCCGTGATGCGCGTGCTCGCCGACGCGGCCTTTCGAGAGGCCGCCATGCGCGTTCGTGATGAGATCGCCGCACTGCCCGGGCCAGAATGCGCGGTCGCGCTCCTCGAGAGGCTCGCGGCAGAAGGAGTGACAACCCACGCGACATGAATAGCCGCATGTATCGCCGTGCGGTCTGGCTTCAACTTCGAAGCGCAAGCGACCACCCTACGCGACCGGGTAGGGAGGTCGACGCAAAGACTAGCTCCGCAGCCATGGCCGGGCGGCCGGCCGCCCACGAAGGCGACGGCCACCCTACGCCTCGCGTGAGGCGACGAGGACGAGGTAGCCGACGTCGCCGTCTTCGATCAGCTCCAGGACGCGGTCGGCGAGCCGCGTGCCCTCGGCGATGTCGCAGCCGCCCGTGTCGATCGCTCCCAGCTTGCCGGCTACCTTGAGGCCGACCAGACGCCGGCGGATCCGCTCGGCCATCTCCGTGAGCGCCCACGACGAGTCGCGGGTCTCAACCGCGGAGAACCCGGCTCGCTCCAGCAATTCGGCGAGTCCCGCCTGCGACGGCGCATCGGCAATGCAGGCGACGCGGGCCAGCAGCGTCTCGAGCTCAGGCGGGAGCGCCGCGGCCTCCAGAGTCACGTCGGAGAGCGCGAGACGCCCGCCGGGCCGCAGCACGCGAACCTTCTCGGCTGCCGCCAATGGCTTGTCGGTGAAGGTCGAGAAGACGCACTCGCAGAGGACCACGTCGAAGGAGTTGTCCGGGAACGGCAGAGCGTGCACATCGGCCGGACGGATCGTGACCGCGTCTGCGATGCCGGCACGCGCGATCTTCTCGCGGGCGCGGTCGAGGTTGGCAGCCGCGCGGTCCACCACGGTGACCCGACAGCCGAACTCGCGCGCCGCGAGCTCGGCGCTCGTCCCCAGGCCACCGCCGACGTCGAGCACGGTGGCGCCCGGCTGCACGCGCGCCAGCTCGAGCAGCTCCCGCGTGAGGTCTTCGCCGCCCGGGTGAAACGAGTCGCCGAGCAGAAGACGGACGGCCTCGCTCGCATAGAAGTCGCTGCAGCAGGCGGCGAAGTCGGCGCACTCGTCCGCCATGCTCAGCGCCCCCGGTGGAGCACGTTGTACGCGCAGAAGGGCACGATGCCGCCGTCGTCGGGCAGCACCTCGTGCACGCAGCACTTGCGCAGTCGCGACAGGTCTAAGGTGTGCTCGTCCATGAAGTGCATCATGCCGATCAGTGTGATCTCGAGCTCCAGGGCGCCCCAGTCGACGCTGACGCCCCCGCACGACGAGCAGGCACAGGCGGCCGTCTGGTCGGCGGCGCCCGCGGCGATGAACTCCTCGAAGACCTCGCGCAGCTCGCTGTTGAGCTCGCCGGCGCTGGCGTTCTTGACGAAGTCGACGTAGTCCTCGGCATCAGCCAGTCGCGTCAAGGGCAGGACCCTTTCCTCGCCCGTCTCCGGGTCGGCGCCGGTGTGGACGTAGGTGACCAGGCTGCATGCCGGGTCGGGGCACGGGATGGGGAAGAAGTCACTCTTCTTGAATCCGTGGCGCGACTGAACGGCGATCAGTCGTGCGCAATCGGCGAGGGTGACGCGGTCCATCGGGTCGGTGGCGGCGACCGGCAGATCGGGCGCGAAGCGCCCCGCGAACGTCGCCGGCTGCAGCGTCAGGCAGCGCACGTGCCGCTGGGCGAGCGCGAAGTCGACCAGCGCGCCGAGCTCGTGTTCGTTCACTCCGCGCACGACGGTGGCGACGAGTACGGTGCGCAGTTCCCGCTCGGCGAGCATGTCGACGAGGCGCAGCCTGAGGCCGGCCAGCGCCCGGCCGCGCAGGGTCTCGTAGGTCGCGTCCTCGAACCCGTCGAACTGCAGATAGATGGTCGGGTCGAACTCCGCCACGGCGTCGAGGAATGCCGGATCTTCGGCCAGGCGCACACCGTTCGTGTTCAGCAGGATGCGGCGGAACCCCTTGCTCTCTGCGAGCCGCAGGACCTCGATGATCTCCGGGTGCAGCGTGGGCTCGCCTCCACTCAGCTGGAGGCTCTCGGGCTCACCTTCGCAGGCGAGGAGGCGCTCCATCATCGCGTCGATCTGGGCCAGGCTGAGGTGACCGCCGCCGGCGCTCGGGCCGGCGAAACACACCGGGCAGTCCAGCTGGCAGGCCTGGGTGATCTCCATGAGCGCGAGGCAGGTGTGTTGCTCGTGCTCGGTACAGAGACCGCAAGAGTCCGGGCAGCCGTGGAAGTCGCGTTCGACGCGCAGGGGCATCGAGCCGGGACGCGCGAAGCGCCGCGCGTCGCGATACTGTCGGGCATCCGACGAGACGAGCGCCTCCGTCCACTCGTGCTCGGGACACCAGGTGCGCATGACGATCCGGCCGCGCCGTTCCACGATATGGGCATCGAGCAGCTGACGGCACTCCGGGCAGACGCTGCGCGTCATGCCGAGAGGCGTGTCCCTCCGGTCACGCCGCTTGGGTGCGTCCGTCATCCCTTTGCGGGTGGATCTGCTCTCAAGTGCCACGGTGTGCTCCTGATAGCTTTGGTCAGCGCTGGACCTGGCCCGGGTGCGCAGCGTTCGTCGTGAGCGTCACGGTAGTCGAAAGGTGAAGCCGTGTCGATGGACTTCGCCGCACCGCCGCGGATCGCGCCCGCCCATTCGGCCCGCTGAGCCGGGCAGCGAGCAGGCGCTGGCGACCAGCGTCAGGTGCGAGAAGGCCTGCGGGAAGCCTCGCGTGTACAAAGTAAACACTCGGGGCACATTGAGACGGAGAAGCGCTCACAGCATGCCTGCCAGCCCCTTGGGAGGATCTGAACGCAAGGCTTTCCCGTGGCCATGCTCCGTGGGTCCGTCGAGCTTGATGCGCCGATCCAGTTCGTCGACCAGGAGTGGACCGAGATCGGCCGACGCGGACGGGGCCGAGACACGACGACAAGAGCGGGGACGTGTGACGCGAAACGCCGAGACCCAAAGTGAAGGCTCTCGTCAGCCGCTGACAGAAGCTCAGATCCGTGACGCGGCGTTACGCGTCATCGATATCGAGGGGCTTCAGGCGCTGAACATGCGGCGTCTCGGCGCCGAGCTCGGAGTGAGGGCCATGGCGCTGTATCGCCATCTGCCCAACAAGCAGGCCATCCTGGACGGCGTCGTCGACCAGATCCTCGGAAGTATCGGCGACCTCCCGCCCGGCCTCGGCTCGAGGGAGATGGCGAGATGGTTCTTCACATCGCTACGCAAGGCGCTCGCTGCTCATCCCAATGCCCTGCCACTGGCAGCGGCCGCGGCGTTCAGGTCGGGCGACGCCCGAGAGCGGGCGGAGCAGGTCGTGCGTGCCGTGCAGGACGGCGGGGTTGCACAGGCGGATGCACTGGAGGCCTTTCACATCCTCGAGAGCTTCACGCTCGGATTCGCCTGGGTGGAGCTCGCCGGCTTCATCGACGAGGTCCCAGATCGGTCGCCCTTCCAGCGACGGAACGTGCCGCCGCCCTCGGCGGATGCGGGGCTCTCGCCGGCTCAGCCGGACGACGACCTCTTCACCCATTGCCTCGACGTCGTCCTCCGGGCCCTCCTTCCCGACTGAGGTCCTGCTCCCGAGCTCATGCGGGCCGAGTCTGACTGGTACGTGATGCCCTTGTTCGAGCTCGCGCGGCCATGCAGCGGGCGGGTTGCGCCGACGCTCTGCAGGTCTCGTCCGTCGATTCTTTCAGCCGGCGACCGGTCAAGTGCGATCAGAGGGCGGTCTTTGAGACTGGATCAACCCTTGCTGTTTACTAAGTACACGGCTGGGTAGATTTGTAGTTGTTCACGCAACCAGCTGAGCAAAGGCTCGCGCACAGGAGTCGAGGAGGCCGTCATGAAGGCCGTGTGGAAGAACATCGTACTGGCCGAGAGTGACGAAACGATCGTCGTCGAGGGCAACCACTACTTCCCTCCGGACTCGGTCGACATGAGCCACCTGCGGCCGAGCGCCAAACGGACCGTCTGCGCCTGGAAGGGCGCGGCCAGCTACTATGACGTCGAGGTCGACGGCGAGCGGCTGGTGGCGGCCGCTTGGTACTACCCGGACCCTGAGCCCGCGGCTCTCCTGCTCTCGGGCCACGTGGCGTTCTGGAAGGGCGTACGGGTTGTCGCCTCGGATGAGGCCGAAGAAGGCGAGGGGCGCAGTTGGGGCCGCCGGTTCCTGGCCGCGGCGGGACTTGACCGATAGCGCGGCGGGAGGGCGGCGCGCGCGTGCCGCGCTGTGACGACACGCGGGCCGCGACCGGCTGCGATCCTGAGGGTGCGCGACGAGCGAGGAGGGCAGCAGCAATGGCCGACATCGTCATCTTCAGCAAGGAGTGGTGCCCCTACTGCGCCAAAGCGAAGGCGCTTCTGCGCTCCAAGGGCCTCGCCTTCACCGACGTGGACGTGACCCACGATGAGGCCTTGCAGACGAGAGATGGTCGAGCGCTCGCAGCGGCGCAGCGTACCGCAGCTTTTCATCGACGGCGAGAGCATCGGCGGCTACGACGACCTCGCGCTCATGAATGCCACCGGCCGACTCGACGAGCGTCTGGGCCTCGAGCCGGCGAAGCTCCGTCGCCTCTACGACCTGATCATCATCGGCGCCGGACCGGCAGGCCTTTCCGCCGCCCTGTACTCGGCGCGCAAGAACATCTCGACGCTCATGGTCGCCATGGATGTCGGCGGCCAGGTGGGCACGACGGCCGCGATCGAGAACTACGTCGGTCTCGGCCGCATCAGCGGCCCTGAACTGATGCAGCGCATGGTCGAGCAACTCAACGACTATGACGTCGAGATGCTCATCGGCGAGCAGGTCACGGCGATCGAGCCGGATGGTGTGACCAGGCTGGTGCGCACGGCGTCAGGTCGAGAGCTGTGCGGGCGCGCCGTGCTCATCGCCACCGGCGCACACAAACGTCACCTCGGCATCCCGGGCGAGAAGGAGCTGAACGGTAAGGGCGTCGTGTACTGCTCGACCTGCGACGGGCCACTGTTCAAAGACCTGCGTATCGCCGTGGTCGGCGGCGGCAACTCGGCCGTCGAGGCGGCGATCGAGATGGCGGGCGTCGCCAGGGAGGTGCACCTCGTCTCCCGCCGAGAACTGCACGCCGACGGCATCCTGCAAGACAAGGCCACCTCGTCGCCGGTGATCGAGCTGCTGCGCGGCTACGAGCCTGTCGAGATCCACGGGACCGACAGCGTCACCGGACTTACGGTGAGGCAAGCGGACGACGATGCCACGAAGCGTCGCCTGGACGTTGACGGCGTGTTCGTCGAGGTCGGCTTCTACCCGAACACCGACTTCGCCCTCGACCTCGTGGAGGCCAACGAGCTCGGCGAGATCCTCGCCGACAGCCACGGGCGCACTGGCGTCAAGGGCGTGTTCGCCGCGGGCGACGCCATCGAGACCCACCACAAGCAGATCGTGATCGCCGTCGGTACCGGCGCGCGTGCGGCACTGGCCGCATCCGAGTACCTGATCTCGCAGGTCTGACGCTCCGCCCCCACAACGGCACACGTAGAGGAGAAGACCATGAGCGAGTTCGACGTCATCGTCATCGGCACGGGCGTGACCGGACAGACCGCGGCGGAGGAGCTCGCCCGCGGCGGCAAACGCGTCGCCATCGTCGACCGCCGCGAGTACGGCGGCACCTGCACGCTGCGCGGCTGCGAGCCGAAGAAGGTGCTGGTCACGGCGGCCGAGGTGGTGGAGCGCGCCAGAGCCCAGGCCGGCAACGGGCCCACAGGCGACCTGCAGCTCGACTGGCCGGCGCTGATCGCCTTCAAGCGCACCTTCACCGACTCCGCCCCGCAGGGCATCGAGGCGTACCTGAAGGAAGCCGGGGTCGAGACGCTGCATGGCGAGGCGCACTTCACAGGACCGACGTCGCTCGAGGTCGACGGCGCCGCGTACACGGCGGAGCAGATCGTCGTCGCCGCCGGGGCGCGACCGATGCCCTTGGGCATCGAGGGTGAAGACCTCGTCCTCACGAGCGAGGACTTCATGGCCGCCGAGACGCTCCCCGAGCGCGTGGTCTTCATCGGTGGCGGCTACATCAGCATCGAGTTCGCGCACGTCGCCGCGGCTGCCGGCGCCGTCGTGACGATCTGTCATCGCGGCGCCCGCATCCTCGGCGGCTTCGACCCGGACCTCGCCGCCATGCTGGTCGACGGCTACCGCCGGGCCGGGATCGACGTGCGCACCGAGGCGCCCGTCCAGGCCGTGGTGGAGGAGGCGGGGGCGCTCGCCGTCGTCCTCAAGGATGGTACACGGCTTCCCGCCGATATGGTCGTCCACGGCGCCGGGCGTGTGCCGGACCTCGAGGCCCTCGACCTCGTCGCGGCGGGCGTGGTCTTCGGCCGCCGCGGCATCGATGTCGACCAGGCGCTGCGCAGCGTCTCCAACCCCCGGGTGTGGGCAGCCGGCGACGCCGCAGACCGCGGCCTGCCGCTCACGCCGGTCGGCATCATCCAGGGGCGCATCGTAGCGCGCAACATCCTCGGCGGCGAGACCGCCTACGATCCCGAGGTCACGCCCAGCGTCGTCTTCTCGGAGCCGCCTCTGGCCACGGTGGGGCTGACCGAGGAGCAGGCCGCGGACCGGGGTCTCGACGTCCAGGCTTCGCTCATCGACCGGACACAGTGGGCGGCCTCACGCCGGGTCGGCGACCGAGCGGCGGGGGCGAAGGTGCTCGTCGATCGGAGCACGCAGCGCATCGTCGGCGCTCACCTGCTCGGGCATAACGCCGAGGAGGTCATCAACGTCTTCGCGACCGCGATGGTCGCCGGCCTCACGGCAGCCGACCTCAAGGCGATGCCATGGTCGTATCCCACAGCGGGTTGGGAGATCGTCTACCTGGTCTGAGCGTAGGTCCGATGGGAGAGGAGCGGAAGTGAGCATCCCGGGCGAACAGTCTGGCCGCAGCGGGCGACGCGACGAGTACGACCTGGTCGTCGTCGGCGGCGGATCCGCGGGCCTCACCGCCGCCACGTTCGCCGGCCGGGTGGGTGCGCGCGTCCTGCTCGTCGACCGCACGCGCCTCGGCGGCGACTGCCTCTGGTCCGGCTGCGTGCCCTCGAAGGCGCTGATCCGCTGCGCCACGGTCGCGCGCACCGTGGGGCGCAGCCGAGAGTACGGCGTACTCGCCGATCACACCGTCGACTTCCCCGGATGCATGGCGCACGTGCGCGGGGCGATCGAGCGGATCGCCGCGAGCGACTCGCCGGAGGCGCTGGCCGCGCGCGGCGTCGAGACGGTCTTCGGTGGCGCGCGTTTCATCGGCCCGCGCCGGCTGCAGATCGGCGACCGCGTGGTGCGGGGCCGAAGCATCATCATCGCAACGGGCGCCCGGCCGAGCCCAGCGCCAATCCCCGGCCTGGAGGAGATCGGCTACCTCGACCACGTCTCTCTGTGGTCCCTGACTGAGCTTCCCCGTCGCCTGGCGGTCGTGGGCGGCGGCCCCGTCGGCGTCGAGATGGCGCAGGCCTTCGCCCGACTGGGCTCCGAAGTGACGCTCGTCCAGGGGAGCGAGCGGATCTTGCCGCGCGACGACGCCGGACTTACCGGCCGCCTGCGAGGCCAACTGGAGGAGGAGTTCGCGGTGCTCTGCGGCGCCATGGTCATCAGTGCGCGGCGCCGCGGCCTCGAGAAGGTGCTCACGGTGCGGACCACTGGGGCGGCGCGCGACCTGGTCTGCGATCAGGTGCTGGTCGCCGCCGGGCGTCGGCCAGCACTGGATGGGCTCGACCTGGAGGCCGGCGGGGTGCGCGCAAGCGCTCGCGGCATCGAGGTCGACGCCAGCCTGCGCACCTCGGCCGCCGGGGTGTTCGCGTGCGGTGATTGCAACGGCGGCCCCCAATTCACCCACGTTGCGGAAGCCGAGGCTCGCATCGCAGCACGCAACGCGCTCTTCCGCGGTCGCGCCCGCCTTGCGCGCACGCTTGCCTGGACTACGTTCACGGACCCGGAACTGGCGCAGGTGGGCCTCACCGAAGCGCAGGCGCGCCTGCGCGATGCGAGGGTCCGCGTCTATCGGCTCGAGTACGGCCACCTTGACAGGGCGGTGTGTGACGGTGACACGCGAGGCCGCGCCAAGGTGGTCTGCGACCGGCGCGGCCGCATCATCGGCGCTTCACTGCTCGGGCCCCGCGCCGGTGAAGCTGCGAGCGAGCTCACCGTCGCGGTGGACAGCGGCCTCACGTTGCGGCGCCTCGGGGCGAGCATCCACGTGTATCCGACCTTCTCACGCGTCGTCAGGCGTCTCGCCGACCAGGCGTTCGCCGACGACGGGATCAGCCCGCAGACGGTGCGCTTGTTCGGGAGATTCCGGGCCGGCGATTAGGGCTCCGGATCGACCCCGGCGCGCAGCCGCGCGAACACCGCGAGCAAGGACTCGACCGACGGCCTGTCGATGGGGGTCTTGCTCGGGGCGAGGAGGCGCACGATCCCACCTGAGTCAATGATGGCGTCGCCGCCCAACTGGAGGGAGTCGCCCTGTATGCCACGCCACCTGCGACCCTGCCGCTGAAGCTCGCGGTAGCGCCGCACGGTGGCCAGGTTCCAGGAGCCGCGCAGCGAACGACGCATGCCGAAGGCGGCGTAGGTCCCTCTGCGGGCGTCGATGAGCAGAGGGAAAGGGGACTGCGTCTCCTCGAGCCAGGCCGGCGCTCTCGAGGCTGGACCGAAGGAGATCGTCACGATCCTGGCCCCCAGGCTCTCGAAGTCACTCTGCCGGCGGCGCAACCGCGCCACGTGCTCGCGGCAGGGCAGTCAGCCGTAGTGGCGCAAGAAGACGAGCAGCGCATGGGAGCCGCCGGCCAGCGCATCCGCGAGCCCGTACGAGCCGCCGCGCGCCTCCGGTAGCTGGAACGCGGGCGATGGCCCCCCGACCGCGGCTACCACTCCAAGTGAGGAGTCCACGTCGACAGCCTCCATCTCTTCGTGCGCGGTCTGCGAGGCGGGACGCCGAGCGTGAGCGGCCGCAGAGCGTGGCGATTTCTGCACTGGCTTCCGCAGGCGTGCGGTGTTCTTGGTTCATGACCTGGCGCCGCAGGGACTCTCAGTACTCTCCCTTGATCACGAAGAATGAGCCGCGGATCGTTCCGGCCAGCTTGGACTTCTGCCTGGCGAACTTGAACTTCCCTTCCAGCTCCGCCGGCACGTCCATGCCCTCCGAAAGCTTGAAGCCGACCGCTCGCTTCTTGGGGTCATCGATCGTGTACATGACGTTGACCGCAAGACCGTCCTCATAGAAGACGTAGGCGAATCTGATGTTCTCCACTTGGAAACGTGACGTCTCCAGAGGCTTGGCGGTGAACTCGATGCCGCGTTCGTCCTTGAGGACCTTGTTCACGTAGTCCAGTGTGTCCTGGCTGTCACCGGCCGCCACGACCGCGAACTCGTGCTTGTACTTGTTCATGAAATACCTGGCTTCATTGGCACGCAGACCGGCAAGCGCCGCCGCTGCCGGTGAGGTCTCCAGGCCGACCGTGGACACGTCTTTGAAATCAACGACCTCGGACACTCTCGTCCACCTCCTGTGAGCACTCCCCGCCGCTCTCGTGCGGCAACCATTGCTCCGCCCGCTGACCGACCAGGGCAAAGCACCGATTCTGCGGGGCTTTGCCCTCTGCGTCAGTCGCGGCGGGGATGCCGGAACTGCTGATGTCACCGCCCCCATATACCCGCCGACGCCGCGGGTCACCACCAGTCGAGGAGGCGCGGGAGGCGGCGGGTCGGCGATCTCGACAACGCCGCCTCGCCGGGTCGATGAGGCGTCGCGCCTCGGCCAGCGTACTCTGGTCGAGAAACGCGCTGGCCTTCAGCGAGCGCTTCGCGCTGATCTCGCCGGCCGGAGCAGGGCCGGGGCATGTGTGACCGTGCCCCTGAGGTCGATCGGCACCCCAGAATGCGGACCTACCGGTCGCCGAGTCCGCGAGAAACTCGCGGCGGCCCGCCTCAGTCCTCTGCCGGCGAGCGTTTGCCGGTGAGCGACTCGAGGCGGATGCGCACCACGGCGGTGCCCCTTACGGAGGCGTCGGAGAACTCCCAGTCCTCGCGCCCCGAGTACTTGCCCATCAGGGCACGCAGGCCGCGCAGCTTCTCCGCCGGGTCTTCCAGAATCTCGGCCTTGCCGAAGCCGATCACCGACTCATAGGCGGAGCTCCAGTCGTCGCAGGCACGGGGGCCGGTGCGGACCCCGATCAAGTTGTCGACCTCGACGCACACGGCCGGGGCCGCGCGCAGGCAGTCGAGCTTGTGCCCGGCCTTGGCGGCGTGGAACCAGAGCTCCTCGCCCTCGCGGGCGAAGTTGAGAGGCACGATGTAGGGGCGCTCGCCGTCGAGCATCCCGAGATGCATCACCTTGGCCTCGTCGAGGATGCGGTGGAGCTCCTCGCGGTCGACGATCTCCTTCTTGGCGCTGCGCATGCGCAGGTCGGCCATGGGCGTCTCCTTGGGTCCTCGCTTGCGACGTCGACGATACTCAAGGGAGCCGACCGACCACAAGCGCTCGAGAAGGCCGGCGCGCAAGGGGCTTGCCGGCGACGGTCGCGACGGCCGGCTACAGAGTCTGCGTCGCCGTCTGGATCGTGACCGCCAGCACGGCGCGCATCCAGCTGAAGGTCGCCTTGAGGGCGTCGAAGTCGGGACCCGAGTCGGAGAAGGCCGCCGTGCCCTCGATGAGGAAGCCCGTCCCGGGACCGTTCTTGCCGGCCACCTTGCTGCTGCCGAGCGTCACCAGGACCTCGGGGTTGAGGGCGACGTTGGCCTCGGTCTTGTTCATGTAGCCGGCGGGGATGAGCATGCGGCCGTCGGGGGTGAGCCGGACGTAGCTGTTCCAGGTGTTCACCATGTGTGTGCGGGCCGCCCTGGCCCAGCGTGGCGATGGCGACGACGCCGTCCTTCTTCAGTACCTCTCGCAGCTTCTCGGGGATCTCCATGGGTAGCTCCCTTCCGTGAGCGCTCAATGAGCGACTCGATGACTCTAGGATTCCGTGCTCCGGCCGCGACGTGACGTGCGGCCGGCTCTGCGCTCCCCGAACCAGCCGCTCGACTCAGCGACGAACTCCGGCGGTGCTTTGCAGCTGAACTCGCAGACCAGCTCCGCCACCGTCTTGGAGGCCAGGAACTCACGGAGGACGTCCTCTGCCTGGGTCATGAAGAGGTCGATGCGGCAGCTGCCGGCGGTGGCCCACTCCGGCGGTGCCTCACCGAAGAGCGCGCAGTTGCGCCTGATCTCGGCACAGGAGAACAGCCTGCGGTCCGGATCGACCGCGTCCAGGACGTCCAGCACGCGGATCTCCTCCGCGGGGCGCGCGAGCACGAACCCGCCGGCGATGCCCTCGGTCCCCACGACCAGCCTCGCCTCCCTCATGCGGGTGAACACCTTGGCCAGATAGCGCTCGGGGATCTGCTGAAAGCGTGCGAGGTCGACCACGCTGATGGGCGCGTCAGCCGTTGCCAGTATGAGCAGAGAGTGCAGCGCGTATTCCGCGCCGGCGCCGTACAGATAGGGTCTCAAACTATCACCTCATAGGAGTTAGTTTACTGGTCTCTCGCGCTCGGTCAAGCTGGGCGAGGATAAGGTCCCGGACATCGTCAGCGTGCGACTCGTCGAGGAGACGGGCAGGCAGACGTGGCTTTGATCGACGAACTGCTCACTCCGGCGCTCCGCCAGTCGGCGCACGCGCCAATGTTTGCGGAGTCCGGCATGGGGAGCGCGACCATGTTCCAGACGGGGGCCTGGATCCTGCCCGACCACCGTCCCCCGTCTCCGGAACTTGAGGTGTTCCTCGCGGCCGGCGACGCCCCTGTCTATTTCGGCTTCGGCAGCATCCGCGCCCCGCAGGACATCAACAGGACGATGATCGCGGCGGCCCGCGCGCTGGGCCGCCGAGCGATCGTGCTCCGCGGATGGGCCGATCTGTCGCTCGTCGACGACGGGCCCGACTGCCTGTCCGTCGGAGACGTCAACCAGCAGGCATTGTTCCCGCGGGTCGCTGCCGTCGTGGGTCACGGCGGCGCGGGCACCACGACGGCCGCCACACGAGCTGGAACGCCTCAGGTCGTCATCCCCCAGCATCATGACCAGTTCTACTTCGCGCAGCGAGTCGCTGACCTGGGGATCGGGATCGCACAACCGCCGGGCGGACCGACCGCCGACTCACTGACGGGCGCGCTCGAGCGCGCCCTCCGACGCGATGTGGCTGCGCATGCCCGGTCCATCGCCGCTGCGGTGCGCACCGACGGCGCCCAGATCGCCGCCCGACGCCTGATCAGCGTCGGCCCAGCGCTCTCACCCTGAGATGGGTCTTCGCATCGGTCGTGGCGCGCGATCTGCGCGCGTCTTGCCTCTCCGGCGACACGGCAAGAAGACCCGGGTCGCCACTGGGTCGCCGGTTCTGCAGGAAGCTGCGTGGCCGCCGGAAGCTGCGGCCGCAGCCGGCGCCTTGATCACTGTTCTGGGCCCGCTTCGCCGGGTACAAGCTGTTCATCGAACCCGACCGCGATGCTCTCTGGCGACGTTCCGAAGGCAAGAGGAGAGGCACTATGGCTGAGAAGAAGGCCGGCAAGGCGACAAGGAAGGGCGACGGCGAGGCCGAGGTGCTCGCGACCGTCGCCGCGATGCCAGAGCCTGATCGCGCCATTGCTGAGCGGCTCCACGCGATCGTCAAAGCAAACGCGCCGGTCCTCGCGCCCAGACTCTGGTACGGCATGCCCGCGTACGCCAAGGACGGCAAAGTCGTCTGCTTCTTCCAAAGCGCACAGAAGTTCAAGACGAGGTACGCGACGCTCGGCTTCCAGCACGAGGCGAACCTTGACGACGGCGCCATGTGGCCGGTCGCCTTCGCGGTGAAAGAGTTGACCGCCGCCGATGAGGCGAAGATCACCGCGCTCGTGAAGAAGGCCGTGAGCTGAGGCTCACGCAGCTTCTCCCGTACCACGGCCTCTGCCCTGGCCGCCATCTCCCCCATTGCCGGTCGATGTTCAGCGGCGTCACAAGTGTGTGGACTCGTCGGAGCCGGGTTCGCCAGGTACGTGCATCGTGCACAGGCAGCGTCGCAGAAGGTGCGCTTAAAAGGCCGAGGCCCCGGGGGGGCGGGGCCTCGTACAAGGGCTTTGGGGCAAACCCTCGTGGTGGGGGGGTCTTCGCTTGCCAGCGAAAGGAGCCACCAACATCTTGCCCAATGAATGTTGCGCTGGCGTGAAGCAACGCGAATGTTGAGCGAAGACGGGGCTGCCGAACGATCAGGGGCCAGGTCCGCTGGGGGGACCGGCCGCGGCCAGGGCTGCGCCGCGCGCGACGAGACGCGCGACCCTCAGTCAGCCGTAGCGAGCGATCGCCATGGTCGCGAGCGCAACCAACAGCAGCGCCAGGGCGACCAGACGCAGGCGCCTCTCCCCGCGCATCGCGGTGGGGCGTATCGACTCGGCTGCGCTCCTGTCGTTGAGCCTGAGGCGATGCTCGACGAAGAAGGCGACGGCCAGCGCGGCGATTGAGGCCAGGGTGCCGATGACCAGGGCGACGCCCCAGTTCGTGTGCGAGAGGGGCCCGGGGTGCTGGGGGTGGAGTTGGATCATCATGACGATGCCGCTGATGAGTGTCGCGATCGCGCTCACCGAGAGAAGCGGCACCAGGGCGCGGCGCAGCGAACGCGTGAAGGCGAGCCGGCTGCGCGCGTCCAGGAGAGCCAGGCGTGGCAGCACGAGCAGCGTGTAGAAGAAGGCGCTGCCGAGCCAGAGCGTGGCGAAGAAGATGTGGACGAGGGCGACGACGGTCTTCATGGACACAGTCTAGGGGCGCGCGCAGGTATCGCAACCTCAGATGCGCGACGGGCGGCAGCGTCAGCCAACGTACTGGGCGCCTGCCCGATGGTGGCGAAGCAAGAGGTTGTGGGCCCGCATCGGGAGCCCGTGACGCGGCTCATGCGAGAGCCGGCCATCAGCTCCCATGAGAAGCGACGGAAACGAGTCCGACAGAAGCCGCAGGTCACCTCCCAGCGCGAGGGGATGCCGAGAAATGCGGGAATCCACGAGATCTGATTGGGTCGATCGCGCACTTCAAGGCTCATGCCCCCGGTGTAGGCCCGCACCTCGATCGGCCGGCGCCGCCGGTCGTAGTGCTCGCCCGACCGCATGACCACGGTGCCCCAGCCCCACATGTCCGCGCTGCGGGCGCACGCGATGATCTCGTCCTCGCTCATGCGCTACCACTCGATCTCGCGGTTGGCGGCGCACAACCCGCAGTAGCCGCAGGCGCGTACGCAGTGGTTGCTGATCTCGTTGAGGCCGCGGAGGTGGACCTCGTCGCCGACACACCTGCGCCGGGTTTCCTCCGCCGCGGCCCAGAGCGTCTCGAGCGGCCGATGGCCGCGCAGACAGAGTACCCAGGCGGTGTGAAGGCCCGCAGAGAAGCGTGCACGCGGGCTGGCCGGACAACACGACCCCGGCATGCCGGGGAGCCGCCAGTCCGAGACGCCCAGGCCGTGGTCGGGGGCTGACGGTCTGGTGTTCGCGAAGAACGGCCTGAAGTAGTTACATACTATACCCCCCTATGGTATACTACCGTCGGATCAGGAGGATGGCATGTACGGATACGCGCTCAACAAGGAAGATCTGGAGGCAAGGCTGACCAAGATCGAGGGGCAGGTCCGCGGTCTGCGGCGCATGGTGGATGAGGACAAGTACTGCATCGACATCCTCACCCAGCTGAACGCCGTGTCCGCCGCGCTCAAGGCTGTCGGCATCGGCCTGCTCGACGATCACGTGCGACATTGCGTCCGCGACAGCATCAAGCGCGGTGAGGGCGACGCCAAGATCGAGGAGCTTGTGGCCACCGTCGCACGGTTCGTGGGGAGGTGACGGCCCTGGCCGGGCATCAAGAGGGTGCCCGGCCACAAGGTGGCTCGCGTCCAGGACCAACCGAATAGGAAAGGAACGATCATGGCAGAGAAAGACCCCGTCTGCGGCATGACGGTCGAGCCCGATGGCGCTGTTGCCACGGCCGATTACAAAGGCAAGACCTACTACTTCTGCAGCGTCGACTGCAAAGAAGAGTTCGAAGAAGACCCCGAGTCGTACCTCTGAATCGAGTCGCAATGCAGGGCGTCGCGGTCACGCTGGCGATCTTCTTCGTCACCATCGCTGCCTTCCTGGTGCTGCGCTCGGCAGAACGGCGCCTATCTCCGGGAGCGTCAACGGCGCCCGCGAGGGTGCCGTTCGCTGGGGGGCGGACCCCCGATACCCACGCCTGGAACCGCTACCACGTCCGCTACTACCCCATGTCCCTGCTCTTCCTGGCCTTCGACATGGAGATGGTCTTCATGTACCCGTGGGCGGTCGTGTTCGTGGACGAAGGCCTGATCGCGCTGATCGAGATGTTCATGTTCATCGTCATCCTGCTGTTCGGCATCCTGTACACCTGGCGGGAGCGGGCGCTCGAGTGGGCCTGACCGCGACACTCGCGGGCCTCGCCGCCGCCTCTCCGGCGAGCTGTTTCACGCTCACGGGGGAGGGCGCGGAATCCGTCGCTCCTTGGCTGAGACTGGACCCCGGGCTCGCTGTCGTGGACAGCCCGCGCGCCGCCGACGTACTGCTCGTCCTGGGCCAGCTCGACGGCGAGCTGCTGCGGGCGGCGGCGGCAGTCCACGACGCGCATGCCGCCGCCGAGGGGCGTGGTGCTCTGGTCTCCGGACGGGACAGCCCCGGAGCGCTGGCCCTTCGCCGACGCCGTCACAGTCCGCGAACCCGGCGAGATCGCCCCCGCGTGCCGGCGACTTCGCGACGCTATGCTCGGCCGCCGTGTCGCGTCCAGCCCTGACGCACTGCCCGACCTCGACCCGGCGCCGTGGCGCGGGGTCGGGCCCTTCGGACAAGGCGGGACGGGGATGACCGGCGGCGTACCCTACGGGCGCCCCCTGGCCGGAAGGGCCGACGACAGGGACGGCCTGAAGCTGGACCAGATCCTTGTGCGCGTGGGCCCGTTCTTGCCGCCGTTCCCGCCCGGGCTTCTGCTCGACGTGAAGCTCCAAGGAGACGTGATCCAGGGGGTGACCATCCCCGACCCCGCCGCAGACGCCGCCGGCATGCCCGACTGGGAGGGCTCGCCCATTGTCTCGACCCCAGACGGGCACGCCACCGGCCTCGCTGTCGCCGCGGAGCCTCCCTTCACCGCCGCCCTGACGCGGCCGGTGCCGATCGCGGAGCTCGAGTTCGCCCGCGCCCGCCACCATCTCGCTTGGCTTGCCGAGGCGCTTCGCGTGAGCGGCCTGGAGGCCTACGGCCTTCGCGTGCTGAAGCTGGCGTTCGGGCTGGATCTGGAGTCGGCGGAGTCGGTCGATGCGTTGGGTCGCCGACTGCGCCGCAACGTGAGTCTGCGCTGGGGCACGAGTCGCGTCGGTGTGGTCACCAGGGCACAGGCCGAGGGTCTGCCCGGTGGCCCGGTCGCCCGCGCTTCGGGAGACGATCGCGACGCGCGCAGCCTGGATCCGGCCTACCGGCGGCTGGGCTTCGAACCCGTCGTCCGCGACGAGGGGGACGCCCTGGCACGCTGGCGCCTGCGAATCGCGGAGGCGCGACAGTCGCTGCTGCTCGCGAAGCGCTCGGGGACCTCCGAATCGACGCCTTCCGGAGTGACCGAGGCCCCGCGCGGCGCGTCTCAGCGCCGACGTGCCACCCAGTGCCGGGCTGGTCGCTCTCCTGCCCGAGCTGCTGGTAGGCATGGAATGGGGCGACGCCGTGACCACAGTCGTGAGTCTCGATATCGGCGTCATTGGGCCGGCCGTGCGGAGGGTCGCCTCGGGAGATGGGCCGTCGTGAGCGCGCTCGGCGTGATCGTCGCAGTCGTCTCCGTCGCTGCCGCGGCCGCAGCCGGCGTGTACATCGCCGCCTGGGTCGACATCATCCTCGCCCGCGCTGTGGCGGGGGTCGCGATACGCCCCCTGGACGCGCTCATCGCCCCCCTGAGCTGGGGCGCTGCCGTCGCCCTCAAGGCGCGGACGACGACAGAACGCCCGGACGCGGAGACCTGGGCGCTCGCGCCCGCCCTGCTCGCCGCGCTGGCCGCGGTCGGGCTTGCCGCCGTGCCGCTTGCGCCCGGGCTGCTGGCCGCCGACGTCGCCAACGGCATCGTCCTCTTCGGCGCGGCGATGGCGCTCGTCGTGGTCGCCGTCTTCCTCCAGGGCTGGTCGCCGAACTCGCCGCTGCCCATGATCGGCGGCTACCGCTTCATCGCCGAGGGGCTCTCCTACGAGATCCCGCTGGCCGTCGTGCTCATCGCGGCGGCGCTCCCGGCACGGTCGCTCGCCATCGCGCCGATCGTCGTCTCGCAGGAGAACCTGTGGAACGTCGTCCGCCAGCCGCTCGGCCTGCCGCTCTACCTGATGGCCGCCCTCGGGCTGGCCTTCTGGGGCCCTCTGGCGCTGCCCGAGGGCGAGGACCTCGCCGGCGGCAGCTCTCTCGAGGTCTCCGGCGTCAGCCGCATCCTCTGGCGCGTCGCCCAGCTCATGGTCCTGGTGGCGGTCTCGGCCATGGGCGCGGCCGTCTTCCTCGGGCGGCTGGCTGGGCCCGCTGCTCCCGGGCGCCGCCTGGATGATCGCGAAGACGCTCGTCCTTCTCGTCCTGCTTGTCGCCGCCCGTCACCTCGTGGCGCGCGTGCCGACCGAGCGTTACGTCATCGCGTCGTGGGCGATCCTGATCCCATTGTCGCTGCTCGACGTGTTCATCGCCGGCATCCAGGCGCTGGTGGCCGCGCGATGATCCTGGACATCACCTTCTGGGCCTTCGCGGCGCTCGCGGTCTTCAGCGGCTGGCGCGTCTTTCGCGCCGACTCGATGGTGCGCGCGGCCTATTGGCTGCTCGTCTCCTTCGCCGCCGTCGGTATCATCCTCGTGCTGCTCAAGGCGCAGTTCCTCGGGCTGATCCTCATCCTCATGATGGGCGGCGAGATGACCATCATGGCGGTGTTCATGGTCGCCTTCATGATGAACCCGGCGGGCCTGAACCCCATGACGATGGTGCACCGGAACCGCGTCGCCATCGTGGCCGGAGTCGTCTCCTTCCTCGCCATCGCCGCCCTTGGGCTCTTCGCCCGGTTCCCGACTGCCCCCGCGCCCGGAGGCGTCGACCCGACACGCCGGCTGGGCGTGGAGCTGCTCGGCGACTCCATGCTGGTGTTCCAGACGGCCGGCGTGACGCTCCTCGCGACGATGATCGCGGCCATCGCCATCAGCAGCGCCCGCGGCCGTTTCGGTGACGCGGACGAGGGCTCGGTGGAGCCGGTGCAGCTCGTCACCGTGAGCGACGACGAGCCGGGCGAGGAGGGGCGCCGATGACGCTGCAGGCCCTCATCGTCGTGGCCGCCGCGATCTTCGGCATCGGCGTGTACGGGGCCCTCAGCCAGCAGTCCTTCGTGATGATCATGATGGGTCTCGAGCTGATGCTGAACGGGACCATCCTTGCCGGCGGGACGATGTGGGCGCTGACGACCGGCGGCAGCCCCAAGGGCCAGATGCTGGTCGTCGTGCTCCTGACGGTGATGGCCGTCGAGGCCGCCATGGGCTTCGCCCTCGTGATCGGCATCTACCGCGTGCGCCGGGCCGACATCACCGAGAAGCTCCGGCGCCTGAAGGGCTGAGCGATGATCTGGCCGCTCATCCTCATCCCCATCCTCGGCGGAGTCCTGCTGCTCACGGCCATGCCGCGTCGTGCCTCGACGGCGGTCGGCGCCGCCCTCCTGGCGAGTCTGGCGGCCGTGGCGCTGGCCGCCGCCTGGCTGGAGCCCGCGGCATCGCTCTCGTGGGGCGGCCCGCTGCGCCTGCAGTTCGCCGTCACCGCCGCGGCGCGGATACTCGTCGTGCTCGTCCCCGTCGTGGCGGCGCCGATCGTCGTCTTCGCCGGCAGCGTGTACCGCGACGACCCGGGCCTGCGGCGCCTGATCGGGCTCCTCGTCGCCTTCGTCGGGGCGATGGAGCTCCTGCTCGTCGCGGCCGATCTGCTCACGCTGCTCATCGCCTGGGAGCTGGTGGCCGCGTTCTCGTGGGCGCTCATCGCCCACCACTGGCGGGAGGCCAAGCCGCCGCAGGCCGCGCTCGAGGCGTTCGTCACCGTGCGCTTCGGCGCCATCGGCCTGTTCGTCGCGGCCGGAGCTGCCTACGCGGCCACGGGCTCGCTCTCCTTCGAGCGCGCTCGCCGGCGCCGACGCCACGACCCTCGGGCTGGTCGCCGCCGGCGTCCTCCTGGCCGCCGCCGCCAAGTCGGCGCAGGTGCCGTTCTCCTACTGGCTCTTCTCGGCGATGGAGGGCCCCTCTCCGGTCTCCGCCCTGCTGCACTCGGCGACCATGGTCGCCGCCGGCGCCTACGTGCTCATCCGTCTGCAGCCCGCGCTCGGCTCCGTCCCCTGGTTCGGCCCGGCCGTCGTCGCCGCTCGGTCTCGTGAGCGCCCTGGCGGGCGGCGTGGTCGCGCTGCTGCAGACCGACTTCAAGCGCGCCCTCGCCGCCTCGACGACGGCCCAGTACGGGCTCATGCTGATCGCCGTGGGCGCGGGCTCGGTCGGCGCGGCCACCGCACAGCTGGTCACGCATGCCTTCTTCAAGTCACTGCTGTTCCTCGGCGCCGGCCTCGCCCTCAGCCTGGCGGGCAGCGGCGATCTCGGCCGGCTGCGGCTGGGCCGCGGTCGGCGCGTGGCCGCGGTGCTGGTCGGCATCGGCGCCTTGTCACTGGCGGCGGTGCCGCCGCTCGGCGGCGCCTTCTCGAAGGAGTTCGTGCTCGCGGCCGCCGCGGCCTGGTCGCCGTGGCTCGGGGCCGGAGTGCTGCTCGCCGGCTTCCTGAGCGCGCTGTATGCGGGACGCATCTTCGCGCTCAGCTACGGCCCGGCGCTCTTCGCCGGACACACAGCGCCGCGCGCGGATCAGACTGCGGCGCGCCTCGAGACCGTCCCATCTCTGGGAGCCTGCGCGGCAACGGTCGACTACCCCGAGCCCGCCAGTGCTCGCACCCCGCTCTGGGCCATGGGAGTCCTCGCCGCGGGGTCGGTGCTGCTCGGCGTGCTCGCCCTGCCCGCCGCCCAAGGCGCGCTCGAGCGCCTCACCGGCCGGGCAGCTCGCGGCCGGGCGGGCGTGGCAGCTCGCCGCCTCGCTCGGGTCGATCGCGGCGGCGTTCGCTCTCGTGTGGGTGCTCTCGCGGAGCGGGCGGCTGCTGACTCTCGGCGTCCCGGTGCGCGCGCAGGCGCAGCTGGCCGACTGGCTCGGCCTGCCCACGGCGGTGCGCCGCGGAGTCGCCGAGCCGGTCCTCGTCGTGGCTCGCTCCCTGCGGCGGTTCGACGACCACGTGATCGACGCCGGCGTGTGGGGCACCGCGAAGTCGGCGGTCCGCCTCGCCGCGCGGGCGATGACCTTCGACGACCGCGTCGTCGACGCCGCCGTCTGGGGCGTCGCCAAAGCCGGCTGGCTGTCCGCCCTTGCCTCGCGCCTCTGGGACGACGTCGTCATCGACGGCGCCGTGGAAGGGACCGCCAAGGCGAACTGGTGGGCCGGCAAGAGCGTCCGGCGCCTGCAGAACGGCATGGTCCACGACTACTACATCATCGTCGCCGTCGGCGTCGTCATCGCCGTCGTCGTCGCGGCGGTCGCGTCGTGACCGCTGTCCGCCAACCCATATCGTCCACCACGGAGGCTCGCGCATGCTGACTGCCATGATCGCCGTTCCGCTCCTGGGCGCGCTGGTCGTGGCCTTCCTGCCGCGCGAGCGCACCGTCCTCATCCGCCGCGTCGCCCTGGGTCTCTCGCTGGTGCCGCTCGCCCTCGTGGTCATCGTCTGGCTGCGCTACTCGGGCGGGCCGCTGCCGACCATGATCGAGTCGCTGCCGTGGATCCCCGCGCTCGGCGTCGGCTACAAGGTCGGGGTCGACGGCTTCTCGCTGCCGCTGGTGGCGCTCAGCGCGCTGCTGTTCCCCGTCTCCATGGCCTACCCGCTCGATCTGCGCGGTCGCGAGCGCACCTACTACGGCCTCTTCCTCTTCCTGGAGGCGGCCTCGCTGGGCGTGTTCCTGGCGCTCGACCTCTTCCTCTTCTTCGTCTTCTGGGACCTCAGCCTGGTCGGCATGTACTTCGTCATCGCCATCTGGGGGCACGGCGACGCGGCCCGGTCGGCGATCAAGTTCTTCATCTACACGCTGACCGGATCGCTGGCGCTGCTCCTCGGGATCATCGGCCTCTACCTTGCGACCGCGCCGCACACCTTCGACATGATCAGCATCATCCAGAACCCGCCGCTCTCGGGCGGCGGGCTGCGCGCCAGCCTCATCTTCCTCGGCTTCGTCATCGCCTTCGTGATCAAGTCGCCGCTGGTGCCGCTGCACACCTGGCTGCCGCCGGCGCACGTCGACGCCCCGGGTCCCGGCTCGGCGATCCTCGCCGGCGTGCTCCTGAAGATGGGCACCTACGGGTTCATCCGCATCACGCTGCAGATGATGCCGGACACCTTCCGCCGCTACGCCTTCGCGCTGGCCGTGCTCGCGGTGATCAGCCTCATCTACGGGGCGCTCGTCGCCCTCGCGCAGAGCAACCTGAAGCGCCTCATCGCCTACACGAGCATCGCCCACATGGGCCTCGTGGTGCTCGGCATCGCCGCGGCCGGCGGGCTCCTGCTGGGCTCCGTGGACGCGCGGCGCATCGCGCTCGACGGCGCCGTCCTCGGCATGGTCAGCCACGGGCTCATCACCGGAGCGCTGTTCCTGATCAGCGGCTCGATCTACGCGCGCGCGCGGGACGTACGAGATGGACGAGTTCGGCGGCCTCGCAGCCCGCGTGCGCACCATGGGGCTGGCGACCGTGGTCGCGGCGTTCGCGAGCCTCGGCCTGCCCGGCCTCGCGCAGTTCGTGTCCGACGTCGAGGTCTTCGTCGGCGCCTTCGCCGTCTATCCGGCGCTCGTGGTCATCAGCCTCGTCGGCATGGTGATCCTGGCGGCGCTCTTCCTGCGCATGCTGAAGAAGGTGTTCCTGGGGCCGCTTCGCGAGCGCTGGCAGGCGATGCCCGACCTCGGCCGGGTCGAGACCGCCGTGATGGTCTCCCTTCTCGTGCCGACGCTGATCATCGGCGTCTTCCCCGCTTGGCTGATCGATGTGATCGACGCGACCGCCAAGGCGGTGGTGGGCAGGTGATGCCGGCCGGCGGCATGTCGCTGCGCTCGGTCCTCCCGGAGATCGTCCTCGTCGTCGGCGCGCTCGGGATCCTGCTGTTCGCGCTCTTCGCGCCGCGCCGGACGCAGCGCTTTGCGGCCCACCTGTCGCTGCTGGTCCTCGCGACGTCGGCGGCGTCCACCTGGCTGGTGGTCGGAGCCCCCGGGCCGACCACGTTCTTCGGGACGTATGCCATCGATGGGACCGCCGTCTGGGGGAAGCTCATCATCCTGGCGACGACGGCGCTCGCCGTGCTCCTCTCCTACGAGTGGTTCGCCACCGACCCGCGCCGCGGCGAGCTGTACAGCCTGCTGCTGCTGTCGGCGCTGGGCGCCGTGCTGCTGGCAGGAGCGACCGATCTCATGGAGATGGTGCTCGGCGTGCTGCTGAGTTCGGCGACCGGTTACGTGCTGGCCAGCTACCATCGCCGCTCGGCACGGGCGCAGGAGGCGGCGATCAAGTACTACCTTCTCGGCGCGCTCGCGACGGGGTTCATGCTCTTCGGCGTAGTGCTGCTCTTCGGCCTGGGCGGCAGCACCCTGTTCGGCGCCTGGAGCGCATCGCTGGGCGCCGCCGACGGCTGGGCGCTCGCGGTCGCCGTCGGTCTCATCGCCATCGGCCTCTCCTTCAAGATCGGCGCCTTTCCCGCTTACGCCTGGGTGCCGGACGTCGCCGACGGGGCGCCGGCCCCGATGGCGGCGTTTCTGACTGCGGCGCCCAAAGTGGGCGCACTCATCGTGCTGGCGCGCCTCGCCGTCGCACTGCCCGCAGCCGACGTCGGCTGGCGGCCGCTGGTCGCCGTCCTCGCGGCGGTGACGATGACACTGGGCAATCTCGCGGCGCTGCGCCAGGACGATGTGCGTCGCCTGCTGGGCTGGTCCTCGATCTCCCAAGCCGGCTACGCGCTGATGGCGGTGGTCGCGCTCGGGCGCAGCGGCCTCGCCGTCCCGTCGCTGATCTACTTCGTCGGCGCCTACGCCCTCGGCAATCTCGCGGCCTTCGGCGTGGTCGTCGAGCTGCGCGGGCTCAGCGACCGGCACAAGTACGCCGGCCTATCCCGGACCAGGCCGTGGCTTGCCGCCACGCTGGTCGTCGCCTTTCTCTCCTTCGTCGGGGTGCCGCCGCTTGCCGGGTTCGTCGGCAAGCTGGGGCTGTTCGCCGCTACTATTGAGGCGGGCTATCTCTGGCTCGCGATCCTCGCAGCGGCCAACTCCGTCCTCTCGCTGGCGTACTACTTACGCGTTCTCGCCCCGGTCTACCTGGGGGAGCCCGGACCGGAGGTCAAGGTAAGCATGGGGCGCTGGGCGCTCGTCGGTACGTACGTCCCCGCCGTATCACTGCTCGCACTCGGCATCGCGGCTCAGCCCATCTGGCGGTCGCTGGGCGATGCCGGATTCTTCCCACTCCACTGAGGCGCCGGCTGCTTCACGCCACATTCACAGAAGCGGGGCAACACTGAGACATAGGGGAAAGAGCAATGGTGATGTGATGACCTCGGCTCCATTGGGACCTGAAGACAGCGGTCGCGACGATCGCACGGCACCGAGGCGGGCCATCGACTTCGTGACCTGGTATGGCCTGCCCGGGCGCGCCGTAGCCGACCTTGACGGCCGGCACCTCGTTCGAGTCGGACCGTTCGTGCTGCCGCATCCCGGAGTGGTCAACAGCTTTCTGAGAGATGCGCGCGAGCCGCGGGCATCGGTCGATCTCGCCGCGCTGCATGAACAGGGGCACCTCGAGACGCTGCCCTTGATCGCACTGCTCTCGGCCGCAGTCTGGCGCTCGAGAAGGCGGCGGACGCCGCGGAGCCCGGTACGGATCGCCGAAGATCTCGTCCTGCTACACGTCGTCTGGGAGGGCCTGGCGGAAGCCTGGGTCATCGGACGGTCCGGCGCGACGTATCGGTGGCCTGCCGCCGCAAGGGCCGTGAGTTTCTGGCTCGCCGTGACGGGCGCTAGCCTGTGGCTCGTCGACAGGCTCTGACCGCAGGCTGCGAGTGAGGAGACACACGTGTCGCATACGGTACATGACGCCCCGGCAAGAAATGCTGGCAATGGCGGTGCGGGAGCATGATGAACAACACGGATTGGATGGGTTCGAACGGCTGATCATCATCCTTCTCGTGCTCGTCGTCGTGATCGCGGTGATCGTCGCGATCGCTCTACTTGGTGCGCGCCTTGGGGACCAGCGCCTCCGGTAGCGTAGGCGCCTCGCCGCAGACCGATCCACGCGAGTCGCCGCAAGACGTCCTCAAGAGGCGCTACGCGGCGGGCGAGATCGATCGTGCGGAGTACGAGCAGAAGATGCGCGACCTGAGCTCGTAGGGCGCGGCACGCCTCCGGTGTAAGAAACGCCGCCCTTCTGTGTTCTTACAGGTGAAGGCACCAGTCAGCACCGAGGGAGGCCCAGTGAAAGTCCTCAAGACCATCGTCGCAACGGCAGTGATCGTCTTCGCTCTTACAACGGTCGCGATGGCCGGCGTGCAACACCTCACGAAGCAGGGTGGTCAGGGAAGCGGCGGCACGGCGCAGACGGCGCAGCCCACCTACACCGTGACGCTCACCGACGCGCAGCTTGCGCAGCTCTTGCACGACGGCAGGGCCGGGACGGCAGGCAGCGCGCAGCAGGCCAAGCAGACTCGGCAGCAGGCCCGGCAGACGCGGCAGCACGCCGAGACCGCCCGTCATCAGGCTCGCAGCCACGCCGTCGACAGCGCCACGTACGCCTCGGCGAGCGGCTCCGGCGGGACCCACCACTACGAGGCCACGCATCACGCCAGCTCCTCGATCTCCGGTTCTGGCAGCCATCACGCCGAGACGGGTCATCACTCCGGCGGCGGTGAAGGCGGATCCTGCCGTGACTGACCAAGCGGCGCAGAACGGGCAAGGGCCGGCCACCGCGAGCCGGTCCTTGCCTCACGGGGAACGGTTGCGCCCCGGGGGGATGAGAGTAGCGTTAGGCTCGGAACTCCCGAGTTGATGCCTTCCTCTCCCGCTACATCCCCAGACCTCGTGCGCGGCCTTCAGGCCGGGCGCCATGACGCCTTCGAGCGCCTCTACGGCGAGTACCACGCACCCATCTACAACCTCTGCGCGCGGGTTCTCGGCGACCGCGAGGAGGCCCAGGACGTGACCCAGGAAGTGTTCATCAAGGCGTTCGACCAGCTGCCGGAGGCGGACGCCGAATCGTTCGGACTGCGCCCCTGGCTCTACCGCGTGGCCACCAACGCCTGCTTCAATCAGCTGCGCTCGCGGCGCAAGCTCGACGGCGGCGGTGACGCCGGGCTCGAGCACGCTGCCTCCGGAGTCGACGAGTTCGAGCGCGCCCAGACGGTGGCGCTCGTCGAGCAGTCGCTCGGCGAGATGAACGAGCGCTACCGCACCGCCCTCGTGCTCAAGGACCTCCAGGGCCTGCCGCCCGAAGAGATCGCCGAAGTGATGCAGGTCTCGCGGCCGACGGCGGACGTGCTCGTGCATCGGGCGCGCGCCTCGTTCAAGACCGTCTTCGCCAAACTGGCCGGTTCGGACGCCGCCGCCCCGGCCGCGCTCGGCCTCGTGCTCGTGCCCCTCAGCGTGCCGGCGGCGCTGCAGGCGATGCCGCCGCTCCCGGCCCACCTCGCGCCGCTGCACGCACTGCCGCACCCCGGCATCCCCGCGGCCGCCGGCCCGCCGGCGCCGGTCTGCTGACCAAGATCGGCGCCGCGCTCACGACCAAGGCAGCGATCGGCGCCGCCGCCGCGGCCCTCGTAATCGGTGGCGGCGTAGTCGCAGTCAAGGAGGTCGACAGGAGTCACACGCGGCCTGCAGCAGCTGCAGCATCAACGCCTGACGCCGGCGTCACCTCGCAGCCCTCGTCTACCTACACGGGCCTCCACGACGGCCACCTGGCGGGCCGCGAGACGCTGATGGGCGAACACGGCGGGGCCGCACGCCATGCCGAGCCCGCCGGTCATCACTCGGGCGCACACTCCGGCAGCGGGAGCCATCACTCCGCGAGCCACGATGCCGGCGGGTCCACGATGACGACGCACGATAGCGCCACAAGCACCAGCCACACCGGCGATCACATGACCACGACGACGACTACCCACGACGGTGGCGAGATGTCGGGCAGCCACTCCGGCGGCGACTGACGGCGCGGACCTTCGCGGTGCCTGTAAGAAACGGCGCGCCCAGGTGTCTCTAGCAGTGACGGCATCAAGCGACTGCGAAGGAGGCACGATGCGACAGCGCTTCACGATTCCTTCACCGCCAAGCAGTAACGTGGTCCCGCAAGGCTCGAGGACCACGCATGCTTCCGCAACCGAGACCAAGGATGGTCAGCGCATGACAGGCAAGTTCAAGGCAGTGCTCACGACTCTTGCGGTCGGCGTGCTCGCCACAGCTCTTCTGGTGCCGATCGCCGCCGCCAGCGGCAGCACTCCGCGGCATGATGAGCAGCCCCACACCGTCGCCTTCCCCCAGTTCGGCGGCCCTGCCCGCCCAGGCAGGCGACTCCTGGTGCGGCGGCGGCATGTGGAACGGTACGGGTCACTGGAGCGGCTCCGGCATGTGGGGCACCGGCGGCGGTGCTTCGTGGCTCGCGAACAACCCCGACGCCCTCCAAGCCTGGCTGCAGCTCAAGGCCGACCACGTCGCGGCCATGCAGGCCTGGCGCGACACGTACAAGACCGACCTTACGACCCCCGAGGCGCAGCAGGCGCTGCACGACCTCTGGACCAAGAAC
Source organism: uncultured Thermoleophilia bacterium (assembly GCA_963762125.1). GTDB lineage: Bacteria > Actinomycetota > Thermoleophilia > UBA2241 > UBA2241 > CAIXSE01. The sequence continues at coordinate 87,209 of CAVXJO010000005.1, forward strand.
TGGCACGACATGAAGGCCTTCTACGAGCAGTACGCAAATGGCGCCACCTGGACCTGCCCCTCGGAAGGCATGTGGGGTGGCTGGGAGACCGGCGCCATGATGGGTGATCACGCCTGGAACGCCGCCCACATGTGGGGCACGGGCCACGGCGCTTCTTGGATGACGAACCATCGCGGCGCCCTGCGCCAGTGGCTGACGATGCGAGCCAAGCAGACCGCAAGGGCCACAGCTTGGATGCACCGCTACGGCGACCATCCCCACAGTCGGGCGGCGCGGAGCGCCCTGCAGACCCTGCGCGCCCACCAGCGCGCGCAGGTCAAGTCCTTCTACCGACACCACCGCCTGAAGGTGACCAGCAGCCGCATGCGCGACGGCGCCGGCGGCTGGATGGGCCTCGGCGGCATGTGGGGCGGCTTCGGTTGGTGAGCGCCGCCGCGTGACCGCACGAGTGAGCGCGACTCAGGCGACCCCGGCCGCGGGCTTCATCCCCCGGTCGGGGTCGCCAGGGCCGGACATGCGAGCCCTGAGTGACGGCCCTCGCAGATCAGCATGCTGTTCGACGCGACCGTCAGACAGGAGGGCGCGGAGAGTCTCGCCCATGAGCCCCCCGTCCATGAGCGGTCCCATCTCGCGCGCCGGCCGTACCCCGGCTTCACAACACGAGCAGAGCGGCATCACAGGTTCTTCAAAGTGTGCGGCTGCACTCCAACCAAGTCGGTCGGGCGCGATCTGAATCCAAGAAGCTCGCCGACCCTGATACCGACAAAGGGAGAGGACGGCACTCGCGACGTGACGTACACCGACGCTAGCCTGCGCAAGGCGATCACCCCCGGGATCGACCGGCAGGGCGGTCACCTGGAGTGGCCGATGCCGCAGTGGCAGCTGACGGACCAGGAGTGGACCGGGCTGCTCGCCTACCTCAAGAGACTGAACTGGCGCTGGCTGCCAAAGACAGGGAATCATGAAGACGCCGACCGCGACCGACGAGGCTGGCTCGTGGCTCGATCCAGCAGCCTCTGCAGTCCGTCAAGGATCAGGTCGAGCCCGAATCCGAAGTCGGCGCCCTCGTCGTAGCCAGAGTCCATCGCATAGTCGACGACCAGCTCCCTGAGATAGGGGTACTCATCCGCGGGTATCGCCTCAAGGAAGGCCTCCGCCATCTCCTCGGGCCCCATGTCGCCCCCGGCCGCCATGTTGAGCTGTTGTCGGCCGAAGCCGTAGATGTAGCTGTCGATGATCGAAAATGCGCGAACGGCCAGCTCCAGCGTGAACCCGGCGCGCCGGAGCGTCCCCAGCACCCAGTCGAAGTAGCGCAGCCTCGCAGGGCCGCTGCTCTCTCGTGAATCGATCAGCGCGCTCGCCCACGGGTGACGCGAGAAGACTGACTGGGCCGAGATCGCCCTCCGGCGCATGGCCTCCTTCCAGTCGACCGCATCCGCGGGGAGGTCGATCTCACTCACCACGAGATCGACCATGCCGTCGAGGATGTCGTCCTTGTTGGCCACGTGGTTGTACAGCGACATCGCTTCGACGCCGAGCCTCAGTCCGAGCTCCCGCATCGTGAGTGCATCGATGCCGTCCCCGTCGGCGAGCAGCACGGCGGCGCCCAGCACTCGCTCCCTGGTGAGCGGTACGCGGGACGCGGGATCCTGCGTGGGTCCTGTGGGCATGGGCAGCCTCCGCTTCAGGCTCTGGCGCAATCAGCGCGCGGGCAGAGCATCCAGACTCTTGACAAACTTACGCCGTAAGTATGATACTTACACCGTAAGTTTACACCGTAAGGGCCGGGGCGAGAAGAGCGCCGTCCCTCGACGAGAGAGGAGAGCCGAATGAAACCGTCGGGTGGAAGTCTGAGGCAGCAGAGGGTCGGGGGCCAGCCCTCTACCTGGCAGCAGCCTTCGTGATCGCGATGCCGTACTTCCTCGTGTTCGTGAAGTACCCGGGTGTCGTGGACCCCGCTCAGAAGGTGACCCTCCTGGTGAGCAACCACGACAGCATGCGGGCCATGTACCTGATCACCTACGTCATCTTCGGCCTCGTCCTGGCCGTCCTGTCGCTGTCGCTCTACGCACGCCTCAAGGACGAAGCCCCCGCACTGGCCCAGATTGCGACCGCAGTAGGACTCATATGGGCCGTGATGCTCGGTGCAAGCGGGTTGATCTTCAACGCCGGCGTGGCGGCAGTCGTCGGACTCCACGGCACCAATCCGGTCCAGGCTGTGTCGGCCTGGCAGGCGCTCGAGCCGGTGGCTCAAGGCCTGGGCGGGTCAGGCGGTGAGCTTCTCGGCGGCCTGTGGGTCCTGCTCGTGAGCTTGGCGGCGCTGCGCACCGCGAGACTGCCCAAGGTGCTGAACTGGCTTGGAGTGGCGATCGGCGCTGCGGGTGTCCTCTCAGTCGTCCCGGCACTCAACGACGTGGCGTACGGCTTTGGGTCGCTGCAGATCGTCTGGTTCGCGTGGCTGGGCATCGTCATGCTGCGCACGGCGTCGCGACAGGCGAGGCCGGCCGGCATCACCGTGAGCGACTCGGCCCTTGCCGCCGCGAACCGGACTCCACTCAGCTCGAGAGAGACGCCCTCACCACAGACCGGGTGACCGACCTCCTACGCTCGCCCTCTCCCCCGCGCCGGCGGCGGGCCTTGCCCCGAAGCCGGCCACTGCCACTTCGGAGAGGGGCACGTCGGTGGCAAGTTCGCCATCACCGCGTGAGACCCGTCGAGCGATCTGAGTGCGGTCCGATCTCGCGAGCGGGGGCCGTCACACTCGGGCGCCGTGGAAGCCACTCCGGCCAATCCCCGACGAGGGCCTGTGCACCGCCCACACCCGGGGCGACGCCACGACCCTCTCAGCCGGACGAGACCGGCGCATCCATCGGGTAGCCGTTCTGCTCCCAGTAACCCGTCACGGGATGGTCGGTGACCTCGAGGCGCACCACCCACTTCACGTTCTTATAGCCCAGCTGTTTGGGGACGACCAGGCGGAGAGGCCCGCCGTGGGCGTCGGATAGCGGCTGCTCGTCCAGGGTGTCGGCGAGCACGGTCTGGGCGTCGTCGACGAGGCTCAAAGGAAGACTGTCCGCGTAGGTGCCGCCGAGGGCGTGGAAGTTGACGTTCGTGGCCTCGGGCTTCAAACCCGCCATGTCGAGGATCGTCCTCGGCGCCACGCCGCTCCAGCGCAGCCGGTCCACCGACCAGCCCTCGACGCAGTGGAAGTCAGCGGTCTCGCTGTGGCGCTCGAGCGCCGACCAGGCGGCGTGATCGAGTCGCAGCGGCGTGTCCACGAGCCCATCGACGGTCACCACCCACTGCTCAGGGGGGACATGCGGCGCCTGCTCGACGTTCAGAGCAGGGAACGACGTCTCCCCCGGGACTCCGCCGTCTGCGGCTGTGCGCCGGGCGCTGCCACCGCCACGCACGAAGGCCTCGACGACGACGAAGACGCCGGCGAAGCCGGCCAGCAGCGCGCCGAACCCGATGAGGAACCGCCGGCGCGTCACGCGCAGACGGCGTGGTTCCTGGTCGGCGGACGCCGGCGTGACTCCGTGTGCGGAGACCTCCGGTCGACCGACCACCGGTGCCGCCTCCGTCCGCGGCGACCGCTCCGGCCGCGCCAAGCCGGCGATCATCTGGCCCACGCGGCGTCGGTGCAGGACGAGGTGCACGATCACGGCCGCGGTCAGCACCAGCGCGCCCCACTCGTGGATGGAGCGCCAGGCCAAGAGCGAGAGGCCGAAGACCGGCAGGAGCTGCACAGGCACGTACAGGATGAGGCCGCTCAGAGCCGTGATGACGAAGGCGACCACCACGGTGCTGGCGACGACGAGCCGAGTCGTGATCCCTCTCATGCTTCCCTTCCTGCGACCGCCCCACCGTGCCCGACCGACACGACTCGCGGTGCCTCCTTCTCATGCTTCCCTTCCTGCGACCGCCGCACCGTGCCCGACCGACACGACTCGCGGTGCCGGCCGTCCGCCACAAGCGGAGCCAATCTACCCGTCGCGTCTTCCGTCCCACTTACGGATTCCTTATGAAATTCTGAACGCTCGGCGGCCGGCCGTCTCTGCGCGCGTTCGCCTCGGTCGAACATCGGCGGACAGCGCGGCCCCGGGTGCCAATATCGGCTGAGCCATTGGTCGCTTCCGATGCAGTGGACGCCCGTGCGCGGCCCCCGACTCGCCACCCGACTTCCGGCGGCCAGGCGTGCGTGGGCCCGACAGACCTCCACGCCCGGCGAACACCGTGTTTGCCGCTGGTCCGGTTACGGCCGCGCAGATGCGCGTCTGCCTGCGGGCTGAGCGGGACGACCACTGAGAGGCGGCCGAGGTCCGGGGCGTCTGGGAGGGACGTCCAGCCGCCCCCGGACCTCGCGCGCTTCAGAGACTCCGTTGAGGCGCGCGGCGTTAGCGTGGAGCCGCTATCGGGTAGGTGGCGGTCACCCGAGATGCGGCCGACACGCGGAGGTGAAGGTTGGCCCGACTGCAGCGCGAGGGCACCATACGACCGGTCGCCCCCTTCGATTTCAATCAGGCGGTCGACTTCATCCTCACGTTCCCGCCCATGCACGGCGAGCAGGTGGTCTCGGAGAAGTCGCTCAGTCGCGCGGCATGGGCCAGCCAGACACCGGTCGCCGTGAGACTCTCCGCGACCGGCACCATCGAGGAGCCCGAGCTGCGCTACGAGCTTCACAGTGACGAGCCCATCACCGAAGCCGACGTGGCCGCGCTCGTGCGCCGCATCGAGGTGTACCTCAGCCTCGACGACGACCTGCATCGCTTCTACGAGCTCATCGACTCCGATCCACCCTTCGTGCCCGTCAAGCGAGAGCTCTACGGCTACCACCAGGTCAAGTTCCTCACGCCATTCGAGAACGCGTGTTGGACGATCCTCTCGCAGCGCAACCTGCTGGCCGTCGCGCAGCACATGAAGCGCACCGTGATCCAGGAGTTCTCGGCGGCCGTCGAGTTCGACGGCAGAGAATACTGGCCCTTCCCAGGCGCCAAGGCAGTGGTGCAGGCGAGCGTCGAGGACCTCACGCGACTTCTGCGCAACAGTCGCCGCGCCGAATACATCCACGGCGCCGCGGTCGCCTTCAGCGAGATCGATGAGGCCTTCCTTCGTGAGGGTTCCTACGACGAGGTGTACCGTTGGCTCCGCGCCATCCCCGGCGTGGGTGACTGGTCGGCCGCGTTCATCATGATCCGCGGGCTTGGGCGCATGGAGCGCATCCCGTATGGCGACAACCTGCTCATGCGCATCGCCGGCCACTTCTACGGCGACGGCCGGCCGCTGTCGGCCGAAGAGGTGCAGCGCCTCGCAGAGCACTACGGCGATCTGCAGGGCTACTGGGCCCACTACCTGCGCGTCATGGGCCGCGTCGTGCTCAGCCCGTAGATCATCGTCGCACGTCGGGTCAGCCTCGGGCGCGGACCCGCCCGAGGCGGGCAGGGACACGCGGCGACTTCTCGGGAGCGCTCAGCCCACCGTGACCCACGTCAAGGCGGTAACGCCGGCCACGATCAGCGCGACCCCAGCCAACTGCAGCCGGGTCAAGCGCTCGCGCAGCAACAGGTACGCGGCCACGCTGGCGACGGCGGCGAACTGAGATCCGAGGACCGCAGCGATGGCGACGGAGTCACGCGCGCCGACGGCGTAGCAGACGAAGCCGAGCACCTCGGCAAGCCCGGTGAACACCACCAGGGGGAACGCCGATCGAGAGAGCGTGAGTCGCCGGGACAGCGCCAGGGGGATCGTCACGGCCGCCACGCCGACGAGGCGAGGCGGCAGCACCGCCCAGCCGACCGGGAGCGACGCGCTGAGATGGCCCGTGGCGAAGATCCCTATACCGAACGACAGCGCCGCCAGCGCCGCCAGCCAGAAGGCGCCCGACTTGCGCTGGTCCGGCCTCGACTCCTCGGGAGCGACCCCAGCGAGCACGACGCCCAGCGCGACGGTCGCCAGCAGCACGCCCGACGCGAGACCGAGCGCCTCGCCGGCTGCCACCGCCAGCACCGCCGCGATGGCGCCCTCGGTCGAGGTCACCGGAGTCACGATGCCGACCTTCCCGCGGCGGAGCGCCGAATACTCGAGGACCAATCCGGCGACGTTACCGAGGCCGGACACCAGCATCCATGCGATGTCAGTCGCTCCGAGGCGGCCGGGCTGCGGACCGACGGCGATCACGGCGAGGTTCGCGACCAGCCCGACTAGCATCACCCAGGCAACGACGGACCAGGCGCCGATGATGCGGCTGGAGCGGGCCGAGCAGAAGGTGCCCGTCCCCCACGCCAACGCGGCGCCAAGCCCTCCCAGCAGGGCGATCACTGGTCAGAGGCCGATCTGGGCGCGACAATCGCCGAAAGCGCCGAGCGACTGTTTCACGTCGACTCCCTTGGGAAAGGACCGGGACCTAGCAGGCTCCATCTTGCCATCTCGAGCCCGCGTCTGCGCCGGGACGGGAGACCGCCGGGCAGGCCAAGTGGACTTCTCCGTGGCCGGCGAGCACTATCGGGGTAAGTAGTAGACGGCCATCGACCGACAACCTTGAAAGCACAGGTCCCTCTTGAGCGGATTGCGACGCCTCGTCATCCCGTTTGTGCTCGTGCTCGTCGCTCTGACCCTCGTACAGGTGATCCAGGGCAGGAGCCGCAGCAGCAGCGTCCAGTACTTCTACCAGGGCGGCAGCCCGAGCTTCGTCGGCCAGCTCGACAGCGGCAAGGTCAAGTCGGTGTCCATCAACCTCAACGACCAGACGGTCACGGTCACGCCGTCGAGCGGCGAGCCCTACACGATGGTCTATCCCGACAGCAAGGTACTCGACGCGCAGCTGGCCCAGCACCCGGAGGTCGCAGTCGACGTCACGTCCGGGGCCTCACCCTGGTGGAGCAGCCTCCTCCCCTTGCTTCTGGTGGTGGGCCTCATGGTCGGATTCATGGTCTTCATGTTGCGCCGCATGCAGGGCGGCGGCTCCAAGGTGATGAGCTTCGGCAAGAGCCGCGCCAAGCGCGTCAGCGTGGACGCGCCCAAGGTGACCTTCAAGGACGTGGCCGGCGCCGACGAGGCGGTCGAGGAGCTGCACGAGATCAAGGAGTTCCTCGAGAACCCGAAGAAGTTCCAGCAGCTGGGGGCGCGCATCCCCAAGGGGGTGCTGCTCTACGGCCCACCGGGCACGGGCAAGACGCTGCTGGCGCGCGCCGTGGCCGGCGAGGCGGGGGTGCCCTTCTTCAGTATCAGCGGCTCCGACTTCGTGGAGATGTTCGTGGGCGTGGGCGCCTCGCGCGTGCGCGACCTGTTCGAGCAGGCGAAGCAGAACGCGCCCTGCATCATCTTCGTGGACGAGATCGACGCCGTCGGCCGCCACAGGGGAGCTGGTGTGGGTGGTGGAAACGACGAGCGCGAGCAGACGCTCAACCAGCTGCTCGTGGAGATGGACGGCTTCGAGATGAAGGACAACATCATCCTCATCGCCGCCACCAACCGCCCCGACATCCTCGACCCGGCGCTGCTGCGCCCGGGACGCTTCGACCGCCAGATCGTCGTCGACCGCCCCGACCGCCCGGGGCGCAAGCTGATCCTCGAGGTGCACTCACGCGGCAAGCCCATCGACAAGGACATCGACCTCGACGCCCTGGCCGCGCAGACGCCCGGCTTCACCGGCGCCGACCTCGCCAACCTGGTCAACGAGGCGGCCCTGCTGGCCGCCCGCCACGGCAAGAAGCTGATCGGCATGAGCGAGCTCGAAGAGGGCATCATGCGCGTGCTCGCGGGACCGGAGAAGAAGACGCGCATCATCAGCGAGAAGGAGAAGGCGATCACCGCCTACCACGAGATGGGCCACGCCCTCGTGGGCCACTTCCTCGAGTTCACCGACCCGGTGCACAAGATCTCCGTGGTCAGCCGCGGCCAGGCGCTGGGCTACACGATCTCGCTGCCCACCGAGGACAAGTTCCTGACCACCAAGCAGGAGCTCATGGACACGCTCTCGATGACGCTCGGCGGGCGCGCCGCCGAGGAGGTCGTCTTCGGCGAGATCACCACCGGCGCCGCCAACGACCTCGAGAAGGCGACCGGCACCGCCAAGCAGATGATCATGCGCTACGGCATGAGCGAGGAGCTCGGGCCGCGCACCCTCGGCCACGACCAGTCGATGCCCTTCCTGGGGCGCGAGTTCCAGCAACAGGCCGACTACTCGGAGGAGATCGCCAAGCAGATCGACGACGAGATCCGGCGCATCATCGAGGAGGCGCACCAGCGCGCCAAGGACCTGCTCGTCGAGAAGCGCGAGATCCTCGACCGCGTGAGCAAGATCCTGATCACGCGCGAGACGATCGATCGCACCGAGTTCGAGGCGCTGCTCGTCGGCAGACCAGAAGAGGAGGTCTTCCGCGAGAAGGACGAGAAGCGCGACCAGCAGGGCGACACCAAGCCGAAGCCGCAGCGGCCGCCGCAGCGTCCGCAGCTGGGGGGAGCCCCGGCGCCGGTCAGTCCGATCGTCCCGAAGGCGACCTGACCGCCGGGCCCGCGGGCGTGACCCGCCGCTGCGCACCGTAGCCGAGCACTTCCGACCTACGTTGACACCGCTCGCCCGCGGAGTATGGTGGGCTCCATACCCTACGGGGTATCCAGTCGGAGCAGGGGCGCGACGGGGGGTGCGAGATGGGTCTTCTGCTGGTGCTCGTGGTAGCGGTCCTCTGGATCGTGACGGTGAGCGATGTGGTGCGGCGCCGCGACCTCCGCGTGGGGCGCCGCGTGACCTGGGTCCTTGCGACGTTGCTGCTGCCCTTCCTCTCCGTCCCCGTCTACTGGCTCATCAAGCCGCAGCGGCGCTCTCCGGGGGCTGCGTCACCTGCTCCAGCAGATCGCACGCAGACGCTGGCCGACCTCATCCCCGGTTGGTCGCCTGATCTGCCCGACGCCTGCGAGCAGGCAACCGTCTGGGCCGGTAGCGAGTCGCGAGTCGCACCGGAACCGAGCTTCTATGCCTGGCTGCGGGAGAGCGGCTTCGCCGAGAACCACCCGGACTGCGCGGCGAGGCTCTTGTGGACGCTGCTCGGCAAGGAGGGTCGCCCGACCTTCCCCGCGTGTCCGGAGCTGGGGGCGCTCACTCGCGTGCTCGAGCGATACCTGACGGACGGAGACGACCTCCGCGCCGTGCAGGAGCAGGTACGGCGACTGTGCCCGGCGTCGCCACCACCGGAGCGCCGAGGGGCGGGGCGATCCGCGCGTGCCGCTCTGGGATGACGATCCAGCTCGCAGGTCTCGCGGACCGGAGCCCTCAGACCCCCATCAGCTGAGCGATCTGCGCGACCTCCTCGGGCCCGGGGTCGAAACCCCAGTCGTCGCGAAGAATCCCTTCGAGGAAGCTCCGCGCCCCGGCGCTCTGCGGCAGCGCCCCGATCAGTCTCGCGGAGAAGTCCGGCGTGACCTCGTAGACGTGCGTCAGGTCGGCGAGGCTGAACTTGGCGTCGGCGATCGCCGCCGGCGTGGCCATGCACTTCTGTGCCATCAGCGGGCAGGTGATCGTCGCTCTCTGCGTCGAGAACTCGAAGAACTTGCGGCACATCGGGCAGAAATAGCGGCCTGAGGGCCGCTCGCCCATGAGCACCATCGAGTCCAGGCGGATGGGTTGCGTCAGGCCGACCTCCGCCGCAAGCAGAGGGAGCGTCGCCCCGAGCAGCGGCAGCAGCCTCTCCTCGCGCCAGATGCGCTCGAGGTCGGTCACGACGAAGGTGATCGCCTCCTCGTTGACCCGCTGCGCCGTCTCGCAGCCGCTCAGCAGGATCACGAAGCTCTTGAGCGTCTGCAACGGCTCCTCCGCCGGGCGGATACCCCAGTCGGCGAGGAACGAGACATAGGCGCCGACCAGCGCCGCGGCGTCGACCGGCTCGTCGGTGTCCGCGAGGTGGGCCATGAGCTTCTGCGGGACCTTTGGGTAGAAGAGGCCGAACTTCTCGAGGGTGATGGCCGACTCGACCGGCAGCAGCTCGACGGGGATCGGCGTGTTGATGCACATCTTGGGCATGTACGGGCACACCGGCTCGTCCAGCGAGAAGAGCATCTTGCAGGTGACGCACCAGTAGCGTCCGGAGGCCGAGTGTGCACCCTTGGGCAGCGAGCGCACGCGCTCCATGATCTTCTGCTTGTCGTCGAACATCGTCTTCCTCCCGTGGCCGGGCCTCTCACGGGCGCGCCGCCCCGCGTTTGCCGGCAGCCGCATCTGGTGAGCCGCCCGCCACCGTGGTTGCTCAGATACCCCCTAGGGTATTTTACCGGACTGGAGCCCGCCACCCGGGCACGGGGCCGCCCCCGGCCGGAAGCCGACTTCCGACGTTCGCCCAGCGTCGGCGTTGTGGCTGACGGGCACCGGGGCTAGAGTCCTGCGGACGGCGATGCGAGGAGGCCTGACCGGTGTATTCGGACGCGCTGCTTCTCCCCTTGTTCCGCCGGCTTGCGGGGCGGGTACCCGGCCTTGCTCTCTTCGATTCCCATACGCACCTGGGCGACGAGGACCCGGACGGGTCCCGCCTCCCCCTGGAGAGCCTGCTGGCCGCCTTGGACCAGACCGGCGCCAGTGCGGTCACCTTCCCGCTCATGGACCCGGCCGGCTATCGCGAGGCGAACACGGCGATCATCGCCGCGGCCGCCGCCTCCGAGGGTCGGCTCGTGCCGTTCTGTCGCGTCGACCCGCGCCGGGATCCGGCTCCGGAACTGGCGCGCTGCTTTGCGGCCGGCGCGAAAGGCGTCAAGCTGCATCCGCGCGCCGAGTATTTCGACCTGCGCCACGCCGGCGTGCGCGCCGTGATGGCCACGGCTGCCGAGCGGGGCGCGCCGGTGGTCGTGCATTCCGGTCTCGGCATCCCCTCGCTCGGCCGGGACGCGCTCTGGCTGACGGAGCAGTTCCCGCGGGCTCCGCTCATCCTTGCGCACGTCGCCGAGCCCGACCTCGCGTGGATCTGGCGCGAGCTGGACGGCCATCCGAACCTCTTCATCGACACGGCGTGGTGGAACCCGGCCGACCACATCGCCCTGTTCTCGCATGTCCCGCCGGGGCATATCCTCTTCGGCAGCGACACGCCCTACGGCACGACCGTCGCCGCGGCCGTGGTGGCCGTGGCGACGGCCCTGGGGACGGGGCTCTCCCCGGCGCAGGTCGAGGCGGTCTGCGGCGGCCAGCTGCGACGCCTGCTGGCGGGCGAATGGCTCCCGGAGACGCTTGACCTCGGGCCGGCGCCGGGTGCGCCTCTCCCGCGATCGCCGCTCGTCGAGCGCGTGTTCACCCTGCTCGTCGGCAGCCTGGCGAGGATGCGCACCGCCGCCGCAAGCGAGGATCTGCTCGAGCTGGCGCGACTCGGCTGCGATGTCGACGCAGACATGCCGGGATCGGCAGCGCTTGCCGAGGTCGCCGGACTGCTCGACCAGCGCGCGGGCTACGCGCGGACGCACGAGCTCGACGGCCGCCGCGCCGCCGGCTTCCACCTCGTCCTGGCGGCGGCTGCCCTGGCCGGGTCGCCGTACGCCTTGGCGGAGCCTGCCGAGTCCGCACCCACGTCTGCCTGACGCCCCACGGGGCGTCAGGAGCCACGCGGACCAGTGAACGACGAGGGAGCGCGAAGCAGAAGCGCGACGACGAGCGGCGGGGGCCGGGAGGGCCGGCCCGCGCCGCCGCTACGTCTCCTCAGATCATCCCTGGGCGCAGGTCTTGGAGAGCTTGCACGTGTCGATGCCCAGGAGCCTGTACAGCGGGCAGAACGACACGGCGGCGGTCGCGAACAGGATCGCGGCCACAAGATAGAGGACGATGGCCGGTACGCCGCCGATGGCGATGCCGGCGGCCACCACGACGACGCCGAGCACGACACGGGCGACGCGATCGAGATTGGACATGTTGCGCTTCATGCTCTGCTCCTTGGGTGCCCCGCTCACGCGGGAGTGTCTTCGCCGGTCGGCTCGCTGAACAGCCGGGTGGCCTTGTCCGCCTGATCGAGGAGGATCTCGTCGATGAGTCGGCATGCACCGGCAAGCTGTGGGTAGGCGAGGTGATAGGTGATCGAGCGCCCCTTGCGGTCGGCCTCCACAAGTCCATAGACACGCAGCAGTGCGAGGTGCTGCGAGACGTTGGACTTCGAGGCGCCGGTGAGGGCCGTCAGCTCGCCGACGGTACGGTCGGCCTCGGAGAGCCGGTGCACGATCTCGTGCCGCACCGGATTCGAGAGCACATGCAGCACCTCGGCATGCCGCCTGAAGAGCTCCCGTTCAGTAGTCGTCGCCGTACCCTGCGCCATGCTGCCGTCTCCTCGAGCCTGCGTTGCACTACATGTGTACCATAGTTTCGTAACTTCTAAACTATAGGACAGAATCCTGGGAATGTCCGCGAGGTCGAGGGCCGCGAGTCGCTCCCCGGGCACGGACCGCTGTCAGTGTCCGAGAGGCGATGCTAGGCTGCGCAGGAGGAACCGGCTGCTCCGCCGGCTGCAGCCAGATGCAGCAGTGAGCGGGCCTTCCGCCGTCGCTCTCATGGAGGTCACGTGAAGCTCGAGGACTTGCTCGGCAGGCACATCCGCTACAAAGGCGAAGAGGGCCGCGTCGTCGAGGGGCATGCAGACCCGCAGCCCTCGATCGTGATCAGCATCCCGGCAAGGGCCGGCGCGCCCAGCCGCGTCGTGACGGTGCCCGAGTCCGAGTGGGATCAGCTCGAGCTGCTTCGCTAGGGCCTGTCGAGGAATGCCCGCGCCGGGCATGCAGACGGGACTACTCCCCCCGGCGCAGCGTCACCCGGAACAGGCGGCGCGGCAGCGTCCCCTCCTCGAACTCCGCCACCTCGAGCAGTTCGAAGCCGGAGGAGAGGCGCTCCACCAGCCGGCGGCTGAAGAAGTGCACGATGAAGCCGCCCATCTCATACATGTCGTCTCCCCGGTCGCTGCCGGCGCCATAGTGGGCGTCGCCGGTGGTGCGCACGGTGTACACGTGGAGGCCGCCCGGCCGCAGCGCCCGGCGGACCTCCGCGGCGAGCGCCTCAAGTTCCGCGGTGGTGAGCGCCATGCAGAGCAGCATGTGTGAGTAGCAGGCATCGACGCTCTCGTCCGCGAGCGGAAGCCGATCGCGGACGTCGTGCCGCGACACGCTGACCTCATCCGAGAGACCGGCGGCCACGGCCTTCGCGCGCAGCGCCTCGACGGCGCTGTCCGCATAGTCGAGCGCGTGCACGCGCAGGCCGTTGCAGGCGAAGTAGAGGGTGTCGCGCCCCTGGCCGGCGCCGAGCTCGAGGAGCTCGTGCTTGCCTTCCGCCACGAACAGCGCGGCAGCGATCACGGCCGGTTCGCTCGCCTCGGCGCCGAACCGCTCCACGCCAGGCTCGTAGCTACCACACCAGTGCTCGCGCTGCCGGTCCAGCAGCTCGTGGTCCGAGCCGGCCCAGGTCGCCGCCGCGTCGTCGCTCATCACATGTACTCCCCTGCTATGCTCCGCCCTCCAGGTGCCACGATGGTACCCTGTCCCTCAGAGACTTGCGCCGCACTTCACGTCCGCCGAGGGGATGCCATGCTCAAGGTGAAGCCCGCCGAGGACTACCCCCCTGAAGAAGGCCGTTACCTGCGCGGGAACGACTTCTCGCCGGTCGCCGTCGCCATCGTCCTGATCCAAGACGAGGACAAGATCCCGCCGGACATCCAGAGGCTGGTGCGCACAGGCGTGGAGAGCGGAGCAGCTCTCTCGGGCACGATCCAGACGCCGAACATCGGCTTCGAGAAGATGATCTGCAACCTGGTGGCCAATCCGAACATCCGCTACCTCATCCTGGGCGGGCCGGAATCGGAAGGTCATCTCACCGGAGACGCCCTGAAGGCCCTGTTCGAGCACGGCGTCGATGCCGGGAAGCGGATCCTGAGGACCGAGGCCTCACACGCTGTCCTGCACAACCTGCCCCTGGAGGTGATCGAGCGCGTCCGCCGGCAGATAACGCTGGTCGACCTGCAGTTCGAAGGAGACACGGCCGTCCTGCGAGAGGCGATCGTGGCGTGCTATCAGGAGTCTCCGGTACAGTTTCGCGACTACTCGCTCTCTGATCCGGGCGCGTACCCGGAGCCGCCCTTGAGCAGCCAGATCACCTGGCAGGCGATGCAGCCTTGGGCGGAACCGGAAGATGCGGGCCAGAGCGAGGCCAAGCAGCGGCTGCAGGCGATGGTCGAGAAGCTGAGGACCCGGAACGCGACGGCGAGCCGTGGCGGCCCGGGAAAGACCGAGTAGAAGCAGCGAGTGACGCTCCCGGTCCGGGCTCCGGACGGGCGTCTACAGACGCGGCGCCGGGGGCAGCGTGAACCCCTGCTCGCGAAACAGCCTCAGACAGACCGCGCAGGCCTCGGCGTCGTAGCGGACGCCGGCCCCTTGTTCGAGTTCGGTCATGACGACATCGAGTGGCAGGGCAGCGCGATAGGGGCGGTGGCTGAGCATCGCCTCGACGACGTCGGCCACGGCGAGGACGCGCGCCTCCGGCAGGATGTGGTCGCCCGCCAAGCCGCAGGGGTAGCCGGAGCCGTCGAGGCGTTCGTGGTGCTGGACCACGGTGGCCGCGACCGGACCGCCGAACTCGATGTCGGCGATGAGCGCGGCGCTCGCAGCCGCGTGCTGGCGGACGAGCTGCATCTCGACCTCGCTCAGGGGGCCGGGCTTCGTCAGGATCTCGGCGGGTACGACGAGATTGCCGACGTCGTGCAGCAAGGCCGCCGTCTCGAGCGTTTTGGCCCGCGCCTCGTCCCAGCCCAGACCGGCGCCGATCGCGGCGGCCAGCTCCGTGACCCGGCGCTGATGGCCGGCGGTGTACGGGTCGCGCAGCTCGGTCGCGGCGCCGAGGGCGGCCACCGTGGCCGCGAGGGCCGAGCTCAGCTGCTCGGCGCCGGCAGCGATCTCCGCCCCGGCCCGCTCCTGCGCGCTGACGTCGACGATGAAGCCGAGGAAGCGCGTCGCCGAGAGGCGTACGGCGTCGACACGGCCGCAGAAGGTGGTTCCGTCCTTGCGCAGGAAGCCGCCAGTGCCCGTCGAGTCCCCGGTCCCGAGAAGGCGGGCGAAATGCTGCCCTCCCCAGTCGCGAGACTGGGGTGCCACGATATCGGCGATGCACATGGCCGTGAGCTCTTCCAGCGAGTAGCCGGTCAGCTCGGCCGCCGCCTTGTTGACCTCGAGGAAGCGGCCGTTCTCGTCGGAGATGAAGACGCCGTAGGGGGCGTTGTCGACGTAGCCGCGGTAGCGCGCCTCGCTCGCGCGCAGCGCCGCCTCGGTGGTCTCCGCGCCCAAATGCTCACGCACCTGGACGACGACGCCGACGACCGTGTCATCCCCCTCGCGGATCGGGTCGTGGGCCATCTCGCAGGCGCGCATGCTATCCCCCTCGCCCAGGGACGTTTCCTCAGCGACTGACTCGCCCTTCATGGCCCGGTCCAGGTTCGACTTGGCGATCGCGCACCCGGCAAGGATCCGGCCGACGACGACCTTGTCGCCGAGTTCGATGTCGATCGCGTGGATGCCCCTCATCGCCTCGACGTGAGCGGCGTTGAAGCTCGTGTAGCGGTACTCGCCGTCGACCGAGAAGATCGGACTGCTGTTCGCTCCGATGAGGGCGCGCAACGTATCCGCCGGGTGGTCGAGAGGGTTCACGTTGGCGCAGACGTGCGCGATCGGTGGGTGCGCGCCGGACCGACGTCCGCGTCTCGTCATGACTCACCGCCATCGTGGCGATCGGCGGATCGCGGTGAGTCGGCCATAGGCCCAAAGCCGTCCGTAGATACACTATCCGTACTAATCTGTTCTCATTACGGGCTCGGGTCAACCCCGGTGGCGTTGCCCAGGCGGCTGATCAGGGTCCCAGCGGTGCAGATGCAACCGACGGGCGTCGACGACTCCCTGCTGCGTCACGCCGTAAAACATGTGCGCGCGCGTCGCGGCCGGTCCGGCCACACTGACGACGGCGAGGGACGCTCCTCGGGTATGCTCTCTACCGTGGACGACGACCCCGGATGTGACGAACGCCGCGATCCGGCGCGACATGCCTGCTGCAGGTGCGCCGGTCCCGAACCTTCCTGCAGTCAGCGCGAGCCCGGTCGGTCCGCATGACAGAGGCACTTCGCATCGTCGGCGCCCTGGTGCTCGTCGGCGTCAACGCCTTCTTCGTCGCTACGGAGTTCGCGATCACGCGCGTGCGCCTGAGCCAGGTGGTCGAACTCGAGAAGCAGGGCAAGCCGGGCGCCAAGGCTGCACGCCACGCCGTGGAGCAGATCGACGCCTACCTCGCCGCCTGCCAGCTCGGCATCACCATCGCCAGCATCGGCCTCGGTGCCCTGGCCGAGCCTGCCTTCGAGCAGTTGCTGGAACCGGTCCTCGGCACCGTCGCGCCGACGGTAGCCGCCGGCATCAGCTTCGTGTTCGCCTTCGGCTTGGTGACCCTGCTGCATGTGGTGCTCGGCGAGCTCGCGCCCAAATCGCTGGCCATCGCTCGCACGACACCGACGGTCCTGTTCGTCGCGCCTCCGATGCGGGCCTTCTACCTCGTCACCAAGCCACTCGTCGACGCCTTCAACTACCTCGGGAACCTGGTGCTGCGGCCGTTCGGCATCCCGCCTGCTCGAGAGGTCGGCCACGCGCCCCACACCGAGGACGAGCTGCGCATGCTGCTGGCACAGAGCGTGCGCGAAGGTCTCATCGAGACCTATGAGCGCGAGTTCGCGGAGAACGCGCTCGTGTTCGGCGACCTGCGCACCCGTCAGGTCATGGTTCCGCGCCGCGAGATCGACTATCTCGTCGCCGATGAGACCATCGGTGAAGCGGTGAAGCGGGCGAGCGGCAGTCTGCACACGAGGCTCCCGCTCTGCGAGGCCGAGGACGGACTCGACGATCCGGTGGGCGTCATCAACTTCAAGGAACTCCTGCGCCTCGCCTTGGGGGGCGTCGAGACGGACCTGAGAGAGCTCGCCCGACCGCTCACCCGCGTCTCCGAATCGACTCTCGTCGACCAGGTGCTGCGTGAACTGCGGAAGAGGCGGCAACACCTCGCCCTGGTCGTGGATGAGTTCGGCACCACGGTCGGCCTTGTCACCCTCGAGGACATCATCGAGGAGATCGTCGGCGAGTTCGAGGAGGAGGAAGATGGCGAGCACGACGTCGAGATCCGCCGCGACGACGACACCTTGGTGGCCGCCGGCACCGCGCCTCTGGGCGACGTCGAGGACGAGCTCGGCATCCAATTCGAGAACACCGGCGAAGCCACCATCGGCGGGCACGTCGTCGAGGTGCTCGGGCGAGTGCCCGAGGTCGGGGAAGTCGTCACCATAGAGGGACGAGATGTCACCGTCACGGCCGTCGACGAGGCGCGCATCGTCGAGCTGCGGTTCCCCCCGGAGACACCCTCCGCCACTGAGGACTGAGTGGCCCCAAGCGCTGGGCGTTCGTCCGGCTGCGCTGGCCGGGCAAGCGCTTCGCCGTCATCTACCCTCCCGCGCTCCCTGGGCATCCTTGCCTAAACGCGTGTCCCGGCTGCAACCCGGTCGCGTGCTGCCGATACACTCGGCATGCGATCCTCCCGCCGCAGCTTCGACGACTCCATGCGCTGCATACCCGACGCCGTCCAGTTGGCGGCCGGGCTCGGGCTCGTGCTGGGGCTGACAGCCCTCAAGCTGACCATCGGGCACAGCGTGACCGTCATCGACCTCCTGTTCATCCCGGTCGTCTGGGTGGGCTGGTTCGCAAGCGCACGCTGGTACGGGTACGCGCTGGCTGCGGCCGCAGCCGCGTCGAGCGCCGTGGTCGCCGTGCTCGCGGAGACGCACGCCTCGTTGGCGGCTGCCGCCGTATCCGGTCTCGCGCGCTTCGCCCTGTACGTCGTCGTCCTGGCGCTGCTGGGCATGATGCGCCGTGAGCGCGCCGCGCATCAGCGCGCGGCGACCACCGATCAGCTGACCGGCGCCGCCAACTCACGTGCTTTCCGCACGATCGCCGCGGCCGAGGTCGAACGCGCCCAAAGGTACGGCCACGAACTCTCCCTCGCCTACCTGGACATCGATGATTTCAAGGCGATCAACGACCGCCTCGGCCATCCCGAGGGCGACCGTGTTCTTCTCGAGGTGAGTCACATGATGCGCAGTGTGGTGCGTTCGGTGGACACCGTGGCGCGCGTCGGCGGCGACGAGTTCGCGATCCTGATGCCGGAGACGCGAGCCGGAGACGCGGTGACCGTCGTCGAGCGCGTGCGCCTCGAGACCGCTCGCCTGAGCACCGGAGACGGCGGCCGGGTGTCGTGCAGCATCGGCCTCGTCACGTTCGCCCGGCCGCCGGAGTCGCTGACGGAGCTCGTCGCCGCGGGCGACGAGCTCCTCTACCGCGCCAAGGAAAACGGCAAGGACCGCATCGAAAGGGCCGAACGTTGCGGCGCCCATGACACGTCGGATCGCAAGTAGGCGGCACCTGGTAATCAAGCCGGCCGCTCCAAGTGCCGACCTCGGAGGGGTGATCACGCCGGCTCGCGGCCGGACTGCACGCCAAACGCACCCGACCAACCAAGCCGGGGATGAGAGTACGTCAGCTGCACGATGGCCTGCCGTCAAGTTGTCGCCGACGCCGCGGAGGACTACCGTGATAAGGAAGTCGCGTGCCGCGCGACAGATCAGGGGCCCAAGCATTGATCCCAGTGGCAGGTCGGCAGCACTGCAGTCTGCGCCATCCCCCACTCCGCCGCCCGTGGAGCGGCGATGAGCGCCGCGGACGTCCCCCGACGCTCCGCGTGGCTGCCGGCCGAGCACGACCCGACCGTCCGCGTCACGTTCTGGGCGCTCGTCGACGAGCGCCCGCGCAGCGGTGCGGGGTGAGGCGCGCATGGGTGTGACAGACGGCGGATCGGCGCTGCGCGTCCTCTGCCTCGAGGACTCAGCGCCGGACGCAGAGCTCGTCCGCGAGGCGCTGGTCCGAGGCGACTTTGAGGTCGACATGGACCTCGCTGCCAAGCGTGACCGCTTCGAGGAGTTGCTCGCTGCCTCACCCTACGACGTCATCCTCGCCGACTTCTCCCTGCCCGGATTCGACGGCCATGCGGCCTTGGCGCTGGCCAAGGTAGCCAGCCCTTCCACGCCCTTCATCTGCGTATCCGGCGCCATCGGCGAGGAGGCGACGGCCGAGCTGCTCAAGCAGGGCGCCGCGGATGTCGTGCTCAAGGACCACCTGACAAGGCTCGTGCCGGCGGTCCTGCATGCTCTCGACGATCGCGCGCGGCGGGATGCCCTGCGCGAGAGCGAGGAGCGCTACCGCGACGTGCTCGAGCACGGCGGCGTCGGGGTCACCTACTTCAGCCTCGACGGCCGCATACTGCTGCTGAACCGGCGCGCGGTGATGAACATGGGTGGCGCCGAGGCGAGCGACTTCGTCGGCAGGTCCGTGTTCGAGATCTTCGGCGCCGAGGCAGGAAGCGTGTACCTGGAGCGCATCCGCAAGGCCGCGGCCTCAGCTGAACCGCTCACCTTCGAAGACCACGCCGAACTCCCCGTCGGATCGCGCCGGCTGGTCAGCGTGCACACGCGCTCGCTCGACGCCGCGGGAACCCCCGTCGGCGTGCACGTTTACGCCCAGGACATCACCGAGCTCAAGGAAGCCGAGGCGAAGGCGGCTCAAGCCGCCGAGCACTGGCAGAGCACCTTCGACGCGATGAACGACTCGGTGGTGGAGCTCGACGCGGAGGGCGTCGTGCTGCGCTGCAACGCCGCCACCGCAGCGATGACGGGGCACAAGGCAGGCGACATCGTCGGGCGTCCCTGTCACGAGGTCTTCCACGGCAGCGGCAAGCCCCACCCGGACTCCCCGCTGCTCACGTCACGCTCCTTCGCGCGCACGGAGACAAGCATCCTGAGACAGGACGGTCACTGGCTTCGCGTCACCTTCACGCCGCAGGTGGACGCGGCCGGCCGGCTCCACGGCGGCGTGCACGTGGCCAGTGACGTCAGTGAGCTCAAGGAGGCGGAGCAACACCTCCTCGCGGCGGTCATCAGACAGCAGCGCTTTGCGGACATGGTGACGGACGCCCTCTCGCGGGCGGTCGAGGCGCGCGACCCCTACACCGCGGGTCATCAGCGGCGCGTCAGTGAGATCGGCACGGCGATGGCGCGCCTCATGGGGCTGCGTGAGGAGACCGTCCATCGCGTGCAGCTCGCCGGCATGCTGCACGACATCGGCAAGATCATCATCCCCTCCGAGATCCTCTCCAAGCCCGGCCGCCTCTCTGAGATGGAGTTCGCGCTGATCAAGAACCACCCGCAGGCGGCCTACGACATCCTGAGGCCGATCGACGACGAGGTCCCCATCGCCTCCGTCGTCCTGCAGCATCACGAACGCCTGGATGGGTCCGGCTATCCCGCCGGCCTGAAGGGCGAGGCCATCCTCCTCGAAGCACGCATCCTGGCAGTGGCCGACGTGGTCGAGGCAATGATCAGCCACCGTCCATACCGAGCCGCTCTGCCAGTCGAAGACGCCATGGCCGAGATCGAGGACGGTGCCGAGACCCGCTACGACAAGACCGCCTGCGAGGCCGTCACGCGGCTGTTCCGCACCGAGGGCTTCGTGCTGGACGAGTGACTCGCGGTCTGCCGCGCAGCAGGCCCGCACCGCAGATAGCGCGCCGGCCTTCCCCGTGCCTCAGGGAGCGCAGGGCGCGGCCGTCGGGAGGCGCCGGAGCTCGAAGCCCTCGGTCAGGCAGCGCACGTCCTTCACGCGGCCGTTCACGAACGACCAGACGTGGCTGAAGGGCAGGTCGAAGGTCTCCGCCGTCCCCCGCACGCGCACGCGATAGCTCCCGCCCACTGCCAGTCGTGCGTGACGTTCGTTGGGCGCCCACGACATCACCTGCACTCGCACCAGCTCGTACTGCGCCGGGAGGCGCCCAAAAAGGTCCAGCGCCGCGACTGCCCCGGCCGGCCGCGAGCGCATCCGGGCGTCGAGGCTATGGACCTCCCAGCAAGCGGGCTCGGGGCCGCTCTGGTCGAGCATGGCGAGCACGTCGGCGTCGGCGCCGAAGCCGAGCGCGTGGTACCCGCGACGGATGGGCTCGAACATGTCCATGCCTTGGAGTGTTCCCGCAGAGCAGCGCCGGGAACGTCGCCGCCGGCGCCCGTCCGCTCCGCCTATCGTGCGTCCTCGGCTTCCTCTCGCAGCTCGAGGTCGCCGACGCGAGGCTGCGCATGACCTCGCGTAAGCCACAGCGAGGCGACGATCGAGCCGCCGACCGCCGCGACGACGACCGCCAGCGACAGGTAGATCGGGATGTGCACGAGGTCGGCGAGCAGCATCTTCGTCCCCACGAAGCCCAGAACGATGGCCAGACCCCAGCTGAGGTACTCGAAGCGCTGCAGGCTCCCTGCGAGGGCGAAGTAAAGCGATCGCAGGCCGAGGATGGCGGCGACGTTCGACGTGAACACGACGAAGGTATCGTCGGAGACGGCGAGCACAGCCGGCACCGAGTCGACGGCGAACACCAGGTCGGCGGACTCGACGGCGACCAGGGCGATCGCGAGGGGCGTCAGCAGGCGCCGACCGGCGCGTCGCACGGTGAAGCCGTTTCCGCTGTAGTCCGAGGCGACCGGGAAGAAGTGCTTCGTGACGCGCACGAGAGGATTGCGCTGCGGATCCACCCGGACGCCGTGAGAGCGCAGGAGCCTGATAGCGGTCAACACGAGCAGGATCCCGAACAGGTACATCACCCAGGTGAAGCGCTCAAGGACCGCCACCCCCGCGAAGATGAACACGCCGCGCATCAGGATCGCCCCAAGGATGCCCCAGAAGAGCACCTTGCGCTGGTAGCGCAAGGCGATACCCAGTGAGCCGAAGATCAGCAAGAAGACGAAGAGGTTATCGATGCTCAGGGACTCCTCGATGAGGTAGCCGGCGAGGTACTCCTGAGCAGCGACGGACCCGCGCCAGCCCCAGACTGCGAGCGAGAACGAGAGCCCAAGCCCGATCCACATCGCGCTCCACAAGAGCGCCACCCTGGTGGACATGACCTCGCCGCGTCTGCCGAGCACGCCAAGGTCGACGGCAAGCAGCGTGGCGACGGCGACGGCGAAGACGATCCACGGAGTGAGGCCGGCGCTCATACCCTGCGTCTTCCCGATCCGATGAGCACAGCGATCATGGCATCTCCCTCGGCTGCGGTCTTGCCGAGGCAAAAAGAAAGACCCCGGCGCCTGTCGTGCCGAAGGTCTTGCCACGAGGTGCGCGACCGGGGCCGGAGCCCGTGGTGACGATCGCGCCGCCCGCTCGCGCGGACCGGCTACTCCCCATCGGGAGCCGAGTGTACGGGGTCGGCCGGGGCACCGTCAATCTGCGCGCGAGGCTATTCCGGACGGCGTTGAGGACCACGGCGGCCGCAGGCGGGCGCGACAGGGACGCGTCGGCGCAGGCGCAGGGCGCGTCAGCGCAGCCGCATGAACCCCGCGGCCTCGCAGGCATCCCGCATCATGCGGATGTCGTCGTAGTCAGAAGCGCCCACGGGCACGAACCGCGCGACCATGCCCAGAGCCAGGCGCTCACGCACCGCCGGGTCCTCGTGCATGGTGGTCAGCACGCGCCCGATGGCGGCCCGCAACTCCGGCGGGACCCGCGCCGACACGGCGACAGGCTGGATCGTGGAGGGACCGAGGGCGTCGATGATGCGCAGGGCGTCCGCCACGGCAGGGTCGTCCCGCATCACGACCGCCAGGACCTGGGAGTCGATCGCGGAGGCGTCGACCTCGTGGTCGGCGACCATGCGGATCGACTCCTCGTGGAAACCGGCTTCCACCACCTTGCCGAAGAAGCCATGAGTCTCCCCGAGGCGGACGAGGTGATAACGGGTGATCCCGTACCCGGACTGCGAGAGCGGCTCGTTGTAGGCCCACGAGCGACCTCGCAGGTCGAGAAACGTGCGGAACGGGCTGTCGCGGTGGACGATGACGTCCGAGAAGTAGATCGGCTTGCCGGCATAGCGCTCGCCCTCCAGCACCGGCGCGGCGATCGGGACGGCCGGCGCGAGGCCCTGGCGCTCGAACTCGACGTAGGGGAGGCTGCACACGAAGCAGACTTCGTTCCGGTCCTTCGCGCAGGCCTCGTAGTCGGTCTCGACCACGAGTTCGGTCGCGATCCCCAAGCGGCGACCGACCTCGTCGGCCGCCGCCTCGTAGACCGGCATGATGTTGGGCGCGAGGAAGGTCCCGAAGCGAAGGTGGTCCACGATGGTCACCCGTCCGCGTGCTGGAGCACCAGGCCGTAGTGCCACGGCGGGAGATCGTGGACCTCGCCGCGCAGGCAGGACAGACCCGCCGAACCCGCCCAGGCGACGACCTGCTCAGGCCGCGGTCTGATGCTCAGGTCGGGGCCCCGCGGCGTGCCGGCGTCATGGCGCCAATGGATGACGAATACCCGGCCGTGAGGCCGCAACGTCCCGGCGGCCGCGGAGAGCATCGCGACAGGCTGGTCGTGATGGAGGATGTTGAAGAGGAGGCAGCCGTCCTGGGACCCGAGCGGCACGCCGAAGCCGTCGGCAAGCACATCGCGACGCTCGATCACGACGTTCGGCAGGCCAGCTTCCGCTGCGCGCTCGCGGGTGCGCGCGACCATCGCTCCATCCATGTCGTAGCCATGCAAGGTCCCGGTCACCCTTCTCGCAACCGGCACCGTGAAGGTACCATACCCGCAACCCAACTCGGTCACGTCGGACAGGCCGACGACGCCCAGGCGATCGAGAATGAGGCGCACGTCGAACAGCCGCTCCCACGAAAGTTCGTCGGGCATGCCACTGTCTCGCACCTTCACTGCCCCTCCCATCGGCTGTAGACCGCGCGCCGCGGCAGAAGCTCCTGCCTCCTGACCGATGCTGTTCCCTCAAGAGGCGTCTCGTTACCCACGCGAGGTGCTCCACGACCCGAAGCCAGTGGCGGCCCGCCCGACGACGGCCGGCATCGACCCCGTCCTCGCACGAGCCTTGCGCGTCGACGCCGGCGGTCGCTGCGGAGCGTGCCGCCCCCGAAAGGCGGCAGAGGCCGGCGCCTCATCGGGCGCCGGCCTCTGCCGGCAATCCTTCGAAACGGCCCGCTGGCGCGGGCCGGATGACCTCTTACTTGCTCTTGCCGATCTTGAACATCTTGGTGCCGCACACCGGGCACACGCCCTGCGTCGCAGGCTTGCCGTTCTTCATCGTGACGGCCTTCTCGTCCTCCATCGTGCGCTTGGTACGACACTTCACGCAATAAGCCTCAGTCGCCATGCGTTCTCCTTTCGGGACACGTCGCGGGCCCCACGCCCGCCCCC
The DNA here is from genome assembly GCA_963762125.1 of uncultured Thermoleophilia bacterium. GTDB lineage: Bacteria > Actinomycetota > Thermoleophilia > UBA2241 > UBA2241 > CAIXSE01. Next base: position 111,506 of record CAVXJO010000005.1, read on the forward strand.
CTGATTTCGCGGGGAGCATACTCCCTCGACCTCTCGCATGCAACGAGTGTGTGTTGAGCCTGCGTTACGCTCGCGCCACGCTCGAGAAACCGATCGGCCGCTCGTGCGTGCCGGGAGACGGGCCCGAGGGCGCCGGACGAACGCGGACGAAGCGCTTCGCCAAGGCCTCCGGCTCGTCCAGAAGCGCCCGCGCGGCTTCGCTGCCGGTGCGCGCGGCGTGGCTCTCGAGTAGTGCCGAGAGCTCGGCGACGGCGGCCGCGTCCATGCCGGCGTCGCCGACGGTGTCGTGGCCGCTCAGCCAAGCCGGCGAAGCGTCAGCTGAGGAAGTAGGCTGTGCCGCCGGTCATGCCGGCGCAGGCGTTGCGGCCGACGTCGCCGAGCACGGCGACGACGCCGCCGGTCATGTACTCGCAGCAGTGGTCACCGGCGCCCTCGACGACGGTGGTGGCGGCGGAGTTGCGCACCGCGAAGCGCTCGCCGGCGCGGCCGGCCACGAAGAGGCGGCCCCCGGTCGCGCCGTACAGACAGGTGTTGCCGGCGATCACGTTGGCTGAGCCGCCGAGGCGGGGCTCCGCAGGCCGGAGCACGAGCTCACCGCCGGCCATGCCCTTGCCCACGTAGTCGTTGGCCTCGCCGGTGAGCTCGATCACGAGCCCGTCGGCGAGGAACGCGCCGAGGCTCTGGCCGGCGGAGCCGGTCAGCTCGAGGCGCAGCTCACCGCCGAAGCCGTGGTCGCCGTGCTGCGCCGCGACCTCGCCGGAGAGGCGCGCGCCCACGGCGCGGTCGCGGGTGACCACGGTCTCGCGGCGCGTCACCCGGCCGTGACCGGCGATCGCGGCCGCGACCTCGGGGTCGGCGAGCAGGCGGTCGTCGAGCGTGTCGCAGGGGCGCCCGGGCGACACCGGCGGGACGCAGCCGCGCAAGCCGCCGGCCGCCGGGGCCGGCTGCTGCGGCCGCCGCACGGCGGCCCTCTCCGGCTCCTCAGCCGGTCCCTCGAACCAGTAGCGGTCGAGCCCGTCCGTCTTGAGTTCGGTCGCCTCCGCCAGCTCCAGCAGATCGGCGCGACCGACGAGCTCATCGAGCGAGCGCAGCCCGAGGCCGGCGAGCAGACCGCGGACCTCCTCCGCCACGAAGGTGAAGTAGTTGACGATGTGCTCCGGCCTGCCGGCGAACTTCTTGCGCAGCTCCGGGTCCTGGGTGGCGACGCCGACGGGGCACTTGTTCTGGTGGCACACGCGCGCCATCACGCAGCCTTCGGCGAGCAGGACGGCGGTTCCGAAGGCGAACTCGTCGGCGCCCAGCGCAGCCGCCACGACGACGTCGTGACCGGTGCGCAGATCGCCGTCCACGCGCAGGCGTACGTGCTCACGAAAGCCGGCCGCGACCAGCGCTCGGTGCACCTCGGCGAGGCCGAGCTCCCACGGGATGCCGGCGTGCTTGATGGAATTGAGCGAGGCCGCAGCCGTCCCGCCGCCGTGGCCCGAGACGTGGATCACGTCGGCGCCGGCTTTGGCCACTCCGGCCGCGATGGTGCCGATGCCGGTGCCGGCCACGAGCTTCACGGAGATGCCGGCGCGCGGGTTGACCATGCGCAGGTCATAGATGAGCTCCGCGAGGTCCTCGATCGAGTAGATGTCGTGGTGCGGCGGCGGCGAGATGAGCGTGACGCCCGGTGCGGCGCGGCGCAGCCCGGCGATGTACGCGGTCACCTTGTCGCCGGGGAGCTCGCCGCCCTCGCCCGGCTTGGCGCCCTGGGCGACCTTGATCTCGAGCTGGTCGGCGCCGGCCAGGTAGGCGGTCGTGACGCCGAAGCGCCCGGAGGCGACCTGCCGGATCTGGGAGGCGGCGCGGTCGCCGTTCTCCAGTCCCTGCAGATGCGGGAACCGCGCGGACCGTCCTGCCGCGTCGACGTCCTCGATGGTCGACGTCGCGCTCGCCGTCCTCTCCGCCCTCGCCCGAGTTGGCGCGGCCGTGGATGCGCGCCATGGCGATGGCGATGGTCTCGTGGGCTTCACGCGAGAGCGCGCCCAGCGACATGCCGCCGGTGCAGAAGCGCGGCAGGATGGCCGTGACCGGCTCCACGCCCTCGGCCTCACCGGCCGCGCCCGTGGCATCCTGCATCCCGGCTGGGGCTCCGTGCCCGACCAGCCGCAGCAGGTCGCGCAGCACCGTCGGCGGCCGCTGCGCGAGCTTTTCGCTGTAGCTGCGATAGAGGTCCGGCAGCCCTTCGACGCAGGCGCGGCGCAGCGTCTTGGCCGCCTCGGGGTTGTTGAGGTGGTACTCGCCGCGCGGCCGGTAGCGCACGAACCCGTAGTCCTGCAGCTTCTCGACCGTGAGTTCGGGGAACGCCTGCTGGTGGATCCACACCGTCTCCTGCGCGAGCTCCTCCACGCTGAGGCCGCCGATGCGCGACGGCGTGCCGAGGAACCCGAGCTCGACGACGCTCGGACCCAAACCGACGGCCTCGAACAGCTGCGCGCCGTGGTAGCTGGACAGCAGCGAGATACCCATCTTGGAGAGGATCTTGAGCAGGCCCTGTTCCGCGGAGATGCGGTAGTGGCGCAGGGCCTCCTCGAGGTCGACGGGGCCGGCGGAAGCAGCACCAGCTTCCGCCGCGGCCGGCACGCCGTCGTTGAGCCGGCCGCGCTCCCACAGGTCGCGCACCGTCTCGAAGGCGAGGTAGGGATACACGGCCGAGGCGCCGTAGCCGATGAGGCAGGCGAAATGATGGACGCTCCAGCACTGGGCGGTCTCGGCGATGAGCGAGGCCCGGCTGCGCAAGCCTCTCCGGATCAGGTCGTGGTGCACGGCGCCGACGGCGAGCAGCACGGGCACCTGAGCCGCCCCGGAGGTCAGGGAGGACACGTGGTCGCTGAGGACGACCACCTCGGCGCCGTCGCGCACCGCCGCGGCCGCCTCGCGGCAGACGCGCTCGACGGCCTCCCGCAGGCCCCACGGCCCGCTGGCGACCTCATAAGAGGTCGAGACCCGGGCCGTGGTCAGCCCCAGGTCGGCGAGCGACGTCATCTCCGCCTCGTTCACCACCGGCGACGGCAGCTCGACCTGGCGGGCATGTTCCGGCCCCGCTGTGAGCAGGTCGCCGCGTGGCCCCAGCTTGACGGCCAGCGACATCACGAGCTGCTCGCGCAACGGGTCGATCGCGGGGTTGGTCACCTGGGCGAAGCGCTCGGTGAAGTAATCGTAGAGGACGTGCGGCTTGCCTGAGAGGATCGGCAGCGGCGCGTCGTTGCCCATGGAGAAGCGAGGCTCCTTGGCCTGGCGCGCCATGGGCCGGACGATGAGCTCGACGTCCTCGGCGTTGAAGCCGGCCGCCGCCTGGCGCCGGAGCAGGTCGCCGGGCTCGCACGGGCTCGAGGCGGGTGACACCGGCTCGGCCGACACGGGCGCGGACGGCGCGTCCGCGCCGCCGTCCTGTGAGGAGACGTCGAAGGGCAGCGGCGCGAGCTTGCGGCGCTGCGCGAGCAGCCAGGTGCCGTAGGGGCGACGGGACGCGACGGACGTCTTGACGACATCGTCGCGCAGCAGCCGCCCGTGCTCGAGGTCGACGGCGATCATCTGCCCCGGGCCCAGCCGGCCCTTCTCGACGATCTCCTCGCCCGGCAGCTCCACGGCGCCGGCCTCCGAGGCAAGCGCCAGGAGGCCGGAGCGAGTGCGCGCATAGCGCGCCGGACGCAGGCCGTTACGGTCGACGCAGGCGCCGAGGTGGCGGCCGTCGGCGAAGGCGACCAGCGCCGGCCCGTCCCAGGCCTCCTGCACGCCGGCGTAGTAGTCATAGAAGGCGGTGACCCGCGGGTCGCCGAGGCCCGTGCCCGCCTCGCTCACCGCCGCCAGTTCGTAGGCCGCCGGCATGGTCATCATGAGCGCCTCGAGCGGGCTGCGGCCGCTGCGCACCAGCAGCTCGACGAGCTTGTCGAGCGCGCCGGAGTCACTGCTGTCGGCGTGTACGGCGGGCAGCAGCTCGGCGATGCGCGCGCCCCACACCGGGGCGGCCAGGTCTGGCTCTCGGGCGCGCATCCAGGCCAGATTGCCCAGAAGCGTGTTGATCTCGCCGTTGTGCGCCAGCAGCCGCATCGGTTGCGCCAGGCTCCACTTGGGCGCCGTATTGGTGCTGAAGCGGCGATGCAGCACGGCGAATGGGCTGACGAACGCCGGATCCTGCAGGTCGGGATAGAACTCGGGCAGCACCTGCGACGTGACCATGCCCTTGTAGACGATCGTGCGCGATGAGAGCGAGCAGATGTAGAGATCGTCCAGGCGACGGATCAGCGGCTGGCGGATGAGCGCCCTGCCGACGGCCCTGCGGGCCAGGAGCAGGGCGCGCTCCAGCTCGTCGCCGGCCAGCGCCGGCGAGGTGGCGACGATCTGCTCGATGTGCGGATGGCGCAGGCGCACGCCCGGCGGGAGCGCCTCCGGGCGCAGCGGCACGGGACGCCAGCCGACGACCACGAGACCCTCTTCGCGGAGCGCCTTGGCCACCAGTTCCCGAGCGAGGTTGCGCTTGCCCGGCTCCCTCGGCAGGAAGACCATGCCGACCGCGGTCGAGAACGGCCGCGGCTCGGCGACGCGCTGCTCGGCGAGCCACGGCTCGAGCACGCGCCAGGGGATCGCGGTGAGGACGCCGGCGCCGTCCGAGGCTTCGCCGTCGGCGCCGACGCCGCCGCGATGCTCCATCGCGGCCAGCGCCCCGAGGGCGAGGTCGACCACCTCACGGCTGGGCTCGCCCGAGACCTGCGCGACGAGCCCGACGCCGCAGGCGCTGTGGTCGCGCCCGGCCTCGGCGCGCGCCGACGCGTCCACCTCGGTCCGTGGGGGGTGAGTGCGACGGGCCCCGTTGACCGCCGCACCCGGAAGGTTCTTCGCATAGGGTTTATACAAGTGGTCCTACCAGGCGGGAATGCGTGGGACATTGTAGACCAATCCCGACCAGTCAGCGACTTGAATCCGGTATCCGGACCCGTCACAATCAACCCGTCCATACGGCGCCACCCGCCGCCATAACCCCGATTGGCCTGAAAGGATGACTATGACTGATCAGCGCCAGGCCGCAATCGAGAAGCTCGTCAAAGACGAGAACGTGAAGCACATCCAACTGTGGTTCACGGACATTCTGGGGAATCTCAAGATGGTCGAGGTCCCCGACCGGCAGCTCCACAACGTCATCGAGAGCGGCGCTGCCTTCGACGGCTCTTCCATCAGCGGCTACGCCGAGATCGAGGAGAGCGACATCGTCGCCATGCCCGACTGGGACACCCTCACGGTCCTCCCTTGGGCACAGGGCAGCGAGCGGACGGCTTTTGTCTTCTGTGACGTCCTCGACCGCAACTACAAGCCCTTCGAAGGCGACCCACGCTGGGTGCTCCGCCGCCAGCTCGAGCGCGCCAAGAAGATGGGGCTCGACTTCTACGTCGGCCCCGAGCTCGAGTACTTCTACTTCACGAACTCGGACAAGCCCGAGCTCACCGATGACGGCGGCTACTTCGACGTCCTCCCCGCCGACCTGGGCAACGACCTGCGCAAGCAGACGATGCGCACCCTCGACAAGCTCGGCATCCCGATGGAGGCCAGCCACCACGAGGTCGCCCCATCGCAGCACGAGATCGACCCGCACTACGACAAGGCGCTCGCCATGGCCGACCGGGTCATGATCATCCGCCTGATCGTCAAAGAGGTCGCGGCCCACAACGGCGTGCACGCGACCTTCATGCCCAAGCCCATGCACGGCCAGAACGGCAGCGGCATGCACGTGCACCAGAGTCTCTTCCGGGGCAAATCCAACGCGATGTTCAGCGACACGGACCCCGATCACCTGAGCGACATCGCCAAGGGTTTCATCGCCGGACAGCTCAAGCACATGCGCGAGTTCACCTCGGTGCTCAACCAGTACGTGAACAGCTACAAGCGCCTGGTCCCCGGCTACGAGGCTCCCGTGTACATCAGCTGGGCGCACCGCAACCGCACGGCCCTCATCCGCGTCCCCCTGTACGTGGAGGGCAAGGAGAGCACCGTGCGCGCCGAGATCCGCAACCCCGACCCCGGCGCCAACCCGTACCTCGCCTTCGCCGTCATGCTGGCCGCCGGCCTCGAAGGCATCGAGCAGGAGTACGAGCTCCCGCCGAGCGTCGAGCCCAACATCTACAAGATGACCTCCGATGAGCGCGACACCATCGGCCTCGGCGCGCTGCCGAACAACCTCTACGAGGCGATCCAGTACACGCAGGAGAGCGAACTCGTCCGCCGCACCCTCGGCGACCACGTGTTCGAGCGCTTCGTGACCAACAAGCTGAACGAGTGGTACGAGTACCGCGAGCAGGTCACGGACTGGGAAGTCCGCAAGTACTACTCCAAGATCTGAGCAGTTCTCGCGTCACGAGTCGACCCCGGACGGGGCCGGAGCCTGCGGGCTCCGGCCCCGTCGGCCTCTGCGGCCAGCAGCGGGGAGAGACCGGCGCGGGACGCCGGCCGCGAAGGATCGCGAGCAGAAGGTGCCTCAACTCGAGCGCCTTCTCGCCGATACGATGAGTGCAGTCTTCGCTGAGGAGCGCGCATGAGCCACAGGACACCATGTCGGCCACCGGAGCCGGAGCCACCCAAGGTCCGTGTCGCCACCGTCACACGGCCGGGCCGCCTCGCGGTCGCCACCATGGCCGTCGTGACCCTTGCGGCCGCCCTGCTGCTTGTGTGGGCGGCGGCCGCTGAGGCCTCCGTCTGGGTCATCCCGGCGATGTCGCGCGCCTACCCCACCACCAAGCCGGGTTCGCGCCAGAGCATCTCCATCGATGCGGCGAAGAACGAGTACCAGGGTGTGCAGGTGTGCCTGCGCGGCAGCAACCGCAAGGTCAGGTTCAGCTGGAGCGCCGACAGCAGCCCGCTGATCACCGACCCGGCCAACACCAGCCTCTTCCGCGTCTTCTACGTCAAAGTCACGACGCCGACGACCGCACTGCGCTCAAGGGCCGGCTGGTATCCCGACCCGCTGGTGCCGCGCGCCTTCGGCGCGACCCAGACCGTGCCCGGCTCCGTGAACCCCGGGCCGACGACGCCCTTCTACATCCTCGTGCATGTCCCCCGAGACACGCCGGCCGGCACCTACACGGCCACGCTGCACGTGGAGAACGGGTCCGAGGTGCGAGATCTGCCCTTCACGCTGCGAGTCTGGAACTTCGGCTGGGACAAGATCAGCACGCGCTCCGCCTTCGCCGTGAGCCAGGGCAACATCAAGCGGAGCCTGCCGCGCAACTTCAGCTTCGCCGGCCAGAACAAGGCGACCGTGCTGCGCAACTTCTACACGGTGATGCAGCAGCACGGCATCTCGCCGACGGTGGTCCACCTCCTCCCCAAGGTGACCAACTCGGGGAACACGGCCGAGGGCGAATGGGCGGACAGGGTGGCGCCGTTCCTCGACGAAGACGACGGCGCCGTCGGCCTCCAGGACAACCAGTTGCCGTTCCTGCGCTGGTTCCCCTGGAGTCGCAGCAAGAGCCCGACGTCCGCCGCCATCCTCTCGTACCTCAAGCAGATGACGGCCGTCTACAAGGCGCACGGTTGGGACCGGAAGTCCTACGTCTACATCCTTGACGAGACCACCAAGCGGTCCGAGGAGCTCCGGGCGGAACGCTACGCGCGACTGCTGCACAAGGCCGACAAGGCCACCGGCGCGCGGGTCAAGTTCCTGCTCACCGACGACCCGCGGCCCCACTCCCTCGGCGGCACCAAGACGGCGAACACGTTCCTCTACAACGACGTCGACATCTGGGCGCTCCGCTACTACTACTTCTTCGGGCGCGTCCCGGCGGTGCGCGAGCGCAAGAAGGCGGGCAAGGAGATCTGGTGGTACTCGTACACCAACGCCTCCGTGCGACGCACGCCGTCGTTCGTCATCGACAAGCCGCACATCGACTCCCGCATCTGGGGCTGGATGATGGAAGAGTGGAACGTCGACGGCCTCCTCAACTGGGGCTTCAACCGCTGGGGCAAGGCCACCACCGGCAACGGCTGGCGTGACCCGTACCGCAACCCGCTTTCGCTGGTGCAGACACACCTGCGCAGCAACGGCGACACGTGCCTCGTCTATCCGGGCTACTACCCGCGCTACGGGCTCGACAGCCCGACGGCAGGGCCGGTCGCGTCCCTGCGCCTCGAGGCGCTGCGCGACGGGCTGGAGGAACGGGAGTACCTCAAGCTCGCCAAGACATTCTCCGGTGGACCGGCGCTGGTCGACAACGCGCTCGGCAAGATCACACAGTTCCCGTACAAGATCGTGAACGCGAACGTGTTCAACTTCCCGAAGTACACGCACAGCAACGCCACGTTCGACGCCCAGCGCGCGCGCGTCGCCGCGTTCATCGAGGCGCAGCAGCAGTGACGCGATGAAGCCCTGGAGGGGCGAAGGAGCGGGCCGGCGGACGGGAGTCTCCCCGGCCCGCTTCCGCGTACGGTAGACTTATGCTTCCGGGACCGATGGAACGACTCGCCGAACATCTCACCGAGTGGATCGCCGCCGAGGTGGTGGCCGCCGGCGGCGCGGGCGCCGTCTTCGGCCTCTCCGGCGGCATCGATTCGGCCGTCGTCGCGGCGCTGGCCAAGCGCGCGTTCCCACACCACACTCTAGGCGTCATCATGCCCTGCCGCAGCGACCCGCAGGACGCCGAGGACGCCGCCATCGTGGCGCACCACTTCGACGTCCCTGCCTCCACGGTCGACCTCGCCTCCGTCTATGACCTCCTGCTCGAGCAGCTCACGGCCAGCTGCACCGACATGTCCGAGAGCCGCCTGGCGACCGCCAATCTCAAGCCTCGGCTGCGCATGACCACCCTGTACGCCTTCGCCAACCAGCTCGACTACCGGGTGCTGGGCACCGGCAATCGCAGCGAGCTGGCCGTGGGCTACTTCACCAAGTACGGCGACGGCGGCGTCGACCTCCTGCCGCTCGGCGGCCTGGTCAAGGGTGAGGTCCGCGACCTCGCCCGCCACCTCGGCGTCCCCGAGCGGATCATCACCAAGCCGCCATCGGCCGGCCTGTGGGCCGACCAGACCGACGAGGCCGAGATGGGCCTCACCTACGAGGAGCTCGATGCCTACTTGCTGACGTCCAAGGCGTCGCCCGCCGTCAAGGCGAAGGTCGACGCCATGAACGCCGCCAGCGAGCACAAGCGCGGGCTCCCCCGTATCGCCCCCAAGCCCGGCGCCTAGGGAGGCGGCCGCCCTGAGGGGCGGCGCGACGCGCCGCCCAGGCGCGGTCTGGTAGACTCATACGCCGTCTTTTCCGGAGGTTCACCTTGTCTGTCGTCGTCCAGAAGTACGGTGGCACGTCGGTCGCCGACGCAGCCCGCATCGGCAACGTGGCGCGCCGCATCGTCGCCACGTTCGAGCAGGCCAACAGCGTGTGCGCGGTCGTGAGCGCCCGTGGCGACACCACCGACGAGCTCCTCGAGCTCGCCCGCGAGATCACGCCAAACCCCCCGGAACGGGAGATGGACATGCTCCTCTCGGCCGGCGAGCGCATCAGCTGCGCGCTGCTGGCCATGGCCATCCACCGCCTCGGCTACGACGCCGTGAGCCTCACCGGCTCGCAGGCCGGGATCGTCACCGACACGGTGCACATGAAAGCGCGCATCCTCGACATCCATCCCGCGCGCGTGCAGGAGGCCATGGACGACGGCAAGATCGTCCTCGTCGCCGGCTTCCAGGGCGTCTCCACCGAGAAGAACGTGACCACGCTCGGTCGCGGCGGGTCGGACACGACGGCCGTAGCGCTCGCGCACGCGCTCGAGGCGGCCGTCTGCGAGATCTACACGGACGTCGACGGCGTCTACACCGCCAACCCGAGCCTGGTGGCGAAGGCGCGCAAACTGGACAACATCTCCTACGACGAGATGCTCGAGATGGCGGCCAGCGGCGCGCAGGTGCTCGCCCTCCGCTCGGTCGAGTACGCGCGCAAGTACGACATCCCCATCCACGTGCGCTCCAGCTTCACGGAGGCGGACGGCACGTGGGTCACCGACGGAGGCCATCGCATGGACACCGAGCAGCAGCTGGAACAGCCGATCATCCGGGCCGTCAGCTACACTACCGACGAGGCCAAGGTCACCCTGCGCGGCGTCCCCGACCGGCCGGGCGTAGCGGCCCGCGTCTTCACCGCGCTGGCCGCCGCCCACGTCAACGTCGACACCATCATCCAGAACACCAGCGAGAGCGGCCACAGCGACATCTCGTTCACCATCCCGGTCGAGGACATCGCGGCTGCCGACAAGACGCTCAAGGAGATCGTCCGGGAGCTGGGCGCGCGCGAGTACGACACCGACGCCGAGATCGCCAAGATCAGCCTGATCGGCGCCGGCATGCGCAGCCACCCCGGCGTCGCCGCCAAGATGTTCCAGACGCTGGCCGATCTCGGCATCAACCTGGACATGATCGGCACCTCGCCGATCAAGATCTCCTGCGTCATCGCCAAGCAACACGTCGACAAAGCCGTCCGTTCACTGCACACGGTGTTCGCACTGGACGACGACGCCGTCAGCCACGAGCCCTCCGACCGGGGAAGCTGCTGATGAGCGCCAGCGAGTACGCCGTCGCCATCGCCGGCGCCACCGGAGTCGTCGGCGGCACCGTGCGCGCGATCCTCGAGGAGCGGGAGTTCCCCGTTGGGGAACTGCGCCTCCTCGCCAGCGCGCGCTCCGCCGGCCGCCGGCTGCCCTTCAACGGCGCCGAGATCGAGGTCCAGGAGCTCGGCCCCGGCTCGTTCGAGGGTATCGACCTCGTCTTCTTCGCCGCCGGCGGCGCCGTGAGCAAGGAGTTCGTGCCGCAGGCGGTCGCCGCCGGCGCCACGGCCATCGACAAGTCGAGCATGTTCCGCCAGGACCCGGGCGTCCCGCTGGTGGTGCCCGAGGTCAACGCCGACCACCTGGCGACGCACACCGGCATCATCGCGACACCCAACTGCTCCACCATCCAGATGGTCGTGGCGCTCAAGCCCATCCACGACGCCGCGGGCATCGAGCGCGTCGTCGTGAGCACCTATCAGGCCGTCTCCGGCAGCGGGCAGGGCGGCATCGCCGCACTGGCCGCCCAAGCCGGCCAGTGGGCCGCCGGCGAGCCGGTAGAGCCGCAGTTCTACCCGCACCAGATCGCCTTCAACGTGCTGCCACACATCGACAGCTTCCTGCCGTCCGGCAGCACCAAAGAGGAGCAGAAGATGGTCGACGAGACCGTCAAGATCTTCGCCGACCCGGACCTCAAGGTCACGGCCACCTGCGTGCGCGTGCCCGTCTTCGGCGCGCACAGCGAGGCCCTGAACGTGCAGACGAAGCGCAAGCTGAGCGCCGCGGAGGCGCGCGAGCTCCTCGCCGCGGCGCCGGGTGTGGTCGTCGTCGACGACCCGGCGGGGTTGCAGTACCCGATGCCGCTGCCGGCCGAGGGCGAAGACCCCGTCTTCGTCGGCCGCATCCGCGAGGACGCGACGATCGCCAACGGCCTCGACCTCTGGGTCGTCTCGGACAACCTGCGCAAGGGCGCGGCGCTCAACGCCGTGCAGATCGCGGAAGAGCTCGTCGCGCGCGGACTCCTGTGAGCCGCCGAGTGGCGTTCGCGGCGGGTATACTGACGCAGGAACCGCGCCCACGATAGAACCCCCCGACGAGGAACCCATCCCATGTCTGAACCCAGCAGCGAGACCGGCGCCGACGTGTTCGACGTCGTCATCGTCGGCGCCGGCCCCGCGGGCCTCACGGCCGGAATCTACTGCAGCCGTGGCCGTCTCAAGACGGCCATCCTCGAGCGCAACATGGCCGGCGGCCAGATCGCCCTCACCGACCTCGTGGAGAACTACCCCGGCTTCCCCGAGGGCATCTCGGGCTTCGACCTCTCGCAGAAGATGAAGGAACAGGCCGAGAAGTTCGGCGCCGAGATGCGCGAGATCGAAGGCGTCAGCGGACTGCACGCGGATGCGGAGGGCTACTACGTCGTCGCCACCGACCGCGAGGAGATCCACACGCGCGCGGTGATCCTCGCCCCCGGCGTGGAGCCGCGGCGCTCGGGCATCCCGGGCGAGGCGGAGTTCATCGGACGCGGCGTCAGCTGGTGCGCCACCTGCGACGGCGCCCTGTACCGCGACAAGACGGTCGCCGTCATCGGCGGCGGCGACTCCGCCGTCGAGGAGGGCATGTTCCTCACCAAGTTCGCCGAGAAAGTCTACCTCGTGCACCGGCGCGACGAGCTGCGCGCCGCGGAGATCGCCCAGGAGCGCGCCTTCGCGAACCCCAAGTTCGAGTTCGTCTGGGACTCCATCCCGAAGCGCATCGAGGGCTCCGAGATGGTCGAGGACCTCGAGGTGGAGAACGTCAAGTCCGGCGAACTGCGCAGGCTGCCGGTGAACGGCGTGTTCATGTATATCGGCCAGATCCCCAACACCGCCTGGCTCAAGGACACCGTGGCACTGGACGAGTACGGCTACATCGTCACGGACGCGCTGCTGCGCACGGCGCTGCCAGGCGTGCTCGCCTGCGGCGACGCGCGCGCCAACCCGCTCAAGCAGATCGCCATGGCGGTAGGCGAGGGAGCGCTCGCGGCGGTGCAGACCGAGCGCTATCTGGACGAGCTCGAAGCCGCCCCGGCGGGGGCGAAGGACGCGAGCGGCGAGGGAGCCGCAGCGGCAGGCAAGCAACGCTGACGGAAGCACCGCGGCGCGTTACGCTGGTGCCCGGCCGTGCGCTGCGGCCGCGGCAACGGACAACCTACACAGGAGGACGTACGTGGACGCTGTCTCGCAGGACAACTTCGAGGCCGAAGTCATCAAGGCCCCCGGCAAGGTCCTGGTCGACTTCTGGGCCGAGTGGTGCGGCCCGTGCCGCATGATCGGCCCGGTCCTCGAGGAGATGGCGGGCGACTATCCCGACGTCAAGTTCGTGAAGCTCAACGTGGACGAGGCGCCGGCCGTGGCGCAGCAGTTCAGCGTCATGAACATCCCGACGATCCTCGCGTTCGAGGCCGGCGAGGCCAAGCACCGCATCGTCGGCGCCATGCCCAAGGCCAAACTCGTCGACGAGCTCGGAGCCTTCCTGGGCTGATCTCGCGCCAAGCCGACGCTCTGGCCGCGACCGCACCTCAGATCACGAGAACGGGGCGGGCCCTCCTTGCGAGCGCCCGCCCCGTCCGCGCATCCGGCCGGCCACAGACCGGCCTGCCGCCGGCCGGCAGGGGAGGACTGCTTCTGATCCGCGGGCGCATGGATGCCCGTACTCGTGCGCGCCTGGACACACTGCCGCCAGCGCACCGCCGCCCTCGCCTGACGCCGCTTCCAAGGAGGAAGGTGTGGACACAGTTCGGCCTGTGTGTGACTTCGAGGTCGCGCGGGTGCTGGCGGGGCAGGGCGCGGAGACTGAGCTCCTTCTGACGGACGAAGGCTGGCTGACGGACGACGAGGGTTGACCCTTGACAGTGCGATAGGCAGCGCCGGAGAGGACGGCTTGGCGACACGGAGGCGAGCGAGGCATGGTCAGACGCGGTCAGGGGGCGCGGCGGCCGACCCGGAGAGCGGGCTTCAGTAGGGCAGGCCGGCGTCGGCGCACAGCTGCGCCAGGCTCACGGCCTTGAGGCCTTTCGCCTTCAGCCCCTTGAGCACGGCCGGGAGTGCGGCGTCGCTGTTCCACTGGGTGTGGAAGACGATGATCGCGCCCGGCTTGGCGGCGGCGAGAGCGTTGGCGGCGACCTGGGAGGCGGAGAGGCCGCGCCAGTCACCGGCGTCGCCGTTCCACATCACGACGTAACGATACCCCGCGTCACCGGCCGCCTTGACCGTGGTCGCCGTCTGCGAGCCGTAGGGCGGCCGGAAGAACGGCTGGGGGATCGCCTCGCACGCCTTCCACCAGGCGTCGGAGTTGCGGTCCAGCTGGCTCACCTGCTCCGCGTAGGAGATGGCGCCGAAGTCGGGGTGGTCGTAACTATGGTTGCCGATCGTCTGGCCCTGCTCCACCGCGAGCTGCGCCATCTGCGGGTACTTGTCCACGCTGACGCCGGTGCAGAACCACGTGCCGGCCTGGTCGTGTGAGTAGAGCTCGTTCATCAGGCTGCGCCAGGCGTAGCCCGAACCGCCGTCGAAGGTGAGGGCCACTTCGTCGCCGGCAGCCGGCAGACTGGTGATGACGCGCGCCTTGACCGGATGCACGCAGGCGATCCCGGCGCGCGCCTCCGTCGTGTTGCCGGCCTGGTCCTTGGCGAGCACGCGCAACCAGTAGGTGCCGGGGCCCAACGTCTCGCCCCCCAACTTGGGGATCTGCCAGTCGACCGTGGTGGGACCGGATGGCGCGGTGGGAGTCCCCTCTTCGCCGACGGGCCTGTCCAGGACGTCGACGACCGCCCACTGGACGGTCACGCCCTCCTCCGAGGGCGCCGCGAACGAGAGCGTCAAGGTCCCGACGCCGTCGGTGCGCTCCGGGACGACCTTCGCCGCCGTGACCTCGGGCGGCGTCGTGTCGACGCCGACCTTGACCGACACGGCGACATCACCGCCGCCGAGCGGCCGCGCCTCGACGGTGTGCATCCCGTCGCCGCTGTGGTCCTCCGGGGCGCGAACGTGCACTCGCTTGCCCTCCTGCCACGAGCCGCCGTCGATGCGCCAGCCGGCGGCGGCGGGTTGGCCGGCGGCGTCGCGGAAGCGGAGCGTGACGGGGCCGTTGTGCCAGAGGTCCTCGGCGCCGACGATGCGCAGCGAGCCGTCGGCGCTGATCGCGGCGCCGGAGCCGCCGGGCGCGGCGGGGAGGTCGCCTGGCCACGGCAGTCCGAGGTGACCGAGCCAAGGGGTGGCCACCGCGACGGCCAGTGCCGCGACGATCACCGCGATGACGACGACCAGGGCCGTCAGTCGCCGACGACGGCGGCGGCGGCGCTCGTCACGCTGGACCCGGTAGTACGTCGGAGGCGGTGAGCTCACGCCCGTTCGAGCCGTAGTCCCGCGACGTCGTAGCTGAAGCTCACGAGTCTGTCCGAGAAGGCGACGTCCATGGCCGCCTGGACATTGACCGGCAGTACTTTGAAGCGGCCGCGGATGAGGTCCGCCTTGGGCGGCGGCACCGCAGCCGCCTGCAGCCAGTAGTCGAGGTCGATGGTGCGCCGCAGACTCTCCTGCCGACGCACGCTGAAGCCGGCGCCCTGGACGATCTCCACGAACTCCTCGGGGCGGTAATGCCGGCGGTGCGCCGGCTCGCGCAGACGGGCGATCTCGTTGAACGCCTTGTCCGTCTCCTCGCCCACCACCGGGTCGAGAAGAACGATGCGTCCGCTCGCGGAGAGCACTCGCTGCAGCTCTCCGAGCGCCGTGGCCGGCTCGGGCAACAAGTGGAACGCGTTGCTGCAGACGACGAGGGTGAAAGCCCCGTCTTTGTAAGGCAGCGCGTGGAGGTCCACAAGAGAAAAGGCCACGTTGACAAGCCCGAGCTCGGCGGCGAGGCGCTCGCCCTCCTCGAGCATGTCGGGCAGTTCGTCGGCGGCCTCGACCGCCGCCACATCCGGCGCCACCGCGAAGCCGGCCATGCCGGCGCCCGCGGCGTAGTCGAGCACGGTGTCGTGGGACGTCGGACGAGCCAGATCGACGAGCAGTTCGAGCGATGCGTCACGCAGCTCTTCCACGGCTTCTCCCTTCGTCGCCGGCCGGGTCGGTGACGGCCGCACAGCCGGCCTTTCGGTGACCCTCGTCTAGCCGTAAGTGACGGTGAAGATGGTACCCGTCGAGCTGAGACCGATGCCGACTTCGCAGCCGTCGACCCGTGCCGTCTCCGTGTGGTCACCCGCGGCCTCGCCCAGGGCGAACTCGCTGGCCAGCGTCTCGGCCATGATGGCGCCACGATGGCGTTCTGCCGGCGAGCGCAGTTCCTCCGGCACGGCGAGCGTCAGGCTGATGGTGTCCTCGATACGCAGGCCGGCAGCCTTGCGCGCGAGCTGGACCGCGTGGATGAGCTCGCGCGCGCGGCCTTCCTCGCGCAAGTCGTCATCGACGTCCGTCTTGAGCGCGGCGACGCGACCCCCTTCGCTCTCCACTTGATAGCCCTCGGGCGAGCCGGTCTCGATGAGGAGTTCCTCCTCGACCAGCCGCAGCGGGCCGTCCGGGAGCTCGAGGACCACGGCGCCGTCGGCGCGCACGGTGGCAACAAGCGCCGACGCGTCGGTCATCTTGAGTGCCGCCTGCAGCGTGCCGAGCCGCTTGCCGAGCTTCGGCCCGAGCACCTTGAGATTCGGCTTGACCACGTACGCGACGAGCTCGTCCTCGCCGCTCACGAGGCGGAGCTCCTTGACGTTGAGCTCGTCGAGCACGACGTCACGCAGCCGTTCGACCGCGCGAGCCTCGGCCTCGGGCAGCGCAAGGACGACCTCGGCCAGCGGCTGGCGCGTCTTGACCGCCGCGGCGTTGCGCGCGGCGCGGCCCATCTCGACGACGCGCCGCGCGGCCGCCATGTCGAACGACACGCCGGCGTCGATGGCCTGCTCGTCGGCGACAGGCCAGGCGCAGAGGTGCACGCTCTCCGGCGCCGCGGCATCGACCGAGCGCACCAGGTTCTGGTACAGCTCCTCGGCGACGAACGGCGTGAACGGCGCCAGCAACTTGGTCACCGTGACGAGGGCCTCGTACAGCGTGTGGTAGGCGGCCAGCTTGTCGGCGTCGCTCTCGCTCTTCCAGAAGCGACGCCGGCTGCGGCGCACGTACCAGTTGCTGAGGTCGTCGACGAACTGCTGGATGGCGCGGCAGGTACCGGTCGCGTCGTAGGCCTCGAGCCCGGCGGTGACGCCCTGGACGAGCGCATTGAGCTCGCCCACGAGCCAGCGGTCGACCAGCGGCCGCTCTTCGAGCGGCGACTCCTGGGCCGTGGGATCGAAACGGTCGATGTTCGCGTACAGAGTGAAGAAGCTGTAGGTGTTCCACAGCGTGAGCAGGAACTTGCGCACCACCTCGTCGACCATCTCGGGGCCGAAGCGTCGCGGGCTCCAGGGCTGCTGGCTCGCGAACATGAACCAGCGGAACGCGTCGGCGCCCTGGTGGTCGAGGATGTCGTCCGGCTCCACGACGTTGCCCTTGCTCTTGCTCATCTTCTGGCCGTCGGCGTCGAGGATGTGCCCGAGGCAGAGCACGCGCTTGTAGGAGCTGCGGCCCTCGATCAGCGTGGCTACCGCGATGAGGCTGTAGAACCAGCCGCGCGTCTGGTCGATGGCCTCGCAGATGAAATCGGCCGGGAAGCGCTCCTCGAAGCGGTCGACGTTCTCGAACGGGTAGTGCCACTGCCCGAAGGGCATCGAGCCTGAGTCGAACCACGCGTCGATGACCTCCGGCACGCGGCGCATCTCGCCGGCGCAGTCCGGGCAGGTGAGGACGACGTCGTCGACGTAGGGCCGGTGGAGTTCCAGATCCGCTGGAACGGGCCCGGCCGCCATCTTGCGCAGCTCGTCGATGGACCCGACGCAGTGCGTGTGGCCCTCTTCGCAGCGCCAGATGGGCAGCGGCGTGCCCCAGTAGCGGTCGCGGCTGAGCGCCCAGTCGACGTTGCCGGCGAGCCACTCGCCGAAGCGCCCGGTCTTGATGTGCTCCGGATGCCAGATCACGTCGTCGTTGGCCTTGAGGAGCTGGTCCTTGATCGCCGTCGTGCGCACGTACCAGGTGGCCTTGGCGTAGTAGAGCAGCGCCGTGTCGCAGCGCCAGCAGAACGGATAGCTGTGCTCGTAGGGCTCGACGCCGAGCAGCAGGCCGCGCTCCTTGAGGTCGGCGATGATGGCCGGGTCGGCGTCCTTGACGTAGACGCCGGCCCACGGCGCGACCTCGGCGATGAACTTGCCCTCCAGGTCGACGGCGTTGACGACCGGCAGGTCGTTCTCCATCCCGACGCGCATGTCCTCCTCGCCGAAGGCGGGCGCGATGTGGACGATGCCGGTGCCGTCCGTGGTGGTGACGTAGTCGCCGCCGATGACGAAGTGCGCGCGTTTGTCGGTGGGCATGAAGCCGAAAGGCGCCTGGTACTCAAGGCCGAGCAGCTCCGCGCCGGCGAACTCGCGCAGGATCTCGGCCTGCTTGCCGAGGACCTTCTCCACGAGGTCGCGGGCCACGATGAAGCGCTCGCCGCGGCTTCGGGCGAGCGCGTAGGCGACGTCGGGGTGCACCGCGGCCGCCACGTTGCTGATGAGCGTCCACGGGGTGGTGGTCCAGACGGCGAGCGAGACGGGCTTGGGCTCGCCGTCGCCGTCCGCAGTCGCCGCCTCGCCGGTCACTCGCGCGGCGGCCTCGGCCGTGAGCGGGAAGCGCACGTAGATCGAGTCCTCGGTGACGTCCTTGTAGCCCTGCGCCACCTCGTGGCTGCTGATCGCCGTGCCGCAACGCGGGCAGTACGGCACGACCTTGTGGCCCTGGTACAGCAGGTCCTTGTCCCAGATCTGCCGGAGGATCCACCAGACCGACTCGATGTAGTCGTTCGTGAACGTGTAGTACGCGTCGTCGAGGTCGAGCCAGAAGCCGATGCGCTCGGTGAAGCGCACCCACTCCTCCAGGTAGGCGGTGACGCTCTCGCGACACAGCTTGTTGAACTCGGCGACGCCGTAGGCCTCGATCTGTCGCTTGCCGTCGATGCCGAGGCGGCGCTCGACCTCGAGCTCCACCGGCAGGCCATGGGTGTCCCAGCCGGCCTTGCGCGGAACGCGGTAACCGCGCATCGTCTTGTAGCGCGGGAAGAGGTCCTTGAAGATGCGCGAGATGATGTGATGCGCGCCGGGGCGGCCGTTGGCGGTCGGCGGTCCTTCGTAGAAGACGTAGAGAGGCGCGTCGTCGCGGCCCTCGAGGCTCTTCTCGAAGATCCTCTGTTCCTTCCAGAAGGCGAGGATGCGGGCGTCGAGCGCGGGGAAGTCGACGCGCGCCGAGACGTCCTGGAACCGGGGCTGGCTGTCGCTCACGAGACTCGCTTTCTGCTGCATCTGGCCGGAACGCTGATTCTACCAGACGAGCGCGCGTGCCCCCGGCGGCGGCGCCCGCCGCGCCCGTGTAGACTTCTCGGCATGAGCGACGGTCCCACACGCACGGGCGCCGCGGGCGCGTCCGGCCCTCGCCTCCTCGCCCTCCTCGACTACGACGGCACGATGACGACGAATGAGTGCAACGAGATCGCGCTGCAACCGTTGGTCGGCGACGAGTGGTGGGAGCTGGAGGAGGAGTCCTACAACGACCGCATGAGTCATGCCGAGGTGTTCGACCGGCAGATCGGGCTGATCCGGGCGCCTCGAGCGGAGCTCATCCGGCGCCTGCTCGAGGTCGCGGAGCCGATGCCGGGCCTCCGCGAGTTCCTCACGGAACTGCGGGATCGTGGCGGCGAGTCGGCCATCGTCAGCGCCGGCATCCGCGAGGCGATCGAGGCGTTCTGGGAGCGCGAACAGCTGCCGCCGGTGGAGCTGTTCGCCAGCGAGCTGGTCGGCGCGGGCCCGGATGGCGGGCCGCCGTACCACCTCGAGTTCAGCGATGCGCTCAGCGACTGTCCACGCTGCGGGCCGAGGAGCTGTAAGGCCGGCGTGCTGCGCCGTCTACGCCGCCCTGGCGACGTCGTGCTCGTGTTCGGCGACGGACCCAGCGACGTCTGCCCTGCGCGTGAGGCCGACCTCGTCTTCGCGCGCGGTCACCTGGCCGAGCGCTGCGCGAAGGAGGGGCTCGAGTGGCGCCCGCTCACCGACTTCGCGGCCGTTTTGGGCGAGGTGGACGAGTGGCTGGCGCGGCGATGAGCGCGCGGACGGCGCCGGCCGGCGCAGCGGAGGCGGCGCTCCTCGGGCCCGTCTCCCGGCCGGGCGGCGAGGCCGCCCTGATCATCGCTGCCGCCGTCGCCTTCCAAGCCGTGGTCTGGATCTTCCTGATCTGGCTGCTGCGCGCGGGCGGACCCTGGTACCACTTCTTCGACGTCTCCGACATCACCGTGTACCTCGAGTACGCGCAGAAGGTCGCCGCCGGCATGCGCGTCTACAAGGACTTCTCGTTCGAGTACCCACCGCTGGCGCTGCCGCTGTTCACGCTGCCGCCGCACGTGGACGCCGCAGTGTACCCGAACTGGTTCGCCGCCGAGATGATCGCTCTCTGCTCGATCGCGGCTGCGCTCACGGGCGCCACGGCGGCGGCGCTGTGGCGCGGTCTCGCGCGCCCGCTGGCGGCGGCGGGCGCCTACGCGGCCGCCGTCCTCGCCGCCGGCGCCATCACCGCCAACCGCTACGACGTGGCGGTGGCGCTCACGCTCGCCGCCTGCCTGTTCTTCCTGGCCCGGCGGCACACGACCGCGGCGGGCGCCGCGCTCGGCGTCGGCGTGGCGCTCAAGCTGACTCCGGGGCTGTTGCTCCCACTGGTGCTGATCGTCGCCGAGACCCGCCGGCGCGCCCTTTACGCGCTCGCCGGCTTCCTCGTCTTCATGATCGTGCCGTTCCTGCCGTTCCTCGGCCGCTTCCACGGCCTGACGAACATCATCACCTATCACGCTCAGCGCCCGTTGCAGATCGAGAGCGTACCGGGCACGCCGTACTTGATCGCCGGCGCGATGGGCAAGTGGGGCATCGGCACCGGCACGTCGTTCGGCTCGCAGTCGCTCGCCGGCCCCGGCAGCCACCTCGTCGCCCGGCTCTCCGTGTGGGTCGGCCTCCTCCTCGTAGCCGGCGTCTACCTGCTCGTCTGGCGCCGCCGGATGCTGCTGCGGGCGGCGCCCGAGTTCATCCCCGTCGCCGCCCTGGCCTGCGTCCTCGCCTTCACCGTCGCCAACAAGGTGCTTTCGCCGCAGTTCCTCTGCTGGACCTTCCCGCTGGTCGCGCTGGTCGTGGTCGGGAGGAACGGGTACCAGCGCGTGACCGGCATCCTGACGCTGATCGCCATCGCCCTCACGCAGGTCGAGTTCCCCGCGCTCTACTGGCGCATGGTGGCCCTGGAATCCGGCCCGGTGGCCGTGGTCGTCGTGCGGAACGCCGTGCTCGTCGCAGCGGCTATCGCGGCCGCGGTAGCGGTCTGGAAGCTGCCTGAGTCCGCCGAGGCGGGTGCCACCACGGCGGCCTCGGCGACACGAACAGAGCAGCTTCGAACGACAGCCTGACCCGCTTGCCGAGCTGACGCCGGCGGCAGCCGTACTCCCCCACCGACGTCGTCCTCGCCGGTCTCACGTGACTCCCGACCAGCCCAAGGTCGTGCACCGACCTTTGTGGCACGTGCCGCACTCGCCGGCCGTGACTCGACGGTCGGCCACACGATGTTCGTGTTGCCGCTGCCGTACACCGCGGAGGGTGCCCCCGTGATGTTCCTGACCACAGAGGAACCGAAGTCCAAGTCGCTGCAGTTGTTCAGGTATGCCCAGACCCTCGAGTATCCATAAGGGTTGTTGATGATCGTGTCGTCGAAGCGCACCCCGGAGGCGTCGTGGATGGTGACGCACTGGTTGTGAAGGCTGACTCCCGCGGGCACGTGAAGGCCATCGTAGACGTTGCCCGAGCAGACCATGTCGAGGGGTCCTCCTCCCCGGCCGCTGATGTTGACGATGGAATCGCGCCCCGCCCCGAAGTAGTTGTCCGTCCACGCCATGTCGTGGACGCCGTTGTTCTCGATCACGGATCCGTACGCATAGCTGCTGCCGACGCCCGCGCCGTCGACCCAGTTCCTCGAAACGTTGCAGTGACCGGCGGGCATGACAGCCCCGTAGTCATCGTCATAGGATATCGCCTCACCGGCACTCGCCGCGAAGGTGCAGTCCACGACGTTCACGCGCTGGTAGCCCGGACCCCCGGTGCCACCCTCACCAGGGTTCGCGCGCCTGATGCACTCGAACCCCATCTTGGGCTGGTATTTGAACGTGCAGTGGTCGAAGGTGATGTCGTGCATGCCGCGGCCCGTGTCCACGATCTTGACACCGTTCCCTACGCCGTCCTGGTTGGTCCCGATGACGCAGTCCTTGAAGGTGAGGTCGTGACTCGCGCCCTCGATAAAGACGACTCCGGAGACCGCCCCCAGGCCTGACCCTCGACCCTCGAAATCGACCCCCTCGTAGACGATGTCGTGGGCGTCGGCCAGCGCGACTGGGGGGAGGACCGGCGAGCGTAGAACGACGGCGTGCTCCGTGCGCCCGACCACGACGCACAGACCAAGCTCTCCAAGATTGATCCGGCGCGCGTCGTGCCGCAGCGTGAAGCGATGGGCGTGGCCCGTGACGACGTCGTACCGGGACGTGTGCTCCACGATCGTGAAATCGAGAAGGCGTCCGCGGACGACCCTGGGAGAGACCGCGTTCACGGATCCACTCCCAACGGGGGGAGGATGCGCAGGCCGGACTAGCGCGAGGATTCCGCCGGCGATGGCGCAGCAAACGATGACGAGCGCAGCGAAGGCGAAGAGACGCAGCCGCCGCCTGCCGCCGCCCCGCTGAGATGGTGTGGGATCCGTCAAGTGCGCCACCGCCGCCGGCGTAGTGGGTTCGGCGCGAGACACTCGGTATGCCGGTGACCACGCCGTTGCCCGTCACGTTCGGGACATCGCGCCCGGTAGGACGCGCCTGTCCGGCCTACGCTGAGCACCATATGCCACAGAGCCGACGACAGGAAGGTTCGTCCTGTAAGGAGCGATGACACTGACGCAGAGTCCTTTCGGCGCGGGCAGGACATATCGCGGGCTCTGCCCTCCCGGTTTTCGGCCCACGCGGGCATCGCGTATCATGACGGACGGTCCCGCGGCCGCGCGGCCGGCACTGTGGCGTTGCGCGGCCGTTCTCCCCACCGCAGCCAAGGTGACCCGTGGACGCATGTCTCAGAGAGAGCGGCAAGCAGTTCATCAAGTTCTGCTTCGTCGGCGCCAGCGGCGTCCTCGTCAACCTCGTCGTGTTCAACCTTACGCTGGTGCTGTGGCGGCTGGCGGCCGGCGATACGCCCACCGTGGCCAAGTACTTGGGCAACCTGCTCGGCTTTGTGGTCTCTGTGCTGACCAACTACTACCTGAACCGCCGCTGGACTTTCCGCTCAAGCGGCGCGGTCTCCAGCGAGTTGCCCAAGTTCTTCTCCGTCAGCATCGTCGCCTATCTCGTCAATCTCGGAGTCTTCACGGTCGCGTTGCACGGCCTGCACCTTAGCGACAACCTGAGCCAGCTGGTCGCCATCGCCTGCGTCATGCCGATCAACTTCGTGTTCAACAAGCTCTGGAGCTTCCGCGGCGCGTGAGCGCTCCACCCTCTCCCCAGCCGCATCCGCACGACCCGGCGCCGTCCCTTTCCGGCGGCGGCGCGTCATACGCCCGTCACGCGCCCAACAAGTGGGTCGCCATGGTCACGGCCGGGTTGCTCACCCTGCTTGTCATGGGCGTCCTCTTCCCCAACCTCTGGTACGGCATGCACGACATCACCGACCTGCCGGTGTACTGGGGCTACGCCTCGCGCATCGCCGCAGGGCGAGACGCCGTACACGAACTCGTTCGAGGTCGAGTACCCACCGCTCGCCGTGGCGCTGTTCCGCGTCCCCGGTCACACCAGCAGCGAGAGCCTGTACGGGATCTGGTTCAACATCCTGATGGGGGCGATCACAGTCGCTACGGGCGTGGTCACGGCCTACCTTGCCTGCCGCCTCTGGCCCCGCGGCGGGAGGGCGTACGCGGCCTCGGTCCTCTTCCCGGTGGGCGTTGCCCTCATCGGGACCATCGTCATCAACCGCTACGACGTCGCGGTGGCGCTGCTGGTGGCGATCTTCATTCTCTGTCTTTCCGCACGCTGGTACACAACCGCGGCGTTCGTCATCGGCATGGGGTTCGCGCTCAAGATCACGCCCGTGGCGCTGCTGCCCCTGGTCCTGCTGCTGGCAGGGCCGCCGCGGCGCTGGGCGTGGCCGTTGGTCGGCTTCGCGGCCGCAGCCGTCGCGCCGTTCCTGCCCTACGTGCTCAGGTCTTGGTCCGGCGTCTGGTACACGTTCCAGTATCACCTCGAGCGCCCGCTGCAGATCGAGAGCGTCCTCGGGACGCCGCAGCTGTTCGGTCAGCTGCTCGGTGCGGACTGGGCTACGTGGGCTTGGAGCCACGGCTCCCATTCCCTCATCGCCCCCGGGGTCAGCCTCGCCGCCGACGTGTCCGGCGGCCTCACGCTGCTCGCCGTGGCCGCCGTCTACCTCGTCGTGTGGCTCAGGCGTCACCGCCTGCGTCGGGCCCCATCCGATCAGGCGCTCGTCGTACTGGCGCTCCTGCTCGCGCTCATGACCTTCGGCAAGGTGCTCTCGCCACAGTACTTCATCTGGGTCCTGCCGGCCTGGGTGCTGGTCGCGGCCCGCGATCGCTGGGTCGCGATGTTCGGCGGTCTCACGCTCGCGCTCACTCAAGCAGAGTTCCCGGCGCTGTATTGGAACCTGCTGAGCATGCAACCGGCGCCGCTGGCCATCGTCGTCACGCGCAACACGCTGCTGCTCGTCACTTACGCGGTCACGCTGTGGCGGCTGTGGGGACTGCCGGACACAGCGCCAGCCGGCGTTGGAAGGCTCGGTGAGCGGGACCAACCGACTCCGCTCACCTCGCCCTCCTGAAGCTCGGGAGGCTGAAGCCCTCCGGGGGGTCCACCTCGCCAGACGTCGCTTCCGCCAGCATGAGACGGCCGGAGGAGGTCCACAGGAATCTAATAGTTCGAGTAGTGTGACTCCTCGATTCTTTCCCCCGTGACCACAAGCCCGACCTTGCGGCACGGCAATGACTCGAGCACATCACGACCCTCCTCGAGCACCGGGCGACGAGCCTTCTTGACGTTCACCACCATCACCAGACCGTCCACGCTCGGAGCCAGCGCCCCCGCGTCCCCGAACCCGAGCAGCGGTGGGACGTCGATGAGAACGTAGTCGGCCTCTAGTTCGGAGATGGCCGTGAGCACGGCGTGGACACGCCGTGAGGCGACGACCTCTCCCGCGTTGGGCGGCAGCGGGCCGGACGTGAGGATGCGCAGTGATCCCTCCCAGCGAGCGAGACTGTTGGTGGGACCCTGTGGCTTGCTCGCCGTACGCACGCGGACCTCACCAGGCTCGAAGCGACGCAGCGCATCCTCCAGCTTGGCGCTGCCCAAAGCCACAGACGACAACCCGACAACGTTCGTCATGTTGAACACACGATGAACGCGCGGGCTGCGCAGGTCTGCGTCAATGACGATCACGTTCTTGCCAGCGCGAGCCAGAGTGACCGCGAAGTTGCAGACGGCCAACGTCTTGCCCTCCCCCTTCAGGCAACTCGACACGAGCAGCATGCGCAGCTGACCGTCGATGTTGCTCCAATCCAGGTTTGCACGCATGACCCGCATCGCCTCGCTGAATGTCCCACCGGGGTCAGAGAGCGCCGCCAGCTCGTCATTGTGCGAGCCCGTTCGAGGCAGTCGAGGAATCCTGCCGAGCAGGTTCAGGCCGAGGACGCCGGCCACTTCTCTGTACGTCCTGAGTCGCACATCGAACTGCGACACCACGAAGGCCGCCACGATGCCGAAGAACAACCCGGCACAGAGCCCGAGTATGGCAGTCTTGACCGGCTTGGGAGAGACCGGCGCGGCGGGCGGCGTGGCCGGCGCGAAGACGACGAAGTCACCGTTGACGGTCGCCTCGGCGAGCTGCAGATTGCGCAACTCCAAGGAGAGAGAAGCGTAGTCCGGGCTGAGCTTGGACTCGGGCGACTGAAAGACATCGAGCTGTTTCTGGATGACGGCCTGAGCTGCCTGCAGGCTCTGCTGCTGGTCTTCCTTGCGCACAAGGATGACCGCACGGGCGTAAGCGTTCGCCACGTCGGCGGCCAGATCCGGAGATCCAGCCTGGGTAGTGACATCGACGCTGTCCGGGATCGCGTTGCTGTTGGTCCCCAAGGGGACGACGACGGTCGCGGTGACCGTGTAGGCGGCGTTGGCCTTCGACTTGCCGAGCTCCGCCGTAGCCTGTTCGCGAACGCGCGAGCTGTTGATGACATTGCCCACGCTCTGAAGCTGGATCGTGAGCGTGTTGACGTCGACGGAGCTCACGCTGCCGGGATTGTTCACGTTCGTGGGGGGCGAGTACATCATGCGCGCGCTCGCCTCGAAGACGTCAGGTCGAGTGAACGAGTAGCCGGCCGCAAGCGCGGTGAACACGACAACGAAAGCGAGAACCAGCCACTTGCGCAGCCACACGACACGCACGAAATCGCTCAGCGTAGCAGTGCTTTCCTGGCTCAGATCGGCCACTGAATCGTCCTCCACGTCCCGTCAGCCTGTGACCACATGCTATCAGCCTGCCCCATCAACGCGCTGGTCGAGTACCGGTACATACCGGATCCCATCAGGCGCTCCCGTCACGGTGCGGCCGAACATCACCCCGTCGATGGCGTGCCCACTGGGCGGCGAAGTACAGGACGAACCGGGAATTGTGCTTCGCGTAGCGGCTCCATAGTCTGCGCGGCTCCTGCGCGAGCCTGTAGGCCCACTCGAGTCCTATCGGCTGCAGCCAGCGCGGCGCGGGGCGGTGGTGCCCCGTCAGCATGTCGAAGGCGGCCCCGACGCCGACAGAGGTGCATCCAAGCTCGCTGCGGTGGAGCGCCATCCAGCGCTCCTGCTTGGGGCAGCCAAGGGCAACGAAGAGCAGTTGGACCCCTGCTTCCCGGATCTGGTGCACGTCGTGCGCGTCTTCCTGCGGCGTCAGCGCCCTGAAGGGCGGCGCGATGCTGTGGACCAAGTCGAGCCCCGGATAGACCCGGAGCAGTCGGCTCGAGACTTCACGCACCGTCGCCGGCGAGCCTCCGTAGAGACCGACCCTCAAGCCTTCCCTCTGGGCGATCGCGCAAAGCCGGATCATGAGGTCGAAGCCACGTACCTGCACAGCATTGCGGCGGCCGAGCGATTTGCATGCCCAGACGATCGGCCGTCCATCGGCGACCACGAGATCGGCACCATTGATGACGGACTCGAACGCCGGGTCGTCGACCGCCTCCATGGCCATGTGGACATTGAGCGCGCACACCATTCGACCCGCACCCTCGCGAGCCCATGCGGCGACCAGCCAACCGGCGGCGGCGGCGTCGACGATGTCGACGCGCGTCTTCAGGATCACCTCACTCGGAGGATCCATGCGGCTCCATTTCGCTATTGACCAGGCTGTTCATGATCTCAAGATATTTCGGCACGACCACGGCCGGGGCGAACTCACGCACCCTCTCCCGGTTTCGCTGCCCCATATCGGCAACGAGACGCGGATCATTGAGCAGTCGCCTCAGGGCCTGTGACAGCTCCGCCGGCCGGCGGGGCGGGACGAACAGGACGTTCTCGATCTCCGTGAGGAGGTCTGCCGCTCCACGCAACGGCGTTGTCACGACCGGGAGGCCATAGCTCATGGCCTCCGTGATGACAGTAGGAAAGCCCTCACCGAAGTACGTGGGCAACACGAGCGCCAGCGACGACTCGTACAACCGCGCCAATGCGTCCCCACGTGCGTAGCCGACGAACTCGACCCTGTCGTCCAGTCCCAGCTCGGCAACGCGATGTCGCATCACCTTCTCATGCGGCCCCTTGCCGGCGACTCGCAAGACGCAGCGTTTCCCGTCACGCAGGATCAGCATGGCATCGAGGAGGTCGAAGATGCCCTTCTCAGGGATGAGCCGACCGACAAACAGCAGCGCGGGCGGATCATGAGGCTCCGGCGGCGGGAGCGGGGCATCCACGGGGACGAAGGGGTTGACGACCACCTCGAACCGGCTCTCGGGGCAGAACGCCGTCCACAGATCGCGTTCCTCCCTGGACAAGACGAGGACTGCATCGCAGCGCCGGACCAGCCATCTCGAACAGAGCTTCATGAAGGTATGACCGGGGCCCACGAGCCTGTCGACCATGCTGCCGTGAAAATGCAGGACGCGAGCTCGGCACAGCCCGCGTGTCAGCGCAAGAAGCGGCACGTCGCGGAGCAGAGCGGGCCAGTCGTGCGTCGTGGTGACGAGCATGACGTCGACAGGCTCCGCCCTCAGGCACCGCCGGACGCGGAGGAGGTCCCGAGTCCTGCCTGCCGCTTTGGCGAGCAGCGATTCATTCGCCTCGCGGTGGCTCCAGGGCGCCGTGCTCACTTTGCACCCCAGCCGACGCATCTCGTCGATCATCAGCGGAGCCAGCTTGGGCAAAGGGCCCGAAATGCCCGGATGTGCCGTGAGCATGAGCACCCGCATTCGTTCTGCACCCTCCATGAGAACCCGATGCTGTCGATGGTACCGGCGCCATGGTAGCGCTGCTGACCCACCCTGGGGTAGCTACGCCGTCGTGCTTCGCCGCCTCGCGACCGGGTGTGCGCCTCTGGTAGAGTCGCTTCAATGCTCTTCGCGAGCTACAACTATGCGCTGTTCGGGGCGGGGTCGTTCAGCGTGTACTACGTCGCCACGCGGCTCTCACGGGGCCGAGCACTGCAGAATCTCGCCCTCCTCGCGCTCAGCTATGTCTTCTACGCGGTCTGGGACTGGCGCTGGTGCCTGTTGCTGGCCGGCGTCACGGCGACCGGGTTCCTCGGCGCGCTCGCCCTGTCTCGTCCCGGAGCGCGACGTCGCGCGATCCTCCCTATCGTCGTCCTAATCGACCTTGGGGCGCTGGCCACGTTCAAGTATCTGGGCTTCTTCGCCGAATTCGGCGATGCTGAGAGACTTCGGACTCCACGCCGACTGGGCGACCTTGCACCTCGTGCTGCCGGTCGGGATCAGCTGCTACCTCTTCCAGAACCTCTCTTACGTGATCGACGTCTACCGGGGCAAGGTCAAGCCGACGAGCGACGTCGTCGATTACGCCACGGCGCTCAGCTCCCGCAGCTGCTTGCCGGGGCCCATCACTCGGCCGCGCGACCTGCTGCCCCAACTCGCGAAGCGCCGTACCTTCGACGACGCCCGAGCTCGCGACGGCCTGAGACAAGTGCTCTGGGGATTTACCAAGAAGATGCTGATCGCCGACAACATCGGTGTGCAAGTCCACTACGTTTGGCGCAACTTCTCGCACCTGGACGGCCTTTCACTCGTCGCCGCCGCCGTCCTGTACTCGGTCCAGCTCTACTGCGACTTCTCGGCTACGCCAACATCGCCATCGGCACCGCCAAGCTGTTCAACCTGCGGCTCTCGAGGAACTTCGACTATCCGTACTTCTCCGTCTCGGTGCGGATGTTCCGGCGGCGCTGGCACATCACCCTCGCCAGCTGGATGCGCGACTACGTCTACATCCCGCTCGGCGGCAGCCGCGTCGGTCCTTGGCGACGCGCCTTCAAAATGCTTGCGACGTTCCTCCTCGTCGGCCTCTGGCACGGGGCCGACCAGACGTTCATCGTCTGGGGAGGTCTCCACGGCTGCTACCTCATCGCCGAGAGCCCGATCCGCACCCGTGCGGCGCGGCTGCGCAACTCGTCATGGGAGGCACGAACGCCATCTTGGCCGACGTCGTCGTCTTCGCGCTCGTCACCTTCGCCTGGGTGTTCTTCCGCGCTCCGACGCTGAGCGCCGCAATCGACTACATCGGCCAAGCGCCCGCGCACCCGGCCGGCACCGGCGACCATGGCCGTCTTCTTCCCGTTCTGGGACTTTCGGCGTCCCTGGTCTACGAGTGGTTCACCCGAGGCTGGGAGCACGGCCTCTCCATCTCCGGGGCGCCGCTCCCGGCGCGCTGGGCCGCCTGCGGCGGCCTGTGCATCTCGTTGCTCATCTTCGGCTACCTCGGCACGAGGCAGGGGATCTATGTCCAGTTCTAGGCCGAGAGGAGCGCTCGCCTTTCTGGTCCGCGTCGCCGTCTTCGCCCTCGTCTTGGGCGCGGTAGCGGAGGTGTGGTTCCGTACCGTGATGCCCGCATCCGTGCCGCCGAACAACTATCAGCGACAACCGGCGACCATGTACCTGTTCGACCCGCAGGGCTCGCCAACGGGTCTCATCACGATCGGCCGTTTGTGCCTTCGAGGCGGCACGTGGCACATCAACAACGCGGGCTGGAACAGCGACGTCGACTACGCGTCCCGCGCCGAAAGCAGGCGGCCGACGGTGGCTCTGATAGGCGACTCGTACATCGCGGGCTACCTCGCCGACACGGACGAGCACGTCGACGCCTATCTCCCCAAGATGCTGGCCCGGGACCGACTCCTACGCGTTCGGGGTCCCGTGCGGGTATCTGGAACAGTACGTCGCCGCGAGCCGCTACGTGGGCGAGCGCTTTCAGCCGGCGGTGCTGACCATCTTCGCGAACGCGGAGGACGTCAGCGCCAGCCTGCGCGAGAACGGCACGCCTTCCCCATTCTGGTGGCAGCTCGCGGAGCAGGGCGCATCGTATGTGGAGGTGCCGCCGAGCCAGGCGTTCTCACTGACGCCCAGGATCGCGCTGGCGAAGAAGTCGGCCCTCGTCGACTACCTGCGCTACAACGCCCAGCTTGACCTTCCCGGCGTTCGGGGAGCTTCCATCCCTCGACCGCGCGGCAACGACACCGGCCCCGGAGTCTCCACAGCGGAACGCGACCGCAGATGGCAAGAATTGTTGCCGGCGGCGGAGTTCATGGTCCGCACCCTGTGCGAGCAGCACCTGGGCGTCCCCATCACCTTCGTCTGGGACGACGGACGGCGCTATTTCGCGCCGCGGCTGGTCGCACAGTCCCCGTTGCTCCCGGATGGACGCGCCATCAGGGAAGCCTGCAGCAGCCACTCCCAGTGCTCGTTCATTGACCTGCGCTATGTCTTCTCACGAGACTGGGCGGCGCATCGCGTCCGCTTTGAAGCTGCGGATGGCGACCACTGGAACGCCCGCGCCAATCGCATGATCGCCCGGACGATCGCCGACTTCATCGAGAGTCAGGGCCTGCTGTCCAACGCGCAGTAGGAATCCGTCCTTTCAGGCGCGGACGACTCTTCAGCGGAGCGGCAGACTCGCTCGAGCAGGCCGGCGAATCGGCCGCCCTGCTCGCGATACGAGAAGAGCTCCTCAACCGCCAGGCGACCGGCAGCACCGACGGCGGCGGCCTTGGCCGCGTCATCCAGCACATCGATTATCTTGTCGGCGAACGCCCCGACGTCGTCGGGCGTCGCGATGTAGGCGGTCGCGCCATCCAGGAGGAAGCGCCTGACCTCCCCCGCAAGGCACGTGACGACGGGGCGCCCCGAGGCCAGGTATTCACCCAGCTTGCTCGGGAACCTCGCCCTCGAGCGGACGTCATCACGAAGCGGAATCAGCAGGCCCGCGGCCTCCCGATAGGCGGCGAGAAGAACGGCCCTGTCGACGTAGCCGGAGATCCGGATCCTCCCGTCGTCGACGGCCGTCCGCACACGTTCCCCGTCGATGATGACCGAAATGTCCTCCGCGCGCATGCCCGTCACCATGAGCCTTGCTTCGGGTCGCCGTCGCCAGACGTGGCGCATGGCCCTGAATACGAACGCGAGGTCCCGCTTATAGGCGGGCGATGCTGAGTACACGAACAGGTCTCCGGCCTGATACGGCGAGGGTTCCTGCTCGTCGACGTCCACCAAGATCGGGATCTCGACAACATCGACCGTGCGGCCAATCCGTCGTGCCTCAGCCGCGGCCCATTCGGAGAGCCATGATGAGATGGTCACCGCAGCCCGCGCGCCCGACAGGTGCGAGAGTCGACCCATGAGGCTCCCTGGAAGCCACGTCTGCATGCGAGGGAATTCGTTCAACTCCGTGATCACCGGCACGGAGAGCCGGTCCAGCCACTGGAGCAGAACATAGACGCTCGCGTACCATCGTTCGCTGCCGCCATCGGCCAGGAACACGCAGTCCAAGAGACCCCGCTGCTTGAGACGTCGCAGAAGTGACAATGTGCGCACGTACCCCGTGGCCTCACGAAGGCGACGGACCACGAAGGACCCAGACCGAACGGTCGACCCCGGCGTGTAGACAAAGGGGATGCCGTCGGCGATGCCCGAAACGCGCCTGTTGCGCACGTCAGAGGAGTCCTCGCTGACGCGCATGCAGATCACACGCACGTCCACGCTGTGCTCCAGCAGGGCACGTCCCAGCAGGCGCACGCGATTCGTTGCCGCCATTCCTTCGGGGAAGCCGTAAGAGCGGATGACGATGACGACGCGAAGACGGCGGTCGCCGTTCTGCAATGGGAAGGGCACCGCGCCATCACCCTCCGGAAAGCGATGTCAGTGCCGGGTCCGACGAACCGGCGCGCGCCGCTGAAGCGAGCACCTCGCGATAGATCTCCGCCGTCCTGTGAGCGACAGTCTCGCGGTCATAGCGCGCCCGCGCCTGCGCCCGGGCGGCGTCACCGAGAGAACGCGCAAAGGCGGGGTCGTCGAGAAGTCTCATAATCGCGGCAGCCAGCGCGTACGGGTCGCTGTCGTGGTACACGAGGCCGCTGGTGCCGTGGTCGACGAGCTCGGTCACGCCGCCTACGGACGCGGCGACGCATGGGGCGCCGAGGAGCATGGCCTCGAGCAGCGAGTTGGGCTGGTTCTCGATGTGGGACGGCAGCACATAGACGTCCGCGTTCTCGAGCTCCGCGACCAGCCCGCTTGCTCCCTGGGGTCCGAGCCAGGCGATGTCCCCCTCCACGCCTCGCCGCGAGGCAAGCCGAGCCAGTGGGGCCCACATCATGGAGTCCGGAATCGGCCCGGCCACCCTGAGAGCCACGTCGGCGTAGCCGGCGCGCCGCAGCAGGGAAAAAGCCTCGATCAGCATCTCGAGCCCTTTGTAGGGTGCCGCCCCCGACGTGCAGTAGATGATCTTCTGCTTCCGGTCACGCTGGTGCCATAGATGCTCGTAGAAGGCCTGCTGCATGATGCACTCGGTGTGGAAGTAGGTCGCGGGCGGATTGAGCAGCCTGAGGACATCGCGGTCCCAGTCGGTCTGCCCCATGAACCAGGACAGACCACTCACGATGCGCGCCTCGACCCGTGCCCGGCGCCGCATGCTGAAGTGGCCGTGCAGCAGGCTCGTGCCACGAACGAAGTCGCGCGTGAACACGCTGCGGGCGACCTCGGGGCACGTGAACCCGTCCAGAACGAAGCGCTCGTATACGCTCGCGATTCCTTGAAGGGTCGCGACCGTCGGGAAGGGTAGCTGCAACGCGGCGAGACCGAGATAGTGTTCGGTCCCGTGCACGTGCACGAGGTCCGGGCGGAAGCTACGCCCGATGGCGGCTGCTTCCTCTACCGGGCCTCTCGGGGCCACGCCACTCTCCATCCACGCCCTCGCGGCCCTTCGTGCGCGGCCACCGCCGTAGGGCACCCGGAGCGAGAAGTATGTCGCGTTGCCCACATGAAGAGGCTCGTGCTCGACCGGTCCGAGTGAAACGATGCCCAGTTCCAACTCCGGTTCGAACTCCTCGAGTGCCGAGCGCAGGCCCTCGTGCCAGCCTCCGAAGATCATCGACGACTGTCCGGTGGCCGCCGGCAGCTGGGATTGCGTCAACCACAGAACGCGCACAGGGACCTCCTATCGCCGATCGTGAACGGGCCTTGATCGACCCGGCGAGAGGCCGAGCCCTTTGTTCTCGAGAGGCAGTCCAGCGCCGCCTCGAGGTGGCTCCGCAGTGTCCGCGGAGACCGCG
Source organism: uncultured Thermoleophilia bacterium (assembly GCA_963762125.1). Lineage (GTDB taxonomy): Bacteria > Actinomycetota > Thermoleophilia > UBA2241 > UBA2241 > CAIXSE01. The sequence goes on from CAVXJO010000005.1 coordinate 145,025, forward strand.
GCGCGGAGGAGGAGTGACCGCTCCCTGTTCTGATGCAGGATGAGGGCGACGGTGATGAAGTACAGGGAGACGTTCTCGCGCAAGTCGACATTGGCGTTGAGCAGGCAGAATGCAAAGTAGAAGACGAGATACGCCAAGAGGACGCTGCTCAGCCTGTCGCGACGATTGCGCCACGCCAAGAACCCGGCGAGGCCGATGATGGCGAAAAGGATGCCGCTCGCGATGACCCCCTGAGTCACCAGCAGTTGGACCACGAAGTTGTGCGGCACGAAGTCGGCACTGCCGAGGTTCACGGCATAGAAACTGCGATTCCAGACGTAGTCGCCGAAGGGATGCTGTTCGAAGTACGTGATGCCCAGAGCACTCCGAATGACGCGGTCCTGTGCGGTCTGGTCGGAGGAGGGGTTGGTCGCCGTCGTGATCGAGTAGGCGATGCTCTGCCGGACCGCCGGCGACGAAGACAGGTAGACGCCGGCGCCAACGGCCACAATCAGAACGAGCGCAATGAGCACCCTCCGGCTCACCCCGCGCACCGCGAAGAGGACGGCGATGAAGCTGGCGGCGCATGCAACCAGGCCGGACCGCTCGTTCGCGAGGCCGAGCCCCGCAAGCGCGAGACCGGCGAGCACAAGCCGCCAGACCCTGGTTGGCCAGTAGAACAGTGACGTCAGGAGAAGCCAGCCGAACAACAGGATCCCCCCGCCCCACACCGCGCGGAGCCGGAACACACCGCTCTCCATATAGCCGTGCGGCCCCTTCGTCAGGTAGTTGAACACGACCCAGACGAGCAGCCCGACCGCAGCAAAGTCCAGAAGCGTGACGATGATATTCGGACTCCAGTAGCGAAGGACGACGCCGTAGGTGACGGGGATGAGCAGCAGAGCCAGGCGCACCTCAATAAGGCGTTCGACATCGACCACTCTCAGGTCGTGCAGCAGCACCGCCGCAGGAAGCACGACGAGGAGTTGGTAGCCGATGTAGAACCAGCAGAGCGAGAGCACGAGGCGGTTCGTCGGTTCCCGCTCTCGGCCGATTCCCATCGCGCTGGCGACGAGCAGAAGACCCACAGCCGAAAAGAACAGCAAGTCGAACGTGGAGATGCTGAGCGGCCCGACGTTGGCCACGACGAGATACGACCACGTGTCGGCCAGAGCGATAGAGACCGCGGTGAAGACGGCCATGCCGATTGCGACGCTGATTGCAAGGTACTTCATGGCGACAGTATCTCATCATCGCCCGAAGGCCGAGCATCCTTGGTGGTGAGCACGGGCGCTGCCTCCGCCAGGTGGCGCCCGCGAGACGAAGCGACGCAAGAGAGGGGTCGGGGTGGATCTCGCCACCCCGGCCCCTCTCCTCTTCCGCCGTACTCGATGAGAGATACGCCCCCGGGCTGTCGTCCCTCAGAAGAGATTCCCCGAGCAGTTCGTCTGGTACGGCACGTTGTTCGGACCGAGCCACCTGGTCGTGCGCCAATCCATGCTGTGGCAGCCTGAAAGGTACGTAACGTTCCAGGAGTCCTTGTTGGCCACAATGTTTCCGGCGAAGGTCCCGCCGTAGACGTTGAACGCGATGACGGGCTGAGCGTTTCCGGAGACCGTCACGCCCGCCGGGATCTTGGTCGCGTCCACGACGTTGTTCGAGAAGACCCAACCTGTCGGGGACGTGTCGTGCATCTGGAGGTTGAGGATGCCGTCGCGCCCAGCGAAGAAGGTGTTCCCGGTCACTGTCATGTTGTGGGTGCCGTTGATCTCGAAGACCTGGCCGTACTGGTACTTGGTCCCGACTCCCGCTCCTTGGACGACGTTGCCGCTCACCGTGCAACTGCCGGACTTGTCACCGACGTTGGAGTCGTAGCTGATAGCCTCGCCCGCGGATGCCTCAAAGGTACAGTTCGTGAGGTTCACGCGCAGGTAGCCCTGACCGCCGACGCCGTTCTCGATCGCGCGACCGTTCATCTCGAAGCCCATCCGCGGCTGGTACTTGAAGGCGCAGTGATCAAAGGTGATGTCGTGCATGCGACCCGCGCCGAGGTCGACCAGCTTCACACCGTTGCCGCTGCCCTCGGTGTTCGTGCCGAAGATACAGTTGCGGAACGTGATGTTGTAGAGCGGCCCTTGGGCCTCGAGGTGGACGAGAGCTCCCCAGTCGCCGGAGCTGTAGCCGCGACCCTCGAAATCGATGCCGTCGTACACGATATCGTGGCCGGACGTGAGGTGAAGCGAGCCACGGGTGGTGAAGACGGTGCCGGGGGCGGGGCCGGCGGCTCCGCCCGGAGTCACCGTCGGTGTCGGCGTTGTCGTCGGCGTCACGGTCGGCGTCGGGGTCACGGTCGGCGTTGGGGTGACGGTCGGCGTTGGGGTGACGGTCGGCGTCGGCGTCACGGTCGGCGTTGGGGTGACGGTCGGCGTCGGCGTCATGGTCGGCATCGGCGTCACGGTCGGCGTCGGGGTGACGGGCGGCGGCGGGCTCGGCGCTGCCGAGATGATGACGGTGTCGTTGGACGAGTCGGACGCGAGCGTGCTCCCGCTGGAAGAGCAGTAGTCAACGCGGAGCCTGTACGTGCCAGCCGGCCCGGCGACGATCCACGGCGTGCTGTAGTTCTTCGTCCTGCGATTCGCTGTGACGCGGGGAGCGATGACGCTGGTCGAGGTGCCGCCCTGGGCGCTCAGTGACACCCGGAAGTAGCCGCTCGAGGCCGTTGACGATAGTCGCCAGGTGATCCTTGAGACAGCGCCTTCGAGGAAGTCACCGGAGTTGGGGCTCGTGATCGTCGGTCTCGGCGTCCAGGCAGCCCTGGAAGAGCCCAGAACCACGAACCGGCTGTTGCGCTTGACGACCTTGAAGCTGCCGACTCCGCGTACCTTCACCTTTCTCGCGTGGTGCTTGACGCGAAAGCGATGCGTGTGACCTTTCACGACATCGTACCGCTTTGCATGTTTGACCACCTTGAAGCCGACCACACCGGACGGGGATTTGGCCATGGCGCCCGGGAGCACGACCACGCTTAGTACGAACACGACGACGATGATGAGTGGGACTGCTACGCGTCTCATGCCTGACACTCCGACTCCCGTGTCTCGTGGAACGAGCAAGCGACGCGGCCTGTGGTGGGTCGCACCAGCGCGACTCGCTCACGTTCCCTTTGCAGATGCAGTACCGGGGGCGGCACTCACCGCATGGAGTCGGTCCTGGGACGGCTTTCTTTAGGCGATCTCATCCGTCCGCGTATCCAGCCGCGACAACGCCAGTCAAGCTCAGGCTCTGGTACATCCGTCTAGAGGGACTCACCAGCCGAGTCGCACAGAATGTCCGCTGGGTGCGCCGTACGAAGCTGGGTCGCGACCACGGACGCTCGGCAACGCAGGGCACGGCTTTCCGGTGCGGAGGATGCGATACGCTTCTGGGGGGCGGAGCGGCTCCAGCTTCGACGGTTCTCGCGAGGGGGCGAGCTCCGCAAGGCCGCTCCCGACGATACCGGCCGGCGATTCCTCCGACCGGAGGAAGGACGGGCTCTAGTACAAGCGACAGAGAGGAATTCCACGCGATGAAGGTCCTGTTCGTCAACGACTCCACCAGCAGCTCGAACTGGGGCGACAGAGCCGCGGCGACCTCGCTCATGGCGATGGTGAAGCAACGAGGCGGAAGGGTCATTCACGCTGTCACGGAGCAGAACCTGTGGGACGCCTGGTTTGGACGGACGTCGTTAGGTCTGCCCGACGAGGCGCCCGCGAGCAGGTCGCGGGAGCTGGCGAGACGCTGGATCGCACCGGTCGTCCTCGACGCCAGACGCTGGGCGCTTGCTCGGCGTGACGGTGTCGGTCAGGATCAGCACGGCCTCATCCCGGACGTCTGGGAAACGTACGAGGACGCGGCCGCCAGGGTCAGACGAGAGCGGGGGTACGGCTGGCCCGTCGTGCTCAGCGCTATGGACGACGCCGAGGTGATGGTGATCCATGGGGCGTCGCTCCACGGAGACCTCTTCGTCGCGCGCGCGATCCTGTTCCTCACCTTCCTCATGAAGACGAAGTTCGGAAAGCCCGTGGTGATCGCGAATCACACGTCAGGTCTCGCGGGCGTCCTCCGTCGTACGGCGGAACGCGTCTATCCGCTCTTCGACGATGTGGTCTACCGCGACCCGACCTCGGCCGAGCAGTGGGCGCCCGTGTATGGAGGTCGCTTCGCCGCCGACTCAGGGTTCTGGTACCGCCCCGCGAGCACCGATTCCTGGGCATCACTCGCGGGGCGCCCGACCTACTTTGACGTCTGGCCCGACACGGCTCGTTTCGACCCGCGGGAACCGTACGTCTGCGTCGGCGGCTCCTCCATCTTCCACGACCGCCAAGACTGGGCGTCCGTCTTGGCGGGGTACGACGCCCTCATCCGCACGCTGCGGTCCACCTACCCGGGCACTGTCGTACTCACCGCCTCAGCGGAGCTCGACGAACCCGTCTTCCGCACCCTGGCCGCGCGGTTCGACCTCCCTCTGATCGGCGTGCGGACGCCGATCCAGCAGGCGGTCGACATCTTGGGAAACGCCGACGCCTACATCGGCGGCCGATGGCATCCGGCCATCTTCGCGCTACGCGGCGGCGCGCCGCTGATCGCCCTCTCGAGTCAGACGGTCAAGATGAAAGCGCTGGCGACGATGGCCGGGTCAGCCGCGACCTTCGACGCCCTGCACCTGGCGCACGAGGCGGACGCGATCAGCCGGGATCTGTCGGCTCTTCTTCGACAAGGCAGTGACCTGCGGAAGAACCTGGCGGCTTGGGCGGAGAAGATGGCGAAGAACAGCTGGGACAACGTCGCCTACCTTGACGGACTGCGAACCAGTATAGGGTAGGCCGACCGGCACAGGTCTTGCTTCTCGCCGCGCGCTGCCCTCGCGTGCAGCGCAAACGTGCCGAAGATAATATGGCGGCATCCAGTCTGCTGCAGGGTCGGTTCGCGGCGTTCGCACGGATCGGCCGCCGGTAGCCGACGCCACGAAGGGACAATCACGGGCCAGGAACGATGAGCAAGGCGAGCGGAGCGGCGAAGACGGTGGAAGAGGGCTTCGTCGTCTATGAGCGTCAGCACGGCCTGGCGGCGATCAACCTGCGCGAACTGTGGGCGTACCGCGAACTTATCTACTTCCTGACGTGGCGCGACATCCTCGTGCGGTACAAGCAGGCCGTCATCGGCGTGGTGTGGGCGATCCTGCAGCCGCTCCTCACGATGGTCGTGTTCACTCTCGTGTTCAACCGAGGTCTTGGCGTCTCGAGCTCGTCGCCCCGGATCCCGTACGCGATCTTCAGTTTCAGCGGACTCGTGCCATGGCAGTTCTTCGCCGGTGCTCTGACGCGCTCGGGGGTCAGCCTCGTCGGCAACTCCAACCTGCTGACCAAGGTCTACTTCCCGCGTCTTGTCATGCCGATCTCGTCCGTCCTCGGCGGACTTCTGGATCTGGCCATCTCCTTCGTGGTCTTGCTCATGCTGATGGCCGGCTACGGTATCGCCCCCACCTGGCACATCGTCTTTCTGCCGCTGTTCGTGTTGTTCGCCTTTGCGGCGGCCGTGGCGGTGAGCCTTTGGCTCAGCGCCCTCAATGTGCTCTATCGCGATGTGCAATATGTCATTCCGCTCCTGGTCCAGCTCTGGTTGTTCGTCAGCCCGGTGATCTATCCCATCGACCAGATCCCGCAGGGACTCCGGCTCGCGTTCGCACTGAACCCGATGACCGGCGTGATCGGCGGCTTTCGCTGGGCGTTGCTCGGCCAACCGTTCCCGCCCGGTGGCTACCTGTGGATCTCGCTGGCCGTGGTCGCAACCCTTCTGGTGACCGGGGTCATGTACTTCAAGCGCATGGAACGGGTGTTCGCGGATGTGGTGTAGGGCATGAGCGACGTCGTCCTTCGGACAATCGGGCTCGGCAAGCGCTACCGGATCGGCGGCCAACGCGAGCCCTACGGCACGCTGCGCGACACCGTAGTGCGTGCGGCCAAGCGGCCTTTGGAGCGCATCCGCAACCCAGGTGCGGCGACGCATGTCTCCGAGGACCTGTGGGCGCTTAGGAACGTCGACTTCGAGGTGCGGCACGGCGAGGCCGTGGGCATCATCGGCCGCAACGGCGCCGGCAAGAGCACCCTGCTGAAAGTCCTCTCGCACATCACTGAGCCCACGGAGGGGCGCGTCGAGATCAAAGGCAGAGTGGCGAGCCTGCTCGAAGTGGGAACCGGCTTCCACCTTGAGCTCACAGGGCGGGAGAACATCCAACTCAACGGTGCGATTCTCGGGATGACGAGGGCCGAGATCAAGAGCAAGTTCGACGAGATCGTGGAGTTCAGCGAGATCGGCCGCTTTCTCGACACGCCGGTGAAGCGATACTCGAGCGGCATGTTCGTGCGACTCGCCTTCGCCGTGGCGGCCCACCTCGAGCCGGAGATCCTGATCGTGGACGAGGTCCTCGCCGTAGGCGACGCCGAATTCCAGAAGAAGTGCCTCGGCAAGATGGAAGACGTCGCCACACATGGCCGGACGGTCTTGTTCGTGAGCCACAACATGGCGGCCGTGACGTCCCTGTGCACGCGCGCGGTGCTGCTGGAACGCGGCACCCTGGTGGAGAGCGGCCCCACGCGCGAGGTCACCGAGGCCTACCTTCGCCGCGGCAGGGAGGCGAGCTCCACGCCGCTCACCGACCGGCGCGACCGGAGGGGCAGCGGCACCGTCCGCTTCACGGCCCTTGCTCTCGAGGACGAAGCCGGCAACCCTGTCTCCACAGCGATCAGCGGCGGCGCGGTGACCGTGCGCATGGACTACGAGGTTCCCGGCAGTCAGCGGGTCAACAGCGTGGTCGTCGGGATCGCAGTGAAGGGGCTCTACGGTCAGCCTCTCTTCATCTGCCTGTCGCGGACGGCGCCGCAGGGCTACATGACGCTCGCCCCGCGCGGCTCAATCCGCTGTCGCATCCCGACGCTGCCCCTGCTCCCCGGCGTCTACGCGCTCGACATCTGGTGCAAGGCGAGCGAGGTCATCACCGACCTCGTCAACCACGCGAGCGAACTGACTGTGGCGGAAGGCGACTACTTCGGCTCCGGCAAGCTCCCGCCGCGCAGCGACGGTGAGTTCCTTGTCTACCATGAGTGGGAGACGGCGGAGGCCTGACGGCAGAGTCCGGTCACGCGATCCAGACACGCCGCGCCACAATGTACCTATCAAGGTCCGGCGGCAGCATCCGATATCGTCCATGCACGAGCCCGCGGGCATGGTCGAAGCAGAGCGTCGCTCTTTGCTTGGGCAGACGGACTCGGTCTACATGGGAGGAGAGTCTGTGAGAGCTGCAACCGAACTCGATCTGTGCATCGTCATCCGGCGCGCGGCGCCGTGAGCGCGCCTCAGGTCCCAAGTGGGGACGTAACGAAGGCCACACCACCGAAGCCCTTGAGAGTCCGCGCGCGTGAGACCGTCGGGCGAGTGCTCGACGCGTCCGGCCAGCGCGAGAGGGCACGCAATGCCAGGACGGCACTGGCGCGCGCTTTGACGGATCTCGGAATCAACCACGACATCTCCACCGGGGACTACATGGAAGACTGGCGGCGCTTCATGAAGCACTCCGCCCCTCCCTCGGGCATACCGGCCACAGCCGACGGCAAGCGCATCGCAATCCTCGCGCCCTACGGCCTGTATCCGCCAGCGATCCGCGCCACCGGAGTGACCGTCGAGGCCCTGAAGACCCGGGGCGCCCAGGTCGCGCTGCTCCTCTGCGATCAGGCTCTTCCCGCCTGCGAGACCACGTGTGTCCTCGACTATGACGATCCTGGCGAGTTCCTGCGGCTGGTGCGTCCCAAGGTTTGCGGCAGGTGTCATGCATCGATGGAAGCCGCAGCAGACGCCTTCCGTGTCACTCGTCTCTCGCTCAGTTCCTACAGTTCTCCCGAGTTGCAGAAGGAGGCGTGGGAAGCCGCCGACCGCTATACCGACACACCCCTCAGCGACATCTACGACTACAACCGACGGGGCGTGGCGATCGGTCAGATCGTCGAGCCTTCGATGTTCCGGTTCTACCTGCGCGGGACGCTGCCGGACACGCCCGAGGTGAGGGCGGTCGCCCGACGCTATCTGCGCGCAGGCGTAGAACTCGCCGGGATGATCGAACGGTTCATCGAGGACTGGCAGCCCGATGTCATCGTGCTCCACGCACCAGTCTACCTCATCCAGGCAACTGCGCTGGCGGTGACCAAGGCGCGCGAGATTCGCAGCGTGTCCTGGGAGGTCGGCTATCGGCGAAGCTCCGTCATGGCGAGCCACAAGGGCGACTACGTGCGCGAGATGCGCTTCGACGCGACGGCGTCCTGGGACCGCCCGCTCGACGCACGCGAGTCGCGCGCACTCGCCATCTACCTGGATGGCCGTCAGCGAGGGGCGATGGACGACCTTACGCACCATCCCTCGCCGGTCGAAGGCCGGGCTGCAGTGCTGGCGGCGACGGGGCTCCGCGAGGGCGAGCGGCTGGTCTCGCTGTTCACCAACGTCGTCTGGGACGCGCAGGTCTACGCACCCAAGACTTTGTTCCGCGGACCGGTGGAGTGGATGATCGAGACGTTGCGGCACGTGATCGGCACGCCCGGCGTGCGGTACGTCGTGCGTATCCACCCCGCCGAGGTCAAGATTCCCTTCGTGCTCACGCAGGAGCGCATGGACGACCAGGTACGCGCGGCATTTCCAGAATTGCCCGAGAACATCGTGCTGATATCTCCGGAGGACAATCTGAGTTCGTACTCGCTGGCTGCGGCGTCTGATCTCGCGGTCATGTACTCCAGCACCATCGGCCTCGAGACCATGGCGATGGGCATCCCGACGGTCGTCGCCGGCTACCCATTCTACGCGGGTAAGGGGTTTGGCATGGAGCCCTCCGACCAAGAGAGCTACTTCGATATCGTCACCCATCCGGAGGCGGTGCCGCCTATTCCGGCCGATGAGTTGGAGAGAGCCAGGCGATGGGCCCACTATCTCTTCTTCCGCCGCATGCTCATCCTGCCCGACATCGTTCAGACCGAGCGTATCGGCCTTCCGCGGATCCGCGATCTGCGCGACCTCGGACAAGGCAGGTATGCTGGCCTCGACGCGTTCTGCAACGGGATCATGCACGGCTCGCCGTTCGAAGCTGAGGACGAGGCATCGCTCGAGGCCATCCTCAGCGGTACCATCGACTAGCGAGCGCGTGCTGCGCAGCGGAGGACCGACGACTACCGAGTTTCACAACCCCCATGGAGGTCGCACAGTGCCCCCCACTCAGACCGTTCTCGTGACAGGAGGAGCGGGCTACATCGGCTCGCTCGTCACGCGTGAGCTCCTGTCGAGAGGGCACCAGGTCGTCGCCGCAGATGCCCTCCTGTTCGGCGGCGAGTCGTTGCTGGACCTTCTCGCAAACCCAGCATTCAGGTTCTCCAAGACGGACATCACCGACGCCGCCCAACTCGAGGAACTGGTCGGCCGCCACTCCCTCGACGCTGTCGTGCACCTCGCCTCGATCGTGGGTGACCCGGCCTGCAAGGCGCAGCCAGAGCTCGCCGAACGCACGATCTGGCGTGGCTCGCGAGACCTGTTCGAGCTTTGCGAACAGGCGGGCGTCTCGCGTTTCGTCTTCGCCTCCACGTGCAGCAACTACGGCAAGATGCAGGGCAAGGACATGCTGGACGAGGACGCCGACCTCCGCCCGGTCAGCCTGTATGCTGAGCTCAAGGTCAGATTCGAGCAGTACTTGCTCGGGCGGGAGACGCCGGTCGACTTCACGCTGCTGCGCTTCGCCACCGTCTACGGGCTATCGCTGAGGCCGCGCTTCGACCTCACGATCAACGAGTTCGCCCGCGACGCACTCCTCAAAGGCCAGCTCGAGATCTATGGGCCGCAGTTCTGGCGGCCGTACTGCCACGTGAGCGACATCGTCCGCGCCGTGGTCATGGTACTCGAGTCGCCTCGCGAGAACGTCTCCGGCCTGACCTTCAACGTCGGCTCCAACGACGAGAACTATCAGAAGGGGACCATCGCGGACGAGGTGGCGAGGCAGATTCCTGTCTCCGTGACGACGGTCGAACGAGACGAGGATCCGCGCGACTACCGGGTCAACTTCGACCGCATCGCAGCCTTGGGATTCTCGCCACGGATGCGCCTCGCCGACGGTATCCGGGAGATCGCCGGCGCCGTCGGCGACGGTCTCATCGCCGACCCGTACGCAGCCCGCTACCGGAACTCCTGAAGTGGGGGCGCCGTGATCCCGCTGAGCGAGCCGACCCTCGAGGGACGAGAACTCGAGTACGTCACCGACTGCCTGCGCAGCGGCTGGGTCTCGTCCAGCGGCGAGTACATCACGCGCTTCGAACGGGCGATCGCGGACTACGTCGGCGTCGGGCACGCAGTCGCCTGCAATTGCGGCACCTCGGCGCTGCACATCTCGCTCACACTGGCCGGCGTGCACGAGGACGACGAAGTCATCGTCCCCGCGATCACGTTCATCGCTCCCGTCAATGCGGTGCGCTACGTGGGCGCCTGGCCGGTGTTCGTCGATTGCGACTACCACTGCTGCATGGACGTGACGGGCGTGGCCCGCTTCCTTGCCCGGGAATGCCGCCGCGTGGACGGCGACACCGTGAACAGACAGACGGGACGCCGCGTCGCCGCGATAGTGCCCGTCCACGTCTTCGGGACGCCGGCGGACATGGACGCCCTCAAACTCCTCGCCTGTGAATACGGGCTGTCCGTCGTCGAGGATGCCAGCGAGTCGCTGGGCTCATCCTACAAGGGCTCCAGGTGCGGTTCGCTCGCTCCTCTTTCATGCCTGAGCTTCAACGGCAACAAGATCGTCACGAGTGGAGGCGGCGGGGCAATCCTCACAGACGACGACGCACTGGCCGAAGGTGCTCGCTACCTGACGACCCAGGCCAAGGAGCCAGGAATCGAGTACATGCATCGGGCGGTCGGCTACAACTATCGGATGAACAACGTGCTCGCCGCACTGGGGTTGGCGCAATTGGAAACGATGGACGCTCGCCTGGCCGCCAAGCGCCGCAACTTCACGCACTACCAGACGGCACTCGGACCGGACGCGTACCGTCTCCTCGGCCAGCCAGCGTGGAGCGACGCCAACCGGTGGTTCTACGCCTACGTCTGCGACGACGCGGCGGCCAAGGATGCGCTTCTGGCCGGCTGCCTGGCCGCGGACATCCAGGCGCGCCCGCTGTGGTACCCAAACCACCTGCAGAAGCCCTACACGGGCATGCAGGCCTTCGAGGTCGAGCGGGCCCTCTGGGCCTACGACAGAATCGTGAACCTGCCCTGCTCCGTGACGCTGACCGGGGAGGCGATCCTCAGAGTCGTGGATGTCGTCAAGAGTTGCGGCCCCGCGGCCTAGGAGCGCAGTGTCGCGATCCTAGGCTCCTGGACGACGAGCAGCCCGGCCGCGACAAGCTCGTCCACAATCGGGTACAGCTGCCGAAGTGGCACGCGGATCGCGTCGCTGATTGCGATGAGGTCTCGTGTCCCGTCCGCGTAGGCCAGCAGGTCCAGCATCTCGGAGACCTCCCGATGCGTGTCGCGCGTCCCGAGCGACGGATAGAGCCCGCGGCGACCGAGTTGGGGCTCCCCAAGGCACGTTGCCAGGTACACCCTGTTTCTCTCCAGCGCCTCCAGGCAGGCCCTCAAGGCGTCGAACCCGCCCTGCAGGCCCGTCGGAGTCACCACTGTGAGATCGTCCAGGGAGGTGTGATACTCCGGGTACTCTCGGTACTTTGACCGCATGACGGACGCGACCGGCAGATCGACGCCCGGGCTGCAGTACTGGCGTTCGTCACTGCCGCGGTCCAGGAACGTGTACCGGACGAACTCCGGGTGTGCGTCACCCAGGATGTTGAGCGCCGCCCTGTCGGCGACCGTCGCTCCGCTCCTCGAGGGTAGGTAGGAGTAGGCGCGCTCATCGCCGATGCAGGTCACGTTGTAGCCGGCGACCACGTGGCGCTTCAGGTGCTCGAGATTGCGGCTCAGGTACGTGAGCGAACCAATCGTCTCGGGGACGTACACGATCCGGTAGGTGTACCGGCGCGGCCGGCCGGCGAGCCAAGTGGCAAGGAAGGTCGCCACGACTGGTCCCGAGAGCTCGTTGTTGGCCATCGATGGGTGGCAGATGTAGGTCGAGAGGAACACCTCTTCGTCGGACTCACCAGGGATGACGAGCTCGCCGTAGGTCAGCGATCCTTCCGTCAGGCTGCTGTCGACGACGACCCGGTACGGGCCGTCTGCAAGCCGGCGCCGCTGCTCGTCCGCAATGCAGAATCCCCAGCGCTCGCTGTAGTAGGACGTCACGTAGGGTATGGCGTCCGGCTTGCCTTCGAGCGAGTGGAGGTGCTCCTGCAGTTCCTGCAGCGTCACCGTCTTGTCAACCGGGACGGAGTAGCCCACGACATGCAGGTTGTTCTCGCGAAAGTCGACGATCCTCACACCGCTCGCATCCGCGATGTACGCGTCGCGGATGTTCCATTCCAGCGGGACGATCCAATCGAGGACTCTCGTCCCGGACCGGACTTCGTGGATCGTCAGCGGTACGCGCTCCTGCAACAGCCTCAGAGTCTGTCGCACGCCATCGCCCGTGATGCTGCGGCAGATCGGGAACAGGGTCGCCAACAGCTCGTGCATGGCCTCACCGCAGGCGTCGAAGGCGACTGGCTCCGCCATCACCATGCCGCAGTGCGCATCGCCGTCAACCAGGCCCGCCGACGAGCTCGTCCTGCGCCCGCTCGTAATCCTCGGGGCGGCCGATGTCCAGCCAGTACTCGATGATCGGGAAACTGACGACGCGCACGCCTTCGTCCAGCAACCTCTTGATAAGGTCCGTCATATCGAAGTGCTCCCCGTCCGGGATGAAGTCGCAGGCGGACGGCTCCAGCAGGTAGATGCCGGCGTTGATGAACAGGGTGATCGACGGCTTCTCCTCGAGCCGCGTGACGCGCACATCGTCGCACTCAATCACGCCGAACGGCACGTCAATAACGTACCGCCGCACGCCGACGGTGACTTCGGCGTCGTGCTCCCGGTGATACTCGAGCATCTTTTCGAAAGAAACCCCCGTGAGGATGTCACCGTTGATGACGACGAACGGGCCAGCTGGCCGGTCGATAAGCCTGAGCCCTCCTGCCGTGCCCAGCGGCTGGTCCTCGTTCGTGTAATTGATCTTGACGCCGAACTCCCGCCCGTCCCCGAAGTGGCCGGCGATACGATCGCCCAGGTAGTGCGTCGTCATGCTCACGTCCCTGATACCGGAGCGACGCAGCTGCCGGATCGTGCGCTCGAGCAGCGGCCGGTCGCCGATGGGTAGCATGGGCTTCGGCACGCTCTCGGTCAGTGGCATCAGCCGTTTGCCGAACCCGCCAGCCATGATGACGGCGGACAGTCCGGAATCACTGGCTACGGCGATGTCGCGGCGCAGCAGGAAGTCAACCAGGACACCGTGGCCGTCGAGCACGGGAAGGTGATCGATCTCGCGTTCGACCATGACCTCCAGCGCTACCTCGGTCGAAATCGGCTGCTCCGCCGTGACCGGGCTTTTGATGGCGATGGTCACGCACGGGTCCGCGAGCGAGACGTTCCTGATGATGGCGCGACGCAGGTCCCCGTCGGTCAACAAGCCGATGAGCCTCCTGCCCTCAGCGCACAGCGCCAAGGCACCCGTACCGGCCCGATCCAGCCGTTCAATCGCCTCTGCGATGGACGCGTCCGGGTCGATGAGGACCGCGTCGAGTCGCCGCGCGGCCGCATCCTCGACGGTCTCCTTCGTAGCCAGCTCGTTGCGCAGGAACAGGTCGACGAGGACCCCATCTTCGTCCAATAGGGGAAGGTGGTTGATGTCGCGCCGAGCCATCAGGCGCAGAGCCTCGGCCGCCGAGAAGGGAGCTCGCACCGATACCGGCTTGCGGCTCGCTATGGTTGCACAGGGCTGGTCCATCGAAACGCCGCGGAGCACCGCGCGACGGATGTCCCCGTCTGTCAGAAAGCCGACCAGCTTGCCGTCAGCGCTGCACAGCGCCAGACCGCCCGTCCCCGCGAGGTCCATGCGGGCAAGAGCATCTCTCAGCGGCGCGTCCGGGTCGGTCACGACATCGCGCAGGTGCTGGCTCACAGCCGAGTCAGCCATATCGCAAACCGCCTGTAGAGCCGGCCACTGTGCATGCCCTCCGAGTGAGACACCAGCAACTCACCTGCCCGCCTAGTCTACCAGCGCGCGGCCGAGCGCTGCGTGCGTGAGGCGTCACGTCGGATGGAGGCCGCCGGCCCGGGGGGTTCGAGCTCACCTGAGCGAGCGCGACACCAGCGATGCTCGGACCCGCAGCGTCGGCCCGCTCACACAACCGGGCGGCCCCACTGCCGAGACGTGATCCGACCACTGCCGGCGTCGAGGGTCGTCACGGTGGTGACACCGCCGGCATTGCTGGCGGCGACCCCGGCAGTCTCGAGCGCCCGGAGTGGAAACGTTTCTTCATCCAGCACGTACTGCCACTGGTGGAACGGCACCGAGATGTCGAAGTTGTCGAAGTGGTAGGCGCCCCCAACGGTCTTGAGAGCCAGCCAAGGCTGCGGCCCGAACGAGGCAGTGGGTGACCTCACGTCCAGCACATGCTTCGCGTCGTCCACCGCGCGAACGACCATCTCGAGTTCACAGGCAGGCTCAGGGGCTAGACCGAGAGCGTCCCGCATGGCCTGGACGGCTTCGCTGTACCTGAACGGCACGTCGGGGAACTCCGCGCCGATGCAGGCGATCAGGCCGCGGACCTCGTCCACGTCCGGCCGCAGGTCGCGGAAATCGTGGTTCGTCACCGCCAGCACGACCGGCAGGCCGGCACGCGCTTCCCGAAAAGCCTGACGAACGTCGCGCTCTGCCAGCAGGCGATACCTGGTGCCGACGTTGAGACACCGGGCGATCCAGCGGCGGCAGTCGCCAGGCACCTGGTAGTCGTCGTGGGACGGATGATATGGCTGCCAGGCGACCGGCGCGCGACGCCAGTCCCCGAGCCGGCCGCCCTCGAGGTCCGCCTGGGCGGCGTCGCTCCCTTCCTCGGGAAGCATCGCCTGACTCGAGAAGTCGAACGGTACGTGCTGTTCGAGGAACCAGTGGCTGTCCGGGCGGATGACGTGGAACCCTGGCCTGTTCGCCGCCGGGAACCACCGTCGGTCGATGACCCGGCGCGAGAGGATCTGGGACAGGCTGTCGGACGCCGCCCACCAGTGAGTGGCGCAGCGATGGGCCTCGCGGCTGAAGGCGTGCGGGTGATAGTGGAAGTGGACGCCATCCTGCTCGGAGCCGGTCTCTTTCAGGATGGTGCGGTAGTGATCGAAGACGTTGTGATAGCCCATGTCCCGGCGCCGAGGATTGAGATCGTAGTCTACGTGGTCCACACAGAACCAGTTGTAGACCCAACCGCCGCCACTCGAGTCGGGGACCCGGTCTCGGAACTCGGGCGACAGGCAATCGGCGAGGAGGGCGTCGATCTTGTCCCATGAATCGTTGTATGCCAGCAGATGCGGGTCGACGACCTTCTGCACAGCCGTTTCGACGCCGCCCAGGTCAATCTCCCCGGCCTGCAGCCGGCGAAGGGTTTCCGCGCTCGGCTCGAGGTCCAACTCAAAGATGTCCTTGAGGCGATCGAATGTCGCCCGAAGGGATTCGCGCAGCGGCCCCTCGGTATCGATGCAGTGGACGACGTGGACCGTGGCAGGACTGCTCATCTACGCAAGGTCCTGCCAGCGGAGCACGTGATCCTCGTCGACTTCGGAGGCAAGCGTCCGGCCCACGACATACCCCAGCTCGGCGGGTGAGATGCCGGTGCCGGGACGCTTCGCCGTGAGGTCGTGCTCAGCGAGGACGTGTCCCCGGCCGAGAGCCTGCCTGGCCACGAGGCTGCGACGGAACCGCTCGCGCTTCTCCACTTCGGCTTGCGTCACGATGCGCGGACGTCCGCCGAGCGCGTCGTACACGTGCCTGCCTTCATCGACGATGACCCGGAGCTCAGCGGGGTCGGCGGAGATGGCATGGTCCCACCCCTCCATGTCTTTGTCGAGGGTGAAGTGCTTCTCAATGACGCACGCCCCCACAGCGATGGCGGCGAGAGGCACCGATGTCCCCAGCGTGTGGTCACTGAACCCGACGGGCAAGTCGAACGCGCCTCGCAGCATGGGGATGTTGAGCAGCCGGATGCTCTCGTGATCCGGGGGGTAGATGGAGACGCAGTGAAGCAGCAAGACCTCCTCATTGCCCGCACCCCGTATGGTGGCCACCGCCTGCTCGACTTCTCCCAGCGTCGCCATGCCGGTCGCCAGCACGATGGGGCGCCTCTTGCCGGCCACGTACCTGACCAGCGGAAGGTTGACGACGTCCATAGATGCGATCTTGAAAAAGGGCACGTCCATCGAGTCCAGCAGATCGGCCTCCTCGGGGGAGAACACGCTCGAGCAGAAGGCGACAGCTCTTTCGCGACACCGGGCCTGAGCGACCAGGTGCTGCTCGGGCGTGAGCTGGTACGCCCGAACCATCTCCCGCAGCGAGCCGAAGTGCTTCTTCTTGTCCGCGTACTCCGGGTTGCGGTCGTACTCCTCGCGAGCGATGAGAGACGACTCGCTCCACGACTGGAACTTGACCGCGTCCGCGCCGGCCTCGGCGGCGGCATCGATCAGCCGCTGACACAGGTCCATGTCGCCGTTGTGGTTGGACCCGATCTCCGCGATGACGTACGGCGGCTGGCCCTCGCCGACCACCTTGTCGCCCAGAGCAATCGTGTTCACGCTTCCCCCTGTCCGTTCACCCACATGTGCCGCAGCGCGGGGTGCGCGACCCACGCCCACCATACCAGTGACGCCGTCGAGTCCTCTGCGTTGAGCACTTCGACGTACCGCGAGAGCCGATCTGGCTCCAGGACCACCCGCTCCCGGAACAGTTCGATGTCGGCGGCTGCCGCCTGCAGTTCCTGCAGCCGCGCCGGGAGAGCTTCACCCAGTTCCGAACCAAGTACGAGGCGGAAGTGGTCTCTCACCCGGTCCGTGTCTTCCGCCACCTGCTGCTCCGAAAACGGCGGTCGCACGCGAGCGGTGTTGTTCCCATGCTGCCGGTAGTCCATCTCGGCGCGCTCGCCGAAGGCCAGCCGCGCCCCGAAAAGCCAGGCGCGCGTCGAGAGAAACCAGTCCACGAGCACGGCTGCGTCCGGGATGGGCAGGCAGCGCTCCAACAGGGAGGAGCGCACGGACGAGTTGGACAGGCCGAAGACGTTCGTCCTCGGGAACACGTCGTCGAGAGCCACGTTCGGCGGCGGCCTGAAGGTCGCGCCCAGGCTTCTACCCGACTCGTCGGTCACGCGCAAAGGGCAGGCGACCATGTCGTGATCCGCGAGCATCGACCGGGCGGTCTCCACGCGTGAAGGGTGCATGACATCGTCGCTGTCGACGAGCACCACCGCGGAGTGGCGACGCACGACTTCCTTGAGGGCTCTCTGGCGCAGCGAGCCGGGAGTGTCCCCGCCCTGTCCCCGGAACCAGATCGCGTCGGGCTCGCCACCCATCGCCGCCATTGCGGCGTCTGGCCCCACGACGTCCAGACCCACCCAGAGCTGGAAGTCGTCGTCTGTCTGCCGGCCCAGTGAGGTGAACCAGTCCGCTAGGTACGGCTCGACGCCGGGGTAGACGGTCGTGTACAGCGCGAGCGTCGCCATGACTCAGTTCGGGCCTTCGCGGCCCAACGTCATGAGCACGCGCGCAAACTCGAGATCGTCCCGGGTGTCGATGTCGACGCCTCGCTGCCACGGGATCTCCCAACCGGTCCTGGCCGCAATGTGGAACGTCCCCTCGCGGCGGAGCTCTCCGGCCTTGGCCCACCAGACGGCCCCGGTGGGACAGAAGAGTTCGGGCAGGTCCTGACTTCGCGCTGTCGCCGCCTCGGCGAACAGCGGCTCAATCACGTCATCCTCAGAACGGCGCATCGCCCACCAGGGGTTCTGCCAGCCGTATCGGACGACGGATATCTGTGCGGGAGCACCGCCGCGCTCGAAGTGCCACGCGCTGGCTACGACATCCTCGGCTGTCCTGAGCGGGCAGTTCGGCATGAGCTGGCAGACGGTGTCGATCGCGTCACCGCCCGGATCGAGGCGCTTCAGGGCATCCACCGTCGCAGCCGAGACCGGCACGATGTCATCGGACAGCGCGGCGTCTCGCAGGAAGGGCACGTCAGCACCAAGCTCTCGGGCCACCTCCGCGATCTCCGCGCTGTCGGTGGTCACCACCACCCGCACGAACAGACTGCTGGCCAGTGCGGCATCGACGGTGTAGGCCAGTAGGGGCCGGCGCTGAAGCTGCACCAGGTTCTTGCCCGGGATCCGCTTCGAACCGCCGCGCGCGGGAATCACGGCGAGGCGGCGAGCTCCTCCGTTCACGATATCCTCCTCGCAGGATTTCCCGCATAGACCCCCGGCTCGTCGAGGTCGGCTACGACGACCGCGCCAGCCCCGATCACGCAGCCGTCGGCCACCGTGATCCCGTGGATCACGGTGGCCCCGGCGCCCAGCATGCAATCGTTCCCGATGCTCGCGCCCCCGCTCAGGACCGCGCCGGGAGCGACGTGGACGTTGTCGCCGAGCCTGCAGTCGTGCTCCACGGTACCGTGCGTATTGACGATGCAGAGGCACCCCAGGCTGGCGCCGCTGTTGATCACGGCACCGTCGAACACGACGGTGCCGGCGCCGAGCACGACCCCTTCGTTCACCACGGCCTGAGGAGAAACGGCGGTGGGGACACGGAAGCCGAGGGCGGAGGCTTCACGCTGCAGGCAGGTGCGGGTCGCCGACCCGTCGACCTTGCCGACACCGACCAGGACCGCGCACCCCGCATGCTCGCCGAGAACGGCCCCCAGCACGTCATCGTCACCCAGGTGCCGAGCGCCAAGGATGATTCCACGGTCCCGTGCGTCGGTGTAGCCGACCACCGACCAATCGAGCTTTCTTAGCAGGCTGATCAACACCTTGGCGTGTCCGCCGCCACCAATGACGACGATCTCGGCCATCGCCGACCCTCACTTCCGCTCAGGAACCTCCGAACTCCGTATACGATAGCACCTGACGTCGCGGACCAGGTCCGGCGGAGGCCCGCTCGCGGGAGGGAGGAACGCCGCAGACGACCCTTCCCATGGACTCAGAGAGCGTCCCAATTGCCAAGCGGTGCGCCGGGAGCGGCGCCAGGTCTTGCTACACTTGCCGCAGATGCCGATAGAGGGAATCGGGACAAGTCTCGGCATCAGAACCAAGAAAGGCCCGATTTGAGCTCAGCGATGCGCATCTCTGTTGTCACTCCGTCGCTGAATCAGCGCACGTTCGTGCGCGAGACGTTGGACTCGGTCGTGAGCCAAGGGTATGCCGGCCTGGAGTACGTCGCCGTGGATGGAGGATCGACGGACGGCAGCGTCGACATCATCCGCGAGTACGAAAGCCACCTGGCCTGGTGGGTGAGCGAGCCCGACGGCGGGCTGTACCAAGCACTGAACAAGGGCTTCGCTCACACCTCCGGTGAGATCATGTGCTGGATCAACAGCTCGGACACGCACTACCCGTGGACTCTGCGGACGGTCGCGGACGTCTTCGCACAGCTGCCTGAGGTCGAGTGGATCATGGGGGTGCCCAGCGAGTTTGGACTCTCGGGCGGTCCCAAGAAGGTGAGTCCCGCCTTCTTCAACATCTTCGACGTACTCGCTGGTAAGTATCGCTGGATCCAGCAGGAATCGGTTTTCTGGCGCCGGGCGCTCTGGGAGCGAGCCGGCGGCCGGCTCGACGAGGGCCTTCCGCGGGCAGCCGATTTCGACCTCTGGCTGCGCTTCCTGCGCTTGACCCCACTCTACCACGTCGAGACCCTACTGGGAGGCTTTCGCCAGCACGATGACCGCCTCGGCGACCAGTCGGACGGCCGGTATGAACGAGAGGCGGCAGAGTTGCTGCCCGCCTTCGCCGCGAGCCTCGACGAGCGGACGCGACGGCGCGGCCGGCTCGTCCGCGCCGTCGCCCGGGACAGACGCAAGCTGATTGGCCAGTCCCTGCACCGCGCCGGGCTCTGGCCGTGGTACCGCCACCCGCGGGTGCTCTACGACTTTGCGCTCCAACGCTGGGTGGTGGGATGAGCACTCGGACCGACACCGGCCGGCGCCTCTATCTCGTGTTCCTCATCCGCTCCTTTGGCTTCCCAAAGGGCATGGCCGCGACGGATCGCGTGCGCCTTCTCGGGCGTGCGATGGCCGAACACGACGTTGACGTGAGCGTCCTCATCATGCGCGTCAGCGAGCGGCGGGACGAGGTGCGCAACAAGCAGACGGCCGGTATCGTGGACGGCATCGCCTACAGCTACACAACCGGATCGACTGTGCGCTCCGACTCATTCATCCGTCGCCGGTGGACCGAGGCACGAGGCTACGTGAGCGCCGTCCTCGCCCTCGCGCGACGCAGACGCCAAGGCCGTCTCGATTGCGTGTACCTCGCCGCGCTGCCAGAGTCATGGCGCCCTGACGTGTGGCTGCTCCTGCGCTGGCTGAGCCGTCTCGACGTCCCCGTCGTCGTGGAGCTCAACGAACTGCCCGGCGAGACACACTGGCTCCCCACTAGCGTCTCGCGGCGCATCTCCCACCTCGACAGGGCGTCTGGAGCCGTAGCCATCTCCGCGTGGCTCGCCGACTGGGCGGAGCGTGAGGCGTCGCGCGTCGGCCGCTCGCTTCGCGTGATCGAGGTGCCCATCGTCGTCGACACCGCCGAAGTGCAGGGCTCGCTGCGTCCTCACGGGACTCCCCGGTTCGTCTACTCCGCCTCCGACGAATATGGGCGCGCGTTGACCTTCATCGTCCACGCCCTGAAGACGGTCTGGGAGCGCCATCCTGCCTGCGAGCTCGTCGTCACAGGGATGCGGCCCGCCACGGTCGCCGAACTGGTGCGCCGCGAGAACATCGAGCGGCCGGACCTGGTCCGTGCCGTCGGCTACGTCGAGCGCCAGCAGTTGCTCCTTCTTTACGCTGAGGCCTACGCCCTGCTCGTCCCGCTCTTCGACGATCTCCGCTCGCGGGCGCGGTTCCCGACGAAGATCGGAGAGTATCTCGCTTCCGCGCGCCCGGTCGTGACGACGGCAGTCGGCGAGATCGAGCGCTTCTTCACGGACGGCGAGAACGCCTTCGTGTCACCACCCGGAGACCCCGAGGCTTTTGCCGCCCGGCTGGTCGCGTTACTCGACGATCCCGACCTCGCCGGCGACGTCGGGCAGGCGGGCCGAAGACTGGCCGACGAACGCTTTCACTACTCTCGCCAGGGGCCTCCTTTGCGTGCGCTTCTCGACGAGGTATGCGGCTCGGCGGGCGACTCCGCGGGGAGCGTGCTGACAGAGGCCCGCGCATGAAGCTCGCGGTCACCGTGGATACAGAGGCGGACGGCCAGTGGAATCCCGGGATCCCCATCACGACCCGCAACACAGCCTACTGGGAACCCTTCCAGGACCTATGCGATCGGCACGGCATCGCACCGACCTACCTGATCACCTCGGAGATCGCGGAGGACCATCGCGCCCGCGATCTTCTGCACCGCTGGGAAGCGCGAGGCGCGGCAGAAGTCGGCGCGCACCTGCACCCCTGGACCACCCCCCCCTTCTTCGACCGTCCTGGCCTTCGCTTCAACGACTCCGAGCACGCCTTTCCGTGCCAGTTGCCGGATGAGCTCCTGCGCGAGAAGACGACGAGACTCACGACGCAGATCACCGAGGCCTTCGGGAAGCGTCCGACCTCGTACCGGGCGGGCCGCTTCGGCCTTGACAGGCGTCTCGCCCGCTTCCTCGCCGACGACGGCTACGTGGTCGACTCCTCGGTCACGCCGCGCTGGTCCTGGCGCTCCTACCCGGGAATGGCGGGCAAGGGGGGACCTGACTTCCGCTCCCACACTCCACGCCCCTTCGCCATCCGTGGCAGCGGGCCCCGAGGTCTGCTCGAGATCCCGGTCACCCTCGTCGCCACCTACGACTTCCTGCGCCGGTGGCCGCTGCTGCTTGATGCGTACCGGTCCCTGCCGGTGCGTGCCGCGCGCAAGATCTTCGCGTCGCGCTGGCTCGCGCCGCAGCCGATCTGGCTCACGCCTGATCCGCGATACCGGGACGAGGACCTGCAGGCCGCCTGGCGCTACGGCTCCGCGACCGACCTCGAAGCAGCGGTCATGATCCTCCACAGCAGCGAGCTCATGCCCGGCGGCAGCCCGTTTCGTCCCGATGCAGAATCCGTTCGCGACCTTCTCGACTGTCTGGACACCTTCTTCGCCTACGTGCGGGGGCAGGGGGACGGCTTCGCGACTCTGGGCGGGCTCGCAGACACGATCCTGGCCGGCCCGCCGCCAGAGGAGCGGTCGCTGTGAAGGCGCTCATCCTGGCGGACTGCCTCGACAATGGCGGTCTGGAACGTCAGATGGCCCTGCTCGCCGCAAGACTACCGAAGACTTGGGACCGGCACGTGTGGGCGATGGACGGCGGTCCGTTCGAGGAGTACCTCAGTGCTCACGGAGTGCCTTTCAGCATCCACCCGCGGGCCGCTCGCTACGATCCGCGACCCGCACTGTCTCTCGCTCGCGACCTCGCGCGATGGCGTCCGGACATCGTCCACTCCTGGAGTTGGATGTCGGCGCTGGCCGCCGGTCCGGCCTGCCGCGTCATGGGCATCCCTCACATCGACGGCATGATCCAGTCCGGCGCGTTGGAGCGAGACTTCCCACGTCTCAAGCGGTTCGGCATGGCGATGGCGACGCTGGTCGTCGCCAATACCGAGGCCGGCCTCGAGGCCTGGGGAGTTCGGCCGGACAAGGGCCGCGTCGTCCACAACGGCTTCGACGACTCGCGCCTGCCGACCTCGGCCGCGGCCAAGGACCGGCCGTTCACGATCGTCATGACCGGACGGATGGTCCCCGTGAAACACTACGACGTGGTCATCAATGCCGTGAGGGCTTTGGGCGAACGCGCGGCAGACTGGCGATTCGTTCTCGTTGGCGGCGGCGGCGACCGCGAGAGACTGAAGGCCGAAGCCCGGGACCTGGTATCTGCGGGCGTCGTCGTCTTCCCGGATTCCGGGCTTGAGGTGCTGCACTGGGTCCGCGACGCGGACGTGGGAGTTCTCATGACGAACCCTGATCACGCGCGAGAAGGCCTCTCGAACTCCATCATGGAGTACATGGCTCTCGGTCTCCCGGTCGTCTGTGGCGATGGCGGGGGTAATCCCGAGCTCGTCCTAGATGGAGTCACTGGTCTCGTCATCCCGCAGGCCGATGCGAGATCCCTTGCGGATAGCCTTGCCTACCTGCACCACAACCCGGACGTCCGCCGAACCATGGGCAAGGCCGGCCAAGAACGGATCCGCACCGAGTTCTCGGTAGAGCGGATGGTCGAGCGTATGCTAGAGGTCTACTCAGAGGCGATCGTGCGGGGAGGCTGAGCTGGGCCGACCGGGCGTTGTCACCTCGAGGCCGGCGGCTCGGCGTGATGCCCAAGCGGCCTGAGTCGGCACAGCTCGCCGAGAAGAGACTCGGCGTCCCATGCCGCGCCTGCCGGGAGTTCGAGCGCATCCACAGCAGCGATCACCTCGCGCGTGGCAGCAGCCATGTCGGCGCGCTGCCCGATGCTGTCAAGCCAACCGACGACTTCGTCGAGCTCCAGCACGCGGCGCGAGGCGTGTCGCGGGTAGGTCGGCAGAAGGCGCAGCGCCGTCGCGACGCTGCCGGGATAGAAGTCCCGCAGGTGCTCGAGCAACTCGTCACGCAGACCGATCCGGTCGGCGGCGCAGATCATCTCAAGGAACAGAGCCACCAGCCCCTTGTTGAAGCCGTACACCGACAGTTTGAAGGCCGACGCGGCGCCGGTCTCGGCGCCAAGCACGCGGACGGGAAGTCCCGGCGCCAGCAACGCCGCAGCGCGCTCGGCGTGCCGTCCGCTAAGGTACAGCGCCGTCCGCACGCCGAGCGACGAGGCGTTGCCGATGAAAGCTCCATCCACGCACGGGCAGCCGGACTGCTCCACGGCCGAGGCGATCTCGGCCATCAGCCGCGGCGACACGGAGTTGGCGTCGACGAAGATCGGCTGCACTCCCGCGAACCGAGCGGCCTCCGCGACACCACGTGCGACCGACAGGGCTGCCCACTGCGGCACAAGCGAGAGTACAACGTCCCCGGTCTCGACTACACTCTCCAAGGTAGGCAGCCGTTCCACTCCGCAGCTCTGGGCCGCGGCCCACGTTCGCATCGAGCGGCCCTCGACGCAGGTGACCACCCGAATGCCCCCCGCCGCGAGAGAGCAGGCGACGGCAGAGCCCATTTCGCCCGGGAAGAGAACGGCCACGGTCGTCATGACGACGTGCCGATTCCGGCGTCGCCTCGGCTCGGGATGATTCCGCGGAGTCGCTTCCGCCCGAGGGCTTCGACGTGAGCAAGCAGCCGGCCGGCCTCGAGCACGGACGGCACAGGATCATCCCAGCTGAAGAATGGTAGCACCTGTGGGTGGGCCAGACTGGCCAGCCACTCCGCAGCAGTGAGCCGTCCTTTGTTGCGAAGCTCGAGGAACGCGCTCACATCCTGCCGCGGGAACCAGAGGTGAAGCCCCTCGACATACCGACGGCCCTTCAGTTGCGGCTGGGGCAAGCCCGCGAGGCGCTTGTAGACGAAGAGCGCGAGGTCGTAGCCGCTGGCGACGAGCAATGCGTTAGCCGCCGTGAACCTCGCATTGCACTCGATGACCTTCAGCAGACCATCGCGATCATCTCGCTTGAATTCGACATTGCCCACACCTCGCAGTCCCGCGTGCCGGAACAGCTTCAAGCCAAGGTCACGGACTTCGGGGTTCCAGTCCGTGACGTGGTAGCAGGCGAGACCCTGGTTCTCCGGATAGCGCCGAACGATGCGCTTGGTGAAGTCCGCCAGCGGCTCGCCTTGCTCGTCGATGTACGTGTAGTAGCTGCACAGCCGGTCGTCAGGACCGGGGATCTCCTCGAGAAGAACCACCTCGAGGCCGTAGTCGCGCGCGTGCCTGTGGGCGTCGACGAGGCCGTCGAAATCCTCCGCCCGGAAGAACTTGGTGCCGAACACGGCCTGGAAGCGGTGCGAATACAGCGGCTTGATCACCAGCGGATACACATACTCGTCTCGCCGGGACATGACTTCGTCGAGACTCCCGGCCGTCCAGAAGAGTGGCGTCGGGACCCCCGCGCTTCTAGCCGCCTCATAAGTGGCGAGCTTGTCGAGCAGCCTGCGCTGCACACCGGCGTCGGTGATGTCGAGCACGAAGCGAGCCTGCAGTTCCTCACGGCGGTCCATGAGCAGTTCGATGCCGCTATCCGAGCAGGCCAGCAGCACCGCGCCCTCGAGGTGCGCCGCTTGGGGCCCAAGCAGGTAGTGAGCCCACGCCTCCTGCAGATCGGGAGCGGGCGGCACGCGCAGGCGTCGGGCATAGCGCGAGTGACTGGCGGGAGCGTCCTCGAGCACGTGAACGGGAACACCCGCCCTTCCGAGACTCCGGGCGACCGAAAGCGCGTTGCCCATGGCGCCGCCAAGCAGGATGGCCGGAACGCGGGAGCCGTCGGACCGAGCGGCCTTCACGGACGTCCCTCGCCGAGTCGTTCCAGGATCATGCTGGCCACAGGCGCCTCTTGCCCGCTCCGATGGTAATGATAGTAGTAGCCGGGCGTCGTGTTGACCTCGAGGACGACGCCGCCTGAGTCCTCCAGTCGCACCCCGGGGTCCGTGGTGATGATGTCCACCCCGGCGAGACGGACGCCGATCTCGCGAGCTGCCCTTGCTCCTATGGCCGCGACTTCGGCGCAGAGACGTCCCGCGGCTGCTTCGTTCTCAGACTTGCGGTTGTCGTTGACGACCGACTTCGCCTGGACGGCCACGCCGGCAGGCGGAACGGATGAGAGGGAATAGCCCTGGCGACGAAGTGTCGTCACCAGATCAGCGTCATGACGCAGCAGTGACTGCGCCGCCTCTGCCCCGCGTGCCGCGCGGTCGGCGTTCTCATCCGCGATGAGGCGGCGGATAGTCGATCGCCCGTCACCATGCAGTACCGGCGGACGGCGCAGGACGGCGTCGAGCAGTACGCCGTCAAGGAAGAGAAGCCGGTAGACCTCGCCCTCCACCTGGCGCTCCACAAGCACGCTGCCTGACCATGCTCCCGCCCGCGCCATGGCCGCCGCAAGCCTGCGCCGATCGTCGACGCCGGTCGTGACGCCCGCGCCCGCCGCGCCGTCCAGAGCGGGCTTGACCACACAGGGTGCGGCGACCCGCCGCACAAACGCCCAAGCGCCCGGAAGGTCGTCGTATCGCGTGACGACGTGGGCTGGCACGGGGATGCCGGCGTCGGACAAGAGACGCAGCACGAGCGGCTTGTCACCCGCGATCGCCAGTGTCACGGGATCGTCGAGCGACGTCACGTTGTCGCGGACGAGCAGCGTCAACTCCCCGGTGTAGATGCGGAGGCACCCAGACCTCAGGTCTTCGACCCGGGCGCCGGCTGCCTCGGCTGCTCCGCGCCAGACCGCATCGTAGAAAGCAGCGCGCCCGCGCGCGACCGAAGCTGCAGCGCCACGGCGACCGGTCACCTGCCGGGCGAGCCGATGAGCCAGGCTCGCGGCCTGGATTCCTCGGCGCATAGGATTGACGTCGCTCACCGCGTCTTCATGGATCGATGAGGCATCCGCCCTCTTCGAGTAGATCGTCGACCCAGCGGTTGGAAAACACGCCTTGTTTGACCCCGGCGAAATAGGCGCGGTTCCTCTCTTTGAACGCGTCGAGGCGCGCAAGGACTTCGATCGTGTTCTCTCGAGGCACTATGACAACGCCGAACCCATCGGCGACCACGATGTCGCCGGGGCTCACGACAACCCCACCGCAGCAGATCGGGTAGTTGATCTCGCCGGGCCCGCGATGGAGCGGGCCCACAGGCGTCGTGCCTCTGGCATAGATGGGGAACTCAAGCGGCATGATCTCGGGAAGGTCGCGGATGTACCCGTCCACAACGAACCCGCCGATGGCCCGGTGCTTCGCTTTCGTGGAGATGAGGCCGCCAAGTGCAGCGTTCAGAGGAGAGGCGCCTGCGTCGACGACGACGACGTCGCCAGGACCGGCGATATCCAGCGACTTGTGGACCATCAGGTTGTCGCCGGGGAAGACCTTCACGGTGCAGGCGCGCCCTACCAACTGATGGTCACCGGTAACACAGTGTATCGCTGACGACAGCGCATAAAGACGGTTGAGCTGGTCGGAGATGTCGGGCGAGTCGAACTCGGCGAAGCGAAGGAGCAATTCATCGCCCACGCGGGGAAACGACGATCGGATGCGGAAGCCTGGGCCGGGGTTCAACTCCGCCGACTTCGGCTTGTTCGGAGCAGGATCCAGAGGCTCCATCTCATGTCCTTCCGCTCGCGGGGTCGCTCCCCGATTCACCACGGGGGTGTCTCGCGGATCGAGGGGACGCAGGGCGGCGCCTCTGGCATCCCGCGAGAGCCCATCGCAGCGCATTCTACCTCAGCGAACCGCGCAAGACTGCCGCGCTCCGTCGAGCCGGCCTGCGCGACGCCACCGAGGACGAAGCCCGACGCCAGCGGTCCACCGAAGGATGCCGTGAGAGCAGGCACCAGAACCGCGGACGCGACGCGAGCCCTGTGATGCACGTCCGTCGTGGCGGATCTTCCGGGTCAGTACGCCCCGCGCTTGTTGAGCACCGCCGGGACCGTCTCCATGAGCAGCTTGATGTCCCAGCTCAGGCTCCAGCCGGTGACGTACATGTAGTCGAGCTTCACCATCTCGTCGAACGGGATGTTGGTGCGCCCGAGCACCTGCCATAGACCGGTGATGCCGGGCGTGATGTCGAGCCGCTTCTGCGTCCAGCCGCGGCACTGCTTGGCCTCCTCAATCCACAGCGGCCGCGGGCCTACGAGGCTCATATCGCCTCTCATGACGTTGAGAATCTGGGGCAGCTCATCGATGCTCCACCGCCGCAGTCGGCCGCCGATGCGCGTGATCCGCGGGTCTTCCTTGAGCTTGAACATCGGCCCGTCGTAGTCGTTCTGCCGTTCGGCAAGCTCCAACCGCTCCTCATCCGCACCCACGAACATGGAGCGGAACTTGAAGATCCGGAACGGCTTCCCCCCGCGCCCCATCCTCTCCTGGCGGTAGAACACCGGGCCCCGCGAATCCAGCTTGATGATGACAGCCACGACGCCCATGAACGGCAGGATGGGGACGCAGAGCAGCCCGCCGACTATGAGGTCGAACACGCGCTTGACGGCCATGTTGAAGCGACTGAGCTCGACGTGGCCGACGTCGAGGAGCGGGATGCCCTCAACGTCGTCGACCAGCGAACGAGAGCTGACGACCTCGAACAGACGTGGCACGATGTTCACCTTGACGCCACTGTCGGCGCAGGCGCGCACGACGCGCAGGAAGTCGTTGTGGCGGGCGCGCGAGAATGCGATGATGACACGGTCGATCTGCTGCCCGGCGACGATCGCGTCCAGGTCGTCCAGAGCGCCCAAGACGGCCGCCGGCGGGCCGGCGCGACCATTGCGCCGAGGCTCCCCGTCGTCCAGGAACCCAACGATCTTGATGCGGTACTCCGGGTGCGCGTCGATCTTGGACGCCAACGTGTGGCCGACCTCCCCGGCGCCGATGATGAGCACCCGCTCCTGAAACGACGGCCGGGCCCACACGGTGGCCCGACTGATCCAGCGCAGCAATGGAACGAGCAGGATCGCGACGAACCAGAAGGCGATGAGCGGGGCCACCGGCGCCCGGTCATCCAAGGTCAGCACGAGGGCGATGAGCAACACCCAACTGGCGGAGGTGAGCGCCGTGAGTCCGTTCAGAGACTCACCGAGGTTGAAGCCGCCGATGCTCCGTCCCGGCTCCTTATAGAGGCCAAACCCCCACAGGGCCGCGAGCCAGTACGGTATCAGGCAAACGAACAGCGCGACGTCGGTGGGCGGATCCATCTCGAGGGGTCCGTGGAATCCACGGAAGAAGGCCACATCGTCGAATCTGGTGGCCAGCCACGCAGCGACCACCGACGCCAGCACCAGCGCGACCGTGTCGGCGGAGAGGGTCGCCGCCACACGCAGCCAGGTGGGGCGGTGCGCCCGTGCGCCGGCGACTGCATCCGCCGCAGCTTCTGCCGAGACGCGTTGCGCCCGCGCTTCTTCCAGCGTGCCGTCAGTCATGTCTCCTGCATCGGCAACACCTTTGGGAAGCACAAGGGGGGAATCTGTCACTCGAAGCGCCACGTTGCAGCCTGCTCAGTCTCCAAGACCCTCTCTCTGGTCGCCCGATCGCAGCGACGACTTACCCCGCAGGCGCGGGCACTGAACGCAACGGCGGCGGCGACACCTGCCGCTGCGGCTCCCCAAGGCCTCGCCGGACGTCCAGCCTACAGGGTGACGTCGACGGCTTCGATGGCGATAGCCCTGCCGCCCTCTGAGGCGATGAGCGCCGCGTCAAGCCGCACCGGCCCCTCTGCGACCTCGAACGCCTGCGGCAACTCGGTCGTGAAGCGCCGCAAGATGATGTCTGTGCGCACACCGATCACGGAGTCACGCGGCCCCGTCATCCCGACGTCGGTCATGTAGGCCGTCCCGCCGGGGAGCACGCGCGCGTCGCTCGTCTGCACGTGCGTGTGCGTGCCGAGCACAGCGGTGACGCGGCCGTCCAGGTGGTGTCCCATGGCCACCTTTTCGCTGGTCGCCTCGGCGTGGAGATCGACGACGATGGTCTCGGCGAGTTGCTGGGCCTCCTCGACCAGCCGGTCGACGATGCGGAACGGAGACATGCCGGTCTGCAGGAAGAGTTCGCCAGCGAGGTTGATCACGGCGACCTCTGATCCGTCCGCAGTCGGGCGCACCGTCAGGCCGCGGCCGGGCGCGCCCGGAGGGTAGTTGGCCGGGCGGATGATGCGCTCATCCGTTGCCAGGAATGGATACACCTCTTTCTGCCGCCAGACATGGTTGCCGGTGGTGATCACGTCCACGCCCCCGGCCAGCAACCGTTCCGCGATCTTGGAGGTGATACCGGCGCCGTTGGCCACGTTCTCGCCGTTGGCGATCACGAAGTCGACGGCGCGCTCCTCCGCGAAGCCCGGGAGCCAGCGCAGCAGCGCCTCCCGCCCGGGCTTTCCGAACACATCGCCGATGAAGAGGATGTTCATGACCCAAGTCTACCCGAGAAAGCCGTCGACTTGTGAGTATCGTCGTAGTCATAAGCGGCCATGGCGGCAACTGGACCCCACATGCCATACTCAGGCTGCCATGAGCGAGCACGAGTGCCCCTATCTCCTCCGCGAGACCATAGCCTTTCGCGAGAGCCTCGATCTCTCACGGGCGGCGCGTACCACGGTGACTGTCATGTGGCACTGCTCGCACCCGTTCCACGGCATCCGCCTGGAGCTCGGGGAGGGACGCGACAAGGTTCGTGAGCGCTGCTCGGACTGCGCGCTGCCCCATGCCGCAGAAGCGGGGCAAGGACACGAGCCGCGTCGGCGGCTGTCCGAGGCCCGGGCGGAGTCGGCCGGCTGCGGCGGGCTCGGCTGACCGGCGGGCGCCGGTCCGGCGGTCAGCCGCCGATGAGCAGCTTGAGCGCGCCCTGGGCGGCGTCGAGCAGCGGGCCCGGGAAGAGGCCCACCAGGATGACACCGAGCGCCGCGACGGTGACGGCGGTGATGACGCCCATCTGCGTGGTCGTGGCCTCAGCCGTCACCTGCGAGCCCTCGGCCGCTTCGCGGAAGTACATGTACCAGACGACGCGCAGGTAGTAGTACGCCGACACCGCGCTCATGACGACGGCGACGACGGCCAGCCACCAGAGGTTCGCCTGGATGACCGCCGTGAACAGGTAGAACTTGCCCCAGAAGCCGACTGTGGGCGGGATGCCAGTGAGCGAGATCATGAACAGCGCCATGAGGATCGCCGGCCACGGCATGGTGCGGCCCAGGCCGGCGAGGCCCTCCAGAGAGTAGTCGTACTCGCGACGGGCACGGAGCCAGATGAGCACGCCGAACGCGCCGAGGTTCATGAGCGCGTAGCCGGCCAGGTAGAACAGGATGGCGCTCACGCCCAGCGTATCGCCGCTCTTGCCGGCGGCGATGATGCCCAGGGTGAGGTACCCGGCGTGAGCGATACTCGAGTAGGCGAGCATGCGCTTGAGGTTGCGCTGCGGCAGCGCGAGGACGTTCCCCACCACCATGGTGAGGATCGCCAGGATGATCATGATGTGGCCCCACTGGGCCCAGTCGGCGCCGGCGGCCATGAGGAAGAGCTTGGCGAAGCCGGCGAACGCCGCCGCCTTGACGCCGGTGGCCATGAAGGCGGTCACCGGGGTGGGCGCCCCCTCGTAGACGTCGGGCGCCCAACTGTGGAAGGGCACGGCCGAGACCTTGAATCCGAAGCCGGTGACGACGAGCACGAAGGCGACCACGAGGAAGCCATCGGCGGCGAGGCCACTCGACTGCAGTCCGGCGAGGCCGCTGGCGATGCCGGCATAACTCGTCGCGCCCGTCGCCGCGTAGAGCAGGGCAAGACCGAAGGCGAGGATCGCCGACGAGAAGGCACCGGTGACGAAGTACTTGAGCGACGCCTCCGTCGCCTTCTCCTCGCGCCAGATGTAGCCGGCGAGGACGTAGGTCGGCAGCGACATGAGCTCGAACGACACGAAGAAGGCGATGATGTCTGTGCTGATCGCCATGCCGATCATGCCGGTGACGATGAGGAGGAGCAGGCCGTAGAACTCGCCGCGCGCGGCCTGCCGCTTGGCGAGGTAGGCATCGGAGAGCATGACGGCCATGACTCCGATGGCGCAGAACAGCACGATCGCGTACAGCGCGTACCGATCGTGGCCGATCATCCCAGCGAAGCCGACGACGGCCTCGATACGGCCGAACTTCAGGCCACCTGTGAAGACGCGCCAGACCGCGAAGCCCGCGGTCCACTGGCCCCACTGGCCGACGGCGACCGACGCGCCCGAAAGCAGGCCGGCGACCGCGATCCAGGCAAGGGCGCCCTTGCGCCTGAGGAACAGGTCGGCGAGGAAGACCACGATCGCCGCGACGGCGACGACGACGCCGGGCAGGATGACGGAGACGGTGTTGTTGAGCGGCATCTAGAACAGCCCCCTGGTGGAGTGGAAGAGCTGCGCCAGACCGTGCCCTGTCGCACGAGCGTCCTGCAGTGACGGAAGGACTCGATC
Source organism: uncultured Thermoleophilia bacterium (assembly GCA_963762125.1). Lineage (GTDB taxonomy): Bacteria > Actinomycetota > Thermoleophilia > UBA2241 > UBA2241 > CAIXSE01. Next base: position 177,292 of record CAVXJO010000005.1, read on the forward strand.
GATGATCACCTGCACGGGCACGTGCAGGAAATTCAGGAACGTCTCCGGGTAGACGCCCAGCCAGATGACGAACACGACCAGCGGGAGCAGCGAGACGATCTCGCGCAGGCCGAGGTCTTTGAGGCCGAACGAGGGTTTGACCTCGTCGTCGCCACGGTCGTTGAACATCGTGCGCTGGAACATCCAGAGCAGGTAGGCGGCGGCGAGGATCACGCCCAAGGCAGCGACCGCCGCCATCCAGCGCGAGTACTCGAAGACACCGAAGAGGCTGAGGAACTCGCCCACGAACCCGCTCAGCCCCGGCAGGCCCAGCGAGCCGAAGGCGAAGAAGAGCAGGAAGCCGGCGGCGATCGGGAGAGGCTTGGCGAGCGCGCTCATGTCGGCGATCAGGCGCGTGTGCGTGCGCTCGTAGATGAAGCCGACCATGAGGAAGAGGGCGCCCGTGAGGAAGCCGTGGCTGAGCATGACCAAGATGGCGCCCTCCATGCCGGCCGCGTTGCCGACGAGGGCGATGCCGGCGAAGATGCCCGCGGTCACGAAGCCCATGTGGCTCACGCTGGAGTAGGCGACCAGCTTCTTGAGGTCCTTCTGCATCAGGGCGACCAGAGCGCCGTAGACGATGGCGACCACGGAGAGGCCGACGACCCAAGGGATGAACGTCACCGCGGCGTCCGGGAAGAAGGGCAGGCAGAAGCGCAGCATGCCGTAGCCGCCCATCTTGAGGAGGACGCCGGCCAGGATGACGGAGCCGGCCGTCGGCGCCTCGACGTGCGCGTCGGGCAGCCAGGTGTGGACCGGGAACATCGGCACCTTGATGGCGAAGGCCACGAAGAAGGCGAGGAACGCCCAGAACTGCAGGTGGTACGAGTAGACCACGTGGCTCAGCGCCTGGATGTCGAACGTCAGCGCCCCGGTCGAGCTCTTGACGTAGTACACGACCGTGATGATCGCCAGCAGCATGAGCAGGCTGCCGATGAGCGTGAACAGGAAGAACTTGATGGCCGCGTAGACGCGCCGCGGGCCGCCCCAGATGCCGATGATGAAGTACATCGGGATGAGCATGGCCTCCCAGAACACGTAGAAGAGGAAGAGGTCGGTAGCGCAGAACACGCCGACCATGCCTACCTCGAGCAGCAGCAGCGAGATGAAGAAGCCCATCTCGCGGTCCTTGACGTAGTTCCAGCTGGCGATGATGACGATCGCGCCGAGCAGCGTGGTGAGGAACACGAGCAGCGCGGCGATGCCGTCGACGCCCATGCTGTACTTGATGTTGAGCGGCTTGATCCAGCTGACGCTCTCGGCGAACTGCATGCCCGGCAGCTTGGTCTTGAAGGCGAAGAGCATCCACGCCGAGAGCGCGAACGCGGCCAGGGTCACGACGAGGGAAACGACCTTGTAGACGCCCGGCTTGCCGCGCCCGAACAGGAGGATGACGAGCACGCCGGCCAGCGGCAGGAAGGTGATGATGGAGAGCAGCGGAAAGCCGATCTGGTCGCTCCAGCTCATGTCAGCTCCCCCACACCCAGGCGAGGACGACGACGAGCACGACCATGCCGCCGAACACGTACAGCGCGTAGTTCTGTACGCGGCCCGTCTGGATGGGCCGCAGCCTGTCTCCGACCCAGCCCCAGAGCCAGGCGACGCCGTTGACGGCGCCGTCGATGATGCGCGCGTCGACGAAGGTCCAGAGCCAGCTCGCGAACCCGAGCGTGGCGCCGACCGGCACGACGGCGTAGATGTCGTCCATGTACATCTTGTTGAGGCTGGCGCGATAGACCCACGGCACGCGCTCGGCGATACGTCCAGGCACGTCCGTCTGGCGCACGTAGAGCCACCAGGCGACGATGAGGCCGACGATCACCGTGACCAGCGAGGCGAGCATGAGCAGGCCGCCCTCGCCGGCGAGCGTGAACGCCTCGTGCTCGACGTCGAAGAACACGGGCTCGAGGAAGCTGTGGATCCAGCCGCCCTCGGGCGGGAGGCCCACGACGAGACCGAGGATCGTGGCGGGGATCGCCAGGAGCACGAGCGGGACGGTCATGATCGGCGGCGACTCGTGGATGTGCGCCTGCACCTCGGGGTCGGCGCGGTTCTCGCCCCAGAAGGTCATGAACATCAGCCTGCCGATGTAGATCGCGGTGAGCAGCACCGTCACCATGGCCACCGCCCAGACGATGTACTCACCCTTGACGAAGGTGGCGCCGACGATCTCGTCCTTCGCGAAGAAGCCGGCGAAGGGGATCATGCCGATCATGGAGAGGGCGCCGGCGAGCATCGTCCAGAAGGTGAGGGGGATCTTCTTGCGCAGGCCGCCCATCTTGCGCATGTCCTGCTCGCCCCCCATGGCGTGGATCACCGAGCCGGAGCAGAGGAACAGCAGGCCCTTGAAGAAGCCATGCGCGAACAGATAGAAGATGCCGGCCACCCACGCGCCCGCCCCGAGAGCGACGAACATGAAGCCCAGGGACGAGATGGTGGAGTAGGCGATCACCTTCTTGATGTCGTTCTGGGTGATGGCGATGTACGCGGCGAAGATCGCCGTGAAGATGCCGATGATCATCACCACGGTCATGGCCGTGTCGCTCTGGATGAACAGCGGGTAGGAGCGCGCCACCATGTAGACGCCGGCGTTGACCATGGTGGCGGCGTGGATGAGCGCGCTGACCGGCGTGGGGCCTTCCATGGCGTCGGGGAGCCACACGTGCAGCGGGAACTGCGCGCTCTTGCCGATGGCGCCGGTGAAGAGCAGCAGGCAGATCCAGGTCATGGTGCCGGCGGCGATGTCGCCCTTCTCGGCGGCCTCGAACACGCCGGTGAACTGCAGCGTGCCGGTGGCGACGAAGATGGCGAACATCGCGAGCGTGAAACCGAAGTCGCCCACGCGGTTGACGATGAAGGCTTTCTTGCCTGCCTGGCTGGCGCTCTTCTTACGGAACCAGAAGCTGATCAGCAGGTACGAGCAGAGGCCCACGCCCTCCCAGCCGAGGAACAGCAGCAGGTAGCTGTCGGCCAGGATGAGCACGAACATCGCGAACATGAACAGGTTGAGGTAGGCGAAGAAGCGGTAGTAGCCCTCGTCCCCGTGCATGTAGCCGATGGAGTAGTAGTGCACGAGCATGCCGATCACGCCGACGACCAGCAGCATGATGCCGGTGAGCGTGTCGACCTGGAAGCCCCACGGTACGGTGAAGCGACCGGCGGCGATCCAGGTGAAGGCATTCCAGACGAACGTCTCCTCCTGGTGCGTGAACGACCACACGAACGCGTAGATGCTGAGCGCCGCGGACACGGTGACGAGAGCCACGGGCAGGATGTGCGCTTTGGAGCCCCAGCGCTTGCCGAACACCAAGGTGAGAATGAACCCCAGCAGCGGCAGCAGCGGGATGAGCGCGACGGCGATCTTCATGTACTCGGTCCCCTCCACGTGGTCCCCGTCAGCCCTTGAGCTCGTCGTAGGTGTCGGTCTGCACGGTGCTCTTGTTGCGGTAGTTGGCGATGACGATGGCCAAGCCGACGGTCACCTCGGCGGCGGCCAGCACGATGACGAACAGGGCGAACAGCGTGCCCGCTCCCTTGGCGCCGCCGCGGAAGTTCGCGGTCGCGACAAGGGCGATGTTCACGGCGTTGAGCATGATCTCGAGGCTCATCACCACGAGGATGATGTTGCGGCGCGCGAGCACGCCAAAGGCGCCGATGCAGAACAGCAGGAACGAGAGGAGCAGCCACCAGTACAGGGCGTTCACGGGCGCTCCCCCTCGCGGGTCGCGAGGACGATGGCGCCGATCATGGCGGCGACGAGCACGAGCGAGACAAGCTCGAACGGGAACACGTAGCGGTCGAAGATGAGCCGGGAGAGCTGGCGCAGGCCCGGCGTCAGCGACTTGTCGCCGATGTCGCCGATGTCGGCGGAGAGGGTGACGACCGCCAGCACCGCGGCGCCGACGAGCGCGACGACGGCGGCGACGGCCGTCTGGCGATTGAAGAACAGCTCCAGGCCGCCGGTCTGCACCTCGGTGAGCATGATCGCGAAGATGATGACGATCGAGATGGCGCCGACGTACACGAGGATCTGGATGATGGCCACCAGCGGCGCATTGAGCAGCGCGTAGGCGAAGGCCACCCCGAGGAAGCAGAACACCATCGACACGGCGGAGTACATGATCCTCTTGAAGAGCACGACGCCGAGGCCGCAGACGAGGATCCACGCCGCCACGACGACGAAGAACCAGGGATGGAAGTCGCCGCCCGGCATCAGGCCTGTCCCTCCGGGTCGTCGAGTGGGATGGGATCGTCCTTGATCGGCTCCCAGACCCAGCCGAGACCGCGCTCGGCGTCGAGGGCGTGCGGCACGAGGTCGGTCACGGTCTCGCGCAGCGTGGCGACTGGACGCGCCTCGCGGACGTAGAGCGATTCGCGCGACATCGCCGTGCGGCTGTAGCCGGCGAGCTCGAAGAAGTCGGTCTGCTCGAGAGCGTCGTAGGGGCAGACCTCGACGCACTCGCCGCAGAAGATGCAGCGGCTCTCGTCGAGGTCGTAGCTGCTGAGGATGCGCGGGTTGGTCTCGATGGAGCCCGTGGGGCACGTCTCGGCGCACTTGCCGCAGCTCACGCAGCCGACCAGCTGGAGCGGCAGGTTGTCGCCGGTGCTGACGATGGAATCGAAGCCGCGGCCCATGTTGTCGTAGCAGCTCGACCCGACCTCCATGCGGCACACGCGCACGCAGCGGCCGCAATTGATGCAGCGGTTGGGTTCGCGCATGATGAAGTCGTGGCGGAAGTCGGCCGGGTAGTCGTGGGCGTCGCCGCCGTGGAAGCGGTTCTTGAACACCTCGTACTCGATGCCGTACCGCTGCAGGTCGCACTTGCCGCTCGCCGGGCAGTAGCACTGCAGGCAGAGCTCGGCGCCGCGGACGGCCTCATCCTCACTAAACCCGAGCTCGATCTGCTTGAAGTTGGACCTGCGGTCGTCCGGCTCGAGTTTGGGCATCTCCGCCGGCGGGGTGGGGTGCGTGACGTCGGTGGTCATGTCGACGAAGACCGGCGGGATCTCGGCCATGCGCGCGATGCGCGGGTCGAGATCGGTCCGGTCGCTCAGCGCGTTGAAGAACGGCGTCGCCTTGAGCTCGGCGAGCGACTGCGAGACCTCGGCCATGTCCTCGCCCCGCAAATAGGCGTCCATGCTCCAGGCGGCCTTCTTGCCTTGGGCGATGGCCTGGATGACGGTCTGCGCGCCGAGCACGGCGTCGCCGCCGGCGAACACGCGCGGGTCCTCCGTCTGGAAAGTCCAGTCGTCCACCTGGATGGTACGCCACTTGGTGCGCTTGACGCCCTGCTCCTCGCTGGTGCCGTCGAGCTTGGGGAACTGGCCGATGGCGGTGATCACCTGGTCGCACTCGACCACGAACTCGGAGCCCTCGACCGGCACGGGGCGGCGGCGGCCGGAGGCGTCGGGCTCGCCGAGCTCCATGCGTAACATCTCGATGCCGGTGACCTTGTTGTCCGCGTCGCTGAGGACCTGGACGGGGGCGCACAGGAGCTCGAGCTTGACGCCCTCCTCCTCGGCCTCGTCGACCTCGGTGACGTGCGCGGGCATCTCCTTGCGCGAGCGGCGGTAGAGGCAGGTGACCTCGGCGGCGCCCTTGCGGATGCTGGTGCGGCAGGCGTCCATGGCGGTGAAGCCGCCGCCGATCACGGTGACCTTGTCGCCCACATGGACCTTGCCGGTGACCTCGAGCTCGCCGAGGAAGTCGACCGCGGTGACGACCCCGTCGGCGTCCTCGCCCGGGACGCGCATGTCGTTGCTGTCGAAGGCGCCGAGGGCGAGGAAGACGGCGTCGTACTCGGCCGTGAGCTCCTCGAGCTGGTAGTCGACGCCCAGGCGGCTGTTGACCTGCAGTTCGACGCCGAGGCGCCACAGCACGTTGATCTCCTTGTCCAGGAGGTCACGCGGCAGACGGTAGCTCGGGATGCCGTAGCGCAGCATGCCTCCCGGCTTGGGCAGGGCCTCGAAGATCTTGACCGAGTGCCCCTCGAGCCGGGCGTAGAAGGCGGCGGCGAGGCCGGCGGGCCCGCCGCCGACGATGGCGATCTTCTTGCCGGTGTCGGCCTTGGGCTCGACCGGCAGCAGCAGCTCGCCCGTCTGCTCCTCGTCGATCGTCTGATCGGCCATAAAGCGGTGAAGCTGGCAGATGGTGATCGAATGCTCGACGAGCTGGCGGCGGCAGGGGCCTTCGCACGGCCGCGGGCACACACGCCCGAGCACGGCCGGGAACGGCAGGTCCTCACGCAGCTTGCGCACGCCGTTCTTGTAGTCCTTATGCGCGATGTAGTCGAGGAACTGCGGGATCTTGATGTGCGTCGGGCAGGCGTCGCGGCAGGGCGGCGTGCAGAATGAGTTGTGGTCGCTGAGCAGCAGCTCGAGGTACAGGTGCCGCATGGCGCGGACCTTCTCGGTACTCGTCTTGACGACCATGCCGTCGGAGACCGCCGCCGAGCAGCTCGGGATCATCTTGCGCGCGCCCTCGACCTCGACGATGCACATGCGGCACGCGGCCGTGGCGGGCAGGCGCGGCTCGTAGCAGAGCGTCGGGATGTGGATGCCGACACGCTGGGCGGCCTCGAGGATGGTCTCGCCCCGGTCGCAGGTGACTTCCTGGCCGTCGATCGTGACGACGACCTGGTCGGGACGCGGCGCTGCCTGCGGGATGTTCTCGACGGTCGTGGCCATGCTCAGGCCTCAGCTCCCCCGGTAGCGCCGGCCACTGCCTGTTCGCTGCCCGAATGCACCTTGACGGCGTCGAACTTGCAGACCTGGCGGCACGTGTCGCACTTGATGCACTCCTCCGTGTCGATCACGTGCGTCTGCTTGCGCTCGCCGGTGATGCACGCCGTGGGACACTTCTTGGCGCAGAGCATGCAGCCGGTGCACGCTTCGGCGTCGATGTAGTAAGTGATGAGCGCCTTGCACTTGCCGGCCGGGCAGCGCTTCTCGCGGATGTGGGCCTCGTACTCGTCGCGGAAATACTTGATCGTGGTCAGCACCGGGTTGGGCGCAGTGCCGCCGAGCGCGCAGAGCGTGCCCTCGATGATGTAGTGGCCCATCTCCTCGAGCAGTTCGATGTCGCCCTCGCGGCCGTCGCCGGCGATGATGCGGTCGAGCGTCTCGAGCATGCGCTTGGTGCCGAGGCGGCAGGGGACGCACTTGCCGCACGACTCCTTCTGGGTGAAGTCGAGGAAGAAGCGCGCAAGGTCGACCATGCACGTGTCCTCGTCGACCACGACCATGCCGCCCGAGCCGACGATGGCGCCGGTCGCGGCGAGGCTCTCGTAGTCGACGGGCGTGTCGAGCAGCGAAGCCGGCACGCAGCCGCCGGAGGGGCCGCCGAGCTGCACGGCCTTGAACTTCTTGCCGCCCTTGATGCCGCCGCCGACGTCGAAGATCAGGTGGCGGAGGCTGGTACCCATGGGCACCTCGACCAGGCCGCCGTTGACGACCTTGCCGGCGAGGCTGAAGGCCTTGGTGCCGCGGCTGGTGTCGGCGCCGAGCGCGGAGTAGGCTTCGGCGCCGTTCTTGATGATCCACGGGATGTTCGAGAAAGTCTCGACGTTGTTGATGTTCGTGGGCTTGCCCCAGAGGCCCGAGACCGCCGGGAACGGCGGCCGCGTGCGCGGCATGCCGCGCTTGCCCTCGATGGAGGCGATGAGCGCCGTCTCCTCACCGCAGACGAACGCGCCGGCGCCGAGCTTGAGGTGCAGGTGGAACTCCCAGCCGGTACCGAAGATGTCCTCGCCCAGGAAGCCGCGCTCCTCGGCGGCGGCGACCGCCATGGTGAGACGCTTGACGGCCGTCGGGTACTCCGCGCGCACGTAGACGTAGCCCTCGTGGGCGCCGATCGCGTAGCTCCCGATGATCATGCCTTCGATGACCGCGTGCGGGTCGCCCTCGAGGATCGAGCAGTCCATGAACGCGCCGGGGTCTCCCTCGTCGGCGTTGCAGATGAGGTACTTCTCGTCGCTCTTGGACTGATTGGCGAACTTCCATTTGACGCCGGTCGGGAACCCCGCGCCGCCGCGGCCGCGGATGCCCGAGTCGGTGACGTGCTCGATGATCCACTCGGGCGTCTTCTCGGTGAGCGCCATCTTGGCGGCCTCGTAGCCGCCGACGGCGATGTAGGCGTCGATGGTCTCCGGGTTGATGACGCCGACGTCGCGCAGCGCGATGCGCGTCTGCAGCCGGTAGAACCCGATGTCCTTCCAGTTGCGGATGCGCTCGCCGGTCTGCGCGTCCTTGTAGAGGAAGCGCTCCACCGGCTGGCCGCCCTTGAGGTGCTCCTCGACGACCTTGGCGACGTCCTTGGGCTTGAGGTGGCCGTACAGCGTGTCGTCGCTGAGCACCACGACAGGGCTCATCGAACAGAGGCCGTGGCAGCCGATGAGGCTCAGCTCGACCTTGTCGCCGAGCCCGGCGGTCTGGACCTCCTGGACGAAGGCGTCGTACACGGCCATGGAGCCGGCGAACAAGCAGGCCGTGCCGGCGCAGACCTTGACGTTGTAGCCTCCGCCCGGACGCGCGGCGACGCTGACATTGCGGCCCTCGGTGTCGGGGCGCGGGGTGGTGATGTCGTCAGTCATGGTGTTTCTGCTCACCCCTTCGTACCGCCGACCTCTTCCATGAGGTCGCGGATGATCTTGCGTGTCTGGTCAGGGGTGAGACCGCCGTAGGTCTGGTCGCCGATGCGCATGACGGGAGCCTGCGAGCAGGCGCCCATGCAGGCGACGGACGACAGGGTGAACTTCATGTCGCTGGTCGTCTTGCCGTCGGCGACCCCGAGTTCCTCCTCCAAGGCCTCGGTGATCTGGACCGCACCCGCGACGTGGCAGGCGGTGCCGTGGCAGACGTCGATGATGTACTCGCCGACCGGCGAGAGACGGAACTGGTTGTAGAAGCTGGAGACGCCGTAGATCTGGCTCAGCGAGACGCCGGTCTGCAAGCTGATCTCCTGGATGGCGAGGCGCGGCAGGTAGCCGTAGACCTCCTGCGCGTTCTGCAGCATGGCGATGAGGCCGGTGCCGTGCTCGTAGTAGTCGTCGAGCACCGGCTGCAGGTCCTTGAGCTCGATGCCCTGCTGCGCGGCGACGCGCGCCTCGGCGATCCGCGCCGCGTTGGGCACCGGTAGGCGGTACTTGCTCGTGTGGTTGACGCGGATGACCTGCACCGGGCAGTTGCTCTCGCACAGCGTACAGGAGCGGCAGCGCGGCTCGCCGCTGGCGGGGTCGATGACCACCCGGAAGAGGCCGCGGCTGCGCGCCGGCAGCACCTCGCGCTGCTCCGGGTACTGGACGGTGATCTTCTTCTTGGGCAGATGGCTCATCGTCTGCCGCATGGCCTTGAACATGCCGAGCATCAGGCGCTCACCACCGGCTGGCGCTCACGCTGCTTGCGCAGGCGGCGCTTGAGGATCGGGTCGAAGAGGCCCACGAAGGCGAAGAACGAGACCCAGCCGAACACCGCGAGGCCCCACTTCCAGCTCGGCACCCAGAGGATGATCGCGGCAGTGGCGAGGATGTTCACGAGTCCGAGCGGGATGAGGATCTTCCAAGCGAAAGCCATGAGCTGGTCGACCTGCAGGCGAGGAATGCTGAAGCGGATCCAGATCAGCATGGTGACCAGGACGTAGGTCTTGACCAGGAACCAGACGATGCCGATCCAGTCGACGCCCCAGAAGTGGACGGCGTCGGCCCACGGGCCCATCCAGCCGCCGAAGAACAGCGTGACGGCGACCATGGACATGATCGTCAGACCGGCGTACTCGTTGAGGTAGAACATGCCGAAGCGCATGCCCGAGTACTCGGTGGCGTACCCGGCCACGAGCTCGGACTCGGACTCGGGCAGGTCGAACGGGCCGCGGTTCAGCTCAGCGATGGAGGCGATGTAGAAGAGCAGGAACGTGAACGGCATGTAGAGGATGAGCCAGTGGTAGTCGGTCTGCCACGCGATCACGGCGTTGATGTTCAGCGAGCCGACCACCATGGCGACGATGAGCAGGCCGAGCAGCATGGGGATCTCGTAGCTGATCATCTGCGCGGCCGCGCGCAGCGCGCCGACCAGGGAGTACTTGTTGCGCGAGGCCCAGCCGCCCATGAGGATCGAAAGCGTCGTGAAGCTCGTGATGGCGACGAGGAAGATGATGCCGATGTTGAGGTTCGTCGCCAGCAGTCCCCCTGTGTACGGCAGGACCAGCTGGATGGCGACGGCGCCGATCATCACCGTGACCGGCGCGAGCGTGAACAGCACCGGGTCGGCGAGCAGCGGGCGGAAGTCTTCCTTGCCCATCATCTTGAAGGCGTCGGCGACGCTCTGCAGTACGCCCTGCGGGCCGGTCCGGTTGGGGCCCAGCCGGTCGCCGATGAATGCCATGAAGCGGCGCTCGTAGAGGATATTGGCCAGCGCCGCGACGAACACCACCGCGTAGGCGATGACGACGAAGAGGATGACCCTGAGGATGGCGATCACGGTGTCCATCTAGCGGTCGATGCCTCCGAGCACGAGGTCGATGCTGCCCGAGATGGCCACCGCGTCGGCGATCTTGTTGCCGGAGAGGAGCTTCGGGAACAGCTGCAGGTTGCAGAAGCAGGGGTCGCGGAACTTGAGACGGTACGGGTACCGCGACCCGTCGCTCTCGATGTAGGTGCCGTACTCGCCGCGCGGGTTCTCCTGGCCGACATAGGCCGAGCCCGGCGGCGGTGTAATCACGTACGGGGCGCGGAGGGAGCCGAGCTGGACCGGACCCTTGGGCAGCATGTCCAGGCACTGCTCGACGATCTTGAGACTCTCGCGCATCTCGTCCATGCGGCAGCGGTAGCGGTCGAAGATGTCGCCGTGCTGCGCGGTGACGATCTCGAAGTCGAGCTCCGGGTATACCGAGTACGGCCGCGCGCGGCGCAGGTCCAGGTCGATGCCGGACGCGCGCGCGTTGGGGCCCGTGATGCCGTAGTCGATGACGTCCTGCTGGGTGATGACGCCCTTGCCTTGGGTGCGCTGCAGGAAGACGGCGTTGGTGTCGACGAGCGCCTCGTACTCCTTGATCTTCGCGGGGAACATCTTGAGGAAGTCGCGGCACTTCTCGACCCAGCCGTCGGGCAGGTCGTAGCGCACCCCGCCGAAGCGGTAGTAGTTGAACATCATGCGCGCGCCAGTGAGCTCTTCCATGAGGTCGAGGATGACCTCGCGGTCGCGGAACATGTAGAACACCATCGCCGTCCCGAGGGGCGAGAGGTCGGCGGTGAACGTGCCCACGGCCACCAGGTGGCTGGCGATGCGCATGAGCTCGCCGGTGATGACGCGGATGAACTCCGCCCGCCGCGTGACCTGCATGCCGGCGAGCTTCTCGACGGTCATGACGTAGCCCCACTCGCAGTTGATGCTGGCGAGGTACTCGGTACGGTCGACGATCGGGATGTACTGGAAGTAGGTGCGTTTCTCGGCCAGCTTCTCCTTGCAGCGGTGCAGGTAGCCGATGACCGGGATGACGTCCTTGACGAGCTCGCCGTCGAGGGTGACGACCAAACGCAGCACGCCGTGCGTGCTGGGGTGCTGCGGCCCCATGTTGACGACGACCTCGTTGAAGGCCAGGCCGTCGACGTCCGAGCCCTCGCCCCGCGCCGTCGACTCCTCGATGCGCCGCAGCGCGAGCTTTACGGCCTCGTCCGGCTCGGGAGTCTCGAACTGGTCATACATGCGGGTGGTTCTCCGCGAGGTCGACGTAGTCTTTGCGCAGCGGGTGGCCGACGAAGTCGTCCTTGAGCAGGATGCGCCGCAGGTCGGGGTGGCCCGTGTAGACGATGCCGACCATGTCCCACGACTCGCGCTCGTGCCAGTCGGCTGCCGGCCACACGTCCGTCACGGAATCCACCACCGGCTCGTCCCGCGGCAGGTCGACGTGCAGCTCGAGCCACGTGTTCGTCTTCCACGAGTAGAGGTGGTAGATGCTCTCGAACGAGGTGCGGCGGTCGACGCCGGCGACCCAGTTCAGGGTCTCGTAGCCGATCTCGGCGTGGTCCTTGAGACGCCCGGCCGTGACCCTGAGATCGACAGGCGCGCAGCGAGCGATGATCGTGTCCGGCTCCTGCACGCGGACATCGTGCAGCGCGCCGCCAAAGCCCTGCGCGAGGCGCTCGCCGATGGCGTCCATGCTCATGGGATTGCTGCCGACCTGCAGGCCCACGGTCAAGCCTCTCCCGCCGGAGCGGTCTCGGCGGCCGGGGCAGCCTCGAGCGCGGACGCGTCCGCCTGAGAGGCCGCGGGCTTCTCGGGAACGAACTTGTGCTGCTGGATCTTGCCCTGCAGCTCCAGCAGACCCTGGAAGAGGGCTTCGGGGCGCGGCGGGCAGCCGGGGATGTACACGTCGACCGGCACGACCTTGTCGACGCCGTTGACGACGTTGTAGCCGTCGTAGAAGGGGCCGCCGCTGGTGGCGCAGGCGCCCATGCTGATGACCCACTTGGGTTCCGACATCTGGTCGTAGAGGCGCTTGAGCACCGGCGCCATCTTCTCGTTGACGGTGCCGGCGACGATCATGAGGTCGCACTGCCGCGGCGTGGGACGGAACACCTCCATGCCGTAGCGGGCGATGTCGTAGCGGGCGAACCCGGAAGTGAGCATTTCGATGGCGCAGCAGGCCAGACCGTACGTGAACGGGAAGACCGAGTGCGAACGCGCCCAGCTGAAGATGAAGTCGGCGGTGGTGGTGATGACGTTCGGTTCGCTGAAGTGTTCGAGCTTGGGGTACCTGGCCGTCTTGATGCGCTCACTCATGCCCACTCAAGGGCCCCCTTGCGCCAGGCGTACAGGAGCCCGAAGGCGAGCACGGCGATGAACAGCAGCATCTCGATGAATCCGGCGCTGCCCAAGCCGCGGAACACGAGCGCCCACGGGAACAGGAACGCCGACTCCACGTCGAAGACGAGGAAGAGGAGCCCGAAGACGAAGTAGCGCACCGCGAACGGCTGCCAGGGGTTGCCCACCGGAGGGATGCCGCACTCGTAGGGCTGCAACTTCTCCGGCGTGAGGTGGCTCGGGTTGATGAGCTTGGAGAAGAGCAGGATGACGACGACCAGCGCCGCCCCGGCGACGATGAAGAGCCAGACGTAGAGCCAATCTGTCAGGTATGCATTCGTCATACGATGAGACGCCCGCGCTCCCCCCTGGGAGCCTCCGGACGCCTCGCGTACTGTACCAAAGCGGCTTCCCCAGAAGCAAACCCCAATGCACACGGGTGGGGGTATGGGGGCCTCTAGCCGGTTTGCAGGCATTTCTTGGCCGCAAGGAGCCGCGTTGCACTTCGGCCTCGCTGCTCGTACGATGGAGCGGCAGCAACCAGCCCGACCGAGGTGACCCCCACATGAGCATCGGCCCCGCCGAGATCGTCATCGTCCTCATCATCGCCCTGCTGGTCTTCGGACCCAAACGCCTGCCCCAGATGGGCAGGTCGCTCGGCAAGGGCGTGCGCGAGTTCCGCAAGGCCGCCGAGACGGCGAAGACCGAGCTCGGCCTGGGCGAGGTGACCGACCAGATCAACGAGGTCAAGTCGACGTTCACCGCGCCTCTCAAGGACGTCACGGAGAGCTTCACCGACCTCAAGTCGAGCGTCGACCTCAAGTCGGCCATCGAGGCGCCGGTCGCGGCCGGAGCCGCGACGGCCGGCGGCGCTGGGGCTGCGCCGGCCGCGAGCACCACAGCGGACGAGGCGCCCCCCGCCGAGGCGCCGGCCCCGGCCGTCGAGGCGATCGTCGAGGGACCGGCGACGCCGGCGGTCATGCCGCAGACGGTGCCCGCCGACATACCGCGTTCGCCGGCCCCGCGCGAAGGACTGAGCGCCGAAGCGCCCGCTGAGGCGCCCGAGGCGCCGTCTGCGCCGGAGTCACCGGAGGGCCCCGTGGCCACCGGCGCGCCAGCGGGTCCCGCGACCGGAGCCTGACCGCGTGGCGCTCACCGCCGAAGAACGACTGACGCTGTTCGAGCACCTCGACGAGCTGCGCAAGCGCCTCTTCGTCTGCCTCATCGCCGCGACCGTCGGCGTGCTTCTCGCGGCGCTCTTCAACAGCTTCATGTTCGACCTGCTGCTGCGCCCCCTGCGCTCCGTCGCCGGACTCCCCGAGACGGCCACCAAGATCACCACCTTCAGCCCCGCGGAACCGTTCATGGTCAGCCTCAAGGTGTGGGTCGTCGGCGGCCTCATCCTGGCCTCGCCGATCATCATCTACGAGCTCTGGGCCTTCCTCGCGCCGGCCTTCACCGCCGGCGAGAAGAAGTACTTCTACCCGGTGGTGTTCGCCACCACGGCGCTGTTCTTCATGGGCGTCGCGCTCGCCTACTTCCTCGTGCTGCCCAAGGGCCTCGCCTTCCTGCTCAACTTCAGCGCCGGCTTCTTCAACGTGCAGCTGCGCGCCAGCGACTACTTCACCTTCATGGCGCTCTTCATCCTCGCCTTCGGCGTGGTCTTCGAGCTCCCGGTGGTGCTCGTGCTGCTCGCCAAGGTGGGCGTGATCGACGACCGCTTCCTGCGCAAGAACCGCCGCTGGGCGATCGTCGCCATGGCCTTCGCCGCCGCCATCATCACGCCCAGCCAGGACGCCTTCAGCATGCTGGCGATGTTCCTTCCCCTCTACGTCCTCTACGAGATCTCCATCGTGCTCGCGCGTCTCGTGCAGCCGAAGAAGGAGGCCGGCGGCGCCGTGGAAGACTCCCCCGGCGGAGACGACGACTCCACCAGCCGCGCGCCTGCGTGAACGTGCGCGGGACGCGGTGCGTCCCTCGTCCCGGTACAATGAAGAGCCATGGCTGACTACAACAGATACCGCGTCGAGCCCGAGGACCTTCCGCGGCGCCGGCGCGAGCGCAAGAAGAAGAAGGCGAAGTCGCGCAGCCGCGTCTGGCTCGCGGTCAAGCTGTTCATCGTCGTCGTCCTGCTCGCGCTGATCGCCGGCCTCGCCGTAGCCGCCGGCGCCATCTACGGCCTCTCGCGCGACCTCCCGTCGCTCGAGGATCTGCGCAAGAACCCCCAGGCGGTCAACACCACCATCTACGACAGCACCGGCAAGGTCCTCATCGCCGAGCTCCACGGCGGCCAGAACCGCGTGCTCGTGCCGAGTGCCAAGATCCCGGACGTCATGAAGGAAGCCACTGTTGCCGTGGAGGACGAACGCTTCTACGAGCACCACGGCGTCGACTACGTCGGAGTCGCGCGCGCCATGCTCGAGAACCTGCGCGCCGGCAGCGTCGTCCAGGGCGGCTCGACGATCACCGAGCAGTACGTCAAGAACGCTTACGTCGGTGACGACCGCACCTACACGCGCAAGATCCGCGAGGCCGTGCTCGCCTGGCAGCTCGAGGACAAGTGGAGCAAGGACAAGATCCTCACCGAGTACCTCAACACGGTGTACTACGGCGCCGGCGCCTACGGCGTCGAGGCGGCGGCGCGCACCTACTTCCACAAGCATGCCTCCGGCCTCAGCCTCAAAGAGGCCGCGATGCTCGCGGCGATGCCCAAGTTCCCCTCCGCCTACTCGCCGACGACGGACAAGGACATGGCCATCAAGCAGCGCAACAAGGTGCTGCAGCTCATGGCCGACCAGGGCTACATCACGCAGGGGCGCGCCGACACGCTCATGGCCAGCAAGCTCCACGTCTACCAGCAGGCGCCGAACTACAACAAGAGCCTCGCCGACTACTTCGTCGACTACGTGACCAAACAGCTCACCAAGCGTTACGGCTCGGCGATGGTCTTCGACGGCGGCCTCAAGGTCACCACCAGCATCAACGTCAAGTGGCAGCAGGCGGCGATCGACATCATCAAGGCGACGACCGAGCCGCTCAACTTCGGCTTCAAGCCTTCGGCCGCTTTGGTCGCCATCGACCCCGCCAACGGCTACATCCGCACCATGGTGGGCGGCCTCGACTACAAGAAGCAGAAGTTCAACCTCGCCTACCAGGCCAAGCGGCAGGCCGGATCCTCGATGAAGCCGCTCGTGCTGGCGACAGCCGTCGAGCAGGGCATGAATCCCGACACCACGTACTACTCGTCCAAGAGTCCGATAGTCATCCCCATGGGCGCCTACGCCGCGCCGTGGGTGGTGAACGGAGATGGTCCGGGCGGCTCCGAGAGCGTGTCGGCCGCCACGACCATCTCCGACAACGTCGTGTACGCGCAGCTCAGCGTGGACGTCGGCCCGGAGAACACGGTGCAGACGGCGCATCGCATGGGAGTCACCAGCCCGCTCGACGCCGTGCCGTCGATCACGCTGGGCACGTCGGGCGTCACCCCACTCGAGATGGCCGACGCGTACGCGACGCTCGCCGCCAACGGCGTCCGCCACAAGCCGCAGGCAATCGTCCAGGTCGAACGCCGCGGCAAAGTCATCTGGAGGCCGACGACCAAGGGCAAGCGCGCCATCCCCGCCGGCGTCGCCAGCGTCGTCACGCAATGCCTGGAGAGGGTCGCGTCCGCCGGCACCGGCTCGGCCACCGGCGCCTACTTCCCGTACCCGCGCGCCGGCAAGACCGGCACCACCGAGAACGGCTGGGACGTCTGGTACGACGGCTACACGCCGCACCTGGCCGCCGCTGTGTGGATGGGCGACTCAGTGAAGAACTCGCCCATGGACGGAGCCTACGGCGGCACGTATTGCGCGCCGATGTGGGGTAAGTTCTTCGCCGCAGCTCTGAAGGACCAGCCGCACCCGAGCTTCAAGACCTTCCCGTGGACGTTCAGCCCGTGGAAGGGCAAGATGCAGATGATGTCGCCGTCAGCGTCGGCGTCGCCGTCAGCAAGCGCCAGCGGCAAGCCCAGCCCCAGCCCCACCAAGACCATCACCCCGGCGCCGCAGCCCACCAAGACCAAGGCGCCGACGCCGCAGCCCACGCCGACCAAGACCAAGACGCCGAAGCCCACGCCGACGCCCACCGGGACGCCGACCGCCGGCCCCAAACAGGTGGGAGTCGTGACCCTGTCACCGGCGGTCCGCGACGTTCTCGCCCGCGCCGACGTCATGACGGCGGGGGTCGGCGGCGGCGGCTCGGGACTGGCCGGCGACGTCGCCCACTGGGTCGCCGGCCTCCTGGGGCTCTGACGCGCCGAGCCGCTCCGCTCTGACGCGCCGCTCCGGCCTCCCGGGAGCGCCGCGGCCGGTGCTCCAGTGAGCGATCCGGCACTCCCACCCGGTCGGCGGCCCCACACTCTGCGATCATCGTTCGCCTGCGTGCGCCCGTCCGCGAGCCGAGCCGCGACCGCCGCGTCCGTCAGGGCGCGGTCGTCACCGAGCCCAGCCCGCCTCGTCCGTGACCCCGCAGGGGCGAACACGACGACTGGCGCGCAGGACCGTGAAGCGGCGTCAGCTCAACCATTCGGAGTTGGGTGCCGGCGGTGCTCACGCGGATCACCGGCGACCGGCGCTTCCGCCCGGCAACGTCAGGCAGATGCGATCAAGAAAGCGCCTCACAGGCTGCGGGGCGGGTCGCTGGAGCCGCGGAGCGGTGGGCGCCCCTACGGACACGCCGGCCGGCACGCCGCGCAGCGGGTGGCCGGCGCCAACGGGGGGCAAGGGCGGGCGCGGGCAGTCCCACTCCGGTCCGCTCAGTCCGCCTCGGGACGACCAGTCGCTACTGGACGGCCACCGAGCGGGTGGGGCTTGTCGCCACCGCCGTCCACACGACCCGATAGAAGGCGGACGCGTCGGGCGTCAGGGTGATGCTGTAGGCGCCCTTGGCGTCGGTGACCGGCTTCGGTGGCGCGACCGTGGTCCACGGCTTGGAGGCAGAGGCGCGGCTCTGCACCACGAGCGTCGCCCCCTCGACGGGGCCGGCGGTAACGGAGCTCAAGACGCCCGTGAGAGTCACGGACTCTCCCTTCGCGACCGAGGCGGGCACGTCGTCGAGCGTCAGGGTCGTGTTGCCGGCGAAGACGTAGTACGCAGGCTTCGGCTTCATCGTGTGATCGACGCTGTCGATCTCACGCAGGCCGGTGTAGAAGCCCGCCCAGTCTTTCGGATCACTGGAGGGTGAGAAGTCGTCCAGGAGGAACCACATGAGGAGCTTCACCTGCCGGTATCTCTTGGCGTAGGTATACGCGCGGCGCAGATACGACGCCTGCTGCGTGAGGCTGACCTTCTGCCCACTGAACGACCCGCAGGCGGTGGTCTGATACCCGTACTCGGTCAGATAGAACGACTTCTTCGGGAAGATCTTGAGCAGCGCCCCGAGATTGCGCAGGTTCACGGTGGTACTGGGATCGCGGGGCGCCGCCTCCGGCTGGTTCTTGCGCGACGCGCCGGGCGTGTACGGGTGGTGTGAGTACGCGTCGAACAGCTTCTCGACGCGGGCCGCCTTGATCGTCCGTGCGAACCGCTGCGGCGACGTCATCATGCGGCGCAGCCGGAGAGAACTGGAAGCCGAGTAGCCGCGAGGCGCCGTGGCGCCGGCCAGGCGTCGGGCCCCCGGGTCGCCCGAACTGATCCCGCGGGAGAACCGCCTCAGCATCTTGACGTAGACGTGAGCGCCGTAGTTCTTGTCCTTCGCCGTGCTCTGCGGATAGAGCGTGAGGTGCAGGTTGGGCTCGTTCCAGCACTCGTAGCCCCAGACGTCGTAGGCGCGGAACTCGTGCGCCACGTACCGGGTGAAGCGCTGGAACGCGGCCAGCGTAGCGGTGTTGGTCTTCATCGCGTAGCGGCGGTCGTAGCCCTTCTGCTTGTACGGGTTCCTGTACCAGAAGGCCCGGTCCGACGCCCATTTGGGCACGTCCGAGAAGGTGACGATGACCTTGAGCCCCTGGTCCTGCGCCAGCTTCAGCGCATTCTCGACGCTCGCGAGGTAGACCGGGTCATACGGGTCCGCCTTGTTCGGTTCGGCCGAGGCCCACGAGACGATGAAGCGCACGTAGTCGGCGCGCAGCTTGGCGCCGATCTGGTCGAGCGCCTCGGCCTGCGTGGCGGGGTCAAGCCGCGGACCGACCTGCGTCAGCGTGGGGTCGGCGATGCCTCGCTTGACCGAGGCGCGAGCCGCGCGCGGGGCCACGCAGGCGACCAAGAGCGCCGCGGCGAGGATCAGAAGGGCGATGAAAGTGAGGCGTCCGCGCAAGCGGTTGCGGGCAAAGAGCATTGAGCGACCATAGACGAGGGGCACCAACACGGTCAACCGGGGGCGCCGCTGCAGCCTCATCGCCCCGGCGAGCGCCGGCGCACAGGCCACCATCGCCCCGACGGTGATCAGCGCCAAGATCTCGGATCCCCTCATCGTCCCTCCCGGGTCAGTCGCATCGGTCGTTCCTCAAAAGGCAACGCGCCGGAGCCGCGAAGCCTAGCGCCAGCCTTCACCCGTACTCGCGTCCGGCGTCAGGACGAGGAACGCGCGGGCGTGTGGCCGAGTTCGCGAGCGGTCGTGCCTCGGGAGAGCCGGCGGGCCGGTCACAGTCCCTGGAGCGCCCGCTGCGTCGGGACGTTCATGCTGTTGAGTTGCAGCGCCCTCTCGTACCAGAGACGGGCAGCCGCCGCGTCGCCGAAGGCGCGCAGTTGCAGGTTGCCCATCGCGTAGTACGGCTCGTAGTTGTCCGGCTGGAGCCGCAGGGCGCGCTGCAGCGTGTCGGCCGCGGCCTGCGGGTCGCCGGCGCGCGCCTGCGCCGCGGCGAGAGCGAGGAGTGGATCCACGGCCAGGGGGTCGAAGGCCGCGGCGTGGCGGGCGGAGTCCGCCGCGGCGGCCACCTGCCCGAGGCTCAGCTGGCTCTGGGACGACACGGCCGCGCGCTCGGAGAGGAACGGCAGAGCCCAGCTGAGAGCGCCGAGGACGATGACGCAGGTGACGAAGATGCGGACGCCGGAGGAGGGGACGACGACACGCCGAGCGCCGAGCGCGGCGCGGCGACTCCCCGGCTCCGGCGTGCGCCCTCCCGCGCCCCCGGCGCGGCGCTCGGCTACGTACGCCGCGCTCACGCCCGCGAGCAGCAGAAAGGCGAGCGTGATGGCGGCCATGTCCCAGTCCCAGTCGATCGAGATGCGGAGGAGGAACGCGACCACCCCTGCCTGGCACGCCGCGAGCAGCGCCTGGTCCGGATCACGGAGGTCTCGGAACGGACGCCGGAACACCGCGGCGACGAGGCCGCCGATGGCGGTCGCGAACAGGATGAGGCCCACCACGCCCAGCTCCGACAGCACGTTGAGCCACTGACTGTGGCTGTGCTTCACGATGTAGGTGTTGGCGCGGTAGAGGTCGTCGGTGAGAGGAAACGTCCCCGCACCCGTGCCCGCGATGGGGTGGTGCACGAAGGCGCGCAGCGCCTCGCGGTACCAGGGCAGGCGGCCACTCGTGCCCAGTGATGTGAGGCGCTGCGCGTCGTTCGCGGGGCCGGATGAAGACAGCGCCTGGTGATACGCGGTAGCCACCCAGTCGGCGCCGCCGTGGCGGACCACGTAGGCGACGCCGAAGACGACGGTCGCGACCACGAGCGCCACCACGACGGCGCGGCCGACCGGGCGCACGTAGCGTTCCGGGAGGGGCCAGCGGCGTTCTGCCCGAGCGACGCCGGCCTGCGCCCCGAACGCGACCGCCAGCGCCATGAGCGACCAGATCGCCAGCGTGTGCCCCTGCGAGGCGCGCAGGACATCGTCGGTCGTGGGGGCAAAGAGCGTACCGAGGCCGCGCAGACCGACGAGTACCGCGGCCGTGACCGCGACGGGGACGACGAGCGACACGAACGCGGACAGCCGCCGCGTCGTGAGAGCGAAGAAGACGAAAAGCTCCACGGCGAGGGCCACGAAGCCGCCGCGAGAGAAGGTGAAGAAGAAGGTGAGAAGAAGGAGCACCAGGGTGCTCGCCGCGAGGCCGCGGACCAGCGGTGAGACCGCTTTGCGGGAGGCGGGAACGAGGAACAGCGGGACGGCCATCACGATCATCGCCGCGAGGACGTTCCAGTAGCCGACGGGCGCGCGGAGCCGGGCGAAGACATGAGCGTGGGTCACCAAGTCGGGAACGACCTTGCCCAGGAAGGCCCATACGGCGACGAGCACGACCAGCAGCGCGAAACCGTGGGCCGCCAGTCGCAGTTGCCGCGGCCCGCCGGGAAGGAGGCCGAGCGCCGCCATGACCGCCAGGTAGAACGCGGCGACGTCGAACGCCACCCACGAGAGGTCGGGTCCCGTAGACCAGAGCACGGACAGTCCGGCCCAGACGACGAACGCGGCGAAGGCGGCGAGAGCGATGAGGTAGGCGCGTGGGGGCCGTTCGAGATGGCGCGCGCGCCAGACTCCCACGATCGCGATCGCAGCGAACGCGAGGACCACCGGCGTGGTGCGCTGCAGGATGTAACCGCCGGAGAGGAAGCTCAGGATGCCGATCGCCGCGAGGAGCGCCAGGATGCAGAAGAGCGCGAACGTGCGGGCGACCTTGGCGCGCCGCCGCCTGGTGGCGGGCGCGGCGCCGGACTCCCGAGGACGGTCCGTGCGAGTCGACGAGATCGTCAGCTGCAGCGCACGGCTCCTTCTCCCAAGGGTGCCGACAGCGGTCGGCCAAGCGCATTCCAGTATAGTGGACCGGACCCAGGCGGCGCGGGGGGACGCGCGTCCCCCCGGACCCGCTGCGACGTGGTGTAGACTCTGGCAGACGCCACCACTCCTCGGCGCGCCGCGCCCCATCGAGGCAAGAGACTTGCGGAAACACACACTCACGACCATCGCCATCGTCCTCGCCCTGCTCATCACCGCGGGAATCGGGGCGTCCGCCGCGTCGGCCGGCAAGACCACGGACGCCCTCATCGCCGATGCCTCGGACGGCTACGTCGACGGCACCTACTCGCCGTCGGTCGTGCGCGCCACGCTGGCCGTGGTGCGCGCCGACCCCGCCTATTCGCAGTACAGCGACATCGAGGGAGTGCTCTCCGACTACCTCGCCTCCATCACCGGCTCGGGCGGGACCAGCAGCACGACCACCTCGGGCTCCACGGGCGGCGGGACGACTCCGGGCTCTACCGGCAGCAGCTCGTCGACGACGTCCGCCACCACCGGCGCGTCGGCGTCGGCGAAGGACTCCACGAACCCGCAGTCGACGCCCGCCGCGTCCTCCGCGAGCCCGTCCACGTCATCCGCATTCTCCGGCGGCGTCGGGGCGACGCCCTCGCCGCTGCCGAGCACCAGCGCCTGGGAGCGGGTCAAGACACGGCTGGCCGTGGTCCCGTGGTTCCTGGCCGCGGGGGCGGCGGTGGTCGTCGGCGGCGTGTTCCTCCTGCGCCGGCGGCGCGCCTAGCCGCCTCACTCTCACCAGGTCTCGTACCGGTCCGACCCCTTGCGGTACTCCTTGACCTGCTCGCCCAGCCCGTCGGCGACCGTCATTATGCGGCAGGACATCTCGAGCACGCTCGTCAGCTGGTAGGCCTCCTCGAGCAGGTGGCCGATGGCGAACGGCCCGTGGCCGCGCAGCATGACGATGTCGTACTCCTTGAGCCACTTCGGCAGCAGCTCGGCGACCTCTTTGGACCCGGCCGTCAGCTCCGCGTGCACCACCGGGACCTTGTGCAGCAGGTAGGAGCCCTCGCTGTCGATGGGGACGATCTCGTCGCACATGAGCGAGCGGGCGATCGCGAACGGCGGGTGCGCGTGCACGATCGCCTGCGCGGCGGTGCCCCGGTAGATCGCGCGATGCACGTTGATCTCGGTGCTGGCCAGCATGACGTTGGCGTCGTTCTCCTCCAGCCCGGTGTCGATGATGTCCCGCTCCTCGAGACGGGCCAGCATCGAGCCGCGACGCGTGATGAGGATGCGGTCGCCCATGCGCACGCTCAGGTTGCCGCCGTGCGAGCTGATGACGCCGGCGACGAAGAGGTCCCGGCCGATGGCCTGGAACTGCTCGAGGACGGCCGAACTCACGGAGCGGCCGTCCCGGCTGAGGAGCCCACAGGCGCGGCGCCCACATTCCGGGCGGCGCCGGGGACCACTCCCGCGGCCGCGGCCGTCTCGGCAAGGCCGAGGCGCTCCAGCTTGGCGGCCGAGGGCACTCCGCCCTCGTCCCAGCCGCGCGAGATGTAGTACTCGTCGAGCATCGGCGGCAAGTCCACGACCTGCCCGGCGGACGGCCCGGCCGGCACCGGCTCGTGCAGGAGCCGGAGCGGGAGTGTGTCGTCGGCGCGCGTGAAGCCGGCGGCGAGATTGAAGAGCCGCTCGGCGTTCCAGATGCGCTCGCCGAGCAGCAGCAGTTCCTGCGGCTCCACCAGCTCGCCCCACACGGCGCTGAGCTGTCGGGCGTAGTAGTCCTCCTTCATCGCGAAGGCGGTGAACTTGCAGACGCTGAGCGAGTCGAGCACGGCGTTCAGGTTCTGCAGGTTGATGAGCAGGCCGGCCTTGCCGAGGGTCGCGAAGCGGTCGACCATCTTGGGCACGCCGAGGATCTCTGGCCCCAGCATGTTGGCGCGCAGGTGACAGCCGCCGCGGTTGCTGGTGGCGTAGGCGAGACCCTGGCCCTTCATACCGCGCGGGTCGTAGGCAGGCATCTCCAGCTGCTTGACGCTCATGGAGAGCTCGGGACGGCCGTGCAGCGCCGCGAAGCGCGCCGAGCCGAGCCCGAGCTCGGCGCCCAGTCCCTCGCCCACCGCGGTGGCTTCGGCGAGCGTGACGATGGCCCGCGCGTCGCCGAAGCGCGGGCCGTCGGGCAGCAGACCGAGCTCCGTCAGCTCCATCGCGCAGGCGATCGTCGAGCCCATCGTGATGGTGTCCATGCCGGCGCGGTTGCAGGCGTAGTTGGCCTGCACGATCGCCGTCAGGTCGCTCACGCCGCACTGGGCGCCGAAGGCCCAGATACTCTCGTACTCGGGGCCTTCTCCGCTCTCTCCCCCGGCGGTGGTACGCCGTGCGCAACCGATGATGCAGCCACGGCAGGCGGAGCGGCGCTGCACGTGGTCACGCTTGAGCGCCTCGCCGGAGATGGCGTCGGCGCCCTCGAACCGGCTCTCGCGGTGGTTGCGCGTGGGCAGTGCGCCCGCCTGGTCGAGCACGTTGACGAGCACCGAGGTGCCGAACTCGGGCAGCGCCGTGGACGTGATCGGGTTCGCCTTGAGCAGCTTCTCGGCCTCGTAGGCGATGAACTCGAGCCGCTCCGGGTCGGCGACCGGCGGCTGGTGGTCGCCGTGGCCGTCCAGGACCAGCGCCTTGAGGCGCTTCGCGCCCATCACGGCGCCGAGGCCGCCGCGGCCGATTGACCGGCCGCGGTTGTTGACGATGCCGGCGAAGAGCACGCCGCGCTCGCCGGCCGGACCGATGACGGCGGCCTCAGACCGGGGATGCAGCTCGCGCAGGCGCTGGAGGGAGGCGGGGACCTCGAGGCCCCACAGTCCGGCGACGGGATGCAGCCTCACGTCGCCGGGGCCGGCGAACGGTTCCGCTGAGGGGCCGGCCGGCGCAGCCTCGCCGGCGCCGTCCAGCCCGACGGTCACGTACCCCGGCCCGTCGAGTTCGCCCGTGACGACCAGGTAGTCCCAGCCGAGGCGCCGCAGGGCGTTGCCGAAGTTGCCGCCGGAGTTGCCGTCGAACACCGTGCCGGTGAGCGGTGAGCGGCTGGTGACGCTGTAGCGGCCGCTCGCCGGGGCGCCGGTGCCCGTCAGCGGGCCCGGTGCGAACACGAGTGGATTCTCGGGCGCGAACGGCTCGACCTCGAAGAGCCGCTCGCGCAGCGCCAGATAGGCGCCGAGGCCGCGGCCGCCGAGCCACAGGCGAGCGACCTCGGCCGGCAGCTCTTCGTCACTGCAGGTCCGACGCGAGAGATCGAGGCGCAGGCCGCGGAGCGGCCGCAGGACTGAAGCAGGAGATGTCACCCTGCGAGTATAGCGGCCGGGCGCCAGCCGCGCGCCGGCGCCGGTCCAGCGGCAGGCACCAGCCCCGCGCCGACGCCTGCCGCCGTCCCGGTCCTTCGCCTACAGCGCCTTGCGCCGGTCGACCACGCGCACGGCCTTGCCCTCAGAGCGCTGGATCGCCTTGGGCTCCTTGAGCTTGACCGCGACCTGGATGTTGAGCACGTTGTAGATCTGTGCCTGCACGCTGCGCTGGAAGCGCTCCAGGTCTCCCATCGTCTCGGCGAAGAGGTCCTCGCCCACCTCGACCCACACCTCGATGACGTCGAGGTAGCCCTTGCGGTCGACCACGATCTGGTAGTGCGGCTCGATTGCCGGGATGCTCATGAGCACCTCTTCGATCTGGCTCGGGAAGACGTTGACGCCCCTGACGATGAGCATGTCGTCGCTGCGCCCGATGGGCTTGCTCATGCGCACCGAGGTGCGTCCGCAAGCGCACGGCTCGGAGATGAGCGTGCAGAGGTCGCGGGTGCGGTAGCGGATGAGCGGCTGGGCCTCGCGGCTGAGAGTCGTGAAGACGAGCTCCCCGACCTCGCCCTCCGGCAGCGGCCGCAGCGTCTCGGGGTCGATGATCTCGGCCAGGTAGTGGTCCTCGTTCACGTGCATGCCGCCCTTGCACAGACACTCGTAGCCGACACCGGGGCCGCCCATCTCGGAGAGGCCGTAGATATCGAGCGCGTGCTCGCCGAGTCCGGCCTCGATCTGCAGGCGCAGCTCATTGGTCCAGGGCTCCGCGCCGTGGAAGCCGACGCGCAGGGGCAGATCCTCGGGGCGCAGGCCGCGGTCGCGCGCCGCATCGGCCAGATACATGGCGTAGGACGGTGTGCAGCTCAGGGCCGTGGCGCCGAAGTCGCGCATGATCTTGAGCTGCCGCTCGGTGTTGCCGCCCGAGATGGGCACGACCGTGCAGCCGAGACGCTCGGCGCCGAGGTGCAGGCCGAGCCCGCCGGTGAAGAGGCCGTAGCCGAACGCGTTCTGCAACAGATCGCCCGGTGCGACGCCGCCCGCGGCGAGGGTCCGGGCGATCAGGTCCGCCCACACGTCGAGGTCGCCGCGCGTGTACCCGACGGTCGTCGGGTTGCCGGTCGTGCCGGAGCTGGCGTGCACGCGCACCACCTCGTCGCGTGGCCGTGCGAACATGCCGAAGGGGTAGTGGTCGCGCAGGTCGATCTTGGTGGTGAACGGCAGCCCGGCGACATCGCCGCGGCCGGTCACGTCGCCGGGCCTGATGCCCAGCTCGTCCAGCTTCTTGCGGTAGAAGGGAATGTTCTCGCAGGCGTTCTCGAGGGTGGCCCGCAGCCGCTCGAGCTGGAGCTCACCGAGCTTGGCGGCTGGCAGGGTCTCGGCGGCCGGCTGCCAGTACAGGCCGCCGGCCGCGTCAGGCGTGAGGTGGTCGTCGCTCACAGCGCCCGCACCTCCGCGTCGCTGAGCAGCGTCACCTTGTCGGCGAGGAGCTCGACGGCGCGGTCGACGTCGCGCACCGCGAAGCAGATGTTCCAGAAGGAGATGCTGTACAGATAGTCGATCGAGACTCCCGCCTCGGCGAGCTGGTCCAGCACCTGGGCGAGGCCACCGGGGACGTCCTCGACCTTGACGCAGAGCACGTGCGAGAAGTGGGTCGTGAAGCCGGCGTCGTGCAGCAGCTCGCGCCCACGCTCGGGATCGGTGAGGATGAGACGGACGATGCCGTACTCGGCGGCCTCCGTCGTGGAGAAGCCGCGGATGTTGATACCGGCCTGGCCGAGGATGTCGGCGACTTCGGCCAGACGACCGCTGCGGTTCTCGAGGAACACGGTGAGCTGCGTGACCTTCACGACTCGACCTCCTGGCTCGCGACCGCGGCGCGCCCGAGGTCGAACGCGCGCAGATTGACTTCGAGGATCTTGGCCGGCACCGCGGCCTCGAGGCCGCGCCGCCACTGCTCCGGGGTGAACGCGAGGACCGTGGAGGCCGCGCCCAGCAGCGCTACGTTGACGGCGCGCAGCGTACCCGCCTCGAGCGCGACGGCCTCGGCGTCGACGGTGACGAGCCGGAGTCCGCGCACGGCCGCCGCGCCGGCGAGGTCATCCGGGTAGTCCTCCTCGCGCCGCAGGACGCTGCCGGGCGTGATGCGGGTGGTGTGGGCGCAGACCATCGTGCCTCTCGCGCCCAGCAGGTCGAGGCCGCGGATGCCCTCGAGAAGCTCCATGGCGACGACCACGTCGGCGTGCGGCCCGACCGGCGACCACACGTGGTCGCCGAAGCGGACCGTGCTGAGCACGCTGCCGCCGCGCTGCGCCATGCCCTTGACCTCGCTGGCCTTGACATCGAGGCCGGCGCCGGCTGCGGTCTCGGCGAGGACGGCGGCGCCGAGCAGGACGCCCTGGCCGCCGACCCCAACGAGCGAGACCGTCGTCGTGCCGTTCACGGCTCGCCCTCGCAGGCGGCCAGGCTGAGCCCACCGCGGCGGCACACCTCGACGCACAGGCCGCAGCCGGTGCAGGTCTCGAGGACCGACATCGCGTCCTCGCCGGGCGCGAGTGCGGGACAGCCGAGGTCGACACACACGCCGCAGAGGTTGCAGCGCTCCTCGTCGACCACGACCTTGCCGGCCTGCTCGCGCGTCATGAGCACGCAGGGAGCGAGGGCGATGATCACGCCGAGCCCCGCGGCCTTGGCTTCTTGCTTGATCGCCGCGTCGAGCGCCTTGTGGTCGGTCGCGTCGACGGTGACGCACCGGACGCCGATGCCCTCACAGAGCTTCTGGATGTCGACGTTGGGGCCCTGGGCCCGGTCGGGATGGAGCCCCGTGCCCGGGTGTCCCTGGTGGCCGGTCATCGCCGTGGTGCTGTTGTCGAGGATCACGACCATGCCCTCGACCTCGTTGTAGAAGGCGTCGATGAGCGGCGTGATGCCGGAGTGGAAGAAGGTGGAGTCGCCGATCACGCCGACCGCCGCCTTGCGGCCGAGCGCCTTGTTGAAGCCGGCCATCATGCCGATGCTGGCTCCCATGCAGAGGCAGCTGTCCAGGGCCAGCAACGGCGGGAGCGCGCCGAGCGTGTAGCAGCCGATGTCGCCCATCGGGGCGAGCCGGCGTTTGCGCAGCGTGGAATACACCGAGCGGTGGGAGCAGCCGGGGCAGAGCACCGGCGGCCTGACGGGCAGGCCGGGCGCCGGCTGCGGCGGCGTGGCGAGTTTGGGCGCCGGAGGCATGACGGGGCGCCGGCGCCGCGGCGGCTTGCGCAAGAAGTAGGGCTCGAGCGCGCGGAAGACGATCTCCTGGTCCAGTTCCCCGGCGGCCGGGATGGCGGCCTTGCCGACCACCGGCAGTCCGAGAGCCCGCACCTGCTCCTCGAAGAACGGGTCGAGCTCCTCGACGACCGCCACCCGCGAGACGTGCTCGTACAGCCGCGCGACCTTGGCGTAGGGCAGCGGGTGCGACATGCCCAGCTTGAGGAACCAGGCCTTGGGGAACGCCTCGCGCGCGTAGGTGTAGGCGACGCCCGAGGCGATGATGCCAAAATCGGACGAGCCCGCTTCCAGCACGTTGAGCGAGGTCTCCTCGGCCCGCTTGCGCAGCTTATCGAGGCGCTCGAGGACGAACCGGTTCCGCTGTCGCGCGTACTGCGGGACCATGACGTACTTGCTGATGTCCCGCGCGTAGTCGCGCGGCTCCGGCTCGATCGGTACGCGCGGCAGCACCTGGCCTCGGCCGTGCGAGATGCGCGTCGTCGTGCGCAGCATCACCGGCGTATCGAACTCCTCGGAGAGCGCGAAGGCCTCGGCGACGAAGTCGTAGGCCTCCTGGCTGTCGGACGGCTCGAGCATCGGGATCTTGGCGAACTTCGCGTAATTGCGGTTGTCCTGCTCGTTCTGCGACGAGTGCATCCCCGGGTCGTCCGCGCTGATGATGACGAGGCCGGCGTTCACCCCCGTGAGTGAGAGCGTCATGAAGGGGTCCGCGGCCACGTTGAGGCCCACGTGCTTCATGGTGACCAGAGTACGCACGCCGGCGAGAGATGCTCCCACGGCCGTCTCGAGCGCGACCTTCTCGTTGACGCACCACTCGCTGTGGATGCCCTGCAGGAGGGCGGTCGCCTCGATGATCTCGGTGGAGGGAGTGCCGGGGTAGCCGCAGGCGAAGCCCGCCCCGGCGCGCACGGCGCCGTGGGCGATAGCCTCGTTTCCGGAGAAGAAAAGCTGGCGTTCCACGGGGCAAGGATTATAGCTGAGGCAACGCCGCACGCCACTTCTCCCCGAACCCCAACCCTTAACTAGACCTTGAAGGATTCGCGTTCTCCTGCGAGAATAGTCACGGGATGCAATGCGCACCCTTCACGCCTCGCATGACTCGGACGGCCTTCGAGTGAGCCGTCCTTCTCGTAGACGCCGCGCCCCGGCGCTCCTGCGAGCACGCTACCGCACCCTCTTCTTCCTGTTCCTCACCGCACTCACGATGGCGCTCGGCCAGCGCACCGCGGTGGCGCCGGCCCTGGCCGGCGCCCTCATCGGCGTCTACTCCATCCGCGTCGCACGCAAGCGACCCGCCGAACTCGCGCACACGTTCGTGGTGCTCGACTGGGCGCTCCTGGGCATGACGCTCGCGCTCTCCGGCGGCGCCGAGAGCTGGCTGCTCGTCACGGTGCCGTTCCTCGCCATGGGGCAACTGGCCGGAGCGCCGCGCGGCGAGTGGCCGTTCCTCGTCGGGCCGTCGCTGCTGCTGCTCGCCGTGCTCATCATCGCTGACCCATCGCTCGGCGGCAGCCGTGGCGGAGGCGTCGCCAAAGTGGCCGTGCTGGTCGCCGGCGGCTGCGTCGCGGCGACGCGTCTGCGCCGGCGGCCGGCGGCCACGCGCAAACGGCAGCCGCGCGCGCCCAAGGTGGACGTCAGCACCGGGCTGTCAACAGCGACATGCCTGCCCGGGTTCCTCGAGACGGCCACGACGGCCGCGCTCGCGGAGCACCGGCCGCTCAGCGTCTTGTTCCTGCGGCTGGAGCACTACGAGGACAGCCGCAACTTCCTCGGCGCCGAGGGCAGCGAAGAACTGGTGCGCGGCGTGGCGCGGCGCGCCGAACGGCGTGCCGGCGCCGACGGGCGTGCCTTCAGGGTGAGGCCGGACAGCCTCGTCCTCGTCCTGCCCGGCCTTTCGCTCGGCGAAGCGCGGTCGACGGCTGCCGACCTCGCCCACGAGGTCGGCGCGAACCTCATCGCCGGACGCCGGCAGACGCTGGCCACCGGCGCGTCGTCGTTCCCCACCGTGCGGAGCATCGAGGATCTCCTGGCCGCCGCGCGCGACGAAGCCCTCCCCACAGCGGCGGTCACAGAGGTCGCCGGCACGGTCGTGCCGCTGGCGGCTGCGCAGTAGTCGGTGCGCCCTCGGGGCACCGCCAGTCGACACAGCTTCGTCGCTCACCAGTCGGTGCGCCCTCGGGTCACGGCCAGTCGAGCGCGCTTCGCCGGTCCCTGACCGGGCGGGCCGAGACGGTCCGCGTCTTGCCACTCTCCATGCGCCTCGCTAGTCTTCGGCTGTGGAGATCGACATCACCAGTCAGAAGGTGCCGGAGGGCGTGGCCGTACAGGTCAAGGTGCGGCTCTCCGGGCGCGAGACCAACCGGCTGTTCGTGAGTGGCGACACCCTCATCCAGCTCCCGTTGGACGGATCACTCCCCGACGCCGACGGCACCCCCGTCCCCCGCATGAGCGTGTTCTTGAGCGAATTGGCCGGCAAGCGGGACGGCCTCTACCGCACCTTCGAAGACACGGCGGCGGCCGCGGCCTTCGCGGACACCGTACGCAGCCAACTCGAGACCGCCTTGGAGGCGTCATGACCGACCAGGCCGACATCCTCGCCGCCCAGCTGGCCCCGTACCGGGAGACACCCGGGATCGTCGCCGCTCTGCTCGTCTCCCGTGACGGGTTCGTGGTCGCGGCCGACGCCGACGCCGGCTTCAAGACCGACGCCGTCGCCGCCCAGGTAGCCGGCGTCATCGACATCGGCGCCCGGCTCGCCGCCGAACTGCACCAGCCGGAGGCCAAGTACATCTCCGTCGACTTCGACGACCTGAACCTCGTGCTCGCTCCCTTCGGCAATGAGCTCATGCTCGTGCTCGCCGGTGTGCCCAGCGCCCTCATCTGCGACTACCGCCTCACCCGACCTGGCGCCTGACCGCCCGTGCCGGCGCAGCCGGCCGGACCGACCAAGGAGACACTCATGGAAGATGCGGTCGAACAGCTGGACAACCTGGCGCGGAGCGTCGGCGAGTGCACCCGCTGCGACGAGCTCGTAGCGAGCCGGCTCCGCGCCGTTCCCGGGGGCGGGCACCCGCACTGCTCGGTGATGGTCGTGTCGCTCGCGACCGTCCCCGCCGACGAGGAGGACGGCAGGCTCGCCGGCGAGACGCTGCTGGCCGATCTCGCCGAATTCATGCCGGCCCTCGCCCAGAGCCGCGACAAGGTGTACGTCACGGTCCTGGCCAAGTGCGTGCCGCGCAGCGGGGGCGCCCTGCGCGGCCCGAGCCCCCAGGAGCTCGAGGCCTGCTACCCGTACCTCTCCAAGGAACTGACGATCACGACGCCGCACTACGTGCTCACCGTCGGCGAGGAGACCACGCGGTTCCTGCTCGGCAAGCTCTTCAAGACCAAGCCCTACGAGCCCGGCGACTCGCTCGAGCTGCGCCTGTTCGACAACCCGGCGTTCAAGGTCGTGCCGGTGGCGGCGCCGGCCGAGCTGCGCGAGCGCGACCCCAAGGCGCGCAAGGAGTACGGGGAACGCCTGCACACGCTGGCGCAAGTGATGGGCCTCTAGGAGTCAGCGGCCGCGACGACGGCGGCGATGCGCTCGTCCGCCCCGGCCGGCGGCAGCACGGGGTGATGCGTCGCGAGGATCTCCTCGACGGCGGCGATGGCGCGCTGCTCTTCGGCGGCGCGCCGCGTCTCCGCCGTGCGCGCAGCGCTCCAGGCCTCGAACGGCTCCCGCGGCATGAGCCGTGGCGAATGCAGTTCGCCGCGGCGCAAGAACTGCCGCGTTTCCCGCGCGCGCAAGAAGTGCCCGCCCGGCCCGACCGCGGCGACGACCTCTTCCATGAGGTGCTCGGCGTCCACCGTGAGCCCTGCGCGCACGCGCCGGCACTGCCGGAAGAGCTCGCAGTCCAGCAGGATCTTGGGCAGCGAGAGCATCTGGGCGCCGTCGTGCATGCCGGCGCCGCAGAGCAGGTCGGGATCCATGAGCGCGGAGGCGAGCGCGGTCATGCCGGCGTCGCTGCCGCTCATGAAGGAGGACTCGTTGGCGTCGCCGGTGAGGCCCGTCGCCATGACCGGCAGGTCGTAGCGGCGCGCGAGCCCGACCATCGCCTGGCTGATCAGCACCGCCTCCGGCGAAGCGGCCGCGTACACGCCGGCGCGCATGTCCAGCACGCCGGTGTCGGCCACATAGATGCAGCCGAGTCCAGGACGCGCGAGCTGGAACAGGACGATGGCGCTGAGGATCTCGGCGTTGGCCTGCATGACGGCGCCGGCGCAGCGTCACCGGAGCCGTCGCCCCGGCGAGCCCCATGCTGTACACACACATGGGCACGCCCTGGCGCGCCAGCGCGAGGCCGGCGCCGAGCATCTCCGGCTCGTGCTGCAGCGGCGGCACCGGACAGTAGACGATGGAGAAGAAGGGCTGCGCCGGGTCCCAGCGGCCGTCCACGGCAGCCGCCGCCAGGATCTCCATGACGAACGGCACCTCCTCGGCGCGCTGCACCTCTCCCTGCACGTGCTTGCCCGTGTGGGAGAGGCAGGTGACGAGCTCATCGAGCACCTGCGTGTTGGGCGGCGCGTCGGCGGCGCTGACGATGTTCCAGACGACGCCGATCTCCTCAGCCGCGTCCGCGACCAGCGTCGCGTCGGCGAGGTCCTGCATCGTGGACGGGCGCCGCTCGCCGCTGCGGTGGTCGAGCGTGTACGCGCCGGTGCCGTCGAGCGTGAGGCGCACGTCGCTCCCGTCGCAGCGCACGGAAGCCGCGGGGTCGCGCCCGGCTAGCAGAACATCGCGGGGCGCCGCGGCCAACGCATCCTCGACGAGCTGCGGCGGGATGCGCACGCGGCCGGTCTGCGCGTCCACGGCCGCACCGGCCTCGGCCAGCGCGCCTGCGCCCCGGCGTGGGGGAACGTGACGCCGACGTCGGCCAGCAGGCGCAGGGTGGCCTCGTGGAGAGCGTCGAGTTCCGCCGCCGGGGGCGTCGTGATGCGCGGGATCATACGCGCGTCAGGGCACCACGACGCGCAGCGCGCGCGGTACCACTTTGCACTCCATGGGCAGCTTGCCGGCCACCTCTCCGTCGGTCTGCACGAGGACTTCCTTATCGTTCTCCACGGTGGTGACCATGGCGCTCTCGGTGCGGAAGTACTCGACCTTGGGGTGCTTGATGTGGGCGTTGATGAGCGCGGCGGTCCAGTACCAGACGGTGCTGACGAAGGACTTGTCCTTGAGCACGCAGACGTCCAGCAGGCCGTCGCGCATGTCGGCGAGCGGCGTGATGCCGAACGCGCCGCCGTAGTTGGACGAGTTACCGAACACGGCGAAGTACCCCTCGACCGTCCGCTCCTTGCTGGTGACGCGGATGAGCGGGTCGTCGTGGGTGAGGTAGGTGGCGAGTCCCTGGACGGCGAACGCCGCCTCCTTGAGCGCCTTCTTCATCGCCGGGTGCATGGAGGCGACGACGGCGGCGTCCATGCCCACGCCGGCCATGAGCCCGAAGTAGCGTTCACCCGCCATCCCGAGGTCGATCCACGAGACGGTGCCGGACTCGAGGAGTTTGACCGCGTCCGGCGGCTCGAGCGGGATGCCGAGCTCCATCGCCAGCACGTTGACGGTCCCCGTGGGTACGATCGCCAGAGGGACGTCGCTCCCGGCCAGGCCGTTGATGGTCTCGTTGACGGTGCCGTCGCCGCCCACCACACAGACGAGGTCGAACCCGGCGCTCACCGCCTCGCGCGCGAGGCGGCTGGCGTCGCCGGGTTCGGCGGTCTCCAGCTCCTCGACGACGTAGCCAAGGCCGCGAAGAGCGTCGAAGATGAGCGGCACGTCACGGCGGTAGCCGCCACCGCCTGAGTGGGGATTGAAGATGGCCGCCATTCTCTCGCCGGCGCGCGTCATGGCAGCGCCACCTCGGCGGCGCCCGAGATGCTCAGGATGCCCGCGTAGCCGGCCTGCCGGGCGAGGTCGGCCGCCGTGTCGAAGCCGTAGCCCACGTCGCCGGGCCGGTGGGCGTCCGAGCCGAACACCAGCGGGATGCGGAGGGCGTTTGCCTCGGCCAGCAGCCCCGCTCCGGGGAAGGGCTCGCCGATGCGCTTGCGCAGGCCGCCGGTGTTGATCTCGACGATCATGCCGGCCGCCGCCACGGCGCGGAGCGCCGCGCTCGCGGCGGCCGCCACTGCATCTCCGTCCTCCGGCGGCCCGAACTTCTTGGCGTGGTCCAGGTGGCCGACCACGTCGAAGAGCCCGGATTCGGCCGCCTGGCGCGTGAGCTCGAGGCTCTCCAGGTGGATGCGGTCGATCCCGTACTCGGCGAGGCGCCCCTCCATCTCCGGATGGTCGAACCCGAAGCGGTCGCCGATGATGTGCACGGAGCCGATGACGTACTCGAAGGGGTACTGCGCGAGCGCAGCCTCGGTCAGGTCCAGCGTCTCGGGTATGAAGTCGGCTTCGACGCCGAGGATGATGCGCACGTCGTCCTCGTACTCGCGCGCGAGCCCCTGGACCAGCGTGACGTAGTCGTCGAGCTCGCCCACCCCCATCGCCCAATCGTCCGTGAGGTCGTGGCGCGGCTGCCATCCGCCGAGGAACGGCAGATGATCGGCGAACCCCATCTCCGTCATCCCCAGCTCGATCGCGCGCTCCACGTACTCACGCGGGTCGCCCACCGCATGACGGCAGAGACGGGTGTGGATGTGGTAGTCGGCGATCATGAGTGGGAGGGCAGTCGGCGCGACCTCGTGCGGGCAAGCTTACACCCGGCGTCGGGCGCCCGGGCGGCGCCGGGCGAACACCAGCACCAGCACGACACCGGCGACGAAGCCTCCGAGGTGGGCGAAGAAGGCGACACCCGCTTCGCCGGACCCGAACGACTGCGCCCCACCCACGCCCTGCAACACGAACCAGATGACGAGCAGGATCCAGGCCGGCACCTCGAACACCGGCCAGACCACGATCAGCGGGATCACCGTGAGGACGCGCTGTCGCGGGAACAGCACCAGGTAGCCGCCGAGCACCCCGGCGATGGCGCCGCTGGCGCCGATGAGCGGCACGTCGCTGGAAGGTGCGACCAGCACCTGCGCTGTCGTCGCCGCCATCCCGCAGATGAAGTAGAAGAGGACGAACCGCGGCCGCGTCATCGCATCCTCGACGTTGTTGCCGAAGATCCACAGGTACCACATGTTGAAGATCAGGTGCAGCCAGCCGCCGTGTACGAACATCGACGTGAACAATGTGGCCCACCATGGGAACCAGGCGAACGGCGGCACATCGACGTGGTGGGTGAGCTCGAACGGCCGCGCCCCGAAGAGGTAGTACCAGCCTCCCGGCGTGATCCCCCAGCGCGGGAGGAGGAGCTCGACGCCGAAGACGACCACGTTGGCGGCGATGAGCGCCACCGTCACGGTCGGGAAGCGGCGCGTCGGATTGTCGTCATGCAGAGGGATCACTGAAGGCGAGTGTACCTGTCACCTCCGTGCCGGGCATCGGGGCGGGCGACGGACGGGTGGGGCGAGCCCCGGCCGATCGTCGCCAGGATCGGCAACACCCTCTGACCCCTCTCCACGCTCGGCCAAGGAGAAGGGGCGCCCAACGGCGAATGACACTCCATCCCAGGTGGTACCGTCAGAGTGTCGGAGGAGGTCCTGCATGCCCGGGACGACGCAGAGCGTCCAACCACGGATCATCGTGATCCCGCGCCAGCTCGAGGGGTTCTTCTACGAGCGGCTGTCAGCCCAGTTCCAGGACCGTGACGACGTACGCGTGGTCGTCGACCGGCGAAGCGGCGAGCGACGTCGTCCGCGCTGGGTCAGCGGCGCCGGGCCGTTCAGCGAGCGGCGCCGCGGCGACCGTCGCGACGAGAAGCCGACATGGTCGCTGCCGGACATGCCGTTCTCGGCATCCTGAAGCGGACCGAACGCGCGAAGGGCCGGCACGAGCCGGCCCTTCGCGCGTACGGTCTCCTCTGAGCCGCGCTCAGATCCAGCCGTTCTCCCGGCTCACGATCACCGCCTGCGCGCGGTCCACCACGTTGAGCTTGTGGTACACGTTGTGCAGGTGGTTGCGCACCGTGCTCTGGCTCAGGTCCAGCGCGCGCGCGACCTGTTTGTAGGTCTTGCCGCTCGCCAGCAGGCCGAGCACCTCGAGCTCGCGTTCCGTCATCGGGTTGGGCACATCGCCCTTCGGCGGGCCGAGCTCACCCAGGTGGACCTTCACGCGCGCGAGCAGTTCCTTGATGTGGAACGGCTTGGTGATGTAGTCCGCGGCGCCCTTCTCGAAACCGAGGAGCTTGTCGTTGATCTCCCGCCGCGCCGTGAGGAAGATGATCGGTGAACGCAACTCGCACGGCTTCTCGCGCAGCTTCTCATACACCATGAACCCGTCCATGTCGGGCATCATGATGTCCAGAAGCACGAGGTCGGGAAGGTAGTGACCGGCGGTGCGCACCGCCTCGCCACCGTTGGCTGCGGTCTGCACGTCGTACCCGCTGACCTCGAGCGCCTCGCCGACGAGCCGGCGGATGTCGGGCTCGTCGTCGACGACGAGGATTCGTTTGGCCATGTGCTCACTCTCCTGCCGCCGGGGTCGGGGGCTGCGACCCATGTCGCACCACCGGAGGTCGTCGGCCGCGGGGACCCGGCCGTCGTCCGGCCCTGCTGCCGCCCCGCGTCTACGGGATTCGGCCATCCCCGCCGATTCCCTCCGACCGGCGTTCCCAGTATCGGCAACACCGTGGCGAACCTTAGGAGAAGTGAGGCGGGCGAAAGGCGATCAGCGGATGAGACGGTCGCCGAACGAGATCAGCAGCACGACCACCGCGACGGTGACGACGAGGGCGATGGCGACATCGCCGTACCGGCGCGCGCGCACCGCGTGCCTGACCACGGCCACCAGGCCGTAGCCGGCGACCAGGAGCCCCACGACGCCGGCGATCAGGATCACCCAGTTCACGAGGCTCATCGTACACGGTCCCGGCACGACTCCAGAAGGCGGCGCCGCCGCGACGAGGACGGGCGACCGGTGGGGAGCGCCGGCGCGCGCCGGGCGGAGCGCCTGAGCCGCGGCGGCTCAGGGCAGCAGGCGGCCGGCGAGGAACTCGAGCGGGTGGGCGGCGGCGCGGCCGGCGAGGTCGCGGACCTGGGTGCGGCACGACGTACCGGTCGCCAGCACGGCAGTCTCCGGCCGCGTCGCGCGCACGGCCGGCAGCAGGGCGCGCTCCGCCATCGCCACGCTGAGCGCGTAGTGGCCGGCCTCGTAGCCGAACACCCCGGACATGCCGCAGCAGCCCGCGTCCGGATCTTCCACTTCGAGGCCGGGCACCGCGGCGAGAGCCGCTCGGGTCGCCGCGGCAAAGCCGAGCGCCCGCTCGTGGCAATGGCAGTGCAGTAGGACGCGGCCGCCGGCACGGAAGTGCAGGCGGCCCTCCGCGGCCAGATCCGCGACGAGCGCCAGCGCGGGCCGGCTCGCCGCAGCCACCTCAGCGACGCGCGCGTCGCGGGGCAGCAGGCGCACCCAGTCGTCGCGCGCCATCGAGAGGCACGACGGCTCGACGAAGAGCACCTCGGCGCCGGCAGCCACCAGCGGGTGCAGGCCGTCGAGCGCGCGCCGCGCGGCGCCGCGCGCCTTGTCGATCTGCCCCGTGGAGAGCGCCGTCCGTCCGCAGCAGCCGGCGTCGGCGAGTTCCAGACGGACGCCGGCCGCGGCGAGCAGGCGTGCCAGCGCCTCGCCGATGCCCGGCTCCTGGTACTGGACGAAGCAGTCCACGAACAGCGTCGCGGAGCGGCCGGACGCGAGCGCACGACCCGGCTCCTGCACCGGCAGCCGTCGGGTGAGCGGCCGCCGGGTGAAGGCCGGCAGCGGCCGCTCGCGCGCGACTCCGGCGCGATCCGTCAGCAGGCGCGCGGCGCGCGTGCGGCCCAGCCGGTTGACCAGTGGAGCGACGGGCGCCGCGAGCCCTGCGAGGCGCCGGAAGTCGCCGATGCCGCGCGCGAGCACGGGCACGCCCTCGCGCGCGCGGACCTCGGCCAGCCACTCCACCTTGAGCGCCGCCATGTCCACGCCGGCGGGACATTCGGTCTTGCAGGCTTTGCAGGCGACGCAGGTGCCGAGCACCTCCCGGAACTCGTCCTCGCCGATCGCCGACAGCGGCACCGCTCCGCACACCACGCCCTGCAGCGCGTTGGCGCGCGCCCGGGTGGACCGCGCTTCGTCGCGGGTCGCGACCCCGGGAGGGCACATGGTGCCGGTGAGCTTCTTGCACAGTCCGGCGCCGAAGCACTTCTCGACGGCCGGCCCGAAGCCGCCCTCGGCCGCGTAGGAGAGGCGGGGCGTCCAGCCGCGGTCGCCGCGGTAGTCGGCGCCGAAGCGCAGCGAGGCGGTGACGGGCGGGCCGTCCACGACGACGCCGGGGTTGAGCAGGCGCCGCGGGTCGAAGGCGTCCTTGACCACGACCATCGCTTCGTACAGGCCGGGTCCGAGGAGCTGCGGCAGCAACCAGCTGCGCGAGCGTCCGACGCCGTGCTCGCCGGAGATGGCGCCGTGGTGCTCGGCGACGAGCTTGGCGACCTCGGCCGCCAGCGCTTCCATGTGCGCCACGCCGGCGGCTGTCTTGAGGTCGAGCAGCGGGCGGATGTGCAGGCAGCCCGCCGAGGCGTGACCGCTGAAGCTGGCCCGGGCGCCGTGCGTCGCGACCAGCCGCTGAACGTCGGCGACGAAGTCGGCGAGGCGCTCCGGCGCCACGGCCGTGTCTTCGACGAACGTCGTCGGGCGCTCGGCGCCGGGCGCGCCCATAAGCAGCGGGAGCACCGCGCGGCGCAGGGCAGCCGCCTCGGCGAGGTCAGCCGGCTGCTCGAGCCAGATCTCCTGCACGTGGCCGAGGTCGCCGGCGAGCGCGCGCAGGCGCGCGAGGCCGGCGAGCGCCTCGTCCTCGCTCCCCTGATATTCGACGGTGAGCAGAGCCGCTTCCGATCCGGCGAGGAGCGGCGCCATGCGCCGGAAGGTCGCGATGTTGGGGGCACGGCGCAGCGGTCCGAGATCGAGGAACTCGACCGCGGAGGGCGCGGTCTCGAGGATGACGAGGTTCGCCTCGAGCGCGGCGCGCAGGGTGGAGAAGGTGAACGCCGCTCCCACCCGCCGGGCGGGGCGCGGATCGAGCGCCACGTCCAGTTCGCTGAAGAGTGCGAGCGTGCCCTCCGAGCCGGCGAGCAGCTTCCCCAGGTTCGGCTCCGGCGCGAGGAGCTCGCGCAGGTTGTAGCCGCAGGTGCAGCGCCGCGTCCGCGGGAACCCGGAGGCGATGGGCTCGCGGTACTGCTCGCGCACCTGCGCGAACGCCGCCGCGAGCCTCGCCCCCGCTGGGCCGCCGACTCCCGCGGCGAGGTCGCCGCCGGCGCAGGCGCCGAACGTCGCCCGCTCGCCCCCGGCAAGGACGCCCGCTACTCGCAGCACCCTGTCCTTGGTCTCGCCGTACACGATGGACCGGGAGCCGGACGAGTTGTTGCCGACCATGCCCGCGATCGTCGCCTGGTCCACGGTGGACGTGTCCGGGCCGAACTCGAGGCCGTACGGCGCCGCGGCCGCGTTGAGCGCCGCCTGCACCACGCCCGGCTGGACCCGGGCGCGGAGGCCGCGCGCGTCGATCTCCAAGATGCGGTCGAGCTTGAAACAGTCGATGACGATGCCCGGCCCGATGGCTTGTCCGGCGAGGCTGGAAGCGGCTCCGCGCGCGACGAGCGCAAGACC
Source organism: uncultured Thermoleophilia bacterium (assembly GCA_963762125.1). GTDB lineage: Bacteria > Actinomycetota > Thermoleophilia > UBA2241 > UBA2241 > CAIXSE01. The sequence goes on from CAVXJO010000005.1 coordinate 217,119, forward strand.
GGTCTCGGCGGAGGCCGCCGCGGCGGCCTCGAGGTCATCGGGAGACGCAGCCACGACGACGACCTCCGGCACCACCCGATACCCGGAGGCGTCGGTCGAGTAGAGCCAGCGCCGGAGCGCCGTCGTCGAGACCTCACCGGCCACCGCACCGCGCAGCGCCTGCGCGGCGGCGCGACCCGCCGGCGAGAGCTCCGGGATGCGATGACGCACGGCCATGCCGTCTAGGATATCGCCCCGCGAAGCGCGTACCGCCGCGCGGGGCTCACGATCACAGCCCGCCGGGGCTGAACAAGGGCATCCAGCGCGAGAGTTGCTGCAGGACGCCGAACATCATGAGCACGCCGAAGACGACGAGCAGAGCGCCCGCGGTCACCTGGATGCCGTGGTAGTGCCGCTTGACCCACCCCAGCCGCGCGCTCACCCAGTCGAAGGCGAGCGCCGCGAGCACGAACGGCACCCCAAGGCCGATCGAGTAGACGAGCAGCAGCAGGGAGCCCGACACCGCGCTCTGGCTTGTCGCGGCCATGGAGAGGATGGCGCCGAGCACGTAGCCCACGCACGGTGTCCAGCCGATGGCGAGCGCGGCGCCAGTGAGGAACGCGCCGCCGGCGCCGGCCCGCTTGGGCGCCACCCTGAGCACCGGCTCCGGCAGCTTGATCAGGCCGGCGACGACGAGCCCGCTGAACGCGATGAACGCGCCGGCGGCGATCATCAGCTCGTCGCGGTACTGGATGAGGAGCCGGCCGACGCCGCCGGCGCCGGCGCCCATCAGCACGAAGACGACGGTGAACCCGGCGACGAACAGGAGTGACGTCCCGAGCAGGCGGCGATGCTCGCGGCCCAGGTCCTCAACGCCGACGCCGGAGATGAACGACAGGTACACGGGCAGGAGCGGCAGCACGCAGGGTGAGACGAATGAGAGCAGGCCGGCCGCGAAGGCGAGTCCGATCGCCGTCAGACTCAGAGAGGTGACCTCGACCGCGATCATCGCGAGCATGAAGGCCGCGCCGTCAGCTGGCCGTGGCGCGCGTCACTGCGCTTTGGCGAGGGAGGCGTTGAACTGGTCCAGGGTGGACGCGCCCACGAGGCGGTCCACCTCGTTGCCCTTGGCGTCGTAGAAGATGGTCGTCGGATAGGCCGAGATGCCCAACTCCGAGACCAGGCTGCCGTCGTCGACCACGAGGGGGTAGGTGAGGCCATATTGCGTCATGAAGGCGGCCGCGTCCTTCTCCGTGTCCTCGCAGGCGATGCCGACGACCTGGGCGTCCGGGTTCTGCTGGGAGAACGAGCCCAGATCGGGAGCCTCGGCGTTGCAGGGAGGGCACCACGACCCGAACATGTTGACGACGAGAGGCTTGCCCGCGTAGTCGGCCACGGCGAAGTCGGCCGGCGCCATCACCTGCCCCTCGTAGCCCGCGGCCGACGCGGACCCCGACGAGTTGCGTGACATCGCCACCAGCACGGCGGCGACCGCCACCACGGCGACGATGATGACGATCCCAAGCGTCCTGGTCTTCATGCTCTCCCCTTCTGTCTCAACGCCGACCTCGCGCCCGGCGTGCGGAACTGCGTTACAGTTTACTCTGCCTCGGCAGTGTTTGCGCGTCGCTGAGGCTTGCGTATAATACCCCCTAGGGTATGTAGTCCACCACCGCGATGGAGGATCATGGCGTCTTACGATCTGGTCTGCGACGAGTGCGGGCATGACTTCGAAGTCTTCCGGCAGGGATTCCTGAAGGACGAAGACAGGGTCTGCCCTGACTGCGGAAGCACCGAAGTCAGGCAGAAGTTCTCCAGCTTCCTCAGCAGCATCGGCGGCAGCTCCGGCGGCGGATGCTCCGCCCCGAGCGGCAGCTCCTTCGGCTGAGGCTGACCCCGGCGGCGCGGTCGCGCCGCATGAATCACGACAGGCGAGTCGACGAAGGGCACGCCGCAGGCTCACCCTTCAGCCCAGCCCAGCCTCGTCGCCTTTGCAGGCGACGGCTTATACAGGCGCCCGGCGGCCCCCCGGCCTCCGGGCGCCTCGTCGTAATACCACTTTCCCTGCTGAGGGTCGCCGAGGGTCGGGGTGCGCAGTACACTCGATTGCGATCTTGGACGCGTTGCGCGGGGGCGACCGCGGCGCGTCGCTTCGCCAACGTCAGCGACGAAGGGGGCTACGGTGCGAAGAATCCTGCTTGGAGTGGCGCTCGGGGCGCTGCTCGCGATCATGGTGGCAGCGCCGGCCGGCGCCGTGCCGCCCAACGAGATCCTCATCGCCAGGAACCTGCAGCGACTCGGTGTCGTACCCAGCTACGCGACGCCGGCCATGGCGCGCGCAGCCGCGCAGGCCGTGACGGCCGAGGGCTCCGATCACGTGCTCAAGCCGGCCGCCGGCACGGCGGCGCAGAGCAAGTCGCTCGGCCGCTACCTCAGAGCGCGCGTGGTCACCGGCAAGGGCGCAAGCACGTACGCGTCGAACGCCTTGGTGCTCCTCGTCGAGTTCGGCGCCGACCCGTGGCCGAACGGCGATTCCACCGACCACTACCTGGACGGCCCGGCGCACGGCCAGATCCCGCCGCCGGCGCCCGACGACAACGCCACCTTCTGGCCGGGCGACTTCAGCACCATGCACTACCAGCAGCTGCTGTTCGGCAACTCGTATCCGATCTACGGCGCCATGGGCCCCACCACCGAAGCCCGCCGAGCGGTGACCAAGGCGGCCGGGCGCAACGGGCTGCCGTTCGCGACCGAACTGCGCGGCACCAGCGACGACACGATGCGCAACTACTACCTCGAACAGTCGCACGGAGCCTACACGGTGCAGGGAGACATCAGCGACTGGGTCCAGCTCGCCCTGCCCGAGTCCTACTACGGCGCCGACAGCGCCGGAGGGAGCGACGACCTCACGGGGCCCGTCTGGCGGGTCGCGCGTGACGCCGTCCTCAAGTTCGCCGAGCAGAACCCGGACTTCGACTGGGCGCGGTACGACCGGGAGAATCCCTGGGGCATCACCGGCTCGAACTTCACCCAGCCGGACGGCTACCTCGACCACCTCATCCTCATCCACGCCGGCAGCGACCAGTCGGCCGGCGGGGGCGCCCAAGGCTCCGACGCCATCTGGGCGCACTCGTGGTCCATCTACGAGAATTTCAGCGGCGGCCCCGGTGACGGCCCCGGCATGATGATCCCCGGTACCGACGGCCAGGGGCCCCAAGGCAAGGGCATCTGGGCCTACAACTACACCATCGACCCCGAGGACGGCGACGTCGGCGTGTTCTGCCACGAGTTCGGCCACGACCTCGGCCTGCCCGACGAGTACGACTACTCCAGCGACACCGGCGACGCGAGCAGCGGCTTCTGGACCATCATGGCCAGCGGTTCCTGGCTCGGCCGCCAGTGGGGCATCGGCACCAAGCCGGCGGCGATGAACGCCTGGGACAAGAGCGCCCTCGGATTCGTCCAGCCCAAGGTCATCAAGCGCGGCCGCACGGCGACGGTCAAGCTGCAGGCGGCCGCCACGGGCAGCCGCACCGCCACCAGCGTCAAGATCCCGCTGCCCAAGGCGAAGCACACGATCAAGCTCAGCCGCAAGGACGGCGCCAAGGAATGGTACTCCGAGATGGGCAACGACCTCCATGTGGTGCTCGACGTCAAGGACCCGGTCGAGGTGGGCGCCGGTACCGTCCTCTCGTACCGGACCTGGTATGACATCGAGGAGGGCTACGACTACGGCTTCGTCGAGGTGTCCGACGACGACGGCGCCACGTGGGACACGGTGAAGGAGTACACCGGCTCCGACACCTACCACTGGGCCGACACGGTCAGCGTCGATCTCTCGACCTATCAGGGCAAGAGCGTGCGCATCCGCTTCGAGTACATGACGGACGGCGGCGTCGCCCTCAAGGGTTGGGAACTCACCGACATCGCCGTGGAGAACATCGTGCTGCCTCGGTCGGCGTTCTCCACCGGCGGCTGGGTGCGCGTGGACGGCCAGCTCACGCAGATGACCAGTCGCTATTACATCGCCGAGTACCGCACCTACGACGGCTTCGACGAGAGCCTCAGGAACTGTTACCAGTGGAACTACGATTACGCAAGCTGGGTCGACTGGTTCAGCTACAACAAGGGCCTGCACCTCATCTACCGCGACACCTTCTACTTCGACAACGATGTGGCGACCCACCTTGGCCGGGGCGGCTGGATGGTCGTCGACGCCCACCCGCGGCCCACCGGGGTCGCGTACACCGAAGGCCAGTCCGGCTTCTTCGGCTACTGGCGGCCGCGCATCCAGGTCCGCGACGCGTCGTTCAGCGTCAAGTCGACGAAGACGCAAAGCATCTACTTCGTCGACTACGACGAGGGCTTGGGCGTCGGCGAGCGCACCTCGCCGGGCAGGTCGGCGCAGCGGCTGTTCAGCGACGCCAGGACCTACTGGTTCGCCAACGCTCCCGAGGCCGGAGTGAAGATCCCCAAGAACCTCGGCGTGCGCATCAAGGTCAAGGCCATGGGCGCCAATTCCGTGAGGATCTGGGTCGACAACAAGAAGTGACCCACGAGCGTCACGGCGACGTGAACGCGCGGGGCGGGGCGGTCGGAGCTTGTCCGGCCGCCCCGCCCTTTGTTCGTCCGCGTCGCCGGCTGCGCGCTCCCTGCGCGGCGGCGTCGCCGGCCGGCGACGCCTGATACCATCGTCGCATGCGCGTCCTCGTCACCGGCGGAGCCGGCTACATCGGCAGCGTGATCGTCGCGCGCCTCGCGGCGCGGGGCCATGACGTCGTCGTGTACGACGACCTCTCGCGCGGTCACGCCGCCGCGGTCCCCGAGGGCGTTCCTCTGGTCCGCGGAGACGTCCGCGACGTCGCCGCCGTGCGCGCCGCCCTCGCCGACGGCGGCTGCGAGGCCGTCGTCCACATGGCGGCGCTCGCCGAGGTCGCCGAGTCCGTCGCCGAGCCGGAGCGCTACTTCAGCGTCAACGTGGACGGTACGGCGGCTGTGGTCGAGGCTGCCGCCACGGCCGGCGCCGGCCGCCTCGTCTTCAGTTCGACGGCCGCCGTGTACGGCGCGCCGGAGCGCACGCCGATCGACGAGGGCGACACGCTCGCGCCGTCTAATCCCTACGGCGAGACCAAGCTCGCCGGAGAGCGCCTGCTCGAGCAGGCGCGGGCACGTGGCGACCTCGCCGCCACCGCCCTGCGGTACTTCAACGCCTGCGGCGCCGACGGCTCCTGCGGCGAAGACCACGCCCCCGAGTCTCACCTCATCCCGCTCGCGCTCAGAGCCGCGCGCGACGGCTCCCCGATCCGGGTCTTCGGCGAGGACTACCCCACGCCCGACGGTACCTGCGTACGCGATTACGTCCACGTCGCCGACCTCGCGGACGCGCACATCGCCGCGCTGGAGGCGCTTCCCGACACCCAGGGCTCGTTCAATCTGGGCACGGGCACGGGCGACTCAGTGAGGGCCGTGCTCGAGACCGTCGAGGTAGTGACCGGGCGCCGCCTCCTCCGCGAGACGGCGCCGCGCCGCGCCGGGGACCCGCCGGTCCTCGTGGCCGGCAACCTGCGGGCTACGGAGCGGTTCGGGTGGCGTCCGCGGCGTAGCCTCACGGACGCCGTCGCCGACGCGTGGACGTGGATGACCGGGCACCCCGACGGCTACGCGGACCACTGAGGAGCCCGGAGCGACGAGCCGGCCGGGCGCCGGCTCAGGGCCTGCTCAGCCCACGCGCGCCGGCGCGGGGGCCAGCGACTCGAGCGTGATGGAGCCGAGCACGTCCATGAGCTGACCCTGGGCGCGGAGCCACGCCTCGTGCACGGTGCACGAGGCGCTGCGCGCACAGTCCTCGGGGCTCAGGACGCACTGGTTGACGGAGATGGGGCCGTCGACGGCCTCGATCACCTGCTGCATCGTGATCTCGGAGGCCGGGCGCGCGAGGGCGAAGCCGCCGTGCGCGCCGCGCTGCGACACGGTGAGGTCCGCGCGCACGAGGCTCTGCAGGATCTTCGCCAAGAAGCTCTCCGGGATGTCCTGAGCCTCGCCGATCTCGTGCAGCGATGCGACGTGACCCTCCGGATAGCGGGCGAGATACGTCATCGCCCTGATGGCGTACTCTGCGCCGCGCGTGAGTTGCAGTCCCATACCCCTTCGCCTTCAGTCGGAGACCGGACAGAAACGGTCTGAATGGAACTGTATCCTCGTGACAGGGCGCGGGTCAACCGATTGCTCCGGCGATGTTAAGCAGCCGTTAAGGTTTGGAGAGACCGACCACCAACCGGCGGATAGTGCCGGTTTGCGGGCAAAACCCCGGTCGCGAGCGGCGGAGCCCGATGCTATCCTGCTGAAGCGCCTCAAGCGCGCCCCCCACGGAAGGACAAGAGTGAGACGATCCTTTGCCCTCATTGCCGTCGGCGTCGCCGTGGCCGTCGCGGCCGTGGTCGTCGTCGCCGGGATGAACTCAGGCGGCGGCGAAGCCGCCGGCGCATCCGGCGGCTCATCCGCCGGGACGTCCGGCGCATCAGCCGGTGCGCTTCCTTCGGGCCATCCTTCCGTCGCCGTCGACCAGGAGCAGCCGGCGGCCGCCGGCGACGCGGACGCGGACGGCGACTCCGGCGAGACCATCGCGAAGCTGGAGGAGCGGCGCACCGAGCACCCCACGGACGTCGCCCTGCTGCTCGACCTCGGCAAGGCCTACTTGATGCGCCAGCGCCTGCAGCAGGCCGAGCAGGCGTACTCGGATGCCATGATCCAGGAGCCGGACAACGTCATGGCCCAGGTAGGTCTGGCGCTGGTGTGGCACGCGCAGGGCGACTCCAAGCGCGCGGAGACCGCGCTGCTCTCTGTGCTTGACGCCCATCCGGATGACCAGGAGGCGCACTACTCCCTGGCGATCGTCTACTTCTCCACCGGGCGAGTCGGCGAAGCCAAGGCCGAGTGGGAGACCGCCGCGAGCATCGACCCCTCGTCGCTCACGGGCCGGCGCTCACAGAGCTTCGTCGACCTTCTCGAGGATCAACAGTCGAGTTCGCCGCAGGCGGAGTAGCCTCCGCAGGCGAGCCGGTAGGGAGGGCGCGACAGGCGCACCGCCCGCCGGCCTCCTACTCGACGCGCGCGCCCAGCACGTCGCGGACGTGAGCGAGCGCGAAGCGATTGAACTCCTCCGCGTCGTGTCCCGGCGCGTCGTACGTCTCCACCAGGTCCTTGTGCACGAGCACCTCGTAGCCACGCGCACGCAAACCGGCGACGGTGTGCAGCACGCAGATGTCCGTGCACACGCCGACGACCTCGACCAGTTGCGGCGCGAGCCGCTCGAGCACGCCCTCGAGGTCGGTGCCGTGGAAGCCTGAGAACGTGCGCTTACGCAGCCTCGTCCCGCGGTCCGCGAACGCGCGCAGTTCCGGGATGACCTCGTCGTGCCCGGAGCCCTCGATGCAGTGGGACGGGAACATCGCGAACTCGGGATCGTCGGGGGCATGGGTGTCCACCAGGAAGATGAGGGGCACGCCGTCCGCCTCGGCCGCCGCGAGCAGGTCGCGCATGGGCGGCACGATCGCGTCGTAGCGCGGACTGTACAACTCGCCGCTCCGGCAGAAGCAGTCCAGCATGTCGACGACGATGATCGCCCGGCGAGGTCCCGTGACCGTTGTATCCATACCGGTGCGATACCCCGGGGAGCTCGCCGGCTACCGCAGACCCTCCGGCGAGCGGACCTCCGGAGGCGCCCCGCTCATCAGGTCACACGCGCGAGACGCGGGTTGGGCCGGAAGTGGCGGCCGGCCTTGGCGCACGGGCGCCCCTCGAGGAGCACGACGTCGGCGGTGAAGTCGGCGTTGCCGCGCAGCAAGGTGCTGCCGACCCCATAGGCGTCGGCCGGGATCCCGGCTGCCTCGAAGCGCCGGATGCGCTCCGCGTCGAAGCCGCCGCTGACGACGATGTTGACACGCTGGAAGCCCTCGTCGTCCAGCGCCCGGCGCACGGCGCGGACCAGTTCCGGTGCCACGCCGTTGGGCCGGAACGTGCCCATCTCGTCCCAGAGCGAGCGGTCGACCATGGTCTCGCTCGTGTCCAGGCGTACGCCCCAGAGGCGCTCGCCGAGGGCCCGGGCGCAGGCGAGACTGGTGGCCACGCAGTCGTTGTCCCAGTCCACCAGCGCCGTGACGTTGATCTCGGGATAGTGCACGTCGGCGAAAGCCGCCGCCGCCGCGACCGTGTCACCGCCGTAGGCGGCGATGAGCGCGTGCGGCACCGTGCCGATGCCCTTGCCGCCCCACCAGGACGCCTGCGCGTCCGTGCTCACGCCGATCGCGCCGGCGATGTGGGCGGCGTACCCGTCGCCGGTCTGCACCCGGTAGTGGTCGAAGCGCGCGGGAAAGAAGAGGATCGGCTTGCCGTGCGCAGCGTCCACGACGCGGCGCACGTTCGTGCTGATGAGCGTGCGCCGCGAGAGCACCCCGAGGTACACGGTCTCGAGGTGGGCGAAGATGCTGAAGTCGCCCTCGATGGTCAGCACCGTCTCCCAAGCGGAGAGCTCGTCGCCGTCGTAGAGCGCATGCACCTCGAGCTGCTCCCAGCCGTCCTCCCAGGCCCTGGTCGCCCCTTCACCCTGGAAGCGGCCCGAGCAGGACCGAAGGATGGCCAAAGCCTCGTCCATGCCGCCAAGCACGGCGCTGTCGGTCTTCTGGAAGACCTGCATGGTCACGCGGGGGCGCAGGTCCTTGGTCTCGAGGACTCGCTTCGCGCGGTTGAAGTAGGCGTCGCTGTAGTAGCCCTCCCGGAGACGATCGACGGGGAGGGCGAAGACTTCGGGGGCGAGGCGCGAGCGCGACATGGGCGGATTGTACCCGAGGGTCCGGGGAGGCGACAGGCCCGCCGCCGGACGCCTACAGGCCGAACCGCGTCGCGGCGACGTCCAGCATCTTGGCCGGCGTCACCTCGAAGCGCAACGTGTACGTACCGGCCTCGCCCAGGCGCAGGTCCATGAACCGGTCGGGGCGTGGCTGCACCGTCCCCGGCCCCCCCTCCAGCACCCAGTAGGGCGACGACGTGAACTTGAGCCAGTAGGTCCCCGGCTGCGTGACGCTGAAGACGATGCGCTGGTGGCCGATCGAAAGTATGTGGCCGACGCCGGCGCCGGCTTGGTCCGGCTGCGGGACAAGAAGCGGCTTGGCGTCCAGCAGCCGGTAGATGCGCCACGCGCCCGTCCTCTCGACGAAGGCGAACGCGCGGTGAGCTCTCGAGAAGCCTCGACTCACGCCGGCTCCAGGGATCCAGCGGCGCGTCGACCGGCGCGAAGATGTACTGCACGCCCATGCTCTGCAGCCAGGCGACGTACTCGGCGGCGTCGTAGGGCGTGTAGAAGAGGGAGTTGTGGATCGCGTCCGCCTGGCGGAACCAGCCGCGGGTGATGGGGTAGCCGGCCTCCGGGAAGTAGAGCGCCTCCCAGTGGCGCCGCAACGCGACGACGTGGAAGCGGTAGCCGGGGTCGTGAAGGTCGCGCGCGGCCGCCAGCGCGGGCGCGAAGTACGCGCGCGTGGTCTGCGGCCGTTCCACGGCGTTGAAGTAGTGGCTGGTCGCGGTGCCGAACTGAAGGAGGGCGAACAACACGATAGGGATGATCGCGAGCTCGCCGTAGCGGAACGGCCGCCGCAGGCGCGTGTGTCGCAGCAGCAGGAACAACGGCAGCCCGAAGACCATGAAGAAGCGCCCGATGTTGTTGCCCAGCGGACTCCCCGGCGTGACGAACGAGCCGACGCACACCAGCGCGTAGACGACGAAGAGGACGACGAAGGGCCGGCGAGGGTGCACGGCGTTCACTCCGGCCAGCGCGACCCCCGCGAGCGCAAAACCCAGGAACACCATGAGCTGCGAGGTCTCGTTGAGGTACGACCCGGGCTCGGAGAACGCCAAACCGAGCCCGAAACGGACGAGGACGGCCGGGGCGAGCGCCGCGGCGAAGAGGAGGTAGCGCCGCCGCGCGCCCCGCCGGACGATGAAGTCGGTCAGCATGAAGGGCGCCACGACGACCAGCCCCATGGGGTTGGCGAAGATGCCGACCGCCACGGGCAGCGCGGCCCACAGCGGCCGGCGGCGGGCCAGAAGCGCCAGGCCGCCCATCGTGAGCGCCAACGCGAGGACGAACGGATCCTGGCCGTGGGCCAGGTACAGCGTCATGACGAGCGCGAAGCCCCAGGCCGGCCACACATCGTCGATCTTCCACATGTCGCGCACATAGAGGTAGAACGTCACCGGTATGGTGCCGGCCGCGACGATCACGATGAGCGCGCCCGAGACGTACTGGGCGAGCCAGTAGAAGACGAAGCCGTAGGTGATGGCGCCGTAGCCGCCGCCGTACCAGTAGGTGTCCCAGAAGACGGAGCTGCTGCCGCGCAGCAAGAAGACCTTGTAGGCGTGGGCGGCGTCGTCCCAGCCGGGGACGCCGCCCCACTCCATGAGCAGCGTGACGAGGGCGACGGCGGCGGTCGTCGTCACCCACAGGGTGAGCAGACCGCGCCGCGTGCGCAACCAGACCTCCAGCGCCTGCACGCTCACTCGCCCGGCGCCGCCAGTCGCATGGCGGCGACGAAGGCCGCGGCCAGGCCCGGCGAGGCCGGCAGGGAGGGCACCAGCGTCGTCGCCAGGCAGCGCTCGTGCACGAAGCCCTCGACCTGCCCCTCCTGGCCGGCATCGCCCACGCGCCAGGCGAACGCCTCCTGCTGGAGAGTCAGGAACTCGAGATCGAAGAGCTCGTACAGGGTCGCCTCCCCCTCGGCGTAGGGGTTCTCGCGGGCTGCCGCCGCGCGCACGTAGCGGGGACGCTCGTACCACTCGAGGAGTTCGGCCTCGGCGGGCAGGACGCCGGCGAGCTCGTGCGTGCGGCCGCGGCTGTCGGCCAGGCGGCGCAGCAGGAGCAGCGCGCCGCCGCCCAGCGCCAGCGTCGGCAGGCCGCCGGCGATAGCCCCGGCGAGACTCTCCTTGAGCGCGTCGTTGGCAGCGAACACCGCCAGCTCTTCCTCATCGAGCAGGCCGGCGAGGAACAGCCCCGCGGCGCCCTCCGGCACTGTCTCGTCGCGGCCGATGTGGAGCGGCTCGAGCCCCAGCCCCAGCGCCTTGAAGAGGTCGATGGCCTCGAGCGCGAAAGGCTCGAGCGGCGGTCCCCAGGCGACGGCGAGCGTGAGACCGGCGGCAGCCGGGAGCGGCGTGAGCAAGCGGCGCGGCCGCGCCGGCAGGAAGCCGCGGCGCGCGGCCGCCGCCTCCAGACCCTCGCGGTCCAGATACCCGCTCGCCTCTCGACAGAGCGCGGCCTCCCATCCCTTGGCCGCAGGAGGGCCGATCTGGCGCAGATGGTCCTGCCCAGCGTACTGCCGCGCGAACTGCTCGCCGAGCTGCGGCGGCAGCCACCCGAGCACCGGAAGTCTGGCGGACTCCTCCAGGATGCGGCGCAGCTCGCTGTCCGGGCTCCGGTCGTCGCCGCCGACGACGATCGCCCCCGCGAACTCCAGATCGCCGGCCAGCAGGCGCACGCCGACCGCGGCGGCTGCCGCCGTGGCGCCCCGCTCGCGGGCATCCACGACGAGCACGAGCGGGGCGTCGAGCGCGGCGGCCACGTCCACCGCCCGCGACCCCTTGACGCCCTCCCAGCGGTCGAGCGCCGGCTCGACGGCGACCACCACGGTCAGATCCGCGTCCATCGACCATGCCTCGTACAGCTCGCCGGCGGCGGCGTCGCCGACCAGCCGCGGGTCGAGCACCCGCGGCGCCCGCGACGAAGCCCCGTACAGAAGCCGCCAGAGGGGCAGGTCGGCGCCGAGCAGGACGGGACGGACGGCGCGCTCGTCCGTGAAGGCGGCGAGCAGCGCGCCCACGGCGAGGGCGAGGGCGGGGCCGGGCTCGAGCCCGCACACGACCAGACGAGGGGCGGACATGTCGGGTGTCCTCCTTTCGGCCGGACTCCGGCGGCGGCCGACGGTCGGGCTCTCGACAGCGGATTCCGGGGGGCGGGGATAGAATACTCTACCAACGTTTGCGAGGGGTGGACCGACCGGATGGACCTGCGTCAGCAGCTTCACGACGCCATGTGGGTGCGCGTGCTCTTCACGCTCGCCTTGCTCGTGGGCGTCCTCTGGGTGCAGATAGACCACCACGGCGTCGTCGCGGGCGAGGTGCTGCTCGGTGTGGGGGTCGTTGCGCTCGTCAACCTCCCCATGTACATCATCGAGCGACGGTTCCCGACGCGCACCGCGGCGGCGATCATCGTGGTGAGCGACCTCGCCCTGGTCACGGCCGCCGTCATCTTCGCCGGCGGCGCCCTCAGCGCGGAGGGCGTCTTCTACGTGTGGCCGATCGTCTTCTCGGCGGTGTTCCTCCCCGCATGGGCGCCGTATGCCGCCGCAGGCGCCGCCAGCGTCGCCTACGTGGCCGTCTGGGAGTTCCAGCACGTCGGCTGGCTCGATGTCTCCGCGCTCGTAGCCGAGATCCAGGTCCCGCCCAACTGGATGCTCATCACCGTGTTCCTGCACGTCGCCGCGTTCATGCTCGTGGCCTTGCTCAGCGGACGCCTCGCACAAGCCCTCATCGGCAGCACGGCACAGCTCTCCGACGCCCAGGCGGACACGGAGGAGCAGTTGCAGCGCATGCAGGCCACCAACGAGCAGTTGCGTGTGATGAGCGAAAGCAGCCGGGTCTTCCTGCACCACCAGGATGTGACGAGTCTCATGCCGGAGGCGCTCGCCCAGATCGGCGGCGCGACCGGCGTGCGCAGCGGGTTCGCGCTCATCCTCAACCACAACAGCGGCGACTTCGAGGAGCGCGCGCTCATCGGCGACGCCACCTCGGAAGGCGTGCGCCGCTACAAAGAGCTCAACCTCGTGGAGATCGCCGGCGCCGGCGCCGCACGCCACGACGCGGTCACCGACCCGCAGGTCGGCCGGCTGCTGAAGGCGATGGAGAAGGACGGCTTCCGTGGCTTCCTCGTCGCGCCGCTCGAGGCCAAACGCGAACTGCTCGGCGTCGCTTGCCTGCTCTACCGTGCGGACGAGGCCGTCCCCGAGGCGGCCGTCCCCACCCTGCGCGCGCTCTCCGGCCAGGTCGCGCTCGTGGTGCGCAACATCCAGTACAACGAGGAGCTGGCGCGCAAGAACGAGGAGCTCACCCACCTCGACGAGCTCAAGAGCGACTTCATGGCCACGATGAGCCATGAGCTGCGCACGCCGCTCACGTCCATCATCGGCTACAGCGACATGCTCCTCAGCGGCATGACCGGCGAGCTCAGCGAGAAGCAGTCGACCTTCGTGGACAGCATCCTCAAGGGCGGCGAGGCGCTGCTCAACCTCATCAACGACGTGCTGGACCTCACCAAGATCGAGGCGGGCCGCCTGGAGCTCAACCGCGAAGCGGTCGACCTGCGGGCGGCCCTCCTCGGCGTCCTCCCGGTGGTCAAGCCGCGGGCCCAGGACAAACGCATCCGCATCTCGACCTTCCTGCCCACCGACCTGCCCCTCGTCTGGGCCGACCCCGGCAAGCTCAACCAGATCCTGCTCAACCTCATCACCAACGGCATCAAGTACACGCACGAGAACGGCAGTGTCAGCGTCGAGGCGCGGACCGTGGACGAGACCGTGGAGATCTGGGTCAACGACACCGGGATCGGCATCGCACGGGAAGACCAGGCCAAGGTGTTCCAGCGCTTCACGCAGATCGACTCGTCGGCGACGCGGTCTCAGGGCGGGACGGGCCTCGGGCTGGCCATCGTGCGCGAGCTGGTCGAGCTCCACGGTGGCGCCATCCGCGTGCAGAGCAAACTCGGAAAGGGCTCCAGCTTCATCTTCACCATGCCGATATCAACCAAGCCGGCGGACCCGCTGGCTGCGGGCAAGATCAGCTAAGGGGAGGGACACAGCGTGGCCAACGCCATCCTAGTCGCCGACGACGACCCAGATATCCTCAGCATCGTGTCGATGTCCCTGGAGACCCAGGGCTACACCGTGCACAAGGCGACGAACGGACGCGAAGCCGTGGACCTCGCGCGCCAGCACCACCCGGACCTCATCCTGATGGACATGATGATGCCGGTCGTGAGCGGCTACGAGGCGGTCGGCGAGCTCAAGGCCGACGCGTCCACGAAGGACATCGTCATCGTCGGCCTCTCCGCCAAGGCGATGGCCACCGACATGGAACGCGCCAGCGATGTCGGCATCGACGGGTACATCACCAAGCCGTTCCGGATCGCTCAGGTCCTCTCCGTCGTGGAGAGCTATCTGGGAGCGTAGGCGCCGCGGAACCCGTCGTCACGGTCGGCGACGACTGGCAGGAGCCGGCTTCCCCGCGGCGTAGTGTTCACCTGATGCCCACGTGAAGCATGATGGAACAGCACCCCAGCCCCCGCTCATCTGCGTCGCGGACGTGGACACCAGACTGAGCTGCAGCTGCTATTGCGCCGTCTGCACGTACTACCTTCGCGACCGGCGTATCGGCGAGCGCCGCGCCGCGCATCGCCCCACTTGGGACCGGCGCATCCTCAACCGCTTCAAGGGCTGACCCGGGCGCGGATGGTCCGGCCCGCGACGCGTCCCGCTCCCCCGGGTCAGCCGCCTCACGACGCCTGTCTATCATGGTCTCCACGCATCTGCCGATACCGTCAGTAGGCACGACAAGCCCGCGAATCGAGGCCAGTCACGGTCCAGCCACCCGAGCAGAAGCGAGGCGGTAGCCTCGGACACAAACGAGGCATCAGCCTCGAGCTGAAGACCACCGCCGTCGTGGCAGTGGCCCTCGCCGGGGCGTTCCTCCTGCTGGTCTACGTCGTCGACCGCGATTCTCTCTGGCAGATGGCCGCCACCCTCCTCGCACTCTTCGCGGTCATCGCCGTGACGTTCGACCTCTGGGTGTACCGGCCGGTCAACGGGCTGGTCCGCCGCTCGCGCCGGCGGCTCGGCGGCAACTACGAGCGCAACGACCCCTTCTACCGCGACGAGATCAAGGAGCTCGGCTACCTGGTCGGCACGCTGATCGCCGTGTTCACCGCCGCCGAGGACAAGGAATGGGTGTCGCAGAGCATCAAGGACGACCTCGAGCGCGCACAGTCGCTCAACCGCCAGCTCATGGACGTCGGCGTGCTCGGCCGCGAGATGAACGCCGCCCTGCCGTACCGCGAGACGGTGGAGCGCGTCCTGTCGCGCAGCAAGGCATTCCTGCACGCCGACTTCGCCGCCCTGCTGCTGCTCGACACCGAGGCGCGCGCCTTCTCGCTCGAGGGCGCGCAGGGCGTGCTCACACCTACGCTGTCGGCAGAGTGCTGCGCCTATACGCCGGACTGCCCCGTGCGCCAGGCGATCGCGTCCGGCGAGCTCACCCGCGTGGACGGCCACGCCTGTACGCTGTACCCGCACACCATGACCCACCAGCTGGTCATCCCGGTCAAGGTGGAGAACATGGGCGACATGGCCCTGCTCACCGCCTCCACGAGCGGCGAGTACGCGGGGCTGCTCAGCGACGACATCCTGAGCGCTCTCCAGAACCACGTCCAGAGCGCCCTCACCAACGCGCACAAATACGACGCCATCCGCCGCCAGGTGGTCACCGACCACCTCACGGGGCTCTACAACCGGCGCTTCTTCATGAACCGGGCCGGTGAGGAGCTGGAGCGCAGCCTGCGCCACCAGGCGCCGCTGAGCGTCCTCATGGTCGACATCGACCACTTCAAGGACTTCAACGACACCTACGGACACGCGACCGGCGACCGCGTGCTGCAGACGGTCGCGCGTGCGATGAAGGACGCCCTGCGCAAGCCCGACATCTGCTCACGCCACGGTGGCGAGGAGTTCGCCGTACTGCTGCCGAACACCCCCGGCGACAACGCCTACTTCGTGGCCGAGCGCGTGCGCCGGACCCTGAGCGGCACGCGCTACACGGGCCTCGGACTCCCCCCCGAGGTGAACATCACGATCAGCGTCGGCGTGGCCACCTGCCCGCGCGACGCGACCGTGCTCGACGAGCTCATGGAGCTCGCCGACAAGGCGCTCTATCAGGCCAAGGCCGACGGCCGTGACATGGTCGTGCTCTGGGGCGCCGAGGAGCGCCAGCGGGTCAGGAACTGACCCGCGCCGCGGTCGGGCGAGGGCCCAGATCCATGCCCCAGGCGATCGCTGCCGGAGGCAGCGACCCCCAGGAGAGCAGCTCGTCGTGGAAGGCCCGCAGCGTGCCGCCACGGGCCGCGTCCCACCGCTTCGCCAGCCGCGTCACCTCGCGTTTGCCCAGGAGATAGCTCATCGCCTGGCCGGGCTCCTCCGCGTAACGCCGGCACTCCAGTTCCGCTTCGCGGCGGTTCATCCGCGCCTCGCGCGCGAGGAACTCGACCGCCTCACCCAGCTTCATCCTGCCGCTGTGCACCTCCACATCGATCACCACCCGGCAGGCACGCCAGATCTGGTCGTTGAGGCGCATCAGGCGGACGACCGGGTCGTCGAGGAACCCCTCCCGGTCCATGAGCTCCTCGCAGTAGAACGCCCAGCCCTCGACCAGCAGGTTGCCGCCGTCGGGCAGCCCGGCGATGCGGCGCGCGAGCGTGGGCGCAAAGTTCGCGCTCACGAGCTGCAGGTGGTGACCCGGGTAGGCCTCGTGGACCCCGGTCGTGCGCAGCGAGGCGCTGCAGTGGCCGCGCAGGACGTCGCGGACCTCGGCCTCGGCCAGGTCGTCGGGAGGCGGCGTGACGTAGTAGAAGCCCAGCTGGCGCGCGGCGAAGGGCCCCGGAGCATCGTAGGCGGCGAAGGGCAGCAGGCTGCGCAAGAACGGGGGCGTGGCGACGACCTCCAGCTCCTCGCCGGGCGGCAGAGCGGCGATGTCGTGCTCGACGACGTAAGCGCGGGCCTCCTCGACGGCGGACCGGTACGCGTCCACGAGACCGGCAGCCGTGGGCGCGACGGCCTGAGCGGCGGCGATGGCCTCGGCGACGCTGGCGTAGCCAGACGCCGCCGCGATCGCCTCCATCTCCGCCTTGGTCGTGTCCAGGACCTCGCGTCCGTAGGCGGCGAGGTCCTCGGCCGGTTCGTCGAGGGCGTGCTCCCAGAGGAGGATGTCCTCAAGCACGCCCGGTCCGGCGGCGCACTCCTCATCGGCGGCCGGGGCCAGTTCGTCGTGCAGATGGTCGCGGAACGCCGCGAGCGCCGCGAACGCAGCCGCCGAGGCCTCGTCCACGGCTCCATCGCGGCCGACGGAGGCGGCGAACCCGCAGGCCGTGGGACCGACGAGGTCGAGCAGCCCCTCGGCGTAGGCGATGCCGCTCTCCACGGCCGCCGAGGAGGCGCCCGGTTCGAGTGCGTCGCGCGCCTCGTCGAGCAGCTTGGGAACGGCCGCCAGCCGGCCGGCCAGCGCCTCCACTCGCGCGTCGACCGAGCCGAGCTCACGCACCAGGAGCGGGAACACGCCGGCCACGACCTCGAGGACGGCGCCGGGATGACGCTCCGCCACCCGGCGCAGCTCGAACGCACGCAGGCGGCGCCTGACGATCTGGAGAGCGGCGAAGGCATCCACCGCCGCGCCGGCGTCGTCCGTCGCCAGCAGCGGCAGAAGGCGTCGCTCGTGCTCGTGCAGCGACTCGCGGCGGCGCTCGCGGGCGGCCGCCGACCACGCCGGCAGGCGGCCGGCGCCCTCCGTCATGCCGAGCGTCGTGGCGAGCACGGGGTCGTCGGCGACCAGATCGTCCAGCAGGTCCTGGACGGCCGCCGCGACCTCGACGCGTTCCTGCCCGGACATCCCGACCCCCGTTTCGCCGCTCACCTGTCTGCGCCGGACGTCGCCCAGCGCCTCGTCGACTCTAACCACGCGGCCCGGAGCGGGGCAAACGAGCTCGGGGGCGCATGCCTGGCCGGTGTAGGTCGACGACGGGAGCGCGGCGCGGGGACGCGGCTGTCGCTCTGAAGCAGTGAGGCTGGGGCTTCGGCGGGCCGGCTCAGGGCGCGCCTTCCCGGGATCACTCGCAGGTCTTAGTCGTCGGCGGGGTGCTGGAGGTAGTCGATGAGCGGGCCGCGGTTGCCGCCCATGATCTTGTCTACAAGCGCGTCGAGGATGCCCCGCGCGACCTGCTCGTCGGTCACCTTGGGGCGGTAGACGTAGGCCGCGGCCGACTTGTCCTGCTCGAGCAGGCCCTTGGCGGCCAGGTTGCGGAGCACGCTCATGACGGTGGTGTAGGCGATGCGCCGGTTCTCGCGCAGTTCTTCGTAGACGTCGCGCACCGTGACCTCGCCCTTGTCCCAGACGACGCGGAGGACGTCGGCCTCCAGCCATCCCAGGCCGGTGAGATCGCGGCTGTGATCACGGCGCTGCCAGGCCGGGGGCTTCTCGTCAGACATCAGGACCTCCGTCCGACAGTCGAGATTGAGGCGGGTGGTGGATTTTCGACTTTACTGACCGGGCTGGGGCAATGCAAGACGCTCCGGGAGGGCGCCCGAGCGAGGGTATACTGCGGGGCAGGAAGTGGAAGGAGGCCGTTGGACGGGCAGCGACAGAACGGCTCACGACTCAGCCGCGACGAACTCGCGGCGTGGCGCGGGTTTCTGCGCGTGCAGAGTTCGCTGTTCCGCCAGCTGGACGCGGAACTCTCCGCCGCCCACGACCTGCCGCTGCGCTCCTACGAGGTCCTGTTGTTGCTCGGGGACGCCCCGCAGCGGCGTCTGCGGATGGCCGACCTCTCTCGCTCCGTGCTCCTCAGCGCGAGCGGAATGACCAGGCTGGTCGACCGGCTGGAGCGCGAGGGTCTCGCCGGTCGCGAGCGCTGCGCCGAAGACGGGCGCGGCTACTGGGCGGTGCTCACGGAGGCCGGCGCCCGCCGCTTGCAGGAGGCGCGCGCCACCCACCTCGCCGGCGTCCGGCGACTGTTCCTCGAACGACTGGACGGCGACGACCTGAAACGGCTGGCCGCGTACTGGGAACTGCTGGTGCCGGGGTCGGCGGGCAGCGACGCCGAGTGGCGCCGCGCGGCGCCGGGCGCGCCGGACTGTGACCCCGATCGCGGCGATGCCTGACGTCGTCGTCGTCGGCGCCGGCCTCGCGGGCCTGTGCTGCGCCCGCGAGCTCCACGCCGCGGGCCTCGACGTCCTGATCCTGGAGCGCGGCGACGCGCCCGGCGGGCGGGTACGCACGGACGAAGTCGACGGCTTCTTGCTCGACCGCGGTTTCCAGGTGCTGCTCACGGCGTACCCGGAGGCGCGCCGCATGCTGGACTACGAGCGCCTCGGGCTGCGGCCGTTCGAGAGCGGCGCGCTCATCCGCCGGGACGGTGGCTTCGCGCGCGTCTCCGACCCCTTCCGTCACCCGCTGCTGGCACTCCAGGGCCTGACCGGAGCGCCCGGAAGCCTCCCCGACAAGTTCCGCGTGGCCCGACTGCGGCAGCGGCTCTCCCGCTTCTCCCTGAACGAGCTGCTCACGGCGCCGCAGGTGACCACCGCGGATGCGCTGCGGCGCGAGGGCTTCTCGAGCGACCTCGTCGAGAGCTTCTTCCGTCCGTTTCTGGGCGGCATCTTCCTCGATCGCACGCTCGAGACGTCAAGCCGGCTCTTCGCCTTCGTCTTCAAGCTCTTCACGGAGGGCGAAGCGGCGCTGCCGGCCGCGGGCATGCAGGCCGTCCCCGGCCAGCTGGCCGCGAGCCTGCCGGAGGAGGCCTTCCGCTTCGGCGCCACCGTGGAGTCGGCCGCACCGGGCGAGGTCGTCCTCGCCGGCGGCGAGCGGCTGTCCGCGCCAGCGATCGTCGTCGCCGCGGACGGCTTGGAGGCGGCCCGGCTCACCGGCGCCGTCGAGGCTCCGGCGGCGCGGGCCGTCACCACCCTCCACTACGCCGCCGGCAGCTCCCCGGTCGGCGAACCGGTGCTCGTACTGGACGGCGAGGGTCGCGGCCCCGTCAACGACCTCTGCGTGCCCAGTGATGTGGCGCCGAGCTACGCGCCGCCCGGCGCGGCGCTGATATCGGCCACCGTGCTCGGCATCCCGCGGCTTCCCGACGACGCCTTGGACGCCGCCGTCCGCGACCAGTTGCACGGCTGGTTCGGCGCACAGGTCGACGGCTGGCGGCTGCTCCGCGTCCGTCGCATCCCCTTCGCACTCCCGGCGCAGCCTCCCGCCGCTCTCGAGCCGGCGGAGCGGCCCGTCCGCGTGCGCGACGGCCTGTTCGTCTGCGGCGACCACCGCGACACGGCGTCGATCCAGGGCGCGATGTCCTCCGGCCGGCGCGCCGCCGCCGCCGTGCGCGGCCTCGACGCCGCCCCCGCCTGCGCTCTCTGACGAGCTGACGCCGGCCCGTCCGGGTGACGCGCGCCGCGCCGGTCAGGCCCTGCCGACCACCACACCGAGGCACATGACCGCGAACACGACCGCCGTCACCAGCACGTAGCGACGGTCCCGCTGCCGCGCGAAGGCGATGATGGAGCCGGCCACGCGCACGAACGGCGTCGCGATCAGCAGCAACAGACCGAGCGAGAGATAGGCGGCGGGGTCGAACACCCTGAGCAGCGACGCCAGGTCCGCGAACGAGACGGCGTGACTGGGCATGCCCTCCTTGTCGACCAGGCCGAGGACGAGCCCCACAGCCATGAACGCGACGGAGACCGTGATACCCGCGGCAAGGATCCGGCTCACCATGCGTTCGATGGGATCCATGACGTGCGGCGGGGGCGCTCCCGGCGGGGTACAGCCAGGCGTCCCGGCGCCCGGCAGGTCCGCCCGGTTCGTCGCGCCGTCCGGAAGCTCGCCGTTCACACGCCCACCCCCAGCGCCTTGAGCAGCATGAGGGCGCCGAAGACGACGAGCACGATCTCGAAGACGACGACGAGCATCCCGGCGCGCAACCGGATGGCGAGGCGCGGCCCCAGGCGCGCGCCTGCCAGGATGCCGAGGGCGGCCGGCACCGCCCAGTACGGGTCCATGTAGCCGCGCCCGTAGAAGATGGCGGCTCCGGTCGCCGCGGTCACGCCGATCATCAGATTGCTGGTGGCGATGGTCGCCTTCAGCGGCACCCCCATGAGCATGTTCATGATCGGCACCTTGAACGCGCCGCCGCCGACGCCGAGGAGCCCGGAGACATTGCCGGCGGCGAGCGAAAGAGCGAACCCGGTCCCAAGGCGGCGCACCCCGTAGCTGATCTGCCGGCCCTCGGCCGGGTCGTAGTAGCCGGACGGCATGAGCGAGGTCTCCGCGGGGACGATGTCGCCGCCGCGGCGGCTCATCTGCCAGGCGACGTAGAAGAGCACGACGGCGAAGCAGCCCTGCAGGATGCGGCCGTCGATGAGCACCGCGGTCACACCTCCGGCGACCGCGCCGATCGTCGTCGCCACCTCGAGCACCATGCCCAGGCGCATGTTGGTCATGCCGCGCCGGGCGAACGTCGACTGGGCCATGGACGAGGTGGCGATCACGCACACGATGCTGGTCGCGATGGCGGTCTTGATCGGCACGCCGAAGGCGAGGCTGAGCACAGGGACCATGATGACTCCCCCGCCCACGCCGAGCATGCTGCCGAAGACGCCGGCGACGAAGGCGACCACGAGGATGCCGACGATGACTGCCATGGCCGGTACTCTACACGGAGCCGCACGACCCCGGCGGACGGCGGTCAGTCCTCAGCGGAGGGCGGGCGACGAAGGCGCTTGGCGGTCGCCCGCCGCGTCTTCTCCGCAAGACGCCGCTCCTTGGCGGCCCTGGAGGGCCGCGTGGGGCGGCGCGGCGGCGGCGGTGGCTCGTTCAGCCGCCGCAGCTTGAGCCGCAGGCGGCGCAGCGCGTCCGTCTTGTTGAGGTACTGGCTGCGCTGCGCGCGACTTGTGACCGTCAATCCCGAGGGCCGGTGCACCAGGCGCACCGCGCTGTCGGTGACGTTCTGGTGCTGGCCGCCGGGTCCGCCGGCGCGGAACGTCTGCACCTCGCACTCGGCGAGGAGCGCGTCGTCACTCTCGGGGATGTCGAAGGGCCCGGTCATGCAAGCTCCCGTCAGGGCGTCGGCGCAGGCTGCGTCTCAAGCCTACCACCGGCCCGTGATAGCCTCTGGGCATGCTCGGCATCGCCCTCGCCCTCGGCGCGTCCATCTGCTGGGGTTCCGGCGACTTCCTCGGCGGTTTCAGCACCCGGCGCGCCAGCCTCTGGGCGGTGATCATCGGCAGCCAGGCCGTCGGCCTCGCGGGAGCGGCCCTGGTGACCCTCGGCACCGGCCACGGCTGGCCGGGGCTCCAAGCGGTCTGGCCGGTCATGCTCGGCGGAGTCGCCAGCGTGGTCGCGATCTCCTGCTTCTACAAGGCGCTCGCCATCGGCACCATGAGCATCGTCGCTCCGATCAGCGCCACCAACGCGCTGATCCCGTTCGCGGTCGGGATCGCCGCCGGTGAGCGGCCGGCGGCCGTCCAGCTGGGCGGTGTGGCGCTGGCCGCCGTGGGCGTGATCCTCGTCGCCGTCGAGCCGGCGCGGCGCGGCGAGACGATCGGCGCGGCGGCGCTTCCCGGCGAGCCGGCGGTCGACCGGGCCGGCGCCGCGGCGCTCTTCCCCCTCTCGCACGACGCGGAACCCGACCCCGCCCCGGCGGCCGGCCGCGCGCGTGACGCCCGTGCCCCCAGGCCGGAGCGCCGTGACCAGCGGCTGGCCATCGCCCTCGCCCTGACGGCGGCGGTCTGCATGGGCCTGGTCCTCGTCGGCTACGACGCCACGGCGCGCTACGACCCGCTCTGGGCGATGCTCGGCGGCAGGATGTCCTCCGCCGTCATCTTCGCGCTGCTCTTCCTCGTGCTCCGGCCGCACGTCAAGGTCGGCCGCTCCGCCTTGCCGTTCATCGTCGTCGTCGGGATCCTCGACACGGGCGCCAACGGGCTGTTCGCGCTGGCGACCACCGAGGGTTACCTCAGCCTGGTCGCCGTCCTTGGCTCCCTGTACCCCGTCGTCACCGTGCTGCTGGCCTTCGGCGTGCTGCGCGAGCGCATCGCGCCACACCAGATGGCCGGGGCCGCGGCGACGCTGGCTGGCGTAGCCCTCATCGCCGCCGCGTGACGCGCATCGCCCTCATCGAGTTGCGCGGCGCCGGCGGCGAGCCCGTCGATCTGCGCCGCACGCTGCGGTCTCACGGCGTGGCCGAACTGCCGCCGATGGCCCTGGACGCCGACGGCCGCGGCGGCGGCGTGACGCTGGCGTCGCCGGAGGGACCGCGGACGGTGCGGCTGGCGGAGGCGCCGACGGCGGCCGGCGCGCCGGCCGTCACGGTAGAGATCGCCGACGCAGGGCAGCCGCCCCGTGACGCGGCCTCGGAGGCCCTGACCGCGGCGATCCGCCGCATGCTCTGCCTGGACGACGACCTGTCCGGCTTTTATGCGCTGAGCGCCGACGACCCGGCCCTCGCCTGGGCGGCGCGCGGCGCCGGACGTCTGCTGCGCAGCGCGACGGTCTTCGAGGACGTGATCAAGACCGTCTGCACGACGAACTGCGCCTGGTCGGCGACAGAGCGCATGACCCGGGCGCTGGTCGGCCGGCTGGGAGAGCCGGCCCCGGGAGCGCCGTCCGGCGAGGTCTCCGGCCGCGCCTTCCCGACTGCGCAAGCCATGGCCTTGACGGGAGACGCCTTCTACCGGGACGAGGCCCGCGCCGGCTACCGCGGACCGTACCTCCGCGCCATAGCGGCGCGCGTCGCGGACGGCGAACTCGACCTCGAGGCGCTCCTGACCGCGAGCCGCACCGAGGTGCCGGACGAGGAGGTGGAGCGACGCCTCCTGGCGCTGCCGGGCGTCGGGCCCTACGCGGCGGCCCACGTGATGCTCCTGCTGGGCCGCCACTCCCGGCTCGTGCTCGACTCCTGGACGCGGCCCAAGTACGCGCGGCTCACGGGCAAGCCCGAAGGACGCCTCGTCGCCGACCGCACGATCGCGCGACGCTTCCGCCGCTACCGCGACCACGCCGGGCTGGCGTTCTGGCTCGTGCTGACCCGCGACTGGGTGGACGACGGCCCGGAGGAGTGAGCGGCGGACGCCCGCGGGCCCCGACCCTGCGCCCGGGTGGCGCTCCGCCGGGACGAGCCGTGGATCAGGGCGCCGGAGCGGGCGAGGCCGAGCCGGCCATCCCCCAATCCTTCATGATCACGTCGAGCACCCTCTGCGCCATGCGGTCGCCGCCGGCACGCGTGAGGTGGATGCCGTCCGGGGCGCGCATCAGCACCTGGGCGCCGTTGGCGTCGGGCAGGTACTCAGCATAGGAGCCCTTGGCGTCGGCCATCGTCGGCCACGTGCTGACGAAGGCGAGCCCCGGGCGCTTGGCGGCCTCGGCCTGGTAGATGTGGTTCATCATCGCGATGCGCTGGCGGTAGCCGAAGTCCCGCATGATCGGGTTGCCCACCCAGTAGACCCGGCGGCCGCCCTTGGTGAGGATGTCCATCGCCTCGCCGACCCGTCGCGCGTAGACCTCCTGCCAGGCCTTGGTGCCCACCTTGAGCACCTTGCCCTCGACCTTGACGTCCTGCCCGTCGTTGGCGCCGAACAGGACCGCGACCGCGTCGGGCCTGAAGTCGACGATCTGGTCGACCAGGCGCTGCGGCCAGTCGTAGAAGTCGGGCCGGCTGAGCCCGGACGAGACGTGATAGTCGTTCTTGCCCTTGACGAGGCCGGTCGCCTCGCCCAGATTGACGAGCGACGATCCGAAGACCTGGTCCATGGAATCCCCGGCGACGTACAGGCGCAGCGGCTTCTTCGCGGTTATCTTGCGCGGCCAGAGCGGCTTCTTGGCCTTTTTGACCTCGGCGAGCGTGTGGTGCGGCTGCTCGCCGCGGCCGAGCGCGTCGGCCACCGCGGCGCCGAGCCGGTCGGCGCGGACGGCGCCGCTCAACGCGGTCATCGGCGCCAGCAACGCGAGCTGGACGGTGCGAAGCGCGCCGTACGGTCGCGCCTCGACGTCCTTGCGGATGTTGCGCGCGTCGAGCAGGCCGGCAAGGAAGAAGCCGAGCAGCATCGCCAGGAGCACCGCGCCGGCCGAGAGGCGGCGCCGGCGCGCACCCTTGTGCCGCTCGGGCAGCGGCGCGATGGTCTCGGGACCGTGCGGCGGCGCGCCGGGCTCGAGCCACTCCTCCCACTCCTCCGCGGCCTCGTAGCCGTCGGCCGACTCGGGACGCGCGCGGCCGGCGCCGGTGGGGTATTCGGGCGCACGCCAGTCGCCGGTCGCGCGCCGCTCGTCGCGGGAGGGCGGCCGCAAGTCGTTCCACACGAAGAGGTCGTCGTCGGACCCGCCGGAGTGGCCGCGGCCGCCGGCGCCCGGGCCGGCGTCGCCGCCGGCGCGGCGCCGGTCCTCCCCGCCCTCGTCGAAGGGCAGGCCCTGCTGGCCCGGGTACTCGCCCTCGTATCTTCCGTCGTCGCTCATCGCCTCTGTCCGCCTGCCGCCCGCACGCTCAGAACTTGAAGTAGAGGAACTCGGCCGGGCCGGCCGGGCCCAACACGTCGATCAGGAACAGGCCCAGCGCCAGCGCCAGTCCCTGGCCCACCCAGCCGATGCGGCTGAATCCGGCTTCGAGGCCCTCCATCGTCCGCCGCGGCACGTACTGGATGGCGATGCCGAGCACCGCCAGGCCCACCACCGGCAGCGTCACCGCCGTGCCGATCGCGCCGAGCCCGGCGACGAGGCGCCACAGGACCGCGAACGCGTTGCTCATCGACTCGGCGCGGAAGAACACCCACGCCACGCTGACGAAGACGAACGTCCAGAGCCGCTGACGCGCTCTCGCCCCAGCGGTCGCGCCCGGCTCGGGCAAGCCTCTGGAGTGACGCGTGTCCATCCGCGCCCGTTCGACCGCCAACCCGGTGCCGTGCAGGAGTCCCCAGAACACGAACGTCCACCCCGCCCCGTGCCACAAGCCGCCGAGCAGGAAGGTGATCACCAGGTTGGCGTAGGTGCGCCCTCTGCCCTTGCGGTTGCCGCCGAGCGGGATGTACAGGTAGTCGCGCAGCCAGCTGGAGAGCGTGATGTGCCAGCGGCGCCAGAAGTCCTGGATGGTCCGCGCCGCGTAGGGCGCGTCGAAGTTGTCCGGCAGCTCGAACCCGAGCAGCAGCGAGATGCCGATGGCGATGTCGGCGTAGGCGCTGAAGTCGCAGTAGATCTGCACCGAGTAGGCGACGATGCCCCAGAGCGTCTCCCAGGACGAGTACGTCTGCGGCGACGCGAAGAGCCCGTTGACGATGTGCGTCGAGAGGTAGTCGGCGATCAGCAGCTTCTTGGCGAGGCCCCCGAGGATGAGCACGAACGCGCGTGACGAGTCCACGGCGTGCGGGTTCCTCGGCGAGGTCAGCTGCGGGAGGAACTCGCGAGCGCGGGCGATGGGACCCGCGAGCAGGTAGGGGAAGAAGGCCGTGTACACGGCGAAGTCGAGCGCCGGCGCCGGCGCGAGCTGCCCGCGGTAGATGTCGATGACGTAGGTCAGCATGCGGAACACGAGGAACGAGATCCCGACCGGCAGGACGATATGCAGCAGTGGGAGCGGCGCGCCGAGACGGAACGCGCCGAGCACGTCGTTGAGACTCACGGCGAAGAAGTCGAAGTACTTGAAGACGCCGAGCACGAGCAGGTTGACGACCACGGCGAGGAAGACCCAGCGGCGGGCGGCGGCCGTGCTGCCGCGCCGCCCGCGCGCCCGCTGTACCTGCACCCCGAGCGCCTGATTGGCGAGCGTCGCGGCGACGAGCAGGAAGACGAGGCGCCAGTCCCACCAGCCGTAGAACAGGTAGCTGGCGCCGATGATGAACCACTTCCACAGGCGCAGCCGGGGCATGAGCAGCCAGTTGAACACGTACACGACGAGAAAGAAGATCGCGAACGTGATCGTCGGGAAGAGCACGCTGCCCGCCTGTCCGTCACCCGGTGCGCGGGCCGCGCCGGCGGTCCGCCTGACTGCGCGGATGGTACACCAGCCGCCACAGGCGACGAAGCCCTCCCGCGACGTGGCTACGCCCGCGCGCGGAGCGGACGCGGCCTCGTCAGGGGGCCGGCGTCGCGGACTTGCTGGGCCTCGCGGTCGGCAGGAGCGTCGGACCCTCCCCCTTCTTGGGGAACCACTCCTTCTTGATCGCGTCGATGACCGCCTGGGCGACGCGCAGACCGCCGGCATACGTCAGGTGCTCGCCGTCCTGCTCGCGGACCTGCTGCATCTCGCCGTCGGCGTCGGGCAGGTACTGCGCGTACTGGCCGCTGCGGTTGGCGAACAGCCTGTAGGCGTCGATGTACTCGACCCCGAACGTCTGCTTCGCCACGCTCGTGTAGATGTCGTTCATCAGCTTGACCTGGCTGTTGAACGACGCCGACGGCATCACCGGTTGGCCGATCCAGTAGACGCGGCGCACGCCGCCCTGGAACAGCAGGCCGACCACGTCCTGCACGCGCTTGCGGTACTCCTTCTTCCAGCCGTCGCTGCCGAACTGGTAGATCTGACCGGAGGCCGTCTGGACCGCCTGGTTGTCGTTGGCGCCGAACATCACGGCCACGGCGCCCGGGTCGAACGCCTTGACCTGCGCCTGCAGTTGGGCCGGCCAGTTGAAGAAGTCGGGTCGCACGAGGCCGCTCGAGATGCGGTAGTCCAGCAGCGGCTTGATCAGCTTGGTCTTGTTGGAGAGGTTGGTGAGCGCCATCCCCGGGAGACCCATCATGGAGTCGCCGGCGATGTACAGGTGCATCGGATGGCCCTTGAAGGGCTTGGGTAGCGGCCGCTCCTGAAGCGGCTTCTGTGGTTTGGCGTTCTTGTCCGCCCCGTCGCCCTTGGCCGGCTTGGGCGGCGGAGTGACGACCACGACGACCGGCGCCCCGGTCGGGCCCGGGTCGGGCTTGCTGAGGACGACGGCCGTGAACTCGGCCGGACGGTCGAGGAACAGCCAGTGGCTCACGCTCGCGAGCGGGTCGACCAGGGCGAGGCGGAAGCTGCGCTCGGCGCCGAACGGCTGCTCGAGCGCCGTCTTCTTCATCGCCGGCGCGTTGAACAGGGCGCCGAGCACCAGGGCGACGAGCATCGCGACCAGCGCGCTGGCGGCGGTGCGGCGGCGGCGGCCGAACGGCAACCCGCCGCCGCGGCCCTCGTCCACGGGCGGTCGCACTTCGCCGGCCGGCGGCCGGCGCTCCTCCGGGATGTCTGCTCGCCGGCCATCAGAACTTGAAGTAGAGGAAGGCCGCCGGGCCGGAGGGCCCGAGGATGTCCAGCAGCATGAAGCCGACGGCCAGGATCGCTCCCTGGAACACCGGGTTCAGGACCGACAAGCCGGCCTCACCGCGCTGCCAGATCGAGCGCGGCACGTATTGCACGCCGATCCCCACGGCGATGGCGAGGAAGACGCCCGGCGTCAGCGCCGCGCCGAGCGTGCCCCAGCTCTGGAAGAGCCGGGCGATGACGCTCGTCGCGGCGCCGAAGCTGTCGGAGCGGAAGAAGACCCAGGCGAAGGTGACGAAGACGAAGGTGCCCACCCTCGGCCACACACGACCGTGCCACGGGAGCCGGTCGTACTCGAGCGGCATCGGCGGCGCGGCGGCAGGAGCCGCGCCGGGGCCTTCGGGAAGCGCGGCCGCTCCGCCGATGCCCTCGAACGCCTCCGCCAGCTGCAGGCGCTGGCGCTGGACGACCAGGGCGCGGTCCTTGCGCCGGTCCACGCGCGCGTGCTCGACGGTAAGCGCGGCGCCGTAGAGAAAGCCCCAGAAGATGAACGTCCAGCCGGCGCCGTGCCAGAGGCCGCCGAGCACGAAGGTGATCATCAGGTTCAGGTAGGTGCGTGCGCGCCCTCGGCGGCTGCCGCCGAGGGGGATGTACAGGTAGTCGCGCAGCCAGCGCGACAGGGTCATGTGCCAGCGGCGCCAGAAGTCCTGGACCGAGGCGGCGGTGTAGGGCGCGTTGAAGTTGTCCGGCAACTCGAACCCGAGCAGCAGCGAGATGCCGATGGCGATGTCGGCGTAGGCGCTGAAGTCGCAGTAGATCTGCACCGAGTACCCGATGATCCCCACCAGCACCTCGAGCGACGAGTACTGACCGGGCGTCGTGAACACCCCATTGACGATGTGCGTCGCGAGGTAGTCGGCGATCAGCATCTTCTTGATCAGGCCGCCGAAGATGAGGAAGAAGGCCCGCGCCGTGTCCACGTTCCGCGGGTCGCGCGGGCCGTCCAGCTGCGGCAGGAACTCGGAGGCGCGCGCGATGGGACCGGCGGCCAGATACGGGAAGAAGGCGACGTAGACCGAGAAGTCGAGCAGCGTCGCCGGCTGCAAGGTGCCCCGGTACACGTCGACCACGTAGCTGAGCACACGGAACGTGAGGAACGAGATGCCCAGCGGCAGGACGATGCGCAGCAGCGGCAGGTCGGCGTTCAGGTGGAGCGCGCCGAGGAAGTTCACCACCGAGGTGACGAAGAAGCCGTAGTACTTGAACCAGCCGAGCACGCCGAGATTGGCGGCGACCGCCGCGGCCAGCGCCCACTTGCGGCCCGGAGCGCCGGGGCGCATCCCTCCGATCCAGAGAGCGAAGAACTGGTTGACGGCCGCGCTGAGAGCCAGCAGCAACACGAAGCGCCAGTCCCACCAGCCGTAGAACACCAGGCTGATGATGAGCATGAACGGCTTCCAGGCCCGCTGCCGGGGCATGAGCAGCCAGTTGCCGACGAAGGCAAGCAGGAAGAAGACAGCGAATGTGATGGTTGGAAACAGCATGCGGCGCCCGGTCCCCCAGTCTAGGGAAAGGGACGGCCGCCCGCCAGCTGGGGTTCACCGCGCGGGACGCGGCGCTCACGGGCGAGCTCATCGCGTATTATGGCGGCGTGAGCGAGGCACCCGTCTTCACCCAGAACACGCTCCGCGAGGGCGTCGTCGAATTCGCCTTCGGGGAGCCAGACCCGGCGCTCCTGCCGGTGGGACTCGTGCGCAAAGCGGCAGCGAGAGCCCTCGACGCCGGAGGCGCCGCGGCGCTCGCCTACGGGTCCAATCCGGGACCGGAGGCCGTGCGCGCGGCGATCGCCGCGCGCACGTCGGCCAAGGAGGGCCTGGCGCTGAGCGCCGAGGACGTGATCGTGAGCGGCGGCATCTCCCAGGCCCTCGACCAGGCGCTGACCATGCTCACGGCGCCTGGCGACGTGGTCTTCGTGGAGTGCCCCACCTACAACCTCGCCCTGGGCATCATCGCCGACCATCCCGTGGACGTCGTCGGCGTGCCCCTCGACGGCGAAGGCCTGGACGTCGAGGCGCTCGAGGCAGCCGTGCGCGAGGTCAGAGCGTCCGGCCGCCAGCCGCGCCTGCTCTACACCATCCCGACGTTCCACAACCCCGCCGGCGTCAGCCTCTCCGCGCCGCGCCGGCGGCGGCTGCTCGAGCTCGCGCGGCGCGAGGATCTCATCCTCGTGGAAGACGACGTGTATCGCGAACTCGCCTACACGGGCGAGGCGCCTCCGGCGCTGCGGGCGCTGGACCCGGAGGCGCCGGTCGTGCGCCTCGGATCGTTCTCCAAGTCGCTGGCGCCCGGGCTGCGGCTCGGCTGGTTCGACGCTCCGCCGGCGCTGCGCCACAGGCTGGCCGCCGCCGGCGTGGTGGAGAGCGGCGGCTGCGTCAGCCAGTTCTCCGCGCACGTTGTGGCGGCCCTTCTCGAGGCCGGCGCGTACGGCGCCCACGTCGCCGCCCTGCGCCTCGCCTACGCCTCGCGCCGCGACGCCCTCGCCGGCGCGCTCGGCGACCACCTGCCCACCGGCTGCAGGATGACGGTGCCGGCCGGCGGCTTCTTCCTCTGGCTCACGCTCCCGCCGGGCCTGCTTGCCTCGGCTCTGCTGCCCGTGGCCGAACGCCACGGCGTCGCCTTCGCGCCCGGGCGGCGCTTCTCCACGGACGGCGACGACCGCAGCCTGCGGCTCGCCTTCAGTCTCTACGACGAGGAGCGCCTCGCTGAGGGCGCGCGGCGGCTGGCCGCCGCCATCGTCGAAGCCACCGGCGACGGGACGTGAGCACCAGGCGCGGACGAGCGGGAGCACGAAGACGAAGTCGTCCCGCGCGTGCGGGCGCACGTGGGCGCGCCGAAGCGCGGGACGCACGGGGAGGTCCCGTGAAGGGCGGAGCATCGTGATGGCCGAGAACACGCCCGGAGCGGGACGCCCCGGCAGCGGCGGCCGCGGGCGGGGCGAACGGCCGCCGTCCAAGCGAAGTGACGAGACGGCTGCGGCGCCGGGCAGACGCCTGGCCGGCGCGCGCAAGAAGAGCGTGCCGAGCAAGAAGGCGGCGGGCGGTGGAGCCGCGGCGGGCGTGACGTCCGACGCGGGCACGCCGCCGCGCAAGCGCGCCCCGCGCAAACCGGCGGCGGACGCCGGAGCCGCGGCTCCCGCGGCGTCCGGCGCGTCGCCTGCGTCAGGCGCCCCCGCGTCCGGCGCGGCGCCCCAGGCCGGAGCCCCCCGCGTCCTCGCGCCGCTTGGGCGCGCCCTGAAGTCCCGGCGCGCGCCGCGCATCCGCACGGGCGTGGCCCTGTTCCTGGTCGTCGCCTCCGTCCTCGCCGTCCTTGTCAGCACGCTCGCGCTCTGGTCGCACCGCATCATCTTCGACACCGATGCCTACGTGAGGGTCGTCGCCCCCGCGGCTGCTGACCCAGAGGTCCGCAGGGCCGTGAGCACCTACGTCGCCGAGAAGGCCGTCCAGGCCGCGGACCTCGAGGCTCGCATCGAGGCTGCGCTACCGTCCGACGCCAAGGTCGTCGCCCCCGCGCTGGCGCGTGCGCTGCAGAGCTACCTTGCCGACGAGATCGACGGCTTCCTGCGCACCCCGCTCGCGCAACGTCTGTGGGCGGACGGCAACCGCTTCGCTCACGAGCAGCTCATCACCGCCCTGCAGGATAAGAACCGCTCCGTCGCGATCGGCCGAGAGGACGTCAAGATGGACCTCGTGCCGCTGGTCGCGGTCGCCCTGCAGCGGCTGGACGTCCAGATCCCGGGACTCCTCGGACGGGACGTCACCCTGCCCCCCATCGACCCGGCCACCGCCCCCGACGATGTGCGCACGCTCCTCCAGGACGCGCTCGGCCGGAAGCTGCCGGCGGACTTCGCCTCGATCACCCTGCTCCGCGGGAGCCAGGGCTACGAGGCCAAACACGCGCTCAGGCTGTTCAACGACCTCGTGATCCTCGTCGTGATCGTGACCGTCGTCCTCATCACCGCGGCGCTGCTGGTCGCCGTGCGCCGCCGGCGCACGGCGCTGTGGCTGGGCCTGGGCTCGCTGCTGGCGATCGTCGCCGCGCGGATCGTCGAGGTCCGGCTGGAGGACGCCGCCGTCGGCGCGGTGAAGACCCAGGGCGGTGCGACGGTGGCACGCGCCATCGTCGGCTCTGCCGTCGCCAGTCTCAACGCGTTCCTGGCGTGGGTAGCGGTCGCCGGCGCGATCGTCGCCGTGGCGGCGCTCCTTGCCGGCCGGCCCCAGTGGCTCGACGCCATGAGCCGGGGCTTCGCGAAGCTCTTCGGCGTAGCCTCCGACCTCTCCACCCCGGACACCGGCGCGGGACGCTGGATGGCCGGGCACCTCGACCTGCTGCGCGTCGCCGGGGTCGCGGTGGCCATCGTCGTGCTGCTCTTCGTGAGCGGATCACTCACGGCCGTCATCGTGGTGAGCCTCGCGCTGGCCGTCTACGAGCTTGCGCTCGGCGCCTATGCGCTCGGCGTGCCGAGGCAACCCGACGAGAGCCTTGCGGACGCAGACGACCCGGGGACGCCGCCGCCTTCCTGAAGCCGGCCGGCGGTGGTCAGGCGTGGCCGGCCGGCCCCGGCGCACTGGCCGGCCGACGGTGGTCAGGTGCGCCGCCCTGGCCGGCCGCCTCGGGCGCATCGGCCGGTCGCTCGCGCAGGCCGATGCGCTGCCCGTCGTCCTCATCCACGGCGTCGTACCAGGGAAGTCGCTCGCCGATCAGGGCGCGCAGCCGCCAGCGCGGACCCTTGCCGGCGGCCGCCATCGCGGCGAGGATGCGCGCCGCGGCGTCCCCGACGCGTTCCGACTCCCCGTCGCCGAGTCCGAGCCGCTCCGATTCCGCCGCCACGCGTTCCAGGTTGGTGGTGACGTCGTGGTAGAGACCCCACTCGCGACCGCCGGCGCGAGCCAAGTACCGCAGCCCGATCGTCCCCGGGGTCTCCTCCTCGCGGATCTCGACGTCCCGAAGCAGCGTCGCGACATCCCGTACGTCGGTCTCGCTCATACGCGTGCGCAGCAGCTTGGCGAGGAGCACGTCTGACGGCGCCAGCGTGAAGGCTTCTCGTCTCAGCCGCCGCCGCAGCCCGATGGTGTGATGCAGGCGGAAAGCGTCCAGGTACACGTCGACTCGGTCGTCGGCATGGAGTGGACCCCGGTGACCAGCGTGCACACAGGGCCGGTACACCTGCATGAGAGCGCCGGCGCTCGCCAGGCGGACGTGGCGGTTCTCCTCGTAGCCGAAACGGGCGAAGGTGCCGAGGAGCCTGGTAGCCGCAGGACGCAGCGCGACCAGATCGAGGTCGCGGTGCTCTCTCCGGCAGGCATCCCCGGCGGCGCACAGGGCGAGGACGGCGAGACCCCCGACGAGCCGGACGTCGACCCCGTCGGCGCGCGCCTGTTCCACCAGGTCGAGTGCTTCGTCGAGCATCTCGTGCCGCCCTCGAGGCGGCGTCGCTGAGGGCGAGCCGGCCATGCTCACGTGGTACCGCGCGGGCCGGCGCGCCTAACCGCTCAGATCTGCGACTCGCGTGAGTCGCCGGGAGGGCCGCCGCGCGGGCCGCGGTCGCGGCGGTCGCGGTGGCCGTCCCTGTGCGACAGTGGGAGGTGCGGCTTGCCGCCGATCACGTCCCAGAGACGGTGCTTGCGCCGTTCCCACTTCTGGTGGAAGCCCTCGTCGCGGCGTCTGGCGCGGTCCATCCTCGCAGGGCTGCCGGCATACTGGCGCCGCGCCCACGGCGAGTTCGGCTTCGCCAGCCGCAGCGCACCGACGAAGGCGACCGGCGGGAAGAAGATGCCGACCGTGCCGACGAACAGCTTGCCCTTGAGATAGCACACGACGACGAAGAACGCGCCGATGAGGATGAGCACGAAACCCACCCAGCGCGAGATGGTGATGTAGTCGCCGACCTGGCTGATGCTGCGCGGCAGCAAGCCCGTCAGCAGCAGCGTGATGAAGGTGAGGCCGAGGATGACGGCGTCGATGCTCTTGCGACCCTCGCCGGTCCAGTACACGTCCTCCAGGTGGAGGACGAGGGCGAACTCGTCCAGTGTGAGCGCCGCGCCGGCGCCGAAGACGAAGGCCATCAACTCCAGCCAGGGGCTGCCCGGCTGCACGGCGAACTCCAGGATCCCGGCCACGACCATGCCGACGATGCCGAACACCGCGTGGTGGATGTGGAGTCCGCCCTGGGTGACGATGCTTCCCAGGTGAGGGGCCGAACCGCCACGTGCCCGCGCAAGCCTCGTGTTGATGCGCGCCACGAGGAACGTGAGGATGAAGCCGATGAGCAGCAGGGACAGCGGCCACTTGGCAGGGTCGAGGACGTGCCCGGGGATGGCGGCGAGGAGCGGAGTCATGACAGTCTCATTATCCGCCCACAACGCCGCCGGGAACCATCCGCGCCCGGACTGCCGGGAGGGCGAGCGGGCGCAGCCGGCGCGCAGACCGTGCCCGGCAGGACGCGACCGACTCGGTCAGGGAACAGAGGCCGACGCCGAGGGGCTCGCCGCAGGCGACTCGCTCGGCGTCTCCGATCCCGGCGGCAGCCAGTCGGTCGCGATGGCCTTGTAGACGGTCTCGGCGAGCAGCGCCTGACCTTCGGCGGTGAGGTGCACCCCGTCGGCCAGGCGGAGCGACGGGTCGAACGAGCCATCCGACGTGGCGTAGAGGCCCCAGATGTCCACGTACTCGGCGCCGGGGCGCTTCTCGGCCTGCTTTCGGAAGATCCTGTTGATGAGGCGCATGCGCGAGTTGCGCCAGCTCTCACCCATGATCGGCATGCCTACCCAGTACACGCGCCTGGCCCCGCCCTTGAGCATCGTGTCGATCATGTCCCCCACGCGCTGCTCGTAGGCCTGCTTCCAGGCCATCTTGCCGTAGGGGATCCACTTGCCGGCCTTCCAGACGGACTGGGTGTCGTTGGTGCCGATCATGATGACCGTCGCCTGGGGCTTGGCCGTCTTCATCATCGTCTTGATCTCCTTGCCCCAGTCGAAGAAGTCGTAGCGGCAGATGCCGGTGGACTCCTTGTAGAAGGTGGTCGGCTCGAACACCTTCGCGTCCTTGAGGACCGGCTCGAGCGCCCAGCCGAGCTCGCCGCCCATGGAGTCGCCGCCGACCCAGACCCGGACGGGGTCGGCCCTGCTCGCGACCCAGACCTTGGGCGGCGGCACCGTCGGCTTGGGGCTCGGGCTCGTGGAGGCGTCGGCCGCCGCAGAGCCGCCCGCGCCCGCGGCGCTCCCGCCGCCGCCCCGGAGGAGGACCACGGCGGCGACGGCCGCCACGGCGGCGACCAGCACGACCAGCAGCAGCGCCAGCAGGCGTCGCCGCCCACGCCGCCGCCGGCGGCGTCGGTCTCGGGGCGAGCGCGAGGAGTACGTGGTGTAGTTGCCGTCCTGCATGGGCTCAGCGATCTCTCAGCGAGTGTACTGGAAGGGGTTTCGCGCCGCCCTCGCCGGCACCTGCAGCCGACCGGGTGGGGCACCGCCGCGGGCGCACGAGCTCCCTCGCCCAGCGGCCGCGAGCGCGACCGTCGTTTGCGCCGGGGCCGCCGTGGGATACAGTTCCGCCTACGATGGACGACGCGACCTCGACGGCAGCGACCGAGCCACGACGCAGGCGACTGCTCCAGCAGTCGCCGCGGTTCGCCGACAGCTTCGGCCTCGTCCTGCTTCTGCTCGTCATCAGCTTCTTCGTGGTCGCAGCTGCCGGCGACGGCACCATCGGGCGCGTCCTGTCGATGGTCATCTTCTCGGCGACCACCTGGCTCGCGCTGCGCGCCTCGCAGGTCAAACGACGCATCCTGCGTATCGCCCTGGCGCTGATCCCCCTCGCGACGATCATCGCCATCGTCTTCGTGCTCGTCGGCAACGACGAGACCGCCACCACCGTATCCAAACTCCTGACGGTCCTGCTCGTCGTGGTCGCGCCGGTGGCGATCCTCAAGCGGCTGGTCGAGCACCCCGTCATCAGCCTGAACACGTTCTACGGCGCGGTCTGCGTCTACCTGCTCATCGCGATGTTCTTCGCCACGACCTACGGCCTCATCGCGCTCGTCGGCGGCGAGCAGTTCTTCGCCAACCTGACGACGGCGCCCAAGGATACGCCCGCCATCGACTACCTCTACTTCAGCTTCGTCACCATCACGACCACGGGCTACGGCGATTTCACGGCGGCCACGGGCTTCGGCCGCATGACCGCGGTGCTCGAGGCGATCTTCGGCCAGCTCTACCTGATCACGGTGGTTGCGCTCGTGGTACAGAACCTCGGACAGCAGAGCCGCCTCGGCCGGCGCATGGAAGAGGAAGCGGAGCGCGCCGGCGATGTGAGCCGCGTCGCGCAGGGTGCTGGCCCCGGCGCCGGAGCAGGCGGCGCGGCGGGCGCCGGCGCGGACGATGCGGCCGCAGATCCTCCGCCGGACGGCCCCCTGACCTGACGGGTCGCTCCCCGCCCCGCCTCGCGCGCGTGGCGCATTCGAGCATCACTCATCGAGCCGTGCGGGAAGGGACGCAGGACGGCCCACGCTCCCCGGCTCAGTCCCCGTCGTCGCTGAGCCCGCCGTCAGGCCGGCGCTCGTGGCGCGGTCGAGGACGCTCCGTACCTTCGCGGTCGTCTCGCTCGTCCTCGACGACCAGGTGCCGCTCGCGCGCCGCCTGCCACAGGAACAACGCCAGCGCGGCGATGACCGCGGCCGACGCCAAGCCGGGCGCGAGAAGGTCGGTGCTGCCGTCCCACGTCAGCGCCTGCCCCAGAAAGATCACCGCGATCGCGACGACGACGACCCCGGCGAGCAGTTCCTTGAGGTGGCCGAGATCGTGGATGCGGAGCCAGACGGGCATCGGCACCCGATCGTCGACGAAGAGACTGTAGAGACCAAGCGCAAGCACGTAGAGCACGGTGGCGAGCAGCGCGTAGTCGGCCTGCTTGATCAGCTTGCCGATCATCTCGTTCTGCGTCATGCCCTCGTGGTTCACGCCCATCGCGTGCAGGATCGTCGCCACGGTGACGATGATCGTCGAGACCATGACGGCCATGAAGGCGAAGAACAGGCTCAGGGTGGCCACGAGCACGAAGAAGCGGCTGGACGCGACCATGCGCCCGATCAGGTCCGACGGCGGGCGGCGCCCGTCTATCGGATCTGCGGCCACCGGCGCCTCAGGCTCCATGTAACGCGCGCCGCAGGGCGAGCGCCTGGACGATCGCCGAGATCCCGAAGATCACCGCGGAGAGGCCGACGAGGATCATGAGCAGCGTCACGGTCGGGCCGGGCCAGATGATGAAGATCAGCCCGACGATGGCGAGGATGAAGCCGAAGCCGACGATGACGCCATAGCCCTCGCCGCGTGAGGCGATGGCGGCCACGGCGACGGCGATCCCCCAGATCAGGAACGAGAGGCCGACGATGACGGCGACGGTCTTGACCGACGCTTCGGGCCAGGCGATGAGCGCGATACCGGCGATGATGGCGATGACGCCGGCGGCGATGCGTCCGGTGCGGGCCCCGCCGCCCATGAAGAACTGCAGGATCCCGGCAAAGAGCAGGAAGAGCCCGGCGAAGATGGCCACCAGGCGCACGCTTCCCCAGAGGTTGGCGAGCACGAGGATGCCGAAAACGACGGCGACGATGCCCACCGCCAGCACGAGGCCCCACGCCCTGCCCGCCGACTTCCCCGAGTCGCCGACGACGACCGTCTCGCTCACGACCTCCGGACGCGGCCGCCCGGGATCGTTGTCATAGTCGCTCATGTGAGCCTCCCCCTGTCGTGTGACCGCAGGTGCCTCCTGCCCGGGAGTCTATTCCCCGAGCACCTTGATGATGAGCCTCTTGGAGCGGCGGCCGTCGAACTCACAGTAGAAGACGGCCTGCCACGGTCCGAGGTCCAGCCGCCCATCCGTCACCGGCACGATGACCTGGTGGTGGACCAGCAGGTTCTTGAGATGGGCGTCGCCGTTGTCCTCGCCGCCGCGATGATGACGGTAGTCGCCGTCGTCGGGGAGCAATTGCCTGGCGACATCGTTGGCCGGCGGTCGCCACGACGGCGGCGCCAGCTTGTCCAGCCACTCCAGCGCGTCTGCCTGGATGCCCGGCTCGTCGTCGTTGATCCACACGCCGGCGGTGATGTGCATGGCGGCGACCAGGACCATCCCCTCGCGGACGCCGCTCTCGTCGACGGCCTCCTGGACGTCCTCGGTGATGCGCACGAAGGCGCGCCGCTCGGGGACGTGGAAGGTCTTGTAGACGGTGTGCGCCTTCATCCGCTCAGCTCTCGTCGTCGGCGCGCCGGGGGATGCGCACGAAGCGCACGCCCAGGCCGGCCGGGCCGGGTTCGACGATCGCGATGGTCGGATCGTCGTCCTCGTAGTGCGGCGCGCTCGCCGAGCCGGGGTTGAGGAAGAGCGTCCCGTCTACCCACTCGGCGGCGGGCAGGTGGTCGTGCCCGCAGACCACGAGGTCGGGCGATTCGTGCTTGCCCAGACCTTCGATCTTGCCGCTCGAGAGGCGCTTCATGAGGCGCTTGCGCTTGTGGCCGACAAGGAAGAGCACGCCACCCACCTTGCCCGTGACCTCGCGCGGCAGCTTGCCCAGCTTGCCGTCGTCCATGTTGCCGGCCACGGCGGTGACCGGTGCGATCTCGCCGAGTGCGTCCAGCGTCGCGGCATCCATGATGTCGCCGGCGTGGATGATGTGATCCACCCCGGCGAACTCCTGAAGGATCTGGGGGTCGAGGTAGCCGTGCGTGTCGGAGACCACACCGATGCGCGCACCTTTGCTCGACTCGACCATGGTCGTCCTCCGCGATCGTCTTGGGCCGCCATCATCCCATCCCGGCGGCCCTCACCGCCATACTCCCCGCGGCGGACGTCGGCAGAACCTGCGCGCGTCGCAGCGACTGGCCCTCCAGTTGCGAGAGTATGAGGGCGCGTGACAGCGCCCGGCCCATCCGGTGCTGAAAGACGTGACCCAGGACGCCGAGGAACGTGGCCCAGAGGGACGATGATGCCGACGCGTCGTAGCGACGAGGATCCGGCGGCCAAGCTCGACGTCGCCATCGCCGACTTCGGCGACGCGTACGCGGCGCAGAGCGACGTGGACTACGCGGCGATGCAGCAGGCGGCGCAAGACGGCCGCATCGAGGTCGCCGAGGTCTTCTAGAAGACGCCGCCGGGAACGCCGGGTCCCGCCATCTCGGCCGGCCCGGCGGGCTCCTGCGGCGGCGTCGCGCCGTGCTCGGCGTGGCCGGCGTGCCCTACGAGCGTCTCCTCGACCGAGAGCCGTTCGCCGGGGCGCAGCAGCACCGTGTGCACCTCGGGCTCGAGGTCGGCCGCCAGGGCCATGAAGAGGAACGGCGCGCGCCGGTGGAAGTCGGGGCCGAAGCGGAAGAGCGCCGTGCCCGGCAGATGGTACGTACCCCAATGGATGGGCACCACGAGCCGCGGCCGCAGCAGTCCCATGGCCTTGACGGCGTGCCGAGGGCTCATGTGTTTGAACTCGGGCATCAGGGGACCGATGCCCGCGATCGGCAGCAGGGCGAGGTCCAGCCGCTCGGGCCAAACGTCGGCGATGCCGGAGAAGAAGCCGGTGTCCCCGGCAAAGTACACGCTTCGCGACCCCGAGATGATGTAGCCGAGGCTCGGAGTGCGGGCCGCCAGGGGGTGGCGCGTGCCGCGGTGCTTGGCGTCCGTGCCCACCACCTCGAGAGGCCCGATGCGCAGGCGCTCCCCGGGACTGACCTCGTAGATCTCCCGGAACCCGCGCCAGCGCAGCGACAGGCCGGCTCCCACCGGCGCGAGGATCGGGGTGTCGCGCCGGAACAGGCGCAGCGACCGCGGATCGTAGTGGTCGAGATGCAGGTGGGA
This sequence comes from uncultured Thermoleophilia bacterium, assembly GCA_963762125.1. GTDB lineage: Bacteria > Actinomycetota > Thermoleophilia > UBA2241 > UBA2241 > CAIXSE01. Next base: position 257,110 of record CAVXJO010000005.1, read on the forward strand.
GATGAGGATCACGTCGGGATCGGTGAGCGGCTCGGTGAGGGGCTGCGGCACGCGACGGTACAGCGGGCCGACGAGACGCCGCAGCACCGGGTCGGTGACGACGCGCACGCCGTCCATCTCGATGACTGTCGACGCGTGTCCCAAGAACGTCACCCGGGTCCCGGGCCCAGACGGCCTCGCCCTGGCGGGCATCGTCGCGATCTGCTGGTCCATGTTCCTCATTCTACGGTGGTCCTGCCGCACGTGCGCCAAACCACTTCAGGGGAGGCCGCCACGGCCACGGAGTGAGACCCCGCAAGGCGCTCCGGCCGGCCGCGATTCCTGACACGAGACGACGGATTCCACGGTGACTGCAGTGGGTAGTCACCAGCAAGCTGCCAGCATAGATCGGAGACACCATGGCCACCATCCAGCAGCAGATCGAGGTAGCCGCAGACCCCGTACTTGTACGCTCGACCTGGGACCGCTTCATCCACTGGGCGCACACCGGCCCCGGGCATCTCCTGTGTGACGACTTGGCTTGCGTCGATGCGGTACGGGCCGGGCTCGTCGACTTCGTACCGACGCAGAACGGCCGGACCATCGTCATCTTCCGTATGGACGAGATCATGGATGGTCCACCGCCTGAGGAGATCAAGCGCCAGCTCGGGCACGACCTCGTCGTGCTCAAGGACTACATCGAGCGCAGCGGGCTCGTCGAGAGGAAACCGACCGCGGCGGAGGAGACGGCGTTCGAGATCGAGGCGGACCGCAAGGGAGACAAGCCGCGTCACGTGCGTTTGAGTAGTGAGGAGGACACGACCTTCTGGAGGAGTCACTTCCCCACGTGAGCAGGAGCGCCGGAGGCGGCGCGCAGGAACAAGGACGGCCAAGGCCTGCCGCTCTGTTGCGCGTCGCCTCGTTCAACGTACGCACCGGCCTCGGACCGGACGGGCGGCACTCGTGGCCGCTGCGGGCCGCTGCCTGCGCGGCCGCGATCAGGGGCTTGGGAGCGGACCTCGTCGGACTGCAGGAGGTCCGCCTCTTCCAGGAGCGGTGGCTGGCGCGCCGGCTGCCCGGCTACGCCGGCGCCGGCGCCGGCCGTGACGACGGCTACGGGCGCGGCGAGCGCTGCACCGTCGTCTTTCGCCCCTCGCGGCTGCGGCTGGACGCGTGGACGGTCAACTGGTTCTCGGACACACCGCGCGAGCCCGGCTCACGCTCCTGGGGCAATCCGATCCCCCGTATCGTCACCCTGTGCCGGTTCACCGAGCGGCTGAGCGGCGACCGCTTCGGCTTCGCGAACGCCCACTGGGACGGCGCCTCGGCCGCCTCGCGCCTGCGCAGCGCCGAGGCGCTGCTCGGCTGGCTCGACCCGGCACTGCCGTGGCTGGTCGTGGGCGACCTCAACGGGACGTCCGGCGACCCGGCCGTCGCACGCCTGGTCGCCGGCGGCCTGCGCGACACGCTCGCCGAGCTCGGCGAGCGCGGACCGCAGGCCGCGACGCACCATCGCTGGGATGGCTCGACGGACGGCACGCGTATCGACTACGTGTTCGCCGACGATCGTTGGGACGTACTCGGGGCGCGCATCGACCACGCGCGCCCGGGCGGGCGCCTGCCCTCCGACCATTGGCCCGTGGTCGCGAAGGTCGCGCCGGCGACCGCCGGCACGATCTGAGCCGGGTCCAAGGCGACCGGCGTGATCGGCGGCGGTAGACTGGCGCACATGGACGCCGTGATCCGACCACTTTGCGACCCAGACCGACCGGCGGCCGTACGCCTGCTGGACGCCGCCGTCGGCCCCGGCTTCTGGAGCTTTGGAGAGGGCGCCCGGGACGTCTCCCTCGTCGCCGTCGCGGATGGGGACGTAGCCGGCGTCGTCCTCGCCCGCCTCACGCCGGCCGACGATCCGGACGCACTGACCGCCATGGGGCCCGCGGCGACGCGCCTCGGCGCGGCCGACGACGCGGTCCTTCACATCCACGAGCTCGCCGTCGCCCCCGCGGCGCGACGCCGCGGGCTCGCGTCGCAGCTGCTCGCCCGCGCCGAGGACGACGCGCTGGCGCGGGGAGCCGAGGCGGCGTTCGCATTCGGGTGGCTGCCGGCCGGGCGGCCGGAACCGGACGCCGTCCCCTTCTACGAGGCGGCCGGCTACACGGCCGCGCCGGACATCGCCGACTTCTTCGCGGCAGGCAGCGTCGCCTCGGGCGCGCGCTGCCCCTACTGCGGCGACCCGCCGTGCCGCTGCGCAGTCCGGCCGTTCGTCAAAGGGCTCGCGCCCGCCTGAGGCCGCCCGCCGGGGCGAGCGGCCTCCGCTCCCGGCCCTGCCGGCTCCGGCGACCCGGGCGTCAGCGCTCCCAGGTTTCCGGCGACCACGTGCGCCGCTTGCCGGCCCACTCCGGGTCGTCACGCCACACGAAGGTGTCGTTCTGCAGGTCGCGCAGCGCGAGCTGCAGTTCCTCCCTGGTGTTCATGACGAACGGCCCGTACCGGGCGATCGGTTCGCCGAGCGGCTTGCCGCTGACGAGAAGAAAGCGGACCGGCGCCGCGTCGGCCTCGACGCGGACCACGTCACCGTCGGCGAAGACGGCCATCTGCGGCGCCGTGAGCAGCGCACCGTCGAGGTCGCCGCGGTAGCCGAGGTCGGCGGCGACGCCGAAGCGCCCCTCACCCTCGAAGGCGTAGGCGAGAGCCGAGTGCCCTCGCGGCACCTCCTGGGCGAAGTGCGCGCCGGCCGGCAGCGAGACGTCCAGGTACTCCGGCTCGGCGTAGATCTGCGTCACCGCGCCGCCGACTCCGTCGACCTCGCCGGCGACCACGCGGATCACCGTGCCGTCGTCGCGCCGTACCTCGGGGATCTGCGCGGCGCCGAGGTCCTGGTACCTGGGCTGCGACATTTTGAGAGAAGCCGGCAGGTTCACCCAGAGCTGGAACCCGCCCATCCGCTTGTCCTTTCCGGGCCGCGGCATCTCCTCGTGCATGATGCCGCCACCGGCGGTCATCCACTGGACGTCGCCGGCGCCGATCCGGCCGGCGTTGCCGATGCTGTCACGGTGGTCGACCTCGCCGGCCAGCATGTAGGTCACGGTCTCGATGCCCCGATGGGGGTGCCACGGAAAGCCCGCCAGATAGTCGTCGGGGTCGTCCGAGCCGAAGTGGTCGAACAGCAGGAACGGGTCGACGTAGTCCAGCGTGGGCGTGGCGATGCTGCGCCTGAGACGCACGCCGGCGCCTTCGATCACCGGCTGGGGGGTGATGACGCGCTCCACGGTGCGGACCTGCTCGCGGCGGCTGTCCATGCTGCGCTCCTCGGGAGGGGTGGCCGTGGCGTGAGCCTTCCCGGGCGCGCCGGACGAAAACCATGCATGGGCGCCGGCGACGCCCGCCTCCCGGACAGACAGCATGGGCGGGCACTCGCCTACCGGAAGGGGACCTCCGGTGCTCGCAGCCGTCAAGCGCGTCGCCGCCGATCTCAAGACCCTGCCGCGGCAGTTCTGGCTGCTCGCCGCAGGCGCCTTCGCGGCGTCTCGATGACGACCGTCGGCCTGGTCCCTTGGGGGCCCGCGGCGCGTTCGCGCCGCGGGCCGCGGCCGGATTGCTCGGCGCGCTCCTGTTCCCGCTGCTGCGCCGGTGGATGAAGGTCGCAGCGGCGGAGACCGGTGCACTAGAAGCGCTCGGCGGCGAGCTGCGCGGCGAACGTCCCGAGCAGGCCCTGCAGGCGGAGTGGCCGCTGGTCGCTCGACCCTGGGAGGCGGGGTGGCGGAGCAGGCCCGCCCGGCCGCGGGCGACGACCTGTTCAGGCGCGACGCGTCTTCGCCAGGATCACCATGGCGACGGCGATGAAGACGCACGAGGCGAGCACCGGCTGCCAGACCGGTGCCCACCACTCGCCGGGAATGAGGAACAGCAGATCGCGGTCGGCGAGCGAGGACGGCCAGCGCAGCAGCACCCAGAGCCACGCGTAGTAGAAGATGTCCCACACGGCGAAGGCGAGGAGCCAGAAGGCGAAGCGCTGCCACCAGGTGCGCCCGGCGAGGAACCCGACGGCGAGGAGCATGACCATGGTCGCCGCCTCGCGTGCCTGCTCGTATGGCAGGTAGGCGCGCGGGAAGTGGAAGTCGGCGGGCGCGAACCTGAGGTGGTCCTGGAGGCCGAACAGCTTGCGCAGGTAGTAGACGACCATCGCCTCGACCAGGGCGAAGGCGATCGCCCAGGCCACGACGACCGCGAAGCGCACCCACGGGCTCTTTTCGGACGCGGAGCTCACGGCACGATGATAGGTCGCGAGCGAGGCATCGTCGCCCTACGGCCGTATGGCCGAGGTTGCGTGGCAAGCTTCCTTTTGCATACTAGATACAATCTGTAAAAGGAATCACCGCCGCCTGTGCTCCGGACGGCGGCCCCCGGAGGTCCCCCTTGTCCCCAGCCGAGCGCAGACGTCTCGCCGCCGAGTGCCATCAGGCGGCGCACGAAGTCTTCGCCGCCATCAACCGCAACAGCGGCTCCGAGCTGCTCTCGCTCGACCTGCCCATGGGCCAGTTCAAGGCCATGGCGACGATCACCATGTTCGGGCCGCAGCCGGTGGGCGAGCTCGGCCGGCGCCTGGGGATCAGCGAGCCGGCGGTGAGTCTGCTCGTGGGCAAGCTCGAGGAACGCGGGCTGGTGGCTCGCGTGCGCGACGAGGAGGACCGGCGCCGCGCGCTGGTCACCGCCACGCCCGCCGGCGACGAGCTCGCCGCGCGCCTGCGGCAGGGGCGTGAAGGGCAGGTCGAGCGCTGGCTCGACGAGCTTACCGACGACGAGCTCGGAGGCCTCCTGCTCGGCTTCCGCGGCCTGCTGCGGACCGTGCAGACGGAGGCCGCGGACGGCGCCGCTTCGGGCGACTCGGCGCAGTCCGCCGAGGCGGCGACAAATGGCTGAGGCACGCACGCTCGTCCCCGCCGCGGAGTCCGCCTCGACTGCAGCCGGCGCTCCCCAGCCGTGGGGCCTGACGTTGAGCCGGCGGCGCATCGGCTTCGTCATCACCGCCGTGATGCTCGGCATGCTGCTCTCCGCCCTCGACCAGACCGTCGTCGGAACGGCCATGCCGCGCATCATCGCCAGCCTGAACGGTCTCCAGCACTACGCCTGGGTCGCGACCGGCTACCTGCTCGCCTCCACAGCCTCGATGCCGATCTGGGGCAAGCTCAGCGACGCCTACGGGCGCAAGCGCTTCTTCATCGTCGGTATGGCCATCTTCATCACCGGCTCGGTGCTGTGCGGGCAGAGCCAGAGCATGACCGAACTGATCCTCTTCCGCGCCTTCCAGGGCCTCGGCGCCGGTGCCATGATGCCGATCTCGCAGGCGATCATCGGCGACATCTTCCCGCCGGCGATGCGCGCCAAGTGGACCGGCGTGCTCATGAGCGTCTGGGGCGTCGCCACGATCATCGGCCCACTGATCGGCGGCTGGATCACCGACAGCAGCCTCGGCTGGCGCTGGACCTTCTATGTCAACGTCCCGGTGGGCATCCTGGCACTGGTCTTCGCGGCCTACGCGCTCCCCGGCCACGTGAGTCTGCGCAAGCACCGCATCGACTATGTCGGCTCGACGGTCCTCGTCGCGGCGGCGGTGCCGATGCTCCTCGGCCTCAGCTGGGGCGGCAACACCTACGCGTGGACGTCGCCGGAGATCCTCGGCATGTTCGCCTTCTCGCTGGTGATGTGGGTGACGTTCTTCCTCAGGGAGATGCGTGCTCCGGAGCCCGTCATCAATCCGCGGCTCTTCCAGAACAGCATCTTCACCGTCTCGGCCCTGGCCTCGGCGCTCATGTCGGCGGCCATGTTCGGCGCCATCATGTTCCTGCCGCTGTTCGTGCAGGGCGTGCTCGGCAAGTCGGCGACCAACTCCGGCATCATCCTCATGCCGCTCATGCTCGGCGCGATCGTCACCAGCATCGCCGCCGGGCAGATCCTGGCGAGGACCGGCAGATACAAGATCATCGTCATCGTCGGCTCGATCCTGTCCGCGTCCGGCGCCTACCTCCTGTCCCGCATGGGCGTCGACACGTCCTGGACGACGCTGGTGCGCAACATGGTGATCATGGGCCTCGGCCTCGGCGTGGCCATGAGCGCCTACACCGTGATCGTGCAGAACCAGTACCCGTCGCACCGGCTGGGCGAAGTCACGGCCGGCCTCCAGTTCTTCCGTTCGATCGGCAGCACCATCGGCCTCGCCGTGTTCGGCACGATCCTGAACAACCAGTTCGCCGCCGCCATGAAGACCAACCTCCCGGCGGCGCTGCGGGAGTACAAGGGCGCGGCGGCGCTCGACGACCCGCAGGTGCTCCTGTCGCCGGCCGCGAGCGAGAAGATCCACGCCCTGTTCGGCACGTTCGGCAAGCAGGGCGAACAACTCTTCACCGCGTTCATGGGCGCCGTGCGCCAGAGCCTGGACACGGCGATCAGCGACCTCTTCTTCCTGGCCGCCGTCGTCGGCGTGGTCGGCCTGATCGTGGTGCTGTTCCTGCGGGAGGACCCGCTGCGCAAGACGCACCACATCGACGCCGAGAGCGGCGAGCTCGACAGCGAGGCAGGCTACGCGCCGGAGCCCGAGGATGCGCCGCCGCTCGAGGGAACGCCGGAGTTCGAGGGAACGCCGGAACCCGAGCCCGAGTCGGCGTAAGAGCGGACGGGCGCCGGGAACGGCGACGTCGGCCTTGAGCGGACGAAGGGTCTCGCGCCGCAAAGACCATCACCCTCTACCGGAGGGTGATGGTTGGCACGAGGGATCGCGTTCAGCCGGCGGCGCGTCGGGCGGGCCGGCTACGGAGCCGCCAGGCGAAGCCCGCGAGGCGGGCCTCGTCGATCGGGTCGCCGTCGGCGTAGACGAACAGCAGCGGGAGGCTGGCCTCGCGCCGCAGCTGCGCCTCGGCGATCAGGGCCGGCCCGCAGCCTCTCGGTGCGACCGACACCACACCGTCGATGGGCTGCGTCCGCCAGGTGAGCAGGGCGCCGCCGACCGCGGGGATCGTCTCGCCGAACGGATACGGCGCGACCAGGCGGCGGCTCTCCTGGTCCACGGCCCGTACCTCGTTCCAGAACACCCACGGGTGCTCGGCGCGCACGGTCTTCACCAGCCTGCCGATGACGTAGCGCATGGTCGCCAGCGTCGCTTCCTTTTCGGGGCGCTTCTTGAGCGCGACGCCTTCCTGGATCTGGCGGAGCTGCAGCAGTTCGAAGAAGGCCCCGTAGGGCTCGAAGATGACGCGCAGCCCGTGGCCGGCGAGCTTGCGCTGCAGGTCGTCGTTGCCCCACTCGTCCACGCGCAGGTACAGGTCGCCGCAGAGATAGACGTCGCGCAGAGCCGCCGCCTTCGCCGCGTCGCGCGGCAGTTCCCGGTAGGCGGCGGCCGCCTCGCCGAGCAGTCCCTCGACCTCGCCGCAGAAGCGGAAGGCCCCGGCCAGGTTGCCGGTCGTGCCGGCGTCGGGCCGAGGCTTCTCGAGCATCGCCTCGAGTCTGCTCGAGTAGTCCGCGAACAGCGCGTCGCTGGCGCCAGCCTCCGCCTCGTCGGCGAAGCTGTAGAAGCGCATCATGTTGAGCAGGTCCACGGCCACGAGGGCGATCCACACGATCGGCATCATGCGCACGTTGGCGGTCACGAGGCTGAAGTCGGCCACCTCCACGCGGTCGCCCAGGCCGAGGCGTTCGAGTGAGATCTGTTCTGTGAGAGGGAAGAGATTGGCGCGGCACGCCTGGAAGCCGTTGCCGGCGCTCAGGAAGAGCGCCTTCTTGCCATCCAGCCGCGCGGTCTCCTCGTCCAAGAAGCGGGCGAAGCTGCCCCAGATGAGCTGGTAGGGCAGGCACTCCTTGCCGGAGCAGGCGGCGCCGGCGGCGCGCAGGGCGGCGGCGTCGGGCTCGCCGACGAAGGAGGCGTCGAAGCCGGCGCCGCGCATCGCCGCCGCGAGGTGACGGCCGAGGCCGCCGCCCACGTGGCCGAAGTAGTAGCGGTCGTAGCCGGCGTCCAGGCTGTGGGGAAGGCGCCGGTCGAGGCGCGCGAGGCGCGCCTGCATGCCGGCGCCGGTAGCGTCGTGCGCCGCGGTGCGGCCGGCTGCCGCCGTAGCCTCCGCGGGCACGCTCTCGTGAGGGGCGCCGTAGTGGCACCGCACATTGTGCAGGAACGCCTGCACGCGCGTGACGTAGCCGGCCTTGCCGCCGTGGCCGTCGCTCTCCAGCACGGCGTGCGGCCAGTCCTCGGTGAGGTCGGCGAACAGGTGCTCGATCATCGAGTTGGGCCCGCAGCCGTAGGCGCCGAGCAGCAGGGGATAGACGTCGCCGGTGCTGGCGCCGGCGGCCGTGGCGCGCAATGACTGCCCGGCGCTGGCCCAGTGCACGCGCTGCATCCCGGGCACGTCCTCGGGCGTCGGGTAGCAGTCCACCGGCAGCGGCAGGGCCCCGTTCGCGGCGACCAGTTCATGGATGCCGGCATCGAGCACGGCGTCGTGGAGGACGTGCGTCTCGCCGACGATCAGCACCACGGGAAAGCCGCGCTGCCGCGACCACGCGAGGGCGCGCTCCCCAATGGCGTGCAGCCCGGCCTCGAAGCGGCGCTGTGCATCCAGGGCCGCCTCGTACGCCCGGTCGAACTCGCCGGGCGTGAGCGCACCGCCCCCGGCGCTGTCGGCGAGGGCACGCAGCGCCAGAGAGATCGAGCGCCGCACCCTCGGCGCATCGAACCCATCGCCCTCCTTCTCGAAGAGCACCGGACGGAGCACGCGGGTGTGCGCGCCCTCGGCACGCAGCGCGCGCCCGACCATGTCGGGCGCACCCTGCGCCATCGGGCAGGTGTAGGTCTGGGCGCCGGCGTTGGGCAGCGGCAGATGCACGTAGATCGGCGCGAAGAAGACGTCGACGCCCGCGACGGCGAGCCCGTGCAGCAGCTTGACCGGTGCACAAGCGCCGGGAGCGGCGCAGCGCCGGTCGCCGTCGGCGAGCGTGTCGCGGCCCGGCCGCAGCACCTCGACGCGGTGACCCAGCCGGCTCAGCAGAGTGTGGAAGAACGGCAGCGTGTCGATCAGGTAGTGGGCGTACGGCAGGCCGACCAGCGGCGCCGTGGCGACGCGCTCCGCGCCGCCGGCCTCCGGCTCGCCGTCCAGCAGCGACCGCAGCAGGGCGTCGCGCTCTCGGTACGGGTTGGGAGCGTCCTTGGGAAGCTTGTCGCCGGCGGCGGACACGACGTCGTACTTGGGACATTGGCCGCCGCTCACGATCTTCTGCACGGCGCCGTCGACGTCGATCTCCGCCAGCTCCAGATGGCAGCTGTTCAGGCAATCGCGGTCGCCGCACTGGAAATCGCGGCGCCCTGCGACGCGCGCCTCAAGCACGCGATCCAGGTCGATGGGGGCGGGCGGCGCCGGGGCCTCCTTATGGTCGTCCCCGGCTGTCGTCGCCCCGTCCCCCGCCGGCTCCACCGCTCTTGCGGCGAGGAGAGCGATGCCCACAGCGCCCATCGCGCCGGGGTCCGCGGGCACGACCACTTCACGCTCGAGCACCGCCGCCAGCGTGCGCGCGAGCGCGGGGTCGGAGGCGGGCTTGCCCTGGAAGAACACGCGGTCCAGCAGCCGGCGTTGGCCCATCACCCGGCTGCGGTAGTTGCGCACCACCGAGTGCTGCAGGCCGGCGAAGATGTCCTCGCGGCTGTAGCCGTCGCCAAGCGCCTCGGCGGCGACGTCGGCCACGAACACGGTGCACGTCTGGCCCAGGTCGGGCGGCCCGTCGCTCAGCGCGGCCAGCCGACCGAACTCGACGATGTCGTCCACCCCGTGGGCGAACGCCTGCTCCTCGAGGAACGAGCCGGTGCCGGCGCTGCACACACGGTTCATGTCTGCGTCGACGACGCGGCCGTTCTCGACGTTGATGAACTTGGCGTCCTGCCCGCCGATCTCGACGATGGACAGGCTGCGGCCGCCGTCAGGGTCGAGCGCGGCGGCCGCGGTCGCATGGGCGACGATCTCGTTCTGGACGATGAGCCGTGACCCGAGATCGGGGAAGGCGGCGCGGAAGACGGTCGCCGCGGCGTCGCGCCCGGAGCCGGTGAGACCCACGGCGACCACAGGGTTCGGCACCATCTCCGAGACCTCGGCGACCAGGGCCTGGGCGGCCTCGACCGGGTTGCCCTCCGTGCGCCGGTAGACGCTCGCCAGGACGGCTGCGGAGCCGGCGTCGACGAGCGCGGCCTTGGAGCCGGTGGAGCCCAGGTCAAGGCCCAGGACCGCCGCTGCGGTCTCGTCGCCGGCGGACCGCGAGAGATCCCCGAGGCGAACGACGTCGCCCGGGCCCTCACGGGAGGGCTGCAGCCGCCCGATGCGGCTGCGGGCGGGACGCACGAGCGCCTGCCCGTCGGCGGGGAAGTCCGCGGTCGCCCGGCCGTCCGCGGCCAGGCCCTCGGCTGCCCCGGAGGCCACGAAGCGCAGTGCGCCGAGCGCCTCGAAGACCCCGGCCTGCTCCGCCACCTCGACCGGCGCTGCGCTGAGTGCCGCCATGCCGGCAGCTATGGGTCCGATGAGAGCCCCGTGCCCGATGAGCACCACGGAACCGTCGATCTTGCTCTTGTCGTAGAGACTGTGCACGTTGCGGGCGACGCCCTCGAAGAGCCCGCGGAAGATGCGCCCGTGAGACTCTCCCTGGTTGGCGAAGTGAGTGAGCTCGCTCTTGGCGAACACGGCGCATCTGCTCGTGACGGTGACGCCGTCCGGGCTGGCCTCGGCCAGCTCCACGGCTTCTTCCAGCGAGCGGCCGAGCCGGGCGCACAGGCCTTCGACCGTCTCCCCGGTGCCGGCCGAACAGCGCTCGTTGGCCTCGTAGCGGATGCGACCCGCGGCGTCGCGCGTGAGCACCGAGTAGCCGCCTCCGCCCACCCTGACAAGGTTGAGCGGCCCGTGCGGGTACAGCCAGCCGGCGGCCCGCTCCTGAGCGATCTCCTCCGGCACGCCGCCCAGTGCGGGCTCCCCGAGCCGTTCGCCGTAGATGCCGGTCGCCGCGACCCCGGCCAGAAGGCCGGGGTCGAGCTCACGGTAGAGCTCCAGGAAAGGCCGCAGCGGATCGCCGAGGTGGCGCTCCGCCCGCGTCTCGAGGACGCGGAGCCGGCCGTCCGCGTCGAGTGCACCGACCGCCAGGGAGGTGGTCACCTTGCCGAGGTCGGCGCCCACGAACAGCGGCGCGCCGGAGGGCGCGCCGGAGCCATGGACCGCGTGTGCGCGGGGGCGTGCGGAGGGGTCGTTCACTCCTCTGCTTATACCAGAGCGGCCGGGCGCTCACCATCGACTGCCGCTCCGGCGTCAGTCGCCGCGACGCTCCGAGCCGTCGTGTGTCCGCGGCTCCTGCCGGCGGTCGTCGACGCGCTCCACGCCGGTGGTGGTCTCCAGCCAACCGCCGCCGCCGAGGCGGGCGTCCCCGAGCGCGCGCGCCAAGAGCATGACCAGATCGTCGTCGGGAGCCGCCAACCAGGCGGTCACTGCGGCGTCGAGAGCCGCAGAAGCGCCGGCCCGGGCACGCCACACATCGCCGTCGTCCATGATCAGATAGCGGTCACCGTCGGCGCCGGGACGCCGGTCGCCTAGCAGCCATCCGTGGGCGGGCGGCTCACCCGCCGGCGGCATGTCCTCGCCGAACACGACGCCGCAGTTGGGCCGGCGGCCGGTGACCCTCATCGACGCCGTCCATTTGGTGGTGACCTCGCGCAGCTTCGCACGCGGGTCCCGGGGCTGATATGTGTAGGCCACGATCCACCTCCCAGCCAAGCTTATGGGGATTCTGAAGACATACGGGTGACGATGCAAGGCATTGGCGTATTCCTATGCGCGCACGGAGCAGACAGCCCGCAGTGGTCGCGGACCATCGTCGCTGTGCCGCCGTGCTCGCGCGGGGTACAGTAGCGCCATGACCGACGAACCCACACCCGATCCCGAGCTGGAGCGCCTGCTCGACGACGCCTGGGAGGCGCTTGAAGACGGCGACCTGCGCGCCGTGAAGCGCGCGCTGCGCACGGCGCGAGAGGCCGCGGCAGACGACCCGGCGGTCATCGAGCTCGAAGCGTCGCTGGCCCGGGAGCAGGACCAGCCGGAGGCGGCGCTCGAGGCGTACCGCCGCTGGAGCGAGGCCGACCCCGACGACCCCGAGCCTTGGCTGGGGTCGGCCGAGGTCTACATCGACTTCGGAGAACCCGCTGAGGCGGCGCGCCTCCTGCGCGAGCTGCTCGCCGGCCCGCGACTCGACCCGCTGGACGAGGCCGACGCGCGGCACCTCCTGGGCGTCGCCTGCGAGGACAAGGGCGACTCCAAGGGCATGGTGAAGGAGTGGCTGGCCACCCTGCGTCTCGACGAGGCCAACGACGGCCCCACGCCGCGGATGACACCGGACGAGTTCGAACGCCTCGCGGCCGAAGCTCTCGATGAGCTGCCGCCGGACATCCTCGCGCGGCTGGGCAACGTCCCCGTGTTCGTCGAGGACCACCCCTCGGAGGCGCTGGTGCTGGAGGGGCTGGACCCGCGGACGCTCGGCCTCTTCCACGGCATCGCGATGCCCGACCAGTCGGTACTGGGCCCAGGACCCGACGTGGGCGTCATCCACCTCTTCCAGCGCAACCTCGAGCGCGAGGTGCCGGACGACGACGAGCTGGCCGAGCAGATCCGCATCACCGTCCTGCACGAGACGGCGCACTACTTCGGCGCCGGCGAACAGGACATGCACCGCTTCGGGCTGAACTAGTCGTCGAGGGCTCCACGGGGGGCGCCGAGGGTGCGCCTCACCTCCCGCGGGCGCCGTGCCCCGCGCATCCACGGAGCGGCCGCCGCGGCCGCGGCGGTCAAGCGGGGACCGTGAGGCCGAGCAGCTGCAGCGCACGCTTCTTGAGCGTGCCTCCGATCTCGGCCTTGGCGGCCTCGTCCGCGCCGCCGCCGATGAGGAACGCATAGCCTTCTTCGAGCGCCTTGACGGTGACGGCGAGCTCGCGGGCGTCGTCGCCGGCCACGTGCCCGGCCGCCATGCACTCGGCGAGCGTCGTCTCCACCAGCTCGAGCGACGCCTCGTACAGAGCGGCGTAGCTCTTGCGCACGGCCGGGTGCCGCAGGCTGACGTAGAAGCAGGCGTAGAAGACGCTGTCGTCGAGCAACTGGTGGTACTCGGGGTCGAAGAACGTATCCAGGATCGCGAGAAGCCGCGCGCGGGGATCGGGGATCGCCGCGAGCCGGTCGCCGTAACCGTGGCGATACTCCTCCAGCAGGTAGTCGACCAGCTCGATGGTCATCTGCTCTTTGGTGCCGAAGTAGTGGATCAGCAGGCTCGGCGGAGCGTCGATGCGTTTGGCGATCTTGGCGATCGACGCGCCCTGCAGGCCCTCGTCCTTGAGCACCTGATAGTAGGCCGCCAGCATCTCGCGGCGCCGGAGCCGGGCCCGCTCCTCGCGTCTCACCGCCACCTCCTCGCCGGTGCATCCGCCGCCGCGCCGTCGGCGCCGCGCGTTTTGACTGAACGTTCGACTTGCGGCCCACACTCTACTCTCTGGCCAGAGCACGGCAAGGCCGCAAAGACCGCCGGACGACCGACGGGACGGCCAGACCCAGGGCCTCGGCGCGGGCGGGGCCGCGGGCTCGCAAAAGAGCGTGCCGGCGCGGGCGGGGCCGCGGAGCTCGCGAGGAGCGCCGCGGCCACGGCCGCGCTTCAGGAGTCGAACCCAAGGCCGAAACGGTCAAGGGTGCGCAGCCAGGCGTTGCGGCGCCCGCCGTCCGCCTGCGCGCGCTTGGTCGCCCAGCGCGTGACCTCGATGAGTGGCAGGCGCAGAGGTTCGGGCGGGAACGGCAGCGGCCGCGAGCGCACGAAGCGCAACTCCGTGAGCTCGGTCGGCGCGTCGCCCAGCAAGTCGAGAGCGACGCGGGCGCCGAAGCGTGAGGCCACCACGCCGAGGCCGGTGTAGCCGAGCACGTAGGAGACCCGGCCCTCGAGCGCGGTGCCCCAGAACTGGCAGAACCGCGAGCACGTGTCGATCACGCCTGCCCAGCGATGCGTGAAGCGCAGCCCCTCCAGCTGGGGGAACGTGGCGAAGAACTGCTCGGCGAGCATGGCGTGCTCGTCCGCGCGATCCTCGAGGGCGGGCGCGATGCGGCTGCCGTAGTGATAGAGCGCGTCCCAGCCTCCCCACAGGATCCGCCTGTCCTCGCTGAGCCGGTAGTAGTGGAACAGGTACCCGGCGTCCGCCAGCGCCTGCCGGCGCGACCACCCGACCGCTGCCAGCTGCGCCGCGCTCAGCGGCTCGGTCATGAGCGCGTAGTCGTAGACCGGGACGACGGAGAGCCGGAGCCGCCGCAGCAGCGGCCGGAAGGCATTGGTGGCCAGGATGGCGCGACGCGCGTGCAGCGTACCTCCCGGCGCGCGCAGCTCCACCCCGGTCCGCGTGCGCTCCAGCGCCGAGACCGGCGTGCGCTCGAAGAAGCGCACGCCCCGCTCGGCGCAGACGCGCACCAGCCCGGCCGCCAGACGCGCCGGGTCGACGAGGGCGGCGTCGTGGTGCCAGAGGCCGGCGAGGTAGGTGGGCGAGTGGATGTCGGCGCGGAGCGCGTCCCCGTCCAGCCACTCGTGGCGCACCCCGAGACGATCGAAGTGGGCCTGCTGCTCGAGCAGCCCCTCGACCTGCCACTCCGCGGTGGCGATGTCCAGCTCCCCGGTGCGCTCCCAGCCACAGGCGATCCCCTCGCGCGCGATGGTCTGCTCGATCTCGCCCAGCGTCTCCATGCCGAGCCGCAGCAGCTGCTTCTCCTCGTCCGCGAACGCCTCGGCGGCCTTCGTCACGCCGTGCGTGAGCGAACCGACGCAGACGCCGCCGTTACGGCCGCTCGCCTGGCCGCCGGCCAGGCCGGCCTCGAGGACGACGACGTCGGCTTGCGGGTCGCGCTCCTTGGCGAGCAGCGCCGCCCAGAGGCCGGAGAACCCGGCCCCGACGACGGCCAGGTCGCAGGTCTCGGCGCCGGCCAGCGCCGGCCGCGGCGCCGGCGCCGGCAACTGGTCGAGCCAGAACGGAGCGAGCTTCGCGTCGCCGATCGACCACAGGGCGCGGGGCGACGGCGTCGATTTCGGGGACGTGTATCGTGCATGCATGGTGACCACCCTCCCAGGTGGCGGAGGACTCGGGTCCGGGGAGTACCGGGCGCGGATGTCGGGAACGTCAAACCGCGTCGGGGGGGATGGCCGGTCCGACCGCGCAGCCCGTCCAGCCGCGCGGTCTGCTCCACGACTCGTGGATGTCGTGCCAGGGCCTCACGCCCGGAGCCTAGGGGCGCGGCGTGCGGCGCGTCAACAGCACGCGCACCCCGGTGACCAACAGCGCGCAAGAATCGTTCTTCGCGCTCCGTGAGGATTGAGCAGGAATCGCCATCCGGCGCGGCTTCCGACCGATCAGGGCCGGCCGGCAGCGTCCGGGCCTCATCACCCGGCGTCGAAGTCCACCGGCTTGTTCTCGCAGGAGAGCGTCGAGAAGCGGCAGAGCGCACTCGGGGGCAGCAGCGCCTTGCCCTCGTCGGCGTGGTGCGTCGCATCTTCGACCCCGGGAGGAGCTTCGAGCCGGTAGTAGTCGTACAGCAGGCCTTCGCGGTGCTTGGCGTAGTCCTTGTCCTTCATGTTGTTCGGCGCGCCGGTGAGCTTCTCCATGGTGTAATGGACCTCGAGGCCCTTGCCGGTGACCAGGACGTCGGTCACCGGGATGACGCTGAAGAAGCCCGGGAAGAAGCTCGTGTCCACGAGCAGCCAATGTGGCCGTCCGTCGTCGTCCACGTACAGATCGGTGATCTCGCCGATGCCCCGGCCGGTCTCGTCGAGCAGTTGTCTGCCCTGCAGTTCTTCGGCCGTGAGTGAGATGATCGCCATCGTCCCCTCCAGGAGTGCTCGGCCGCGTGGGCCGGGCGATGGGTGCTCGCCGGATGGGTGCGTCCTACCCGTGAGGAGGCGGCCGGGAACGTCAGTACGAGCTCCCGGTGCCCCTCCCGGCCCCGCCGGACGCCGACCGAACCTCTTCGCCCCCCTCGCCCGTCCCGGCATGGACCGCGCCGCCGGCAGTGTAAACGCCCCGCGAGGATGCGTAACAGGACCATCGCGGCTAGGATTCAAGGTGGGTCGCGCGTTGTCGATGCACAGACCCACCCACAAGTCCGAAAGGCAGCCCATGACCACCGCCCGCCGCAGCGTCCCCGTCTTCCTCGTCGTCATCCTGGCGGTCGTAGCCGTGCTCGCGCCGGCGGCGGGAGCGACCGGAGCGACGGTCCAGCCGGCGCAGGGCCCGCTCAATCCCGCCTTTGTGGAGGCCTTGCACGACCCACTCGTCACCCTTCGCCTCGGGCGCATGCCCAGTCCCGTGGAAGTCCACGTGGGCGCGGCCGCCCAGGCCCGGGCGGAGAGCACGGCGGAGCCCTCGTCCTACGACCTGCGCGATGAGGGCCGTCTCACCCCCGTCGAGGACCAGGATCCCTGGAACACCTGCTGGGCCTTCGCCAACATCTCGGCCCTCGAGTCGAAGCGTCATGCCGGTCTCTCCCGAGCCGAATTACAGCGAGGACAACGTCGTGCGGCGCAGCGGCTACTTCTCGAGGATGTCGCAGCGGTACGACTGGGGCGGCTGGGACTTCATGGCCGTTGCCTACTTCGCGCGCTGGGCCGGCCCCGTGAATGAGAGCGCCGACCCCTACGACGGCAGGGCCGGTCGCAACGGGACGCGCAAGCACGTCCAGGGCGTGGTCATGATCCCCGGGCGCGAAGGGCCGACGGACAACGAACTCATCAAGCAGCTCGTCACCGACAACGGCGCCCTGAGCGTGGGGATGTACTTCGACCTGGACTGGAGTCCCTACAGCGACGCCGAGGTCGACGGCAGCTTGTACGCCACGTACTACTCACCTCGGCGGCAGGACGAGAACCACGGCGTCGACGTCGTCGGGTGGGACGACTCTTTCCCCGCTTCCGCATTCCAAGGGAGCGACGGCGAGCCGCCCGCCGACGGGGCCTTCCTCGTGCGCAACAGCTGGGGCACGGGCTTCGGCGACGGCGGTTACTTCTGGGTCTCCTACTACGACGGCTCATTCGCCCTCGACCGCGGCACGGGGACATGGGGCGGGTGCACGTCGTACAGCGACGTCCAAGGTGTCCGCAACTACTCGCGCGTCTACCAGTACGACAAGCTCGGCGTGAACTCGCACTGGGGCTACGGCAGCTCGCGCGTCTGGGGCGCCAATCGGTTCACCGCCGCGCGCACTCAGGTCATCGCCGCCGCCAGCTTCTACACGCTGTCATCGTCCACCCGGTACGAGGTGTGGGCGGGGAGGAACTTCTCAAGCCTCCGCAGGCGGGCCTCGGGGACGGCCGAGCTGCCCGGCTACGTCACTGTCCCCCTTGCCAAGAAGCTGCGCGTGTACCGCGGACGGCGGTTCGTCGTCGCCGTCAAGCTGATCTCCCCCGGCGAGCCGTATCCGCTCGCGACTGAGCGACGGATCAAGGGTTGGTCGCCGTCGGCCTCCTCCCTGCCCGGGCAGAGCTTCATGAGCCGCAACGGCTCGAGGTGGACCGACGTCACGAAGAAGCGCGCGAACGTGAATGTCTGCCTCAAGGCCTTCGCTCAGTGACGGCGAGGGCGGCCGCGCCGGCGGCAGCGCCGCGCGGCCGTTCCGGCTCCGGGCCGTCCTCTTCGACTTCGACGGCACACTGACCCACCCGGGCGCGCTCGACTTCGCCGCGATCAAGCGCGAGGTCGGCTGCCCGCCGGAGCAGTTCGTGCTCGAGTGGATCCTGGGGCTGCCACAGGGCGAAGAACGCGACGCGGCGACGCTCGCACTGGAACGCTTCGAGCTTGCTGCCGCCGACGCGTCCGTGCCCAACGAGGGCGCCGAGGAGCTCGTGCGGCGACTCAAGGAGGATGGTCTCGCGGTCGGCGTGCTCACGCGCAACGGGCTGCCCGCCGTCGAGCGCGCCCTGCGGCGCTTCGCCTCCTTGGCGGTTCACGACTTCGACGTGGTGGTGACCCGCGACGATGATGTCGCGCCCAAGCCCGCGCCGGACGGCGTGCTGCACGCCGCCGCCGCGATGGGCGCCGCGCCGGAGGAGACGCTCGTCGTCGGCGACTACCTGCTGGACATGCAGGCCGGGCGGGCCGCCGGAGCCGTCACTGCGTACCTGGCCAACGGCGTCGACGCGGAGGGCTCCGGGCCCGAGGCGGCCGATTGCGACTTCGTCGTCGGCCGCCTCACCGAGCTCGAAGACGTCGTGCGGCTCGGCCTGCCGCTGGCGCCGGGCAAGCTGCCCAACGACCTCCTGGCCGGCTTTCTCGCCGGCGTGACCGGCGGCGACGCGGCGGTGATCGTGCCGCCGCGCATCGGCGAGGACGTCGCCGCTCTCGCCGTCGCCGGCGCCGAGTTGCTCGTGGCCCACGGCGATCCGATCACCCTCGGTGGCGAGGCCGTCGCGCGAGCCGCCGTCCTCGTCAACGTCAACGACATCGCGGCCTCGGGAGCGGAACCGCGCTGGCTGCTGGCGACGGTGCTGCTGCCCCCAGGCACCACGCCGTCGCAGGCCCTCGCGCTCCTCGACGGGCTGGCCACGGCCGTCGCGGAAGCCGGCGTCACCCTGGTCGGCGGCCACACGGAGATCACGGACGTGGTCACGCGCCCGGTCGTCTCGCTCACGGCGCTGGGGACCCTGCGCCGCGTGGAGCTCAAGGACAAGCGCTCGGCGCGCGTCGGCGACCGCGTCCTGCTCACCAAGGCCCTGGCGATGGAGGGCGCGGCCCTGCTCGCCGAGGAGCTCGGCGAGCGCCTCCGCGCTCTGGGCATGAGCGCGGCCGAGCTGGACGCCTGCCGCGCCCTGCGTGAGCGAGCGAGCATCTTGGCCGAGGCCCGACTGGCGCGCGAGGTGCCCGGCGTGCGCGCCATGCACGACGTCACCGAGGGTGGCCTCGCCACCGCGCTGCGCGAGCTGGCCGCCGCCACCGGTCGCGGCGTGCTCGTACACCGCGACCGCGTGCCCGTCTCGCCGGAGACCCGGCGCGTCTGCGAGCTGCTCGGCGCCGACCCTCTCGGGCTGATCGCCTCGGGGAGTCTCCTCGTCTGCTGCGACCCCGGCGACGCGGCGGCGCTGGCCGAGATGCTTGCGGCGGCCGGCATCCCGGCCACCGACATCGGCGAGCTCACGGAGGCAGGCGCCGGCGTCGTCGCGCTCGAGCGCGACCGGCCGGCGCCCTGGCCGTCGTTCGCCACGCGACGAGGCCGCGCGTTTGCTGGCGCGGCGCGAAGAAGGGCCGCGCGGAGACTGAAGGCCGGGAAGGCTGCGACGCCGGACGCGGCCCTAGAGGGCCGTGAGCCGCCAGTCGATGTTCATCTCGTCGCAGAGCTCGCCGAGCGCCTCACGAAGCTCGGCCACGTGTGTGGCCGCCGGCACCGAGACCACGAGCTCCATCTCGAACAGCGGTGCATTGGTGTACGGCGCCGGCCGCAGCGAGGAGTCCACGCTCTCGATGTTGACGCCCATCTCGCCGAGCAGGTGAGAGACGGACTGCATGAGGCCGGGATGGTCCATCGCCCACGTGTTGAGCCGGAAGGGCAGCGCCGGGGGCCGCTCCGCGCCCGGCGTCCGCCGGCCGGAGCTCCGCGTGCACGTGACTGCCGCGGCGCAGGGCGCCGAGGCCGTCCTGGAGGCGGCTCATCGCCTCTTCGCTGCCGGCGACCAGCATCATCATCGCGAACTGGCCGCGCAGATTCACCATGCGGCTGTCCTCAAGATTGCCCCCGCGCTCGGTGATGTAGAGCGTGACCTCGTCGACGAGACCGGGGCGGTCCTCGCCGACGGCGGTGAGCACGGCGTGCTGATGGACGGTATCCATGCCAGAGACAGTAGCGGCATCGCGCGCGGAAAGACAAAGTCTCGGCGAGTGCCGGGGCAGGTGGCCGTCTGGGCGTCCCTGCGAGCGGTATAGTGAGAGCGTGACACCAACGTTCAGAGCCGACCTCCACGTCCATTCCAGGTACTCCGACACGTCGGGCAACGCCGGGATCCGTGCGCTCCGCAGTGCGGAGTCTTTCACCGACCCCGTAGAGCTGTACCACGCCCAGCTCGCGCGCGGCATGGACTTCGTCACCATCACCGACCACAACTCGCTGGCCGGCTCCCTGGCGATCGCCCACCTCCCCGGCACGTTCCTCAGCACCGAGCTCGACAGCTGGTTCCCGGAGGACGGCGTGCGCGTGCACGTCGTGGCGCTGGGTATCGACGAGGCCACGTTCGCGACCGCGGACGCTGCTCGCGAGAACGTCCACGACCTCGTCGCGGTCTTGCGCAAGGCGGACGTCGCCCACTACCTCGCGCACCCGCTCTTCGATATGTCGGGGCGCCTCACACCGGAGTCGGTGGAGCGCATGCTGCTGCTGTTCAACGTGCTCGAGGGGCGCAACGGCGCACGCACCGACCGCTGCAACGGCCTCCTGCGCGCCATCGTCGCCGAGCTCACGCGGGAGCAGTTCGAGGCGATGGCCGAACGCCAGCGGATCGAGCCGTACGGCACGACGCCCTGGCAGAAGGCTTTGACCGGAGGGTCGGACGACCACAGCGGCCTGTTCTCTGCGAGCGCCTACACGGTCGCGGAGGGAGACGGCACGGCGGCAGGCTTCTTGCGCGCCGTCGCCGCCGGAGAGTGCGACCAGGGCGGCGCCGACGGAGACGCCCGGCTGCTGGCCCACAGCATCTACGCCGCCTCGTTCTGGAAGATCCGCGAGATCCTGCGTCTGGACGAGCAGGAGACGCGCAAACGCGCCCTCGGCGTGCTGCGCAAGGGGTTCGGACGCATCGGCCGCGAAGTGCCGGTCCTGGAGAAGACGGTGCAAGGGGTGCGCAGCATCGCCCCCGGCCTCTACCGGGACGGCGATCCTCGCGGCCCAGCCTGGGAGGGACTCCTCGAGCGCGAGCTCGGGAGCCTCGTCGCCGACCCCGATGGCCTCAACGCGGTCGACGCCAAGGAGCTCAACCGGCGGCTCTTCGTGGTGGCCCAGCGACTCGCCGACGACGTGATGAGCATGCACCTGCGCGCGCTGCTCGACCGGGGCACGCGCATGAGCCTCAAACGCCGGCTGCAGAGCCTGTACGCCGTCGGCATGGTCGCCTTCCTCGAGCTGCCGTACTACATCGGCTGGAGCTTCCAGAGCCGCGACCGGACGCTGCAGGAGGAGCTGCGGGCCTACTTCCTCGGGGAGCGCCGGCACACGCGACGCGAGAAGGTGGCCGTGCTGTGCGCCCGCGCCCCGCGAGAAGAGCAGCCGCGCGCGACCGACGCCCGTCCGGCGGAGGCGGTCTCCTCCCGCCACGACGTGGACGTGACGCTGCTCACCTGTTCCGTCGATCCACAGCCGGCGGCGGGCGTCGTCGACTTTCGCGCCCTGGCCTGGCGCCCCTCACTGAACGGCGAGGGACCGGACTGGGTGGTGCCGCCGCTGGTGGAGGTCGTCGACTACATCGAGGAAGAAGGCTTCACCGCCATCCATACCGACTCCGCGGCGGGACAAGGCCTGGTGGCCCTCGCCGCCGCCCGTCTGCTGCACCTCCCGGTCACCGGCGCGGTGGATCCGGACGGGCTGGAGGCGCCGCACGGGCCCGGCGATCTCGCCGGGCGGCTGCGGCGCCGCTACAACGTCTGGTTCTACGGCAGGCTCGACGAGGCCTATGCCCCGACGCGCGCCGCCGCGCGCGCGCTGCTCGACGCCGGCGTCGAGCCCAGCCGCGTCACGCTGCTCCCGGCCCCCGAGACACCGCGCCGCTGAGCGCGGCCGAGACGGACCTGGTGTCCCGCCCTGCCACGCTCGCGCCGCCGTACTTCCCGTCCGCGCCGGTCATCCCGAGCCCGGTCGTCAGTCCGCGTCGGCGAGCAGCGCGTACATGCTCTTGCGCGCCTCACGCAGGATCTCGAGCGCCTTCTGCACATCGTCGGCCGAGCCGGCCATGGCGACCTGCTTGACGGCGGCGCCGAGCTGCATCGTCGCCTGGCGCAGAGAGAAGCGCGGGTCCTGCCCGCCCCCCGCTCCGAAAGGCGAGTCGCCGAGACGCTCCTTGACGGCGGCCGCCTCGGCGACGCCGGCCTCGGTCAGCGAGAACACACGCTTGCCCTCGGCCTCCTCGCCCTTGATGAGGCCCTGGTCCTCCAGGAGCTGCAGGGTCGGATACACCGACCCGGGGCTCGGGCGCCAGGCGCCCCCACTGCGCTCCTCGAGCAGCTGCATGATCTGGTAGCCGTGCATCGGCTCGTCGGCGAGCGCCAGCAGGGTCGCCGCCCGCACGTCGCCGCGCCGGGCGCGTGACCAGGGGCCCCGTCCGTGACCGTGGCCGCCAGACCCGGGGCCGAACCCCGGGCCGTGGCCGTGACCGTGACCGTAGCCTTGACCATGGCCGGCGCCCTTGCCCTGGCCGGCGCCTTGCCCTCGGCCTCCGCCGCGGCCGCCCTCTCCACGTCCGCCGAAGCGGAACCGGGCCGACCCACACTCGCCGCCGGGGCTGCAGTCGCGCCGCCGGTGACCTTGACCTTCCCTGTGAGGTCCGCGTCCGCGACCCTCTCCCTGTTGTGATCCGTACATGTGTCGTCCTCCTTGGACGTTCCTAACGCTGTAACACGATATATCGTAATGCATCGCCGATGAATGTCAAGCCCCGAGCGGAGCACACGTCGTCACTCGCGAAAGGAGCGTCCGTCGGCGGTGGAGGAGTGAGCGTCGGACACCCGGCTTCCTGTAGAATCCCGTGGCCATGATCCGGTACCTCGACACCCGTGGAACCATCGACGCGCCGCGCACGTTCACCGAGGCGATCCTCGAGGGCATCGCGCCGGGAGGCGGCCTGTTCGTCCCCGAGCGGCTGCCGCGGTTCACCGTGGAGCAGATCGTCGCGCTGGCGCACGTGCCCTACCACGCGCGGGCGGCGGCGGTCTACGAGGCCTTTGGCCTCGACGTCTCCGCCCAGAAGACGCGGGACATCGCGGCGCGGGCCTACGGCCCGAACTTCGACGTGCCCGAGGTGGCCCCGGTCCGCGACGTGGCCCCGGGGCGCCACGTGCTCGAGCTGTGGCACGGCCCCACGCTGGCCTTCAAGGACATGGCCCTGCAGTGCATGCCGCTGTACTTCGGCGAGGCGCTCGAGCAGGCGCACGCCAAGGGCGCGACCGATCTGGACTTCCTCATCCTGGTCGCGACCAGCGGCGACACCGGCGTGGCGGCGCTCAATGGCTTCGCCGATCGCGCCCACACCAGGATCTGCGTCTACTACCCTGATGCCGGCGTGTCCGCCCTGCAGGAACTGCAGATGGTCACCCAGCCGGGCGCCAACCTCAGCGTGTTCCGGCTCGGCGGCGACTTCGACGACTGCCAGAGCTCGGTCAAGGCAGTCTTCGACGACGACGCCTTCGCGGCCGAGCTGGCCGAGCGCCACTCGCTGTCCCTGAGCTCGGCCAACTCCATCAACTGGGGCCGCCTGCTGCCGCAGATCGTCTACTACCTCAGCGGGTACGCCGACCTCGCCGCGCGCGGCGCGGTGGCGGCCGGCGACCCCGTCGACGTCTGCGTCCCCACCGGTAACTTCGGCAACATCCTCGCCGCCTGGTACGCCAGAGACATGGGCGCGCCCATCGGCCGCCTGCTCTGCGCCAGCAACAGCAACAACGTCCTCTTCGACTTCCTCTCGAGCGGGGTCTACGACATCGCCGCCCGCTCGCTCGTCAAGACCCCGTCGCCGTCCATGGACATCCTCATCTCGTCCAACCTCGAACGGCTCCTGTACGACCTCACCGGGGATGCGGGACGCGTCGCCGGCTGGATGCGGGAGCTCAAGCAGGCCGGCCGCTTCGCCGTGGACGACGCGACCCGCGGCAAGCTGCGCCAGTCATTCACCGGCGCGTGGGTCGACAACGACACCTGCCTCGAGGTCATCGGCCGTGTGCACCGCGAGCAGGGTTACCTGCTCGACCCGCACACGGCCGTCGCCTGGGAGGCCGCGGAGCGGCTCGCCGGCGACGCGCCGGTGCTCATCGCCAGCACGGCCCATTGGAGCAAGTTCGCCGCCGACGTGGTGCGCGGCCTTACCGGCGTGCGCGCGGGAGCGCCGGTGCCCGGCGCGACCGACGACCTCGAGCTCCTCGACAGGGTCGTCGACCTCGCTCCCGGCGCGACCGTACCGCCGCAGCTGAGCGCCGTGCGGGCGCGTCCGCGGCGCTTCGAAGCCCGCGTAGAGGCGGGCCGCGAGCCGGTGGAAGCAAGCCTGCGCGGCTGGCTCGGCGCAACGACGACCAAGGAGCAGGCGTGACCCAGCACAGCAAGGGGCAAGGGGTCGGCTGGATCCACTTCGCCGGCACGTTCTACCTGATCGCGGCAGCGTTCAACCTCGTCGTGGGGATCGCCGGACTGTCCCGCGACGAACTCTTCGATGAGAGCAAGTTCGTGATCGCGAACTTGCAGACGTGGAGCTACATCTTCATCGCCATCGCCGTGGTGCAGGCCGTCGCCGGCGTCGTGGTGCTGCGGAGGGTGCGCGGAGGCCGCGTGCCGGCGATCGTCATCGCCGCCCTCGGCATGCTGGCCTGGTTCGTCGCCTGGGCCGTCTACCCGTTCTGGGGTCTCGTGATGATGGTCCTGTACGGCTGCATCATCTACGGTCTGACGGCCTTCAGGGAGTACTTCCAGTAGGACCGCGCCGGCCGGAGGCCGGCGACGTGGCCCCGCCCACCGCCGCAGAGCCGGGTGGTCCGGCGCTCGCAAGCCCCGGCGGGCCCTCGTCCTCGGTCGCCGCCGGCGGCGCCGCCCCCTCCCCCTGCGGCCGGTCGTCGAAGAGGCCGGCATCCTTGAGCTGCCGGTACGCGTCGAGTCCGATCTTGACGAACGGCGCCGCGAAGATGCCGCCGAGCGCGCCGGCCAGGATGGCCCCGCCGGTCGTCGCGAACAGCACCACGAGCCCGCTGAGCTTGAGCGATGCCCCGAGCGCGAACTGCGAGACCACGGTCTGCAGCGGGCCGTTGGCGATCACGACGAAGATCAGCATCCATATCGCGTCCTTCACGCCGCCGGTGCCGAGCGCGATGAGCACCGCGAACCCCCCGCCGATGAACGCCCCGAAAATCGGGATGTAGTTGGTGAACCACTGCACCACGAAGATCGTGAAGGCGAGCGGCACCCCGATGACAAGCGCCCCCGCACCGACGACCGCGCCGTTGAAGAGACCGATGAGTGTGCTTCCCCAGATGTAGCCGCGCAAGAAGCGCGCGCTGTTGGCGAGTATCGAGTAGCCCACCGGCGGCGGCACCGGTCCCATGTGCTCCGAGAACCAGCGGCCGATGCGCCGGCCGCCGATCAGCACATAGACGAGGATATTGAGGCCGATGAAGGCGCCGAAGGCGAATGTCGCCAGCGTACTGATCCCCTGCACCGCGCCGCCGAAGATCCCCTTGCTCCAGCCGCCGACGCCGCTGGTGACCGTCTTCCTGGCGGAATCGATGAGGCTGGAGTCGATGTTCAGCCTCTGCAGCGACTGGTTGATCCAGTCGACGGCCGTCTGCACCTGGTGCTCGATGGTCGGCCACTGGCGCATGATGCCCACGGTCATGAGCGCGAGCAGAGCGAAGGCGCCGGCCACGATGAGCACCGTCATGATGAGCGCGCCCCAGGCGCGCCCTACGTGATGCCGCTCGAGCCAGTCGACCGCCGGCATGAACGTCGCGCCGAGCAGGACGGCGAAGAGCGTCGGCACGATCAGCGTCGCCAGCAGTTGCAGCACGTACGCGACGGCGATGAGGACGATGACCATGCCGATGAGGTACCAACTGGCGATGCCGACGCGCCTGAACCAGCCGGGGAGGAAGCCGCCGGCGAGCGGTCGCGATACGTCGGCCGACGGCATGGCGGCGGCCTCTGCCGCCTCTGGCGCCGCGCCCTTCTTGAACGGCTTCACTCCGCCCCCCGGTGAGACTGCCGACCGATCCCGTGTGGGGCCATCCTACACGCTCGCCGACGCCTCGCCGGAGGAGGACGTCTACCGCCCCGGGAGCTCCCGCCGGCAGACCGGCGGAGGCCCGCGGCAAGCCCGCCGGTTGCGGGCCGCCGGCCCGGACGGCACACTCGGGACCGGCGACGGACCGCGGACAGGAGGCTCCATGACGACGACGCCCGGCTGGACGAACGTGCTCGCAGACCTGGCGCAGGCCGGGTGGACGGTGCGCGTCGTCGCGGCGGAGCGGATGGACGACCTCAGGAGCAGAGTGGACGGGGTCCTCGCCTCGGGCGAGCTGCCCGGCCCCACCGCCTCTCACCTCAGCGACGAGGTCGCGTTCGCGTGGCCCGAGCTGCCGTCAGGGGCGCGCTCGGTCGTCGTCGCGGCGACGCCGCGACCGCTCACACGCGCGACGCTCAGCGTCGGCGGCGCCGAGCGTGAAGTCGTGGTGCCGCCGCACTACGCCGGCTACCACACGGTGCCCGAGGGGCTGGCCGTGGCGCTCGCGGCGGCGCTCGCGCCGTCGGGCCACGCCGCAGCGTGCTTCGCCCCGCCGCTCAAGACGCTCGCCGCCTGCGCCGGACTGGCGCGCTACGGACGCAACAACATCGCCTACGTGGAGGACCTCGGCAGCTACCTCATGCTGGCGGCGTGCGCCACGGACGCGCCGCCGCCCGCCGCCGCCACCTGGGACGAGCCGTTGCTGCTTGATCGCTGCGAGCGCTGCAGCGCCTGCCTGCGCGCGTGTCCGAGCGGCGCGATCCGCGCCGACAGGCTCCTCCTGCAGACGGACCGCTGCCTGACGATGGTGAACGAGGACGAAGCCCCGTTCCCGGAGTGGGTCGACCCCGCCTGGCACCACTGCGCCGTGGGCTGCCTGCGCTGCCAGCAGGTCTGCCCGGAAAACGCCGGCGTGGAACTGCACGTCGCGCCGGCGGAAGTGTTCGACGCCGGGGAGTCCGCGGCGATCCTTGCCGCCGCGCCGGCAGAGGAGCTCGCCCCGGCGACCCGCGAGAAGCTTGCCCGCTGCGGGCTGGACTACTCGTCGGCGCTGATCGCCCGCAACCTGGCCGCTCTGTTCGGCGCCTGACCAGCGCGGAGCCGGCCCCACCGGGGGCAGAACGCCCCGGCCGACCTGCCACCTTCCGCCGGATTCGCGGCCGACGGCGACCATCCGCCTAGTGCGGGCCCCGCAGGGGAACGATGGTGGTGTGGAGGTCCGCCTCCCGGCGACTCGTGGAGGCGGCCAGAGCCTTGGGGAAAGGGAGCGGTGATGAGACATCCCATCGTCCTCGGCTACGACGGCTCGGCCTGCTCGGCCGCAGCGCTCGACGAGGCCATCGAGCTGGTGCGGGACGACAGCGAAGCAGCCGTCGTCCTGGTCTACTGCCACGAGCCGCCCCCGGGGTTGAGTTGCCCGCTCGACCCCGGATGCGCCGCCGCCAAGGAGCTGCGCGACTACGAGCGGCGTGTGGAGGCCGAGGCGGAGCCGGTACTGCACGAGGCCGCCGAGCGCGTGCGCGCCGCGGGCGTCGAGCCACAGGTCGTGCTCGTCTGGGGCGACCCTGCGCGGGCGCTCGAAGCGGTCGCGCACGAGCACGGCGCGCACGTGATCGTCGTCGGCTCGAACTGCGAGGGCCCGATCGCCGGGGCGCTCGGCCGGCACACGCCGTTCGAACTGCTGCGCCACTCGGACGTGCCGGTGCTGGTGGTGCCGCATCGGCGCTGATCCGGGTACGCGGGCTGCCTGAACCGGCGGCGAGCGGGAAGATCCGGACCGGCGGGCCGCGCGCGCGAACCAGAGCGGCTCCGGGCGCCGCGCGAGATCCGCTACTGCGTCTCGCGCGCGAACCCCCGCACCGCGGCCACGGCCGCCTGCCAGCGCCGGCGCAGGTCGTCGGTGCCGGCTTCCGGCGCCGGCGCGAAGCCGGCGCCGGCGCTCCAGAGCGCCTCGACCTCCGCCTCGCTCTCCCAGACGCCGGTCGCCAGGCCGGCCAGCCAGGCGGCGCCGAAGGCCGTCGCCTCTGGCTGGCCCGCCCGCGTGACGGGCACGCCGAGCAGATCGGCCTGGAACTGCAGCAGCAGATCGCTGGCTGCCGCGCCACCATCGGCACGGACCTCAGCCGGCCTCACGCCGGCGCCATCGACCTCGGCCTGGTACAGGTCGGCCACCTGGAAGGCGACGCCCTCGAGAGTCGCGCGCGCGATGTGCGCCGCCGTGGTGCCGCGCGTGAGACCGAAGATGCCGCCCCGCGCGTACGGGTCCCAGTACGGGGCGCCGAGCCCGGCGAGCGCCGGCACGAACACCACGCCCTCGCTCGACGGCACGCTCTGCGCCAGCGCCGTGGCCGCGGCGCCGCTTGCGACGATCCCGAGACCGTCGCGCAGCCACTGCACCGCGGCGCCGCCGATGAAGACGCTGCCCTCGAGGGCGTAGGTGCGCCGGCCGTCACGCTGCAGCGCGACCGTGCTCACGAGGCCGGCCGGCGCGGCCGCGGGCTCATCGCCGGTGTGCAGCAGGAGGAAGCAGCCGGTGCCGTAGGTGACCTTGACCATGCCCCGGCGCGTGCAGGCCTGGCCGAAGAGCGCGGCCTGCTGGTCGCCGGCCATGCCGGCGATGGGGACGGCCGCGCCGAGCAGCGCCGGGTCAGTCTCGCCGACCACACCGCTGCTGTCCACGACCTCGGGCAGCAGTGCGCGCGGCACGCCGAAGAGCGCGAGCAGCTCGTCGTCCCAGGCGCCCTCGCGGATGTCGTAGAGCAGCGTCCGCGAGGCGTTGGTCGCGTCGGTCACGTGGCGGCGTCCGCCGCTCAGCCGCCACACCATCCAGGAGTCGACCGTGCCGAAGGCGAGATCGCCGGCCTCGGCACGCTCGCGCACCCCGGGCACGTTGTCGAGCAGCCAGCGCAGCTTGGTGGCGGAGAAGTAGGGGTCGAGCAGCAACCCAGTCTTGCGCCGCACCAGCGCCTCGGCACCGGCGCCGCGCAGCTCCTCACAGAACTGTGCGGTGCGCCGGTCCTGCCAGACGATGGCCGACGCGACCGGCACCGAAGTGGCCCGGTCCCACACGATCGTCGTCTCGCGCTGATTGGCGATGCCGATGCCGGCGACGTCAGCGGCGGACACGCCGGCCTTCTCGAGGGCGCCGCGGGCGGTCGCCAGCTGCGCCTGCCACAGCTGCTCGGCGTCCTGCTCGACCCAGCCCGGCTCCGGCGTACGGAGGCCCGCCTCCTGCTGGGCGCTCGCCAGGACGACGCCGGCGGCGTCGATCACGAGCGCACGGCCGCTCGTCGTCCCTGTGTCCAGCGCCAGCACCAGCTTGCCCGTCGCCTCGCCCATGCCGCCCTCCGTCCTTCGTGACCCGCCCGCTCGCCTGCGGCCGCGGGCGCCGTCTCCTTGGCCCGACATGATACCCCTGCCCGGGCGCGCCGCGGCGACGCCCGCCCCCGTCCCGTCCGCGGTGTGTCGCACAGGCGGGTGGACTACCTGCCCCTCTCCCGGCTGGCGCTCAGGTGAACACCCCATTTCTGAGGCACTACGAACTTCATATCGACGCCGGGGGAACACTGATTGTGAAAGGAGTCGCATGCGTGCTGCGACCCGCAAAGCTCGTGGAAGGAGGAGCCATGGGCTGGAGGAACATTCTTGAAGCTGAGCACCGCCTGGTGCTGGAGGTCGCCGACGCCGCCGACAGGGAGTGCGACCACATCGAGCGTACGGGCTCGGTGCGCGCGGACCTCGCCGGCGACATCCTCGGCTTCTTCCGGTACTTCAACGACGGCCTTCACGACCCCAAGGAAGAGGACCTGCTCATCGCCCGCTGCCACCGCCGGGGCATGACCGACCAGGATGAGCCCCTCGAGCAGATGATCGGCGAACATGAGTGGTGCCGCGGCAAGCTCGACGGCCTGGATCAGGCGCTCAAGCGCCTCAGCCCCGTCGACAAGGCCGGTGCGATGGACTTCGCCGCCCGCATGCGTGAGTACGTCGAGGTGCTCCGTTGTCACATCGCGGTCGAAGAAGAGGTCTTCTTCGACATGACCCAGCATTACCTCACCGTGAACGACCGGTTCGAGCTGACCGAGGAGTTCGAGGCGGTGCACTGGGACGAGGTCGAGCAAGGCGTGGCGTCGTACTGGGCGGACCTGGCCCACAGGCTCTGGGTCGCGGAGATGCAGACCGCCTGACCGAAGAGAGACCACTCTTCCAGACGAGCTCGCGACGGCCGAGCGTCCCCGGGGTCGCGAGCTCGTCACCGCACGGGGCCGCGCCCGTCAGCCGCCGTGTCACCGCGTCAACTCCAGGCGGCGGCCCTGTTCATCAGGAAGTCGTGCATGTCACCCGCCGCCTTGCGCGCCGCCCCCATCGCCAGGATCACCGTCGCGGCTCCGGTGACGATGTCGCCTCCGGCCCACACTCGCGGCACACTCGTGCGCCCCGACTCGGAAAACGTCCTGATGTAGCCACGTTCGTTGCGTTCCAGGCCGGGTGCGTCCTCGAAGAGCGCTCGGTTGGGGCCTGCGCCGACGGCCACCACCACCATGTCGACGTCGACCAGGAAATCCGACTTGAGGATCAGCACCGGCCGCCGGCGCCCGGTGTCGTCCGGCTCGCCGAGCTTCATGCGCACGCAGCGCATCTCCCGCACCCAGCCCTGCTCGTCGCCCTCGCAGGCGATGGGGCTGGTCAGGTACTCGAAGTCGATGCCCTCCTGCTCGGCGTGCTGGATCTCCTCTTCGCGCGCCGGCATCTCCGCACGGGTGCGCCGGTAGACGATGGTGACCTCGCGCGCGCCCATGCGCAGCGCCGTCCGCGCGCAGTCCATGGCCACGTTGCCGCCGCCGACCACCGCGACCTTGGTCCCCAGCGGGGCCGGCGTGTCGTACTCGGGGAACAGGTAAGCCTTCATCAGGTTCACGCGCGTGAGGTACTCATTGGCGGAGACGACATTGCAGAGGTTCTCTCCGGGCAGGCCCATGAACCCCGGCAGGCCTGCCCCCGTGGCGACGTACACCGCGTGGAAGCCCATGTCGAACAGCTCCGTGAGACCGTAGAGCTTGCCCACGATGCTGTTGAGCTCGAACTTGACGCCGAGGTGACGCAGATTCCCGGTCTCCGCCTCCACGATGCTCTTGGGGAGGCGGAACTCGGGGATGCCGTACACGAGCACGCCGCCGGCGCTGTGCAGCGCCTCGAAGATGGTGACACTGTGTCCCTTGACGGCCATGTCGGCGGCCATGATGAGGCCGGCCGGACCACTACCGACGACCGCCACTCGCCGGCCCGTCTTCTTTGCACGCGGTGGCATCGCGACCTGGTCGGTCTCGCGCTCGAAGTCGGCGGCGAAGCGCTCCAGCGCACCGATGGCGAGCGGTTCCCCCTTCTTGCCGAGCAAGCAGGCCTTCTCGCACTGGTCGTCCTGCGGGCACACTCGTCCGCAGATGGCCGGCAGGGCGTTCTTCCGGCGGATGACCCGGGCCGCCCCGGCGAAGTCGCCCTCGGCCACCAGACCCACGAACCCCGGGATGTCCACGTCCACCGGACACCCCTCAACGCAGGCCGGCTTCTTGCACTGCAGGCACCGGCTGGCCTCGGCCACGGCCAGCTCGCTGTCGTAGCCGTAGCTGACCTCCTGGAAGTTGCGGATGCGCAGGCGCGGGTCCTGCTCGGGCTTCTTCTGCCGCGGTGCCTCGGCGAGGATCTTGGCGCGCGTCCTCTTGGGCACGCCGTGCCAGCGACAGTCCGCGCGCGTGCAGCACGAAAGCGGCGCCACGCGCGTGTGCAGTGACACGTCGATGGTGAACACGGTCGACTCGCACTCGCCGCAATGGGCCTCCGATTCGATGAGGGAGGCGTGGCAGTGCGGGCAGAGGACGTCGGTGGCCACGGCCTCTCCCGTCCAGCACGGCGAGACGACGCGTTCGAACTCCTCGAGTCGCGGATTCACCAGCAGATCGCAGGCTATGTCGCCGACCTCCACGTCGAGGCCGACCCACACGCGTTTGGACTCGACGTCGTACACATTGAGGGCGGCATGGCACAGCGGGCAGAAGCTGGCGAGGTCTCCCTGCTGCGCGAGCGCCTCGAGCTCGTGGTCGATCCCGGACATCGCCGCCTCCTAGCGTGCCTTGATGGACGTGAGCAACGAGATGCGCTCGTCACGGCCGTACATGGCGTTCCGCTGGATGAGCTCGTCGAAGTCGACCTTGAACGCGTCGAAGTGCGGACCATCGACGCAGGCGAACTTGGTCTCCCCGCCGACGCTGCAACGGCAGCCGCCGCACATGCCGGTGCCGTCCACCATGATCGGGTTGAGGCTGACCTCGGTCGGCAACCGGTAGATGCGCGTCATGTCGGTGACGGCGCGCATCATGATCAGCGGCCCGACGGCGAGCACCCGGTCGATGTGCTCGTGCCGCTCCACCAGTGCCTTGAGTGCGTCGGTGACCTTGCCGTGCACGCCGTAGCTGCCATCGTCGGTGGTCACGATGAGCTCGTCGCAGAGGTCGCGCATCTCGTCCTCCAGGATCAGGAGGTCCTTCTCGCGCGCCCCGACGACGCCGATGATGTGGTTGCCGGCGGCGCGGTGCCCGGTGAGCAGGTGATGGAGCACGGCGATGCCGGAGCCGCCGCCGATGCCGACGACGGTGCCGAACTTCTCGATGCGCTCCGGCAACCCGAGCGGCCCGCAAAGATCCTTGATGGCGTCCCCCACGCCCAGCGACGCCAGCATGGCGGTGCTCTTGCCGACCACCTGGAAGATGATGGTGACGGTGCCGTTGGCCGCGTCACGGTAGGCGACGGTGAGCGGCACCCGCTCCCCCGTCTCGTTCACCCTGAGGACGACGAACTGCCCCGGGCGGATCTTGCGCGCGATCTGCGGCGCCTCGAAGGTGAGACTGATGAGATCGCGCTTCGTTAGCTCTTGCCGGTCGACGATCGTGTGCATGGCCAGTCCCCCCTGACCCGATGACTCGATGACGTCGCGCGGCCTCCAGGTCGCGTGGCTCTCCTCCACTATACCCACATGACGCGCCTGTGCACGCAGGCGCCGCAATCGCACGGCCCGCAGGATCTGCATCGCGCGCGCTCACAGACCCAGCTCGCTTGGCTTCGCACACCCGGGGGGGTACTGTGCAAGGGGAAGGGGGACGCTCAGCCAGGCGAGTGGGGACCATGCAGGAGTCGCCAGTCATCGAGCGTGCGGGCGGGGGAGCGCCGGGGAGACGCCGGCGAGGTCAGTGGCTGCTCGTCGCCGGCTTCGTCGTCCTCGCCTCGCTCATCGCCGGCCTGGCCTACTGGGCGTGGGCCCAGCAGGCCGGTTCCCTTCGCGATCAAGCCGAGCGCGGCGTGAACGCGGTGGCGGAGCTCAAGGCGGCCCAGATCGCAGCCTGGCAGGAGGAGCGCCACGGAGACGCCGAACTGATCCGCACGAACCGGCTGCTCGCGGCGACGGTCACCGACCTCCTGGCCGGCCGGGACGTGGCGGCATCGACCGCGCGCGTGCGCTCTAACCTCGGCGGGCTGCCGCACTACTACAAGTACGCCGACGTGATCCTCTTCGCACCGGGCGGACGCGTGATCATGCGCGTGCCGGCGGCGGCGATGCCCACGCCGGGGCCTCGTGTGCGCGCCCTGCTGGCGGAGGCGCAGCGCACGCGGCAGGTCGTCTCGTCCGATCTCTACCGCGGCCCCGACGGCGCCGCGCGCATCGAGATGGTCGCGCCCGTGCTCGCGCAGAGACCCTCCGACCCGCCGGTCGCAAGCGTGGTCCTGCACATCGACCCCGCTCGCTTCCTGTACCCCTTCATCCAGGAGTGGCCGCTGCCCAACGCGACCGGCGAGACGCTCCTGGTCGAGCGTCAGAGCGACCGCGTCCTCTTCCTCAACGAGTTGCGCTTTCGCAAGGGCACGGCGCTCCAGCTGTCGTCCCCCGCGGCCGACCAGACGCTACCGGCCGCCATGGCGGTGCGCGGCCGACGCGGCATCGTCGAAGGCCTCGACTACCGCGACGTGCCGGTGATGGCCGCGCTGGCGCCCGTCACGGGCACCGACTGGTACGTCGTCGCCAGGGCGCGTCAAGTTGCGCCATCCCAACGAGAGACCGTGGCGAGTTGTCTCGAAAGCGACCTGCGCATGAACGAGCGGCCCTCTCCGGCCTCGACGCCCCCGGGGTCGACGCCGAGCGGACGGACGCGGCCGGCGCGTTCCACGTCCGCGACGACGGTGCCGGGTTCGCCCTGCGCTACCCTCCCAATGCAGCGGCTTCTCCGCGCCCGCGGCAACGTCGCACCATTCATCATCGAGCCACCTCGCCTATGATGTCACGAGAAATCCCCGCCGCGGCGGTGTGTGCGCGGTGTGCGCGTGAGCCCAGGAGGCCAGGGCAATGTCTGGACCCGGCCCGCTGCGGCGCAAGCTGCGGTCGCCCCGCTGTCTTGGCGCAGCACCGAGTAGTCCTGCTCCAGATAGACCTTGCGCACGAACGGCGAGGTGTGGGCGCGCACGAGACCCTCGTAGTCCAGCGCGAAGTCGACGGTGTCACCCGCGCGAAGCGGGCGCTCGCTGATGAGTAGGGTATGGTCGCTCGACATGCCGGCGACATAGCTCCCTCGCAAGAAGGGGTGCAGGCAGCGCGGCTCGCTCTCGCGACGACCCATCGCCAGCAGGACGTGGTAGGCGCTCCCGGTCGGCAGTCGCGTGTCGGGCGTAAGGCCAAAGGAGTCCACGCCGATGGTGCCGGCTGGTGGGCCGGGTTTCCGGCTGCATTCCACCACGGTCGCGGTAAGCACCGGATCCGCGCGCATGAGGCCAGGCGCCGGTGGAATGTTCGGCAGCGTGTAGTGACCGAAATAGAGTCCGGCTCCGAGCCTGACTGAGCAGCGGTGCCGCGGCACAAACCCGCCGAGGAGGTGCGGCAGGCAGTACGTGCCGCCGAGTGAGAGCGACGGCTCGACTGCACACCACAGGGCGATGTCTTCGAGGATGGAGTCGGCTTCTAAGAACAGCCTCAGCTCCGGCTGCAAACCCGATAGACAGGCGAAGTTCACAGCTACCCCGGCAAGGGCCACACCCGGCATGGATGCCAGCTTTCGCGCCGTCCATGCCGCGTCGTCAGGCAGCACTCCGTCGCGCCGGTCCCCGATGTCCACGATCAGGAACACACCGAGCCGCCGGTCACCCGTGCGGTCAGAGAGCGCCGCAGCGGTGTCCACATCGGAGACGAAGACCCAGTCGCAACCGCGGGCAACTCGCTCCACCTCGTCCATCTGCGGCGGGCGGATGAGCACACGCGGGCCGAGGCCGTGCCGGGCCAATCGCTCGATACCGGTGAGCCGCGAGTCGGCGAGAGCAACCGCGCCGCCGGCGAGCATGGCTCTGCCTACGTCAGGCTCGCTGTCCACTGCCTTGGTCACGGCGAGGACGTCGATGCGCTGGGCGGCCAGCCAAGCTCGCACGGTCTGCACGTTGTGACGAACGGCGGCGACATCAAGGGTCAGGATTACGGCCATGTGCACTCCAAGAAGGCGATAGGGGAAAGAGAAGGCTGCTCAGTGTGGCGACGTCAGGTCGCCGCCAGGTGCGTCGCTCGGCCTGCCACTGGCGAGCGCTCCAGCCGGCCGAGTTGCGCACTCGGGAGGCCTATCAGGTGAATGAGGTGACGTGAGCGCGGTCGACGATGGCCGCGAGGGTCGCTCTGCTTCTGTCTGATCGTCGCAGTAGGCTTTTCACGGGCACGTCCACGAGTGATGGAGGGACATTGCTTTCTTTGTACAACATTTCTACAATAAGTCAATAAGGCCGTGGGCGCCCTTGGCACATGGGCGCGCACAATCCGATGTTGTAGACTCGGGCGCGTCCCGAGTGTGTGCAATCGGCGACCGGCGGCCTGATGCCGAGCAGCCGACGGATCGAGATCAGGGAGCGAGCGTGGTGGCAGAAGGAAGTCCCGTGGGTGGCTTCAAGATCCAGCGCACGAGCACGGTGGACCAGGTGTCCGATCAACTGCGGGCGCTCATCCTCCGCGGCGAGCTCTCTCCGGGCACTCCGCTGCGCGAGATCAGCTTGGCCGAATCCATGGGTGTCGCCCGCAACACCGTGCGTGAGGGCATCCGCCGTCTCGAGTCCGAGGGCCTGGTCGAGCACCGCATCCACAAGGGGGCAGTGGTCGCGACTCTCGACCCGCAGGACGTTCGCGAGATCTTCGAGATCCGCCGCTTCGTCGAATTCTCGGCGCTTGAGCGCTGCTCACAGCAGAGCATTCGCGAGCTCAGCGCGGTGGCATCGGACATGGTCACACTCTTCCCGGAGGGCGACGCCGCACGCTTGATCGAAGCCGACATGCACTTTCATCAGGTACTCGTCGACTCACTCGGGAACGCCCGGGTCTCCGCGTTCTTCGCCAACACCCTCGCGGAGCTGCGCATCGCGTTGTGCCTGCTGGAGGCAAGCGACGCCCCGATCTGGGTACCACTGCACGTTGAGATCTGCCAGCTTCTCGCCAAGGACGATCGCCAGAGCGCGATCAAACTACTCGCCGGCCACCTCAAGGAGACGGAGACGCTCCTCGTGGCGACGGTCGCCGACTCTGCGCCCGCCTGAGCGGGTCGCTTCCAGCCCACTGGCCCCCAGGCCACCCGGTGCCCCCCTTCTGAAGCACGCCCTCGCTCGACTCGTGATTGTCGTATTGCTCTATTGACTGATTGTAGAGTTGCTCTACAATATGTCGTACTCTCTGAAGGGGGCGTCCCCTCACCGCTGCTTTGGCTGAGCCGCCCCGCAGGGACCCCGGTGTTCTCGCCGGGCTATGCAATGCGAACCAACGCAAAGGGGGAGTCAGAGTCATGAGCAACCAAAGGAGCTTGCTCCGGACGGCGATGGCCTTGGTCACGGTCGCCGTTATCGCGATGCTGATGTCGGCGTGCGGTTCAAGCTCGTCGTCGAGCGCGCCATCCGCGGCGACGTCGGCCGACGGGTTTGTCGTCGATCAGGTGAAGGTCGATTCAGCCCTCAACGCCATGTTGCCCGACGCCGTCAAGGCCGCCGGCACCATAAGGGTCGCCACCAACATCCCCTACCCGCCCTGGGAGATGTACACCGAGGTGGGCAGCCAGCAGCCGACTGGCATCGACTTCGACCTGTCACAGGCCCTTGCAGCCAAACTGGGTGTGAAGGCGAGCTTCGACCAAACGGTCTTCGACAGCATCATCCCGGCACTGCTCGCCGGCAAAGAAGACATCGTCATGGCGTCGATGTTCGACAACAAGGAGCGCCAGGCACAGCTCGACTTCGTCGACTACGCAACAGATGGTTATGGAATCCTCGTCCCCACGGACAACCCCGGGGGCATCACAACCGTGGACGACCTCGCCGGCAAGACCATCGCCGTGCAGAGCGGCACCTCGCAGGTCGGCGAGCTCAAGAAGCTGCAGGCGAAGTTCGCTGCCGAGAGCAAGGCACCCCTTGAGATCCTGCAGTTCCCGCAGGACAGCGACGCCCTATTGGCGGTGACGAGCGGCAAAGCCGTAGCTCAGATGGACGACCAGTCCGTCGCCGCATATACGGTGAAGACGTTCGGCGACGGTCAAACCTTCAAACTCCTCGACGACCCGTCCGTGGCGTCTTCGTTTGAGAGCGCGATCATCGGGATCGGGGTCCCCAAGGACAATCCGCAACTGCGCGACGCCCTGCAGAAGGCGCTCCAGGCGCTGATCGACGACGGCACCTACCAGCAGATCCTCGACAAGTACGGCGAGGCCACGTTGTCAGTCGACACGGCCCAAATCAATCAGGGGAAGTAGGCAGGGATGTCGACTCCGGCGACCCTCGCTGACCCAAGGGAGGAGACATGGCGACAGTGACCGGGGGTCAGGTGCCCCTCCCGAGACAGCGTCCTGAGTCCATCAAGGCCATCCCCATCCGCCACTGGGGTCGCTGGATCAGCGCCGCGATCATCATCTTCGCGCTCGTTGCACTGTTGTGGTCGCTTTGGCACAACCCGCGCGTAGATATCGGCTACATCGGCGAGACACTCTTCGCCCCGTTCGTGCTCAGGGGTGTCGTCGTCACGATCGAGTTGACCGTCATCGCCATGGCCATCGGCCTCGTCGGAGGCGTCGTGCTGGCCGTCATGAGGCTCTCGGCAAATCCTGTCCTGCAGGCGGTGTCGTGGGGCTACATTTGGTTCTTTCGCGGCACGCCGATCCTTGTCCAGATACTCTTCTGGGGCTTCCTCGGCTCGCTCTACCCCAA
This sequence comes from uncultured Thermoleophilia bacterium, assembly GCA_963762125.1. Classification (GTDB taxonomy): domain Bacteria; phylum Actinomycetota; class Thermoleophilia; order UBA2241; family UBA2241; genus CAIXSE01. The sequence goes on from CAVXJO010000005.1 coordinate 295,357, forward strand.
GCTCTTCCTCGGGATCCCGTTCACGGGCATTGTATTTGGCTCCGCCGACACCGGCCGGCTCTACGGCGCGTTCGTCGCCGCAATCTTGGCCTTGGGCCTGAACGAAGCCGCCTATGCGGCCGAGCTAGTGCGCGCCGGGATCATCTCAGTGGACAAGGGCCAGAATGAGGCCGCGTTCTCGCTGGGCATGTCGGGCGGACTGACGATGCGCATGGTCGTCCTTCCGCAGGCTATGCGCGTCATCATCCCGCCACTCGGCAACGAGACCATCTCGATGCTCAAGACGACAGCCCTGGTCTCGATCATCTCGGGGACCGACCTCATGACCAACGTCCAGCAGGCCTACGCACAGAACTTCAAGACCATCCCGCTCCTGCTCGTGGCCAGCATCTGGTACCTGTTCCTCACGTCGATCATGAGCGTCGGGCAACACTACATCGAGGGCTACTATGGGCGGGGGTTCGGCGCCAGCGAGGGCGAGAGAGCCCAGAAGCGCGGCGCAAAGCGAATGCGGAGACGCGATCGATCGGGTGGTGGAACTGATGGGATCTGACGTGGTGACGCCGGCCGCCAGCGGCGCCACCGTCGCATCGAAGGACGCGCGAGGCATCGAACCGATGGTCAGAGCCGAAGACGTGTGGAAGTCCTTCGGCAAGCTCGACGTGCTCAGAGGCGTAGACCTCAGGGTGTACCCGCAGCAGACGTACGTACTGCTCGGTCCGAGCGGCGGTGGCAAGTCCACGCTGTTGCGCTGCATCAACCACCTCGAGAAGATCGACGCTGGTCGCCTCTACGTCGACGGCGAACTCATGGGATACCGGGAGAGGGGCGCCAAGCTTCATGAGATGAGTCTCAGGGATGTCGCCCGCCAGCGAGCCAAGATCGGCATGGTGTTCCAGCGTTTCAATCTGTTCCCGCACATGACCGCGATCGAGAACGTGATGGCGGCTCCCCGGAAGGTGAAGCACGACACCAAAGAAGCGGCTGAGAAGGAGGCCGAGCGTCAGCTCCGGCTCGTCGGGCTCGGCCAGAAACTCGACTACTATCCTGGACAGCTCTCGGGCGGGCAGCAGCAGCGCGTGGCCATCGCTCGCGCACTGGCTATGAAGCCCAAGCTGATGCTCTTCGACGAGCCTACGTCCGCACTGGATCCGGAGCTGGTCGGCGAGGTCCTTGACGTGATGAAGGACCTCGCGAAAGAAGGCATGACGATGGTCGTCGTGACGCACGAGATCGGCTTCGCGAAGGAGGTGGCTGATGGCGTGGCTCTGCTCGACGGCGGCGTCGTGGTCGAGTCCGGCCCCCCCAAGGAGATGCTCGTCAATCCCAAAGAGGAGCGCACGAAGCTGTTCCTCTCCAAGGTCCTGGCATAGCCTGAACGGCGACGTGTTCACTCCGCCGGCCTGACACAAGGATCGTGGCGCGGAGGGACCTGCAACCACAGGAGTGAGCATGGCAGAGAGAACCAAAGTCCTGATCATGGGGGCCGCGGGCCGCGACTTCCACAACTTCAACACCTACTTCCGCGAGAGGCAGGAGTACGAGATCGTCGCCTTCACGGCGACGCAGATCCCGTACATCAACGACCGCAAGTACCCGGCCGAGCTCGCCGGCCCGTACTACCCGGACGGCATCCCGATCCACGACGAGTCCGAGATGCCCGAGCTGGTGAAGAAGCATGGCGTGGAAGTGGTCGTCTTCGCCTACTCCGACGTGCCTTACGAGTACGTCATGCACCGCTCGGCCCTGGTCAATTCCCTCGGCGCCGACTTCATGCTCATGGGTCCCGACAAGGTCATGGTCAAGAGCACGAAGCCGGTGATCGCCGTCTGCGCCGTACGTACCGGCGCCGGCAAGAGCCAGACCACGCGCAAGATCCAGACCATGCTGCGCGCCGCCGGCAAGAAGGTCGTCAGCATCCGTCACCCCATGCCCTACGGCGACCTCGTCGCCCAGCGCGTGCAGCGCTACGCGACCGTCGAGGACCTCGCCAAGTACGAGTGCACCATCGAGGAGATGGAAGAGTACGAGCCGCACGTCAAGGCCGGCAACGTGATCTACGCCGGCGTCGACTACGAGGCCATCGTGCGTGAGGCGGAGAAAGAAGCCGACGTCATCCTCTGGGACGGCGGCAACAACGACTTCTCCTTCTACGCCGCCGACCTGTACATCACCGTCGCCGACCCGCATCGTCCCGGCGACGGCCTCGTGTACTACCCCGGCGAGGTCAACCTGCGGCTCGCCGACGCGATCATTCTGAACAAGATCGACTCGGCCGACCGCGCCGGCATCGAGGCCGAGCTGGAGGCGGTCCGCTCGGTGAACCCAAAGGCGCAGATCATCATGGGCGCCAGCCCCGTCACCGTCGACAAGCCCGAGATGATCAAGGGCAAGCGCGTGCTCGTGGTCGAGGACGGCCCGACGCTCACGCACGGGGAGATGAAGTATGGCGCCGGCACCGTGGCCGCCAGGCAGTTCGGCGCCGCCGAGTTCATCGACCCGCGCCCGGTCGCCGTCGGTGAGATCAGGGCGACTTTCGACAAGTACCCGAACGTCGGCGTCCTGCTGCCCGCCATGGGCTACTCAGACCAGCAGCTCAAGGACCTGGAGACGACGATCAACGCCTCCGGCGCCGACGTCGTCGTCATCGGCACGCCGATGGACCTGCGCCGCATCATCGACATCAAGCTGCCGGCCGTGCAGGTCGGCTACGACCTCCAGGAGATCGGCCGCCCGACGCTCGAGGACGTCCTCCGCGAGCACAAGTTCATCTGATAGCGGGGAACGGCTTACCCGCGGCCGGACCGCCTCCGATGCTGACTCCATCAACCCGAACCACACGGAGAACAAGGTGAATGATCTGGGTCTCACCGGCCGCAGCTTCCTGACCGTCCACGACTTCACGCCCCTTGAGATCAAGGCGCTGCTCGACCTCGCCACCGAGCTCAAGGCCATGCAGAAGCGCGGCGACCACTACAAGCCGCTCGCCGGCCGCGCCGTGGCGATGATCTTCATGAAGACCTCGACGCGCACGCGCATGAGCTTCGAGGTCGGCATCGAGCAGCTCGGTGCGCAGCCGATGTTCCTGAACGCCAACGACATCCAGTTGCGTGTCGGCGAGACGATCAAGGACACGGCCAACGTGATGAGCCGCTACGTCGACTGCATCATGATCCGTACGTTCGCGCAGAAGGACGTCGAGGACCTCGCCGAGTACGGCCAGATCCCGGTGGTCAACGGCCTCACGGACGCGCATCACCCCTGCCAGGGCATGGCCGACGCGCTGACGATCCGCGAGCACTGCGGCCAGCTCGAGGGCATCAAGCTCGTGTACATCGGCGACGGCAACAACGTCACGCATTCTCTGGCCGAGGTGGGCGCCAAGACGGGCATGCACGTCGTCGCCTGCACGCCTCCCGACTACCGGCCGGACGGGGACATCATCGCCCGGGCGCAGCAGGACGCGAAGGAGACCGGTGGTTCGGTCGAGCTGACCAGCGACGTCGCGGCGGCCGTCACGGGCGCCGACGTGATCTACACGGACACCTTCACCAGCATGGGCCAGGAGGCCGAGCACGACGTCCGCCTGGCGGCGCTCAAGGACTACCAGGTCAACATGGACCTTCTGGCGCTCGCCGGCCCGCAGGTCAAGGTCATGCACTGCCTGCCGGCGCACTGGGGCGAGGAGATCACCGAAGAGGTGCTCTACTCGCCGCACTCCGTGGTCTTCGACCAGGCGGAGAACCGGCTGCACGCGCAGAAGGCGATCCTGGCGGCGGTCGTCGCCTGAGGCCGACTTTGAAGACCCTCCTATCGACGGCTGACAGGTGAGCGCACCCCCCGGCGCCCAGCCTTCTCCTGCCGGTCGCCTCGTCCGACGAAACGTCGTGAACGGATGACAGAGAGCGCGACACACCCATCGCCACTCCGAGAACGCACCGTCGTCGTCGCTCTCGGCGGCAACGCCATCCTCCAGCCCGGCCAGGTCGGCACCTTCGAAGAGCAGTTGTTCAACATCGACGGCGCCATGCGCCGCATCGCACAGCTCGTCGAGGAGGGCTGGCGCGTCGTGCTCACGCACGGCAACGGCCCCCAGGTGGGCAACCTGCTGATCCAGAACGCGCTCGCCGCGAGGACGGTGGCGCCGATGCCGATGGACGTCTGCGGCGCGATGAGCCAAGGCCAGATCGGCTACATGGCGGCGCAGACGCTCGCCAACCACCTGCGCAAGCGAAGGCTCGACGTGCCGGTGGTGACCATCGTCACTCAAGTGGCCGTCGACCCCAAGGACAAGGCCTTCGCCGCGCCGAGCAAGCCGGTCGGCCCCTTCTACTCCGAGGCCGAGGCGAAGAGGATGATGCTCGAGGAGGGCCTCGCCATGCGCGAGGACGCCGGCAGAGGCTGGCGCCGCGTGGTGCCCAGCCCCGAGCCCCGGGAGATCGTCGAGCTCGAGGCGCTGCGCGACCTCTCCGCGGCCGGCGCGCTGGTCGTCTGCTCGGGCGGCGGCGGCGTGCCGGTGGTCAGGAGCCGCGGCGCCCTCTCCGGGATCGACGCGGTGATCGACAAGGACCTCGCCGCGGCGCTGCTCGCGCGTGAGCTCTCCGCCGACGCCCTCCTCATCCTCACCGACGTGCCGCAGGTCTACATCGGCTACGGCACCGCGGAGCAGAAGGCGCTCGGCCGCGTCACCGCCGGCCAGATGCGCGACTACGCCGCCGACGGACAGTTCAAGGCCGGCTCCATGGGTCCCAAGGTCGAGGCCTGCCTGCGCTTCGTCGAGGCCGGCGGCGAAGCGGTGATCGCCAGCCTCACCGAGGTGGGCCCGGCGATGGCCGGCACGGCGGGCACGCACATCGTGCCGGACGCGCCGGCGAAGGCGAGGCGAGGCGCGTCCTCCGCGTCGAGAGCGGAGCAGAGGGTGAGCGTGCCGCGCATCTCGTACAGATGCCGGGCGAAGAGCCCCGGGCCACATCTCTCGTCAGCACGCCTGTAGTCCCTGCCGCTGTCCGACGCGAGTCGCTCCGCGGAGGCGTCATGCGGAGGGACACCCCCTTCGGGCGCGGTGAATACCAACCGCCATGGTCGGGTATAGACCGCGCTGGAGGGAGTGTAGCTGCGCCTCAGCACCTGCGAAGGGAGACCACATGTCAGAGGAACCGAAGCCCGCCCTCACCCTCGACTGCATCGGGCTGTACTGCCCCGAGCCGCTGTTCCAGACGCGGGAGAGCATCGACTCGATCGAGGTCGGGGACGTGCTGGAGGTCATCGCCGACGACCCCGCCGCCGAGGAGGACCTCAAGCGCTTTGCCAAGCGCGCCGGCCACGAGGTCGTCTCGCTCGAAAACGACGGCGTAGAGCTCCGCATCCTCCTGCGCCGCCTCAAGTAGGACCGAAAGGATCACCATGGCCGACGAGCAGAACATCCTCTACGTGCAGACCAGCAACCTCCCCGAGCGCCAGTACTCGCCGCTCGTGCTCGCGCAGAGCGCCAAGGCCATGGGCCTCGAAGCGGCTGTGTACTACCTGGGCATGGGACTGATCGTACTCAAGCCGGGCGCCGCCGAGAAGATGCAGCTGGGCAGCTTCCCCAGCGTCGCCGAGATGCTCAAGAAGACCATGGACATGGGCATCACCGTGTACGTGTGCGAGGCTTCGAAGCAGATGCTCGGCTGGGAGACGGTGGAGCTCATCGACGGCGTCAAGATCGTCGGTGCGGCCACCCTGAACGACCTTGCTCTCGACGCCGACGCCACGATGTGGTTCTGAGGCGGCGCCATGACTGAGGCCAGCGGAACGGACCTTCACCTGCCAGATCCCGGCGAGTCGCTGCGCGCGCGTGGGATCGTCTACGCCGACTACCAGAGCGCCAAGCCCGTCGATCCGCGCGTGGTCGAGGCGATGCTGCCGTTCCTCACGGAAGAGTTCGGCAACGCCGCCTCCCTGCACGGCGTGGGGGACGTTGCGACCGAGGCCCTGGAAGAGGCGCGCGGCCGCATCGCAGCGTTCTTCGGCGCCGAGCCGCGCGAGATCGTCTTCACCGGGGGAGCGACCGAGGCCAGCAACCTGGCCATCGTCGGCTACGCCCTGCGCAACAAGCGCAAGGGCGACCACGTGATCATCAGCGAAGCCGAACACATCAGCGTGCTCAACATCGCCAAGTACCTCGAGAAGAGCGGCTTCCGCGTGACGCGGGCGCCGATCGACCTGCACGGGCGGGTGTCGCCCAAGAAGCTGCGCGCGCGCATCACCGACGAGACGATCCTCGTCTCGCTGCAGTGGGCCAGCAGCGAGATCGGCACCGTCCAGCCCATCGCGGAGATCGCCGACCTGCTGGACGGCACCGGCATCGCCCTGCACAGCGACGCCGTCGCCGCCGAGGGACTCATCCCCCTCGACACGAGCGCCGTGCCGGTCAGTCTGCTGAGTCTCTCCAGCAACGACCTCTACGGTCCGCGTGGACTCGGCGCCCTGTACGTCCGCCAGGGCGTGCAGGTGGCGCCCGTACTGCTCGGGGGCGGCCAGGAGCGCGGCCTGCGCTCGGGCAGCGAGGACCTCGCGAGCATCGTCGGCATGGCGGCGGCCGCCGACATCCTGGCCGCGGAGATGCCGGCGGAGGTCGAGCGCCTGCGTGCCATCCGCGATCGGCTGGTCGAGCGGGTGCTGGCAGAGGTCCCGGACTCGCACCTCAACGGCCACCCGGAGCAACGGCTGCCCAGCAACGCCCACTTCCGCTTCCACGGGGTCGAGGGCGAGGCGATGGTGCTGTCGCTGCGCGACGCCGGCATCGCCGCGTCGACCGGCTCCGCCTGCAGCTCCAAGACGCTCGAGCCGTCGCACACACTCATCTCCTGCGGTCTGCTGCACGAAGAGGCGCACGGGTCACTCGAGTTCACCTTCGGGCGCTGGAGCGCGATGGAGGACGTGGACCGCATCATGGCCGCGCTCCCGGGCGTGATCGGCCGGCTGCGCGCGCTCTCGCCGCTCTACAAGACACACGCTCCCGCGACGTCCTGACGGCCGCGGCCACCTGACCTTCGAAAGGCGCATCCTGATGAAATCGACGCAGTACACGGAGAAGACCCTCGAGCACTTCCGCGACCCGCGCAACGTGGGGACGCTGGAGGGCCCGGACGTCGCCGTCGGCCGCGTGGGCAACCCGGTCTGCGGCGACATGATGGACATCTACATCCAGGTAGAGGACGACCACATCAAAGACATCAAGTTCCAGACCTTCGGCTGCGGCTCCGCGGTGGCCACCTCCAGCATGATCACCGAGCTCGTGATGGGCATGACGCTCGACGACGCTCTCAAGGTGACCCGCGGCGATGTCGCCGACGCGCTCGAGGGCCTGCCGCCGATCAAGATGCACTGCAGCAACCTGGCGGCTGACGCCCTACACGAGGCGATCAAGAACTGGCGCGAGGGCGTCGGCCCGGAGGACGCCAAGAAGACGCCGGGCGGCACCGCCTGTCACCCGATCCCCGCGGCCGTCGCCGAGGTCGAGATCCAGAACCTCGACGCCTACGAGGGCAAGGGCCTCTACCGCAAGCTCGACGACCCGAGCCGGGTCGCCGACGAACGCGTCGTCGTGCTCGACAGCGGCGATACGTCCGCGCAGCTGGCGATGGGACTCACCGACCACACCGGCCGCGTCGTGCTCATGACGACGGGCAAAGAGCCGAGCGTGAGTCCGGCCGTGCGCTCGGCCCTGCGCCTCAGCGACGTCAAGATCCTGAGCGAGGCGCAGCCGCTCGAGTTGCTCGGCGAGGGCGAGCTCGAGCGGATCCGCGTACACGACCTCAACGAAGACGAGGAATACGAGCTCACGGCCGACGCGTTCGTGGTGCTCGAGTAGGGACCGCCGCGCCGGTCTTCTGGCCGCGCGGCGCCCGTACGCAGAGACGGGGCGGGTGGCCCTTCCGGCGGCCCGCCCCGTCTCTTTTGCCATCCGGCCTAGGAGTCTCGCCGATCTCGGCGAACGGAGCTGAGCAAGTGTCGCGCGAAGGGCGCACGCCCGCGGGCGACGACGGCGACGAAGGGTCTCACTGCTGACGCTCATGATCGGCATCGTGGCGGTACTCCTGGCCTGGGCGGTGGCCTTGGCCTGCCTTGCCGTCGGCTTCCGCCTGCTCCAGAGACACGAAGCGCGCCGCAGAAGGAGTGTCGTGGCCGCGTGGCGCGATCCGATCGACGATCTGGTGCTCGACGGCGCTCCCCTGCCGACGCCGCCGCCACGGGAACGACCCATCGTGCTCGATCTGCTCCTGCGCTATCGGGCGATGCTGCGGGGACCGGAGGCGGAGCGCATCACCGCCTATCTCGAAGAGCAGGGCTACGTGCGGCAGGCTGTGGAAGGGCTGCACGCCCGCAATCGCTGGAGCCGGGCTGCGTCGGCGAGCCTGCTCGGACGCATGAGGTCGGACGCCGCCGTGGCGGCGCTCGTCGAACTCATGAGCGACGGCAGCGACGACGTGCGCATGACGGCGGCGCGGAGCCTGGCCGCGATCGGTGACCCTGCCGCCGTCGACGCCTTGGCGACCGCCCTCGCGGACTCGTCGCGCTGGACGGCGACCAGCGTCGCCACCGACCTCATCGAGATGGGACCCGCGTCGGTGCCGACTCTCATCGAGATCGCTTCCGCCGCCGATTCCGGCAAGGCGGGCGCCCACGACGCCGCCGTCACCGCAGTGCGCGTGCTGGGCGAGATCCGCGACCCTCGCGCCGAGCCTGTGCTGATCCGCCTGCTCGAGGGCAGCGGCAACCTGAACGTCCGCGCGCGGGCGGCGGCTGCGCTCGGAGCGGTCGGCGGCCCCCTCACGCCCCCCGCGCTTCGCGGCGCCCTGCGCGACGACGCCTGGCAGGTGCGCGCCCAGGCGGCCGCCAGCCTGAGCGCTCTCGGCGACCGGAAGAGCATCCCGGCGCTCAGCGCCGCGATCAAGGACGAGAGCTGGTGGGTACGCCGCAACTGCGCCGAGGCGCTGGGCGCCCTGGGACGTGCGGGGCAAGAGGCGCTCCGCGCTCTCGCGACGTCCGAGGACCGCTACGTCCGTGACCGCTGCCTCGCCGTCCTGCAGGACCTCGAGCTCGCCGATCCCAGCGCAGTGGCGACTCCCACGCCGGAGCTGCGACCGTGAGCACCTCGCTCGCCGTCGTCAGCACCTTCTTCCTCTGCTACTTCATCGCGCTCGACGCCGTGTATGCCGCACTCTTCGCGATCTCGTTCTACGAGTCGGGCGTGCACATGCGCCGGCTGGCGCTCGGCGGCGACGACATCGTCCTCCAGTCGCCGCTCACACCGCCCGTCTCGATCATCCTGCCGGCCTTCAACGAGGAGGCGTGCATCGTCGACTCCGTCGATGCGCTGCGGCTCCTGGAGTACGGCGAGTTCGAGATCGTCGTCGTGGACGACGGCTCCACGGACCGCACGCTCGAGCGGCTCACGGAGGCTTACGGCCTGGTGCGTTCGCAGACTCCGCTGCGCGTGCAACTGCCGAGCGAGCGTACGAAGGCGGTCTACGTCTCCCGGCGTCTTGCCAACCTGGTGGTGGTCTGCAAGGAGAACGGCGGCTGCAAGGCCGACGCGATCAACGCCGGCGTCAACGCGGCGCGCTATCCGCTCGTCTGCGTGACCGACGCCGACGCGATCCTGGAGAAGGACGCGCTGCTGCGCGCGGTGCGTCCGTTCATCGAGCGCCCGCAGGAGACGATCGCGGTGGGCGGGACCGTGCGCATCGTCAACGGCTGCGCCGTCTCCGTCGGACGCGTGACCCGCGTCGGCGCGCCCCGCAACCTCCTTGCGGCGCTGCAGGTCGTCGAATACATGCGCGCCTTCATCGCGAGCAGGACGGCGTGGAGCCGGTCGGGCGGGTTGTTCCTCATCTCGGGTGCGTTCGGGATCTTCCGCAAGGACGCGCTGGTGGAAGTCGGGGGGTTCAACCCCGAGGCGATCGGCGAGGACATGGAGCTCGTGCTGCGCATGCACCGCGCCTTCAGAGCGAAGAAGCGGCGCTTTCGCATCGTCTTCGTTCCCGATCCCGTCGTCTGGACCGAGGCTCCGGAATCGCTCAAGGGGCTGCAGAGCCAGCGCAAGCGCTGGCACAGGGGCCTGCTGCAATGCCTCTGGTGGAACCGGGATATGGTCTGCCGGCCCTCGCAGGGAGCGGTGGGCCTGCTCGGCCTGCCCTATCTCTGGATCTTCGAGGCCGGCGGCACCGTGGTGGAGGTCGTCGGCTACGTCGTGATCGTCGTCAGCGCCCTGTTCGGCGAGCTGAACGCCACGTTCCTCGTCCTGTTCGTGCTGGTCGCCATGGCCTACGGCGTCGCTCTGTCGGTCTCGGCGCTGGTCATGGACGACGCACGCTCGCCGCACTCCCAGAGCATCGCCGACATCGCCTGGCTGCTCCTGTGCACCGTGATCGAGAACTTCGGCTACCGGCAACTGCTGGCCGTCTGGCGGTTCGCAGCGATGGTCGAGCTCATCGCGGGTCGCAAGGCGCGCTGGGAACCGTTGGAGCGCAAGGGTTTTCAGGCAGACTAGCCCGACCCGAGACGGCGGGGACGCCGGTCAGGCGCGCGCGAGCAGCGAGCGGACGCGCGCGCGCAGCTCACCGATCATGAACGGCTTGGTGACGTAGTCGGTGACGCCGAGCCTGAAGCCCTTGACGATGTCCTCTTCGGAGGTCCGTGCGCTGAGGATGAGCACCGGCACGCGCACGCCCTCGTCTTCCAGAGCCCTCAAGCGGCTGAGCACCTCGAAACCCGTCAGGCGTGGCATCATGACGTCGAGGACCACCAGGTCGGGGCAGCACTCGCCGAAGCGCGCAAGTGCCTCCTCTCCGTCCGCGGCCACCTCGACGCGATAGCCGTCGGCCCGCAACACGTGGCCCACCAGATCGCTCAGATCCGGGTCGTCCTCCGCCAGCAGGATCGTCATGCCGCTCTGCCGTTCCTGCGACTCGTCTGGTGACACGACGCTCCTCTCTGTTCTGTGCCCGTCCGCAGGACCGGTGTCGGCTGCGAAGCGATTCTACTTGAACCGCGGGCGCCTCACGGACGGCCGGCCGAAGGGCCACCCCGTCCCGTCACAACCCCAGCACCAGATGCACGTCCTCAGGCTCGAGCGCGAACAGCCACTCGTCCACCGGAGCGGCCGGCTCCGCGCCCAGCGAGAGGCAGAAGCCGAGCGCCGACTCCGACGGCGTCGCCGAGATGTACAGCCGGCGAGCGCCACGACGAAGCGTCTCCGCTCGCAGTTCGGCGACGAGGCGGCCCGCGATCCCGGTGCGCCTGGAGTCGCGACTCACGTGCAGCAAGGCCGGACACCTGGCCAGCGCCTTGGCCCCCGTGTGGAGTCTGTGGTCTGGCGATGGGCCCGGTCGGCGGGGGTCATGGCGCCGGCAGGTCCACGCCGGCCTCGGCGGCGCCGCCGCTCGTCCAGCTGGCACCGGCGGCCGCGGCCATGACGGCGGCCATCGCCGCCGCCTCCAGCGGCGAGATGCGCTGGCCGAGCACCACCAGCGCCGCCAGCGCGGCGACGGCCGGCTCGATGCTCAGCAGCACGCCGTACGTGGCGGCGCGGACGCGGCGGATCGCCGTCATCTCCAGCAGGTACGGGAAGGCCGACGAGACGACGGCGATGACCAGGCCGAGCATGACCGCGTCCCAGTGGCCGCCAAGCTTGACGCCGTCGATCGCCAGCAGCGGCGTGGCGAGGACAGTGGCGCCGGCCATCATCAGAACCGTGACCGAGAGCGGGTCCATGCCGGTCACGGCGTGCTTGGCCAGCAGCAGATAGACGCCCCAGCACACGCCGGCCGACAGCGCCAGCACCACGCCGAGGCCCGTGGCCGAGCCCGAGGGGCCGGCGAGCACGACGACACCCGCGCCGGCCAACACGATCCACAGCCAGTCCAGCTTGCGCCGCGTGCCGATCACGGCCACGCCGAGCGGCCCGGCGAACTCGATGGCTACGACGATGCCGACCGGCACGCGGCTGATCGCAGCGTAGAAGCTCAGATTCATGAGGAAGAGAGTCACCGCGAGCGCCGCGAGCGGCAGGCGGTGACCCCTGGGCGGCAGCCGCCTGAGCGCGCTCGGCCGGACCGCCACCAGGATCAGCGCGGCGAAGGCGGTGCGCAACCAGAGGGCCTCGAACACGCCCACCGACTCGATGACGCGTACGGCCAGCGCGGAGCCGGTCTGGATGGACACCGTGAGGACCACGACCAGGGCGGCCGCACCAGCTGCGTTGCGGCGGCCGCCTTCGGGCTGCCGCTGCGTCTCATCAAAGTCAGACATGGGGCGAGTCTACTCAGCCCCGCCTCTCGCGCCCATCCGCACCGTCCGCCCGATGGACCGGCTCCGGCGCAACTCGCCCGTCGCATACAGGGGAACTGCATGCGCGCCTTGCAGCGTACGGGGCGGTATGGTATTTTTTCGACTTTCCCCTCATTGCGGACAAAAGCGATCCACTTCCCCGACAGCGAGGACGACATGAGCGCGAGGCCCACGACCCCCACGCATGCCGACGAGAAGCAGGCTATCCTCTACGGCCACCCGATCCCCGAGAACAGCTTCGCCGTACGCGACCTGGTCCACAAGCTGCCCGGAGTCGGTCTCTTCGACCTGCGCCGCACCGAGGACGGAGCTCACGCCTGCACCTTCTGCGGCGCCTGCCAGAAGAAGTGCCCCGTCCAGTGCATCGACGTACGCCGCGACCCGTCGCGCTCGCACGGCAAGGGCAAGGAGCGCCACTTCGCCGGCACGATCACCATCGACGAACGCCGCTGCGTGACCTGCAACCACTGCGTCGAGGCCTGCAGGTTCGACGCCCTCGTCCCGACGGAGCTCTACGCCGAGCACCGCCGCCGCGTTCAGGAGTTGGCGAAAAGGACGCCGGAGCTCTCCAGCGGCCATGGGCTCTGCAGCGGCTGCGGCGCCTCCATCGTCGTCAATCAGGTGCTCTCGCAGGTCGAGAGCCACTACGTCGTCTCCGGCGCCACCGGGTGCCTCGAGGTCTCGACGACGCGCTACCCGTACACCGCCTGGAAGGGCAGCTACATCCACACCAACTTCGAGAACGCGGCGGCGACGCTCTCCGGCGTCGAGACCGCCTTTCGCGCCCTCTACAAGCGCGGCAAGCTCGAGGAACGGGTCAAATTCATCGCCTTCGGCGGCGACGGCGGTACCTACGACATCGGCCTGCAGGCGCTCTCCGGCGCCATGGAGCGCGGCCACGACATGCTCTACGTCTGCTACGACAACGGCGCCTACATGAACACCGGCTTCCAGCGCTCGAGCGCGACGCCGCACGGAGCGTGGACGACCACCAGCCCCGTCGGCTCCGACCTGCCCGGCAAGGAGGGTCACAGCAAGAACCTCACCGAGATCATGGTCGCCCACCGCCTTCCCTACGTGGCCCAGTCCTCGCCGCACGACCCGCAGGACCTCATCCACAAGGCGTCCAAGGCGCTGGCGGTGGAAGGCCCCACGTTCCTCAATGTGCTCTCGCCCTGCCCGCGCGGCTGGCGCACCGACAACGACGAGGGCATCGAGCTGTCACGCCTGGCCACGGACACCTGCTACTGGCCGCTCTTCGAAGTCAACGAGGGCGTATACCGTCTCACCTACCGGCCGCGGCACAAGCGGCCGCTGGGCGAGTGGCTGGAGCGCCAGGGCCGTTTCGCCCACCTGGCGCTCCCCGGCAACGAACACCTGCTGGAAACGCTCCAGGAGTGGGTCGACTTCGAGTGGGACCTGCTGCTGCGCAAGTGCGACGAGATACCCGAGGACCAGTGGGACAGCGCCAGCAGCCGCCACAGGGCAGAGCCCTTCGTCATGCACCCGAGTCGGGCGCACCTGGAGTCGCTGGGCGAACCGCTCACCGCGAGCATGACCTACACGGCCCTCGACTGGGACGACTTCGACTGGGGCCGGCACTCGGGCATGCAGGACGGCGCCTTTGAGGATTGACCGCCGCAGGTGATCGGCGTGGGGGCGCCGTGGGGCACGCCGCGCACCCGGCGATATGGCCCCCGGTGCGTCGGCGGCGGTCCCGTCCGTGGTCTGATGCGTCTTGACACTCGACAGTCCGTCGGCATGAGCTCAGGAGGCTTCACGTGAAGTACGACGACTTCATGGAGATCGTCCGGAACACGCGGAGCATCCGCCGTTTCAGGCCTGACCCAGTACGGGACGACGACATCGACAAGATCATCGAAGCCGCCCGATGGGCTCCGTCCGGGTTCAAGCAGCAGCCCTGGGAGTTCGTGGTGGTCAAGGACCCGGCGTACCGAAGCAGGATCGCGGGCTGGTACGGCGAGTACATGGCGCAGACACGCACCATGGAGACCACGCGGGAAGCCTGGCAGAAGGCCTAGGATCCCGAACCGACCGGCAGCGCCGCCGACTTCAGCATCGCGCCCGTCTACATCCTGCTGCTCGGTGACACCAGGACGAAGGCCGGTCTGCCCATGTCGATGCGGTACAACCCCGCACGGCAGGAGTACATCTTCACCGCCGGCCTGGTCAACGCCCTGCTCTACATGCACATGGCTGCCGGGCGTCCTCGGCCTGGCATCACAGTGGATATCGGGCGTCGCCTCGCCCTACGTCCACTGCCTGGTGAAGGACCTGCTCGGCATGGGCCGACGAGCAGCCGGATTGACCAATGTCATGCCGCACCCCGTTCCCGCGGGGTATCCTGAGTACAGGATGAAGCGCACCGGCTGCCATCCGCGCCACGAGGAGGCGGAGCGATGATGATGGACAGGGGCTGCCCCGGCCAGGATCGGAGCAACTGGACGACTGAGGACATCTTCGAGGTGCCATGCTCGAACTGCGGCGCGACCATCGAGTTCTTCAAGGACGACGCGCGTCGCTACTGCGGCGCCTGCGGCGCCTGCAACCCCAACCCGAGGCAGGACATCGGCTGCGCCGCCTGGTGTGCCGCTGCCGACAAGTGCTCGACGGGGCGGCAGTGGCTCGAGGACGACTCGCTGGCCGACACCCCCGCCTTCGGCGACCCGACGACCTGACCGCACCA